>JBGATF010000002.1:0-582846 GCA_044229355.1 Limisphaerales bacterium
GCGCAGAAGTAGTTCTGCATAACCATTCGCACCGTCCGGAAATAGTGTATGCTTTCCTCAAGCAGATGAAAACGATCAGCCAGTCCCTTTGTCCGCTCTGTGGGCAACCCAACAGTTGTGCGCTGGCCAATTGCACGGGCACGGTTGACGACTGTTGGTGCGTTCATGTCCGTATCCCTCTGCAACGATTGATGCAAATCCGGCCTGACCAAATCGGTCGGGCCTGCATTTGCCAATCCTGTGCCAAAGCATCCGCAGTTGCCTCCCATCCCGCCCGCCCAAGCGTGCGCTGATTCGCGCGTCACACCAGGAATCAAGCCCGCCGCGACACATTCCACGCAGCCACGATTTCACACGCTGCGGCTCCATTCGGAGCGAAGCGTTGCGCACACTAGACGTATGCTTTTCGGATGGACGCCCCACCCCGAAGGATGTCCTTCGGTTTCTGTTCACGCTGCACGCGCCATCCGGCGGGCCTGTTGAAATCCGTTGCCCGGCGTTGACGACTTCAACACCGCTTAACGCGCATTGCCACACCGTGCTCTTGCGTGCATGCGAGAAAGGCTGCGGCTCGCTCGTCACGAACTGGCAACGCGATCACGCGCTTCAGTCTGCCGTCCGGCGGCAAGGCGTTCCGTGAACTGGAGAAGTCCTCCGCCGCATGGTCCAGATGACGCTTACTCTATTCCGCGTTCGGAAAATGCGGTATCCGGGGCTGCATAAAAACGGGTATCACCTCCACACGCTCTTCGGACTGGACAACTTGCTGATCGGTGCCCGCGCGATCACGCGTTGAAAAACCGCGGGGCAAACCCGTTACAGAGATGAGATCTATAGAGAAGCAGCACAGTGAGTTGCATTTGGTGGCAAGTGATTGTCGGAATGGGCCATACCATTACAAATCGCTGGGCTGGTGGCTCCCTCCTCGGCTGAAGTGACGGATCCACGGGCCGCCGCTAAATGCGCTTTTTTCAACGGCCTGCTAGGGTCGGGCGGGAGTTGTGACCCGATAAAACCGGTTGGTTGCCGGATTCAGATCGGGTACGAACTCAATCCGGCTATTGGATCGGGCGGGCAGTTCAGCTAGTCGCAACCAAGTGTCCGTGCCTAGGCTGTCCCTGTATTGCACGCTGTACGTCTTGGCTGCCATAGCAGGGAATGTCACCAAGGGAGCCGCCGGAGGTCCGAGGAGTTCCACTTTTAGAACGCTTAGGGCATTGGTGGGATCGGTGCCAGCAAGGTACTCGGCCCGGTTGCTCAGGCCGTCGCCGTCGATGTCGAGCGCCGCGTCCGCCGCATTGGTCGGGGACAGGCCCAACTGGTTCTCGACAATGTCAGGGATTCCGTCGCGGTCGAAATCAGCCAGCACGGTGTTGGTAAAGAAGGCGACGCTGGGGCTGTTGAAGGCAGGCGATGGGTTTGCCTGGTTGTAAACGACCAGGATCATGGTGAACTTGCTCGAAGCCGTATTGCTGGGGAGGATCAATCCCGCCGCCGTGCTGTTGAGGGTGACAAAGTTGGTGCGGAAGTTGCCGAAGTTGGTGGCGATTTGGCTGATACCGCGGCGCCAACTGTAGGCAAAGGGCGCAGGATTGCCGGTGACTTCGACACTCATGGTGAAGTCGGTGCCTTCGGCGATGGTCTGATTCACCGGCCGCTGGACGATGACGGGGTCGATCAGCACCAGGAGTCGCGCGGCGGCCATGATGGTGGTGTTCACCGGGTTGGAAATGAGCACGTCATACTCGCCGTCGTCAGCCAGTCGAATGTTGTTGCGCAGGAGGGAGGCATTCGTTTCGCCGGATAAGTTGACGCCGTTGAGCCGCCATTGAAAATGCAGCGGCTCGGAGCCTCTGGCGATCACGGTAAAGACCACGTTGCTGCCGAATCTGTTGGTAATGCTGGCTGGCGGAATCAGAACCTCCGGCGGAGCGAGCACGCTGATACGCGTGCGGGCGCTTATCGCGGCACCGCCAGGGTTGCTGACTAGGCAGTCGTAGTCACCCTCGTCAGCGACGGAGATGAAGTCGAACTGGAGAGTGGCATTCGTCGCACCAGGAACGTCTGTTCCGTTCAGTCGCCATTGGTAGCCGAGCAATCCGGCACCACTGGCCGTTACGGTGAGCGAGACGGCATCGCCTTCCACAGCGACCCGGGTTTGTGGTGACGATGCGATAAACGGCGGGGCGACGATACCGATGCCGTTGGCCACGCCGGGTGTGGGCATCGACGCGCGCCAGTTCAACGGCTCGTTGCCGTAGGAGGAATCGCCCTGTTGCTGCAAGGACAGGCCGCCACCATCGACTCCTCCTGCGGGCCACGGTGCCGCGTCGCGATAATCAACCCTGTCCACGAGCACGTAGGGGACGAAACCGGCGTCGGGCGTGCCGGGCGGTTGCGGCGCATCGGGCTTGAGCAGTTCGATGTTCTCGCCTGCGTTGTCGAGCTTGCCAATGTAAGGCCCAAAGACGAGCACTGCTGCCGAAACGCCGTAATTGGATCGGAACGCGGCCAGCAACGCCGCGTCGGCCGGGTCGAAGGGAACCACAAGCGCGAAGCCGTTGGCCGGCAGCGTGACGCTCGGCGGGAAAGTGAAGTCCACGCCATCGGCGACCTTCCATCGGTTCGTCGGAAATGCCGGATCGAAGAGCAGAACCGGCGCGCCTGTGAGGTTGCGCAGTTCGATGTATTCGTCGTCGCCGGTGAACCCGGCAATTTCCTGCGGGTGATACATCAACTCGCTGATGATGACGGGGCCAACGAGCGGCGCGGCGTTCGGCAGGCCCGTGCCGGTGCGGAATTGCGCCAGCGTCGCCGGGCTGTCCTGACCAAAGGTGCGCACGCTCATGGCCACGTAGTCCACGCCGACGGACGTGACGACGCGGCCGAAGGAAACGCCGTTTTCCGCCGCGCCGAATTTCGCGCCAGTGCGGTAGCCGGTGAGATTGCCGTTGGCATCCGCGGCGGAGAGCCACGCCTCGTCGCCGTGCGCGGAATCAAAGGTGAACGCCGCGCCAAATTGGTTTTGGTAGAACACCGCGAAGCCGCCCGCCGCAATGGTCGTGCCGTCGGGGATGCGGTAATTCTTGAAGTCGTCCTGGCTGTCGCTCAGATACCAGCCGCCGAGGTTCACCGCGCTCGCGCCAGTGTTGCTCAGTTCCACCGCGTCCTCCAGCGGCGCGTCGGTGTGCGTGAGCACTTCATTGATGACGACGCCGGGCGTCGGCAGGTAATTGCTCTCGCCGGGCGTCGCCGAGCCGGGGAAGGCCGTGATGTTCGCCTGGCCATCGGGCAGGCGGCCTTCGGAGACGTTGCGCTGCTGCGTGTCGAATGCCACCGAGTCAATCAACGTGAAGTTGGTGCCGGTCGGGCTGCGGAAAAGCCAGATGGATTCGCCGCTCGCGTCGAGGCTGAAGTTGACGTGGTCACGGCCCTGGTCGGCGTCGCCGTCCGCGATCCATTGCACGAAGCCGGACGGCCCGATGAAGCTCAACGGCGCGACGCGGAACTGCCGCTGGCCGGCGTTGGACGGATCATCCGTCAGGTAGAGGCCGCCGAGTTCCACGGGCAGATTCGTGGTGTTGAACAGCTCAAACCAGTCCGGCCCGCCGGCGGGATTGGCCATCCACTCATTGATGCGCAACGCGGCGTTGGTGCCGAGCGCGGCGGGCGCGGCGTTCGCGACGCCGGGCGTGGCCGAGGCGAGCAACCGCCACTGGCCGCCGGAAACGCCGATGGGGCGGTCGATGACCTGGAAGCCGTATTCGACGCTGTTCACGACCTGCCCTTGCGAATTGAACAGGTAAACGCCGCCGCTCTCGCCATCAAGCGAGCGGCCGGTGTTGTAGTCGGCGGGGCCGAACGAGGCGGGACGCGAGCCGTCCCACCAGATGACGAGATGGCCGTTGGCCGGAACGCTTGCGCCGGCCAGGAAGACATACTGCCCCGGCTTGGCGGAGTCCACGCTCAGGCTCATGCCGAGCAATGAGAACGGCGTGCCGGTGGGGTTGAACAGCTCGATGTAGTCGGCGGCGTTGCCCGCGTTGGTCACGGCGGAGCGGTTACGCGCAAGCACCTCGTTGATCACCGCGCCGGTGTAGGTGTTCACGTAGTTGCTCGCGCCGGGGCTGGCGCTGCCGGGGAAGTTGACGATGCTGGCCGTGCCGTCGGGCAGGCGTCCGCGCGTGAGTCCCTCGACGGCGTTGGTGTAGGTGACGCGGTTGATCTCGGCGGCCACGGCGTCGTGAAGCACGATGGTCGCGCCCGCCGCGTTCAGCCGGAAGTCGAGATGATCCGGCCCGACGCCCTCGGCGGCGAAAAGCTGCACGAAACCAAACGCCGGCACGAAGGACAGCGAGGTGATGCGGTGGACGGCGGTGGTGATGGACAGGTAACAGCCGCGCAAGGCGACGGGCTGGGCGGCGGTGTTGTGGAGTTCGATCCAGTCGCTCTGGCCGGGCGGCGCGCTGGCCTGCCATTCGTTGATCGAGAGGCTGGAAGCGGCGGCCAGGCCGGCGGCGGCGTTGTCCGCGTTGGGCGTGGGCGTGTTCAAGACCCATTCGCCGCCGACGCGGCCGACGGAATGGTTGGTCAGTTGCAGACCGAACGTGATCGCATCGACGAGATTGCTGCTGGCGTTGAAGAGATAGACGTTGTCGCCACCGCGCTGGAGCGAGAAGCCGGTGTGCAGACCGGGCGTGGTGTTCGTGGCGTCATCGCACCAGACCGTGAGGTAGCCGCCGGCCGGGATGCTGGTCGAGGGGAAGACAAACTTGCGCGCGTTACCGTCGTCGGTGAGCGACCAGCCGGCGAGATTCACGGGGCCACCGCCGGTGTTCTGGATTTCGACGTAATCGGGGAACGTGCCGTTGTGGTTCACCACGCCGCCGTTTTCGGCGAGCACTTCGCTCAGGCGCACGGCGGGCGCGGGCACGGACGAGTTGGCGCCGCCGGGCGAACCGCCGGGCGAGGTGCTGGCGTGCCAGTTGGCCGGGTCGTCGGGATCGCCGAAGACATCGGTGAGTTCGAGCGAAGTTCCGCCACCATCCGGCGCGGTGGGCCAGCCGCCCGCGTCGTCGTAATCGACGGTGAAGATGTAGTTGCCGTTGCGGTCTTTCAGCGCGATGCGTTCGCCGCCGTTGTTCAAGTTGCCGCTGTAATAGCCAGACACGGCCACGCCCGGATACCGCGCCGCGAACTCGGCGGGGCCGAAGTCCGACACGAGCACCAGCCGCGCGCCGGGCGCGAGCGTCGCGCCGACGCCGAAGGTGAAGGTGACGCCTTCGAAGGTCATGCCGCTCAGATCGACCGCCGAGCCGCCGATGTTCTGGATTTCCAGAAATTCATGGGCGGGGTTCGTGGGGTTGTAATTCAGCTCGGTGAGCCGGAGCGGGACGCCGAGCGCGGCCACGTTGAAGTCGGCTTCGTTGAGCGCGCTCCAGTTGGTGCCCTGCCAGAGTGCGCGGGCGCGGATGCGCATGGACTGGTTGAGCGTGATGGAGCCAGCGTAGGCCACGGCGCTGTTGCTGACGGCGCCGGTGAACATGACACGCGGATCGTCTCCGTTGGTGGTGTAGTAGATCGCGCTCCCGGGCAGCGGGGCCGTCATGGTGAGCGAAAAGCCAGGCACGACAGAACCGCCGTGTTTGCTGAAGACTGGCGCGTTCGAGGAGGCGAAGATGCCGTAAAGCGCGTTGGAAAAGCCGTAGAGTCCGTAGGTGTTGAGCATCGGCATGAGCGCAGCGCGGCGCCCGGTGTTGTAGCGGCTGACGAAGTCGATCATGTCGAAGACCCCGAGCATCTGGTTGCGCATTTCCGCGAAGCGATTGGTGATGTTTGCATCGGTGAGAGCGCCACCGTTGAAGAGCTGTTTGTGGATGCGATCGGCCCAGAGTAGGCGGAATTCGGGGCTGGCGCGCAGACTCTGATACATCCGGGCGATCTCGGAATTGGGCGAGGCCAGCCCGGAGGATGGGTAGCCGGAGCCGGACTTGGCGAAAGTGTCGTCCAGCCAGCCCAGGTTGTCGGCGCCGAATGTACTTTCGCCGTCCCAGGCGATGAAACGCCAGATGTCCTCCGGTCTGCGGTTCCGGTAGGCGACAAAATTGTTCGCCGGCCAGTCGGACGCCGAGGCATAGACGTGGAGGAGGAGGTAATCCACGAAGTTCACCAGATCGAGACGGCGCATTATTTCCTGGTAAACAGACGGGCTGGCGGCGGATTGAGTGGTGATGTAACTGACGAGAGCGGCGAAGTCGGCGCGATCGCCGTCGATGACGCCACCGAAGGCGTTGACCACGTCCCACTGATGGCTGCCGCCGAGGTGGGACTGGAGCATTTCCGCGTCGATGCGTTCGGCGGGATTGTAGTAACCGGCGTAGCCGCCGTTGGTGAAAAGATTGACGAGGGCACCGTGCGCGGAGAGGTGGCCCATGTCGAGCAGCAGACGGCGGGTGAGTTCGTCGCGCACGAAGGGATTAAACGGCTCATTGGCGCCGCCGCGCAACACGAGGCGATTGAAGTCTTTCAGTGCCGTCAGCGGGAAGAAAGGGTAGCGCAGCCGGCCCGGCCCGTAGTCGCCGCGGAAGAAGGCGCCGAAGGAGAACTTGCTGGTGGGCAGCAGGCGCGGGCGGTGGTAATCGCTGCCTTGCACGCGCAGGCCGCAATCGACTTGGAACCCGGAGTTGTCGTGGGGTTGGATCAGTTCCAGGGAAGAGGGGCGCTCCCAGGCGAGACCGCGGGCGGAAGGGTTGTGAAAGTCGGTAGCGGGATTATTTGTGATGAACAAATTGTCGCCCGCCTGACGGCTGCCGCCGCCCATGCCGAGAATGCCGGCGCGTCCGTAGAGATGATTTGTCGCGGTGACGATGGACAAGATCGGCAGGGATCGTTGGGCGGGCGTGAGATTGAAAAGGTAGGAATGAGTCTCCGTATGCGAGGGAAGAAGGCCGGCGCGGAACGCCGCCGCACGGAACAGCGTGGTGTTGGTCACGCGCAGTGGCTGGAAGTAGGGCAATCCGGAGCTGGCGGTCGGCTCAGAACCGTCGAGCGTGTACCGGATGATGACTGCGGGGGTGGGACACGAGAGAATCAGGTCAAATGGCTGGGTGAAGTGGCCTCGGTTGACGCTGCAATGCACCGGTTCCGCCACGCCAGTGATGGTGCTCTCGCCATTCGGGGCACTGGGGGTGGGCGCTGCGAAGTAGCGGAGGTTGCCGCCGGGATCAAATCCAAAGGAGTTGTCGTTGCGTTGCTCGGGATAGTTCGGAGAGAAACCGCTCACCAGAACGCGAGGTTGGCCGGGTGAATAGAGGCCGAGGAATTCTCCCGAACCGCTGAGTTTGAAGTTGGTGTGAAACCGGTTTGTGCCAGTGGGCGTCTTGCGATCCTTGCCGGAGGCGAAGACCACGAGGTATTCGCCGGGCGCGAGAGTGCGCGATGGAAACATCCATTGTTCGGGATGGTCCGCGTCGTCGCTCAGGGACCAGTTGGACAAATTCACTATTTCCGGACCTCGGTTGATGATCTCGATCCAGTCCTGAGGTTCACCGTCCTCGTCCAACAGGCCGTTCTGGTTCGACACCAGGATTTCGTTGATAACCAATTGTCCGCTGGCGCAGACGATGGGCATCAGACAAAGTGCTGTGATCAGAAGGGCTCCAAGATAATCGGCGAGTGGCGAATGGTTCACCAAACGTCTGACATTCGTGTTCACGAGGTGGGTTCTCCTTCTTGTCGGTGTAAAGCTGCTTCAATCAATTCTGAAAATGAGGCGGCATAGGCCAACCTAGCAATCGCTGCCACCGTAGGACTGGGTCAGACGACGACGCTTCGTGTTCAAGAGCCATGACTGCTGGTTATGAGACTCTACGTTGTTCGTACAAGGGAAGGGCCACCTTTCGGCGGCCCTTCCGTGATGCGTGCTCTCAGATTACCGCCGCACTCGCCAGAACGTCGGCCGGGTTGGCAGAGGAGTCGCGTAAGGCGGAGCGATGGCTCCAAGCACATCGGCATAGGGGCCAGCCACGTTGGTGGCGCTTTGTAGAATGCCGCCTACATTCCAATCCACAACCACATGTTCCTGGGAGATCGTGATCAAGTTGATCTCGCTCGGCCCAAGCGGGACGTTGCCGATGGCCGCGTCGAAGTGTCGTTTGATATCCACTGGACTCAGCGCCTTGCGGTAAAGGGCCACTTCGTCCATTTGCCCTTGGAACAGCGCAACCTCCTCACCGTTGCTCCAGACATCGCCGCCGCCACCGATGATGACGTTAGCGTCAGATGCGCTGGCCGGACCTGAAGGGTTGTTCCCACCAGAGAGGACCTGACTGCCGTCGAAGTAGATCTTGTGCCCTGTTTCGTCCATTACGGCCGCCAAGTGGTGCCACGTACCATGCGCGAAAGGATAGCCATTGTTTCCACCGAAACCGGTGCCGCCCGTGGCAAACTGCATGTTGCCTGGACTGACCCACAACCAGCCAACGCCATTGCCGCCTTGTTGGGTGAGCAGAGTGCCTCGGCCGGAGGCGAAGTTTGGACTCACCCATGCTTCGATCGTAAGCCCCGCGGCGCCTTTCAGCACATTGGTCCCAAGTGCGGCAAACACGTCCACTTCAGAAACCGTGAGTCGCTCCGTTCCCGTGAACGTTGCGGCGCGATTTGCTGGAGTGAAGCCCTGATATGCCGGTGGAACGAGACCGGAGGGCGAGGCCGCAGTGGTCGGACCAGGCTGATAGGTAGCATTTGCCGGGGCACCCAGAGAACCTTGATTTTGCGCGACGGTTGCCCCGATGTCCTCTTCGAATTGCAGGTAAACCACCGGCTCGTCCGCCAGCACCGTCGCGGCATATCCCGTCGCGGTCGCCGTAAAGGACACTTGCGTATCAGGCAGAATAGTGTTCTGTGCCGCCGCGGTGTCTTTCACGCCGGTGACATGCAGAACGTAGGGCGTGCCGGCGCTCAACGGACTGGTCGCCAACGTGACGAGCGTGCCAGAAGCGTCCAGTGAGGCACCGGAGATCGTGATGCCAGCGATGCTGTAATTGGAAGGCAGCGTTGCCGACGCCGGGTCCACCGGCTCCGAATACCTGACCCAGACACCCGCCAAACCCGTCGCCGCTGCTGCGACGACGACCGCTGGCCTTTGAGAATCCTGATAGATGACGGAAATCGCTCCCGCGCTGCTCGTCACATCCGATCCGTTGGCGGACACCCGGCAACGGAAGCGTGCTCCACTGTCCGACAATAGCACAGGCGAGTGAACGTAGTTCGAGCTGGTGGCGCCCGATATGTCGGTGAACTCCTCTGATCCCGCCGCCGCCTGCTGCCATTGATAGGAAATGGGCGTGGTGGCAACCGCTGCGACCGAGAAGGCAGCCCGCCCGCGTTCAGGGGTGCCCACCGTTTGAGGATGGCGCGTGATCGAAAGGGCCGGAACCTCGAAGCATGCGGTGCTGTTGGCCGCGATGGCCTTTGCAGAGGAGGCGGCTTCTCGAACATTGTTGACCACCACACAGTATTGCTCACTGGCGACCTGTGCCTCAGTCGGCAGGAGAATAGTGCGGTCGTCCGACAGTAAAGTCGGAGGTACCGCGAGGTTAATGCCCAAAGGTGCGCCGTTTTGATTGGTGATGGAATAGTTGAAGAAATCCGTCACGCTGGCGAGTTGCATCGGTTCGGAAAAAGTGATGAATATGCCATCCAGAGAAGGGGCTCCTGATACGCTTACCAGCATCGGCACGTCTGTATCAGGTGTCACATGCAGAATGGCCGGGCTGCTGGGTACGCCGTTGACGGTGATGACATACTCCGCTCCGTCATCTTCCGCGAGGTTCGCGGGCGGGCCCGTTATGCTCGCGTAGCCCGAGGGCGTGTGAAAAGTGGCGGTGGCCACCGGAAAGACGCCAAACTGAAGCAACTGCAATTCGTATGGCGGTGTCCCATCGACGCGGCAGGTGAAGGTGGGCCGCCGTCCGTCCACCACAGTTTGGTCCGTCGGCTGGACCAAAATCGCCCCCGGCCCTTCGTTCAGCGCCTGGGAAAGATAGGCTCCGGGAATTGAGTTGTCGTCCACAACGAAGATCGAATTGGTGACTGCTGGCAGCGGGCCACCCTCGACAGCGACCGCCATGACGTCGCAACAAGCGATAGTTTCCACACCGGCCTTGTGCAGCGCCTCGATGAAATACTTTCGACCCGCTACTAGTGGAATGCCGCTGGGAAATAGCGTCGTTGAGCGATTCTCCGGCGCGGCAGGGTTTCGGCGCACGACGCCGAGGAAATTGTGATCTTGATTGCCGGGCGGGTTCGGCTCGGAGGCGATCAAGACCTTGTTCGTCGGATCGTCGTCGGTGCTCAGGTAGAGCACCGCGGTGTCCATGGCCGAAATGTAAAAGTTGTAATTTGCGGTATCCGGTGGTGAAAAGTAGCCCACCATTCGAAAGCCGTAGTTCGCCCCGAGGTTCTCACCGTTGAAGGGCTTGAAGAAGGGGCGGACCTCCGTCCGGGTCGGCGAGTTCGGGAACGCGCTGTTGCCGGTGAGGTCGCTGACCAGATTTCCCGGAATGTTATCGTAAAACAACGTGTAGATGTCCGCACGAGATGCGGGTGCGACGGCGAAGGCCAAAGCGGCCATGCCGATGCAACCGAATTGTATTAGCTTTTGCATACTGTTTGCGCCTTTCACTTACTGCCGAGATGTTACAGGGCATTTTTTGTTCTGATTATTTTGATGACTGTGGTCAGTTTTGAATATAGAGAGCGAGCGTAAGCCCGCAACTAGGGTGTCACTTAACTCGTTTAGTGAACCCGTTTAATGGAGAAAAACTCCGAATCCTCGACGAAAACAATCTTTCGTTCGAGGGAGATGCGCGAACGGAACCGGACCCGACTGCTGCTGAATCGCATCACGCACCTCCTTCAGGGGGCAGCGGTCTTGTCGCGGCGCGTGTTCAGGAGCAGCAGCACCGAGACGCGGTTTGTCTGCCAGCGGGTCCAAAGTGCAGCCGGGATGGATATGGTTTCGGGGCCGGGAAGAAAGGAGCCGAGTGCCAGGTCTATGTCCCCGTCCCCATCGAGGTCACCGGCATCCATCCTCAGCCAGCGCCCGTCGTTGGCTTCGGGCAGAGACCAGGGCTGAAACTTGAGATCGCCAAGATTTTCCAACAGCAGGAAGGAATCGTTTGGAGCGTTCTGGTAGTCGGGGAAAAAGGAGATCGCCGCGACATCGAGATCGCCGTCGCCGTCGAAGTCCGCCACGACCGCTTGATAGGCACCATTCATGGGATGAAACCATGCCTCACGATAATTGAACCATCCGTCGTTCAGGTAGAGACGGACTCCGTGGAACGCCCGCGGTCCGCTCGGGTAATCGCCGCTGTCGCCGTTCACCGTGAGCAGGTCCAGGTGGCCGTCTCGGTTGAAATCGATCAGCTCCAGTTGTGAGTAACCAAACGCCGGATGCTGCTGGATCACGGCCCGCTCGCGGAACCTGCCGCCTCCTTCGTTTTGCAGCAAATAAACTCCTTCCCTGCCCTGGGCGGTCAGGGCCAGCACGTCGGGCCGTCCATCCGCATTGGCATCGACCACGTAAGCCTGGACCGCGCCGGGTCGTTCGAGGAGGGCATGTTCGGCGAACCGGCCCTCTCCCAACTTCTCGAACCACGAGAGCCGTCCGAGGCGATTTCCAAACTGGCAGACGATGACATCTTTTTGGCCATCCCCATTCAGGTCTGCTTCGAGGGCGGCGGCGGGGCGGCGGAGATTTTGCAGTTGGGCCGTGAATCGACCTGTGTCCGGACTAAACCAGCCCACCGATCCAGCGAGTTCATCGGACGGGAGAAGCCGCCCAATCAATGTGAGATAAAGCTCTGATCCGTGAAATGATACGCGAACCGGATCGCTGGGAAGAATGAAGCGCTGTTCGACTTGGCCGGCGGCGTTGGCTCGTTCGAGAGTGTGGGCGTTGGCGTCCCCGATCCAGAGCGCGCGGCGCGCGGGATCGATCTTGAGCAGGGACGTGCGCGACAGGGCGGGCCGAAGGAAGAGCGGTTTGGCCGTGAATCCCGGCAGAGACAGGCGTGTCTGTGGGTGCGGTGGTTGCGGCGGTGGGGTGGCGGGCGCGTTTTCCAAGTAATAACGGTTGATGAGTTGCCAATGCTCCAACGGTGGAATGGGTCTCTCGAGGAGCTGGGCATCGGCGCGCCGACTGTGATCGAACTTCCCCACACCCAGCCAGTTTGACATGTAGGGGAGCGTCCCTTTGCTCCAAGTCTCCCGGTCGATCAAAGTCGGCTCGGGATACCAGTGGCAACTCTGACAGTATGCGCGACTTAGCGCCGCTCCGCTCAAACTGGTGGCAGTTGCTGAGGCGCGCGGATTGGTCGCGGTTGACTGGGGCGCCGTAGTGTCCGGGAGGATTCTCTCTTGTGGTGGAATGTCTTGGGACAGCAGCAACGCAGAGCCGAGCAACAAGCAACCCAGGACAGCGCTGCGCCGGTAGCCGATTACAATGCGTCCAATTATCCCCGAAAAACGGCGTGCCGAGATGCAGTCTTCGCCGTCCGACGACTGGGTGATGGAGATCATCACGCGCGCTGTGGCCGTGCCTTGACCAGGGACACACCTGTTTGCCTGCGCGGTGCGCTTTTCCCGCGTTCCTTAATGGTTCTTCCCTCCGCCCATGACGCCTCCAACTGCATCACTCGGGGCGATTGAGGTATGCCCCGATCATTCGTGTGGATCATCGCGACCAAAAAATCGACGGCTGCCGCTCCGATCCCGGGAGGATCGTGATACAGACCGGCGAGTTTGCCGGACTGGTCCGGATTCCACAAGTGCGCGAACCCAACATCGCGAGGCACCCGCCGCCCCAGTCGCTCCAGCCAGGCGATGATTTGAGGATCGTAACCGAGGATCACTTCAGGAGAGCTTTCCCGGAACCAGGCTGCGAATCGTTGTTCGTTCCATTCCTCGCCTTTGACGACCAAAAGCGGCACGCGATCCCCGGGTTTGCCGTGCATTTGCTCCCAAAGAAACGGAGCCACCCATTGATGATGCACGCGCTCGTCTTGATTGGATTCGAGCGCCAGGCCCAGTCGGCGATAGCCACGTTTCCGCAGTTCATGAACGGCGAGCAACATCGCGTGGTAACGATCACTCGTGACGCGGTGGAGTTCGGGCCGGGCTAGTGAATAGCCAATCGTGACGGCGGAAAGCTTGTCCCAATCCAAGGCAAAATCTCCCGCCGCCGACGGCAACGGCGCGAGGATCACTCCGGGCACTCCTCGCTGAAAGAGGATCTGGTTCAGGCGCTTGCCGTCTAACTTCAAATCGTCGAGCCAGAATTCCTCCAGGCGATAACCGAGCTGCCCGGCGCGTTCGATGGCACCCGAGATCAAGTCCGGCGAGAGATACTGTTGCCAGGAGCCGCGCCGCGAGAACTTGAGCAGCAGGGCCAGGGTCAGATTCGTGGGGCGATCCGATCTGGCCGCCCGTTGATAACTCATCAAAGTCGAGACCAGTGGATTGGGCCGGTAACCGAGTTGCCCTGCGACCTGTTGAATGCGTTGGCGTGTCATCACCGGCAGGCTGGGGTGGTTGCGGAGTGCGAGTGAAACCGTGGCGCGGCTCACCTCGGCCTTGTCGGCGATATCCTGAAGTGTGATCTGCGTTTTCATCTGGCGATCCGGGCGACGGGTCATGGAGGTTTCGTTATGTTCCAAAGGAGCCTTGCGGACGCGAAACTCCCGGGAGGGATTTGGCTGTCGCGCCAAACCGTCCCCCCGTTGCTCGGCTCCAAAACCCGTGGCCCATTCGAGGCGGCAAGCATAGTCGTTACTCCGGATTGACGGCATCGTAACTTTATTTAACTCGTTAAACTGCCAGCCAGACGGTCATTTCACAACCTTCATTGGAAGTTTGGGCCGGGAACGAAGATTCTGCTTAACGAGTTAAGTGATCCAGAAGTTGGCGGGCGGAGTGAGGTGCGCTACAAGAGAACACAGTATCAAGATCGAACGTGCTCCAAATGTCCAGGCGTTGTGCCTTGGAGGATTGCCAGACGTGAGTCTTGGTACGTCACGCAATCATGATAACTCAACCCAGACATGCCTCCATCGCGCCGCGGCGCCAGGGCCGCGCCCGCTCGCGCAAAATCCCTCCTCCACCTGGACTCATCAACACCGACGCGGAACTTGATGATGTATTGACGCGTCCACGGCCGGTACTGACGGAGTTCATTCGCAGCGTGGGCAGCCCGCTGATCATCCTCGGCGCCGGTGGGAAAATGGGGCCGACTCTCGCGGTGCTCGCCAAGCGCGCCGCCAGGATGGCCGGGCACCGGCTTGAGGTGATCGCCGTGAGCCGCTTCTCCGACAAGGCGGCCAGGCATTGGCTGGAACGGCAGGACGTCAAAACAGTGAGCGCCGACCTTCTGGAACGGGAGCAGGTCGAGCGGCTCCCGGATTCCGGAAACATCCTTTATCTGGTTGGACTGAAGTTTGGCACGCAACAAAACCCCGGCGGCACCTGGGCCGCCAACACCCTGGTGCCGGCGCACGTCGCGGAACGCTACGCGGAATCGCGGATCGTCGCGCTGTCCACCGGCAACGTCTATCCGCTGGTGCCGGTCAGGAGCGGTGGGGCGGTGGAGAAGAGCGCGCTCACTCCCCTGGGCGAGTATGCCAACGCCGCGGTCGCCCGCGAACGCATCTTCGAGTATTTCGCGCGCAAGCAGGGCACGAACGTCGCGTTGATGCGTTTGAGCTACGCGCTGGATCTCCGCTACGGCGTGCTGGTGGACATTGCGCGGAAGGTCCATTCGGGCGAGCCGGTTGACGTGACCTCCGGCTGCTTCAACTGCATCTGGCAGGCGGACGCCAATGAGATGATCCTGCGCTCGCTCGCGCTGACCGACAATCCGCCAACGGCTTTCAACCTGACCTCGCCCACGATCTTCTCGGTCCGCAAAGTCGCGGCCAGATTTTCCGAACTGCTTGGGCGCCCGGCCAGGCTGGTGGGCACCGAATCCGCCACGGCCTTTCTCAGCAATACAGACAAGATGTGTTCCGAACTCGGCACGCCGGCGACGCCCATTGAAACCGTCATCCGCTGGACGGCGCACTGGGTGAAAAACGGCGGACGGTCGCTGAACAAACCGACGCATTTTGAAGTGCGCGATGGAGCCTATTGATGATGCCAGATTATCCGCAGCCCCCGGAGTGGGTTCCAGGAAAGCTTCGCGAAGGCCAGGTCATCCCCGCCCATCCGCTGGCGCTGACGCCGGCACGCCGGCTGGATGAACGCCGCCAGCGGGCGCTCACCCGTTACTACCACGCCGCCGGAGCGGGAGGAGTGGCCGTGGGCGTGCATACGACCCAGTTCGGCATCCGCGACGCGAAACACGGACTGCTCAAGCCCGTTCTGCAGCTTGCCGCCGAAACCATCGGCGACTGCGATGCGCGCACGAACAGGGAGACCGTGCGGATCGCCGGGCTCTGTGGAACCACGGAGCAGGCCGTGAAGGAGGCGGGCCTCGCCCGCGAGCTGCGCTACCACGCGGGACTGCTCTCGCTGGGCGCGCTCCAGGACGCGGACGACGGTCAATTGATCGCTCACTGCGAAGCGGTGGCGCGCGAGATTCCACTCGTCGGTTTCTACCTTCAACCGGCGGCGGGCGGGCGGTTGCTGACGTATCGCTTCTGGCGGCGTTTCGTCGAGATTCCCAATGTCGTCGCGATCAAGATTGCGCCCTTCAATCGTTACCAGACCTTTGACGTCATTCGTGCCGTCGCCGAATCCGGGCGTGCCGGCGACATCGCGCTCTACACCGGAAACGACGACAACATCGTCCTTGACCTGTTGACCGAATACGCGGTGCAGACCGAGCGCGGTGAGGTACGTCTGCACATTGCCGGAGGACTGCTCGGCCACTGGTCCTGCTGGACGCGCAAGGCCGTGGAACTCCTCGATGAATGCAAACGACGCCGTGCGGGCCAGGCTATTCCCTCGTCGCTTCTCACGCTTGCGGCGCAGGTGACCGACTGCAACGCCGCCTTCTTCGACGCCGCGAACGGCTTCGCCGGCTGCATCCCCGGCATTCACGAAGTGCTCCGCCGCCAGGGGTTGCTGGAAGGCGACTGGTGCCTCGATCCCAACGAAGCGCTCTCCCCCGGCCAGGCCGGCGAGATTGACCGGATCCATCGCGCCTATCCGCATCTGAACGACGATGAATTCGTCCGGCGGCATCGCGAGGAGTGGCTGTCATGAATCCCGCCCCGCGACCAAAAACGGAAATGAAACTCCATCATCGCCGGCACTTTCTGCATCGTGCCGCACTCGGAGTTGCGGGCGCGGGTTTCCTGTCGTCCGCCCCATCTCTGCTGGCGCAGGTCGCTGGGGACCGCCCGCTGCGCGCTGAGGGTGTCACCGTCCTGAACCCGCGCGCTCGCGTGCCGGTGGGATTGATCATCGATGATTCGACGTGTTTGGTGAATGTGAATCACTTCTCGATCCCGCAGTTTGACATGGCGTTCGGCGGTGCGAACCCGGCTTTCAAACGGAACTGGCGGGAATGGCCACGGGAAATACCGGACGCGTTCGTGCGCAAGTTTGGCGAATGGTGCGCCGAGCAAGGCGTGAAGGGCAAATACAGCATCGTGCCTTACCCCGCGTGCGTCGGACGGCTGGACCGCATGTTGCCCGGCTGGACCCAGCGGGAGCTGAACGACAGCCTGGAACTTGTCCGTACGCTGATGCTACCCAACTGGGACATTCATCCCGAAATGTGTACCCACACGCGCGTCATCGACACGAAGACCGGACACCCGTATCCCGACCATTCGCTTAACTTCATGGAGAACTGGGAATGGACTACCGGCCGCAGCACCGACGAGATCGCCAACTACATGTCCTATGCGCTACGCATTTTGAAGAATGTCGGCCTGTCTTGCGAAGGCATCACCACGCCGGGCGGCTTCGGCATCCGCGCGCTGCCGCAGATTGCTCAAGCCACGCTGCAATCCGTGCGCGATGTGTTTGGAGCGGAGATTCCGCATTACTTCCGCCACATCTACGCCGAGGGCGCCGAGAGTGTTGCACCACGCGTCGAATATGCTGGCGGCCTCGACGGTGCTGATCCGCGCTGTGTGGTGAGCATTGTTGGCTGCACTGGCGACTGGACCGGCGGCTGGGACAACACGCCACCCGGCGGTGCGGATAGATTCATCACCGAAGATTTGCAGAAGGGCCGGATGGTGGAAGTAATTCAGCGCGGAGAGCCCGCCATGATGGTTTGCCATTGGACGGGCATCCACTGGAACGGCCAGGAGTTGGGCTTCAAAGTCTTTCAGGAAGTAGTTCGCCGGTTGCACGCGCGTTTCGACAATATTCTGTGGATGAAACTCAGCGAGCTTTCGCGCTACTGGGCGGCGAAAGAGTTGACGCGCATAGAAACACCGGACGGGACCGTGGTGTTCCTCGCGCCGTTTGCCTCGCCGAATTACACCGTGCGAGTCCAGGCCCGCGCAGGTACGACGCCCAGCATCACTCGCGCCGGGATGACGATGACGCTTCGAGAGGTTTCCACCCGGCTCGAACTCAAGCCAGGCACGTGGTTTCGGGAGTCGAATGCTTTGATTGTGTGCTTCGATTTGGCCAAGGGACGCTCCACTTTGAACCTTTCGTGATGCTTTCCTGCTCCGCACCGTCTCGATTGAACATCGCCCTGTTGTGTGGCGGTCCCTCCGCGGAGCGGGAGGTTTCACTTCGTACCGGTGCGTCCGTGGCCCGGGCATTGCGTCTGCTTGGACATCGCGTTTGCGAGGTGGACCCGCGCTCGCGCAGCGTGGACTTGCCCCCGGAAACGCAAGTGGCCTTCCTGGCGTTACACGGCGAGTACGGGGAGGATGGCACGATCCAAAGGCAGTTGGAAGAACTTGGCGTTCACTATACCGGCTGCGGAATTGAAGCCAGTCGGCTGGCCTTCGACAAAACGCTTACCAAGCATCGATTCCTCGAACGCGGTATCCCGACTGCGCGTCATCTAGTGGTCCACCAGGCTGATACGCCATGGCCCCAAGGGTGGAAGCCTCCGGTGGTCCTGAAACCCGCCCGACAAGGCTCCAGCGTTGGCCTGCAATTCGTGGAGTTCACGGAAGCGTGGCATCCTGCTCTGGCGGAAGCGCTCTGTTACGACACTCATGTGCTGGTTGAGGAGAAGATTATCGGCCGGGAAACAACGGTCGCCATCCTCGGGACCAAGGCGTTACCCATCGTGGAAATCCGCCCGAAACAAGGCCGCAACAGCTACCAAAGCAAATATGTGGAAGGAGAATCCGAACACTTCTGCCCGGCGACCTTTGATGAGATCATGACGAGGCGGATTCAAGCGACCGCGCTGCGAGCGTATCGCGCCATTGGCGGTCGCGATTACGCGCGCGTGGATATAATGGTGTGTAACAATGGCGAGGTGGTGGTTCTGGAGGTGAACACCCTGCCGGGTATGACGGAAACGAGCTTGTTTCCAAAGGCGGCGGCGGCGGCGGGAATTGCTTATCCAGAGCTCTGCCAGCGCATGATCGACCTTGCGGTCAGACGTTTCCGCGCGGATGGTCCCTGTCCTTGAATCAGTATCAAATGGAGAAAAACGGTTGTCGGACTCACGGTTCGGCCTGGCTGTTCCTTTACCGTGGATGGCTGCTAGCAGGATTCTCAGTCGTCGCCTTTAGATCCTGTGGGGGCGCGCCACGCGCAATCTGCGCAAAGGTGCCCACGTCCGCCATCCTCACGACTTCATTGCCGGCGAGCTTCAGCGCGCGACGGCGGGTGACGAGGTTCGGTTTGGCGCTGGCAGAGGTGGTCATGAGGTTAGGGTCACTTGGTGCGTCATCGTTTCTCGCGGGAATGTACACATTCGGGTTCATGCAAAGATTCGAGGCAGCTCCTCAAGGAATCTCTGTAGTGGTGAAGAATGGAAAAAGCCGTGCAAGTTCCGCTTGATCGGGACGACGGCCGTATTCACACAACTCGAAAATCTCCGCGTGCCGGATTTTACTCGCCGCCTCGCGTCCATAGAGTTCCGTCAGCTTGGAACGCGACCTTTCGGCTCGGTCTCGATACCACGATTGCAGATTGGCTCGGACTGACTTTCGACGTTCCGTCTGTCCCTCTCGATCTGTGGGGATATTACTTGACGAACCATTTGCTCCTCCTTCGTAGAACTGTGAAGTCATCACGACCAGCGCATCCAATCGCTTTTCGATTACTGGATCGATGGAAACGGCCATGTCCACTTGAAAGGTGTTGGGTTTCTTGAAAGGATCAGGCGAATACATGAAGACCGGGTTTTTCTTCAACGCTGGCACGTCCGGACAGAAAAACGGAACAGTAACCATATAGGCTGCGTCCTGAACGAGCACCGCCGTATAGCGATGGTCGGGATGGTAATCGTTTGGACGATGACTGATCACGAGGTCGGCATTCCATTCCCGGATGAGCCGGGTGACTTTGCGACGGTTCTCCAACGTCGGTTCCAGTTCGCCATCGTGAATGTCCAGGACAGCGTTGGTCACACCCAGGATTCGCCCTGCTTCCAACACCTCGGCGAGTCGGCGTCTGGCCAGCGAACCGCCTGCCTCACGCCAGTGCCCGATATCGCCATTGGTCAGCGATACAAACTTTACGCGATGCCCTTTGGATGCCCACAGCATCGCCGTCCCACCGACCTGGATCTCGCAATCATCCGGATGAGCGCCGAAACAGATGATGTTCAGCTTGCTGTCATCCAGTGATGGTGCAGCAACGGTTTGCGTCATGAAATGGCACAGGAAGAAAGCCACGCATGCAGACACGCTCGTTTGTCGCGAACTCATAGTGCTGCCAAGCTTCTGCCCGTCGCGCAGTGCAGGACAAGAATGACTTTGCTAAACCCGTTTAGCCGATCCTGCTCGGCATGCCTTTAGACCTTGCATCGGCCGTTCATTCCGCAAGTTACTTCTCCAAAGTACCACGTCCATCCATTCCTATGAGAATCTCGTTCACGCCCGCTGGAACATCGGTCGTTGTTGTTTTTCCTCCCGGCCAACGCACCCAAACCCGGCTTGCCTGGCCGAGCGCCATCACTTGGGTTGCACCATCCTGCGACCAGTACCCAGATCCTGCGTGAATCTCCCGTGCCGGACCCATCTGATCGTCGCGTAACCACCGGATCATCGCACCCACTCCGAATGGATTACCAGACGGTCCTTTCAATCGGATGCGCAAAGCCGGCCGGGCACCGGTATTCTTGAGAAGCCGGGTTTCCGCCGAATTCTGGGTGACAACCAGATCGATTCGACCGTCACGATCGTAATCGCACATGGCCGCAGCACGTTGCTGGCCGGCGATGTCGATGCCACTTTCTCCTGCGGTTACGGCGCGAAAGCCTCCCCGGCCATCACCACGCAGCAACAGCCCGCGCCCGGCATCAGCGCGAGAGACTTCACCTGGCATGCCGAAAAAGTTTTGACTCAGAAACAAGTCTTCGTGGCCGTCACCATCTAGATCCGCCGCACAAACGCCGAACGCCGGTGCCAGTTGTGCTTCGAGCGGGAGAGAGCGCGCTTCGAAGCGGTTGCCACGGTTCAAGAACACGGTTGATTCCAGCCATGTGGCAGCGATCTCCCGCGCGCTCTTAAGCCGGTCACCGTAGATCTCCTGAACGTCGGCCTGGCTGTACGCCGCGTGCGTGTTCCAGCGTTCGCGCAAAAATGGCATCGTTTTTTCGGCGATCCAGAGCGGCACTCGTGGAACCCACTTGTTCAACAGGGAATCGTGATAGGCTTCGACGATCTCGACGGTCCCGTCGCCATCAAGATCTCCGTAGTAACACTTCACCGGTTGTGCGCGGAAGCGTTCGTATTTGGTGTTCTGACCCCAGTTTGCCGCGGCGATGTCGAGCTGTCCGTCCGCATCGAAATCGCCCGTAGTCACCCCGTTCCAAAAGCCAGGATACTGATTGAGGCCAAGAGACTCCGTGATTTCGGTAAAGGTGCCACTGTTGTTTTGGAACACATGAATGGGACCCCACTCGCAGGCCAGGATCAGCTCTGGATCGCCGTCGGCATCAAGGTCGCTAAACACGGTGCCAGCCACGAGACCAAGTTTCGCGAAACGACGCGTGTTTTCCACGTCCAGCACAAGGCGGCCGGACACGTTCCGAAACAGAAGCGACGACGCTGGCTCCGCGTAGTGTCCGGGCTGGACACGTCCGCCGACAAACAAGTCGAGGTCGCCGTCGCCATCAACATCGGCCATCGCCAGCGGTCCGGGGCTGGATGACTGTGCCGGGAGGCTGTCCTCCACCCGTTGGGTTGACACATCGAACTGACGCACGACGCTCCCGGACAAACGGCCGTCCTCGTAATTGGCGGCGCCGGCAAGCACCCGTGTCGTCCCCGGTTGCGAGCTCCAGCCCAACACACCGGTCTGATCGCGTGATTGCCTTTCTGTGCGCCACGATTTGTCCTGGAGTTGAAAACCTCCTTGTCGATTGTTTTGAAACACAGCCATTGTGCCGCCACCGCCGGCACCGATAATCAGGTCATCCCAGCCGTCCCCGTCTAGATCGAACCAACTGGCTCCGGGGCCGAGCTGGCTGAGGCGATGCGGCAGGAGCGGTTGTCGCGAGAAATCGTCGAAGGGCTCATCGTGATGCGCATGGTTCAGCCATCCGCTGACGTCGTTGAACAGCTTGAGATGCGGCAATGCGTTCGCGGTGCTGGAGAGCTGATCAGGTTTGGAAGACGATTCCTCGATTTCGAAAATGTGATTCGCCGAAACTTCCGGGAGAACAGTGCGCTTTCCGCTGCGCCAAATGACTTCGATCGTTAGTTTGTTTGATGTTGTTCCCGCCGCGAACACCCGCATCGCATCGTCGGAGGAAAGGTATCTCCCACCGCAAATGATTTCCTGGCTCTGTGGTACGGGGCCTCCGGCAACCTTAATTCTTCCGCCAATGCCATGCGTGTTGGGCGCATTGCCCTTCAGTCGAACCGCCACGCGCGGTGCCGCGGTTTCGTTGCGGTAGACCAGCGCTGAGCTGTTGAGGCAATTCACAACCACATCCATGTCGCCGTCGTTGTCCAAGTCGGCCAGGGCCATGCCTTGTGCGACTCCGCGTCCGTTGAAACCCCACGGGTCGGTCATTTCGGTGAACTTCAGATTTCCGACGTTTCGATATGCTACAGTACCAGTAGCGAGTCGAGGAAACAACTTCCGCAGGCGGAGCTGCTCAATTGATGACAACTTTTGTCGCCTTTTAGCCGCCTCCAATTGTGCGAGGGCGTCCATGTTCATCCCGTCGCGCTCGAAGCCGGTAGAGACCAGGAGATCTTCCCAACCGTCGAGATCCACATCGAGGAAGATCGGCGTCCAGGACCACTCGGTGGCCTCGACTCCGCTCAATTGAGCAATCTCCGCGTATCGACCGTCGCCTCGATTCAGAAAGAGCATGTTCCGCGGGGACTGTGGACGATCATCCACCCGGTCTGAAGCGACCGGCTCCATGGACGCGTCAGTCCGCTGGGTTAACCGCCGCGTGTGCAGTCGGCTGAACATATCCACCACTATAATATCGTCGAAACCATCGCGATTGACGTCGGCTGCATCCACTCCCATCGACGAAAGGCAAAACTGGCGTAATGCCAGACGGGATATGGCTCGGAACTGACCGGTGCCGGTGTTGATCCAAACGCGATCAGGCGACGCGAAGTCGTTGCACACATACAAATCAGGCGCCCCGTCGCCGTTGAGGTCGCGGAACATCACCGACAGCCCCCAATCAAACGGCGGTCTGGCGAGGGGCTTGCCGTCTTCATCCAAGAATGCTCCCGCTGTAAACGGCAGCGGAACAAACCGGCCTTTTCCGTCATTACGCAAAAGAACGTCCGGCTCGCCGTGTTCTGAGATACGCATGCTTACACCCCCGCTTGAAGTTCGGGCCAAATTGAAGGTGAAACGATTCACGAGGTCCGGCTCGGTGATTGATCGTCCGTTCACCTCCGTAATCCGAGACTGGCCGTTCACGGTCTTGTGGCTAAATCTCGTGTTCGGTTGATCGCGTAATGTGTATGTACGGTAGTTGGTGAGGTAGAGATCAAGCGCGCCGTCGCCGTCGATATCGCCGAGCGCGAGCGACATGCCACCAAAGATTGAATTCAATATTTGCGGTGACTCCGAGAAGCGACCCTTGCCGTTGTTAAACAAAAGGCGCGTACCCTGGCCCACGGAGTTGACGATGAGATCGAGATCGCCGTCACCGTCCAAATCCACCAGTGCCGCGCCAGTCGCGTCGAGATGAGCGAGGGCAGCGCCACCCGCCTCCGGGACTTCAACAAACCTCCAGTTCCCGTTGTTCCTGAAGAGCCGGTTTGGTCCATCCAGATTGCAGAAGTACAAATCACACCGGCCATCGCCATCCACATCCCCAGCGGCGACTCCCGAGCCATTAAGGTAGATCTGGTTTGTCAGATGGCGGTCCTCCGCGAGTTGGTTTGTGAAACAGACGCCCGATTTTTCCGGCGGCACCAGAGTAAAACCCGCTTGGGATCCGGGAACGATGGGGAGAGACGCGCTGCGAAACCCCGGCCCAGTCTTCCAGTCTAGCTCTGCGCCCTGACTGGTGAACACCGCGGAGACCACCAGAAGGATCACGCCGATCTGTCGCGGGCGGGTCTGGATTATGCGCGGCAGCAGGGTCAAGTCAGACATTATTTGGCGAGTTTGGCCTCGGCAAGCGTTCTTGCGTTTGCGAGCACGTCCGGGAGCGATACGGGCACGCCACCGCGACGCTTGCTTTCGTCCGCAGCCTCCATGAAGGCAAAGATTTCGATCGTATCCTGGGCGCTGACTGGAACCCTTCCTGTCCTGAAAAAACGTCCGATCTGAAGACAGAGTTCCTGATATCCGCCTTCTTTCTCGGTCTGAACGATGCCTTTGCTCCCGAAAGCAATGGCACCAAACGTCGCTTTGTTGCGACGAATGCCGCGAAAGATGCCCAGCCTCCCGCCCTTCCAAACACCGACCACCACGTCGGCATCCTGGGTCTGGGTTCGCGTGACGGACTCACAACCTCTGCCCATGAGCACGAACAGCGGTTCAATGCCATGAACACCATAGAAGAAAAAGTCCGGCGTGCCCTCCTGATAAGAACACGGTCCCCAGGTGGTGGCGCCTTCGACCGTTCCGAGCCGGTCATCCCGCAAGATTTCCGCGATGCCCGGGCTGAACCGAAGCGAGGAACTCGAAAAGCAAGGAACCTTGTGTTTCTCCGCAAGCGCGTAAATGGCGATGACATCCACCAGCGAGCCTGCAACCGGTTTGTCAATGAAGAGTGGTTTTCCCGCTTTGATCGCCACGGCGGCTTCCTGGAAGTGAATTCGTCCGTCAACGCTTTCGAGCAACACGACATCCGTCTTCTCCAGCAACTTGGGAATCGTATCGACAATCTCAATGCCCATCCCGCGCAACTGTTCGGTGAACCCTTTGACGCGGTCCCGACTGGCCGGCATGTCCGTGCCGCCCGGATAGCCGGCCACCACTTTGATGCTCGCGAGGTCACCGGTGGCACCCGGATGGTTGAATATTTTGGTGAAGGCAGGCGCGTGGGACGTGTCCAGGCCAATCATTCCAACTTTGATCAAGGGCAAGTCTGCGGCGTGCGCGATGAAGGAGGCCGCCAGGATAACGCTGGAAAGTACCGCCACCGTTCCGCCCTTCTGCGCCAATCGAACTATTCGGTGATTCATAACACTATTTTGTCGTGGATCGAAGACTTCGGTTTGCCGTTTCTATCGTGAAGGCACGTCAGGCCAGGATGGCCTTCACCACGGTTCCATGCACGTCGGTCAGCCGATAATCGCGCCCTTGCAGACGGTAGGTCAAGCGGGTGTGGTCGAAGCCGAGCAAGTGCAGCATCGTGGCATTGAGGTCATGCACATGCACCGGATCCTCCGCCACGTTGAACCCCAGATCATCAGTCACTCCATGCAAATGGCCGGGCCTGATTCCGCCTCCCGCCAGCCACATCGTAAAACAGCGATTATGATGATCGCGTCCGTCGTTGCCCCCTTGCACCATCGGAGTGCGACCAAATTCACCGCCCCAGATGACCAGGGTGTCGTCGAGCAGACCGCGGGCCTTGAGGTCTTGAATGAGCGCCGCGACAGGTTGATCGGTGTCGGCGCAGTTTTGCCTCAAGTGCTTCACCAGGCCGTCGTGCTGGTCCCAGGCTTCGTGGAAGAGCTGGACGAACCGCACTCCCCGCTCGACGAGCCGCCGGGCGAGGAGACAGTTGCGGGCGAACCCGGGTTTGCTCACGTCTCCATACAGCGTGCGAACGTGTTTCGGCTCGGTGGCGAGGTCCATCAAATCCGGCGCGCTGGATTGCAGGCGGAAGGCCAGTTCGGCGCTTTGAATGCGCGCGGTAATTTCAGGGTCGCCCGCGTCGGCGAACTGCTGTTCATTGAGTTGTCGCAGCGTGTCCAGGGAAGCGCGCTGGCTTTCCCAATCGAACCCGGGCGGGTTTGAAAGGTACAGAATCGGGTCGCCGGTGGCGCGGAAAGGAATGCCGGCATAGCTCGTGGGCAGAAACCCGGCGCCCCAATTGTTGGATCCGCCACTCGTGCCTTTGGCGCTGCTGAGTACGACGTAGCCGGGCAGATCCTCGGATTCGCTTCCGAGCCCGTAAAGCGTCCAAGCTCCAAAGCTGGGACGGCCAAATTGCTGCGAGCCAGTGTTGAGTAATATCTGCGCTGGCGCGTGATTTACCGCATCCGTTTGCATGGATCGGATGAAACACAAATCATCCACGATCCGCGCGGTGTGGGGCAGCAACTCGCTCAGTTCCATCCCGCACTGACCATGTTTTTCAAACTGGAACTTCGGGCCAAGGAGGGCGGAATTCGGATTGATGAACGCGGCGCGGTAGTCCTTGAGCAACTCCTTTGGCGGAAGCTGGCCGTTGCGCCGGGCGAGTTCCGGTTTGTAGTCGAACAAGTCGAGGTGGGACGGCGCTCCGGCCATGAAGAGATAAATGACGCGCCTGGCTTTCGGGGCTAAATGAGGCTGGCGCGGCGCCAGCGGGTTGAGTGCGGGGGCAGCCTGGGCCTTGCGCTCCGACAGGCTGGCCAGAGCCAGGCCGGCAAGGCCAACTCCGCACTCGCGGAAAAACCAGCGGCGGCTGAATAGACGGGCGCGCTCGATGCGCAGTTCGCGGGTCGGTTCCATGGAGGTTCAATCCTTCGTGATGGTTTCGTCGAGGCTCAGCATCACACGGGCGGCGATTGTCCATGCCGCCGCCTCGCTGGGTGTGGTTCCCGCTGGCAGTAGTGGCAGCCGGGCGGAGTCGCCGCTGACGATTTCGCGGGCGGGCAGCCAGCCGTCGGCAAGGCGTGCGCGACTGGATCGGAGCAAATTCAGAATGGCCTGTGTCTCGGACGGTTTGGGGAGGCGCGCGACACAGAGACGGTAAACGTGGTTGATGCGAGATGAATCGTCGGGGCCGCTTTCGCCCAGAACCCGGAGAGCGAGAGCACGGGCCGCCTCCACAAAGACTGGCTCATTCAATGTGGCTAGCATCGCTAGGGGTGTGTTGGAACGTTGACGGCGCACGCAAGTCAGGTCACCACTGGGTGCGTCGAGTGTTCCCAACACGGGGTCGGGTATCGAGCGCCGTCGAAAAACGTAGAGCGACCGGCAGTATCGTTCCGGGCCGGTGGCGGTATTCCAAAAATCCATGGACGAAAAGCTTGCGGCGCGAAGGCTTTCAGGCACCGGCGGGAAGATGCTTGGACCGCCAAACTTCGAGTTCAACAAACCTGACGCGCCAAGAACGATGTCGCGGACAACTTCCGCGTCCGCGCGAAAACGAGGTCCACGGGCGAGCAGGTGATTGCTTGGGTCGCGCGCCAGCCGTTCCGGAGTGGCGCGGGAGGACTGACGGTAGGTTCGCGAGGAAACAATGAGCCGCAGCAGTTCCTTCTGGCTCCAGCCATGTTCCATGAAATCCACCGCGAGCCAGTCGAGCAGTTCGGGGTGTGACGGCGGGCTGGAGCGCACGCCGAAATCTTCGGCGGTCTCGACGATGCCAGTGCCAAACAGCGCCTGCCAAACGCGGTTGACCGCCACGCGAGCCGTGAGCGGAGAGCTTTTATCGGCGAGCCACTGCGCCAGCGCGAGCCGTCCGGGCCGTGTTCCTGCGGGCGGTGAATGCATAAATGCCGGCACACCTGGCTCTACTCGTTCCCTCGGCTTGTCCCAGACGCCGCGGTCCAGCCGAAACGTGGCGCGGCGATGTTCCGAAGACCGTTCCGTGAGGTTGAGCACGCTGGTCTTTGCTTCGGGATACTCCTGCCACAGTCGCTCAATCTCTTCGTTGGCGGCGGCAAATGTCGGCACACTCGACCGCCAAGCAGTAAAGAGCGCGGCTTGCTGCTCCAAGGTGCGCACGTTCTCTGACAGCATCAGCGCCGCTCGCGCCTTGGCTGGCAATGGGTCGGCTTGCGGATTGGA
This sequence comes from Limisphaerales bacterium, assembly GCA_044229355.1. GTDB lineage: Bacteria > Verrucomicrobiota > Verrucomicrobiia > Limisphaerales > JADJPG01 > JBGARF01. Next base: position 27,547 of record JBGATF010000002.1, read on the forward strand.
ATCCGTCGTCAAGGCCAGCCGGAAACGACCAGGAAAATTGCTTTCGATTCCCGCCGGCCCGATGCCACTGTGACGAATGATCACCCATACCCTCAGCCTGGTGCCTTTCGGGAGAGTTTGAGGGCTGACAAATTGTACCACCGCCTGGGAATCGGTATTCCGACGGCCAGGCCCCCGATCAGAGCACCACGCGGTGTCGTCATTTCCGTCGATGAGGAAGGCGACAGGGCCAACGACGCGCCGGTTGTCTTTGTCCCCGTCCGCATCGCGGAATTCCGGTTCCAGCTTGTGTTCGGCGACGGCAAAATCGGCTGTGGCGTTGGTGAGCGCGAGTTTGGTCCATTCCTTTTCGCCGGGTGCCTGCGTTTCGACGCGCAGTTCACTCACTGCAAAAGACCCGCGGGAACTGCGTCCGGGTCCGCCGAACGGCAAGTCACCGTGCGTAAGGGCCTCCAGGCGAAGTCCAGTCACGCCGACGATGCGGGGCTCAGCGATTACAAAGAGTTCGCCGCGGAACGGACGATGACCCAGCGTCAGGATGCTCTTGTCGTGGAGCTTTTCCGGATGCACGAGGCCGTTGACCCACTCCTGTTCGGTCGCGTCCAACAATTCCCAAAGGCCGCCTGTGTGTTGTTGTTTCGCCCATGCGTCCAGTTGCTGCGGCCAGTCGGGATGCTCCAGTTTCAGTCTCGCTTCGAGAGCGCCGATTGCCGCGCGGATCTCATCAATTTTCCGCCGTTGCGCCGGGTCATATACCCATGACTTTGCTTCGTACGTATTATTGAGGCAGGCGAACATTTGGTAGTATTCGGACTGCGTCAGGGGATCGAATTTGTGAGTGTGACATTGCGCGCACTGGGTCGAGATTCCGAGCACCGCCTTGCCGATGCAGTCCATGCGATCAAACATGCCTTCCATGCGGAACTGCTCGGCCACGATGGCACCTTCTTCATTGACCATCCCGTTGCGTAGGAAACCCGTCGCGACACGCTGTTCCTGCGTGGGGTTCGGCAACAAGTCGCCGGCGATTTGTTCGATGAGGAACTGATCATACGGCTTGTCGGCATTGAACGCGTTAATGACCCATTCGCGCCACGCCCACTGTTCACGCGGCAAGTCCTTCTCATATCCATCACTGTCCGCGTAACGGGCTGCGTCGAGCCAGTGCCGCGCCCACTTTTCACCATAATGAGGCGAGGCAAGGAGCATTTCGATGAGATTTGTGCAGGCGGCATTCCTGTCCCTGCTCCACGCGAGCAAAAACTCGTCTAGTTGCGATGGCGAAGGCGGCAGGCCAATTAGATCCAGGAAAATCCGGCGACAGAGTTTTTCCGGTGCTGCTTCCGCAGAGAGATGGAGACCGTCTTTTGCAAGCCGGGCGAGGACGAAGGCATCCACGGCATTTCCCGGCATTGGCGGAGGTGCTTTCACCGGCGCGGAGAATGCCCAGTGGCTTTGATATGGCGCGCCAGCCTCAATCCATGCCCGCAACATCTCCACATCAGCAGGTCGCACCGGATGTTTCTCTTTCAATGGCGGCATCACATCGTCGTCGTCCGCCGAAATGCGCTGGAGCAGTGTGCTCCGTGCTGGCTGTCCGGGCACGATGGCGGGGTCGCCGGATTTTCCACCCTTCAGCGCGGCATTCCGCATGTCCAAACGCAAGCCGCCCTTGCGACCCTCGTCATCCTGCCCGTGACAATGGAAGCAGTGATCCGCAAGGATGGGCTGAATGTCCCGTGTGAAATCCGGCGTGGCGGCGCCGAGGCTGAGGATCGTTGCAGCCAGCCCGGTGGTGATGAGTGCGGTAGGTTTCATGGTCTCTGGAGAACAGTTGTCGCCGTTCATGCTCCTACTCTCTGGAACTGATCGCCAGTCGGGACGGCAGGATGTTCGGCTTAACCTCATTGGCCAAAGGCGCCGTGAAAGCGGGCAATGTTCCACGTCGAAGTGAAACCGCTCCGCCCGGCGGGCCATGACGGTTGAATTGGACGGTCCACGAGCCGTTGGTCGTCTCCAGAGTGACGCCGTCCTGGGAGGCGTTCTCCACCAGCTTGAACGCCCCGGGTGCCGGAGAGAGCGATCCGCCCTCCGTTTCGGCGGCATCCTGATAAGGAATGACAACATGAAGGAAGCGGTGTTCCGCGGATCGATTGGGCGGTTCTACCTCGATCCGCCACAGGCATACATCAATGTCACTGTCCTTTCGCCGTTCGGGATCGGCTCCACTGTTGGAGGCGTTGGGATCATGTGGGTTGCCCCAGGTTTCGAAGCCTTCGCCGCCGCGTTTGGTGATTCGTGCTCCCTTGGGAAGCAGAGTTCGAAGCCCCACGGCTCCCCGCTTCGGGGTTGTCCAAAACTTTCCGTCCCGAGAAACGACGCGGGACAACACTCCTTCCGCGCCTTGATAGGTCTTGAACCCCAGCCCCTGCTGTGCCGCGTTCAGCGTGCCACCGCCGCCGAGGATTTCTGGTTCATCTTGCAAGTGAGTCACCCAGGTTTTTGGAAAGCCGGCATCCGTCGCGCGCACCCGGTCGTAGATCACGAAAAACTCGGGGGTTCCCCGTACATAAAGGAACTGCCGGGTGAACTCGCGCAGTTTATGGGACTGGGTTCGCTGCCGCGTCTTTTCGTCGTCACGCACGCTGCTGTAGGCGCGTGTCAGGTCGGCGGCGACGTAGGTATAGGCATCGGTGTGTTCGTAGGCCACGATTTCACCGCGCTTCACCGGGTCCCGCGCGTGATAGAAATTGGGGACTTGAGGGCCGCCGTCGTTCCGTTTCACTGCTTCCCCTCCGGTGTTGAAGTACTTCTCCTTGGGATCGTAGATGAGCACCACATTCTGACTGTTGGGAATGCAGGCCGACGACCACAACTCATACCCCGCGTGACCGGCCAGCGTGCCCTGTTTGGCAATCTGAAACGTTCCATTGCCGCCTGATCCGCAGCCGTACATCGTGAACGCGGGCGCGGCGGTGAAGACCGCCCACGTATCGTCGGACCCCTGCCATGCGCTCCGCATATAGACGTGGCCCGACTCTCGGAAATGGAAGGCCAGCGGCAATGCTTCCTTCTTCACCACCGGGACGCCGGGGTCGAACCAAATCATGTCCGCCCAGCTCGCCGCGCCTTTATCGACGGCGGACTTCACCATTTCCTGGCTGATCCCGTCCCGATAGTGCGCCGCGTGCATCGCGCGGAACATGGAAACGTCCATGCCACGGAATATCCCCGGCCCGGTGTCCTCCAAGTGAGGCATTTGGCCGGTGTGCGGCACTGTCCCATACACCTTCCAGTAGGGAGACTCCCGGTGAAAGCTGGTGCGTGCGGCTTTCTCAAACAGATTCTGGCCCGTGGCAAAGCGCCATGCCTCCCACGTGATAAACGGCGCATAGGCGCAATTGCCGTGATTCGGACCCTCCGGCCAAACGCCCCCAAGCTGGTCGAATTTCTTGACGAATTCCTCCGGCATCCGCCGGGCAAACGAATCAAGCCAGCGGCGGGCATCTTCTTCGTGGTCGGTCTTTTCACCTAAGATCGCAAGTGCCACCATCGTCTTGGACGCAATGCCATCCCGGCTCCAGGAAACACCCATGACCGGCCCCCAAGTCTGGTTGTACCAATACGTCCCGCCCTTGAGGGTAATCTCAGGAACCTCCGTATAATGTCGAAGGAATTCTCCTATCCGGTTCCCATACCGGATACGTTCCTCCGAGGTCATGGCGTCGTAAATCCAATCGTAAATGATGGCGTCCCAGCCAAAGTCCATGCCATCAATGCCGCTGCCATCGGGCTTCCACATCGTCTCCTTGATGTGATGCACGAACCGGTTTCCGTCCCGTCCGAGGTTCTTCTCAATTTGGTAGGCGAATCCGAAACTAGGACCTGTCCAGGCACGGGGGAAATACGCCGTCTTCGGATTCATCGGGCGGTCCAACGAATCCACCAGCGCCTTGTAGCTGGACTCCATCAGCCCACCCGGGGCGCAGCGAAGCGCGATTCGGCGAAACGACTCAGCATCCGCAAAGATGCGAGGGTGCCCGATTCGGAGGCTGTGTGGCCCCGGAGGAGGCTTGGGCAAGTTGGAGCCATCTGCATCCGCAGCTGATACGACAGTTGCAGTCACTAGGAAAAGCGCGGTGGTCAAAGTCTTTTCCAGATTGTTCGAACGCATTACCGTCAAGTCAGTATGGCTTTCACGTTCCGCGCAACACTTCGGTAACTAAACCCGTTCAACAGTCTGGCATCCGAATCCGCCTCCGGCCTGGCTGCAGCATTGGGCGCGGTGCTTGCCCAGCTTCGGAATTCAGGGGTTGCTCCAGGTGTGATCGTTGTCGAGGATGATGACCTTGTTGGTTGGTGCGCATGATGGGGCAGCCGCCAAACACAATGAGTCAGTCTCCCGAACGGGGTCGGCCCCACTCCTTGCGGATCGGGGCCGCCACCAATGGCCGTCTCGCGGGGGTTGCGACCATGCTAACCCACGGGTTCGCGATCTCGTCGCGCCACCATTGGCAGTCCGGCCTTCTTCCGCATCATGCACACCGGGATTTTACCACGCCACCCGCCAACGCCAATGCCGCCCCCGCCATTCCCTATTACTCTCCTGCCGTCAAAAGTCCCTCAGCTTTTTCCGGTGCTCACCCGCAACATTTTCCGGAGTAATCGTCGCACTGCCGCACCGCACCAAGGCCGGGCTTTTGGTCGTCCAGCAGTCCCGAACTTTTCAACAATCGCATATAGCGCTGAATCTCGCCCATGGGCTCAATAATCCGCCTGGGCTTGGGTCGCAACGTGGCGTGGCACTTGGCGCTCGAAGAAATGACGCAGACGGCAATGGCGGCAGGTCTGGTTGCATTTGCGCCCGACGTTGATTTGCAGCGTCCGCAATTCGCTCCGACGAAAGGTCAGGTGATGCTCGGCCAGCTTGGTTTCAAAACGATTCATGTGCCCGAGGATGAGAGCGTGGCATCGCCCGGACTTTCAAAAGCTCTTGCTGGCAAGTCCAGCCCACAGGTTTCGCCCGTTGGGTTTCGTGGGTTTCGCTGTGGGCTGAACGTGGTGTTCGGCGCTTAACGCAATGCCTCAATGCCCGCGCCGAAGTTGATGTGGTAGGGCTGCCCGCCGAGCACGAGGGCAGGCACGGATTTCACTCCGGCCTTCTCGGCTTCGGCCACGCGGTGTTTGTCCTTGCCCAGGTGGACGATCTCCGTGTCGTAGCGCGCCGGGTCGAGCGCGGCGGCGACGTTCTGTTCGGCGGCAACGCACACGGGGCAGCCGGCGTGATAGAAGATAGCTTTGGTTTTCATGATGAGGTGTTGATGTTTTTTATGATTTCGATTTTGCCGGCGCACGACCCGTTTGCCGTTCGTCGGGAAACCTTATTTCAACACACAACCGCTGCGGCGAAAGTGGGCACAATTCGGTGAGCGGTCACCGTTTTGTTCCCGGCTGAAAACTCCGTGCGGATCGGATAGTCTGGCGGCATGACGACGAAGCCCAAACCCGGACTCAAAGCCAAAGCCCTGTCGATGCTCGAACGCACCGCCTATCGCCGATTGGAAGACGTGGTAGGCTGCAAGTGGTCCGCCGGCGTGCTCGCGGCGATTGGACGCGGGGTGACGCGGCCCGGCCAATTGGAGCGGTTCATCCCCGGCATCTCGACCAAGGTGCTCAATGAGCGCCTGCGCAAGCTGCTCAATTACGCCTTGATCGAGCGCGAGGAAACGCCCGGCAAGATTCCGCGCGTTGACTACCGCCTCACACCCACCGGCCGCAAACTCGTCGCCATCATCGAACAACTCCGTGACTTGGATGAGGAACATGCTCAACGAGGTGAACAATCGAGAACGTGAATCAGTCCGTTCCTTGTAGAGGCAAGCGATCTGCACAGTCGGGCTTAAAAATGACCTTACCACGGCACCTGCTATATAACCTGTGGCATGAGGACGTGCGAAGCGAAGCTTCAGTGTTATCATCAGATCAAAGCAAAACTGCACCGTTGGTGCGGAGTTTTGTGCGAATTGGACTTGGCGAACCAATGCCACGGCGTAGGATAGATTTGTTCGATGAATTGATATTTAGACGACACGACCATAAAATATTTGCGTAGCAAGGCAGCGGTTTCGCCTCGAAATCCGGCAGATTTGACGAACACGAAGACCAAAGCCGAGCGCGCGCCATCTGGCGCGCCTCGGCGCATTCTTCGTGAGGGCCTCCTGCCGGATGCCCGAGGCGTCGGTGCGACGAGTGTCGCGCCTCTTCATTTCCGGTTGCGCCGCGTAGCCGATTCCGACCGGCGCGCGTCTGTTTGTAATAGTCTCGCAGTTCCAACGTCTGATATGCTGGCAGCTTGACCAATGGGCACCTTGCCGAACGAGCGTGTGAAACGGACGTCCCACCGCAACGGGGTTGTGGCGACGGAGGAGACGTACCGCGGCCGCGTGCTCCACGGCCCCGTCCGCCGCTGGTATCGCAACGGGAGGCTGGCCTCGGAGGAATCCTACGCCAACGGGCTGCTGCACGGCGTTTGCCGCCAATGGCGGGAGGATGGGAAGCTGCTCGGTTCCTTTCGGATGGAGAACGGCACGGGCGTTCAACGCGCGTGGTTCGACGACGGCTCGTTGCAATTGGAGCAATTTTTCGTGGCCGGTAACCTCAACGGCCCTTCGAGGCTCTGGCTGCCTGATGGGACATTGCTCTCGGAAATCTGGATGTTGGAAAACCACCAAGTGACGCGCGGAGAATACTCCAAGGCCGCTGCGTTTCATCCCGAATGGCCGGTCTGCAAACGGAGAATCGGGCACGACCCAAGAATGTCGCCCAGCCGAGTTCAGGTTCGCGGTTTCGAGTTGCACTGTGATTGGCTGCTTGGCAGGAAGAACAACCGCGAGGCGACGAAGTGGCTGGCAACAGGTGACGGAACCAACCGAGCCTTGGGGCGGTTGAGTCACAAGCAAGCTGCACGGCTGGTCACGCAACTTGCGGATTCCGGGGCGCAGAAAGTCCTGGCCGTGGACATTTACGAATCGAAAGCAGGCAAACAGTTTTCGGACGCTCTTCTCGTCCGATTGCCGAAGTCGAGACCCTCGAGGTTGGCTGTTCGAGGACTGTTTCATTCACTTCCGAGCCGCGTCCATTGCGCCGTTCAGCCCGAGTGCGACGGCGGCGAGCCGTGGCTCTACGTTTACTTCGGCTGAACCGTTAGCGCCTCGCCGCTTGCATCGACCGCCAAGCGCCCGCGACACGGCTTCTCGGAGAGCAACTCACGAGCGACCGCGTCACCGACCAGGGTTTCCACCGCGTGCCGCATCGGTCTCATGCCGAGCTTGGGGTGAATGCCCTTGCGGACAAGCAGCGGCAAGACTCCATCGGCCACCTCCAGCTCGTGTCCCTGCTCGTGCAGGAAATTGACTTCGCCGGCTAGGAACTTCGCGGCGACTTCAAGCTGCTGATCGTAGCCCAGTCGATGGAACACGAGCTTCTCGTCGATACGGGCGAATATTTCCGGGCGCAGAGCTTGCTCGGCCCGCGTGAGAACATGCCGTTCCAGCGTCGCCTCCGAGGAGTGCTGCAACATGAGTAGTTCGGCGGAGCCAAGGTTTGACGTGAGCCATACGTAGAACCCGCTGAAGTCGTGCGCCTCGCCGTTGGCGGTGGTGAGCCGTGCGGCATCGAGCAATTGGAGCAGGATGTCGAGGATGCGCGGATGGGCCTTCTCAGCCTCGTCGAAGAGCAGCACACCAGTCGCTGACTTCCGCCGCACCTGTCCCAGCATCCCAACCTCACCCGCGCTTGCTCCGAGCAGCAGCCCGAGCGCGTCCTGCGTTTGGAACTCGGACATGTCGAAGCGGAACAGGTAATCCAATCCAAACAACACCCGTGTGAGGACTAGAATCAGCTCGGTCTTCCCAACACCCGTTGGGCCGAGTGAAAGGAAGCTGCCTCGTGGCCGGCCCGGTTTCGTTAATCCCAACTGCCCACGCCGCGCAATCGAGAGCACCGGCGGCAGCACATGGTTTTGTCCCCGTATCTCGCACGGAAGCTGTGTTTCGAGCAGCGCGAGGCGGCGCAGGTTTTCGGAGGCATTTGTCGTATTCACATCGCAAACCCTACCGCATCCGGGGTCTGCAGATTGTGCCTATTGCGCACAAACGTCTCCGCGATTTCCGCTTCAATGGGAGCCGACAACACCGGGAGCACGGTGCTTCCGGGTGAAACGAAAAATACAGCTAATATGAATCGAATCACTCAATCGCTCCGATACGGAGGCTGCGGCGTCGCCGTGGCCCTTAACCAAAGCCCACGGCTGCGGACGGTGCTTTTGCTCGCCGCCGTTGCAGTTCTCAACACCACCAGCGCCTTCGCCCAGGCGTTCAGTTCCACGCAGCTCAAGACCGGCATCAGCAACAGCCTCGCCGTCATCATGCTGTTCGGCTTCGTGCTGGGAATAGCAGCCGTCATCGCCGGCGGGTTCGCCATCCGGCGCGGCGACGTGGACACCGGCAAGCTTTCCATCATTGGCGGCGCCGTCATCGCGGCGGCTCCGGCCATCGCATTCGCGTTTTTCAAAATCTTCGGCCTCGACGCCAATTCCACGGTCGGCATCGGCGCGTTCTGATTCACGGCGGGAGGCAACGATGTCCACAGAAGAGAAACGGCTCATCCGCTGGCTGCTCCTGCTCGGAGTCGCCGCAGCCCTGCTGCTCGCGCTGCTGGCCTATCTCGGCCTCCCGCTCGTGCCCATACTCGCCCGAACCTGCCTCGCTCCAATGCTATGAAAGCCGAACTTCGACTTACCGACACGAATGCCGCCTCCGATTCCGCCGGAAAAACCTGGGGACTCGAAGGCAACCTATTCTGGTGGGTCGTGAGCGGGCTGGGAGTCGGTATCGCGGTATTTTTCGTCATGGTCGTCGCCTTCAAGGCGGGACTCTTTCTCTCCTTTGGTGTCGCGGCGTTGCCGGTGCTTGTTTGCCTGAGCTACATCCTGCTCCTCCGGCAGGGTAAACCGCCCGGTTACGACCGCGACGTCATCGAACGCTTCGCCAGTGGCCCCGGCTTCGGGCCGGACTTCGTCACACCCAAGCACCCTTTCGCCAAAGGCTGACCTCATGAGCCGCCACATCCTCGCCCAACTCAACGACGCCGAGTCCGCCCTGCGCGAGAACCTGCACCGACACGACCTCGACGCCACGGCTCGCACCCACATGGAACGGGCCGTGGCTCATGTTCGCGAAGCCTACATCGCGACTAACGAAATCGGGAAAGCCCGCACGGTGCAGCGACTCGTGAGTGATTTGGAGAAAGTTGATCTGTTGTTCACCAAAATCCGCAACTCGCAGAAGCCGGAGGCTCAAGCTCTCAAGATTCGACCGTGACCTATGTTCGAGCGCGCTCCCAACGGGTTTTTCGTCCGCGATATGATCGTGTTCAATCATCTTCGGCGTGGCGGCTACGTGGCCAAGGGCTTCGTCATCGAAGCGCCCGACCTGACCAACAGCCCGATTGCGGACCTCAACGACTTCCAAGACCAGCTTTGTCTCCTGCTGGCGTCCCTCCAAGAAAACCAACGCCTGCAAGTGCAGTACTTCTGCGATTCCAACTACAAGGAGGAGCTTCTGCGTTACCAGCGGGAGACCGAGAATTTCACCAACACTTGGACCAAGCGCGTGCGAAACGAACGGTTCCTGCGCTACTGGCAAGCGATGAGTGAACGTAAGCTGCGCCGTCAGCGAGTCGTCCTCTACATCACACGCGCACTGGATCACCAACCACGTTTCGCCCAATCCGGCAAGGCTCGCCGCGACTACTACACGGCCCTGCTGGAGCAGCTCGCCAGCGAATACGAGCACACACACCGGTTGATGCTCGAGATCTTCAGCGGTTCAGGCACGCGAGTTGTTCCCATGAACGATGCCGAACATTTCCGCCATTACGCCAAGTTCCTGAACCCAAGTTTCAACGACCGGTTCGAGTTCGATCCGCTCGACGGATTCGAGCCGGAACTTTCGATTCAAGAGAATTGCTGGCACTCCGAGGGCAACGGACAGGCAGACTTCGGCTTCTACCTTGATGGACACTACCACAGGCTTTTGGTCCTGACCCGCTGGCCGCGCACGACGTATCCGGGCATCATCCAAAGGCTCACGAATTTACGGCTGCTCGACTACACCATCACGGTCAACATTGACCCGCTCCCGGTCACGAAAGAGATCTCCAAGGAGGAAAAAGCCCACGACCGCGTGGCGGGCGACTACGCCAGCGAGAAGAAGATTTCCATGTTGAGCGTCATGGAGAAAAAGCAGCGTAAAATCCATGCGCTCATGCAAGGGCACACGCTGCCGTTCCATGCGACGTTCATCGTCAGGGTGTGGGACAAATCCAAGGAAGGGCTCAACGCCCGTGTCGCCGCGCTCAAGAGCGCGATTCAGTCGATGAATGCAGCCCAGTACTTTGAAGCCAATTTGCCGACCACGGCCAAGAATCTGTTCTTCCAGACCTGGCCGGGCTGGACGTGGGGACGTTACGAACATCGGAAACTCTACGCCGAACACAGGTTCCTGGCCGACATGTTACCGTTCACCAGCACGTTTGTTGGCCATTTGGCGACCGCGGAGGCGATCTACGATGGGCCGCAGGGCAATCTCATCGGCATTGAGACGTTCTCCGGCGGTGGCGGTTCAGCATCTCCCCAACACGCCGTCCTCCTCGGAATGTCGGGCGCAGGCAAATCGGTGTCCATGTGCGACCTGCTTTCGCAGACGGAGGGCTATTTTGCCTACACCGTCATCATCGAAGAAGGTCTGAGCTATGGCATCTACACTGGCACCGTCGAGGAAGGCGCGCGACCGATCATCATTCATCCTGACGGCGACCTGACCATCAATTACCTGGACACAAAGGGGCTGCCGTTGACTCCCGATCACTTGTCGGCCGCCACCGCGTTGGTCGCGCGCATGATTGGCACGAGTGCCACGGAGGAGAAACAAATGCTCCGGCAGGCGCAGATCGCCAAGTACATCAATTTGCTCTACGAGGACGCGTTCCAGGACTGGTGCAAGAAGCGGCACGCCGACTTGCTCAAAATCTCCCGCCACGCGCTCGCCCTGCAACGGTTCCGGGTGGAACGGATGCCGCCCGGAGCCACCATGCTCGAAACCTTTGCCGACTTCAGGGACTGGGGAACCAATCACAGCGATGAGGCAACCGCGTACCTTGGCACCGTTGAGGAGAGCGATGTGCTGCGGTTCATGAAAGACCCAAACACCACCAAAGAGGTTCGTAATCTTGCCTTCTCGCGCTTTGCACCTGGCGACTTCCCGACGCACCGCATGCTGCAAGAGTTGATGATGCTCGATCCCGTCGGAGCCGAGCGCGACCAGATCATGGAGATCGCCACCCTCCTTCTGCCTTGGTGCCGAGATGGCAACTACGGCTGTCTGTTTGACGGAATCACCAACGTCTCGTTGACGGGACGGATCGCCCACTTTGAACTCGGCTACATCCCGGAATCGGCGAAGGAATTGAAATCGGCCGCAGGCTTCCTAATCACCAACCACGCGCGCAAACATATCATCACGCTGCCGCGCGCTTTGCGGAAACGGAACGTGTACGAGGAAGTCGCCCGCTTCCTCGACATCCCCGGGGGCCAGGAAATTGTGCAGGAATCGTACGCCCAGCTTCGCAAGTTCAATTGCTGGAACATTTCCATCGTGCAGCAGTACGCGCGATTCAAGCAGTCGCGCATCCGGTCGGCTGTGTTCGGGAACAGCCGCCAGTTCTTCATCATGCGCCAGAACGACCGAGCCGACCTCGACGACATGGGCAAGGACATCGCATTGCCGGAAGTCACCCAGCACGCGATCATGAATTACGCGCTGCCCGACCATCAAACGGGCCAGAGGTACGCGCCCTTCACCTACTTTCACACCGATTCGGTCCGCAACCTTTGCGGCACGGTCCACAACATCGCCTCGCCGGAGATGCTCTACTGCTCGTCGTCGAGCGGTGAGCACTTCGACAAGAGGGCGAAGGAACTCCGCCAGTGCGCCAATCTCGTCGAAGGCATTATTCAACACGCTTCCCGGAACGGGGACACCGACTTGCCCCCCGAAACGACAACTCACCCCAGCATGAAAACTCACCCTGTTCTCTTATTCGCCATCGTGCCACTCCTGTTTTGCGGTTGTGCCGCCACCCGCAGTCTCACGGACATCGGGGCCGCTGCGGGCGGCGCTTATGTCGCTCACGAGTTGTCAGACGGCAGCCCCATCGCCACGGCAGCCGGCGCAGCCGGAGGCGTCGTTGTGAGCGAAGCGCTGCACTACGCCACGCGCAAGCAGTCGGAAAAGGCTTACGCGTCCGGCTACGACAAAGGCCGCAGCGATGCGGTGAAGCAACAGTATTGGCTCTACGTGGCCCAGCAACGCGCCCGGAACCGCGAGGGCCAAGTTCGGCTCTACGAAGTCCAGCTTCCCGAACAGACCATCGACGGTGTCACTTTCAAACCCACCACCAAGTATCTCCGCATTGAGGAATAACCTATGAATAAAACCATTGTCGCCTGGGCCGCCTTCACCGCCATTCCCTTTGGAGTTAACGCCCAATGGGCCGTCTTCGACGCCGCGGTGCAAACCCAACTGATCACCGGCACCGCGCAGGAAATCGCGAAATACGTCGAAATGATCAACAACCAGGTCACGCAGATTCGCACGCTGACGGATCAACTCAACGAGTTTCGACACTACGAGAGTCTGTTCGGCGATCCGAAGGCGGTCGTAGTTACCGCCGCCGGGCCGCTCAGGAACGACCTGCGCAGGACGGAACTCGGCGAGTCGTTGCAGGTCGTCATAAGAGCCGCTGACGGTGCGGAGGCGTTGGCCTATAACGCCGCCGGCCTTTACCACTCGGTGGGAGCAACCTTTGATACCCCCAAGGGCCACACAGTTGCCCGGCATACGAACGAGTTCCGGCCCTTTGCCGCCATCAACGGAGCAACCGCGAATTTTCAGCTCGTCTCCACCAATGCCGCTGCCCGGCGGGTTGAGTTGAAACGACAGATTGCCGCGACCGTGGAAGCGTTGCGCACGGCGACGACCGACGCCGAGGTGCAGAAGTTAAGCGGCACGCTCACGGGATTGTCTGCCGCGCTGAACGGCACGGAGCAGGAGACCGCGCAGGCCCTCGCGACGGCGCTCGTCCAAGACATTGAGAACCGCAACGACGAGAAGAAACAGGCTCTGGCGCTCCGCGAACAGCAAGGTGCCGCCTTTACCGAGGCGGTCACCAACTACGCCCGCACGTTCCGACTCCTCGACGCGCCCACCACTTTCCCGAGGTAGTCCCGCCTCCATCCCCCAGCCGGCGTATGGCCTCATTCGACACCCTGTTTCCCACGTTCCTGCAACGCTGCGCGGACTTGCGCGGTGTCTTGATGGTCGTGGCCTACTTGCTGGTCGTCGTCGGAATCCTCGTGACGGCCATGCGCCGGCCTTCGGCTCAAAGCTGGCTGCGCTATCTGGTGCGTTTGATTGTCGTGATGTCGTTGCTGGTCTTCCTGCCGCGATGGGGTGACGAGGTGCAGAGGCTCGTGGCTGTTACGGTGACGGACACGCTCAAAGCCAACCCAGATCAGATTCATCAAGCGTATCGTGATGCCCTGGCGTTGAAGCAAAGCGAGACGGAGCCGCACGGCTTGTGGGACTTGGTCGCCAACGGAACTTCGTTTCTCGTGAATGCCGTCATCGGGGGACTTTTGTGGCTCCTGGCCTATGCCGCGTCCTTGCTGCTGTTCTGGGCCTACATTTTCCAGAAGATCATTCTTAACGTCGGGTATGCACTCTCGCCCATACTGATCGGATTCTTTGCGGTGCCGGCGTTGAGTGGTACCGGCTCGCGGTATCTCATGCATTTGACGGGGATTCTCTTGTGGCCACTGGGCTGGGGTGTCGCAGCGCTTATCTCGCAAGGTATTCTCGATTTCATGACGGATCAATCGTTTCTGACGGTGGACCCGACTTCGACGTTGTATACCCTGCAAAATCTCCTCGGCCTCGGTGTATTGTCATTCTGGACGATTTTCAGCACCTGTGCCGCGCCTGCCATCATCCAAAAGGTGCTCATCTATGGCGTCGATGCCGGCAGCGCCCTGCTCAACGGCGGCATCAACAGCTTTCTTCAAACCGCAGCCACCACGGCGGCGGCCGCCGCGGTCGCCGCCCCCGTGGGCAAGCCAATGGTCACGGCTGCCGCGGCCGGCATGGCAGCCGCCTTGAGCAGCCTCTCGTTGAGCAGCGGCATGGGCAGCGCGGGAGCCATCATCATCGCCGGCTCTGGCTTGCCTCCCCGGACAGCACGAGGACGGCCCGGCGACGACATCACCGGCGACAAGGCCGTCCGAGATCTCATTGCCGTCTCACGGAACCAAGCCCTATGACTCCCACTCTCGAAACTTCCCGCGTGACCACGACCAACAACGGGTCGCCAAGTCCAAACCGGGCACGCCGACCGTTCGATCCGACAAGGCTGTTCGTCCAGCGAGATCGGCTGCCGTGGTTGTGGTTCTTCGTGGCCGTGGCCACCATCGTCTTCGCAGCTGTGGATCGATGGAACCTGATCCATTCGCTCAAGCAGCGAGAGCGCGTCGTGATCATCGATCCAGCGAACACCTACTACCTGTCGCCGTTGCTGCAATTTCAAGAAGCCAAAGAACTCCACGCTCAACAGGCGACGCTCGCCACGGTGGCCTTTCTCGAACGCAACCCGAAGGATTTCGATCATCCCGATTTACTGAAGCAGGTCTTCCTCAAACCCGCTCTGGAGAAGGCGCAAGAGCATCGGGCCAAGGAAGCCACCGAGGCCGCCAGCAAGCAACTCCACCAGAAGGTCGAAGTGGGCAAACTCGATATTCTCGCTACGCGCGAAAACGAGGTGCTCGTGAACGTAAGCGGGCAAGTGATTCGCAACGGCATTTTCCAGGACAAAGCCTTCGTCGAAGCGTTTCCGTTCCTGCTCCGTTTGAAACTTCTGCGCAACCCGAACATGGCCGCCAATGGTCGCTTTCCCACCGCCGTCGCCGATTTCCGTTATGAACTCACCGCTCCATAAAATCCTTCTGTTGCTCGCACCCTTGGCTGTCCACGGCGCACCACGCGAGGCCATCGAGTCCGCCCGGCTTGATGATCGAGTGGTTTATGTCGTGCCCGTCGCGACCAACCGGGTCACCACGATCAGCTTTCCCGGTCCCATTGCGGCCATCGACGGAGCCGGCATCACTGCAGATCCGAAAAATCCGGCTCCCTTCCATCTCGCCCACACCAAAGGAACGGCTTTCTTCAGTGTTCGAGCCGGAGAACCAAAAGCGTCGGCCAACCTCAACGCGCGTTGGGGCAAGAGCACCTATGTGTTCCAGTTGGAGGAAAGTCCTCAGCCCGTTTTGTCACTCATCCTCGAAACAAAGCCGTCAGGAGGAACCGTCAAACCCGCTCCATCTCTGAATCCGACACGCCTTCTCGCGCTGCTCGACAAGGCCAAGTCGTTTACTCTGCTGAAACAGCAACACCCAGAAACCGTCGCCGACGTGGACTTCGCCACGTTCGAGAAGCGCCCCCAAGTCGCCGACTTCAACGACTACGAGATCCGGGTTCAGGCGGCGTTCCGATTCAATGCGGAGGATACCGTGGTTTTCCAGCTTCTGCTGCGAAACAAGACCGACTCGCCTGTCCATTACCGCCCCGACAGTTTTTCAATCCGCGTTGGCAACCGGGTATTGCCTCAGTCCATCAGCGACGCTGCCGGACTGATGCCGCCGCAGGGCGAGACTTCCGCCTACTTTGCAGTCACCGGCACACCAGACGGCGCACGCAATGAGCTGTCGTTGAAAAACGATTTCACGGTGTTGATTCAACGACTCCCGATGGCGGCACTCAACAACGCAACCAACTCCGCCCCGCCAAATCCATGACTCCTCGCTCATTCATCGGCTTCTTCCGCACGCGAACGGGCAAGCTGTTGCTGTTCGGAGCCGTGCTGGCCTTCGGACTGTTCCTCTATTCTCAAACCCGGAGCGGCACGCCGCGAACTGAACCGGTGTCTGTTCCAGCGACTGATCCTGCGACCAACAAGCCGCAAGTCATCGAGACCGTGCAACGCGGCTTGCAAGTGTTTCAGCCGCCTCCGCCCAAGCCCGAACCGCCGCCACAGCCGCCAGCGTCTGAAACCAGGGTTTCGGTTGAACCACTTCAGATCAAAGCGCCGGAGCCGCCTCCGCCTCCGCCACCGATTAGTCTCTTCGCCGAGTCGGCGAGCCAGGCACCTGAGACTAAGTCCCTCAGTCCAGACTTCGCCCCGTTTGGCAGACTCATTTCGTGCGAGACCGTCATCACCGTGGACTCGTCGGCCATCCAAACGCCGATCATCGGATTGATTACCGAAGACGTCTATCACGCGGGACGGCTCATCATCCCGGCTGGCACGGAGGTTCACGGAACCGCGGCAACCGACCGCAAACGCGAGCGGCTGGCCAGCGGAAACGCTTGGACGCTCGTTTGGCAGACCGGCGAGGAACTTCGCCTCAACGGCATCGCGCTCGACCGCGAGTTCGAGTCCGCGACAAATCATGTCGGCTGGGGCATCACGGATGGCAGTGCTGGCTTGCGTGGTCGGCTGCTCAAGTCGGACGACCTGGCCGAGATCAAACTGTTCGCCGCCACGTTTCTTTCGGGCGCGGCGTCGGCGCTCACGGAGAAGGAGCAAACGATTTTTGGCACTATCGACCGGCGTTCACTGAATAACGCGCCATTCGCCGGAGCTGAGAAGGTGTTGTCCGCGTATGCCCAGCGCATCTACGACGCCATCCAACGCGATGGCTTTTACGTCCGCGTGCCGTCCGGCAAACAGTTTTACCTCTACGTCCTGCAAACCATCGACCGGGCCGACGCGCGAATTGGCGCAACTGGCTCGACCAGCCCCGCCACCTCCGACGGGGGACAGCCGACCACTCGCTCGGTCCACTCGTTTCCGTTCGACGACAGATCACCCGTTCTCCCGACTTCTTACGAACCATGAACACTCCAATTCCTTTCTTCGCGTTTCTCCTTCTCGCGGCTGGTTGCTCGACCCAGCAGCCCGGTCGAGTCGCTGTCGTTCCGAGGCCGAATCCCGTCGCTCACGATAACCCGACGGATCGGGTCCGATACCCGGAGCTGGTGAAGGGCTATTACGTCGGTCGCTATGTCGATCCCCACCATCGCTTGTTGCTCCACGAAGCCCATACGGTTTACAGAATCGAGTCTCAAGCTCAGTGGAATTTCCATCCGCTACCGGGTTGCTTCGTCTTGCCATCCGGCGTCGGGACGTTGACCAACGCCGCCTTCGCACCGGCGGCAGTTAACGATGCGGTCGTCGCAGAACTGAACCAGCAACGCGCCATCACGCTCGCGGTGACCCAACAGGCTCAGTCTCTCAGCCATTCCATCCAGCAGTTCGGCGCGGCGCTATCCACCAATCGCATCATGGTCGAACAGAATCGGCTACTTCACGACCAACTCTCGCGCATCGAACAGCGCCTGGGAGCCACCGAAACCCAACTCAAGCAACGACCAACTCCGGCCTCCGACGCCAAATGAAGACACTTTGCCGGTCTGTGAGGCGAGGATTTCCCTACGCGGACCTCGCCTGGCCGGCGAAACGGGATTCGATTCCCGGCAATGAACACAAAACGCAAACCTCCGTATGAGTATCAAAACCAAAGCCCCGCCGTCTGGCGGCAATACCGGCGCGAGTGCCGCGGGCACCGAACCCCGCGAGTATCGCAGCAATCCCGAAGTGGACACCAAGATCGACGCCTACATCAAAGAGAACCCAAAGTATTGGGCCTACATCCAGGCCATGCCCCGCGAGCGGCTGGAACGGTCGCTGGTGCTCAATGAAGTCCAGAAGATCGACCGTCAGCAACGCATCCGCGACGGTATCATGAAGGACATCGGGCGGAATCCAAAGTTGAAGGCCGCGTACGACACCATCATCGAGAGTGTGCCGGAAAACCTGCGCGACACCGTGATGGCACAGGTGGCGTCGCAAGCCCGCCGCGTTATCAACCGGACGCAACGCCAGACGGAACGAAACCAGCAAACCGTATAGCCAATCGACGCTACTTTTCTGATCAACTCGCGTTTGACAAAGCCGCCGGCAGCGGCAGGTTATTGGCGTTGGACAGTTTGGGCAGACCGCACACTGCCCCTGTCCAGCCCGCCGACGCCTGCCCGCTGGTGGGCAGGCGACGCGTCGGCGGAAATTTGATCCGCTCAGGAGCGAAACAACGATGCAACTCATGCTGGCAGATGTGCGGCCCGAAACTCGGGTCTGGGAATTCCTGGATCGGCTCGGCGTTTTCGTGAACGACCATTCCTTGGAATTTCTCCTCGGCCTCATCCTGATCACGGTCGTTGGCGGTGTCTGGTTTCTCGGGCGCTTGCGCCGCTGGCGCAAGGCCGGGCGATTCGGCGCAGCCAGCCCCTTGCGGGTGGGCTACGGAATCATCTTGGGGCCGACCTCCCGGCCAGAAGAGCCGCCTCCCTTCTTCGACCCCCGGCCTCTGCCTTGGGACGATCCCCGCGACTGAAGCAGTAAAGTAGTTTCGGCTCGAAGGAGGTCTGCCGTGAAGCGGGCCAATGACATCGGGCAACACATTGCCAAAATGCGCCACGAGCGCGGCTGGACCCAGGAGGTCATGGTCGCGAGAATACAATGTATTCCCGGAGGCAAGTACCATTCGTTCACGCGCCAGATTCTCGGCAACTTGGAAGCAGGCCGCACTCGCGCCTACGAGTGGCATCTGCGCGGCATCCAGGTTGTGTTGGGCTGTACCTACGACGAGATTCTGACCGGGCGAGTCATCAATGGGCAGACGGTCGCGGCGCTGCACAATCCTTCATGCCGACAAGGTGCCAAAGGGCGACGCCCGGGTGTTTCCGTCGGGAAGAAGCCTTCACTCGCATCCTCAACACCCAGCGCATACTCTCATGAGCGGGCGACGAAAGATTTCGCATGACGCCTCGCAGCTCGACCTGTTCGCGCTGCCATCGAATACCTATGCAACCTCTGACTCAATACGGCCGGATGGCCGAGAAGCACTGGCGCGAGCATTGCCCGAAGATGGTACGAGAACTGGAAGCGAAGGGACAGCTCCACCAGATGCTTCACGAAGCGGAAAACAAGACGAAGGACGAAATGACCACGCTGCGCACGGAGTTCATGAACCAAGGACTGACGGCCGACCAGGCTCATCGTCAGGCATGGGAGATGGTGCGAGAGAAATACATCCTGCTCCCACCCGAAGCGTCCTAGCGGACGGCCATAAGGCAATCGGCCGCAAGATTCTCCCTCGCGAAGAACCGCCGAGAAACACCAACGCCTACCGCATCACCGAAGCCGACCGGTTGGGCGACGGCGGACCGAAACAGAAGTTCCAACAGAACCTCGCCGCCATCCGTACACTACGGACACTCGATGCTGAAGCACGTCCGGCTACTGCTGAGGAAAAGGCCACCCTAATCAAATACGTCGGCTGGGGCGCGATGCCCCAGGTCTTCGACGACTACAATCGGGAGTGGAGAAAGGAGCGTGAACTTCTCGTCAACGAACTTTCGCCCGAAGAATACGAATTCGCGCGCTCCACCACGCTCAACGCCCACTACACCGCGCCGATCGTCATCGGTGCGATGTACGGCGCGCTGGAACGCTTCGGCTTCAAAGGCGGGCGGGCGCTCGAACCTGCCTGTGGCATCGGCCACTTCATCGGCCTGATGCCCGACGAAGCGTTGCGTCGTTCAACAGTCACGGGCATCGAGATTGACCTCCTGACGGCGCGTATTGCCAGGGCGCTCTATCCCGACGCTGATATTCGAGCTCAACCATTCGAGCAATCTAAGCTGGCGGACGGATACTACGACCTTGCCATCTCCAATGTCCCCTTCGGCGACTATCCCGTACACGACCCAAAGTGGAACCACTACAAGCTTCCCATCCACGACTACTTCTTTGCCGCCGCGCTCGACAAGGTGCGCCCCGGAGGACTGGTGATGTTCATCACGTCGCGCGGCACGATGGACAAGCTGGACTCGACGTTGCGCGAACTGTTGTCGGCGAGGACCGAATTGCTCGGCGCGATCCGACTGCCGAACGACGCCTTCAAGAAGAACGCCGGCACGGAAGTCACCACGGACATCGTAATGCTTCGCAAGCTGCGTCCCGGTGAAGCGCCCACCGGCCCGGCGTGGAAGCAGACGGCTGATTACTCCAACGACCTCGGCGAAGCGTTCACGATTAACGAATACTTCGCCGCGCGCCCGGAAATGATGCTTGGGCAGATGCGATTGATCGGTCGGATGTATCGCGACAACGAGCCGACGCTCGAACCGGATGGCCGCGATCTTGCGGACGCCTTGAAGCAGGCCGTCGAGCGGTTGCCGCAAAACATTTACCAGCCGCAAAACCAACAGGTCGCCGGACCGACGTTGGAGCAAACCATCCCCGCTCCCGACTACATCAAGCCGAACGCCTACTGTCTGCACGACGGCATGGTCTGCGTCCGCGAGGATACCGTGCTTCGTCCGCTCTCCGACCTTCCGTCCGAAACGCGCGCCCGCATCCGCAATCTCATTCCAGTGCGCGATGCCGTGCGAGAATGTCTGCGCGCCCAGCTCGACGGCAGCGGCGAGGAACGCGTTCTCGACACCCGGCATCAACTCAATCTTGCTTACGACCGCTTCGTCGGAAGATTCGGCCCGATTAACAATCGCGCCAATCAACGCGCTTTCGACGGCGACACGGATTTGCCGCTGCTGTTGTCGTTGGAGCATTACAACGACGAAACCAAGGTCGCCACCAAGGCGACCATCTTTCGCGAACGAACCATCCAGCACCGGCAACCGATTGAAACCGCTGCCAACGCCAAGGAAGCGTTGCTCGTCACGTTGAATGAGCGAGGGCGCGTGGACCTGGACCACATGGCAGGCTTGCTCGGCAAACCCGCTGACGAGTTCCTGAGCGATTTGAAGGGACTCGTCTTTCTCAACCCGCAGACCAATCAATGGGAAACCGACGACCAGTATCTCTCCGGCAACGTGCGAGAGAAACTCGTTGTAGCGGACGCTGCCGCCGTCAATGACTCCGCGTTCACCGTCAACGTCGAGGCGTTGAAATCGGTTCAGCCCGCCGACTTGAACGCGACGGAGATTGATGTGCGGCTCGGCGCGTCCTGGCTGCCGCAAGAGGACGTGAAGCGGTTCGTTCACGAGTTGCTCAAAGTCTCGTCCGGCGTCGAAGTCGGCCACGTCCGCGCGCTCGGCTCTTGGTACGTGAAGGGAGATTGGGAAGTGAAAGGCGCAACGGCCAACACGACCGATTGGGGAACGGATCGTTGCACGGCGCTCGATCTCATCGAGGATGCGCTGAATCTCAAGACCCCCACGGTCTATGATCTCGACGAAAAGAAAAATCCCGTCATTAACGCGCAGGCAACGGAAGCGGCCCGTGAGAAACAGGAGCGCATCAAAGAACGGTTCAAAGAGTGGATTTGGTCGGACGACTCCCGGCGTGAGCGGCTGTGCCGGCTCTACAACGACACGTTCAATCACACGCGCCTGCGCACGTTCAACGGTGAGCATTTGACGCTGCCCGGTGCGAGCCAGGCCATCACCTTGCAATCGCATCAGAAGGCAGGCGTGTGGCGAGTCCTGCAAACGCCAAACACGCTGCTCGCGCACGTAGTCGGCGCGGGCAAGACGTTCACGATGGTCGCCTCTGCGATGGAGTTGAAACGGCTCGGCCTCGCGCGTAAACCGTTGTTCACCGTGCCGAACCACATGCTCGGCCAGTTCTCGACGGAACTGCTCACGTTGTATCCCGGCGCGAACATCCTCGTCGCGGGCAAAGAGGATTTCGAGGCCGCGAATCGCAAGAAGCTGTTCAGCCGCATCGCGACCGGCAATTGGGACGCTATTATAGTCACGCACTCCGGCTTCGAGCGCATCCCGCTGTCACAGGATACGCAGAAGCGATTCTTCGAGGAACAGCTTCACGAATTGGAAATGGTGAAGCGCCAGCACGCGGACTCCAGCAATCGCCGGCTGGTGAAGGAACTGGAGAAAGCGAAGAAGCGACTCGATGCCCGGTTGCAAGGGCTGGCTGCGGAGCACAAGAAGGACAATACGCTCACGTTCGAGGAACTTGGTGTGGACCGCTTGTTCGTGGACGAGGCGCACTATTTCAAAAACTTGTTTTACGTCTCGAAAATGACGCGCATCGCGGGACTGCCGCAGACCGCGAGCGAACGCGCCTTCGATATGTTCCTCAAGGTTCGCCACGTCCAGTCAATGAATGGCGGCGGTGGTGTCGTTTTCGCCACCGGCACGCCCATCGCCAACAGCATGGCTGAAATGTTCACCATGCAGCGGTATCTCCAGCCCGACGAACTGAAGAAGCATCACCTGCATCATTTCGATTCGTGGGCGGCGACCTTTGGCGAACCTGTCACCGCGATGGAGCTTTCCCCGGACGGCGCGGGTTACCGGCTGAACACGCGCTTCGCTCGCTTCATCAACGTGCCGGAACTGATGCAGATGTTCCGTCAGGCGGCGGATGTGCAGACGGCCGCGATGCTGAATCTGCCACGCCCGAAATTGGAGAACGAGAAGCCGACCATCCGCAACGCGCCGCCCACGCCGGAGTTGAAGGAGTTTGTCCAGTCGCTCGCCGCCCGTGCGGAACGTCTCCGCACCAGCCGCGTTGATCCGAGCATCGACAACATGCTCAAGATTACCTCTGAAGGTCGTAAGGCGGCGCTCGACATGCGTTTGGTGCGCGCGTCCGCGCCGGACGAACCCAGCGGTAAGGTGAATCTTGCGGTCGAGAATATCATCCGCATCTGGGCTGAAACCACCGATCGACGTTGCGCCCAAATGGTGTTCTGCGATCTCTCGACACCAAAAGACCGGGGGTTCTCGGTCTATCGCGACATGGCGGACAGACTTCAGGCGCGTGGTATCCCGGAGAGTGAGATTGCCTTCATCCAACACTACGACAGCGATGCGTCCAAACTCGCGCTGTTCAAGGAAGTCCGCGCTGGCAAGGTGCGCGTCCTTTTCGGCAGCACGCAGAAGATGGGTTCGGGAACGAATGTGCAGGAGCGCCTCATTGCCTTGCATCATCTTGATGCGCCGTGGCGTCCGGCGGATGTCGAGCAGCGCGAAGGGCGCATCCTCCGGCAGGGCAACAAAAATCCTGTCGTCAGTGTCTTTCGGTACGTCACCGAAGGCTCGTTCGATGCCTACATGTGGCAGACCTTGGAAACGAAAGCGAAGTTCATCGCGCAGGTGATGACGGGTGACATGACCATTCGCCGCGTCGAAGACCTCGACAGCGCGGCCCTCACCTACGCTGAAGTGAAGGCCATCGCCTCCGGCAATCCACTCGTGATTGAGAAGGCGCAAGTTGACGCAGAGTTGATGCGACTTACGCGCCTGCGCTCCGCTCATGCCGAGGAGCAATACCGCATCCGCAGCAACCTGCGCCATGCGCGCGACGACGCCGATACTTCCACCGCGCGCCTCACGAACCTTCGCCTCGACATCGGCGCTCGCGAGGACACTTCCGGTGACAACTTCCGCATCGAGCTTGACAACGAAGTCGTCACAAACCGAGGAATCGCCGGCGAATTGATCATCCGTCGCGCTGAGAAGCTCAAGGGCCGCAGCGGTGATGATGTGCGTGTGGGCAAGTTTGCCGGCTTCGATTTGTTCATCCGTGTTGGCTTTATCGGCGACCCCGACTTGGTCGTGCGCGGCAAGAACACTTACGCCGCCAAGATTACCGACACGGCCCTCGGCACGATTCGCTCGCTCGAATCCACGGTGCAGGGATTTGAGGAACGCGCCAGCAAACTTGAAACCTCGATTGCCGACGCGCAAAAGCGTGCGACTGAACTCGAAGGCCGCGTCGGATCGCCATTCGACCTCGAGGAGCGTTACCAAGAATTGACCCGCCGACAGAGCGAGATTGAGGAGAAGCTCGACCTCACGAAGAACCAAGCCCCCAGCGCCGCAGATGCCCGGACCGACGAGAATGAATCAAATACCGTCCATGTCGCCAGACACACGGAGGAACGAAGTCAGCAAACAAAAAAGTCCCACCGAGGAATCCGAGTCTGAGCCGCTCCGGTAGCAACGGCTCGAAATCTCGCAGACGCGCAGTTCGCACTTCTCAAACCGCACATAGTTTTGTCAGCGCGGACCACGCGCTGCGAGAAAACTGGGGGGATCCTTCCTCTCAATGCTGGCGACACTACCGGATTGTTGTCCTGTGGTCTAGTCGAGAAAACTCGAGAAAACCAACGAACATTTTGAAGACCACGTCTCGTTCGGTAGAGCAAAGAATCGTCCTTCGAACATATCGCCGCGTGCTCTTGGTCGTTCGGCTGAACCTCGGCGAGCCGTGTATGCGAGGATGACGTTCGTGGTCGAATCATCGAGAGGACTTGCCATCACCCCATTCTCCGCTACAAGTCCATCGTTACCACCGCAGTCTGATAAAGCTTCAAGTTGCTACACTGGCGCTACACTGAGTTGCAAGTCCTTGATTGACAGTGGAGCGGGTGAAGGGAATCGAACCCTCGTCTCAGGCTTGGGAAGCCCACATTCTACCATTGAACCACACCCGCATCCGTTGGCTGGACTCGGATCTAGCAAGATCCAACGCCGGCCGCAATAGGCGAATTCGACACAGGCGAATTAGAACTCGTCTCCAGCCTTCCACCTGGCTGTCTTCCGGCTACTCCCGGCGCACGACCACCCGGGCGACGCGCGAGATCGCCGGGTTATCCCCGAAGTCGTCCTCATAACGGACGCGCTCCCCCATTGGATCGAGCGCCACGGCGCTGACCTTCGTGCCGCCGGAACTCCAAGCCGGCAAACGGCTGGCAAATTGCACGTCATGCGCGATGCGCGATCCGGTCAGGGCACGGCGGCGGAGCGGGCGAGAAGGCCGAGCGGCCGTTTGCAGAAGAAATCTGCTCCAAGCCCGCAGAAGACGCAGCGTGCAGCGCTTGGGAAGGCGTCTTCACCAAAACTCCGTCAAAAATCACGATTTGGGCTCAGCGCGGTCGTTTAAAATGCGATCGAGGTCCCGTTGTCCATCAAGAGCCCGAGCTTCGCAATCCCTTCAGGGGTGTCGCGGGCTGCTTCGGGCTCCCCCCGTCCTCCGATGGCGGCGAGAGCGAGGGGTCTGAAAGGTTTAAGCGGCGAAGTTTGGGATCCGAGCGACCTCACTGCGGAGACCTCCAAAAACTCGCACAGAAAAGTTGTAACCTTCACTCTCTGACGCGAGTCTAGCCGGAAACCAGAACGCTTCACCCGATGCCATCCCGGCACCGGGATGGGGTGTTTTTTCGTGTCGCCGAACTATGAGACGTACTGTTTTGCACCTCGCCGGCTTGCTGCCGCTCCTCATCGCACAACTCGCAGTTGCCCAGCCCGCCAACGACGCATTCGCCAACCGCTTTCTGCTTTCGGGCACGTCCGTGACCACGAACGGCACGACGGCCGGGGCCTCGCGCGAAGCCGGCGAACCGAGCCCCTTCAACAACAGCGGCCCATCGGTCTGGTATGAGTGGGTCGCGCCCGCCGACGCCCGCGTCTCGATGGCGATGAACGGAACGTTCCGGGTGGCGTTCGCCGTCTACACCGGCAACGCGGTCAACGGGCTCACGCAGGTGGCCAGCGGCACGGCCGGTTTCGGCGGCACATCCGCCACGCTCGGCTTCAACCCGCAATTCGGCC
The DNA here is from genome assembly GCA_044229355.1 of Limisphaerales bacterium. Classification (GTDB taxonomy): domain Bacteria; phylum Verrucomicrobiota; class Verrucomicrobiia; order Limisphaerales; family JADJPG01; genus JBGARF01. The sequence continues at coordinate 53,382 of JBGATF010000002.1, forward strand.
AGTCCTACAAAATCATGGCGAACGGACGGCAGGGCGCCAGCGGCCCGTTCTCGCTCATCGTCACGCAGGCGGCGTCCGTCACGATCACCGCGCCAGCCGACAACGCCATCGTGCTGGCGGGCCAACCCCTGACCATCACCGCGTCAGCGTCCGTCCCACAGGCGCCGATCTCCCGCGTGGATTTCTATCGCGGAACCAATCTCATTGGTTCGGACTCGACGGTTCCTTACTCGGTCGTGACGACGCCCGCCAAAGGCACGAACACCTATTCGGCGGTGGCCATCGCCGATACGAGCTACCTATCCCCCGCCATCACCGTCCAAGCGATCGATCCGGGCATCGTCATCACGGCACCGCTGAACCCGAGCTTCTTTTTCAATGCCAATGCGATCACCGTGGCCGCCATCGGCTTGGTGCCGGCGGGGTCGTTCACCAACATGTCCTTCCTGGTCGATGGCGCCGTCTTTGCCACCGACAACTCGGCGCCGTTTTCCGGCACCTGGTCGGCCGTCCAACCAGGGCCGCATCGCTTCACCGTCACCGGACGCGCCACCGACGGGAACACCTACCTGTCGGAAGCAGTGAACATCTCGGTGTCCCGAACGGTTGTGCCCTCGAATTCAGTTTGGAAATATTTGGACAACGGCACGGACCAGGGCACGGCCTGGCGCGAGCCGGGTTTTAATGACAGCACGTGGGCGAGCGGCCCTGCGCAACTGGGCTACGGCGACGGCGATGAAGCCACCGTGGTCAACGCGGGCCCGGACGGGAATCATTTCATCACGACCTATTTCCGGCGCGCCTTCGTGATCGAGAACGTGGCGCAGTACATCGGCGCGCTGCTCAATGTCCAGAAAGACGACGGCGCGGTGGTCTACGTGAACGGCGTGGAGGCGGCGCGCTACAACGTTCCGGCCGGGCCGGTGGACTACCAGACGCTGGTCCCGAACGACGCGTCGGACGGCGTCGGTTTCAGCACCGCCTTCGTGGACGCGAGCCTGCTGACGGAGGGCACCAACGTGCTGGCCGTTGAGGTGCACCAGACAAACCCCACCAGCTCCGACATCAGCTTTGACCTCGAGATGCTGGCGGTGCCCAACTTGATCATCAACCAGTCGCCGCTGCTCGAGATCACCACGCCGCCCGACGGGTTTTCCTTTTTCGCCCCGGCCTCAATCAGCTTCGAGGCGGATGCGGCCGACGAAGACGGAGTCATCACCCGGCTCGAGTTCTTTGCCGACGGCGTCAAGCTGGGCGAGGCGACCACCGCGCCGGCGGCGGTGACGTGGACGTCGCCCGCGCTGGGGCCGCATGTGCTCACGGCGGTGGCGACCGACGATCAGGGTGGCACGTCGGCGCGCTCGGTCACGGTGGTGGTCTACGACGCAGTGGGAACGCCGCTGGTCAACCTGCTCAGCCCGGCCAACGGCTCGACCTTCGACGGGCCAACCAACCTGGTGTTGTCTGCCGCCGCGCTCGCGCCGGATGGCATCACGAACGTGTTGTTCGTGAACAAGGGCGCCGTCATCGGCTCGGTGCGGCAACCGCCTTACACCAATCTGTGGTTGAACGCCGCCTTCGGCACCAACCAACTGGCCGCCGTCGCCTTTGACGCGCACGGCCGCACGGCGACGTCGCAGGTGTCCACTGTCATCGTCAAGGCGCCGCCGCCGAATCTGGTGGGACCGTTCATCGCCACGGTTACACCGGAGCGCGGCGGCACGGTTCCCAACCTGAACTCGATCCAAGTGACATTCAGCGAGCGCGTGACGGGCGTCGACGCCGGCGACCTTTTGGTCAACGGAGTCCCGGCGAGCGGCGTTTCGGGGACGACCTCGAATTACACGTTCACTTTTCCGGTGCCGGCGTCGGGGTTGGTCCGCGTTACCTGGGCGGCGGGCGCGAATATTTTTGACGTGGGCTTTCCGCCGCTGGGCTTTGACACCGAGGATCCCGATGCGGCGTGGACCTACAGCAACCTCGACGCGGTGGCGCCGACCGTCGTCGGCCAGTTGCCGGCTGCCGGCGCGGTTCTAACAAACCTCGCCCAGGTGACGGTGAACTTTTCCGAGCCGGTGCGCGGCGTGGACGCGGCGGATTTCCTGGTCAACGGCACGCCGGCTTTTGGGGTCAGCGGGGCCGGCGCGAGTTACACCTTCAGCTTCAGCCAGCCGAGCGGCGGCGCGGTGAACATCACGTGGCTGGCCGCGCACGGCATCACGGACCTGGCCGCGCCACCGAACGCCTTCAACGCCTCCGGGGCCGGCGCCACCTGGTCCTACACGCTCGACAACCGCACCACGCTGGTCCAATCGAACGCCACGTGGCGTTTTCAAAAGGGTCTGGCCGAAGCCTCCACGCCGATCGATGCGTGGCGCCAGCTGGGCTTTGACGACTCGGGCTGGTCAAACGCCCCCGCGCCGTTTTACTACGGGGATCCGTACAGCACACCCGCCAATCCCGGCACGCTCCTGAGCGACATGCAGGCGACCTACAGCAGCATTTATCTCCGGCGCACGTTCAACGTTCCCTTCGCCGCCGCGGTCTCCAACCTGTTCCTCGTCCATCAGTCCGATGACGGCTTCATCGCCTGGATCAACGGCGTCGAGGTCATCCGCTACAACATGGGCGCGGGCGACATCCCCTACAACGGCTCGGCTCCGCAATCGATCCAGGAACCGGCGAACTCCGGCGCGCCGTATCTGTCCGTCACGCTGAACAACCCGTCCGCCTATCTGGTCAATGGCGAGAACGTGCTGGCCGTGCACGCCTTCAACAACCAGCCCACGACCAGCTCTGACTTTGGCTTCAACGCGCAGCTCTACACCTTCGTGCTCGATCCCGCCAGCGTGCCGCCCACACTCGTGAACGTCAGCCCGCGCGCCGGCGAGGTCTTCGCCCTGACCAACATCACGGTCACGTTCTCCGAACCCGTGACCGGCGTGACCGCAGACGATTTGCTCATGAACGGCGTCGCGGCCCAAGGGGTGTCGTCCACCACCAACACGACGTACACGTTCCGATTCGCGCCTCCGGCGTTCGGCCGGGTGAATCTCACCTGGAGCGCCGGGCACGGAATCCAGGACACAGACAACCCGCCCAAGGCGTTCGACGGCGCCGCCGCCGGCTCGCTCTGGAGCTACACCTATCTGAATCCCAGCGCACCGACGGTCGCCTCCCAAGCCCCGCTCGCCGGCGCCACGGTCAGCAGCCTGACCCAGGTCACGGTGAATTTCAGCGAGCCCGTCAGCGGCGTGAACGCCAGCGACCTCCTCGTCAACGGCAGCCCGGCCACCGGCGTCTCAGGCGGCCCGGCCAATTACGTCTTCACCTTCCCGCAGCCGCCTTATGGCCCGGTCTCGTTCGCGTGGGCCGCCGGTGCAGGCATCACCGATCTCGAGATCCCAGCCAACGCCTTCGACCCGACGCGCGCCGCCAATCTCTGGTCGTCCACGCTCGTCGATCAAACGCCGCCGGCGATTGCCAGCCAGACGCCTGCGGCCGGCAGCGCGGTGGTTAACCTCAATTCGCTGACCGTCACCTTCAGCGAGCCGGTCACCGGCGTGAACGCGGCAGACTTGCTCATCAATGGTTCGCCGGCCACGTCGGTCGCCGGCGGGCCCGTGACCTACACGTTCGGCTTCCCGCAGCCCAATGCCACCGTGGTCAACGTGTCGTGGAGCAACGCGCACGGCATCCGCGACCAGGCCGCGTCGCCCAACGCCTTCGATGCCGCCGGGCCCGGCGCCACCTGGAGCTACACCACGACCGACAATCTGGCGCCGGAAGTCGCGATTCTGAACCCGCCGCCCGGAGCGACGGTGCGTTCGCTCAGCCAGATTGTCGTGACATTCACGGAGCCGGTCGTGGGCGTGGGGACCAACGACTTGCTGTTGAACAACCGGCCCGCCCTCGCGTTGAACGGCTCCGGCGCGGGCCCCTACACCTTCACCTTTGCCGCGCCTTCCAATGGCGTGGTGGGCGTCCGTTGGATCGTCGGCCACAGCATCACCGACCTGGCCTCGCCACCCAACGCGTTCGCCGGGGGCGACTGGACCTACACGCTTGATCCCAACGCCAGCTTCGCGGGCTCCGTCGTCATCAGCGAGATCATGTTCAACCCGCCTGGCGGCTCGCCCGCTGAAGAATGGATCGAACTGCTCAACGTCAGCCCCAGCCCGGTCAACCTGACCGGATGGCGGATCAACCGCGGCGTCGACTTCACGTTCCCCGGCTACTCGCTCGCCTCCGGCGCGCGCCTCGTGGTGGCCGCCAACACCAACGCCTTCCGCTCCCGTTTCCCCGGCGTCAACAATGTGATCGGCGGCTGGACCGGCCGCCTCGGCAACACCGACGAGTCCATCCGCCTCGTCACCGCACTCGGCGAGGACGTCAATGAAGTCCACTACGCCACCGGTGGCGACTGGGCGGTGCGCGAGCGCGGCCACGGAGCCTCCCGCGTCGAGGGCGTCACGGTCAACGGCAACACCGCCACCCTTCGCATCTTCAACCACGGCTACACCGGCAACGACCGGGTGATGCTCAGCGGCGCCGACCAGCCCGAGTTCAACGGCATCTTCACCATCTCGGGCGTCGGCACGAGCACGTTCAACGTGAATGTGCCGGGGGCGACCGGCGTGCCGACGGGAAATCTCCTCTGCCGCCTCGTCATTGACGACGGCACCTCGGGCTGGTCGTGGTTCAGCGCGGCCGATGGTCTCGGTTCGTCGCTCGAGTTGATCAACCCAAGCCAGCCGAACTCCCTCGGCCAAAACTGGCGGGCCAGCACAATCGTCAACGGCACGCCCGGAGCGGCCAATTCCGTGCTCAACACGAACGCGGCGCCGTTCGTGACCGAGGTGCGCCACACGCCGGCCGTGCCCCGCTCCGGCGACACCGTGGCCATCACCGCGCGCGTCCAGGACGAGCGCGCCGACGGCGTGGCCAGCGTCAACCTGTTCTACCGCGATCACACCGGAACGAGCCCGGGCGCGTTCACCAGCGTGCCCATGCGCGACGACGGCGCCAGCCGCGACGGCCTGGCCAACGACGGCCTCTACGGCGTGGTCCTGCCCGCCCAGCCCAACGGCACGATCATCGAGTTTTACGTCGAGGCGACCGACCTCTCCGCCCAGGCGCGCACGTGGCCGGCTCCCGCCCGGGAGACCAATCAAACCACGGGCCAGTTTGCCAATGCCTATTACCAGGTCGACGACGAGGTCATCGGAACGGCCATGCCTGCCTTCCGCGTCATCATGTCCGGCACCGAACGCGCCCTCTACGCGGCCATCAACCAGAACAGCGACGCGGAACAAAATGTCACCGCCATCCTCACCGACGGCGACGCGACGGAGATTCGCTATCTGGGCGGCGTGCGCATTCGCGGAGCCGGCTCGCGGTCGCGCACGCCGCGCAACAACCGGCTCAACCTGCCCAATGATCAGCCGTGGCGCGGGCTTTCCGCCCTGAATTTGAATTCGCAGTTCGTCCACGCCCAGCTCGTGGGCGCCGCGCTCGCGCGCAAGTCCGGGCTTCCCGCCGCCGATGCCTACGTCATCCAATACCGCATGAACGGGGTGAATCCCGCGCCCCAGACCACGCCTAATCCCGGCTCCGGCAACGGCGCCGGCTACGGCACCTTCCTTTTCGTGCAACCCGTCGACGGAGATCTCGGCGCTGACCTCTACCCGGACGATCCCGATGGCAACGTCTATCGCGCCTCGACCGGCAACCACTCCGCCGATCTCAGCTACCAAACCAGCCCCGACGCCTATGTCGGCCGCGGGTATTACAAGACTTCCAACAAGACGGAGAACGACTGGACGGATTTGATGAACCTCACGGCCATGTTCAGCCAGTTGAATGACGCCGACTTTGCCAGCGCCGTCCGGACCAACCTGAATGTCAGCCTCTGGATGCGTTACTTCGCCGTTGGTTCTCTGATGAACTACGGCGAGACCGCGCTCTTCAATGGCATCGGTGATGACTACGCCCTCTACCGCGGCCTCAAGGATCCGCGCTTCGTCCTCATCGGGCACGACTTCGACACCATCTTCGGCCAGGGCGACACCACCTCGGGTTATCCCATCGACACCAACTCGTCGCCGTTCATCATGATGACCCCGCCGAGTAACGGCGGACCCAACGTGCCCCTGCTCCGGAGGCTGATGACCAATGACGCCATCGTCCCGGTGTTCTACTCCGAGCTGCTCAAACTGAGCGACACGGTCTTTGCCCCGGGCCAGCTCAATCCGCTTTTTGATCAGATGTTGTCGGGATGGGGCCCGAGCGCGAACACCATCGGCACGATGAAGGCCTACGCGGCCAACCGGCGCACGCGCATTCTCGCCCAGATTCCGCTAGGCCTCACGGTGAGGTATGGCCTGACCACCGTTTCCAACGGCGTCGCCTACACGACCAATCCGACCTTCGCCTTGACCGGCGAGTCCCACGCCGCCCGCACCCGGCGCGTGCTCGTGAACGGCACACCCGCGGCCCGCGTCGCCTGGCAGGCCACCTGGAACGCCGCCATGACCCTCCAGCCCGGCATCAACCGCGTCCTCGTCCAGTCAATGGACGAAAACAACATCGAGTTCGAACGCGCGACGGTCGACGTCTGGTACGACGATGCGTCGGTCACGACGGTCGCGGGCACGATCGCGGCGGACACGACGTGGACCGCAGCCGCCGGTCCGTATCAAGTCACGGCGAGCCTGACCATTGGCCCGGGCGCCACCCTGACCATCCAGCCCGGCACGACCGTCTGGCTGGGCTCGGGGGTCAACCTGACTGTCGCCAACGGCGGCCGTCTGCGCGCCGAGGGCACCGACACGGCGCACATCCGCTTCGCGGCCGTTCCCGGTGGCGCCAACTGGGGCGGCATCGTCATCAACGGATCCGCGAGCGCGCCCGAGTCGCGCATCAGCTACGCCGACATCGCAGGCAACAACAGCACGGCGATCGAAGTGGCCGACGCCACCGCTCACCTCTCGCACCTCCGGTTCGAAAATCCCGCGCGTCAGTATCTCTCGCTCGATCGCGCGTCCTTTGTCGTCGAGGATTGTTACTTCCCTGCGACCACCGGGTCGTTCGAGCCGACGCACGGCACCGGCGGCATCCGCGCCGATGGCCACGGCATCTTCCAGCGCAACTTCCTCGGCAAGGTCCAGGGCTACAACGACGCGTTCGACTTCACCGGCGGCAACCGTCCGGGGCCGGTGCTCCAGGTGCTGAACAACGTCTTCATGGGCAGCGACGATGACCTGCTCGATCTCGACAGCACCGACGCCTGGGTGGAAGGCAACATCTTCCTGCACACCCACCGCAACGGCGCGCCGGACTCGTCCAGCGCGGTCTCGGGCGGTGCGGACAACGCCGACACGTCAGAGATCACCATCGTGCGAAACCTGTTCTTCGACTGCGACCAGGCGGCCAACGCCAAACAGGGCAACTTCTACACGATGATGCAGAACACGGTGGTCCACCAAAGTCACAACGGCAGCCAGGATACCAACGCCGCCGTCATCATCCTCGCGGACGAAGGCACCGCCCAGGGCGCCGGGTTTTACCTGGAGGCCAACATCATCGTCGACGCCGAGAACCTGACGCGCAACGTGACGACAGCGCTCGTCACCTTCACCAACAACATCATTCATCAACTCGCCGGCGGGCCGTGGTCCGGGTCCGGCGGCGGCAACACCTACGCGGATCCGCTGCTCAAACACATCCCCGCCACGTCGGAAACCGCCGGCTTCACAACCTGGGCCCAGGCGCAGGTCCTGTGGGATTGGTTCAGCCCCGCGTCCGGCTCGCCGGCCCTCGGCCGCGGAACCGAGGGACGCAACCTCGGCGCCGTCGTCCCCCCCGGAGCGAGCGTGAGCGGCGAACCCGTCGGACGCACTCCCGCCACCAGCGCCACCCTGGTCGTCGGCCACAACCAGCGGGGCTACGGTGTGCCGGCTGCGGGCTTCCCCCACGGCTCAGGCCAGACCCATTACCGCTGGCGCCTCGACGGCGGCCCGTGGAGTCCGGAAACCCCCATCGCCACGCCCATCGCCATTCAAAATCTCGGACCCGGTCCGCATTACGCCGAGATCAGCGGCCGCAACGACGCCGGGTATTACCAGGACGATCCGATCTTCGGGCCGGACGCCAACGTCACCACGTCGCGCACGTGGGTCGTGGATCCCTCCGCGTCACCGCTTCGCCTCAACGAAATTCTCGCGGCCAACAGCGGCGTCCTGGTCCATGACGGACGCACGCCCGACGCGATCGAGCTCTACAACTCAGCCAACCAGGCGCTCAGTCTGGCCGGCCTGCGCCTGACCGACAACACGGGCGAGCCGGATAAGTTTACCTTCCCGGCGGGCGCCACGATTCCGGCGGGAGGCTACCTGGTGGTTTACGCGGACAACGCCAGCGGCTCGGCGGGATATCATCTTGGGTTCAACCTGAGCCAGGACGGCGACGCGCTTTATCTGTATGGCGCAGTCGAGGACGGCGGAGCGTTGCTCGATTCCATCGAGTTCGGTCTGCAACTGCCAAACCTGTCGGTCGGGCGACTGGCCGATGGATCCTGGGCGCTGACCCGTCCCACGTTCGGCGCGGCGAACGAGGCGGCGTCAGTGGGAGACGCGGGTGCGCTGCGCATCAACGAGTGGCTGGCCCACGGCACCACGCCGCTGGATCAGGATTTTGTCGAGCTCTACAACCCCAGCTCGCTCCCAGTTGCGCTCGGCGGCCTTTACTTCAGCGATGAACTGGTTGGCCAGCCGAACCGCCACCGCCTGCCGGCCCTCTCGTTCATCGCCACCGTCGGCTATCAGCGGTTTATTGCCGACGGCCAGGCCGGCAACGGCGCCGACCACCTAAATTTCAGCCTGGGATCCGCCCAGGGCGAAATCGGCCTCTTCCGTCCCGACCTAACGGTGATCGATTGCGTCTATTACCAGCCGCAGCGCCTCAACATCTCCCAGGGCCGGAGCCCGAACGGCTCGACCACGCTCGCCTTTTTCGACACACCGACACCCGGCGCCCCCAACCCGCTCATCATTGATAATCCGCTGGGCGGCGCCCTGGTGCTCAACGAGGTGCTCGCCAATAACGCCAGCCTCGTGGAAAGCGGCCGCACCCCGGACTGGATCGAGCTCTACAACGGCACCACCAACACCCTGGCGCTCGACGATCTCAGCCTGACCGACGACACCCTGCAGCCGCGCCGGTTCATTTTCCCGGCGGGCCTGACGCTGGCGCCGGCCGCGCGCGTCCGGGTGCTTTGCGATCCGGGCAGCGCGCTCACGGGCCCGCTCATCAACACCAACTTCGCCCTCAAATCCACCGGCGGCGGAGTGTATTTGTTCGACGCGTTGGCCCGCGGCGGCAGCCTGCTCAACTCGGTCATCTATGGTCTGCAGACCCCCGACCTTTCGATCGGCCGCGTGCCCGATGGCAGCGGCAATTGGGTGCTCAACCTGCCTTCACCCGGCACGGCCAATCTCGCCGTGCCGACGCTCGGCGCCGCCTCCGCGCTCCGCGTGAACGAGTGGATGGCCGATCCCTTGCCGGGCAACGACGATTGGTTCGAGATCTACAACAGCGGCCCCCTGCCCGTCTCGGTCGGCGGCCTCTATCTCACCGACGATCTCAACAACCTGCAGAAGCAACTGATCCCGGCCCTCTCGTTCATCGGGAATGGCACCAACGCCTATCAACGATTCGCCGCCGACGGCAACACCGGCGCAGGCGCGGACCACGTCAGCTTCTCGCTCCGCGGCGCCGGCGAGGCAATTGGAATTTCCGCCGCTAACACGCTGCTCGATGGCCAGGTCTTCGGCCTGCAAACGCAGGGCGTCAGCGAAGGCCGGTTCCCGGACGGCGCGAGCACGATTGTGCGCTTCCCCGGAACCGCGTCGCCCGGCGAGTCGAACTGGCGCTGGCTGACCAACCTCGTGATCAACGAGGTGCTCACCCACACCGATCCGCCGCTGGAAGACGCCATCGAATTGCGTAACCTGACCGCCAGCCCGATCGACATCGGCGGCTGGTGGCTGAGCGACGACAACGGCACGCTCCGTAAATACCAAATCCCGGCTCCGCACATTATTCCCGGCGGCGGGTATACGGTGATCTATGAAACGGTCTTCACCAACATCCTGACCGCAGCCGTGCCGTTTGCCCTGAGCTCGAGCGGCGACGAGGTGGTGCTCTCCGCCGCAAGCGCCGGCCAGCTGACCGGCTATCGCACGCGGGTTTCGTTTGGCGCGCAGCAGAACGGCGTGTCCTTCGGCCGGTACGTGACCAGCGATAACCGCGAGGAACTGGTCGCCATGAGCGCGCGCACGTTTGGCGTCGACGACCCGGGCAGCGTCGCGGAGTTCCGCGGCGGCACCGGCGCCGCCAACAGCGCACCGCGCATCGGCCCTGTCGTCATCAGCGAGGTCCTCTACCACCCGCCGGACCAGCGAACAACGGACAACGTGCTCGATGAGTTCATCGAACTCCGCAACATCACCACGGCGCCGGTCGCGTTGTTCGACCCGGCCTATCCGACGAACACCTGGCGGCTGCGGGACGCGATTGACTTCGATTTTCCGCCCGCCACCACGATTCCGGCTGGCGGTTATCTCCTGGTCGTGGGCTTCAATCCCGCGGCCAACCCTGCCACGCTCGCAGCGTTTCGTGCCCGCTACAGCATCTCGGCCAGCACGGCCATCGTCGGGCCGTGGTCCGGTCACCTCGCCAACGACAGCGACAACATCGAGCTGCGCCGGCCCGACACGCCGAACCTGGACAACAACGTGCCCTACGTGCTGGTTGAACGCGTGCGCTATCAGGATGGCGCGCCCTGGCCGGCCGACGCCGACGGCACGGGCCGTTCGCTGCAACGCATCGACAACACGCAGTTTGGCAATGACCCGATCAACTGGGCCGCCGCCTCGCCCACCCCTGGCCCGCAAAGTTCCGGCCTCGACTCCGATCGCGACGGCCTGCCGGATGACTGGGAAAACAGCCACGGCCTCGATCCCTTGAACCCGGCGGATGCGGGTTTGGATGCCGACGGCGACGGCCTGACCAATCTTGAGGAGTACCGGCTCGGAACCGATCCGCGCGACCGGGCAAGCGGACTGCCCGCCAGCCGCATTACCCGAACGCCGGACGGCCAGTTGGCGCTCAGTTTCACCGCGGCGGCGAACTTCAGCTACTCGATTGAGTACGCCGAAACCCTGGCCGGGCCGTGGTTCTCCGTGGACCTCGTGGAAGCCACGGCCGCGGGCGGGCCCGTGCGGCTCGTCTATCCGGCGGAAGGCGCCCAGGGCTTCTTCCGCGTGGTCCTCCAACGCTAACCGCGCGCACTCGATCCAAGTCGAAAGCGCCTGGGATTTTTTAAATCCCAGGCGCTTCTTCTTTGGGTGCGTCCCGACCGGGGGACGGCGCTCTACTTCGCGCGGCTGGCGTCCACCTGGACCCGGAAGAAGATCTGCTCCCCGAGTTCACTCCGCTTCAGCTCAACCGAGTTGCGCGGCGGGGTGGCCAGGATGCCCTCGGTCAAGGGCCGGAACCGGCTCAGCTCCCGCGCGCCCTCGAGGGTGTAGACCCGGCCTTCGACGCTGGGCCACTCCAACACCAGGGTCTCCTTGCCTTCCACCACGTCGAGCCGCAGCAACGACCGCGGATCCGTGGGATCCGAGCCCATCGCCTGCTCTCCGAGGTTCGTCGCGCCGTCATGATCGGCATCGTCCGAATAGAAGACGCTCTTGGTTGTGCCGAAGTATTTCTCTTCCCAGCTGTCGGCCAGCCCGTCCAGATCCTGATCCCCGGCATCGGGGTCGACCCCCTGCCAGCTCACCGTCCCCGGCTGCGCCTCGAGCACCTGGCCGTTCACCGTGACGAAGCTGGCGAACTGGCCCGCCCGTCCGATCGACAGGTCGAAGCGGGGCACGCTCTGATCCCGACGCCGGAACTCGACCGTGCCCAGCAACACGTGGTTGCCGGTGACCCCGGCGTGCGGGCTGCGCCCGTCCATGTGTCCCCCGACGAACAGCACGGATCCGGCGCTGGACGCATCCGGCTCCGGCTGGGGCACGGTGCGGGTGCCGTCGTGGAAGTACCAGACCGCCTCGTTGCGGGCGGCTGAGACCACTTCGAGCGCGGCCGGATAGAAGAGGCGGAAGCTGTGGCTGACCACCGCCGGGTCAGAGATGTCGGCGAAGACCTGGACGCGGATGGTGGGTCCGGTCGAGGTGGCCTCGCCGTGCACCTGCACCGCAGCCATCCCGGTGGGCGCCACCGCAGTCAGCGCCGCGGCGAGCAGGGGGAGGAGGATTTTGTTCATGGCGAATTCTCGTTGATTCATGAGAGTTCCTGGTTTGCCTTCCGGGCCGCTTACGGCGAGCCGGTGACCGTGCAGTTCGTCGTCCCAAACTGGCTGGCGAAGATGGCGAGATCCGCGCCGTCGACATCGCCATCGTGATCCAGGTCCGCCACGCAGGAGCTGACCCCGCCGAAGCCGCCGAGGTTGAGCGAGTAATGATCGCTAAAAGATTTGTAGTAGAGATGGCCGAAGCCGTCGGTGGTCCGGGCCCAGGCCGTCAGGCGAAACTGGTAGGCGCAGCTCGTCCACGGCTGGAGCGCGCCGGACGCGTGGGCCGGAGCCGAGTTCGACGTGACGTTGGAGACGCCGTTCCAAATGGGCGGCGTGCCGTCGTGGACGCCGGCATAACGGTCAGCGGCAATGACGCCGCCGTAGCGGTTGCGTCCGTAAAGCACATCCAGGGTGTAGTCCCGGAGGAAGCCGTGGGGATGGCTGGCCGTGAAGTTGAATTGAAGGTTCTGGGTCGGGGAGGCGAGCGGGATGATGCCGCACTCGGGCACGGTCACGCCGTTCTGATCCTTGACCGCGTCGATGCTGGCGTCGACGGCGGAGTTGTCGACCCAGACCGTGATCCGGCTGAGCGTATTGGCGGGGAGGGCCACCTCGGTGCGGAGGATGTTATACGCCTTGCAGATGAGATCGTAGCGGCCGTTCGGTAACGCGGCGGTGTTCCAGATCATCTTGAGATCGGGGTGAGCCCAGTAGCCGGATTCGGTGCGCTGATACATGCCGCTGGCGTCGGGCCCGAGGTTCACGAGGTTGGCCGTCACCACGCCGCCGGGCCCGATGGTGTAGCGGATCTTGGAGAGCGGATCGCTGATGGCCTCGAAGGCGGCGGCCAGGGGCGGCGTGTTGCCGACCCAGGGAGCGGCGAAGATCTTGTAGTAATAGACGGACGTGTCGGAACTGCCGAACAGGCCGTTCAGCCAGAGGTTGCCGCCAAAGGGCGCGTCTTCGTATGGGTAAATGCTCAACGCGGTGGCGACGGCGGGCGAGACATTGGCCAGGCCGGCGCGGGCACCGGTGTCGGTGATCTCCGAGGTCGGGATCTTGCCGAGGCTCGTGAACAGGAAGCCGGTGGTCACGCTGGGGCCGTAGCCGCCGAGCAGGCCGCTGGGGCCGCCGTAGGCACCCTGGTCGTTGCGGGTGCCATCGATGTCATTGTAAAGCGGGTTGGGATCGCCGGCGTTGAGACAGGGCGAGACGAACGAGAGCGTGAACCGCGGATTCGAGGACGCGTTGAAGTCGGGGTCGGCCGAGATGTCGCCCGGACCGGGGGCGGCCACGCCGCCGTTCTGCGCGTTGTAATTCTGCCAGGTGTTGCCCCACACGTCATTGAAGGAGATCAAAGGTGCGGCGCCATACGACGCCGTGATGCCGGTGTTGTTGCGGGCGAGAATGTTGTTCTTAATCGTGACGTTCGCGCCGTTGTAGCACCAGATGCCATCGGCATCGTTGTTGACCACGGTGTTATTGATGGCCTGCGCGCCGGTCGACCCGGCCCAGGCGAAATACATGCCGGCGCCGTGCGTTTTGAAGACGACGTTGTTGGCGATGAGCGGCGTCGAGCTGAGGGTGATGATGCCGTAATTAAGGAAGGCGTCGGCCGCGTTGCCGTTGGCTTCAACCACGTTGTTGTGCACGAGGGCGCTGCTGCCGCCTTCGATGTAGACGCCGTTGTTGTTTCCGTAAATCCAGTTCCGGGAAAACTCGACGTTGCCGCCGATGATGTGCACCCCGGCGTGGCCCGTGCCGGGACCGCTGCCCAGGATCTTGAACCCTTCCATCCGCGCGTCCGTGATGCTGACCGCGGTGACCACGTTGGAGGTGCCCAATCCCTGGAGAATGGTCTGAGTCTGGCCGGCTCCGATCACATCGATGCCGCTGCGCAGATGAATGTTCTCGTGATACGTGCCGGGATCGACGTGAACCGTGTCGCCGACGCTGGCGGCGTTGATCGCGGCCTGGATCGACTCACCCGGCGCCACGATCAGGTTATCCTCGCCGTTGATCACCAGGTTGACGCCATAGCGACGAAACGTGTCCAGCGGCGGAGTCGTGCCGTCCGTTTCCACCACAGTCGCACATCCGCCGGACAACGGAGCCACGGAGAAATACAGCGTGCCCGGAGAAATTCCACGCGAAGTCATGCTGAAACAGACCCGGCTTCCCTTCGTCACCCGGACTGATGGGTAGTTGAAGGTCACGGCCAGATTTTGAGGATTGGCCCCCACGAGCGTGAACGAGGCAAACGCGGTGCCGAGCAGACGGCCGTCATAGGTCCCCTCCCGCGCCGTCAGATAAATATTATGCCCGCCGGGGTCGCCCGAAATCACCAGTCGCACCGAATCGAGGCTGTTGCCCGGATAGCTCCGGACATAAAAGCCGCGATCAATCAGGTCGCCCCCCGGTTCACCCGTGCAGCTCAGGAGCACGTCGGCCGAGGTCGAGGCCACGGAGGCCGCCAAGCCGAGCGCAGCCAGAAGCTGACTCGCTCGGAGTCGATAAGGGGATTTCTTGCAGAGTCTCATAGGGGTCAGGCACGAATTCAGTTTCGGTTTTGGTCTGGTGGCCAACGGCGGCCCGGGTTGGCGGGCCGCCCTCAACCAATTACCCCTAGAAGAAAAGCCGCGGCTTGAATTACCGGATGGGAGGAAAAACTTTAAAGACGCGCCAGGGCCGGCCCCGTTACCGGGGCGCGGAAGCGGCCGCCGGCCAGGACGGCGGGGGCCGGCGGATACCCGGGCCTTCGCCCGCGTTGCGCCGCCAAGGCCGGTGGCATCGCGGGGACTGAACCGCGGGCCCTGCGGCAACGACGTCAGTGGCCGTGGGTCGAAGCGGCACCCGATCCGGGCGCCGGTCCATGGCCGTGCGGACGCGCCATGACTTCCCGGGCGCGTTGGAGCGAGCACTCGACGTCGGCGCAGACATTTTCGTCGCCCAGCCGTTCGATGAAGCCGTGCCGTTCCATGGCGAAGAGGGGTTGGGAGTGGGGGCCACAGAGGATGAGCTGGCGATGATGGCGCCGCAGCCGATCCGCGAGCTCCTCCAATCGTTGCAGGCCCGTCGCGTCGATGGCCAGCACCTGGCGCATGCGCAGGATGACGACCCGCGGATCCTGCCCGCTCCGTTCCAGCGCCGTCTCGAGCTTGTCCGCGGTCCCAAAGAGAAAGGCACCCATGATGTTGTAGAGGACGACGCCCGGAGGCACGTGCCGCGACGCGGCCGCGTCCGCCGCGCCTTGGGGACCCTCATCAAACTGGGTTTCCTCGATGGCCTTGATCTGGGTTGTCTCCGTGACCCGGCGGATGAAAAGCGCGGCGGCCATGATCATGCCGAGCTCGACCGCGATGGTGATGTCAAAAATCACGGTGAGAAGGAAGGTCAGAACGAACACCGCGGCGTCGCTGTTGGGCCAGCGGCGGAGGCGTTTGAAATTCTGCCACTCGCCCATGTTGAGGGCGACATTGACGAGCACGGCGCTGAGGGTGGGCAGCGGGATGAACCGGGCGAGGGGCGCGGCGACGAGGATAATCCCGAGCAAGGTGACGGCGTGCACCATCCCGGCCACCGGGGTGCGTCCGCCGCTGCGGACGTTGGCGGCGGTGCGGGCGATCGCGCCAGTCGCGGGCAGCCCGCCGAACAGGGCGCTTCCGATGTTGGCCAGGCCCTGGGCCATCAGCTCGGTGTTGGAGTCGTGCCGATCGTCGATCATGCCGTCGGCGACCACGGCGCAAAGCAGCGACTCGATGGCGCCCAGCATGGCGATGGTAAAGGCCGGACGAATCAAATCGCCGAGCTTGGCCAAGTCAATGGCCGGCCAGTGCGGCACCGGCAAGCCCTGGGGGATGGCGTCGGCGCCGTAGCGGCTGCCAATGGTCTCCACCGGCAGGTGAAATCCCGCAACGATCGCCGTGCCTGCCACGACCACGACGATCGACGCCGGCAACCGGCGGCCCCAGGCGCTGGGCCAGAACCGGATGAACAGAAACGAACCAATCCCCACGGCCGCCGCGATCCATTGCATGCTCGGCAGCGCTTCCCACAAGAGCCGCAGACGTTCCAGGAACTCACCCGGATTTTTCTTCAGGGTCAGGCCAAGAAAATCCTTCACCTGCGTGCTGAAAATCACCACGGCAATGCCGGCCGTGAATCCGGCCGTCACCGGGAACGGGATATACTTGATCATCGTGCCCAGCCGCAGCGCGGCCATGCCCACGAGGAACACCCCGGCCAGGATGGTGCAGACGATGAGGTTGTCGGTGCCATAAGTGGCCCCCACCGCCACGACCACGGGAATGAACGCCGCAGTCGGCCCGCCGATCTGAACCCGGGAGCCGCCGAGGGCGGAAATGAGGAACCCCGCCACGACGGCAGTGTAAATCCCGATGGCCGGCGCGTTTCGGTTGTCCGGCGGGAGCGAGGCAATGCCCAGCGACATGGCCAGCGACAAGGCAATCACCCCCACCGTGATCCCCGCCCCCACGTCCGCGCCCAGATCGCGCGCGGTGTAACCTTTGAGCGCAGCCAGCAGTCGGGGACGGAACGGGAAGTTGACGTTCATGGCAAAGCGAAGTGGGCCCACTGCCGCGCGTTATCCGGACAGCCGAACAAATCACTCAACTGACGGGGCTCACACCCGGGCGCCAGGGCGCGCCGCCGGCCGGGCAAAGCGAGTCGCCTCCCCAAGGCGCCGAAGCACATCCGCGTGACCCGCGGTTTTTCCACGTGCAGGAGCGCCGGCGTCAGAGCCTGGACCGTGGCCGAATCCCAATGCCAACGTCCGCTCGTGCAAAATGCGCCTGTCCTCACCCCACAAGGGCTTTCGCCCCGATGTCCCGTCGGTACTGCATGCCGTCAAATTGGATTTGGTCGACCGCGCGGTAGGCGGCGGCCCGCGCCGTAGGGAGGTCCCGGCCGAGGGCCGTCACCCCAAGCACCCGGCCGCCGCTGGTCACGACCTCGTCGCCCGCCCGCGCCGTGCCCGCATGAAACACCTTCGTGTCGGGCAAACGCGCCGCGGCGTCGAGCCCTTTTATGACCCGCCCCTTCGGATACGAGCCGGGGTATCCTCCGGAAGCCAGCACCACACAGACCGACGCCTGCGGCCGCCACCGGAGTTCATGGGCGGCCAGGGTCCCATCCACACTCGCGTTCAGCAGATCGACCAGGTCATTTTCCAGCCGCGCCAGGTAAACCTGCGTCTCGGGATCGCCAAACCGCGCGTTGAACTCCAACACCCGCGGGCCGTCGGCCGTCAGCATCACCCCCGGGTAAAGGATTCCCCGAAAGTCGATGCCCTCCACGGCGCAGCCCTTGAGCCACGGATCGAGAATCGCATGGCCAATCTCAGCCAGTTGCGTGTCGGTCAGAAACGGCGTGGGCGAATAGGTTCCCATCCCGCCCGTGTTCAGGCCCTGATCCCCGTCCAGGGCACGCTTGTGGTCCTGCGCCGTGGGAAACAGCTTGGCCACCCGCCCATCACACAGCGCGTGAAGCGAAATCTCCACACCCTCCAAGTATTCCTGAATCACCAGGCGCGCCCCGGCCGCACCAAACACCTGCCCCACCATGATCTCATCAATCGCCCGCCGCGCCTCGGCCACGTTTGCGCACAAGATCACCCCCTTGCCCAACGCCAGCCCGTCCGCCTTGACCACACATCGTCCCCCCAGCGATTCGGAAAACTTTCGCGCGGCTTCCGGGTCCGTAAAAGTTCCAGCCCGGGCCGTAGGGATGCCGTGGCGCTCCATGAACTGTTGGGAAAAAACCTTGGACGACTCAAATTGCGCCGCCTTCTGGTTCGGACCCCAGATGCGAAAGCCGCTCAATTGGAACACATCGACGACGCCGAGGGCCAGCGGGTTGTCCGGCCCCACCACCACCAGGTCAGGCCGGTGCTCGCGCGCAAATTCGAGCAGCTTCTGCACGTCCTCCGCTCCGATGGCCACGTTCTCCACCCGGGCGCCATTGGCCAGACGCTCTCCGGCGATGCCCGCGTTCCCCGGGGCGCACCACAGCGTCGTCACCTGCGGTGACATGGCCAGCTTCCACACCAGGGCGTGTTCCCGCCCACCCGACCCGATGACCAGCAGTTTCATTGGGAGCGGGATTCAAACAACAATCGAAACACGTGGGAAAGTAAATTCAGCACCCGACGTCCCGCGCATCCACTCGCGCCGCGGGAAATTTCGTCGGCCGCCCACGGCTCGACCCTCCCGGGTCATGCCGAACCACTGGCCCGATCCTCGAGCGCCACTGGACGGCTGGACCGGCGACGATTTCCCGGGTCCGATGGGCACCCACCTCAGGCCGAAACCTCAGGGCCGGGAATAGTGCCGTTCCAGGCAGCGGGGACAGATCCCATGGCTGAAGCGAACGCTGCTGCGCGCCCGCAAATATTCGTGCACCGGCTGCCACGACCCCCGGTCGTCCCGAATCATTTTGCAGTGCATGCAAATGGGGAGCAGGCCGCGCAGGGTCTTGATCTCAGCCAGAGCCACCTGCAACTGGTCGATCAAAGACTTTTGTTCGCGCTCGTGCTCGACCTGGCTGGAAACATCCCGGGCGATCTTCGACGCCCCCACAATCCGGCCCGCCCGATCGCGCACCGGCGAGATGGTCAATGACACCGCCACCCGCGTGCCATCCTTGCGCAGGCGCTCGGTCCAAAAGCCCTGGATTCGCTCCCCCGCCCGCAGCCGTTCCAGGATTGCGTCCTCCTCCGCCACCCGCTCCGCCGGGACCAGCCGCATGATCGGATGCCCCACCATCTCCCGGGCCGCGTAGCCAAAAATTTTTTCCGCCGCAGGATTCCAGCTGCGCACCAGGCCGGCCACGTCCTTGCTGATGATCGCGTCCTCCGCAGATTCGACAATGGCCGCGAGGTGATCCCGGGCATCCGCCTCATGGTCGAAGGGTGCCGACACGCCGCCGCCGGCGAACTCGTCGGTCGACGAGCCTGGCGGTCCGCCCAAACATGGATCGTTCATCGTGGCGACCTTTCTGCCAATGGCGTTGGAGTTCTCCCTGGCTTCTTCCCGCTCGAACGGTTCCGGCGGCGCCCATGCCCGCGGTCCGTCCTGGGCCAATCGGCTTTTCCCGATTGCCGTGGCTCCGGCAAAATGCTACCTGCTAACAGACCATATCATATGTACTACTCTTTCCGCCATCGGGGATACTGCGGATGGCCGTCCGGCATCGTCGCCACCGCCGCCCTCGCCGCGGCCCTCGTTTCGCTCGCACCCACGGGCTCCGCGGCGAGCGCGATCGACACGTCGCTGCAGGCCATCCGCGCGGTCGGGCCGGAAGGCCGCGGCAATGCCGCCGCCACCACCGCCTGGCAGGAGCTCGCCCAGGCCGGGCCCGCTTCTCTCGTCCAAATTCTCACGGGCATGGATGGCGCCAGCCCTGTCGCCCTCAACTGGCTGCGCGCCGCCGTCGACGCCATCGCCGCCCGCGAAAGCGCAGCCGGCCACCCGCTCCCCGTCGCCGCCCTCGAAAAATTCATCGCCCATACGTCCCACCACCCGCGCGCCCGCCGGCTCGCCTACGAACTGATCGCCCAGGCCGACCCGCCGCGCGCCGAGGCGCTGATCGAGAAGATGTTGAACGATCCCGCCGGCGAACTGCGACGTGACGCCGTCGCCCGCGCCATCGCCGACGCCAAACGCCTGCAATCCGGCCAGGAAAAGGATCAGGCCATCGCCCGGTATTCCACCGCGCTGTCGGCCGCCCGTGACGTCGACCAGATCGAGACCATCGCCACCGCGATGAAGGATCTCGGGCAGCCCGTTCAGCTGGCGAGAGTGTTCGGCTGGCTCGCCCACTGGCAGGTCATCGGCCCGTTCGACAACACCAAAAACGCCGGATTCACCCAGGCGTTTCCTCCCGAGGAAAAAATCGATCTCCAGGCCAAGTATGAGGGCAAATCCGGCGAGGTCCGTTGGCTGCCGCTTGCCACCACCAACGAATACGGGCTCGTGGATTTGAACCAGCCGCTCGGCGCGCTCAAAAGCGCCACCGGCTATGCCTACACCGAGATCGAGTCGCCCCGCGCCCAAACCGCCGAGCTCCGCCTCGGCTGCAAAAACGGCTGGAAGGTCTGGTTCAACGGCAGCTACCTCTTCGGACGCGACGAATACCATCGCGGCGCCGAGATCGACCAGTACCGCTTCAAGGTCCAGCTCAAGCCAGGCCCCAATCGCATCCTCGTCAAGGTTTGCCAGAATGAACAGGTCGAGGACTGGACCAAGGAATGGGAGTTTCAAATGCGCCTCACCGACGATCTGGGCGCTCCCATCGACCTCGCCCGCCGCTGAGCCACCATTTTATTCCGCCCATGATCCCTCACGCTCCCTCCGCCCCCCACCCCGTCGCCACTGGCTCCGGCCTCCCAACTTCGCCCGCGTCCCGTTTCGCCCTGGCGCTCACCCTCGCTCTGGTCGCGCTGCCGGGGCCGGCTTCGGCCGGCGACTGGCCGCAGTTCCGCGGCCCTCTCGGAAACGGCATCGCCGCAGACGTGTCCGTGCCCGACAAGATCGATGTCAGCACGCTTGCCTGGAAGGCCGCCTTGCCCGGGCGCGGCCTATCCAGTCCCATCATCGTCGGCGAGCGCATCTTTGTGACCTGCTCGAGCGGTCCCCGGCAGGATCGGCTGCATGTGATTTGCTTTAACGCCGCGGACGGCACCCGCCGTTGGGAACGCCAGTTCTGGGCCACGGGACGCACCATGTGCCACGAGAAAACCGCCGTGGCCGCCCCCACCCCCGCCAGCGACGGACAACGCATCTTCGCCATCTTCTCGTCCAACGATCTCCTGTGTTTGGATCTCGAAGGCCAGCTCCTCTGGGTGCGCGGCCTCACGCAAGATTACCCGAACGCGTCGAACAGCCTTGGCATGTCGTCGTCCCTGCTCGTCGCCGACGGAGTGCTCATCGCCATGGTGGAGAACGACAGCGAATCGTTCACCGCCGGCCTCGACGTCAGGTCGGGCACCAACCTCTGGAAGCTCGACCGGCCCCACATGGCCAACTGGACCTCGCCCTACGCGGTCCGCGGGACCGACGGTTCCACCCTGGCCCTGCTCCAATCCGGCAAGGGACTCGCCGCGGTCGAGCCAAAATCCGGCCGCGTCGTGTGGCAATACACCGACGGCGCGTCGACCATCCCGTCCGGCACGGTCAGCGACGGCGTGCTCTACATTCCATCGCGCGGCGTCACCGCGTTGAGGCCCGGCCCGGACGGACAATCACCCAAACAACTGTGGCGCTCCGGCCAGCTCCAGCCCGCCGTCGCCAGCCCGGTGGTTTTCCGCGACAAGGTCTACACGTTGAACAACGCCGGGGTGCTCACCTGCGGCCTGGCCACCGACGGCACCCGCTCGTGGCAGCTCCGATTGAAGGGACCGTTCAGCGCCACCCCGGTCGTCGCTGGAACGTTCCTCTATTGCGTCA
Source organism: Limisphaerales bacterium (assembly GCA_044229355.1). GTDB lineage: Bacteria > Verrucomicrobiota > Verrucomicrobiia > Limisphaerales > JADJPG01 > JBGARF01. Next base: position 75,207 of record JBGATF010000002.1, read on the forward strand.
ATGAAAACGGCCTGCTCCAGGTGGTGGACGTCGCGGGCGCCGAAGGCCGGCTGACCAGCGAATTCGACCTGAAGAACACGATCCTCAGCACTCCGTCGATTGCCGGCGATGCCCTCTATGTCCGCAGCGACTCCACGCTGTGGAAATTCAAGAAGAGCTGACTGGAGCCCGCCGTCACGGCCCCACCCCACGTCCACCGTGGAGGTCTCGCCTTTCCTTGCACCTCGCCTCCGGAGGATGAGGTGGGACATTCCCGAGTTCATGGGCCCATAAGCACGAGATCGGAACTCGTGAAAGCTCCCCATGAACCGCCCCCCCGGGGTGCGCCCGTCCTCGGGCGCAGAAAGCCGGGAAATGTTAAACGGTAGGGATTGTTCCAGCCGGTTGGTGGTCCGAGAGCTTCTGCGGGCGAGGACGCCCGCACCCCGCGTTCATGGCCCTGAGCAGGTCCGAATGGAACAAGCGGCTTTCCATGCTCCGCCCTCTGTCACGATCCAATCGCCCCCCTCAGTCGAATGGCTCCGCGCCCGGCATCGTCTGTGCCTGTCACATGATCCCAAAGCGCCCGACCCTATCCCTCGCGACTCTCGGCCCAGCGTTGGCCCTCCTTGCCTCCACCGCCCTCACGGCTCCTGCGGCCTCCGCGGCCGACGCCCACGTCGGAGTCGGCGCCAAACCAATCCAAGGCGCCGAAATGCTCATCGACGGGACCCGCGAGACGCTCGACTCCAAGTGGACCTATTGGCAGGGCCCGGGCTTTGGCTCATCTCTCCCGATTAAATGGAAGATCGTCAAGGACCCGGTTGATGGCGGCACGTGTTTGATGACCGACGACCCGGCGGCCGCCGGCGGCAAATACGGCGCGGCCGACGTGGTGACCAAAAAGCCCTACCGCGATTTCCGTCTGCACATCGAGTTCCTCATCACCAAGCCGGGCGGCAACAGCGGCGTCTATCTGCAGAACCGCTACGAAATTCAGGTGCTCGACGGCGACAAGACCAGCCACGGCATGGGCGCCGTGATCAACGAGACGCCCTCGCCGTACGCATCGTATAACGGCGTCGGCAAATGGAACGCCTACGACATCGTGTTCCGTGCCGCTCGCTTCGAGGGCGGTCAGCGCACCGAGAAGGCGATGGTGACGATGTATTTCAACGGCCAGCCCGCCCACCAGAACGTCCGCATCAGCCAGGTGTGGGGCGGCCCGCGCTCGGGCGTCGACGGCGGCAACGACGGCGGCAAGGGCATCACGGACACGCCCCAGGGTTTGAAACTCCAGTGTGAAGGCCACGATGTGCGCTATCGCAATACCTGGATCCAGCCTCTCGATCTCGCCCAGCCGGATACGTCGTTCTAACCCGGCCGTCGCGCGCGCCGTGACATCTGGAAACCGCGAGGCCGCAGCCCGGAACGTCGCGCTGGCCGCGCTGGTTTTCTGCGGGCTGGTTGCCGCCACCCCGGCCGCGGAGCCGGCGCCCGCCATCGACTTCGGCCGCGACATCCGCCCAGTCCTCGAGCGAAGCTGCTACGGATGTCACGGACCGGAGAAACAGAAGAACGGCTACCGCCTCGATCAACGGCAGGTCGCGTTGCGCGGTGGCGACAGCGGCAAGCCGGCCATCGTGCCGCATAACGCCAAGGCCAGCCCTCTCATCCGTTACATCAGCGGCGAGGACGAAGAGATGGTGATGCCGCCGAGGAAGAGCCAGGCGCCGCGGCTGACGGCGGCCGAGATTCAGCGAATGCGCGACTGGATCGATGCCGGCCCGGCGTGGCCCGACGCGCTTGCCGGCGCGAGCTCCGACGACGACGAATCCATCCATTGGTCCCTGCGGCCCCTGGCCGCGCCGCCGGTACCGAAATCACCGGCCGACCCCGCGCGCCCGGAGCATCCCATCGACGCCTTTGTCCGCGCGCGGCTGGCTTCCAGGAATCTCACCCCGTCACCGGAGGCCGATCGGCGAACGCTCATCCGACGCCTCTCGCTGGATTTGACCGGCCTGCCGCCGGCCCCAAACGACGTGGATGCCTTCGTCGCGGATCCGGATCCGCAGGCGTATGAGCGGTTGGTAAGCCGGCTGTTGAATTCGCCCCGCTATGGCGAGCGCTGGGCGCGACACTGGCTGGATGCCATCCATTTTGCTGACTCCCACGGATACGAACATGACCTTGGGCGCGACCAGGCCTGGCGTTACCGGGATTACGTGATCGAGGCGCTGAACGGCGACACGCCCTGGGATCGGTTCATTCGCGAACAACTGGCCGCCGATGTTTTCTATCCGGAACAGACGGCTCTGACGCCGGCGCTGGGCTTTCTGGGGGCAGGCACGTTCGACATGAGCACGTATGCGACCGCGCCGGTCACCTTCGACTATCTTGACCGGGACGATCTGGTGACCCAGACGATGGCGGCGTTTGTCAGCACCACGGCAAACTGCGCGCGCTGTCACGCGCACAAGTTCGACCCGATCTCGCAGGAGGATTATTACTCGCTCCAGGCGGTCTTCGCGGGCGTGTTGAAGGGCGAGGTTTCGTATGACGCGGACCCGGCCGTCGCGCGCCAGCGGAAGCGATGGACGTCCCTGCTCGCCGCCGCGGGCCGTCAGGACGCCGCCGTGGTGCTTGACCCGGAGCACGCGGCAGCGGTCGACCGGTGGATCACGACCCAGGGCTCCGGGGCGCGGTGGGCGCCGCTCGATCTGATTTCCTTTGTCTCGGTCGAGGGCGCCACCCTGACCCGGGTCACCAACGACGTGGTCCTGGCCGCGGGCAGCCGGCCGGACAAGGACACCTACAGCATCACCGCCCGGTCGGCGTTCACCAACGTCACGGCCATCCGGCTGGATGTCCTCGCCCACGAGTCATTGCCCAAATTGGGCCCGGGGCGGGCGGACAACGGCAACCTGCATCTGTCCGAATTCGACCTGCGAGCCTTCGCGCCCGGCGCAACCAGCGGCGTGCCGGTCGGCATTCGCCGGGCGACCGCCGACTTCAACCAGGAAGGATGGGACATCAGCCGCGCGCTGGACGGCAATCCGACCACGGCCTGGGGAATTCATCCGGCGGAAGGCCAGGCGCACTATGCGGTTTTTGAGCTGGCGGAAACGCTGGCGCTGCCGCCCGGAGCGCATTTGTCGGTCACGGTGCGCCAGGTGCATGGGGGCAGCCACCTGATTGGGGCATTTCGCCTGAGCGTCACGGACAGCGATCCCGCGCGCGCCGTGGCGCGCCCCCCGGAAGTTGATGTCGCGCTGGCCACACCGTCCGGACGACGAACCCGCGAACAGCAGATCGCGCTGGCGTCCCGCGCGCTCGAGGCCATGGCCCGGGACACCCTGGCGCGATTGCCGACGCAAGCCGTCGTGTTCGCCGCCGCCCCGTCCGTGCAAATCATCAGCGGCGATCCGCCGCGCCAGGTGAAATCCCTGCCCGAGCCAAAGGTGGTCCACATCCTCAGGCGTGGCGCCTTCGATCAGCCCGGTGCCGTGGCCCGGCCCGGCGCGCTCTCGGCCTTGCATCATTTGCCCGCCCGCTTTGACCTCGCCGAGGAAAAAAAAGAGGGCGCCCGCCGGGCCGCCCTGGCGGATTGGATCGCGCATCCCGACAACGTCCTGACGTGGCGCAGCATCGTCAACCGCGTCTGGCATCACCATTTCGGACGCGGCCTTTGCGACACGCCGAGCGACTTCGGCAAGATGGGCGGGGCGCCCTCGCACCCGGAGCTTATCGACTGGCTGGCCGTCTGGTTCCGGGACGAGGCCAAAGGCTCGCTCAAGCAACTGCACCGCCTGATTGTGACCAGCGCGACCTACCGCCAGGCGTCCGCGCAGCGGGATGAGGCCGCCCGCATCGACGGCGAGAACCGTCTTCTCTGGCGGCAAAACCGGCAACGGCTCGACGCGGACAGCGTGCGCGACGGCGTGCTGGCCGTGGCTGGCGCGCTTGATTTGAAAATGGGCGGGCCGGCCGTCCAGCACTTCAAACAAAGCAAGGGCCCGCAGGTGACGCCGGCTCTCGACTACACGGCCTACGATTGGAGCGCGCCCGGGGCCGGCCGGCGCAGCATCTATCGCTACGTGTGGCGCGGGATCGCCGACCCCTTCATGGAGTCCCTCGATTTCCCGGATCTCGGGCTGCTCGCACCGGTCCGTGGGTTTTCAGCGTCGTCGCTGCAGGCGCTCACGCTTTACAACAACGATTTCATGCTGCACCAGAGCGGGGTGTTGGCCGCCCGCGTCACATCGGAAGCCGGCGACGTCGATGGCCGGGTGACCCGGGCGATCGCGCTGGCGTGGCAGCGCGCGCCGCGGGCGGACGAACGCCGCCGCTTTGGCGATTTCGTGCAGGCGCATGGACTGCCGGCGCTGTGCCGGGTTTTGTTCAACAGCAACGAGTTTTTGTTCGTCGATTGAATCCATCGCGCGCCATGAACCGATCCAACCGGAGCTTGAATTTTTCGCCGGGTGCGGCCACGGCCGCGTCGGCGTTCGACCCGGCGCGACGCGCGTTTCTCTGGCAGTTGGGGGGCGGGTTCGCCGGGCTGGCGCTGTCGCAGTTGCTGGTTCGCGAGGGGGCGGCCGGCGCGATGGTCCATCACCCGGCACGCGTGCGGCGCATCATCCAACTTTTCATGACGGGCGGGGCCAGCCCGATGGACACGTTTGACTACAAGCCGGAGCTGGCCCGGCTGCACGGGCAGATGCTCGGGCCGAAGGAAAAGCCGGAGGGCTTCACCGCCCCGGCCGGGGCCATCATGAAAAGCCCGTTCGAGTTTGCGCAGCATGGACAATCCGGCCGGTGGGTCAGCAGCGTGTTCCCCGAGCAGGCGAAGCTGGTGGACGAAATGGCCTTCCTCATGGCCATGACCACGAAGACGAACGTGCATGGGCCGGGGACCTACATGATGAACAGCGGGTTCCTGCTGCCGGGCTTTCCGTGTCTCGGCGCCTGGGTTTCCTACGCGCTCGGCAATCTCACCGACAACCTGCCAACCTTCGTCGTGCTCCCGGACGCAAAGGGCCTGCCCTACAACCAGCGCGGGTGCTTTTCGGCCGGCTTCCTGCCGGCCGTGCACCAGGGCACCGTCATCAATGCCGCCAGCGCCCGGCCGGTCCCGGATTTGTTTCCTTCGGGAAAATTCGCCTTTGCCCAGCCCACCAACGACGCCGCCGGCCTGGAGTTGCTGGCCCAAATGAACCGCGCGCACGCGGCCGAGCACCCGGGCGACTCCCGGCTCGACGCGCGCATCGCCAGCTACGAACTGGCCGCGCGCATGCAACTGGCCGCGCCGGAGGCGTTCGACGTCCAGCGCGAGCCGGCCGCCCTGCGCCAGCGCTACGGGCTCGAGCAGAAGGTCACGGAGGATTTCGGCCGGCGCTGCCTTCTCGCCGCGCGGCTCGTGGAACGCGGCGTGCGGTTCGTGCAGGTCTGGAGCGGCCCGCAGGGCGCCACCGGCAATTGGGACAACCACGGCAGCATCATCAACGAGCTGCCGCCAATGGCCGCCAGCGTCGACCGCCCCATTGCCGCCCTCCTGCAGGATCTCAAGGCCCGGGGGCTGGACCGGGACACGCTGGTCATCTGGACCACGGAGTTCGGCCGCACGCCCTTCGCCCAGGGATCGACCGGCCGCGATCACAACGGCGGCAGCTTCGTCTCCTGGCTCTGGGGCGCCGGCATCCGGCCGGGCGCCGCCCACGGCCGCAGCGACGACTGGGGCTACCAGGCGGTGGAGAACAAGGCGTACTGCTACGATTTCCACGCCACCATCCTCCATCTGTTAGGCATCAACCACGAAAAGCTGTCCGTCCGGCAGAACGGAGTCGATCGGCGCCTGACCGACGTGCACGGCGAGGTCATCCGGGAAATTCTCACCGCGTGATGGATCTTAGGCGTTGCCCCGCGCCGGGAGCCCCGGTTTAATGACGTCAGCAATCCACGAACCTATGGAGATTCGCAAGAATATCACGGGCGAATGCCACGAGCTGATGGTCTCCGGCCGCATTGACGGCGCCGGCGCCAACACGCTGGAGGAGGTAATCCTCGGCACCATCCGCGACGGCGCCAACCCCATCTACGTCAACCTCGCCGAGGTCACGTTCCTCTGCTCCGCCGGCCTGCGCGTGCTCATGCAATACTGGCGCCAGATGAAGAACAGCCAGCGCACGCTGCTCATCACCCGGCCCTCCTCCGATGTCGAGGCGGTCATCGAAACCACCGGCCTCAAACATCTCGTCATCGAATCGATGTAGCCGGTCCGTTCCGCCCGCGCACGGCCGCCCGCCTGTTGTTGCACCTCACGCTTCTCAACACGCCCGAGGATCGCCGGCGTCTCCCGCCGGCGCTGGCGGAGTTTGGCCGGGCTCACGCCCTGCCGGCCCGCGTGCTCCAGGCCGCCGACCTCGCCCTCGAAGAGCACATCAGCAACCTGCTCCACCACGGCTACGGCCCCTCCGGCGAACCCGGCCGCCATCAAATCCACCTCCGCCTCGCCGTCGCCGACGGCTGGCTCCGCATCGAGGTCGAGGACGACGGCATCGCCTTCAACCCCCTGGCCCGCCCGCCCGTCGACACGTCAATCCACCCCGACGACAAACCCATCGGCGGCCTCGGCGTCCACCTCATCCGTAGCTTCATGGACACCGTCGACTACCAGCGCGACGGCAATCACAACATCCTCCGCCTCGGCAAACGCCTGACTGCTCCGCCAACCACGTCGGAACCGGCCTAGGTGAAAACCAGGTCCACCACCGAAAAGTCGTCTTCCAATCCGGATGCCCCGCTGGCGGCGAGCGCGCCCTGCAACCGTTGCTCCGGCCGCGCGGCGGCAAACGCGGGTTCCACGAACGCCGCCGCAAAGTCCCGCCACGTTCCCGTCCGTCCATCCGGCCGCGGAATCTCGTAAACTCCGTCGCTGACCACCAGGAGCCGGGCGCCGGGCGGCACGACCTGGGCGCCCTGTGTGTAGGTGGCTTCCGCCAAACAGCCGATGGCGGGAGCCGGCTGGCGCAGTTCGACCCGGCCCTCGCCGGCGCCGGCCGTCGGCAGCAGGAGAGCCGGCGGATGGCCGGCCCCGGAGTACACCAGCGTGCGCTCGCGCCGATCGTAGACCCCATACCAGATGGTGAAATAAAGCTGGTTCTGTTGCTCCATCGGGAACGCGCGGTTCAGCGCCGACAGCACACCGGCCGGCTGTCGAAAATCCACGCCCGGCAGCGTCTGCGCGCGCAGGGTGTTCAGCACCGAGACCGAGAGCAAGGCGGCGCCCACGCCGTGTCCACACACGTCGAGCAGGAAAACGGCAAAGTGCCGCTCATCCAGCCAGTGATAGCCAAAGGCGTCGCCTCCCAGCTGGGCGCCCGGCTGAAAACACCAGTGCGCGGCGATCTCGCCGGTCAGCGGCGCCGGCAGAAGCGAACGCACGTAGGCCGCGGCCTCGGCGAGGTTGGCGGCCAGGGCACGCTCGCTTTGGCGCAGCGCCTCGAATGCCGCCCGTTCCCGATCGCGCAACCGCTTCCGCTCCAGCGACGCTCCGAGACGCGCCCAGAGAAATACCGGATTGACCGGCTTCGACAAATAATCCTCCGCCCCCAACTCGATGCACCGCGCGATCTCCGCCTCTTGATCGAGGGCCGAGAGCAGGATGACCGGCATGTCCCGCAACGCCGGGTTCTGCTTCAGGCGCACGAGCACTTCCGTACCGCTCAACCCGGGCATCAGCATGTCCAGCAGCACCAGGTCGAACGCCCGGCTGGCCGCGAGGCGCAGCGCCTCTTCGCCCCCCATGGCGATCGTCACTGCATGCCCATGCCGGCGCAAGCGACGGGCCATCATGTCGCGATTGGCCTCGTCATCGTCCACCAGCAAGATCTGTCCGCCCGCGTCCGCCCCGGGAACCTGCGACGACGCCGGCGTGTCAGCCGGCTCAGCCGGCTCCGCCGAGCGCACGCCGCGCTCGCCCGGCCCGGGGACGGCCGACGACACCGACGACACCGACGACGCCGGAACGGTCGCCGGAACGGCGTTGAGCCCGCGCAAATGCCGCTCCGCCAGCGCCAGCCACTGGCCCGCCGCCTCGCGGATGCGCTGCAAATCCGCCACCGCGCTCTCACAGCCCTGTTCCCGCGCCAGTTCCTGGAGCAGCTCCGTGTAGCCGATGATCTGGTTCACCGGCGTTCGCAATTCGTGCTGAATCCGCTGCCAGTCCGCCGGCTGGCCCGCGGTCGCTTCGCTGAAATACTCGCCGATGAGTTGCTGCAACCTCCGGCCGCCAGTATGCACCCGCCGCAAGTCCGCAGCCAACGGCGTCGGCACCGCTGGATCTTCCAGCAGCATCTCGCTGTAGCCAAGGATGTGATTGATCGGCGTGCGCAGCTCATGCCGAACGCGCGCCAGTTCCGTCAACGCAAGCGGGCCAGTCGCACCCGTTCCCCCTGCCCGTCCGCCATCGCCCGCCGGATCGGGGACGCCCGCGCTCACGGCCGACCTCCACCCCGCGTCGCCGGAATTAGCGCGCGCTTGATCTCTTCAATCCACCCGTCACCCGCTCCACCGCTCTTCGTCACGATTTGACCCACCCGCCCGCTAAGTTGACGTCGTTCCTCCGCAGTCAGCTCCTTTGCGGTCATGACGATCACCGGAATCTCCGACATCCCTGGTCGACCTCGAATCGCCTCCAGAAAATCGAATCCATCCATGCCTGGCATGAGAAGATCCAGCAGGATTAACGCAGGCGGATTTTCCGCCAGCCGTTCGAGGGCCGCCCGTCCATCGGCCGCTTCCACCATCGACCAGCCGGCCTGCGCCAGCACCCGCCGCAACCCCGCCCGGACCACCTCGTCGTCGTCGACAACCAGCGCACACACCCCGGCGCCCCCCGGCTTCGCCCCGCCGTGCTTCTGCAGGATCGCGCCCAGGCGGGGCCAGTCGATCGGCTTGGTCAGATAATCCGCTGCACCCAGGGAATAGCCCCGCCGGCGGTCGTCCACAATCGTGACCATGACGACGGGGATCGCCGCCATCGCCGGCTCGGCCTTCAACGCGCTCAGGACCGACCAACCGTCCAGGCCCGGCATCATCACGTCGAGGGTAATCACCGCCGGATGCAAACGCCGCGCCAGCTCGAGTCCCGCCCGCCCATCGACGGCGACCTCGGCGCGAAACCCTTCGCGGGTCAGCGCCCGCTGCAACAATTCCCGCGCGGCCGGGTCATCGTCGATCACGAGCACCAGGGGACGGGAATCATCAGGCGCCACCACGGGCGCCGGCGCCGGGGCGGCCAGGGTTGGGACCGACTCGCGCGCGGGCTCGGGGACTTCCGCCGGCAAGTTAGCGACAAAGGTCGAGCCGACCCCGGACTGGCTCGTGACCGTAATGTCGCCACCCATCATCTGGCAGAAGCGTCGGGAGATCGCGAGGCCCAGGCCCGTGCCGCCATATTTTCGTGTCGTCGACGCATCCGCCTGGGTGAACGACTGGAACAGGCGTCCCAGTTGTTCGGGCGTCATGCCGATGCCGGTGTCGGTGACCGCAAACGAAACGCGGTCGCCGACCGCCGTGGCGGCGGCTGTCGACAGCGGCCGGGGCAAGGGCGGCGGCGCGCCGGGCTGGTTCACGGTGGCCGGGTCGGCCGGGGCGCGGGAGACGACGAGCTCGACGCGCCCATTTTCGGTGAACTTGCAGGCATTGCTGAGCAGGTTGAACAAGGTCTGCCGGACCTTGGTTTGATCGGCGCGCATGCGCCCGACATCCGGCGAGCAGACGACCTCGAGCTGGTTGCGATTCTTTTCGACCAGCGGCTGCACCGTGGCCGCCACCTCGCGCACGAGGGCGCCGACCTCGAAGTCCTCCAGGAACAGCGTGGTCTTGCCGGCTTCGATCCGGGAAAGATCGAGGATGTCGTTGACGAGCGTGAGCTGATGTTTGGCCGCGGCGACGACCTTCTCGAGATCGGGCTTCACCTGGGCGGCGCCGAGGTCGTCGAGTTCTTCGCCGACCATTTCGGTGTAGCCGATGATGGCGTTGAGCGGGGTGCGCAGCTCATGGCTCATGTTGGCCAGGAACTGCGATTTGGCCTGGCTGGCCTGATCCGCCGCCTGGCGCGCGGCCTCGGCCGTGGCGCTGGCGGCCGCCAGCTCCCGGTTTTGCAGTTCGATTTGCTCCTTGGCCTCGGTCAGCTTGAGATGCGTCTGCGCGAAGTCGCGGGCCAGGTGCACCGACACGCAGGCGGCAAAAATCACCACCCCGAGATTGGACAGGAAACTCCAGAAGGGATAGCCAAGGGCGCCCCGCAGGAAGTCCGGAGCGCCGGACTCGCCGAGCCAGGCCAGCAGCGGGAGGAGGGGAAAGGCCAGAAAGCCGCCCCCGACGATCCAGGCCCCGCGTTTGTGCCGGACGATGGCCACCACCACCGCGCGGAAGGTCTCGAGGTTGACGCAGAGCGAGACCAGGCCGACCAGGCCGAGGGCGACCATGGGCAGGATGACGCCGGAGCTGAAGTCCGTCTCGCGCCGGGCGCTGGCAAAAAAGATTTCGAGCTCTTCCCGGCCGAATCGAGTCCCCAGGATCCCAATCAGGCCGGCGACGGCGAGGTACCGAAAAATTCGGGGGACGCGCTCGTAGAAGAACGAGTAGATCAGCCAGAGACCCAGCAGGGAGTTCAGGACGGCCAGGGAGGAGACGGAGACGGCGGAGGCGGCGAAGTGCCCGGGCCGCTCGAACTCGAGCCGAACAAAGGTCAGCCCCACCGCGGAAGCGATGTAGATGGCGAAATACAGATGGCTGCGCACCTTGGGGAAATAGCCCCAGAGGAGCAGATGAAAGGCGCCGAAGGGCGCGAGCAGCCCGCAGAACAAGTAGGCCATCGCGCGGCTTCGCTTTTCGTAGATCTCCTGCAGCGCGTTGGGAATGTCCAGCGAAGCCAGCGCGCCGGAGGCCTCCTCCCGCACCCGCAGATCCGCATCTTCCAACGCCCGGGTCAGGACCGAAAACACCTCGAGGTTCGCCCAGCGCAACTGACCGAGTGCCGCGATGGCCAGCACGCGATCCTCCGTCGCGCGCCCCGGCTCGACCGCGCCCACCAGCGCCGACACAAAAACTTCCTTCTGTTTCGACGTGGCTTCCCTGGGCACCAGCGCCACTTCGCGTCGCTCGCCCGGCAAAAGCGGGACGCCGCCGCTCGCCGCCAATCGGCTGCCCGCCACCGCCCAGACCTGCACCTCGGGCAGCGGGCCGCGCAAAATCACCTGGAACCGGCCACTCAGGTCAACCCGCCCGCTATGCGCCAACCGCCGCCCGGCCAGCACGAAAACCAGCGGCCGCCCCAACTCCGCTCCCGCGCCCTCGGTGCGCACCGTCCCGGCAATCACCGCCGACGGCGCCAGCCGATCCAGCGGCCGCCCGGCCAGATCCACCACCCGCGCACCGCCGCGCAGGCGCGCGTCCCGCCGGCCCGGCCCGGCGTCCCGCGCCGTCCCATCCTCAAAATTCCAGATACCAATCAACCCCGCCGCCCCCGCCACCGCCTCACCGCGCATGTCCGAACGAACTTCCTCCGCCGACCGTGCCACGGACCAAACACGAACTTCATCAATCTCGCCCCGCAAAAAGCCCGAGCGGCTCCGCGAACCTCCGGCGCGCCCGAGAAAATTGTCGCCCGAGCCCAGCCCGCCAAAGCCGGCCGGTTGGGCGTTGGTCGCCACCAGCACGCCATTGAAGTAAAGCGCCACCCCCGTTGCGTCCGCCACGGCCGCCAGATGCATCCAACGCCCGCGCTCGATCACGTCCGGAACTATCAACCGGTGCCGTTCTCCGGACGGATCGGTCAGCAGCAGCTTCAAGTCCGGATTCCCGCCATCAATCCCCAGGTAGAATTCCTGCCGCGGCCCGCCAAAGTCGACGAAGCGCGCATTGGACTTGATGCCGTCCGTCCGCACCCAAAGCTCGACCGTGCCCGACGTCACGCCGGACATCAGGCCATCGGGCAGTTCCGCGTACGCCCCTTCACCATCGAGCCACAACACCTGCGCGGCGCGCCCCAGCGGCTGCGCCGCGAGGTTCATCGCCAGGGTCATCGCGGCCAGGACAAGGCCTGCCCAGACGATCGCCCGCCTGCCGGCCATCCTCCTCTCCCACGGATCCTTCTCCGCGATCCCGCGGGGATGGAGGTGCCCCGTCCACCAAGCGGGACGGATGAGGTTGAACATCTCAAAGTTCATGACTCCAACTCGCGCGCCTCGTTGCAGGTTTGAGTATTTCATGAACCACAGAATCGGAATCCTGAAATCTGACAAATGACAAATGACAAATGACAAATGACAAATGACAAATGACAAACGACAAATGACAAATGGTCATTGGTCATTGGTCATTGGTTATTGGTTATTTGTCGGTCCGGCGAGCTCAATCTCCCAGCCCGCATTTCCGACGTGGACTTCGCGGCGCGCGGCGCACAAAACGCGGCGTGCCCCTCACTTGACCACCAACGGAATGCTGCCCGGCGCGGAAGTCACGACGAATCCATCGGGCGCGGTATAGCGGGCGACGAGCGTGATGCGTTCCTTCCGCGGCGCCTGCTCGCCCCAGGACAGGATGAAACGGTAGCCGGTGCCGATGGACGTTTTCTGGGCGTACGCCGCGAGCTTCCCGCCTTCGTAGCTCCAAACCCGGAGCGGGGTCGCCTGACCCAGTTCATCCGCGCGGACCACGCCATCAAACAGCAACATCTCCAAACGTCCCGACGTCAGCGGCGCGCCGATGGCCGAACGCCGGCTGCCAGCATAAACCCGGGCGCCGAGAGCGTCGGGTCCCGGTCGTCCATCGAGGTCGAGGGCCAGCGGCAACAGGAACAGATCCAGGCGCTCCACCGGGCGGCCGCCAGCCGAACCCTCGGAGCGGCGGCTGGCACAGCCGCCGAGCGCGAACAGGCCGAGGGCCAGGATGAAGAAGGCGAAGACCGCCCCGGCCAGGGAAGGCGGCACGCTCCGGGGTGCGGGCGTCCTCGCCCGCAGAAAACCAGGGACGACGGGAGGGTTGAAATCATCCCTGCTTTGCGATTCTTGGAAAGCTGCGTCCGGCAATGCCGCACACGAATTGCGGCCCTGAACCTCGTCGGGGCGCATTGCCGATTTGTGATTGCTGATTTTTGATTTCAGATTGCCGAGTCCGACAATCCGCAATCGTAAATCAAGAATCCCCGGGCTCACGGAAAAGAGAAGCCTGGCCAGCCGCAGAAAGTTCAACGCGGGCCAAGCCGGCGACACCCGCTTTACCAGCCGCCCCCGCGCCTGAATCGGACCCCGGACTTCAGCCTGGGCCGACGCTTCAATCGCCGGACTCATCGTTGAGCAACGGCGGGAACAGCGGATCCAGAAGCTGCTTCTGCACTTCATCGCGCTGAATCTCATCCTTAATCCGGGATTTTCGCAACTGCTCGTCCGTGATCGTGCGCAGGTCCGTCTCGCGCGGGTGCTGCTCCGCCTTGGCCAGAATCTGGGGCGTGAGCAGGATCAGCAACTCCCGCCGCTCCTGCCGGTTGCGATTGCTGCGAAAGAGGTAGCCCAGCACCGGGATGTCACCGAGGAACGGCACCTTGCGCACCCGCTTGTCGTCGCTGGTGCCGATCAGCCCGCCGATGAGGATCGACTGGCCGCTCTGCACGCTGACGGTCGTGCTGGCGACGCGCTGGTTGATGATCGGCACCTCGGCGTTCTGGTTCACCTGGACGGTCGAGCTGCTGATCGTGCTGTTCGTCGTGCCCACCTCCAGCTTGACGAAGCCGTCCGGAGCAATGCGCGGCGTCACGCGCAGGTTGACGCCGACATTTTCGTATTTGAAGGAGTTGATGGTGTCGCCGCGCTCGGTCACGCGGCTGTCGGTGATGAGCGGCACCTGCTGGCCGACATTGATCACGGCCGCCTTGTTGTCGGCGGTCACGATCTGCGGCCGGCTGAGCACTTCCAGCCGGCCCTTCTCCTCCAGCGCGCGAAAAAGGAAGTTGTAATCCCCGCCCGTGACGGCGGAGGAGAATCCCGAGGCGATCCACTTGGCCTCGCTCAGCTGGATGCCGGCCGCGAACGGAATGCTGTTGTAGGTCCACTCCAGGCCGAGATCGAGCGAGTTGTCGAGCGACACCTCGGCGATCAGGACCTGAATCAGCACCTGCGGCTGCGGCTGGTCGAGCTCCTCGATCAGCTTGTGAATGTCGTCGAAGTACCGCGGGCTCGCGGAGAGCAGCAATGTGTTGCTGACGGGCTCCGCCACCACCGCGATCTCCCGCTCGAGCACGCGCTGCGAACTGCCCACCGCCTCCGCCCCCAGCGCCTTCGTCACCCGCGCCTGCTCCGTCTCCAGGAACGACCGCACGGCCGTGGCCACCTCCTGCGCCTGGGAGTTGCGCAGGCGATAGACCTCCGACTTGCGCTCCTGCGCCTCGCTGCTGTCCAGCGAATCAATGATCTGCGAGACCAGCGCGACATAATCCTCCGTGCCGCCCACCAGCAGGCTGTTCGTCCGGGGATCCACCGACACGGAAAGCGCGCTTTGCTCTTCGGACCCGAGCACGGCGGACGCCACCTCCCGCTCGGTCTGGCCGCCGCCCGCCGCATGCGCCACCGGCTTGACCAGGGTGTATTGAATCGAACGGCTGTTCCCGCCGACCACGCCGGGCGCCTGCGTCATGCGAAACATCCCGGTCAACAACTCCGCCGTCTGCCGCGCATCGGCGTTGGTCAGATTGAACACCTTGATCTTGGCCTTTTGATGGGAGGCGTCGTCCAGGCGGGTGATGATCTGTTCGAGCAGCCCCATGTAATCCACGGGGGCGGAAACGATGAGCGAATTGACCCGCGGGTCGGGCGTGATGAGCACCGCCTCCTTCAGGGCGGACGTAACCAGCTCGCGGCCCTCCTGGGATCGGGTGATGAACTGGAGGACGGACTGGGCGTTCGGGCTTTGCTCGGTCAGCGGGGTCGGCTTGGTGTTCAGCGCGGCGGTCAGGATGCTGGAGAGCGATTCCGCCTTGGCGTAGCGCAGGCCGAACACGCGGATCTCGCTGACGCGCGCGACCTGGTCGGTGTCGAGCTTTTTGACCAACTCGCCGATCCGGCGAGCATCAGCCTCGCCGGCGCTGACAATGATCGCGTTCATCCGTTCATCGGCGGTGACGGTGATCGGCAACGTCGAGCCCGGCGTGCCTTCCCGGTAGATCCCCTGCACGGTCGTGGCCACGCGTCGCGCGTCCGCCTTGAGCAAGGAAAACACCTGCACCGCGAGTCCCACGTCGGTCGGGTCGGTGTCCAGCCTCGCGATCAGGCCCTCCACCGTGGCCATATCTTCAATGGAAGCTCCGACGAGCAGGGCGTTGACCCAGGCGTCCGCCACAATGGTGATTGGGTCCGGCGTCTCGCCGCGCACCCGGGCCGGCCGGTTGGCGAAGATCGGCGTGAGCGTCGCCTGCAGCTTCGTGGCGGTGGCCTTGCGCAAGGGGATGACCTTGAAATTCACCCGCGAGAACACGCCCTCGCCGTCGAGCTGCTGGATGACCCGATCCGCGACGTCGAACGCCTCCTTGCCGCCCGTGACGATCAAGACGTTGACCCGATCGTCCGGAATGACGGACACCGGTATCAGCCGGTCGCCGGCGTTGACCGCCACGGTGTCGGCGGCGCGCTTGGCCGCAAAAAACTGGCTGAGGGTCTGGGCCAGCGAGCTCGCGCGGGCGTTCTTCAGCGCATACAGCTTCACGTCGCCTTCCTTCGCAAAATCCCGCGTGTCCACCCGGCGCACCACCTCGCGGACAATCGACAGGTTTTCCGGGCTGGCCGAGACGATGAGAGTGTTGCCCCGCGGGTCGACGCTGACCGCGAGGGCGTCGCGCCCGCCGCGGCCGGTGCCAGCGGTGGCTCCCGCCGGAAGCCCGGGGCGATACAGGCCCTGGTCGACGAGGGATTTCAGGATATTGGCCACGCGCTGGGCGTCCGCAAACTGGAGGGTGAACGTCTCAAAGACGCCGCCGGGGACCGTCGGCTCCGCGTCGAGCCGGCCCAACAGTTCCTGGATGACCTCGAGGTTTTCGCGGCTGGCGGAGATGATGAGCGCGTTGTTCAAGGGATCCGGCTCCACCTTGATCTGGTCGGAGGGCAGCGGCGTTTGCCCGGGCAATGTCTGGGCGCGCTGGCGGGCGGCGAAGATGCTTTCGATCATGGTGGCCACCTTGGCCGAGTCGTTGTGCTTGAGCGGCACCACCGTGAGGGTCAGGGACGGGTTGGTCAGCTTCTGATCCAGGCGGCCGAGAAGATCGTCGATCGAGCGGTTGTCCTCCTGATTGGCGGTCACGAGCAGGCTGTTGCTGCGCGGATCGGCGAGGATGACCGGCTTGTTGCGGCCCACGTCGCTGGAGCGGGCGGCGGCGTAGCGTTGGTCAAACAGCGTCGTCAGCGTCGCGCTGAGCACCCGGGCGTCGGCATTGGTCACGGCGATGATGCGAATCTGGCCGCTCAATGCCGGGCCGGATCGATCGAGCTGCCGGGCGAGGCTTTCCACCAGCTCGAAGCCATCCCGGGAAGCCCCGACGAGCAGGCTGTTGCTGCGGGGATCGGCCATGATGATGACCTTGAGGGTTTCGGCGGAGCCGCGATTGGCCGCCGCGCGCGCCGTCACGCGGGCGTCGACGAGGCGCTGCAGGGTGGCGGCGAGGGTGTTGGCGTCGGCGTTCTCCAGCGGCAGGATCCGGATGTCGCGCAGGTCGAACGTGAGCTGTTGATCCAGCTTCTGCAACAGACCCTCGATGATGGCGAACGACTTCGCGTTGCCGGCCACGATGATGGAGCTGGAGCGCTCGTCGACGGTAACGATCGGGCGATCCTCGGTCCGCAGCGTTGCGGCGCGCGGGCCGCTGTAAAGCTCGTTGATGACCCGGGCCACCGGTGCCGGATCGGCGTGCGTGAGCGCGTAGACGCGCACGGTCTCCAGCCCGGACGCCGCGGGAATGTCCAGCTCGGCGATGACATCCGAAATCAGGGCCATCGCGTCGCTGCGCGCCGCCACGACAAGAATGTTGGCCGTGTCATCCGCCTGGATGGTCAGCGCCGACCGCAGCTTGGGGGCCGCGGTCATCTTGGGAATCTCACCGTCGCGCAGCGTGCGCAGGCGGGTGATCTGGGTGTTGAGCCCCTCCACGCCAGGCACGGGGGGGCCGTCGGCAAAGACCGCCTGCAGCAGCGGGACCAGGCGGGTCGCCGCCGCATATTTCATCCGGAAAAGGCGCACATCGGTCAGGAAGCGGTCCATCGGCTTGTCGAGATCGGCGATGAGCCGCTGGGCGAGCTCGAGCGACTCGGGCCGTCCGCTGAGGATCACCGTGTTCGATCGCGGGTCAGCCGACATGTTCAGAGGTTGAACCAAGGCGCGACCGGGCGCGTTGGTCGGCTCGGCCGTGGAGCCTGTCGGGCTCACGGCCAGACGCTGGCCTTGCGAGAAAATCGCCGTCAGCGTTTGCATCACCGTGGCCGCGTCGGCGAATTCGAGCGGGACAAGCCTGACCTCGACCCCGTCGGTGACGGCGACGGTGTCCATCATGGCGACCACGGCGGCGAGGGCCTGCAAGTTGTCGGGGGACGAAGTGAGGATGACGCGGTTGGCCCCGCCCTGCCCCGAAACCGGGTCGGAGGAGATCTTGATGGTCTGGGAGAGATCGAGCACGACGGGCTGGCCGGCGCTGTTTCGGACTTTCAATCGCCGGACTTGCTCCTGGAGTTCGCGGGCTTCCGGCGTGAGCTCGCCGGCGGCGCCCGGCCGCAGCATGTTTTGCAGGAGGGCCGCGAGCTGGGCGGCATTGGCTTTCTTGAGCGGGACCATCAACACCTCGGCCTCGACATTGGGCGACGGCGTGTCGAGCGAGCGAATCATCTTTTCCACCTGGTTGAGCACCGTGTCCCGCGCCACCACGAGCAGTCCGTGCGAGCGCGGATCGGGCGTCACGGTGAGCGGCTCTCCCGGCCGGATCAGGTTAAGCTGGGCGACCATCTGCTGCACCAGCGGCTGGACCTTTTCGGCGGGGGCATTGGTCAGGATGACCAAACGGAACTCGAGCTGGGCGGCGCCGCCGGAGATGTCGAGCTGCTTGATCAACGATTCCATCAGGGCGAAGTCCGTCGGGCGGGCGCGCACAATGACGCTGCGCGTGCGCGGCTCGGGCACCACGGTGATGCGGCGTTGCTGCTGGGCGCGCGCCTGGGCCTGGGCCTGGGCCTGAAATTGCGGTCCACCCGGAATGGGCCCGCCCTGAACCGGATCCTGGCGGAGCAGATCGACCAGCGTGCGGGCCACGATGACCGGGTCTGCCTCCTTCAGCGGGAACAGGCGGAACTCGGCTTCGTTGCCGTAAAAATTGAAGGACAGATCCGAGATGATGCGATCGATGTTGTCGAGTTCCTCGGCCGGGCCGGAGAGGATGAGGGCGTTGGCATTCTTGTCCACGGCGACGAGCACCTCGGTCCCGTTTGTGCCGCCGCCGGAGCTGACGCCGGACTGGCCAGCGGAGCCGGGAGGCAGCGGCGGGCCGATGAAATCCGGGCGCGGGCCGGCGGGCACGGCCGGCGCGCTGTTCGTCAATTGATCCACGAGCCGCACCTGGCCGTGCGCCATCTGCGGATAGATATTGCGCAGCATCTGGGCCATCTGATCCGCGGCCACCCGGTCCAGCGGGCGCAGCCGCACCTGGGCGGTGCTGTCCTTGGCCGTTTCATCGAGGCGGCTAATCAGGCTTTGGATCTGGGCAATATCTCCGCGTCGCGCGATGACCGTGATGGAGTTGTTGAACGAGTCAGCCTCGATGACGGGGCGTTCGCCGCGGGGCCGATCCTCGAAGACGGCCTCGAGC
Source organism: Limisphaerales bacterium (assembly GCA_044229355.1). Taxonomy (GTDB): domain Bacteria; phylum Verrucomicrobiota; class Verrucomicrobiia; order Limisphaerales; family JADJPG01; genus JBGARF01. Next base: position 94,084 of record JBGATF010000002.1, read on the forward strand.
TTGGAGACGACATCGTAGGCCTTGACCTTTTTCAGCCAGACAAATTCGACATCGCGCTCGGCGCGTTCGGGCGCCTTGTCCAGCGTGGGCAGGATCTTTTCGATGATGCGAAAGTGCGCCGCGGTGCCGGACACGATGAGGGAGTTGTCGCGCTCATTGACGGAGATCGACGCGGGAATAAACCGTCCCGTCCGGGCGCGGCTCTGGTAGCGGGTCACATTGTCCAGCAGGTCCTCGAGCAGGCTCGACACCTGGCGGGCGGTGCCGTTCTCCAGCTTGTAAACGCGCACCTCGATGTCACCCGCCTCGCTCTCCGCGTCCAGCTCGTGGACGATCTTCATCACGCCATCGATGGCGTTGGTGGGGCCATTGATCAGCAGGCTGTTGACCCCGGCGACCGCGGTGATGCTCACCCGCCGGGCCATGGCCGGCCCCAGGCGGTTCGTCAGGCTGTTGTTGATCGCCTCGGCCAGATTGTCCGCCCGGGCCTTTTTCAAATGGACGGTTTGGATGACGCCATCAGCTCCGCCCTGGTCGGCGTCAAGGCGGGTCACGAGCTGGCCGACCTGCTCGAAGGTGCGGCCGGCGGCTTCGACGACCAGGGTCCGATCATCGGCCAGCGCGGTGATGGCCAGCCGTTCAGAGGGATCCGTGCTGGCGACCTGCCGCGTGTACACCTGGTTCAACAACGACGCCAGCGCCTGCGCGGACTGATGCTGGACGTTCACAACGTGCACGTCCCGGCGCGACGCCGCGCCCGACTCCTTGAGCAGGTCGATGAGGGCGCCGATCTCGGCCAGGTGATTGGTGCGACCGGTCACGACCAGCCGGCCGTTGGCGGCGTCAGTCATGATCTGGGCGTCCGGCGGGTCCCCAGCCTCCTTCGATTTCCAGCGATCCAGGTAAAGCTGTTGCACGAGCGGCTGGAGGCGGGCCCCGTCGCCGGCCGGGGCGATCTCGAACAGCCTGGTCTCGCGCGCGCCCTGGTTCAGCGCCGTCGACTGGACCTCGCCGATAATGCGTTCGAGCAGGGCGAGCTGTTCGTCGCTGCCGGCGAGGATGAGCTGGTTCGCCGGAGTGTCCTCCATGATGAGGATATCGGTCGTGCCCAAGTCCGGCTTGCTCGCCATCTGGTCGTTGTAGAGCTGGCGCAGCTTGGGTGAAAGTTCGCCGGCCTTGGCCTGCTTCAACGCGACGACCTTTATCTTTCGCTCCGCCTGAGAACCGAGAGCGCTGTCGAGCTGCTCGATGATGACCGACGCGTTCTGCAGCGCCTGGAGCTCCTTGGGATCCCCTGCCACGACGATGGTCCGGGTCTTGGCGTCGACCGTCAGGCCGACCCGGCGGCGCGGGCGCCCATAGGAGTCGTAGCTCATCAGCGCGTTGCCGAGCACTTCCATGACCTTGGCCGGATCGGCGGATTTCAGCTTGAAGAGGCGGACCGTGCCGCTTTGGGCGCTGACCTTGTCGAGCTTGCGGATGATTTCCTCGACCGAATTGAGCTCGTTGGTGGTCCCGGAAACGATCAGGCGGTTGCTCGTGGTGTCGGGCAGGATGAGAGTCTCCTGCGGCTGCGCGGCCGGGCGGGTCTTGGCCTGGTCAAGATAGAGGGAACGCACGGTGGTCGCGAGCTCGGCGGCGTTGGCCGTCGAGAGATCGTAGATGCGGGTGTCGCGAGGCAGAGCCAGCTCCGATGTGCGCACCTCGCCGACGATGCGTTCGATTTCGTCGAGGTGGTTGGTCCGGCCGGTGACGATGAACCGGCCGTTCTTGGCATCGGCGATGAGCTGCGCGTCGGCCGGGTCGGAGGCGTCGCGATTCTTCCAGCGATCGTTGTAGAGCTGCATGACCAGGGGCTGGAGGCGGCTGAGCTCATCCGCCTGGCCGACCTCGATGAAGCGGGTGGCGCGCTCGCCCCGGGCGGTCGCGGCGGCCTGCAGCTCGGTCAGGATCCGCTCGAGGAGCGCCAGCTGCGGCTCGGTCCCGGCGAGGATGAGCTGGTTGTTGGCCGGCTCCTCCATGATCAGGATCTCGCTGGTGCTCAAATCCGGCTGGGCGCTGAGCTGATCGGTGTAGAGCTGGCGCAGCTTGGGAGACAGCTCGGCCGCCTTCCCCTGGCGCAGCGTGACCACCTTCAGCGTGCGGTTGGTCTGGGCGCCGAGGGATTGGTCGAGCTGCTCGATGATGGTCGCCACGCTGCCGAGCTCCTTCGGATCGCCGGTGACGATCAACGTGCGGGTCTTGGCATCCACGCTGACCGTGGCGCGCTTTTGCGGCCGGCCATACGCGTCGTATCGAACCAGGGACGTGGTCAGGATCTCCGCGATCTTGGCCGGGTCAGCAGACTTGAGTTTGAACACTCGTGCGGTGGCGCTTTGCGCGCTGACCTTGTCGAGCTTGCGGACGATGGCTTCGACGGCGTCCAGCTCGTTGGTCTCGCCGACGATGATGAGGCGGTTGCCGCCGGCGTCGGGCGTGATGACGGTGTCGGGAGACTGGGTGCCGAAGCGGGCCTTGGCCTCCTCGCGGTAAAGGGTCGAGACGGTGCCGGCCAGTTCGACGGCGCTGGCGGTGGTCAGGTCGAAAACGCGGGTGTCGCGGGCCTGGCTGCGCGGCCGGGCCGTGCCGGCGCCGAGCTGCTGGATGATGGCCTCGATGTGTTTCAGGTGCTCGGCCTTGCCGCTGGCGATGATGCGGCCGGCGAGGGCGTCGCCCACGATCTGGGCGTCCGCTGGATCCGTCTCGGCGCGGTCCTTCCAGTGATCCTGGTAAAGCTGCTGCACGATGGGCAGGAGGCGCTGGACATCGGCCGCGGTGCCGACTTCGAAGCTGCGCGTCTCGCGCGCGATGGAATTCGTGTTGGCGCCGACCTGCAGGCGGGCGAAGATCTGCTCGATGGCGTTAGTCTGATCCTGGCGGGCGGAGACGATGATTCGGCCGGAGCGCCCGTCGGAGATGAACTGGGCGTCGCTCGGGCCGCCGGCGGGGTTGTTCGCGTAATGATCCTTGTAGAGCTGCTGCGCGAGCGGCAGGACGCGCTGCGCCTCGACCAGGCGCCCGAGATCGAAGACCCGCGTTTCGCGCGGGACGACGCTCTGGCTTTCGAGCGTGCCGACGATCTGCTGGATGGCGGTCGCCTGTTCCTTCGTGCCCCAGACGTTCAGCCGCCGGCCCGCGGCATCCGGGTAGATGGTCGCGGGCTTGATCGTGCGGCCCCGCGACTGTTCCTCGTAGATGCGGTTGACCGTGGGGAACACGTCGTTCGCGGTGACATTTTTGAGGTCGATGCCGTGCAGCTCGCGCGCGGCCTGGTCGGCGGGCTGGTCGAGCGCGAGCACCACGGTCTCGACCTGATTCAACATCGTGGGCGGTGCGAGGACGATGAGGCGCTTGCCGGTGGGATCCGGCGTGATGCTGAGAAGATTGGTAATATTGCGCCCGCCGTTTTGCGCGGCGAAGACGCGCAAGGCCAGCGTGGCCAGCCCATCCGAGTCGCTGGTGTTGATCGGCAGGATCTTCAGCTCGCGCCGGCGTTCGCCCGGCGACTCCGTCCCGCCCGACTCGCCGTCGAGCCGCTCGATAATCACCGCCGCATCCTGGACGTCGGTCCGCCCGCCGGTGACGATCAGGCTGTTGGATTTGTCGTCGGCGGCAATCATCACCTTGCGAATCGGCTGGCCGCGGGTGTCAAAGCGGAGCATGGCGTTGGACACGATGGGGGCGAGCATGCCCGCGTTGGCCTCGTGCAGCTTGAACACGCGGGCGCTGCCGGATTGCTCGGGCGTTTGATCCAGCTGGGTGGCGAGGCGCGAGACCTCGGCGATCTCGTCGCGCGGGCCGGTCACGATCAGTCGATTGCCGCCCGGGTCGGGAACGATTCGGCTCTGCACGGTGAAGTCCGCGCCGCGTTGATCCTTCATCAGATCAGCGAGCATGGAGGCGATCATGGGGCCGAGGGTGGTGGCGTCACCGGAACGCAGGTCGATGATGCGCATCTCCTTGGGGGCGGTGTCGGGACGCGTGTCGAGCTCCTGGATGAGTTGAAGGGCGGCGGCGACGGCCTCGGGAGATCCATTTACGACGAGGCTGTTGCTGCGCGCGTCGACCATCACCCGGACCTGCTGGTTCTGGACGTTGATGCTTTTTTCAACGAGGGCGGAAATTTCCTGGGCCTGGGCGGCGCGGAGGCGGACGACGCGGGTCTCCTCCTTGGCCGCGCGTTTTTCGGCGGGGTCAAGCTGGCGGATGATGCCCTCGACGCGGGCGATCTCGGAGGTGGAGCCGCTGACCATGATGCGGTTGTTTTTCACCTCGGGGATCAGGGTGGCGGGTCCGCCGAGCGGATCGGCGTTGCCGCGGAGCTGCTCCTGATAGAGCTGGCTGACAAGCGGGGCGAAGTCGGACGCGTTGCGGCTGAACAGCTCGACGGCCCGGAACTGGCGCGGCGCGGCCGTGGCCGGCGTCGCGTCGAACTGCCGGATGAGCTGCTCGACGCGCGTGAAGTCCTTCGCCTGCGCGAGGACGATGATCTGCTTGCCGGTGGGGTCGGCGGACAGGCGCGGGGCCAGCGCGGGATTGGCGGCTTGCTCGGCCGTTTGTTCCAGGAGCGAATTGACAACGGAAATGACCTCGGCGGCGGGCTTGGCGGTCAGCGGCACGACGTGCATCTCGCGGCGTCCCTTCTCGGGCGCGACATCGATCACCGTGACGATCTGCTGGACCTCCTTGATCTGGGAGTCAGTGGCGGTGACCAGCAGGCGGTTGTTGACGGCATCGGAGAGGATCGACGGTTTGGGGAGGTCGACGAAGGCCTTGTCGGACATCTTTTCGTTGACGAGGGACTGAATGCTGGTGAGGGCGTTTTCGACCCGGGCGTTTTGCAGGGGGATGATCTGCAGGCGACGGGGCTGGGTCTCGCCGTGCTGGCTGCGGAGCTCGCGCACGAGTCGTTCGATGCGCGAGAGGTGATCGCTGCTGGCGGTGACGATGAGGCGATCGCCATCGCTCAGGATGCGCGCGTGGGCGACGGCGCCGCCACCGGCGCTGGCGACCTCATTGCGGTAGAGCTGCTCAACCAGGGGCATCAGGCGAGTGGCCTCGGCGGCGGTGCCGACCTCGATGAACCGCGTCTGCATCGTCGTCGGCTGGGTGGACCCGGTCTCGAGCTGGGCCACGATGTCGGTGGCGATCTGGAGGTCCCCGGGGCTGCCGCTGACGACCACGCTTTGGCTGGCGGAGTCGAAGCTGATGCTGGCGGTGCTGACCAGTTGTCCGGAAGGCGAGCGGCGGGTCAGGGCCTGGGTGAGGATCTGGGCGACGTTGGTGGTGTCGGAGGCGCGAGGCCGGAACACCTTGGTCAACTGGACGGTCTGCGATCGGAGCGGGACGTTGCCGGCGCCGGCCTGGCCGTGCACATTTTTGTCCACGCGATTGATCAGGGTTTCGATTTGCTCGAGCTGCCCGGGGATGGGCGCGGCGACGATGAGGCGGTTCTGGGCGGCGTCGACGATGAGGCGGGCCTTGGTGGAGGCCGCCGCGGCGGTCTCGTTGGGCGCGGCCACTCCGGGCACGGCCTGGCGGATGATGCCGGCGAGCTCCTCCGCTTTGATGAGTTGCGGGTAGTAGATGCGGACGTCGCCGCCGCCGCCGTCCTTCTGTTCGAACTTGCTGATCAAATCGTCGGCCAGCTGCAGGCGTTCATCCGGGCCGAACAGGACGAGCGTGCGCGACGCCTCGTCGTAGACGGCGGTGATGTAATCGTTCGGGTCGGCGGGCAGCACTTCCATCGCCTTGGAGTTGGGGTTGTAGGTTGTGCGTTTGGGGGCGGTGGCGACGCCGAAGGTTCGGTTGAGCAGGTCGGCCACAATCGCTCCGGAGGCATGGAGGAGCGTGTAGGTTTTCATCTGCCGGTTGACGGACGCCTCGGTGTCGATGGTGGAAAGGAGGGTGCGGATGCGCTGAATGTTGGCGAGCCGATCGGTGACGATGAGGCCGCGGCCGCGCGAGAGCGGCGCGATGGAGCCGGCGTTCGACAGCATGGACGTGACGGCGTCGGCGAGCTCCTTGGAGTCGAGATTCTTCACGTCGAGGACGACGGTGGCCACTTCGCCGGGGCGCACGTCGCCACTGGCGTCCGCGCCACGGAGGATGCGGATCGGCATGGCGGGGAGGTGGTGGAAGGGAATGAGGCGGAGGTTGGCGCCGGACTCGACCAACACGACGCCCTTCATGGCGAGGATGAGGTTGAGCGTGTCGAGCGCTTCCGCGTAGTTGTAGGGATTGGGATCGTTGTAGGTCAGCGTGCCCTGAACATTGGTCTCGGCCAGCAGCGGCTTGTTGGCCATCTGGCAGAAGCGCTCGATGACGTCGGCGTAGGGAATGCCGTCGAACTGAAACCGGATGTTGCGCTGGTTCAGGTTTGGGGTCGCAGCTGGGGTGGGGCTGGGGCCGGGATTTTGCGTCGGGCCGTTGCCGGGCGCAGGCGCCGGAGCGCCCTGGCTCCAGCCCGGAACGGGCGCCAGCCACCCTCCGAGCAGCCACACCAGCACGAGTGCTTTCAGGATCTTCATAACGATTTCCAACTACCTATGGACGTAAGAGATTGGGAAACATTGTCAGGAAAATCACGGACCCGCCGCCCACCGGCGGGGGTTTCGTGATCCCGGCTATTTCTTGGGTGCCGCGGCCAGCAGCTCCTGCGGCAATTGCTGGGGCGTCAGCTTGTGCTTGTCCGCCAGGGTGCGACCCCGCTCGATCGCCCAGTATTCCTCTCCGTAACGCAGGATGACGCGGCTTTCGGACAGCACCATCTCGCGACCCGGCATGGGCAGCGGCCGATAGTCGACCATCACCACTTTGCCGCCGGCCAGGGCGTCCCCGGCCTTGTAGCGGTAGCTCTTCAGATTGGTCAGATCGAGCACGTGGACCTCGGGCTGGCCCTGCCACTCCGAGAGCGACACAATCTTGAACGTCTCGGGTCCCGGCGGGGTGTTGGGCGGGACGCCCGGGGTGGCGCCGCCCGGCGTGCGGGGAGGCGGGGGCGGCGGCGGACGTTTGACGTAGGGGCGCAGGACGTCGCGGGCGACGAGGGCGTCGTAGGCATGGCGCTCGTGGCTCTCGAGCGTGAATTTCGGAACGAGATCGACCGGGTCGAAGGCCGGCGGGTTGTTGAGCACGAGCGTCAGGTAACGGAAGCGGACACGCACCATGCCGGGCGAGTCGCCGGCCAGGAGCGAGAGGCTTTCGATCCGGTTGACATGGGGGGACGCCCGCAGCAGGAACAACAGATCGATCACGTCGACGAGCGGCCCTTCACCCTGCACGTTCCAGCCGATTTCGCTCGCCCCGCGCAGCTTGCGGGGGCCAACCGGCAGGCGCGTAAAGTCGGGATCGTGCAGGCCGCTTTGCAGGATCTGGCCCGTCAGCATCTCCCCCGAACGGGCGCTGGCGTGATCCAAATCCTCCGCGAACATCCGCTGCGCGACCGCCTTCATCCGTTCCTCATCAACGAAGTAGGTCCGCCGCTCCGCCTTGATCTTTTCGAGCTTGTCGCGCAGCCCGGTCGTCCGCTGGTCGATCTCCTTGAGCGGGTTGACCAGGAACGCGCGCACGCCAAAGCCGCCCGCCGCCACGGCGAGAATTCCGCCGATGACGGCGGCGAGGGTTTTCTCGCGGCGGGTCATGGCCGGCCTCCCTTCAAAGCGCCGGGCTCCAGCGACATGTCGTCGGTCGGCCGGGCCGGTGTGCGCACCTTGGCCAGATCGATGGTCATTTTCTCGGGCACGGTGAGCTCGACGGTCGAGCTGAAGTCATAGCCGAAGCGATCGGCGCCGGGGTTGATGGCGAGCGGCTTGATCTCGTAGCCCGCCGCGCGCAGCTGCTTGTCGAGCTTGGCCAGGATCTCGCCGCTGCGCGCCTGCACGCCCAGGCGGATGGCGCCCTGCGGACTGATGTTGAGCGACGTCAGGTAGAGCTCCTCGCTCGAAGGCAGAATCGCACTGAGATAGGCATAATGGTCCAGCCAGTTCCGTTCCCCTTGCATCCATTCGTTGACGGTCACCGCCTGCTGGCGCATCGCGCGATAGATGGAGCGCTTTTTGTCGGCCTCGGCCAGCTCGGCTTTGACCGACTCAAAAATGGCCAGGCGCCGCTGCACCAGCTGGCTGCGCACCAGAATCAGGACCATGAAGAGGGCGGCGACGGCGGCGATCGCGGCGAGAACCCGGATGCGCCCGAGGTCCCGCTGCACCGCGGGTCGTTTGGGGTCGAGAAAATTGAACGGCAACCCTTCGGGGTCGGTGACGCCGAGGGCCAGACCGATGGCGGCGATGGCTCCGCGGGCGCGCTCGCCCGCCTCGGTGCCGAGCCCGACGGCGCCCGCCGGATCGAGCAGGCTGCAGGGCACGCTCAACCGTATGGACAACGCTTGCACGACCGCCTCCTCATGGCCGCTCACGCCGGCGACGACCACCTTGGCGACCGGGCTTCGCGCCGCCATGCCGCCGTAGCCATGGAGCGTCCGCACGACTTCGATCGTCGCGGCCTCGACAAAACTCTCCGGAGGCGACAGCGACGTCGGGGCGGCCGCCGGAGCGTCGTCACCGGACCCGCTCTCCGACGCCGGCCCGCCGGCGCCCGCGGCCGGCATCGGCGCGTCGCTGGTTTCGCGAGGCAACCGCACCGGCGCCCCGCGGCTGAACAGCAGGCTTTCCTCGACGATGACGTCAATGTTGACCTCGTCGGGCCGGAGCGACACGAGCGCCACGGCTTGATCGCCATCGGCGACCTCGCACGCCTCGACGCAGCGGGCATTGGCGTAAGCGCGCAGACCGAGCGCAGCCAGCTTCACTCCGGCGGCGTCCGCGGTCTGCTCGCAAAATGCCACGAGATCGCGATGAACCGCCGCGACCAGGATTTCGAGGCGCGGGACTGCCTGGGCGGCGGCCGCAGCAGCGCCACCTCCCGCGGCGGCGCTGGCGGTCTCCGGCCGGGCTCCGTCTCCGCCGCCGGAACCTCCGGCGCCGGGCGGCGGCTCGAGTCGCCGATGCACCTTGAAATCGATGACCGCATCCGCGGCTTGAAACGGCAGATCCTTGCCCACCTGGAATTGCACCATCGACGCGAGCTCCCGCGGATCGATCACCTCCGGGAGGGTCAAGGTGCGCAGGACGAGCTGCGCGCGCGGCACGCCCATCACCACCGCGCCCGGCTTCAGCCCCAGCTTGGCCAGGGCGCCCGCGATGGCCTGCCCGAGGATCATCGGATCCGAGCGGTCGGCGTCCGGAGCCAGGTCGAGCGGAGCCCGCTCGACGCGGGTAACGGCCGCGCGATTGTCCCGCGGGGAGGTTTGCGCGACCCACAGGGTCTGGCCGTCCACATCGAGGGCGGTCACCGCGCCGATGGGACGCGGTCGGAACCGGCGGCGCACGGCAGTCAGGCCGGCGCGCGGGGGTGCGGCGGACGCCGGAGATGAGGAGGATTCAGCCATGGTTCACGAATGAAAATGGAAACGATTGCGGGCGGAAGGTGGGCGGGGTGCGCCGGGCTTCCAGCCGGGGAGGTTTCGACCCACGGCGCACCTCCGGCCCGCGCGGCTGCACGGGGGTTGCGGGGCCGGTTGCGGCCGGGAGGACGGAGGCCGTCGTGGGGTTGACGTTGACCGGAAACGGGAGGCCGAACCGCGTCAGATCGCGCAATTCCACCACGGCGGGCTCGGGTCCGGAGGTGTCCACAATCACATCGAGAACACAGTAGCGCCCGGAAGGCAGGCCGTAGCCGAGCACGTGGAAACTGTACTGATAGCCGCGCGCGGTCAGACGCGGGGCCAGCTCCTTGAACCGGGCGGCGTCGACGACCTTCTCCTGGTACAGCCAGGCGATCGTCCGCTTGCGATCGGCGGACAGGCTCTTGCGGGTGGCCACGATCGAGTCGGCCAGCGCCTCGTCGACTCCCGGAAGCGTGCGCAGCACGGCGGGGGCGGCGGTGTTCACGTTGACGAGCCCTTTGACCATGGCGTCATCCGTCGCGCTGAATCGATCGAGCAAGGCCGGCAACTCCTCCGGCCCAACCCCCGACGCGACCTCGATCGGGCGGCCAGAGGCGTCCTTGGTCTTGAGCGTCATTTCCAAAAGCTCAGCCGCATGATTCACCTTGCCCTTCGCCTGACGAAAGGCCGCGATAAAGTTCGTGAGTGCGGCGGGCAGTTCGACGGCCGGCAACGGGGAGAGCGGGTTGTTCAGATTGCAGCGAGGCGTCCCATCGCGATCGTTGTCGAATTCGGCGGAGGAAACCGTCAGGTACCGGCGCAAGCCCAAATCCAGCCGGCCGTCCTTGTTGTCCGGCGGCTGCCGCTCGTCTCCGTCATCTTCGTTGGGATCCAGCCGGCAGTTCAGGTTCGCGTCCTCGCCTTGCAGGACGAGCGGCGTGATGCCGCGGACGAGCAGCAGCTCATCCAGCGTGGTCAGCGGGCCGTTGCGGATTTCGTAGGGTTTGGGCAGCGCGCTGTAGAAATCCTGCTCGGCCCCCTCCGGGCGTTCCGTGTTGTCCGGATCCACGTAGTCGCGAATCGCCTCCGCCATCGGCGGGGTCACGCCCGGCAGCTTCTCCAGCTCTCCCTGGTGCGTGAAGTTGACGTTGAGCTTCGCCGCCTCGTCGGTCAGGCCAAACCGGGCCTCGGTCGCCGTATCCTCGGCCGCCGCCGAGTAGACGGAGAAATACCAGCGCTCGGCGCCGTCGTCGTAGACGAGCCGGTCGCGAAACACGCGGGGGTTGTCCTGCCATTCATCGGCGCCGACCTCCGAGCCGGCCGCCCGCGCCATCCGAATGGCCTCCTCAATCCCGCTGAGCGCCGCCGCCCGCGCCTGGTCGCCCGTCGCGCCCGCCAGGGTGGCCGTCTCCTCCGCCTTCAGTCGAAAAAGCAGGCTGAGCGCGACCATGGACGCCAGCATGATGACCACGAGGACCGCGATGAGGACAAACGCGTCGCTCCGCCGCGTGGCCCCAACAGCCTGGCCTCGCCCGGCGGCCGCATGTTGGATCGCGTTCGACAGGATCATAGGCTGGCCCAGTCGTCGGTCACTGGCGCGCGGGCGGGGAGCACCACCACTCGACGAAACACTTCCGTCGGCGTCGCATCCGGCAGCTCGTTTTCCGGAAGCGCCTCCAAGCCGAGGCTGATCTCGACGGCGGCAGGCAGCCCCGGCGAGTCCCACGCCTCGAGCCAGTCCACGCCATCCCAATATCGAAAGCGGGCAAACCGGATTGAATCCGCCAGCGGCTCCACCGCCGACGCAACGGCATTGGTCGCGTCGAGCGAAACGGGAGGAGCCGAAGTTGAGCCGGCGCCCCCGCCCGCCGACGGCGCCGCCTCCGCGGCGGCGTCCGCGCCCTTCGGGGACGGAGGACGCGTCACCAGCGACTGTTCGGTGCGGTCCAGCCCGGTCACCAGGAAGTTCGTCCCCTCCAACGCCGCGGTCAGGTAATACGCGACGCGGCGCAGATCGGATGTCGGGACAGCTGACAGCGCGCCGGGGCGGGAGAGGTCTGGCGCCTTGGAAACCACGAACTCCATGGAATCGGCGGTGCCGTTGAATCCGATTTGCGGCTGTTCAAACGCCGAGTTGAGATCGGACGCGAGCCGATCCATGACCAGGCGGAGGGCGGAGAGATGTTCCGCCTCGGTGATGAGCTGGCTCCGCAGATTCGCGGTCTGGCTGTAAAACACGAGCGCGACCAGCAGGATTCCCGTGGCGATGGCGATGGCCAGGATCACCTCGACGAGCGTGAACGCCCGGCGCGCCCGCCGACGACGATCGGCGGCTGCGCAATTTGGTGATGGGAAGAGCCGTCGCATGGCGCGTCTGGAGCCTTCAGGGTTTGGCGGATCGAGGCCGGATGATTTGGGCCAGGCGATGGGTGACAGGCGGGTCGTCATGCCGGACGACGGCCTCGACCAGATTCAGAGTGCTGGATTCGTGCGCGTGGCCCAGCGGGGACTCGACCGGCGCGGTGTGCAATTCCCAGCTCCAGTGTTCAAAGGGAACTTCGAACGCCTGCGGCCCATTGCCCGGTGTCCGCAGCCCCAGTTGCACCTCGGCCAGAACCGACGCCGCCAGGTTCGCCGCATGCATGTTGAGGCGTTGGCGCTCGACGGAGTCGATCGATCGACCCAGCCCGGCCCCAATCACGGCCGCCGCCCCCGCCAGCAGCACCAGCGCCAGCACCACTTCGAGGAGCACGGCGCCACGAATCAATCCACGAGCCTTTGGAACGCACCGACTGGTCGGCGCTTCCCAGCGAGGGACTTGCCCGCCGGGCTGCAAGCGATGGCGAAAATGTCCCAGGCCCGCAGGAGCGACGAGTCGCCCAAAGAAGAGCGGTGACCAGTCGCTGCACTCCAGAAACCGGGCGCTGTGCGGTCCGCCCGTCCTCGGACGCAAAAAGCTGAAATACCTCCGACCGCCGGTTTGATTCCCGGCCGCTGATCGTTCGAGAGATTCTGCGGGCGAGGACGCCCGCACCCCGGGTTCATGGCCCCCTCTCGCGCGCCCCTTCGGACTGGGCGGTGTTCTCGGAAAGTTCAGCTTCACCGCTGCCCCTCCTTCTCGCGCAATCCCGACTGCGCCCCGGTCGGATTCGCCGACGGCACAGATGAGCTCCCGGAACCATCCTTGCCTTCGGCCGCTTCCGCGGACGCCGGCGCCTCCGGGTTTTCGATCACCACCACCCGCCGGTGAATCGCGCCGGTCAAACCCGCCAGCCGCAACACGACGCGGCGCGCATCCTCGCCTTCGTCGTCCCGCGGCGCGACGGTGATGATCGCGGAATCGCTGGACCCGTCCGGGAGAAAGGTGATGGGTGGAAAACCGAAGCGATTTGGGTCATCGATTTCGTCGACGGGCGATGCGGACGGCGCGCCGGGAATGGCGGGCGCGCCCGAGTCAGCGCCGTCGCCCCGGCGTGCACCACCGGCCGCAACCGCAGCGTCGGGTTCCGCGTCCGCCTTCGGGAACGCGTCCGCCGAAACCTTGACCTCCTCGATGCTGATCAGGTTCTGGATGGAATCGACGTAGGAAGAGGCCTCGGGCAGCGGCACGAAAATATCGGGCTCAGCCAGCGGGTCCGCCTCCCAGGCAACGGAAAGGTTGCCGAGCGGGACGAGCAGACCATCGCCCACGTCTTCCTCGAACTGGATGCGGACGCGGTGGCCGGTCGCCGCCGCCTGGGCGCGCGCGTAACGCAGGAGTGCCTCCAGCTGGTTGGCGCCCTCGTCGAGCCGGGCGCCCCGCTGCAGCGTGGAAAAGTTGAAGGCGATGGCGCCCATGAGGATTCCGATCAACGCTACGACGAGAAGCAGCTCGACCAGCGTGAACGCCTGCCGCCGGAGCGGTGCGCCGTCCGGCGCACCCGCGCCAACCCGGCTCCGCCCGGGACGGCGGGTCGCAGGCGGGTCATCCCTGGAAACCAAGCGCGGGCAGGTTTCCGACCGGGATGGCATGGCGAAGGTTTACGGCGCGTTCTTGTCCGCCGGCGCCTTTTCGTCGTCGCCGCCCGTGTTGATCCGGATGTCGTCATCGGTATCCGGCTGGCCATCGGGACCGGTGGAATACAATTTGTAAGGCAGCGCGGACTTGCTGCTCTCCACCGTCCGATCGATTACCTCGTAATGGAGCTTGTGGCCCCACGGATCATCGAGCTGCGTGCCCGGCTTGAGGTACGGGCCCTGCCACTTCTCGCCCATGCGCTCATTCTCGAACGTGGGCTTCTTGAGCAGCGCGTCCAGCCCGCCTTCCTGTTCGGTCGGGTAATGCCCGAGGTTCAGGCGGTAGTTGTCGAGGGCGCCGCTGATCTGGTTGAGCATGAGCTTCGTGGTGTTCTTCTCCGCACCCTCTTGCTGCGGCAGAACGAAAACCACCAAGGCTCCGGCCAGGAGCAGGATGATCACGATGACGAGCAGGATCTCGATCAGGGTGAAGCCGGCGCGCCCCCGGCGGGCCCGGGCAGCCCGGGTGAACAAGGAATGAGTCGTTATACGCATAGAATCTTCGCAAAACCGGTCTTCCCGACGCTGGCCGCGCCCGCGAAATTCAGCCGGGCCGCTCCGCCGGACCGACGCCCGGGCGGTCGGGGCTCACAGTTCACCACGCCCGGCGTCCCCGGCGCCATCCGTAATTATTTCGACCCAAGCGACGCCGCCATGGTGAAGATCGGCAAAAGCAGCCCGAGCGCGAGAAAGCCGATGCCGGCGGCCACGAGGCAAAGGATGACCGGCTCGATCAGCCGCACGGCCTGGTCGACCTGCCGGTTGGTCCGTCGCTCGACCGTGTCCGCGATCTGCACCAGCACCTGGTCCAGCTTGTTCGACTCCTCCGCCACCGCAATCATCGCCAGGATCTGCTCCGGAAAAAAATCTCCGTTGCCCAATGGCTCCGAGAGCCGCTTGCCATCGCGGACGGCCTCGGTCGCCTCGGCGATGCGCTCGGATAGAATGGTCGACCCGGTGGCGTCCCGGCTGATCTTCAGGGCGTGCAGGAGCGGAACACCATTGGCCAGCATGGTGCCGAGAATGCGGCAGAAGCGGGTGATGGCCAGCAGGCGGAGCGCATTGCCGACCACCGGGACCTTCAGCCGCACGAGCTCGAGCCAGCGCCGGGCCTTGGCGCTACGCAGGTTGGCCCAGACGACCGCGCCCAGGGCCACGAGGCCAACGATCAGGAGATACCAGTATTGACGGACGACCGTGCTGGCGCCGAACAGCAACTCGGTCGGGAGCGGCTTTTTGACGTTGGCGAGCAGCGGCTGGAACTTCGGGACGAAAAAGATCAACGCGCCGATCATCACCGCCGTCCCCAGCGCCGTCAGCAGGGCCGGATAAATCATCGCGCCCATCACCTTGCTGCGGAGATCGTCCAGACGCTCGAGAAACTCCGACAACCCGCGCAGGACCTGCTCGAGGAACGCAGCGCGCTCGCCCGCCTGCACCATCGCCGTGTGCAGCGGCGGAAACGTCTCCGGGTATTGCCGCATCGACTCGGTCAGCGACTTGCCCTCCGCGACGCTGCCCCGGATCTCCCGGAGCAACTCGCGCAACGGGAGCGACGCGGTGGACTTGACCAGGGAGTCGAGGGCTCGCAGCAACGGCACGCCGGACCCGAGCCCTGCCCCGCCACCGAGATGGGAAAGAGCCGCTTCTCCTCGAGCATGCGCAGAACCGCCGCCTCGGTGTCGGCCTCCATGACCCCGCTGATCTTTTGCCCCCCTTCCGTCCGGGCCGTGTAACGAAATGCGTTCACGCGCTCACACCGCCGTGCAGGTCAGCACTTCCTCCACCGTCGTCATGCCGCGCCGCACCTTGCTCCATCCATCCTCGCGCAGCAGGCGCAGGCCGTTGTCGCGCCCGGCCGAAATAATTTCATGCAAGGGCGCGCGCTCGATGATCATCTGCGCGATGCGATCGTTCATCAGCAGCAGCTCATACAAACCGGTGCGTCCGCGGAATCCCGTGTTGCGACAGTTGGGACAGCCAGCCCCCCGCGTGAGCATCGCGCCTTCCGCCAGCTGGAAATCGCGTGGCAGCTTTTCGCGCACGGGCGCCACCTCGGTTTTGCACTTGGGACACACCCGTCGCACCAGGCGCTGGGCCATGCTGCCGATCAAGGTGCTGCTCACCAGATACGGCTCCACGCCCATGTCGATCAGGCGCAGCGGCGCGGACGCCGCGTCGTTGGTGTGCAGCGTCGACAGCACGAGATGGCCGGTGAGCGACGCCTGTGTCGCGGCTCGGGCCGTTTCCAGATCGCGAATTTCCCCGATCATCACCACATCCGGGTCGTGCCGCAGGATGGCTCGCAGGCCCCGTTCAAAGGTCATGCCTACGTTCGCGTCGACCGGGATCTGGTTCACGCCCTGGAGGTGATACTCAACCGGATCCTCCACCGTCAGGACCTTGAGCCCGGGGCCGACCACCGCGTTGAGCGCGGAGTAAAGAGTGGTGGTCTTGCCGCTGCCCGTCGGGCCGGTCACCAGGATGATCCCGTGCGGCCGCTCGATCAGCTCCTTGAACTTCTCGTGGGTGTCCTCGTCCATGCCGATCTCCGGCAGGGTGAAGAGCACGTTGGCCTTGTCGAGCAGACGCATGACCACGCCCTCGCCGTAGAGCATGGGGATGACGCTGACACGAACGTCGATCTGGCGGCCGCCGACCTGAAACTTGATGCGGCCGTCCTGGGGCACGCGGCGCTCGGCGATGTTCAGGTTGGCGAGAATCTTGATGCGGCTGATGATGGCCGCCTGGAAGCGGTGCATCTGCGGCGGGACCGATGCCTCCTGCAACACGCCGTCGATTCGATAGCGAATGGACAGGTGCGTCTCATAGGGCTCGATGTGAATATCGCTGGCCCGCTCGTTGACCGCCTCGAGGATGATCTCGTTGACCAGCTTGATGACGCTCGCCTCCTGCGCCATCTCCAGCAAATCGTCTCCCGTCTCGGCTCCGTTGACGCCCGCCGGCTGATCGTCCCCGACCAGTTCGTCCAGCGTGTCGCCACCCAGGCCGTAATGGGTCTTGATGATCTTCTCGATCTCGTCACGCGTGGCCAGCACCGGCTGAATATTCAGTCCGGTCATGAGCCGGATGTCGTCAAACGCGTAAAGGTCAAACGCGTCGCACGTGGCGACGTTGAGCGAGTCATTGGAGCGCGAGATGGGCACCAGGCGCTTGCGGTAGACGATGCGGGCCGGCAGGGAACGCAGGGTCTCGGCGTCGATGGCCACGTCCTCGAGATTCACCAGCGGTATGTGCAGTTGCTCGGACATCACCTCCAGCACCTGGCGTTCGGTCAACAAGCCGAGCTGGACGATGGCCCGATCCAAACGCAGCCCCTCCGCCCGATGCAACGCCAAGGCTTCTTCGAGCTGCTGGGGTGCCAGCAGGCCTTTCCCGATCAATACATCCGACAAAATCATACAAAAGATACCCGACCCGCCCACCGCCTAACACCTACAGCCCAACCCACGGCCCACCGCTCAACCCCACCCCCAACCACCGTTCTTCCCACCGCAACGGCCGGAATTGCCTGTGCTTAAGCCCGTCGGGCCAATTTTCTTCCGCGCCAGCGCCCGACCATGATTGCGATTATTGCCTCCGTGACCGCGGATCCGGCGTCCGGCGCCAGCCAGTTCGACTGGCGGGAACGCCGATCCATTCGGACCAAGTTGACCGGGTGGGACCGTTCAGAGGGGAACCATCTCGCGCTTCCGGCGGGTGAACCGGCAGGTCCGCGTGTAACCGGCCGCGCGCGCCAGAGCCACGGCATCCTCGAAGTTCATGCTGACCTCCCCCGGCGCGTGCGCGTCCGAGGCAAAGGTGATCGGCACCTCATGCGCCGCCGCGAGGTCGACGATCGAACGGCTCGGATAGATCTCCTTGCAGTCCTTGCGCAGGCCGGCGGTGTTGAGCTCCATGGCCACGTCTGCCGCCTTCGCGGCCCGCAAGAATTTCTCGAACAGCGGCGTGCAATCTTCCTTCGGATAGAAGCAAAATTTCTTGCAGAGATCCGCATGCGCCATGATCTCGAACAGCCCGGACTCCGCCGCCAGGGTCAGCCGCTCGAAATACGCCGTCCAGACCGCAAACGGATCCCGATGCTTCCACTCGGAAATCTTCTGGGGATTGTCGAGATCCCACGAATCCGAAACATAATGCACGGCACCGATCAGATAGTCCCACGGATGGCGCGCGGCCAGGTCACGAATCCACGGCTCGTGCCCCGGGATGTAATCAACCTCCAGCGCCAGCTTGATCGTCAGGCCCGGGTGATCCCGCCGCGCCTGCTCTACGTCCGCCACATACCGATCCAAATCCCGCTGATACATGTGCCACTCATCCCAGTCATCCCGCATCATCGGGTTGTGCTCGGAGAACCCTATCTCCGTCAACCCGCGCCGCACAGCCTGCGCCGCATACTCCGTCGGCACGCCCACGGCATGATGGCAGAGCACGGTGTGCATGTGATAATCGGCTGGCAACGACATGCCGGGAACCTAAGAGGACGGACGACAGGGTCAAACCAAAAGTCCAACCGTTGGACGTTGGACGTTGGACGTTGGACGTTGGACGTTGAGCGTTGAGCGTTGAGCGCCGAAAGCGAAACGCGACCTCGCCGTGCCTTGCCTTTCCCCGACGCCTGCCCAATAGTCGGCCCGTGAATGCGACGGTGACCCAACTGACCGACCAGCTGATCGTCTCCTACGCGCGGGTCGGCGGGATCAATCATCTCGATGGCAAAAACCTGCCGTCGAAATCCGCCATCGCCGGCGTCACGCATGATTTGCTGCGGCTGCTCTTTCCCGGCTTCTTCGACGAACGAACGATCCACTCGTCCGAGCTGAAGGCGGAGGTGGTCGGCCTGATGGATTCAATCTCCGAGCGGTTGCAGGACGAGATCTACAAGAGCCTCGAGTATGCCACGCCGGAAGGGATGGCCCGCCAGGATTTGCGGGGAGCCGCCACGACCATCGCCTGCAAATTTCTCGCTGGCCTGCCCGCGATTCGTGAAGTCCTGCGGACCGATGCCGAGGCGGCTTACAACGGCGACCCCGCGGCG
Organism: Limisphaerales bacterium; assembly: GCA_044229355.1. Taxonomy (GTDB): domain Bacteria; phylum Verrucomicrobiota; class Verrucomicrobiia; order Limisphaerales; family JADJPG01; genus JBGARF01. The sequence goes on from JBGATF010000002.1 coordinate 112,686, forward strand.
CTCAGCCGCGAGGAGGTGATCGTCGCCTATCCATTCATGGAAGCCATCGCCGTCCAGCGGCTGGCCCATGAGCTATACAAGAGCGGCGTCGCGCTCATTCCGCGCATCATGACCGAGTGGGCTCACGCCCGCACCGGCATGGACCTGCATCCGGGCGCGCGCATCGGCCCCTCCTTCTTCGTCGATCACTGCACCGGCACCGTCGTTGGCGAGACCTGCATCATCGGCAAAAACGTCAAGGTCTACCACGGCGTCACGCTCGGAGCCAAATCGACTTCCGGCGGACAGCAACTGCGTGGACAGAAGCGACATCCGACGATCGAGGACGGCGTCACGATCTATCCGGGCGCGACCATTCTCGGCGGCGACACCGTGATTGGTGAAGGCAGCACGATTGGCGGCAATGTGTTCCTCACCGAAAGCGTGCCACCGCACTCGCTCGTCGTGTTCGAAGGCGTGACGGTCCGGGTGATGGACAAACGCCAGCGCGACTTTGGCGTGGTCGATTTCCAGATCTGATCCATCCTCAAATTACGGATACGGGATTTTTACCACGGATGAGCAGGTATGAGCACGGATGAACCCGGATGGATTGAGGCCACCCGGCAATCGGATTTGCCCGACAGGCGATGACGATTGGGAATCGCCTCGGCGGCGCCGCAACGTCCGTCTCCATCCGTGTTCATCCGCGCCATCCGTGGTTCAAAAAACATCGACTTCCGCTGAGCCGTGATCTTGGGCAGATCCTTGCGCGTTGACGAGGGATTGGCGGGTTGTCCTTATTCCGCGCACGTGACCAGCGGTCAAAGTGTGGGCGCGACTTCGGCGTGATCGATTTTCAATCCATCCTTACTCAATCCACGGATAACAGATGTTTACCGCGGATGAACACGGATGAACACGGATGAACGCGGGTGAACGCGGATGGATTGAGGCCACACGGCAATCGGAATTGCCCGACAGGCTGTCGACGATTGCGAATCCCGTTGGCGGCGCCGGAACGTCTATCTCCATCCGTGTTCATCCGCGCCATCCGTGGTTCGACAAAAATCGGCTTCCGCTGAGCCGTGGTCTTGGGCGGACCCTTCCGCGTTTACGAATGGTTTGGCCGGTCATGTTTGTTCCGCGCACGTGACCAGCGGTCAAAGTTTGGGGGCGACTTCAGCCTGATCGATTTTCAAACTCCATCCTCACTCAATCCACGGATAACGAATTATTACCACGGATTGGCACGGATGAGCACGGATGGATTGAGACCACCCGGCGATCGGATTTTCCCGGCAGGCTGTCGACGATTGCGAATCCCGTCGGCGGCACCGGAACGCCCGTCTCCATCCGTGTTCATCCGCGCCATCCGTGGTTCAACAAAAATCGGCTTCCGCTGAGCCGTGGTCTTGTGCGGATCCTTGCGCGTTGACGAAGGATTGGCCGGTCGTGTTTGATCCGCGCGCATGACCAACGATCAAGCGCTGGATTTGTTCCGCCAAACCGGGGCCCTGCTGGAGGGCCATTTCGTATTGCGCAGCGGCTTGCACAGCCGCCAGTTCTTCCAATGCGCGCTGGCCCTCCAGCAGATGCCCATCGTCGAGCAGTTTGGCGCGGCGCTCGCAGAACGGGCCAGCTCCCTCGGAGCCACCACCGTAGTCTCGCCGGCCATGGGCGGGCTCGTCATTGGCCAGGAGGTCGCGCGCCAGCTCAAGCTGCGCTTCATTTTCGTGGAGAAGGAGGACGGCAAGCTCGTCCTGCGGCGCGGGTTCAAGATCGCCCCGGGCGAAAAATGCCTGATCGTCGAAGACGTGGTGACCAAGGGCGGGCGCGTGCAGGAAACGATCGACATCGTGCGGGGCTGCCAGGGCGCGGTGGCCGGCGTGGCGATGCTGGTCGATCGATCGGACGGCAGCGTGAACCTCGGCGTGCCGACCGTCAGCCTGATCCAGCTGCACGTCCAGGCCTGGCCGGCGGATCAGCTGCCACCCGATCTGGCGAAGACTCCCGCGACCAAGCCGGGGAGCAAGTAGGCCGGGACCGGGCGGGAGGCGCCCCACCTCCCGCTACATCAAAGACCCGCGCAAGTCGGCCGCGAACGCCTCGACGTCGGCCGGCGTCGTGTCCCACGCGCACATCAGCCGGCAGCCGCCCGCGCCGATGAACGTATAGAACTTCCAGCCTTTGGCGCGCAGCGCCTCAATCGCGGTGCGCGGCAGCTCGGCGAACACGGCGTTGGCCTGGCGTGGGAACAGGATTTTGACCGGGGACAGCGGAGCGAGCTTCGACTCAAGCAACGCCGCCATCTCGTTCGCGTGCCGCGCGTGTCGCAGCCACGCGCCGTCCCGCAGCAGCCCCACCCAAGGCGCGGAGATGAACCGCATCTTGGACGCGAGCTGACCGCCCTGCTTGCAGCGATAGTCGAACTCGCGCGCGAGCTCGCGATCGAAAAACACCACCGCCTCGCCCACGGGCAGCCCGTTTTTCGTGCCCCCAAAGCACAGCACATCCACCCCGGCCTGCCAGGTGACCTCCTTCGGGGTGCAGCCGAGCGACGCCACCGCGTTGGCAAATCGCGCGCCGTCCATGTGGATTTTCAGGCCCAATGATTTCGTTCGCGCCCAGATGGACTTGAGCTCGTCCGGCGTGTAGACGGTTCCGAGCTCGGTGGACTGGGTCAGGCTGACCGCGCGGGGCTTCGGGTAATGGATGTCGGTCCGGCGTTTGACCATGCGCTCGATGCCGGCCGGGTCGACCTTTCCATTCGGCCCCGTCATCAGAAGCACCTTGGTGCCGTTGGAAAAGAACTCGGGCGCGCCGCACTCGTCGGCCTCGATGTGGGCCGTCTCGTGGCAGAGAATGCTGTGATACGACTGGCACATCGAGGCGAGCGAGAGGGAGTTGGCCGAAGTGCCGTTGAAAACAAAGAACACATCGCAGTGGGTCTCGAAGATGTCGCGGATGAGATCGGTGGCCTTCTGGGTCCACGGATCGTCGCCGTAGCCGGGGGCGTGATCGTGGTTGGCTTCGGCCAGGGCCGTCCAGGCCTCCGGGCAGATGCCCGCATAATTGTCGCTGGCGAAATGGCGGACCGGTGCAGGGTTCATGCGCAGGAATAGAGGTGATCGATCTCAACCGGGAGGCCAGCCCAGGGCGCGGCCGCCCAGGATGTGACAATGGAGATGCGGCACGGACTCGCCGCCGTCGCGGCCGTTGTTGATGACCAGCCGGTAGCCGGTGTGGGCCAGGCCCAGCTGCGCGGCGACGTGCGCTGCCTTGAGCAGCAGGTGTCCCAGCAGCGCCTGGTCCGTCGTGCCGGCCTCGGCGATTCGCGGGATGGCCTGCTTCGGCACCACGAGCACGTGGGTCGGAGCCTGCGGGCTGATGTCATGAAACGCCAGGACCTGATCATCTTCATAGGCGATCCGGGATGGGATCTGCCGCGCGATGATTTTCTCGAACAGTGTCATGGACGGAAGTGTGCCGAAAGCCACGGCCGGCGCAAGCCGTGAGGCGGACCCCGCGGGCCAACGTCTAGCTGAGCGCCTCGATCAGGTGACGCAGTTCCTCGTCGACGAGCGACGGGTCGCGCAGGGTTTGGGCGATCTCGGCGCGAACAGCATCCCGGTACCGTTTTCGCAGTCGATGAATGGCCACCTTGACCGCACCTTCGGACAGCCCGAGCTGCCGCGCAGCGTCGCCCTGCGACAACGCCGGCGCCTCGCCCATCAGCCAGGGCTTCAGCGTGTCGAACTGCGCGGCCTTGCCCTCCGACTCGAATTCCGACTGCAGGATCGCCAGCCCGCGACTCATCACCGCCAGCGCCCACTCCCGATCGAACGCGGCCTCCTGCGGGCGCTCGTCGGCCGCCGCCGGCTCGGGGCCGGCTCCGTCCCCAGCGGCGAGGGCGTCCAACGATTCCAAGGCCGCTCCGCCCCCGCGTTTCTCCCGCTGCTCGTGTTTCCGTCGATCGGACAAGAAATGTTTCAGCGCTCCGAGCAGGTAGGAGCGGAACCGGCCGCGTCCGGGATCGGGATCGCCGAACGATCCGCGGGAGAGAATGCGCGCGAAAAATTCCTGAGTGATCTCGCGCGCCGCATCCTCGTCCCTTCCCTCCCGGGCCAGAAAACGCATCACCGGTCCATAATAGGCCTCACACAGTTCACCGAGGGCGGCCGTCGCCTCCGGGGTTTCGCCGCGCGCGCGGAGCACCAACGTCCACCGTGTCGGGACGAAGCTCCCGGTTATCGCTGGGCCGCTCGTCGTGTTCAAGGTCTGGGCGGCGTCGCTGGCTGCACAAGTTGGTATCGCATCTTCACCACCGAATCGGTCGCACGCCTTTCGAAAAACTCCAAAACGCCGTGGCCTCCCTCGCGTGTCCGAAACAGGTACGTGTCCGGCGCGCCGGCCTCACCGAATTCGAATGGCTCCGACTTGGCCGACTCCTGCATCAAGGCCCAATTCCAGAGGACCTCCTCCGGCCGAAGCGGCTCGCCGTCCCGCAGCACCACCGGAACAACGGTCCACCCCGCGGCGCCGAGAACCCGCCTTGAATCCGGGGAGTCGAACGCCACCAGGTCCACCCCGTTGGTGGCCATCCACGCACCGTCGATCTGGGGTTTGCCGTGCCAAACCATCGGAGTGAGGACCCGGCCGGTGTCCAGGTCCAGACCGACACCATGCTCTCCCAAATCGCCCGGCGGGCGTTGCAGCGCGCGAACGACCGATTCGCCGAACCGCCATCCGTTCGTTGCCCGGTTTAGCCGTTGGGCGAGCGCCGCCATTTCTTCGCCCGAAAACGACCCGCTGATCTTCAGCTGCCGTTGGCGGATGGCGCTGCGGATTATCGGCGCACTCAACACACGTCCACTCGAAACCACGGCCAGCCTTCGATTCAGGTTGGCGGCCGTGATGGCGCCGAACTGTCGCGCGCCTTCCTCGGTCAACTCGATGCTGACGGCCCGTCCACCCCGGGGCTCGAATTCAACGCCAGCCCGGGCGATCGCTGACCCGTCCAAGACCAGCGTCCGCAGCACGCGATGGTTAACGACCATGCCGTTCGCCTGACGCTCGGGCAGGAGGTCGACGGAAGATGTGGTATCGCCGTTATTCGCCTCGAGGCGAAATTCCAGCGGGGACGCACCCGAACGTTCGGGCGCGCCGCCCGCCAGGGCCGACCGCAATTCCGCGGCCGCCAATTCGTGCCGGCCCTCCGCCTCCCGCAGGGTCGAGGACGAAATGACGTGCGCGGCAAATTCTGCCTGTGCGGTTCGCAGTTCCTCCTCGGCCGTTTCCAAATTGGCCCGCGCCACGGCCACGGGCTCTCCCCGCGCCTCCGCTACTGCCAATTTCCGCTCGGCCGCCGCGACGTCTCGGCGGCTGATCACGTGCTCCGCATAGAGCTGCTGCACGCGCGCCAACTCGGCTCGGGCGAGACGAATCCGAATCGCCGCCGCTTCATTCGTCGGCGCGCTGAACCCGCTCGTCGTCGAGGCCGACGTCGCTGCCGCATCCGGGGCCAGGCGGGCGCCAACCGCCGCTGTCAACGTTCCGCCCCCCGGCACCCGGCTCTTGAACATCACACGTTCCTCCCCGGGCTCGAATGCGACGGGCTTCCCAATCCACTCGGTCGACACGAGGTCGCGGAGGGCCCGGGCGTCCTCCGGCCCCAGATCGGGCGGGAGCTTCCACAACACGCGCTGGCGCACCACCGGGTCAAAGCCCAGCTGTGCGTCCGACTTGCCGGATTCCATGCGCGTCTGCGCGGTAAAGCCAGGAACCTGCGCGTCGTAGCGAAACGTGTGCTGGCAATGTCCGCGCGCCTGCTCGACATAATCAATCGCCAGCCAGCGGGCCGGCGGCTCCTCGCGCACTTCCACGCTGGTGACGGTCAACTGAAGGGCTGGCGTCGTCGCGACCGAAAGGCTCACGTCATTCGTCAACGGCTCAGCCGCCAGCGGGACGTCGCCCATCTCATTCGTCAGGGGCTGGGTCGAAAACGCTGGCAAACGCCACCTGGAATCCCTGCGAGTTCCGTTGGTCAGCAACACCACACCCATCCCGATCAACAACACGCCGGCAAACACCCATTTCAAGACTCCGCGCTGCCGTCCGACCGGTTGCTGCGCAGCCCACCGCGCGGTCGCGTAAACGCTCCAGAAGACAAAAGCGACGACGGACGCTGGCAAGAGGAGGACCAGAAAGTGCCCTAGCGTGGTCCAGACGGTCGGTTCCGCCGCCGGCACTGCGATGTACATCGGCCCTCCGATCGTGACCGCCATCAGGATGGCGAGCGGCCAAAGGAGGGTGGCGAACAAGGCGAGAGGCAGCCCGCGCACGCGTCCGCGGCTCTCCCGAATTTCGTTCAAACCCAGCCAGCCTAACAAAGTTCCCCCGAGACCCGGGAAGGCCACGCTGCCCAAGGCTCCCCAGAGTTCGCCGGGCCCAATCCCGCCCCGTCCCGTCACCAGGGCCACCAGCGCGGCCACCGGCACGGGCAGGCTGAGCGCGACGGAGATGGCGCCATAGATGGCCCAGTGGGACACATTCCCCCGACGGCTCGAACGGCCCGGGCTGGAGCGGAAATAGGCGCGCGCTGATGGACTTAACAACGCAAACATCGCACCCGCCCAGATCGAGAACTCCAGCAACGCGAAGAGAAACGCCCGGCCCGCCCCCAGTCCAGATCCGCCCAACGCCTCCTTCCAGCGCAGCGCGAACACGCCGTCGTGCAGTCCGGTGGAGAGGTTCACCATCGATAACAATGGCGGCACCAGTCCGATCCCGTTGAAGGCGATAGCCAGGTTCCGCAGCGCGCGGTGACGTTTCCAAAGCGCGACGCTCGTTGCGGCCAGCAGAATCAGGAGATTGATGGCGACGCGCGACGCGCTGAGCGCCTGCACCGTCGACACCAGACCCAGCACAGCAAAGACCAGAAAGCTGACGGCCGCCGGCTTGACCCAGCGCGGCGCCGGCGAAACCACCATGGCCGTTCCTCCGGGTCCATAACCTGGCGCCGCGCTCTCGTCTGCCCCCGCGTCCGCGGCCAGCTCGCCCACGTGCTCGACCTGCGTTTTCATCTCGCCCGCGCTCTGGAACCGACGCTCGCGATCCTTCTCCAACGTCCGAAACACGATGTCGTCCACGCTGGCATTGACCGGCGTCTTGCTCGACGGCGCCGCAAACCGGCCAATCGGCAGCTCCCCGGTCAGCATCTCGTAAAAAACCACCCCGAGCGAATAGATGTCGGCCCGATGATCCACCGTTGACGGTTTCTCCAACTGCTCGGGCGCCATGTAGTGGGGCGTGCCCAAGGCCGCGCCGGTGTTGGTGAGCGTGATGTTTGAGGGCTCGTCCCCCACCAGCTTGGCGATGCCGAAGTCGGCGATCTTCACCCGCCCCCGGGCATCGAGCAAAATGTTCTCCGGCTTGATGTCGCGATGGAGAATACCCTGCTCGTGCGCATACTGCAGCGCCTCACAAATCTTGGGCACGATCGACAACGCCTCCGCCGGCGAGAAGCGCCCCGCCCGCATCGCCTGCCGCAGGTTCACCCCGTCGACAAACTCCATCAGCAAATAGTAGAAGCCGCCGGTCTGCCCAAAATCGAACACGCTGACGATGTTCGGGTGGTTCAGCCGGGCCAGCACCCGGCCTTCGCGGTTGAACCGCTCGGCGAACTGTGCGTCCCGGGCCAGCTTGTCGGGCAACAGCTTCAACGCCACGAGCCGATCCAGGTGGGGCTGGCGCGCCTTGAAGACAAATCCCATGCCGCCGCGCCCGACCAGCTCGAGGATCGCGAGCTGGGGAAAAGCCGCAGCAATGCGTTCCAATGACGGAATCTCGCCCGTGGCGGTGGCGGGCGCACCCACGTCGGTGTGGGCTGCCACGCCCACCAGCACACACTTGGGACACAGACCTTGCGGCGCCGCGGCGGGGATCGGCAGGCCGCATTTCGGACATGTTGGCAATTGAAGAGTGTTGCTCATAACACCCGCTTCCTGAGACAGCCCGCGGCCGAGGTTACAAGAAACCTCCGGGACTGCCACGGGCAAACTCCTCGAATCTCAGGGTGCCTGGGGTGCCGCACGCTGGGAGCACGGATCGGCGGGGAAACGTCGGCTGATACACCCGAAGCGAGGGCTTTCCAATCCACCGCCGCACGAATCCGCAGCCTGCGGCGGAATCTTCCACGGGGGTCGCCGACTTCGGCAGCTGCAGATCAAAAATCCGTGCTCCCGCGGCGTCAGACCACGACCAGCGCGCAGCCTTCGCCCGCCTTGCCCTGCGAGAGGCAAGTGCGCAGGTAGTCGACGATCTGATCATTCATTGACTGGCAGGCGGGGTTCCAGCGTTTGGCGCCGACGATGCGTTTGACGCACTCGCGCAAGCCGCGAAAGCGGAGCACCAGGGGCGAACCGTCCAGCCGGCGGTTGACGGCGTCGCGCAGCAGCGGAAAGAAGAAGAGCTCGGCGCCCGCCTGGGACTGACCCGCGAGTTCCAGCAGGTCGGCCTCGATCACCCGCCGGGACGGACTCAAGCCCGGACTCTCGCCCGCGCCGGACGGCGCGGTGAGACCGAATTTCTTCGGCGTGCCCCCGGCCTTGATCTCGAACCCCAGTCCTTTCAAGACCTGCTCGAGGGCCTGGACGAATTCGGCCATCGACACCGTCTCGCGCCCCTTTTCGTGACGAAAAAAATGCAGGACCGCCTCCGAGGCATGGCGGATGACCTCTTCATCCAACCACTGAGCGGCGTCGCCCATCAGCTCAACCACGACCTCCTGAGCCGAGCACGGGATGAGTTCGCCGTCGGCGGACTCAAATGCCAGGAAGTCGGGCCGTAAGAGTATCATGGGGTTTTTCGAGCTTTTTTACTTCCTGGACGAAATCCGTGGCTTCATCGAATCGACGGTAGATGCTGGCGTAGCGGACATACGCGACCGGGTCCAGCTCGCGCAGGCCTTCCATGACCTTGGATCCGATCGCGCCATAGGGCACCTCCCGATCGAAGTTGTTTCCCAGATCCTCGACGATTCGCTCGACGAGCGCGGCGATCGCCTCCGCCCCGACCGGCCGCTTCTGGCACGCCTTCTCGACGCTGGCCGCCAGCTTTTCGCGTGAGAATTCCTCGGTCCGCCCGTCGCGCTTGAGCACCATCAACCGCGGTTTTTCAATTTCTTCGTAGGTGGTGTATCGGTGCCCGCAGGAGATGCATTCACGGCGTCGACGGATCGTTGCGCCTTCGCGGGAGGAACGCGAATCGATGACTTTATCGTCCTGACAACCGCATTTCGGGCAGCGCATAAAGAGCCACGATGCTACTCGGGATTGTGGCGACAGCGTGGTAGCACACAAGATCTTGGGGAGTCAAGGCGCCGGAATTTCCGGTTGCGCTCAGCCGAACATCGAATACCATCGCGGCGTCTTGTGCCTCCGACGCACCATCCCTAGCGCAGGCATCCCATGAAACCCGACTCACCAAAAAAGACCGCGAAGAAGACTGCCCGGACCTCGGACGCGGGCCAACCTTCGACGCCCGCCAAGCGGCCCTCCGCAGCGAAAGCTGCTCCGGCCGCCTCATCTCCCTCCTCCACCTCCGCCCCCTCGAACCCCGCCCCCGCGAGGGCCACAGGGTCCAAGGCAAAGTCGACGGATGCGACAAAGAGCCCGCCGGCCGTTGCCGGAGGAGCGCGTCTCGCGCCGAGCCCGGGCCGGCCGGCGATTCCCCCGATTCTCCTGGAAGGTGACGAATCGGTCGCGCCGGGGCCGAGCGGACCTGGGGAACGGTTCGCCCTCGGGCGGATGGTCCCACCGGACGCCGGCTGGGAGGCCGGTGAATTGCCCGAGGCCTACGGAACGCAGAAACTTTTTCTCACCGCCCGCGACCCGCAATGGCTGCATGCCCATTGGGATTTTTCCCAGGAGCAGCTCCGCCGCTACAATGCGCGCAGCGCCGATCGCCATCTCGTTCTGCGGGTGTATCGCAACGCGACCGAAGGTGATCCGCATCGCGAGGTGCATGTCCATCCGGAGTCCCGGAGCTGGTTCGTCCACGTGGGGCAGGCGTCGACCCGCTACGTGGCGCAGCTTGGCTATTATCAGGCGGAGCGCGGCTCGTGGGTGACGCTGGCCACTTCGGGTGCCACGCTCACTCCCGCCGACACCCTGTCCGGGGATGTGTCGGTCTGGTTCGAAACGCTGCCCGTCGAGGTCCGGTTCGACCAACTGCTGCGGCTGGTTCGCCAGGCACTGCAGGATCACGTGCCCCTGATGGAGGCACTCCAGCAGTTGCGGACCCTGGGTTTCACGGGCCTGCCCGACGCCCGGGCCGCGGCCGCGGCGACGTGGACTGCCGCGCAGGAAAAAGCCCTCGCAGAGATCATCACCATCGATTCCGTCCGGCGGGTCTGGATGGGTTCACTGGAGATCACCGAGCTCATCCGCCGCCAGTTTCTGCAGGAATTGTCGTCGCAAGCGGCGGCCGCGCTCGGCGAGACCAGCTCCTGGGCCGGCGCGGTCTCCAGCTTGTCGAGCCCCTACGGCGGGGCGAAGGAGCGGCCCAAAGGTTTTTGGTTCAACGTCAACGCCGAGCTGATCATCTACGGCGCCACCGAGCCCGACGCCACGGTCACGATCGGCGGGCGAACGATTCGTCTGCGGGCCGACGGCACGTTCAGCTATCGGTTCATCCTGCCGGACGGTCGTTATGAGCTGCCCGCCGTGGCCACGTCGGCCGACGGCACGGACAGCCGCAGCGCCGCGCTCGAGTTCAGCCGGGCCACCGAATACCGCGGGGACGTGCAGGCGCATCCCCAGGATCCGGCCCTCCGGCCCCCGCGAGTCGAGCACGTGTCGTAAGGCCGCATGAACCAGGGCTATCTCGCGGTCGTCCTCCACGCGCACCTGCCCTACGTGCGCCACCCGGAGCACGAGCGGTTCCTCGAGGAAAACTGGCTGTTCGAAGCCATCATCGAGACCTACCTTCCGCTTGTTCAGGTCATGGACGGCTGGCTCCACGACCGCATGGATACGCGGCTGACGCTGTCGCTCTCGCCGACCCTGTGTTCGATGCTGCTGGATCCGCTCCTGCAGGAACGCTTCGGGCGGCACCTCGACGCGCTCATCGACATGGCCGAACGGGAGATCCATCGCACCCATTGGGATCGCGATTTTCATCCGGTGGCCCGCATGTATCACCAGCGCTTTCGCTCGCTCCGGGATACCTACCACGCCTACGGGCGCAACCTCGTCGGGGCCTTCCGCAAATTCCAGGAGGCCGGCCGGCTCGAGATCATCACGTGCGCCGCCACCCACGCGATCCTGCCGCTGCTCACCGAGCATCCGCCTTCCCTGCGCGCGCAGATTCTCATCGCGCGCGACCATTACCGCGCGTGTTTCGGCCGCGATCCCCAGGGCATCTGGCTGCCCGAATGCGCGTATGCGGACGGAATCGATCTCGCCCTGCGTGAGGCCGGCATCCGCTGGTTCATCGTCGACACCCACGGCATCCTCCACGCCAACCCCCGGCCGCGCTACAGCGTCTTCGCGCCCATCTTCACCCCCCATGGCACCGCCGCCTTCGGGCGGGATCTCGAGTCTGCCCGCCAGGTTTGGAGCAAGCACGAAGGTTACCCGGGCGATCCGGCCTATCGCGACTTCTACCGCGACATCGGCTTCGACCTCGATTACGACTACGTTCACCCGCTGCTGCCAGTCGAAGGCAAACGCAGCTTCACCGGCATCAAATACCACGCCATCACTGGCTCCGGCCACAAACACGTCTACCAGCGCGAGGCCGCCTTGCACCGGGCCGCGGACCACGCCCAGCATTTCCTCGAGGCCCGCCTCCGCCAGTTCCAGCACCTCAGCGGCATTCTCGACCGGCCTGCGCTGGTCGTGTCCCCCTACGACGCGGAGCTGTTCGGCCATTGGTGGTACGAAGGACCCGAGTTCCTGAATTATTTCGTCCGCAAGGCATTTTACGATCAGAGCGCGTTCACCCTGACCACGCCCTACGAGTATCTTCAGCACCACCCCACCCAGCAGGTCGCCACCCCCGGCGCGTCGAGCTGGGGCGAGGAAGGTTACTGGAAGGTCTGGCTCAACGAAGCCAATGAATGGATCTATCCCCACCTGCGCGTCGCCCAGGAACGGATGACCGATCTCGCCGATCGCTTCGTCAACCCCGGCGACCTCGAACGACGCGCGTTGAAACAGGCGGGACGCGAGCTCTTGCTCGCCCAGTCCAGCGACTGGCCCTTCATCCTCCGCACCAACACCAGCCCCGCCTACGCCCGCAAACGGGTCAAGGACCACCTGCTCCGCTTCATCGCCATCCACGAACAGCTCACCACCACCAAAATCGACGAGCCCTGGCTCAATCGCATCGAGTGGATGGATAACCTGTTCCCCGATCTCGACTACCGTTACTGGGCCACCCGGTGACGGGCGCCACGATTTCCGATCTTGGATTATCGCAAAACCGCATTGGCGGCCCGGAACCACAGATAAAGAAATTCTGAACCACTGATTTCACGGATAAACACGGATAGGGACGCACTTTCGGGCGCCGTCGTTGGGTCACCGGGATTACCGACAACCCGTATGGAATGGGGCGAGGACGCCCGCACTCCGGGTTCATCGCCCCAATGTCCAGGCATTTTTTGGCGGGCTGTCCTCTCCTTGAACCTCACCGTTTTCGCGACTACGCTCTGGTCACAAACGATGGCCCTCAAACTCCACCCCCTCCGTTGCACGAGACGGAAACGCTTCCTGCTGTTCCTCGTCGCCGGCCTGCTCGCCATCCCCGGCGCCTCAACCGGCGTCGGCGCCGCCGGGTTCAAAGCCCGCATTCAAACTCACATCGGCAACGGCCAGCCGGGCTACGCCGGGAACGGCGGGCCCCGTTCCGCCGCCCGAATCGCCAATCCCTACGGCCTCGTCATCGGACCCGATGACGCGCTTTACTTTTGCGAGATCGACAATCACGTCATCCGGCGTGTCGGGTCCGACGGAGTGGTCTCGACGGTGGCCGGCAATGGGCGGGCCGGGTTTGCCGGGGCCGGCGGTCCCGCCACGAACGCCACGTTGAGCGAGCCCTACGAAGTCCGGTTCGATCGCGCGGGCAACCTCTGGTTTGTGGACATGAAGAACCACGCCGTGCAGAAGGTCGCCGCCCGCACCGGCGTGCTCACCACGGTGGCCGGCACCGGCGAGCCGGGCTTTTCCGGCGACGGCGGCCCGGCCACCCGGGCCAGGTTGAACCAGCCCCATAGCATTCAGCTCGACGGCGACGGCAACCTGTTCATTTGCGACATCGGCAATCAACGCCTGCGCCGCGTCGACGCGCGGTCGGGTCAAATCGCGACCCTGGCCGGCACCGGCGCGAGAGGCCCCACCCCGGACGGCGGACGCTTCGCCGATGTTCCCCTGAACGGGCCGCGGGCGATCGATTTCGATCGGGACGGCAACCTTTGGCTCGCGCTTCGCGAAGGCAACGCAGTCTACAAACTCGACCTGCAGGCTGGCACTCTCCAGCACGTCGCCGGCAACGGCCGCAAAGGCTTCACCGGCAACGGCGGCCCGGCCCGCGACGCGACCCTGTCCGGCCCCAAAGGCCTGAGCATCGGGCCCGACGGCAACGTTTATCTCGCCGACACCGAAAGCCACTCGGTCCGGCGGATCAATCTGCAGCGCGGCACGCTGGAGCTCGTGGCCGGAACCGGCGAGCGCGGCGACGGCCCCGACGGCGACCCCCTTGCCTGCCGCATGTCCCGGCCCCACGGTATCTTTGTCGATCGCCACGGCGCGATTTGGATCGGCGACAGCGAGGCCCATCGCGTGCGGGTGATCGGGAGGGAGTGACGAGTGACGAGTGACGAGTGACGAGTGACGAGTGACGAGTGACGAGTGACGAGTGACGAGTGACGAGTGATGAGTGTCGAATGACCAATGACCAATGGCCAATGACCAATGACCCACGCCGCGCAACGACGATGGGCGTCGTGATCTTTTCGCATGCCTGCCTCTGACCTCATCAGCGCAAAGCTCAGCCAGCTGCCGCACAAGCCGGGCGTCTATCTGATGAAGGACCGGTTTGGCACGGTGATTTACGTGGGCAAGGCGCGCGATCTGCGCAAGCGGGTCAACCAGTATTTCCACCCGTCCCGTCGGCTGGGCTGGGATCTCAAGTTCAACGCGCTGGTCGACGCGATCCACGACCTAGATGTACACGCGGTGCGCAGCGAGCCCGAGGCGCTCCTGCTCGAAAGCAAGCTCATCAAGGAGTTTCAGCCGCGCTACAACGTCAGCTTTCGCGACGACAAACGGTTTCTCCTGCTGAAGGTCAACCAGCACGATCCCATCCCGCGCTTCACGCTGACGCGGCTGCGCACCGACGACGGCGCGCGCTATTTCGGGCCGTTCCCGCATGCCGGCGCGCTGCGGAACACGCTCAACCTGATCCGCCGGCAGTTCAACCTGCGCGGCTGCCGCCCACTCACGCCGACCGAGGCCGACTACAAGCACTGCCTCTATGGCAACCTCAAGTGGTGCACCGCGCCGTGCATCGGCAACGTCACGCGCAACCAATACCTCGACCAGGTGCAGGCCGCGTGCGACTTTCTCGACGGCCAATGCCAGGAATTCGAGCAACAGCTCGAAACGGAGATGCAAAAGGCGGCGCTGGCCCAGGACTTCGAAAAGGCCGCCCAGCTTCGCGACACCCTCTTCGACCTGCGCAAGACGAAGTCCGCTCGCAAATCCGAAAAGTTCGAGCGCATCCCCTATACCCTGCCGGTCGCCGTCCAGCCGGAACGCGACAACGCCGAGCTGGGCCGCATCCTCGGACTCGCCAGCGCTCCGGTGCGCATCGAGGGATTCGACATCTCGAACATCAGCGGGACCCTGAAGGTGGCGTCGATCGTCGCCTTTCGCCACGGGCGCCCCGATCGCGCCAACTATCGCCGCATGAAAATCAAGGGCGTCGAGGGTCAGGACGACTTTGCCTGCATCGCCGAGGCCGTCCGGCGTCGCTACTCGCGCCTGCTGAAGGAGGCCCAGGGCGCCCACCCCGCCGCCGACGAAGAAGGCGATCGCGCAATCGTGGACGAATTGCGCGCGCTGCTCGCCAATCCCCGCGAGGCCGCGGCGGCGGCGGCCGCCCAAAGGCGCGACGAACAGGCCGAAGGCTCCGCCGCGAAGCCCGCGCTCGGCCTCCCCGATTTGATCGTCATCGACGGCGGCAAAGGCCAGCTGGGCGCCGCCTGCGCGGAGCTCGCCCGCCTCGAGCTGTCTCATATCCCCATCATCGGGCTCGCGAAGGAATTCGAGGAGATTCACCGCCCGGGCGCAGCCGAACCCCTGCGGCTCGGGCACGACGAGAACGCGCTAAAACTTCTCCAGCGCATCCGGGACGAATCGCACCGGGTCGCCAACAGCTACAACGCGCAGCTCCGGCTGAAAAAGATTTCCGAAAGCGTGCTCGACGAGTTCCCCGGCATCGGCGAGGCCCGCAAGGCGGCGTTGCTCAAGAAATTTGGCAGCGTCCAGCGCCTGCGCCTCGCCACCGTCGAACAGATCGCTGAAGTCCCCGGCTTCGGAGGCAAGGCCGCGTCCGAGCTCAAGGCCTTCCTCGAAGCCCGCGGCGCCCAGCTGACCAGCTCCGCGCCCGCGTCGCCAACAACAGCGGCGCCGCCCGAACCGGCCCCGTAAGCCGCGCTCCGAGGCGCCAGCACCGTCTCGAAAATTTCTTTGTCCAACCAGCGGGAATCCAACGACTCACCTGGCGACTATCACGAGCGACCCGGTGACATCCTTGTGGGCAAAGGCCAGCGCGGGCGACGCGGACGCGGCGGCCGAGCTCGTCTCGCAATTCTACGAGCGCCTTTACGCCTGGTTTCGACGTCTCACCGGCCATGAAGAAGATGCCGCGGATTTGACCCAAAAGACCTTCATCAAAGCCTGGGCGTCGCTTTCTTCCTATCAGGGCCGATCCAGTTTTTCGACCTGGCTGCACGGCATCGGGCACCATGTCTACGTCGATTGGCGTCGCGGTCACACCCCCACCGATCACGCGCCCGATGAATGGTGGCAACGCTGGCCGGACCCCGTCCCGGGACCGGCCGAAGTCGCCGCCGACCGCGAACAGGCCCGGCACGTTTACGCGCTGGT
Source organism: Limisphaerales bacterium (assembly GCA_044229355.1). GTDB lineage: Bacteria > Verrucomicrobiota > Verrucomicrobiia > Limisphaerales > JADJPG01 > JBGARF01. Next base: position 128,843 of record JBGATF010000002.1, read on the forward strand.
CGAAAATCTTGACGAGGAAATCCGACAAACCGTCCATCTGCACTATTACCAAGGCCTGTCGATCGCCGAGACCGGCGAAGTGCTTGGAATCGCCACCAGCACGGTCAAATACCGTTTGCGCGAAGCCGTCGCGTCGCTGAAGTCCAAAATCGCCGAACCGCGAGCCAGTACGCGGTAAGCCTTCCAATTGATCCCCCCCATGAACGAATCCCAGATTGAATCCATCCTGCGAGCAGCACCACTGCCCTCGCCGCCGCACGGGCTGCGCAACCAGCTGCAAGCCGACCTGTCCCGCGCGTTTTCCATCTCTCGGGCATCCGCCTCCGTCGCTTCGAGCATTTCCCATGTTCCCGGCTGGCGGCGCTGGGTCCCGACGTTGTCCTTCGCGCTGCTCTTCGTGGGTTGCCTGGTGGTGCTCGGCGTGCAGACCGCCCGGTTCCGCGAACTGCGTGGTGAACACGGGACGCTGCAGGCCGCGGCCGCGCGCCTGGAGGCGTTGCAACGCGACAATGAGGAACTGTCGTCGCTCCGAGCCTCGGCGCGGGCGAGCGCCCGCCGTTCGCAGGATGCGCAGGAACTCGCTCAGTTGCGGGCCGAGGCAGCGAGCCTGCGTGGCCAGCTCGGCGAATTGCCCGGAATCCAGGCGGCCAACAAGAAATTGCAGGCGGAACATGACGCGCTGGCGGGTGCCGCCGTGCCCGCCAACGACCCGCTCGCCATCCCGCGCGACCGATCCACCGCGCGACAGTGTGTGAATAATCTCAAACAGATCGGCCTGGCCGCCCGCATTTGGGCCTACGAGCACAAAACCCACCTTCTCCCCGTTGACTGGCTCCAGCTTCAGAAGGCATTGCCAAGTCCAAAGGTGCTGACCTGTCCCGGCGACGGCGGCCGGACCCCTGCCCTGACCTGGGACGAATTCGACGGCTCCAGCGTCAGCTATCAACTGCCATCCGCCGCCCCCAGCGAGAACGAACCCGACACCGTGTATTCGCGTTGCCCGGTGCACGGCAGTGCCGGCTTGACCGATGGAAGCGCCCGCCTGAGCTTGAAACCGGAATCGACGGTCATGATCGACGGCAACTTGAAGTTGCGCAGCAACGCCACGATCGAGATCAAGCCCAAGCCATGAACCGTGCACGCTGGATGATGGTCGCCCTCGCCGCCGCCTCACTGGCCGCGCTGGTTTGGCAACGCAGCGCAATGACCGCGTTGCAGCAGCAGAACGAAAAGCTGCGAGGTGCGAAACTCGAAGCGGAGCGCCTGGAACAGGAGAACGTCGACCTGCCCACGCTACGGGCCAGCGCCGCCAGCGCAAGTTCCCCGGCGGATCTGGCCGAACTGCCGCGCCTGCGGAACGAGGTGCGCCAATTCCGCCAGCAACGCGTCGAGTTGGACCGCCTCAAGGAAGCTAATCGCCAATTGGAAGCGGAGATTCGTGCCGGTGCCGTCGGGGATCGAAGTTTGAAATCGACCCCGGGATTCCTCGCGCGCGACACCTGGGCCAACGCCGGCTTTGCCACTCCGGAGGCAGCCCTCGAAACCTTCCTTTGGTCGGCGCGCAGCCGGGAACTCGGGCTGATTGCCGCGTGCCTCCCGGAAAAGGACCGCGGCTCCGTGCTCGCGCTCACTCTGCCCGAGAACCAGGCGGAGCGAGACAAGTTCCTGGCGGATCTCCAGCAGATGACGGATGGCGAAGGCATTCGCGTAGTGGACAAGGTGGTTCTCGAACAGGGCCGGCTGGAGGGCAATCCCGCCACCTCACTGCCGACCAAGGTTCAGATTCGAGTCCAAGCCGTGGCTGGAGGGGCCATGCTTCCGCTGATCTTCCGCTTGAACCCCGATGGCTGGAAGATCCGGGAGTTTTAGATCGGAGTGGATTCAGCACCTCGGGAGAGCACGCTTGCTTGCGTCCCTTCGCCGGGATATTTCATTGAGCCACATGAAGTGAGTTGAACCCGGCGACGCGGTGGGCGGCCGCCGCTGGGTTCTGAACCGTCGAACGGAGTGGCAACCATCACTTGAGGGCTCAAGTGGCCAAAACTGTGTCTTTCCATGAAATTCAACCCAACCCCGCGCGCCTTTGGCGCAATTCTCGTCGCTCTTGGCCTGTGGTCCACACCGGCGCGAAGCCAATCCCTGACCAACGGGGGCAACCACGACGGAACGATTTTGGCGAACCAATCGAACGTCTGGGCGTTTGTGGCGGCCGCCGGAGATCGGCTGGTGCTCCGCGACGGGCGGCTGACGGGCGCCGGTTTCAATCCCTGGATGCGGCTCTTTGCCCCTGGCGGGGCGCTGATCGGGGACGCCGGAAGCGTGAACAATGACATCGCGCACGAGATCGCCGTCACCGCCACCAATTCAGGGACCTTCACCGTCGTGGTGGCCGACAGCACTTACGGAGGCGCCAACGACACCGGCACCTACCGCCTCTTCTTTGCCCGGATGCCGGGAACGTTCGTGGTGGCGGACGACGGCGGCGCATTGACTAACGGAGCCAATCACGACGCCGAGATCACGGTCGGCGATCTTGATCCGTGGGTCTTCACCGCCAGCGCCGGCGATCGGGTCGTCCTGCGGACCGGCCGCCGGAGCGGCGCCACGTTCAGCCCCTGGATGCGCCTCTACGGGCCCGCCGGGCCGTTGCTCCTCGACAGCGGCGCCAACAATGCCCAAGCCGCCCAGGAACTCGCCCTGACCGTCACCAACACCGGAGTCTTCACCGTCATAATCACCGACAGCAACGCAGGCAATCCGGACGACACCGGCACGTATCGGCTGCACTTCTTCAAATTTCCGGGCACGCCGGTCGCAGCCGATGACAGCGGCGCGCTTCGCAACGGCGCGGATCACCTCACCGCGATTACCATCGGCGATCTCGACGGATGGTCGTTTGCCGCCAACGCGGGCGAGAGCGTCATCCTGCGGATTAGCCGCCAGGCGGGGGACACGTCCTTCAACCCCTGGCTGCGCCTCTATGGACCGGGCGGCGAGTTGATCTCGGACGGCATCAGCAGCAGCGCGCAGCTGGTTCAGGATCTGGCCTTCACGGTCACGAACTCGGGCAGCTACGTCGCCCTCGTGGGCGATGGATCCTCGGGCAACTTTGACGACGCCGGCGGCTACAAACTTTGTTTCGTGAAAGTGCCGGGCGTGCCCCTGCCTCCAGACGATGGCGGCCGGCTGACCAATGCGGTCAGCGCGCGAGGCTCGTCGACGCTGGGCGATTTGGACGCGTGGCAGTTTTTGGCCTGCCGCGGGGAGACTGTAACCCTGCGCTTGGGACGGCTTACGAACACCAACGCGTTTGATCCGCTGGTCCGGCTCTATGGGCCGACCGGCGCGCTGTTGGCGTCGCGGACAGGCGGACAGAGCGTGTTCCTCCCGGTCGTCCCCGCGCAGAGCGGGCTGTTTACGATGGTGGTCGGGGACGGAGCTTCAGGTGGATTCGAAGGCGCGGGCGACTATGAAATAACGGCCGAGGGGATTGCCAACGACGCCCGCCAGCTGTGTCGGCCGATTTTGGCGGGAGCGAATCTGGACCTGGCCGGCCTGGGTGGCACTCCGGGAGCGAGGTTCGTAATTTATTCGTCCACCAATGCGGCCCTGCCTTTGTCGCTCTGGACCGCGATTTATACCAACCAGTACGACGGCCTGGGGCTGTTTCAGAAATCAGATTTCGCCCTAACCGGCGACCAGGAGCGTTACTTCATGCTGCGCGAAGACTGACCCGCCTTCCCCCGCTGGAAACGAGCGCGCGCGGGCGGTCGACGTGGTTGTCGTTGGGAGATCGCCCCGACGGCCCGTGGTTCGATCCTGCTTCGCCTCAGAGCTTGTCGGAAAGGCGAGTGAAATCCTACGGGTCAGGCAACGATGCCCTTGACCACGTTCCCGGCAATGTCGGTCAGGCGATAGCGCCGGCCCTGGAACTTGAAGGTCAGCTTCTCGTGATCGATGCCGAGCTGGCGCAGCAGAGTGGCATGAAAGTCGTGCACGTGCACCGGGTCCACCACGGTGTTGTAGGAAAAATCGTCCGTCTCGCCGTAGCTCAATCCCGGTTTGAAGCCGCCGCCGGCCAGCCACATCGTGAAGCAGCGCGGGTGATGATCCCGTCCATAGTCAGACTTGGTGAGCTTGCCCTGGGAGTAGGCCGTCCGCCCAAACTCGCCGCCCCAGACCACGACGGTGTCGTCGAGCAGACCGCGCGACTTGAGGTCCGTGACCAGCGCGGCACATGCCTGATCCGTCTTGGCGCATTCATTGCGGATGCCTTTGGGCAGCCCGCCATGATGATCCCAGCCCTGGTGATAAAGCTGGATGAAGCGGACGTTGCGCTCGGCCAGCCGGCGGGCCAGCAGGCAATTGGCCGCGAAGGTTCCGGGCGTGCGCGAGTCCGGGCCGTATAGCTCGAAGGTGGCCGCCGTCTCCTTCGACACATCCATCACGTCGGGCACGGATGACTGCATGCGATAGGCCATCTCGTATTGGGCGACCCGCGACTCGATCTCGGGATCGCCAACCGCGGCCGACTGCAGCGCGTTCAGCTCGGCCAGGCGGTTCAGCTCCTGGCGGCGGGCGCCGGCCGTGATGCCGTCCGGGTTGTTCAGGTATAGCACGGGATCGCGGCCGGACCGGAAGAGCACCCCCTGGTGCAGGGACGAGATAAATCCATTGCCCCAGAGCCGCGAATAAAGCGGCTGATCGCGATTGGCATTGCGGGACACGAGGACCACGAAGGCGGGAAGATTTTCGTTGGCGCTGCCGAGGCCGTAGCTGAGCCAGGCGCCCATGGACGGACGGCCGGCCAGTTGAGAGCCGGTTTGGAAGAACGTGATGGCGGGATCGTGGTTGATGGCCTCGGTGTGCATCGATTTGATGAAGCACAGGTCATCGACGATCTTCGATGTGTGCGGCAGCAACTCGCTGACCCACGCGCCGCAGCGCCCGTGACGCTGGAACTTGAAGGCCGACCCGGCCAGCGGCAGCGACGACTGGTTGGCCGACATTCCGGTCAGCCGTTGCCCCATGCGAACCGAGTCCGGCAATTCCTGGCCATTCAGCTCGTTCAGACGCGGCTTGTAGTCGAAGAGATCCATCTGCGACGGACCTCCACTCATGAACAGATAGATGACCCGCTTGGCCCGCGGCGTAAAATTGGGAAAGTCCGGCAGGCCCTGATAGGGGTTGATCGCGGCACCACTCGGAGCCGGCGCAGCGGCCAACGTGGCCCGCTGGAAAAGCCCGGCCAGCGCCACCCCGCCCAACCCCAGACCGACGCGCCCGAGAAAATGCCGGCGGGCCAGCAGCTGCATCTGCATGTGTTCGGAGCTCATGTTGGTTCGCTAATCCTCACATAATCCCTGTGCGCGTGGCAGAACGTTGAACGTTGAACGCTGAACGTTGGAAGTTGAACTTCGGACTTCGAACTTCGAACGTTCGGTGGACATCCTGGTTCATGGTGTTCACTCATCGTTTGACGATTGCTTCATCGAAGCTCATGACCGTATTGGCCACCGCCGCATAGGCGGCCGCGTCCGCGGGGTCCAGGCTGCTGTCGGGCGGCGCGGCGCCAACCCGGCCCAGCGCCGTGGCGTGATCCGGTCCGTCGCGGAAGAGCGCCCGCTGCTCGTCGTGCAAGCGGCGGAGGACGGCCAGTTCCCTGGCGGTGGGGTGGCGCCCGGTCAAAAGGCGGAAAACAAACGTCAGCCGCGCCTCGGGGGAAGCTCCGGCCTCCTTCATCGCGCGTTCCCCGATTTTGCGGGCGGCTTCAACAAACTGCGGGTCGTTCAGCAGAACGAGCGCTTGCAGCGGCGTGCTGGTGGCCTGGCGCCGCACGACACACGTGTTTCGTTCGGCGGCGTCGAACGTGATCATGGCGGGATGCGGCGCCGTGCGTTTCCAAAACGTGTAGAGGCTGCGTCGGTAAAGTCCTTCGCCTTTATCGGCCTCATACTTCGCCCCGGCGGTGTCCTCCCACACGCCTTCCGGCTGGTAGGGTTTCACGCTGGGTCCGCCCACCTTGTTCACCAGCAACCCGGCCGCCGCCAGCGCGCTGTCCCGCAGCATCTCGGCCGTGAGCCGGACATGCGGGCCGCGCGCCAGCAAAACATTGTCCGGGTCGCGGGCCAGCAATTCCGGCGAGCCGATGGAGGACTGCCGGTAAGTGGCGGAGGTGACCATCAGCCGGCAGAGCGCCTTGAGATCCCAGCCGCTCTCGATGAAATGCCAGGCCAGCCAATCGAGCAACTCGGGATGGGACGGCAGGGCTCCTTGTTGGCCCAGGTTCTCCGCTGTGAGCACCAGGCCCCGTCCAAAAAACATCTGCCAGTAGCGGTTCACGAGGACGCGCGCGGTCAGGGGCTGCTTCGGGCTGGTCAGCCACTCGGCCAACCCCAGCCGATTTCGCGGCCACGTCGGATCCATGGGCAGGATCGCCGCCGGCGTGTCGGGATCCACCGTGTCGCCCGGGGCATCATAGACACCCCGCTTTAACACATGCGTCGGCCGGGGTGTCGCCAGGTCGCCCATGGTCATAATCTCGGGAATTTTTCCGATGAAATCGTCATCCCGCCCGCGCGCGGCCCTGAGCTCGGCCCGCAAGCGGCCGGCCCCCTCATCGATCGCGGAAAAGTAAAAGTCCGCCCAGGCGGACTCATCGAACCGCAGCAGAACGGCTCCGGGAGTCGCCACCACGGACATCTCCATCGCGGTGAGATCGCGGCGGAAGATCCGCAGGTCGTCGATCTGGCCGTCCTTGAAGCCGCGGCCCCGAAACCGTGCGCCCAGGGTCAGCGGCGCTCCGTTGGCGATGTCCTTGTAAAGGTGATCCTTCACGACCTCAGTCTCCGCCGGCTGGCCGTTCACGTAGAGCCGCAGACCGGCCGCGCGGCTGGAGCCATCGTAGGTCACGCCCACGTGCACCCACTCGTTCAGCGGCAGCTTTGACCGTGTGCGCACCTGCAGTGCGTTGCCCGGCCAGAAATGCACCAGCCCGAAATCGGCCCGTCCATGTTCGAGGATGAGCTGGTAGCCCTGATAGCCGGCGTCGGAACCCGCCTGCTGGTGATGCAGCACGACGATCTCGTCCAGCTCCTCCGGAATCTTCAGCCAAAGCCCAATCGAAAACGGATCCATGCGGTGGAAGTCCGCCACCTTGTCGATCGTGACCGAGTTTTCCCCGGTGAACGCCAGCGCGTTGCTGTTCACGCCCGGCACCACGCGGGGGCCGTCGATCAATTTTGCAGCGCCGTTGGTGCCCGCGAGATTCGGCATCGGACCCGGACCGGCCGCGTCCATGGTGTAATAGCCGACGAGGCCATTCACCGCCACCCCGGTGGGCGCCGGGCGGGCCGTCCGCCAGGCCTCAAATTCGGGCCCCATCGCCGCGCGCCGGTCCGCCAGGGCTTTTTCCCTGGCGACGATCTCCGCCAGCCGTTCCCGGTGCGCCTGTTCCTGGGCGTCGTCCTTGAACAGCAGCAGCGACGGGCTCGGAATGGCGTCGGTGAAGTGCGAGTAGAGACCCGACTCCTCGGTCGAGTTGAAGAAGGCGAAGAGCTGATAGTAATTCCGCTGCGAGATTGGGTCGTACTTGTGATCATGGCAACGCGCGCATTCCATGGTGAGGCCGAGGAACGCTCCCGCCATGGTGTGCAAACGATCGGCCACATATTCGACGCGAAACTCCTCATTGACGCTGCCACCCTCGTTGGTCTGGCGATGATTGCGGTTGAACGCCGTGGCCAACCGCTGCTCGCGCGTGGCGTTGGGCAGCAGGTCACCGGCGACTTGCCAACGGATGAACTGGTTGATCCGCACGTTGAGGTTGAACGCGCTGATGACCCAGTCGCGCCAGGGCCAAAGGTAGTTGGCCCGGTCCGCCTGATAGCCGTGCGTGTCGGAGAAGCGCGCGGAATCAAGCCAGTCGACCGCCATGCGCTCGCCATAGGCCGGCGCGGCCAGCAGCCGATCGACGGCGCGCTCGTATGCGTCCGGCGCGCGATCCGCGAGAAACGCGTCCAGCTCCGCCACAGTCGGCGGCAGGCCGGTCAGGTCGAGGGTGACCCGCCGCAGCAATCGTTCGCGATCGGCTTCGGGTTGGGGCTGGAGCCCTTCACGCTCCAAACGGGCCAGGATGAAGCGATCGATGTCCGTTCGCACCCATGACCGCTTGCGCGGCGTCGGCACGGCGACGGGCGCGGGAGTCTGAAAAGCCCAGTGCCCCTTCCATTCCGCTCCCTCCGCAATCCATCGCCGGATGAGTTCGATCTCCTCCCTGTTCAACGTCAGGTGCGACGAAGGCGGCGGCATGACTTCGTCCGGGTCGGTGCTGGTAATGCGCCGGAAGACCTCGCTCGCCCCGGGATCTCCCGCCTTGACGACGTAGCCGCCCTTGTCCACGGCCTTAAAGATCCCGTCGCGCGTGTCGAGGCGCAACTTGGCCTTGCGGCCCTTTTCGTCAGGGCCGTGGCACGCCAGGCAACGGTCGGAGAGAATCGGGCGGATATGAAAATTAAAATCAACGCGCTCTCGCCGCGGCGCAGCCGTTCCGGGGACGCTCGTAAATAAACCGGCCGCCAAAATCGCCGCCCACGTGCACCAGACCACGCAAGCCCGGCTCCGAATCACGACCTTCACTTCAATGGCGAATGAATAGCTCATGCAAGGACTCTCATTCGATGCCCGCAGCCGGGGGGTATTCGGACAAGTTTCAAATTCCAAATTCCAAATTCCAAATTCCAAATTCCAAATTCCAAATTCCAAATGACAAATGACAAATGACAAATGTCAGCATCGGTGGCGCCGACGATTACCCCTCGCTTTCGCTTCCCGGCATTGACCGCTCACGAATCAGCGGCTGCCCAATTCGCCCGCTGGACAAAGCCGATAAAAACACTCGGCGGCGACCGGGTCGTTGAATTTCGCGACATGACCGGTGCCGACGATGCGCTCGGCTCCGGGGACCGGGACCCACCGCATGGGCTCCGCGCACGCCGGAGCTTTTTGCAGGCAGTAGATGGCACCGGGTTGGGTCGTGAAACAGATCTCCATCGCCGAGTTTGTCCGGCGAACCTGGGCCAGGCGGAAGGGCGCCGCTTGTCCGGGCTGAATCACGAAGCTGGTGAATGTGTTCACGCTCAAGGGCGGCAATCCCGGAGCGTCATTCTCGATCGGCGCGTGGGCCACCAGGCGCACCACTTGCGAGCGCCCGGCGGCGCTGCCGTTCAGCACGGCTTCTTCATACGCCCGGCCGGCGCACTTTTCCCAGACCCGAAGCTGGACCCGCACGGACTCCCCACCCAGGCGGCCCGGCACCTTCAGGCTCTGGCCCCGGACGTAGCCGGCGCCCGCCCCATCGAGAAACAACTCCGGCCGCCCGATCGGCACGAAACCACTCTCGTCGTCGTCGTTTCCCGGCGCCACATAGAGCTGGCCTGCGAACTCGCTCTGCAACGGGCTGCCTCCGTCAAAGTCCAACACCCGGCCGAGGGTCGGGTCGGGGTTGAAGGTGAAGAAGTTAATCTCACCCGCGTGGCTGGCCAGCGCCGGCTGAACGATCAGATAGATATTGGTCGTCACGGAAAACGGGCTGATTGAAAAATCGCGAACCCAATCCTGCGCGACCGGCCCCTGCACCCAGAAGGCCTCGGAGAGGCCCACGCTGGGTTCCGCCGGAAACCACTCAAATTCGTTGGCCTCATAGTACGAGTACGCCGCCGACGCCCGGTCGAGCTGATACACCTTGTTCCCGGCCGCGCGCGGAAAACCCAGCTCCGACGAGAGCCGCCCCGCCTGCGGGATGATATTGGCGCAAATCGAATGACCCGCGGGCAACCGGTTGATCACCCGCCCGGAAATCACCCCGCCCACCAAGGTCACCAGCAACGATTCAGGCGCCGGGTTGCGGAAGAACCAACCCTCGCCCAGAGTCAGGGTCATGTCCCCATCCGACCACCCATCGAGATAATTGTTCGCGCGGAACCCATTGCCATCCACCTTGAACAGGCTCACGCCATCGTTCACAAACGGCAGCTGGCCGGCCACGGTTTGATTGGTCAACGCCGGAATCAATGGATGGCTCCAGAGGGACACGCCCGGCGTCGCGGTCAGATTGATATATCCGACTGCCGTTCCGGACGGAGCGTTGACCGTGACGGCCGCCACCGCGCTGGTCACCGCCCCGAACCGGTTGCTGACGACCACCGAATAAGGCCCGCTGGCGTCGGTGGCAACCTCCGGGAGGGTCAAGACCGGCGTGAACTGGCCAGGCGCGTTGTCCGGCAGATTGGTGCCAAAGAAGCGCCATTGATATTGCAAGCCCACCGGCGGAACGGCCGCCACACGCAAGTTGACGTTGACCCCGGGAAAGACGGTCTGGGGTTGGGGCTGCGCCGTGATCGTTGGAGGCGCGCCGGCGGCCAGAACTTCGGTTGGAACCAATCCCACGCTCCACAGCAGAGACAACGACAGCAGGAGGGATCCAGACGAATGGGGGTTCATGGACTATGAGTTTGTCAGGCAACCTAGAGTTGTCAATCGGGCAATCGGGCTCGCGGCGCAGCCACTGCATCCGCAGGTTGTCGGTGACACTTCGTCCGATGTCCCGACCGCGGGCATTCTGCCCACAGCGGCCAGAATCGGCGGTCCCTTGATAAAGTTCGAGCCGCGTGGGGGCTTTCGGCCGCAGCGGGTCCCGCGATGGGGGGATCCGCGCCCCGGACCGACAACTTCGGGACGCACTGTGTGCAGCGCGCCACCTCCGCCGCCCTCCGGATCTTCGCCCAAGTGCCAGCGGCCAGCTGCCAGCGGCCGGCGGCCAGCGGCCAGCTGCCGGCGCACCGGCGCGCAGGCTGCGAGCGACGGGAGTTGAGGCGCGCGCCTCCGCAATAGTCGGGACAACGCGACGCGCGCTTTGGGGCTTGGAGGCAAAACCGGTTCTTCCTATTCTTCGTCCATGCGCTCACGTCGATCGTTTCTTTCCACGCTGGCGACCGGCGGCAGTTCCGCAGCCCTGCTCGGGCCGTGGATGCCATGGACGGCGGCGGCAGCGGGCCCCGAAGCCCGCTCCGCGTATCGCAAATGGCTGCTCGACGTTCTGCCCCGGGAGGATCGGACCTATGATCCGCTGGCTCACATGCTCGTGTCGGCGGCGGACGCCGCCGCGGGCCATCACTCGACCATCACGAGCGGCTCAGTGCATGGCACCCGGCCTTCGCTGATTTACGCCGTGGCCCTGCTCGATACCGGGGAAAGCTGGCGCGCCCAGCGGGCGAAAGACATTTTGCAGACGGTCCTGCCGCTGCAGGACACGTCGCCCAACAGCGCGACTTACGGTCTCTGGCCGTGGTACCTCGAGGAGCCGCTGGCCCGGATGTCGGGACCCGACCCCAAATGGGCCGACTACTGCGGCACCCAGCTGTTGATGGTCTGGCTGAATCACCGGGAGCGCCTGGGCAAGCCTCTCGCCGCCTCCGTGCAGGAGGCCATCATCCATGCAGCCCGGTCGATTCAGAAACGAAACGTTCCCCCCAGCGAGACGGGGCTGGCGATTGCCGGGACGTTTGTCACGCTGGTGGCAGCGCAGGAATTCAACCTGGGCGACCTGCGGGATTACGCGCGGGCGCGGCTGCGCACGCTCTACACCCACATCACCCAGCACGGGTCGTTCGACGAGTATAACAGCCCGATCTCGACGGTGCTGATCATCCAGGAACTGTCGCGGATGCTGCGTCACGTCAAGGACGGCCGCGACGCGACCTTGGTTGCGCCGCTGCACGAGCTCGCCTGGAAACACGTGACGACACATTTTCATCCGCCGACCCGGCAGTGGGCCGGGCCGCACAGCCGCTGTCTCGAAACGGACTTGCGCCAGCGCCCTTCAGTGCTGGCCTTTCTGCAGGCGGGTTCCGGCGGCCGCGCGAACTTCAATCTCGGCGAACCGATCCCGCTGTCGTTCGAAGCGGCGCAGGTCCCGCTGGAGTGCCCGCATCGCCTCGCCCGGCTGTTGACCGCCTTGGAACGGCCGCGCCAGGTCCGCGAGACGTTTGTGCGCGCCAACCCCGCCACGCCCGGCGCGAAGGAAGCGGTCGTCGGGACGACATGGCTGCACCCGCGCGTGGCCATCGGCTCCGTCAACCGCGGCGATCTCTGGGCTCAACGCCGGCCGCTGGTCGCCTACTGGGGCCGCGCCGAGCAGACGGCGTTTTTGCGGGCGCGCTTCCTGAAGGATGGCCGGGACTTCGCGTCGGCGTTGATCTTCTCGGCCCAATTCGAGGGCAACGTCCTGAGCACGGTGGTCCTGGCCACGGATCGGGGCGACAGCCATCCGACGCTGGATCCATTGAAGGACGGGGTCTTCACCGCGCGCGATTTGCGTTTGCGCCTGGAGTTCGGCGGCGATCTCCGGGATCTGGTGGCCAAGACCATCACGGAAGGTGGCCGCAAGGTGATCCAGTTCATGGATCCCGACATTCGCTATCTGGTCCGCCCGCTGGCGGGCCAATTCGATGGCGCGCCGGTTCGCTGGGATGAGCCCGAGCTGAAGACCCTTTCGCACATCGACGCGGTGTTTCATCAGGGCGATGCGAAAACATTTGATCTGAAAAAGATCCCGGCGGCGTTCACCTCGTTCGCCCTGCAGGAGTGGCCGTATGACGTGAAGCAGGCGCCGCCGGCCGCCCTGGAGGTCACGCCGCTCGAGGGCCAGGCCCGTTCCTACTGGAAGATCGACTCCTTCTCGCTGGTGGTGACCGGGCCGACCAAGCCGGGGCCGGCGGCGCAGCTGAACGACGCCTTTCGCGTATCGATGTCGTAGCGCGGTGTGCGGCCGGCTCCGAGCGATGTCCAATGGTCCGCGAGCGACGTCTCGCGACCTTGGAGGAGGCAGCGCGCCCGCGGGATTGAACGGAGGATTTTTTCGCGGGACTGGCATTGCCGCCGCTCGTTGCCTAGGATTGGTCGCGATGACATTGCATCCCACGCGGGTGGAGCGGCGGTGGTCCACCGTCCTGCGGGTGGTCGTCCTCGCGCTCGGCCTGGCGGCCGCCGCGGGCTGCACGAATTTTTACGGCCACGGCATTCAATACCGCATCGAGCATCGCTATGCGGTGTCGGACCCGCAGTTTCTGCGGACGATGAGCGCGCTGGTGGAGCCGGGGGTCTGCGCGAGCAATCACGTGACGACGCTGCTCAATGGAGATCAGATCTTCCCGGCCATGCTGCACGCCATCCGCCAGGCCCAGCGCTCCATCTGCCTCGAGACCTACATCTACTGGTCCGGCGAGATCGGCGAGGCGTTCACCGAGGCGCTGATCGAGCGGGCCCGCTCCGGCGTGGCCGTGCACGTCATCATCGACTGGATCGGGTCGCGCCGGATCAACGCGCGCCTGCTCAACCGCATGCAGGCGGCCGGCGTCCAGGTCGAGCGCTACAATCCGCTGGTCTGGTATGCACCCACGCGGCTCAATCACCGCGATCACCGCAAACTGCTCGTCGTCGACGGCCGGGTGGGGTTCACCGGTGGCGCCGGCGTGGCCGACATCTGGAGAGGCAACGCCGACGCGATCGATCACTGGCGGGATTCCATGTACCGCCTGGAGGGCCCGGCCGTCGCCCAGATGCAGGCCACGTTCATGGACAACTGGACCAAAACCACCGCGCGAGTGCTCCACGGGGATGATTACTTTCCGCCACTCGAGCCGGCCGGCGAATATTTTGCCCAGGTCTTCAAGTCGTCCCCGCGCGAAGGCACGGAGGACATCCGGATGATGTATCTCCTGTCCATCGCCGCCGCCCGCAAAAGCATCCGCCTGAGCGCGTCCTACTACGTGCCGGACGCGCTGACCACGCAGGAGTTCATCGAGGCCAGCCGGCGCGGCGTTCAGATTGAGATCATCCTGCCGGGAGCGCGCACCGACTCGCCGATCGTCAAGCATGCCTCGCGCGGGCGCTGGGGGCCCTTGCTCCAGGCCGGCATCAAGATCTACGAGTATCAACCCAGCATGTTCCACTGCAAATCGATGATCGTCGACGACCTGTGGGTCTCCGTCGGCTCGGCCAACTTCGGCAACCGCTCGTTCCGGCTCAACGACGAGGCCAATCTCAACGTTTACTCCAAGGCATTTGCCCAGGAGCAGATTCGTGTCTTCGACGAGGACAAGAGCAAGGCGCGCGAGGTCACCTACGACGACTGGCGCGACCGCTCGCTCTGGGAGCGCTTGCTTGAGGTGGTGACGGCGCCGTTTCGCGCCCAGCTTTGACCCCGGATCCATGAGCCGAGAATTCATCAAAATCAGCGGCGCGCGGCAGCATAACCTCAAGGATCTGTCCCTCCAGATCCCCCGGGACAAGCTCGTCGTCATCACCGGCCTCAGCGGCTCCGGCAAATCGTCGCTCGCCTTCGACACGATTTACGCCGAAGGCCAGCGCAAGTACGTCGAGAGCCTGTCGGCCTACGCCCGCCAGTTCCTGGACCAGATGGAGAAACCGGACGTCGATTACATCGAGGGCCTCTCCCCCGCCATCGCCATCGAGCAGCGCAGCTCCGGCATGAACCCGCGCTCGACCGTCGCCACCACGACCGAGATCTACGATTACCTCCGGCTGCTCTACGCCCACGTCGCCCAGCCCCACTGCCCCGAGTCCGGCGTGCCCATCGTGCCGCAGACCACCACCGACATCGTCGACAAAATCCTCGCGCTGCCCGCCAAAAGTCGCGTCATGGTCCTCGCGCCCGTCGTCCGCGATCAGCGGGGGGAATTCCGGGACGTGGTCGAACGGCTGGCCCGGGAGGGATTCGTGCGCGCGCGGATCGACGGCGAGATGTTCGAGCTGGCGGCCAACGTCCGCGTCAAGCTCGACCCCAAGGCGCGCCACCACATCGAGGTCGTCGTGGACCGGCTCGTCATCGACGACAAGATTCGCAGCCGCCTGGCCGACTCGGTGGAAACGGCGTTGAAGTGGGGCGAAGGCCTGGTCCTGACCCTGTCGCAGCCGGGGGACGCGCGGTCGACCAACGACTGGACGGAGACGCTGCACTCCAATCGCAACTACAGTCCGGCCACGGGCCGGAGTTTCGAGCCGCTGACCCCGAAGCATTTTTCGTTCAACGCCCCGGCCGGGGCCTGTCCGGTCTGTCATGGCATCGGACAGAAGCTCGTGTTCGATCCCGCCCTGGTGGTGCCGGATCCGGAGAAGTCGCTGGACGGCGGCGCCGTTTTGCCCTGGCGCCGGGGCGGCAAGCGGATGGTCGTTTACTACAAGGCCATGCTCCGCGCGATCGCCAGCCACTACGGCGTCAGCCTGGAAACGCCTTATAAGGATCTCCCGGAGTCGTTTCAAAAGGCCCTGCTCCACGGCTCGGGCGAGACGGAGATCGAGTTTCATTTCTGGCGCGCCGGGAAGATGAGCGTGACCAAGCGCCCGTTCGAAGGGGTCCTGCCCAACCTCGACCGTCTCTACCAGGAGAGCGAAAGCGAGTTCACCCGCAACCGGCTGAAGGCCTTCATGGCGCCGCAATTCTGCGACGCCTGTCAGGGGCACCGGCTGAAGGCCGAGGTCCTCGCCGCGACGCTCGGCGGCGCCGCCGCCAATGAACGGTTCGGCCTCCACCACCAGCCGGCCAAAGCCGGCGGCGCCCGCGTCCCCGGCCTTTCCATCATGGATGTCTGCTCGCTGTCGATCGACCAGGCCGACGCCTTTCTCGGCGGGCTGGTCCTGACCGAATTTCAGCGCAAAATCGCCGCCGAGCCGGTCAAGGAAGTCCGCAGCCGGCTTGGCTTCCTGCGCGATGTCGGGCTGGGCTATCTCACCCTCAACCGCGAAAGCGGGTCCCTCAGCGGCGGCGAAGCCCAGCGCATCCGCCTCGCCACCCAGATCGGCGCCGGCCTCGTCGGCGTGCTCTACATTCTCGATGAGCCCAGCATCGGCCTGCACCAGCGCGACAACGATCGCCTCCTCGCCACCCTCCGCCACCTGCGCGACGCCGGCAATTCCGTCCTCGTGGTCGAGCACGACGAGGACACCATGCGCGCGGCCGATTACCTGATCGACCTTGGCCCCGGCGCCGGCGTGCGCGGCGGCGAGCTCGTCGCCGCGGGCACGGTGGCGGAAGTGCTCCACCAGGCCCGCTCGCTCACGGCAAAATATCTGACCGGCGAGCTCAGCATCCCCGTGCCGAGAAAGCGCGTCCGCCCCTCCGAAGAGCGCGGCTGGCTCGAGATACTCGGCGCGCGGGAAAACAACCTGCGCAACATCGACGCCCGCATTCCCCTCGGCACGTTCACCTGCGTCACCGGTGTGAGCGGCTCGGGCAAGAGCACCCTTGTCATCGACATTCTCCAGCGCGCCCTTTTCCGACACTGGTTCGGATCCAAGGAGCGCCCAGGCGCCCATCGCGAGATCCGCGGCAAGGAGCTCCTCGACAAGATCGTGGTGATCGATCAGACGCCCTTCGGGCGAACGCCCCGGAGCAACCCGGCCACCTACACCGGCATTTTCAACGCCATTCGCGACCTGTTCTCCAAGCTCCCCACCGCCAAGGTCCGCGGCTACGACTCCGGCCGGTTCAGCTTCAACGTCAAGGGCGGACGGTGCGAAAAATGCCAGGGCGACGGCGTGCTCAAAATCGAGATGCATTTTCTCCCGCCCGTCTATGTCACGTGCGAGGCGTGCGCCGGCAAGCGCTACAACCGCGAGACCCTCGAGATCAACTACAAGGGCATGAACATCGCCGACGTTCTCGCCATGACGGTGGACGAGGCGGTGAATTTTTTCCGCGCCATCCCGCTCATCCACGAGCCCTGCCTCACCCTGGCCGAAGTTGGCCTCGGTTACATTCGTCTCGGCCAGGCCGCCACCACCCTCTCCGGCGGCGAAGCCCAGCGCCTCAAGCTCGCCGCGGAGCTGTCCCGCAAGCAAACCGGCCGCACCCTCTACATCCTCGACGAACCCACCACCGGCCTCCACTTCGCCGACGTGGCCAAACTGCTCGAGGTCGTCTTCAAGCTGCGCGCCCCCGGCAACACGCTTCTCGTGATCGAGCACAACCTCGACGTGATCAAAACCGCCGACTGGGTCCTCGACCTGGGCCCGGAAGGCGGCACGGGCGGCGGCCTCGTCGTGGCCGAAGGTCCGCCCGAGGCCATCGCCGCCACCCCCGCCAGCCACACCGGCCGGTATCTCGCCCGGGCCCTGATCACCCCGGCCAAAATCTCCCCCCCGGGCCCATGACTGCGCTCCCTGGCCGAGCCTTCTTCGTCGTCCTCCTCCCGCTCGCCGCGCTCATCGCCGCCGGTTGCCGTGCCCACCGCCTGCCCGCCCGAGAATCCCGCCTCGCGCCGCCGCCGCCCGCCGACTGGCTCGCATGGCAGGCCGGACGCCGCGAGTCGCTGGCCGGATCCAATGGCTGGACCACCCTCATCGCCCGCCACTGGCTGGCCGAAGGGAGCACCACCGCCGGAGCCGACCCCACAAACCAACTTCGCCTGCCCCGCGGCCGGTCGGCGGGCTGCCTCGGAACGTTCCGACGCACCGGCCACACCGTCACGTTCGAGGCCGCGCCCGGTGTGTCCGCGACGATCGATCGACAGGCGGTCCGCTCCGCGGTCCTGACCTCCGATCTCAGCAACGCGCCCACCCGGCTCGTCGTCGGCCCGCTGACCCTGACGGTGATCGAGCGGGGCGATCGCGTCGGCCTTCGCGTGCGCGATCCCGAGGCGCCCGCGCGCCAGCGATTTCGCGGCATCGCCTGCTATCCCTACGAACCGGACTGGCGCCTCCCGGCCCGCTATGTGCCGTTCTCCACGCCGCGCGTCATGCGGGTGCCGGATATTCTCGGAGGAATCCAGGAACTGAACTCGCCCGGCGCAATCGAGTTCACGCATGCCGGTCAGGCCCAACGCCTGGAGGTGGCCCTCGAGACCGGCGAGACGAATTTCTTTGTTCTTTTCCGCGACCGCACGGCGGGCCAGACCACGTATCCCACCGGCCGTTTTCTCTACGTGCCTCCGCCCGCCGGACCGGATGGAGCCGTCTGGCTGGATTTCAACCGGGCCTACACACCGCCCTGCGGCTACACCGACTTCGCGGTTTGTCCGCTGCCGCCCGCCACCAACTGGCTGTCATTTGCGATCCCGGCCGGCGAAAAACTTCCCCTGGGCTACCAGGCCCACGAGCATGAACCAGCCGCCCGGTGACCGGAGCCGCCGGCGGCCAGGCGACGGCGTGGCCATCCCGTGCCGCCCCCCAGGCACAGCGCATCCCGAAGTTGTCGGACTGGTGCGCGGATCCCGCCATCGCGAGATTCGCAGGGGCCGAAAGCGGGCATGCGGCTCAAACTTAACCAAGGGGCCGCCGATTTCCGCCTCTGCAGGCAGAATGCCCGCGGTCCGGACATCGGACGATGGGTCACCGACAACCGGCAGATGCACCGCCCCTGGCACCGCCCGAAATTTGCATCGAACATGGTGCCGGCGCCGGCACGTCTGACCAACCGTGGTTCACCGGAATTTGTGAAACAGCCTCCGTTCATCCTGTCGATTTGCGGCAAGCATCAGGTCGATCGCTTTGCCAGAAGCGGGATCACGCACCTGCTCTCGCTCGAAGATCCGGGGATCCTCAAGGCCACCCCGGCGTGGTTCAGCGGACCGCACGTCCAACTTCACCTGCATGACCTTGACGCTCCCGGCAACCGCGCCGGCCTGGAGGGCGTGCCCCCCACCCTGGAACACGTGCGCTCCATCCTTCACATGGGCGAGGCGTGCCTCAGCGCCGCCGCCACCACCGGCCCCGACGCCACGCGGGTTCACTTACTGGTCCATTGCTACGCCGGCATCAGCCGATCCACCGCTGCCGCCTACGCCATCGCCACCCAGTCGATGGGCGTCGAACATGCCGAGCAGGCCCTCGCGTTCGTCCTGCAAACCCGACCCGAAGCCTTTCCCAACGCCCTCATCGTCCGGCACGCGGACCGCCTCCTCGGCGGAAAAGGCCGGCTGATCGCCGCCCTCCAACCCCTGCGCAACCAGTTCGGCCGCGCGCTCGACGATTAGAAATTTGCGCCGTGAGTCACCTCGAGTTTCGCCACATCACCAAGCGATTTCCGGGTGTGCTCGCCCTGGATGACGTGACGTTGTCCGTCGAGCGCGGCTCGTGCCACGCCTTGATGGGTGAAAACGGCGCCGGCAAAAGCACCCTGGGAAAAGTGCTGGCGGGCGTGCACGCCGCGGACGCCGGAGAGATCCGCCTCGAAGGCCGGCTCATCCGGCCGATGAACCCGCTGGCCGCCCGCCAACTCGGCATCGCGATGGTCCACCAGGAGCTCGCGTTTTGTCCCAACCTGACCGTGGCGGAAAATCTTTGCCTGGGGGATCTCCCGGCGCGCGGCCTGGGCTGGCTGGACCGCCGGCGCTTGCGGGAACGGGCCCGGCGGATGCTGGACGCCATCGAGTGCTCGCTCGATCTCGACCAGCCCATGGCCGAGCTGTCCACCGGGCAGGAGCAGATCGTCCAAATCGCCGCCGCGGTCGGCACGGGCGCGCACGTGCTCATTTTCGACGAACCCACGAGCTCGCTCTCCACCGCCGAGAGCGCCCATCTGTTCGCCCTGATCGATCGGCTGCGCGCCCGCAGTCTGACCATGCTGTACGTGTCCCACCGTCTGGAAGAGATCGACCGCCTGTGCGACCAGGTGAGCGTGCTCCGCGACGGACGCCACGTCGCCACCCAGCCCGTGGCCGGCCTCAGCCGGGAGGTCCTGATCGAGCAGATGGTTGGACGAAAGGTCACCGCCACCCTCCCCCGCCATCTGGAGCGTCCGCTCGGAGATGAAGTGTTGTCCGTCGAAAACTTCAGCTCGCCGGGCCGCTTCTCCGACATCTCGTTCCGCCTGCGGGCGGGTGAGGTCCTCGGTCTGGCCGGCCTCGTCGGCGCCGGGCGCAGCGAACTGGCCCAGGCCATCGTCGGGCTCGACCCGCACGCCCGCGGCCTCTGCCGCGCCCACGGGCAAGCCCTGCCCCCCCGCCGGTTTTCCGCGGCCCTCGCCGCCGGCCTTGGTCTCTTGCCGGAAGACCGCAAACGCCTGGGCCTGGTCATGACCATGAACTGCCGCGAGAACACTTCCCTCACCGCGCTGCGTCGCCTGGCGGTCGGCGGCTTCGTTCAGCGACGCGCCGAGCGGCGGGTGGTCCGGCAATTTGCCGATCGGCTGCGCGTCAAGACGCCGTCGCTCGACGCCGGCATCGCGACGCTGAGCGGCGGCAATCAGCAAAAGATCGCCCTCGCCAAATGGCTGGTGCAGGACTGCCGCATCCTCCTCATCGACGAACCGACCCGCGGCGTCGACGTCGGAGCGAAGGCGGAGATCCACGCGTTGCTCGACGAACTTGCCTGCCAGGGCTACGCGTTGATCGTCATTTCCTCCGACCTGCCGGAAGTCATGGCGTTGAGCCGGCGAATCCTGGTGCTGCGCGGCGGCCGCATCGCCGGAGAGCTGGACCGCGCCGAATTCGAGCAAACGCGCCTCCTGCGGCTGATGGCCGGAGTTGCCGCGTAACCACACTGTTGGCGGCCATGTCATTCCATTGTCGAGCCTGCTGAACGGCTCCGCCCGATCGCATTCCACGCCACGTCACGCCATGCCCACCGCCACTCCAATCCAATGCACGGTGAACCGCGAGGCCGTGCGCGTGACCTCCGACCCGCGCCGCACGTTGCTCGACGTCCTCCGGGAAGACCTCGGCCTGACCGGCACAAAGTACGGCTGCGGGGAGGGCCACTGCCGCGCCTGCACCGTTCTGATCGACGGCGCGGCGACGCGGTCCTGCCAGACCCCGATCGAGGAAGTCGCCGGGCGCACGATTGAAACGATCGAAGGTCTGGCCCACGGCGATCAATTGCACCCGGTGCAACAGGCCTTCATCGCCGAAGGCGCCATGCAATGCGGCTACTGCGTGCCCGGCATGATTCTCTCCACGGTCAGCCTGCTGCGGCGCAACCCGCGCCCGACGCGCGACGAAATCATTGCGGGACTCAACGGCAATCTCTGCCGTTGCTGTGGCTATGTGAACATTTTGCAGGCCGTCGAACGCTGCGCCGCCCAACCCCAGGAACGGCCATGAGCATTCCCCACGACGATTTCGACTGGGCCGGAGATGCCACGCAGGCGGAGCCGGAGCGCTACGAACTGCGCGAGGGGCCGTTCTACCATTTCGAAGTCACGCGCCGGGAGTTTGTGTCGGCGGTCGGCGCGGGCCTGGTGCTCTCGGTGGTCGTGGCCCCCGCCCTCGGACAACGCGCCGGGCGGGGGACGGGCGATCGGAGGCCGCCGCTCGCCCAGCGGCTGCACCTGGATCCCGATGGCACCGTGTCGGTGCTGAGCAGCAAGGTCGAGGTCGGCCAGGGATCCCGCACCCAGCTCACGCAAGCCGCGGCCGAGGAACTCCACCTCCCCGTCGAACGCGTGCGGTTCGTCCTCGGGGACACCGCGGGCCCGGACGATGGCGGCACCGCCGGCAGCCGCACCACGCCGGCCAGCGTCCCCGCCATCCGCCGCGCCTGCGCGGCTGCACGGCAATTGTTGATCGAAACCGCCGACCGCAAGTTTGCCGTCGAGTCCGCCCGCCTCTCGGTCCACAACGGCCAGGGCGTGGGGCTGCCCGGCGGACAGTCATTTGCCTACCGCGATCTCGCGGCCGCGGAAAATCAGGCCGTGCTCCAACAGGAAGTTGGATCCGACGTTCCGCTGGCCGGAGTCAAGCAATGGACCATTCTGGGAACGGCGACGCCGCGGATCGGCTCGCGGGAAATCGTCACCGGCGCGCACCGTTATCCCTCCGACATCGTTCGACCCGCAATGGAGTATGGCCGCATGCTGCGCCCGCCGGGTTACGGCGCCAGCTTGATCGAGGTCGATCTGGACGCCGCCCGGTCGTGGCCCGGGGTGACGGTGGTGCGCGACGGCGATTTCATCGGAGTCGCCGCGGCCACGTCGTTTGCGGCGACGGAGGCGATTGAGGCCGTGGCCCGCACGGCGCGCTGGAAGGCGGCTCCCCAGGTCTCGAGCGAAGGCCTGTTCGCCGAACTTCGCGCGAAGGCGTCGACCCGCTCGCGGCCGGAGATCAAAGGCAATCCCGACGAGCGCTTCAAGGTGGGTGGGCGTGTGCTGCGCGAGTCGTATCAGGTGGCCTACATCCAGCACGCACCGATGGAGCCCAGGGCCGCGGTGGCCGAATGGACGGGGGAAAACCTCACCGTATGGACCGGCAGCCAGCAGCCGGCGCGGGTGCGTCAGGACCTGGCCGAGAGCCTGCGCGTTCCCGCGGACAAGGTGCGGGTGATCATCCCGGATACCGGCGGCGGCTTTGGCGGCAAACATTCGGGCGAGGTGGCGGTCGAGGCGGCGCGCTTGGCGCGCGCCGCGGGGCGCCCGGTGCAGGTCCGCTGGTCCCGCGAGGAGGAGTTTACCTGGGCGTATTTTCGTCCCGCGGGCGTCATCGATGTGGCGGGCGCCCTGGATGAAGAGGGCACTCTGCACGCCTGGGAGCAGGTGAACTTCAATTCCGGCAGCTCGGCCCTGGCCACGCCCTACGCCATCGCCCACACCCGGAGCGAATTCCGGCCGTGCGACCAACCGCTGCGCAGCGGCTCCTATCGCGGCCTGGCCGCCACCGCCAACACCTTCGCCCGCGAGTCGTTCATGGATGAACTGGCCGCCGCCGCCAGCCGCGATCCGCTGGAATTTCGCACTCGTCACCTCACCAACGAACGCCTGCAGGCCGTCCTCAGCGCGGCCACCCGAGCGTTCCGCTGGGGCCATGCCTGGCAGCCGGCGTCAACGTCACGGCGCACGGGCGTGGGCCTGGCCTGCAGCACCGAGAAAGGCTCCTACGTGGCGTGCTGCGCGGAGGTCAGCGTCGGGGACGACGGCACCTTCCGCGTCACTCGCGTGGCCGAAGCCTTCGAATGTGGCGCCATCCAAAACCCCGCCAACCTGAAGGCGCAGGTGGACGGCGCCATCCTCATGGGCCTCGGCGGAGCGCTGACCGAAGCGATGGAGTTTCGGGACGGGAAACTGCAAAACGCCAGCTTCGGCCGCTATCGCGTGCCGCGGTTGAAGGATGTTCCGGCAGTGGAAACGGTGCTGCTCAACCGGCCGGACCTCCCGTCGGTCGGCGCAGGGGAAACTCCTCTCATCGCCATCGCGCCGGCCGTCGCCAACGCCCTGTTCAACGCGACGCGAGTTCGGCTGCGCGCCCTGCCGCTCCGCAACGGTCAATACCGTCCGGTGTAATCCTCCCCGCGCTCATCACTCGGCACGCACGCGATAGAAACGCGAGTTGGCGGCCGCATTGGTGTCGACCAGAGACACCTGGTTGCCGTCGCCGGTGGCCGCACCGAGGGCGGTCCACGCGCCGTTGGTCAACACGGACTTGTATTCGAGCGTGTAGCGCCGTGCGATCTCGGATTGGAAACGAATAGCCAGGCCGTTGCTGACCCGTTCGATGGCGCTGATGGTGGGGGCTTGGGGGGTTCCGCGGAGAATCGTCACGTTGTTCACGACGGTGTTGTTGCCGGGGAACGGGTCGATGGCCGTTCCATCGAGCCGGCTGACCGCCCGGGATTCACCGACGGCCGTGCCGCGGCTGGTCACGCTGACCGTGGCGGTGGCACCGGCGGGCATGATTCCAAAATCGCAGGCCACCGTGCCCTCAAGATTGACGCAGGATCCGACGGAGGTGGACGAGGACACAATGCTCAAGCCGGGCGTGACGATCATGCTCATGACCACCGCGGTGATGGAGGGCCCGGCGTTGGAGATCCCGAATTGGGTGACCACGGTTTGCCCGAGCGTGATCTGGCTGTCCGGCGTCGGCGACACCAACACCAGATCGGAAGCCGCGGAAACCGTTGTCACGAGGCCGAACGAATTGTTCGTGGGCGCAGGATCGACCAGGGGAGTGAGGACCTCATACCGGTTGGTGAACGTCCCGCCGTTGGCGGGCACGGTGTCAAAGAAGACATTGGCGCGCTCCCCGGCCCCCACACTTCCGAGATTGCAGATGACCATTGAACCGATGAGCGTGCACGCGCCCTGGCTGGCCACGGTGTTCACCAGCCGAAACCCAGGCGGCAGCTCGTAGCGAAGGGTGGTCGCCGAACTCGCCGGACCGGCGTTGGTGACCGTGACTTCGTACAACGCGCTGCGGCCCGCCTGCAGCGAGGCCGGGCCGGTGGCCGAGACCCGGACGTCCGCCTCCGGGTCCACCAGTTCAAAATGCAACGACCATCCGTCCGTGAGATAGCCCTGGTTTTCCGGGCTGTCATCCATGATGTAAAGCGACCAGGTGCCATTGGCCACGGTCCCGCGGAAGACGGTCAGGTTGGTGGCATACGGATCCCGCGGCGCCGGTGGATCGAAGTCGTCACTCAGCCGATCGTAGTTCGTGGGGCGGTAGGTGCCGCTGACGATCGGCGGATCGTTGTTCGGGAGCAGTTCGGCAGCGTCGTCGTCGAACGTCAACGTGGCGTCGAGCAGGACGTTGTCCAGACCGCAGTCCGACATGAGCATCACCTTCTGTCCACCGGGTCCGACGAGGAGAATGTCGAAGTCGTCGGGCCACTCGTGACTCAGCCCGTTCAGCGTGACGGTGACCTTGTCGATGCGGGAGGTCTGGCCGGAGACGAAGATCGTCATTGGATAGATATCCACCGGGCCCTCGCTTTCGTCCGGCCCGAGGGTGGCGTCGGCATTGACCCACTCCTGAGTGGCATAACCGAGCACACCGCCCTCCGAGACATTGTCAGCCGGGTGAGGGTCGGCTTCGATCGCGCTGACCTGGGCATGAACGTTGTTGGCACCTGCCGCGGTTTGCAGCGTGATGGCAACCGCGGCGTGGTCGCCGCTGGCCATGGCCCCGAGCTGACAGGTCAAAACCGATCCCGCCAGGGAACAACTTCCCACGGTCGGCAGCGAGGAAACGACCACGGATTTGGCCGAGATGGTGGCGACGAGAACGACCCCGTTGGCTGTGGACGGCCCGGCGTTCGTCACGTCGACACGCAGGGTTACATTCTGACCCGACGGCACCCGATTGGTGGGCGAGGCCACGGTGAGGGCGAGATCGCCAGCGGAGGTTTGCGCGGAGGCGGCCTCCGGAAAGCCGACTGCAGCCAGGGAAAGGAGAACCGTGAAAATCGATGACGCAAGCGCCGGCCAGAGCCGGGAGATGGGGAGGCGGAGGGATCGGTGCACGACGGGAGACCCTTCTTTGGTGAATGTTGGGAACGAACGTTAGGGAATGGAGACGCGATAGAATCGCCTGGGCAGACCGCCCGCCGCCGGATGGGCGAAGGAGAACACACCCGAGCCCGGCTCCGATTCGGTCGCCGGTCCCAGGACCACCCAGTTGGTCAGGTCGAGCGATGTGTCCACCACATAATTCTGCAGCGGATTGCCGGTGAAGCTGATGCGGACGTTGCCGGAATTCAGGATTTCCAGCGGGTTCAAGACCGGGCCATTGGTGGACCACATGAACGTTTTCGTAGCGCCAACCGTGCGGCCGTTCTGGTTTGTTCCCACCATGCGGTATTGGTAGGTCGTGTTCGGCAGAAAGCCGGTCACAGCGATGTTCGTGGTCGCGGGGAGGATCGATTTGAACAGCAGGCGAACCTGCGAGGTGCGGTTGAAGGCCGACGTTCCCCACTCAAACCAGAAGCGGGTTTGCAGCCCGTTCGGATTGATAATGCCTCCCAGCGCGACGCCGGTGGACGACACGCTGACAGGTTCCAGCGTCGTCACGCTGGGCGCGGTTGGCGTCGCCACGTTGAGCTGCACCAACGTTTCGCTCAGGACCGGCTCTGACGACTCATCGGAAACGGCAATGTAATAGGTGGTGCCGGCCGTCAGGGCCCGCAGGATGTTGCCCCGCCCTTCGCCGTTGGCGGCGCACGTCAGTTCGGTCAACCCGCCGCACGTCCCGCTATACAACGTCATCACCGTGTCGAAAACCGTCGTCGCCGTCTCCAGGCCGGTTGAAAAGATATAGTCCCCGGACGTGGCCGGGGTGAATTTGAACCAGACGGTTCGGAATCCTTCGGCACACGACGGGGCGACGGCGTCCGAGGTCGCCAGCACCGTGTCCACAACGCTCGACTTGCGGGGAAATCCCAGGTTGGCGGGAATGACCTCCGCCGTGGCGCAGGTGTCGTTGTTGGGCGGCGATGGGCGGTCGATCTTGATCTGGAAGGCGAGGGTCGAGGCATTGGTCTCCGCGGCGCCGGCCCAGACGAGGACGTAGTAGTGAGTGCCGGCGTTCAGCGGCGTGATCAAGCCGGAAAGGTTGTTGGCGCCGCCGGCGTCATCGTTGCACGCGATTTGGTTCGTCACATTGCCGCAACTGGCGGCGGCAAACACGGAGATCACCGTGTCGAACGCGACCGTCGCCGTATCCGCGCCGGTCGAGAACGAGTAGATGCCGGACTGGCTCGGCGTGATCTGATACCAGACCCCGCGCACGGCGCCTTCGACACAACTCGGCAGCGGGTCGCCGGTGAGGGTGGCCTCCTGCACGTTGGTCACGACGGGGGTCAGATAGGGAAATGACGTGACGGGGATCGTGATGGCCCCCGCGCAGGTGTCATTGGCCGGGACGGCGGCCACCAGTGGCGACGGGACCAGGAACCCGGCCAGCACCAAGCCCACGCCAAACGCCAGGCCAAGCCTCCAGCTTGATCCCGCCCGTCCGGTCAAATCCAATGATTGCGATTGCATCTGCTTCATCTGGTTAACTTTCGCTACTGTCCGCATCCTGCCGTTTCCATGACAACGGTGACGACTGCCGCCCAACCGCCGGTTGAACGGGCCGGACCTACGAGTTTAACTTCGGCACGCCTCGACCGGCGCTTTACCAGCCCGGCGGCCCCGTTTCCGTCCAGCGACCCGGCGACCCCGCCATCGCGGCCCACCCGGCACATTCCCAAACCAACCCCGGGCCGCGGGTCGATGGTCGCCCACCGCCAAAATCAACCGGCCGGATCGGAGAGTGCACACCCATTGGGGGAGAGCGTTGAGGAACACGCGGCGACTCGTTCTAATACGGCTCAAATCAAGTCCGATGACAGGACGTCACAACCATCTTGCGACCAGCTTTCGGCCAGGGAACTGGGCTGTTCCTTACCAGACGAACTGCGGTTTGGCAATTTGGTTTTTCCGTGGCGCCCGCCGAAAATTTGATTCGATTCCGAACGGCGCCTCAGGGATAAACCCATCCATGTTCGCGTCCAAACAACCGACGTTCAGCCGGTTGCTCCGCCTGCCGGTCCATCCCGTCCAGGCGGCGGGGATCCTCCTGGTGCTGATGCTCGTGTGGATGCCGGCCGACCCGGCATGGGCCCAGGCGCCCAGCCCGGCGGAGAGCCGGGCGTTCCAGCGGGCGATGGACGCGTTCACGGACGGCTATTTCGAACGGGCCGAGCGCAGCTTCCAACAGTTCGTCACCAACTTCCCCGCATCGCCACTCTTGGCCGAAGCGACCCTGCTTCAGGCCCAGTCCGCCCTCAACCAGACCAACACGGCCCGGGTCGTCGCCATCATCAACGGCGCCCTCCCCCGGGCCGGCCTGCTCCAGGATCAATATCGGTATTGCCTGGGCAGCGCCTATCTCGAAAGCGGCAACTATATCGCTGCCGCAGAAACCTTCGCGGGCATCCCCCGCACCATCACCAATTCCAGCCTGTTGCTCGAAGCCGCCCACGGCGAGGCCCAGGCCCGGTTTCGACTCGGCGACTACCAGGCCGCGGTTGATCTGCTGCGAAACCCGGACGGGGCCTTCCAACGCGCGATCAAATCCCGTCCCGCCGATCGGTTCGCCATTCGCGGCCGCATGCTCCTCGCGGAGGCGCTGTTCCGCCTGCACCAATTCGGTCCCGCCGCCGAGGCGGCACGCGCACTCCCCGAGGAACTCCTGCTGCCCGAGCTGCGCTGGGAGAGACAATATCTGCTCTGTCGCCTGCTGCTGGCCGAACGGCGCCCCGCCGAGGCCCTGGCCGCAGCAACCAACCTGCTGTCGCTTGCCATCGCCACCGCGAATCGCGCGTCGCTGGCCGACTCATATTTCTTTCAGGCCACCATTCTCCGTCAACTCGGCCAGTTCGAACGGGCCGCCGCGGTGCAAACCAACAACCTCGCCGAGACCGCCCCGCCCGAGCACCGTCGCCTCGCCCTGCTGAACCTCATTGAGCTGAAGCTCGCCCAGGACAAATCCAGCGAGGCCGCCGCCATGCTCGACGCCTTCGTGGCGAAATATCCGGAGGACAGCGCGGCGCCGCTCATTGCGCTGACCCGGGGGGAACTCGAGTTAAAGCAACACCTGGTGACGGCGACCACGAACGCGGTGGCGCCGGCCTCCAGCCCCGCGGCCGCGCCGTCGACGACGCCTCCGCCTCAGCCGCTGGCCCTGGCGCTTGGGCGATTCGAAGCGCTGCTGGCGACCAACACGACCGGCTTTCTGCGGGGCAAGGCCCTGCTCAACAAGGGCTGGTGCCTCTGGCTGGAAGGACGCGTCCCCGAGAGCGCCGCCGCCTTTTCCGCGGCCGTCCAGACGCTGCCGCACTCTGAAGAACAGGCGATCGCGCGCTTCAAGCTGGCGGACGCCTCCTACGCGCAGCGGGACTACACGAATGCTCTCGCCCATTACCGCGCCCTGACCAACGACTACTCCGGCTTTCCGGCCGTCCGCGAGGCGCTCTTCGATCACGCGCTTTCCCAGACGTTGCGGGCGTGCGTGGTGATCGGCGACGAGGCAGGCGCGGCGCATACGTTGCGGGCGCTGCTGGAGTCGTTTCCGAACAGCCCCCGGGCCGATCGCGGGTTGTTTTTGGTCGGCCGCGAGCTGCTCGACGCGGGCAAGCCGCGCCAGGCGCGCGATCGGTTCGAGGAGTTCGTCCGCCGCTTTCCCCAGAGCCCACGCCGCCCGGAGCTGGAGCTGGCCCTGACCCGGACTTACGTGGAAGAGGCGCAATGGCCCGAGGCGCTGTCGCGTTACGAACGCTGGCTGGCCGAATACACCAACCACCCCATGCGGGCCCAGGCGGCCTACGATCGGGCGCGCGCCTACGCGTCGGCCGGGCAAAAGACCAACGCCTTCATGCTCTTCACCAATTTCGTGGTGGAGTTCCAGACCAATCAATTGCTCGCGCCCATGGCCCAATATTGGGTCGCGGACTACCAGCTTGGCCTTGGCCAGTATCGGGACGCCATCGGTAGCTTCCAAAAAATTCTGGAGAACACCAACTGGCCCCCCACCAACATCACCTACCAGGCGAGGTTCATGGCCGGACTCTCGGCGTTCGCCGCGCAGCTATGGAAGGACGCGGCCGGGGAAAAAGGCCACTTCACCACGCTGATCAATGACGAGAACTGCCCGCCCGACATCGCGGCGCGCGCCTGGTTTGCCTACGGCGACACACTGCTCAACGGGGACCCGCCGCAGACGCGCCCCATCGAAAAATACGAGGACGCGAAAAAAGCGTTCAGCCGAATTCCGCTCTTCTATACCAACAGCCCCATCGTGGCCGCCGCCTGGGGACGAGTGGGCGACTGCTACCTCCAGATGGCCAGCCAGGACCCCAAGCAATATGCCGAGGCCACCAACGCCTACTTGCGCGCCATGACCAACGCCTCCGCCGAAATCAGCGTCCGCAGCCAGGCTGAGTTCGGGTTGGCCAGCGCCCTCAAAGCCTACGGCGACACCCTCGCGTCCCCCGCGGAGCGCGCCGGGTTCCACAAGGCCGCCTTCGATCACTTCTACAACATTGTCATCGGGGACAACCTCCGCGAGGGCGATTTCCCCGATCCGTTCTGGCTCGAGAAAGCCGGCACCGAAGCCGCCACCATCGCGGAGTCCCAGAAACAATGGACCATTGCGATCGCCATCTATCAGCGCCTCCAAAACGTCCTTCAACCCATCCGCCCCAGGCTCGAACAACGCATCCATCGCGTGCAGGAAATCATGCGCCGCGATCTGCGATAACCCGTCATGCCCCTCGCCCACTCCACGTCGGCGCGCGCGGCCGCCCTCGCTGCGTGGCGCGCACCGCGCACGCCGCAGGCGGATCGCCGCCTCGCCGCCCACGCCGCCGGCTTCATCGCCATCGTCACGTCGTTGAGCCTCCCGCTCATGGGCGCGCCCATTCCAAAATCAGTCACCGTCAACGCCGGGCCGTTCGAGCGCCGAAACATCACCATTTCGTTCGCCTGGCCCGACGCGGACGCCACCCCGCGCAACGCCGGACTCGTCCGCACGCGACCCGGGCAACGCGATCAGATCTTCCCGCTCCAATTCAATGACGGCCAGGCGGCCGCCACGCTCGATCACCTCGCCAAAGGCAGCCGCGAGGTGTTGGTCGTCGCACGGGATCTCCCCGCGCTCACGACGACCGCAGCCGGCGATTTGATCGTCGCGGAACGCCACGGGAACCGCCTCGATTTCACCCGTCGGGCCGGCGACCCTGCCGCGCCAACCGCCAGCCGCCAGCCGTTGTTTTCCTATCAAGCCGAGCCCGGAGAATTCCCCCGGCCCGACATCAAGGGCGCCTTCCGGCGCGGCGGCTACCTCCACCCCATCTTCGCGCCCGGCGGCCAGAGGATCACCGACGATTTTCCGCCCAACCATGTCCACCATCACGGCGTCTGGAGTGCGTGGACGCATACGGAGTTCCAGGGACGCCAGCCGGATTTCTGGAACATGGGCGACCTCAAGGGGCGGGTGGAGTTCGTCGCGCTCGACGCGAACTGGAGCGGCTCCGTCCACGCCGGCCTGCGCGCGCGCCATCGATTCGTCGACCTCACGGCCCAACCGCCGGTGACGGCGTTGCACGAGACCTGGACCGTCACCGCGTACGTCACGCCGGCCGACGCCCGCGGCACCTGGCACTTCGATCTCACCTCCGCGCAGCGATGCGCCGCCGCCACGCCGCTGCGCCTGCCTGAATACCGCTACGGCGGCATCGGCCTGCGCGGCAATCCGGCCTGGAACGGCCCGACCAATGCCCAGTTTCTCACGGCCAACGGCGAGTCCGATCGCCTCAAGGGCCACGCGACACGCGCCCGCTGGTGCGACCTGAGCGGGCTCGTCGACGGGCGCCGCGTCGGCATCGCCGTGCTCGGCCACCCGTCCAACTACCGCTTCCCCGAGCCCATGCGCATCCACCCGGACGAGCCGTTCTTCAACTTCGCCCCGCAACAGGCCGGGGACATGGAAATCAAACCCGGCGAAACCTACACGACCCGTTACCGCTTCGTCGTCCACGACGGCGCCCCCGACCCCGACACCATCGAACGCCTCTGGAACG
This sequence comes from Limisphaerales bacterium, assembly GCA_044229355.1. GTDB lineage: Bacteria > Verrucomicrobiota > Verrucomicrobiia > Limisphaerales > JADJPG01 > JBGARF01. Next base: position 160,190 of record JBGATF010000002.1, read on the forward strand.
ACTTCGCCACCCCGCCCCAGTGCACCGCGAATTTCTGAGCGACGATTGATCGTCACTCGTGACTTCCCACTGATCACTCGTCACTGGCTCCTGGATTTCCCATTGCTCCACCGTGCCGGCCGTTGCTAGCGTGACAGCCATGCGAATTCTGTCCGGCATTCAACCCAGCGGCGCGCTGCATCTCGGGAATTATTTTGGGATGATGCGTCCGGCCATCGAACTGCAGGACCAGGGAGAGGCGTATTATTTCATCGCGGATTATCACTCGATGACGTCGCTGACGGACCCCGCGCTGCGGCGAAAAAACACGCTCGACGTGGCCCTGGATTTCCTCGCCTGCGGGCTGGATCCGCAGCGATCGGTTTTCTGGCGGCAATCGGACGTTCCCGAAGTCACCGAGCTGACCTGGATGCTCAGCACCGTGACGCCGATGGGCCTGCTCGAGCGGTGCCATTCGTACAAGGACAAGACGGCCCGGGGCCTGACCCCGAATCACGGGCTCTTCGCCTATCCTGTCCTGATGGCGGCGGACATTTTGATTTTCGACTCGAACGTCGTCCCGGTCGGCCGGGATCAGAAGCAGCACGTCGAGGTCACCCGCGACATCGCCATCAAGTTCAACGAGCTCTACGGGCAGACTTTCGTCATCCCGGAGCCGCGCATCCGGGACGAAGTCGCCGTGGTGCCGGGCACCGACGGGCAGAAGATGAGCAAGAGCTATGGGAACACCATCGACATTTTCGGGGACGAGAAGGCCATCCGAAAACGGGTCATGGGCATCGTGATGGACAGCCGCACGCCGCAGGAGCCAAAGCCGGACGCCGACAAAAATCTCGCCATCCAACTGCTCAAGCTGGTCGCGCCCGCCGAGGCAGCCCGCGACATTGAAGAGCGGCTGCGAGCCGGCGGATTTGGCTATGGCGATTTGAAGAAGCAACTGTTCGAACATTACTGGAATTGCTTCGCGGCGGCCCGCGCCCGTCGTGAGGAATTGGCGGCCAATGTCGACTATGTGCAGCAGGTCCTGCAGGCCGGGGCGGAGCGCGCACGCGCCGTGGCCCGAGTGGTCAACGAGCGCGCGCGGCGCGCCTGCGGACTCGCCTAAGCCACCTTTCGTCGAGCCCGGCCATGGCCGACTCCGCCGACCATTCACAGGACGCGACCCCGGGCCCGGAGCCCGACGCTTCGGTCCGGCCCAGGCGCCGGCCGCGCTACGCCGGGCGAAACCCGCGGCGCTTCGAAGAGAAATACAAGGAGCACCAGCCGGATCGCTACCGCGAAGAAGTCGCGAAGATCATCGCGTCGGGCAAGACTCCCGCCGGCAGCCACCGGCCCATCCTCGTGTCGGAGATTCTGCAGGTGCTGCGGCCGAGCCCGGGAGAGTTCGGAGTCGACGCGACCCTGGGCTACGGCGGACACGCCCGCGCCCTGCTGGAATCGATCCAACCCGGGGGACGTCTGCTGGCGCTGGATGTGGATCCGGTCGAACTCCCCAAGACCGAGGCGCGCCTGCGCGCGGCCGGATTCGGGCCGAACCAGCTCGAACTGGTCCGCAGCAATTTCGCCGGTCTGGCCCAAATCCTGGCCAGCGCCGGAAGCGACGGCGCAGATTTCGTCCTGGCCGATCTCGGTCTTTCGTCGATGCAGATCGACAACCCGGCACGCGGCTTCACCTACAAGTGGGCCGGCCCGTTTGACCTGCGTTTAAACCCCGAGCGAGGCCAACCCGCCTCCCTCTTCGTCGCGCGCCTGGGGCGGGAACAACTTGCGGCGATGTTGCGCGAGAACGCGGATGAGCCCGACGCGCCTCGTCTGGCCGAAGCGCTGCTGGCCGCCGCGAGTCGGGGCCAACTCGCGACCACACTTGACGCCGCCGCCGCCGTGCAGGATTGCCTTGAAGGCCTGCCCTCGCGCTCCGGGCGCCCCCGGCCCAAGCCGCGTCCCCCCACGGAAGCAGCCATTCGACGCGTGTTCCAAGCGATTCGCATTGCGGTTAACGACGAATTCGGCGCGCTTGATCTGTTCCTCGATCGGTTGCCGGGGTGCCTGCGTCCGGGCGGACGTGTCGCCGTGTTGACGTTTCATTCCGGTGAAGATCGGCGGGTCAAGCAGGCCTTTCGCCACGGGCGCGCCGCCGGCCTTTACTCCAGCATTTCGGATGAGGTGATCCGACCGGATCCGGCCGAAGTCCGGGCCAATCCGCGAGCCGCTTCCGCCAAGCTCCGCTGGGCCGTCCGGGCGCAGGGATTTGATTGCATTTGAACCAATTACCGGCAATCTCCGGCCTGCACATGATGTCTGACTCTGAATCACACTCAGGAGCGGGTTCTGCCTCCCGGCCGCGTCGTCCGCGCGGAGGCAACCCCAGGGGTCGAACCCGGCGCGCCCCGCGAAACGAATCCGCCGCACCACAGCCTGCCGAATCCGCCGAGTCCGCGGACGCCGAGCCCAGGCCAATTTCAACCCCGGCGGAAGGTACCATCGAAGCACGCGAAGCCGTTGAACCGGGCGAAGCTCCCGAACCCCAGGCGCCGGAATCGTTCGGAGCCGATGACGACGAGCCCATCTTCGCCGAACACCGCGAGCCCGAACCCGACCGCGGCGCGATGGCCGAGGCCGAGGCCGGCGCACCCCTCGATCCCGAGGAATCCCGCGACCGTGGCGACGGCGACGACGGCGACGACGAGGACGACAGCCGGGACAGCGCTGACACCGACGAAGGTGATCCGCGCGATAACCGTGGCGCTGAGGAATCTTCCGAGAACCAGGATGTCGATGACCGGGATTCGCGCTCCGAAGAGCGCGTCGCCGCCAGCGCGCCCCCGCCAGCGCGGCACCGCCAGCAACCCCCGCCGGCCCGTCCGTCATTCATCGATTTGGCTCCGCCGCCTCGTCCGGTCGAACCGGCCTCGCTCCGCAAGGCGATCGAGGATGTCGAGGGTGTGATCGATGACTTACGGGACGCGCTCGACCAAATGGAGCTCGTTCTCGAATTGTTGGAGGAAGCCGAGCGCCAAAAGACCGGTGACGAGCGCGAGATTGATGCGCTGCGCCAGATGATCCGCCGCATTCAGCAACAAGGCGGCGGACCTCGCCCTCCGCGGGACTATGCTCCCTCCGGCCCGGCCCCCTCCCGGCCCGCTCCCAGCCATAGCGCGGAGAGCAGTGCGCCGGCGTCGAGCCACCAGGCACACACCTCGCACGCCTCGCATGCCTCGCACGCCTCGCATGCCTCGCAAACTCACTCGTCGTCCCACGCTCATTCGCACTCCCCGTCCCACGCGCATTCCCATTCCCACTCCTCCTCCCACGGAAGCCACAGCGGTCAAAGCTCGGGCTCCGGTGGCGATCGGCGCGGCCGCCGGCGACGGCGCGGGCGTGGACGCGGACGCGGTGGCCCAGGAGGCTCCGGCGGGTCGGGTTCCGGACATTCTTCCGGCTCTTCGTCAGGCGCGGGTGGCAGCCATGGAGGCGACTCCGGCAGTTCGGATTGACAAGTGGTTGTGGGCGGTCCGGCTTTTTCGGACCCGCTCCGCTGCTGCCGCCGCCTGCCACGGCGGCAAAGTCGCCGTCAACGGCCTCCCCGCAAAGGCATCCCGCGCGATCCGCGCCGGCGACGTGATCTCAGCCCACACCGGCACGCTCACCCGAACGGTCAAAGTCACGACGGCGATCGAACGGCGCATCGGCGCCGCGCTTGTGGCCAGGCACCTTGAAGATTTGACGCCGGCCTCGGAGTATGAAGCCGCCCGCCAACGGAAAATCGCGCCGCCCGGCCAGCGACCGGCCGGCGCCGGCCGCCCCACCAAACGGGATCGCCGCATTCTCCAAAGTTTCTTTGGAACGGAAGACTGACCCGTGCCGAAACCAAACTACATCGAGCTGAACGACGGCACGACGATCCCGATTCTCTTCGAGAACCGCTCGGTGCTGGCCATCGACAAACCCGCGGGCTGGATGCTCGTGCCGTTTTCATGGCAGCGCACCAACCGGAACCTCCACGCCGCCATCGTCTCCGCCATCGCGAGCGGAAAATTTTGGGCAAAATCCCGCGGCCTAAAATTTCTCTGCCACATCCACCGGCTGGACGCCGAGACAACCGGCATCCTGTTGCTCGCGCGCAGCCGCGGCGCCCTCGAGACGATTGGGGATCTGTTTGAGTCCCGGAAAATGTCCAAGCGCTATCTGGCCGTGGTGGCCGGAGTTCCCGCCCAGGCCGCCTGGAGCTGCCACCTGAAACTCGCCCAGGACGAAGACCGCATCGGCCGGATCAAGGTGGATCCAAAAAACGGCAAGGCCGCCGAGACGTGCTTCACGGTCCTCGCCACGCACAGTGGCACGGCCTTGATCGACGCCCGCCCGGTGACCGGGCGAACCCACCAAATCCGCGTCCACCTCGCCGCGGCCGGGCATCCCGTGCTCGGCGACGTTCTTTACGGCCGGGACCCCGCCGCACCCAACGAGCCCGCCCGGGGCGATCGACGCCGTCGCGCGGACGCCCCGCTGGCGCTGCGTGCCGTCGACCTCGCCTTCCGGGATCCGTTCACCCAGGACACCGTGGAGATCCAGGCTCCCATCGAGGAATTCGTGCGTCGATACGGGTTCTCGAGCCGTGACGTTCCCGCCTTCCACGCCAACCCACCACGCCCGGCCCCGAAACCGGCCCGGTCGTAGACCGAAAATACCGTGCCCTCTCCTGTCGCTGGACAGTTTAGCGCGGCGAGGCTGGCCGGGCGGCGGACGCTGGGAGGCGTTCCAGGAGCGACTCTAGGACCGTGACCAACTTTTCGACGTTCGCCGGCGAGGCCGGTCCCGAAACGCGCCCGCGAATGGCGCCCATGCGATCCAAAACCAGGAGGTTGGCCCGGCCCGGTTCGTATCCAAACGCCGCGCAATTCGTGCCGCTCCAATCCAACATGACGGGATAGGAACGGGCTTGCCGGAATTTCCGCCGAATCCGCTCCCGAAAAATGCCCGGCACGCCGCCGACCTGAGCCAGCCCGCGCACGTCCAGCCGGCCCGCATACCGCGACTTGATCGCGCCGATCCAGGCGTCGACCTGCTGCGAGCCGTCCTGATCCGCGATCGTCAGCACCACCAGATTTGTCCCGGGAAAGGTCAGCGCTTGCGGACGCTCAAATTGATCGGAAAGAACCAGCCGCGGCGGAGCGTGCATGGGCAGTTCGGGCGCAGCCAAGGCCGACAGTTGCGCTGTCAAAATTGCGATGAGCACCCGTCCCGTCTGCATGGCCCGAGTGGTCTTCATCACGGCTCAAACCGGGCCATCCGCCGAGCTCGACGGCATTGGGGCATACGCGCGGCCCTTCCAAATGGACGAGCGGCCCGCCAGCAGCCGGCCCAAGGCCCACCACTGAATCACGACGAGGCTCAGCACACCCAACGGGTGCAGCATCACACTGGCCGGGTCTTGACGAAATCGCCACGCCCCAACCGCCCGGGGCACCAGGGTGAGAGCCACCCCGATCGCCGCCCAGCCCGCCACCGGCGCGTCCACCCACGGGCTGGCGGCCAGCAACGCCCAGGGGAGAACCTGTCCCCCCAACAAAAGGAGAGTCATCGGACCAATGGTCTCCGGCGCCCCCAGCCCCTCGGTCGCGTTCTTCCCCAACCCCTGCCAGGTCTCGCGGTGCGTCGCATACATGCGACAAACCGCGACGTCCGTCGCGTCGAACAGGCCCGTGGCCAGACCATGACGCCGAAACAATCGTGGGAGCTTGATCCCGTCATGCAACGTCTGCCGAATCCCGGCATGGCCGCCGGTCCGCCGGTAGGCATCCGCCCGCACGAGAAACAACTGGCCGCATCCCGCGGAAAACGCCGGCCGCCGCGTCCAGCGCATCGCGGGCATGGGCAGGTAGCCTAACAACACAAAGTGGATCAGAGGCAGAAGCAGACGCTCGCTCCACGTCCCCGTTTCCTGGCGCGGCACCCCGCTCGACAGCGCCAACCCCGTCCGTGCCAGCATCGCCGCCATCCGCCGAATCGCGTCGCGACTCACCCGGACGTCGGCATCGAGAAACAACAGGAGCGGGTGCCGCGCCCGCGTCGCCAGCACGTGGCAGGCGTGCTGTTTCCCACACCACCCCGGCGGCAGGGGCGGCGCCGCCTCCAGCCGTACCCGTGCGTCCGTCGCTGCCATGGCCGACACCAGCGCCGCGGTCCGATCGGTCGACTGGTCATCCAGCACCACGACCTCGAGATCCACGCCCTCGCTGGCCAGCACGGCGGCCAGGCTCGCGCCTATGTTTCGTTCCTCGTTTCGCGCGGGAATCAAGACCGACACCGCCGGAAACACCGACCCCACGGCCGGCCGCGGCAGCCGGCGGTAAAACGCCAGGTTGATCACAAACAGGCCGGCGGGCGCTGCCGCCAACAAGGCCGCGCCGGCTGCAACCATTTCGCCACTCGCCCAGCTCATGCGCCATGCTCCTTCCGGAAGCGCTCCCCGCGAAGGCGGGCCCGGCCGCGCCGCCACCAGTCGTAAATTCCGCCCTGGCCGGCGCCACCTTTCAGCAACATCTCGAAATCGCATGGCTCGCGGCCCCGCGCGCGCTTCGCCAATCGCTCCAGCGTCCGCTCCATCTCGCGCGCAAATGTCTGCGTCCACCGCGCCGCGTCGCGCTCGCCCCCGGCCCCGACCTCCAATTCGCTCCCGGGCGTCAGGGGACGTCCAAACGCCACCAGCACCTCGGGCAGGCGTTCCTCCCAGTAGACATACTCGATCCCCACCGCCACATAGCAGGCGTCCGGCACCCGGCACGCCAGATGCCCCAACCCCCCGGCAAAGCGAACCGGACGCTCGCGCACATCGGCAAATCGCCCTTGCGGAGTCATCGCCAGGACAGCGCCGCGCTCCTGCAAAACCCGGACGCCCGTGCGCAGAAACTCCCGCGCGCCCTGCGCGGTTCCCCGCCGGACTCCAAAAAATCCCAGGCGCCGGAACATTCGGTAACGTTCCAACGCCTCCGCATCGATGGGCGCGTACAGCCGCCGCGAAGCGAACAGCTGGTCCCGCAGAAAAAATCCGATTAACGGATCCCACCACGACGCATGGTGAACGTAAAAGACGATCGATTGCTCCGCCGGCACCAATGGAGCCGGTGCACCCGCGCAAACCCGGACGGAATGAAAATGTCGGCGCAAATAGCGCCGGACATAAAATGAGAACCCTCGCACCAGCCATGGTGAATAGCCCGGCAGCGCGGCGGCCGACGTCGTCAGCACACGCGGCCGGCCGCCGTCTGGCCGATCCGCCGTCGCAGCCGCCAAGGGACTGGCCAGCATAAATCGTCACGCCAGCTGCGGTTCCACGGCCTCGGAACGCGGCTCGTCCCGGCCAACGCGCTTGACAAGGCCATCGCGATCGAGCGTGTCGGCCGCGATCCACCCGCTCATCAGAACCATGGGCATGCCGGGTCCCGGATGCGCCGCACCTCCGGCCAGATACAGGCCCTGTAAATCCGGCGACCGATTGCCGGGCTTGAACGCGCCCAAAAAACGCCCGTGGCTGGCCAACCCGTAGATCGCTCCATGCCACACCTGGTACCGGTCGTGAATGTCCTGCGGGGTGAGCACTTGCTCAAACTCGATTCGACTCTCGAGATCCGGCATGCCCCCGGTGCGCTTTAACTTCTCCAGGATGACCCGCCGATAGCCCGGCAGCAGACGGCTCCAGTCATGATGCGGACGCAACGCGGGCGCATGGACCAGGACGTAGAGCGCCTCACCGCCCGGCGGGGCCGTGTCCGCTTCCGTGCGGGATGTCGCCGCCAGGTAGCACGTCGGATCCGGAGCCGGCTCGCCCCGACGATAGATCCAATCGAACTCCTCGTGGGGATCGCGGCTGAAGACAAAATCGTGGTGCGCGAGATGTTCATACCGTTTGCGCAGGCCGAGATAGAGCACGACCCCGGAGCAAGCCGGCTCGTAACGACGACGCCGCTCGAAGCGCCGACCCACCTCTCCCCGAATGAGGTCCCGGTGCGTTCGCACCGAGTCGGCGTTCGCCACGACGGCAGCCAGCGGAATTTCCTCGCCGGCACTCGTCCGCACGCCCGTCACCATTCCGTCCTGCTGACAAATCCGCTCGACCTGCACGCCGGTTCGCAGATCCACCCCGAGATCGCGGGCAAGCCCTTCCAGCGCCAGCGGAATCGCCCGCGTCCCGCCCCGCGGATACCACACCCCTTCCGACGTTTGCATGTGGGCGATGCCACAGAGCACCGCGGGAGACCCGTAGGGAGAGGAGCCGACATACTGGGTGAAGTGATCCATCATCTGGGCGACCCGGGGATCCGGCATGTGGGCGCGGACCGTGCCCGCGACCGTTCGGCCCATCCGCATCGCCCACACATCGCGCAACACCTTCGGATCCAGGCTCGCCTGGAAGTCGAACATGTCGCGCAGGCCGCCAATCGGCCTGTCAAAAAAATGACGCCGTGAGATGTCGTGCAGCCGGGCGCTCAACCGCAGGAACTCCCGATAACCGGCAGCCGAGCCCGTCCCGGGCGCAAACCGATCCAGCTCGCCTGACATCGCCCCGACGTCCGGCCGGAGGTTCAACACCGAGCCGTCATCAAAAAAGCAACGCCACTGCGGATCGAGCCGGACCAGGTCGAGGTGGTCTTCCATCGTCCGGCCCGCCTCGGCAAAGATCCGGCGGAGCATCGAGGGCATCGTGAGAATGGTCGGCCCCATGTCGAACCGATAACCCGCCCCCGCGAGCTGCGCGGCCTTGCCGCCCAGCCACTCGTTTCGCTCCAGCACGATCACGCGATGGCCCCGCGCTGCCAGGGTGCAGGCCGCCGCCAGTCCACCCAGGCCTGCGCCAATGACTCCGATCGTGTCCCGAGATTGATGTCTTTTCATTGAGAGAGTGCGCGGTTTATTGAGGTGCGCCCCGCCGCCGCGCCCGCGCGGCCCGGAGCAATCGGGGCAACCACTCCAGCCGGCGGCGCCAGCGGTCGCCGTGCGCCAGGTTCAGGTACGCCGCGAAGAACTCCGCATCACCGGCCTGCGGCGGCTCCCACGCCAGGCGACGACGGCCTCGCGAAATCGTCACCACTTTCGGCACCGTCAGCTCCAGCAATCCTTCCGGCCCACGCGTGACGCCATAGCCGCTCCGGCGACGACCGCCGAACGGGAGACGCGCGTCCGCCGTTGGGACCACCACGTCGTTGATCGTCACCACCCCTGCCACCAGCCCGGCGGCCACTCGTCGAGCCGCATCTTCGTCCCGGCTGAACACCGAGGCGCCGAGCCCGTAAGGGCATTGATTCGCCACGGCCAGTGCCTCCGCATCTCCGTCCACAACGCAGATCGAGACGACGGGCAAAAAGAAATCCTCAGCCCACAAGCGGGACCGAGGCGACACTCCGCCGACAATCAGCGGCGCGGTCAGCCGTCCGTCGACGTCGCACGTTCCCGCCAGAACGTGGGCGCCCTGTTCCAAGGCCGCCGAGACCGCCGCAAAGGCGGACGCCGCCGCGGTTCCCTCGAGCACGATCGACGCGCGCGCGGCGAAGGATTGTGCCAGGCGCCCTTCCAGCTCGGTCGCAACCTTGTGGTCCACCACCACGCGTCTGGGCGCAAGGCACGTAGCCCCGCCGTTCAGCAGGGTGCCAAATTCCAGCGCCCGCACGACAAGATCCAGGTCGGCATCCGCCCGCACGACCGCGGCGTCGTGGCCACCCAGCTCCATGGTCGCCGGAATAAGCTTCGGAGCGAGGGTCGCCAGCACGTGTTGTCCGGTCGCCGCCGAGCCCGTAAACAATACCTTGTCCGGCCCGGCGTCGATCGCGGCCAGAGCGGCCGCCGGCTCCTCCGGCAGGACCGACACCAAATCCGGTTCCAGCCCCGCGCGGACGAGCAGGCCCGCCAGCGAAACCGCGGCGGCCGAACCAGCCAGACCGGGCTTAACAATCACGGCGTTGCCGGCCACCAGCGCCTGCAACACCTGCACCCCGGGAAGAAACAAGGGATAATTTCCCGGGCCAATCACCAGGATGACACCCCAGGGATCCCGACGAACCTCAGCCGACACACCCCACAACCAGATCGGTCGGCCCAGCCCACCCACCCGGCGCGGCGAGAGAACCCGGCCCGCGTGCTTCTCCATTGCCCGACAGGCCTCCGCCAGGGGCAGAACCTCTGCCGTCAACGCCTCGCGCGTCGGCCGTCCGCGGGGACCCGCCGTCGCTTCCGCGACCGCCAACGCCTCGGCCGCCAGGCCGTGTCGGAAACGACGCAGGACCGCCACGCGATCCCCCACCCTCCGTGCCGCCCACGACCGTTGCGCGATCCGAGCCGCCTCGAAGACGTCCGCGACGCAGCGAACCTGCGGCCCGCGGTCCGCTAAAGGCGCGGCCACCGCAGCTCTTCCGTGCGCAGGTGTGGTCGAGGCGTTCGACGTCATGGAATGCGGCACGTTGTCCGGGGCGGCCGGCTGCCCAGACCGAAAAATCCCGCCGCGGTGGCGAGCCAGCCCGCCTTCTCCGATGCAGCCGCCACGACGTGGCCGCGCCCAACCGGCCCGGCTGGAGCGGCCGGCGTCGGCAGGCCCAGGTCCGCCAGCAACAGCCGGCAGCTGATCCGGGCTCCTTCAAAGATCACCGGCAGGCCGCTCCCTGGATGGGTGCCACCCCCAACCAGGTAAAGGCCATCCAGATCTTCGAATCGATTGCGGGGCCGGAGGTGCAGGATTTGGTCGAGCGAATGGGCGAGATTGAAGGTGGCACCCCGGTAAATCTCGTAGCGGGCATCCCAGTCGGCCGGCGTGACAATGCGCTCGTATCGAATCCGGGATTCCACGTCGCCGTAGCCGGTCTCGCGCAGCTTGTCCAGCAACAGACGCCGGAAGCGCGGCCGCTCCACGGCCCAGTCGATGTTGGGATGCTGGTGGGAAACGGGCGCGAGCACGTAGAGGGTGGAGTGGCCTGCCGGCGCCAGCGTTGAATCCGTCGCGCCCGCGTTCTGCACGTAAAAACTCGGGTCGGCGCTCAGGACGTGCTCGTGTTCAATCTCGGCCAGATTGCGCTCATAATCGCGCGCGATGTGAATGGTGTGGTGAGGCTGCGAGCTCAGGCCTTCCACACCGAGATACATCATGAACGTCGAACAGGAAAATTTTTTGCCCGCCAGCCTTCGATTGCTCCAGCGGCGCCGCAGCGAATCGGGGACCAGCCGCTCCATCGCCCGCGCGAAGTCGGCATTGACGACGACCGCGTCGGCTGTGTGATTCCCGGTCTCGGTCCGCACCCCCACCGCGCGCCGGCCGGCAAATTCAATCTCGCGCACCGGCTGTCCCAGGTGAATCTCGACGCCCAATCGCGCAGCCACGCGGGCCAGCGCCGCCGTGACCGACGCGCACCCGCCCACCGGATGCCAGACGCCGTATTCATACTCGAGAAAGCTCAGGATGCTGAACAGGCTCGGACACCGGAACGGCGACATGCCCAGATATTTGGATTGGAAACAGAACGCGAGGCGCACGCGCTCATCCTGGAAGAAGCGACGCAGATAGGAATCGACCGACTGATGCGGCCGGATGGCCGGCAGGAGTTTCAGCAAACGGCGGTTCAAAACGTCGCGCCAGCCAAGGAACGGCTGTTCCAGACACGGTTCCATCAGCGACAGCTTGGTCCGGTTCTCGGCCAGGAATCGGCGGAAACCCGGGACATCGGAGGTGGCGAGGGCGGCGATGGAACGTTCCATCTGCTCGGCTTGGGGGGTACAATCGAGCTGACCGCCCCCGCCAAATTGAATGCGATACTGCGGGTCCAATCGGACCATCGGGACTTCATCCTTCAGCGTGGTGCCCGCCGCGCGAAAAATTTCATCGAGCACCCGCGGGTAGAGAAAAAACGTGGGCCCGAGATCAAAACGGTATCCTTGGGCCTCGATCGCGGAGGTGCGGCCACCCACCAGCGGCAGGCGCTCGAATATCTTGACCCGCACACCCGCCGCCGCGAGCAGAATGGCCGAGGCCAGCCCGCCGGGCCCGGCTCCGACGATGATCGCTTGCTTGCTCATATCCATGCCTCCTCTGGCGCCACGCGCCGGCTCGAATTCGGGTCAGGCCGGCAGCGATACCGCCTCAAATCGATCCAGCTTGCGGCGCAGCTTCCGCAGGGCCTCGTTCTGCAACTGACGAATCCGCTCCCGGGTCACTCCGAGCTTGCGGCCAATCTCGTCCAGCGTGCACTCACCCAGGCCGTCGAGCCCAAACCGCTGCCGGAGGATGGCGGCCTCTCGCGGATGAAGTTGCTGAATCAACTCCCGCACCTTCGACGCCATGGACCGCCCTTGCAGCACCGCGTCGGGTGCCACCCAGCGCTCATCCGGAACGATGTCCCCCAGGCGCGTCGTCTCATCGTCGCCCAGCGGCGCATCCAGCGAGACCGGACGGATCGACGCGCTCCGCAGCTCGGCAATCCGGGCCAGGCCAATCCCCGTCTCCGCGGCCAGCTCCCGATCCTCGGCTTCGCGACCCAGCTCGTCCCGCAACCGCGCCGAGGCCTGCCCCAGCTTGTAAAGTTGATCGACCACATAGATCGGAAGGCGGACGGTCCGTCCCTGCGCGGCCAGCGCCCGGCGCATGGCCTGGCGAATCCACCACGCACCGTAGGTTGAGAACTTCGCCCCTTTCGTCGGATCAAACCGTTCCACCGCCTGCATGAGACCGATGTTTCCCTCGTTGATCAGATCCAGTAACGGCAAGCCGAGCCCCTCGTACTCCCGCGCCATCCGGACGACCAACCGCAGATTGGCCCGAATCATCTGTTCGCGAGCGGATTCGTCCCCGGCCCGAATGCGCCCAGCCAGTTCCACCTCCTCCGACGGAGTCAGCAGCGGAACCGCGCCCGCATCCCGCAGATACAACGTCAACGCTCCCGCCGCGTCCCGGGATGACGCCAGCTCGGTCGCGGCCGCCCGCCGGCTTTCTCCTCCGCCAACACCCGTAACCACCGGCGGCTTCTTCATCCTGATTTTCATGTTTGTCTAGTAATTGTCTAATTTACAGATTCGTGTCAATATTTTGTCTCCATTTTGTTAAAATCATCGTTTCGATGCATTGCTTCATAGTATCTGACCGCAGGACTCGACGGCCGACCACGATGGTCTTGCAACCCGTCGAAGTAATGTCTAGAATTTGTCGGTTGTGAGTGTTTTAGGGTATTCCATCAAGGTCGTGGCGCGGCTGACTGGCCTGACACCGCATGTCATTCGCGTGTGGGAAAAGCGGTATCAGGCCGTGGCGCCGGGCCGGACCAAAACGAACCGGCGGCTGTACACGGACAGCGAAGTCGAACGGTTGGCTCTGCTTCGGCAGGCAACTGAAGCCGGCCACAGCATTCGTAACGTGGCGACCGCAACCACGGCTGACTTGCGACGGCTCGTGGAGGCCCGCAAGTCGACCGGATCTCCGTCCGCCCCGAGCACCAGCCCCGCGACCGTCCGTGCCTCAGCCGGAGAACGCCTGGCATCGGCGATGGCGGCCATTCAACGCCTGGACGCCGCCGAGCTGGATCGAATCATCCATCAAGCCGCGGTTGATCTGAGCCAACCCGCATTGCTCGAGGAATTGATTGCGCCTCTGATCTGCGGCGTGGGCGAACAGTGGGAAACAGGAAAGCTCAAGGTCGTGCATGAGCATCTGGCATCGGCGGTGGTCCGCAGCTTTCTCGGCAGCTCCCTGCGCCGCCCCGCGCCGGACGGATACGCCCCAACGCTGGTGGTCACAACGCCAGCCGGGCAGGTTCACGAGATGGGCGCCATCCTCGCCGCCGCCCAAGCTGTCAATCACGGCTGGCGCGTCTGTTATCTTGGCCCGAATCTTCCCGCGGAAGAGATCGCCGCGGCGGCCATCCACCATCAAGCCCGCGCTGTCGCCCTCAGCATCGTCTACCCCTCGGACGATCCGCACCTCGTCGGCGAGCTCACCCGCCTGTTCCAGCTGCTGCCAGAAACTCCCGTGGTCGTCGGCGGCCGCGCCAGCGCCGCCGCGGCCTACCAGTCCGTCTTGAAGCAAATGGGGGCCGTCCCCTGCCCCACCATCGCCGAACTGGGGGCGCAGTTGGGACGCTTGCGCCACCGCTCCCGCACCCGCTCCAGCCCGTGATGAAATCTTTCTGGTCACCCAATTTGCAGCCCGCCGGCCGCCGCGCCCGGGCCGGGATCGGCGCGCTGTTGCTGGCTGGCGCCGCCGTCGCGTTTTTCGTTTCGCCGTGGTGGGTCGGAACGCTGCTGCTCGTGGGAGCGGCCTTCGTCCTTTTCGAAGCGGCCCGTGGCTGGTGCCTGCTCCGGGCGTGCGGATTAAAAACCAAACTGTGATGAGCCCGCTGCAGGGTCAGGCCGATGAGCCCAAGCCGGACCGTTCAGCCCATTCGGGAAAGGATCGCGAATTTCGGGACGGCCCCACGCCGCCACCCCGGGAGCTTGTTCGCCTGATGAAACCCAACGCCTGTCCGACCTGCAGGAAAGTCGGCCCGTGGCTGGAAGGACCCTCCGGCCCATTCTGCTCCAAGCGCTGCCGCTTGATCGATCTTGGCAAATGGCTCGGTGAGGAAAACTGCATCTCCGGGCCGCTCCGCCCCGAGCATCTGGACGCCTACGCGGACCTGCCGTCGGATCGCGATCTGGATCGGCCCGAGGAATCCTGACTCCCCGGCCGCACCTCGCTCCGACTTTCGCCCTAGTCCACGCTGCCGCGCTCAGGGGCGGGCGATTTGGCGCTGGAGTTCCTCTGCCCGGGATGGCGCGTCGTGCGCGACATTTCGATACGCGCCGAAATCGTGGAACCAATACTTCTTCGCCCACCGGTACATCCAATGTTTTTCGGGCACCTCGCGCCCCGGCAACCACTGGCTGAAGCGTGGCGTCATCGCCTCCAATTCGGCCATGGCCGTGCCGCGTGCCGTCGTGTCGCGCGCGCCGTGTTTGCGAACGATGTCCCGCACCAAATCGGGCCGCTCGAGCACCACGCACCCCCGCGTGTGCCGGGCGCTGAGCTGACGAAAATCCCGGAGAAACGCGCTGTCCCGCATGGTCGCGTAGATCCCGCGCGGGTCGCGGATGCTCTCGGTCGCAAACTGGATGATGGGACACGGCTCGATGTCCCCGCGCGGTCCCACGTGATGACTGATGCCGGTGCTCATGGGACACAGGGCCTGACCCTGGCCATCGTAATAGGCATCGATGATCGCAATGGGCAGGCGCGCCCGCATGGTCGTCACAAATTCCCGGATGCGAACCAACTGGTCCGGGCGCAGGGCGAGCTGGAAGTTGGGCTTGGGACCCATGGGGCGGTAGCTGTGGTACCAGACATAATGGACGCCACGGGCGATCAGCTCGCGCAGCCAGCCCTCGGTCAAAAGCTCATCGATGTTCGACTGGCACACGCTGGTCGCGACTCCGGTCAGAATCTTCTCCCGAATGCAGTGATCCAGGCCCCGCAGCGTCCGGCTGTAGACCTCCTTCTTCCCGCGCCGCTCGTCGCTCGTCACCTCCCGCCCTTCGATGGAGATCAGCGGGGTCGTGTTGCCCATGCGTCGCAGGCGCTGCGCCACCTTTTCGGTGATGAACTGGCCGTTGGTGAAGACCTGGAAATAGCAGTCCCGATGCGCCTCCAGCAAATCGAGCAGCTCGGGGTGCATGAAGGGCTCGCCGCCGAGAATGCCAAAGAAGGAGTTGCCGTGGGCCTTGGCCTCCCGAATCGTTCGATGAAGCGTCTCGAGCTCGATCGCGTCCTTCTCCTCCACGTCCACCCAGCAGCCCTGGCAACGCAGGTTGCAGGAGTTGATGATCGACAGGTAAAGAAACGGCGGAAAATATTCCCCGCGTTTCAGCCGCCGCTTGAATTTCTCCACCGAAAGCAGCCCCTTCACGCCAAAATTCCAGGAAAACTTCCACAGACATTTCGGGTCCGCGGACCGCAGGGCTCGAAAGACAAGCGCGGGCAGCATGGCTCAGGAAAATGGCCCCGCCGGCGCCTGAACGCCCGTCGCGGACTCAGCAGGTTGACATCGCATCGCGCCACAGTAGCCTGCGCGCCCGGCGGAGCAACAGTCAAAAGGCAGTCCGCCGGCCAAAGACAGTGCATCCCGAAATTGTCGTCCGGGACGCGCCTCCCGCCATCGCGGGATCCGCAGCGGCCGAAAGCGGCCACGCGGCTCGAACTTTTCCTCACTAGGGAAACCGCGCGCCGTCCACCGCTCCGTGGTGCGAGGTTCGATCCATCTCCCGCTCCTCGGCCCGATGCCGGGCCAAAACCGACTCCCCCAGCGCATTGAGCTCAGCCTGGAGCGCCGCACAGCTCGCGCGCTCTCCCACGCCCGCGAGACGGCTCTGCACCTCGGCGGCCGCCCGGCTCGCGATCCCCGCGTGCCTGGCTTCATGCGCCGCGAGCGCCTGAAAATATCCCGCCCAGCGACCCTTCACCTCCGGGCTCACATTCGTCGACGACCCATAAAGCGGCAGCGTCGTGGTGATCACCGTGTGGATTTGAAAATTCTCCGCCCGACACCCCAGCGCCGTCGTGACCAGCCCATACTTCCAGGTCACCGTCCACACCGTCATGGCATCGACCTGGGCTCGATCCCGCCACGGACGTCGCTGATTCAGGGACTGGCGAATCTCCCGGAGCGTGGCGCCGCTCACCCGGTAATAGTTCGTGGTGCTGCGCACGTCCCCCTGGCCCCAGGCCGGCGCCGCGGCCAGCGCAAGGAGCCCGCCCGCCGCCAGGCCGATGCGGAATCTCCAACCTCGGCGGGCGCCCGACCGGGGCCCGCGGGCTGGAATGGTGAATCGATCATTCCTGCGGATAAACCAGGATCCGATCATGAACAATGATCACCAAATCATTCTTCCCGTCCCCGGTGACGTCCACGATCAGGCCTTCCCGCGGCTCCGGCTGATCGCCGCGCCGGCCGCGAAACGATCGTTCCTCGAAGACCTGCCAGCGGTTCACCGGAATCAAATGGCCCTCCCGATCGAAGTTCACCAGCTCGAGATGATTCCGCGCGGTCTCCATGAAGACGAGGTCCTTTCGGCCGTCCTGGTTCAAGTCGCCGGAGATGACGTCATTCAGCCGCCCATCCTTGACCCGCGTCTCGTATCCGTCCAGTTCGACCCATTGCCAGGTGTCGCCCGTCAGCGGCAGCCAGGCGACGGAGTTGAGGCCAAGAAACGCCACGCTGTTTGGCCGGGCCCCCGCCAGAGCCAGCGGCCGGAGCTCGCTGAATTCGCTATAGGCCAGCGGCACGTTGCGAATGACCTGCCAGACGCCGTTGGTGTCCCGGTCGCACAACGTCACCGCCTTCCGCTCCGCATCCAGGAGAAAGAGCGACGCCACCGTCTGAGTTCCGTTCCGGACCGGCGCCGCGCCCACGATCCGCGAATTGCCCGCAGCGCCGTTGATCTGATCCTTGACCGACAAGGTCCACAGGCGGTTGGTCGAATCCGCACCCTTGGCCGCCTCCGGGTCCGCCTGGAGCACGGTGGCGCGCAGGAAATTTTTTTGGGCCAGCAACAGCTCGGGGCGGCCATCGCCATCCACATCGGCAATGCTCATCCACGGCTGCTCGACCGCCCCGCCCGGCGGGGCCACGTCGATCTCCGCAAACTCGCCGCCCGCGCCCTGCCGCAGGATCTTGATCTTTTCGTAGGGGATCAGCACCACCAGATCCATCAGTCCGTCCTGATCAACGTCGTGGAACGTCATCGACGCCGGGTTCGACTTGAAACTCTCCGCCAGCTTCTGCGACCGCACCTGGCCGTCCGGCCCGCGCGTGCTCAGAACCCGCCGGCCGTCCCGATCGGTGATCACCGCCAGCGTCGGCGCCGCCCCGGACTTCAGGCTGCCCAGCGCCATCGTCAACGGATTTCCCTCCAGCGGCACCGCCGTGGGAAAGGGCATGCGCCCCTGCCGATCAAAGGTCGTCCGGCCCACCTGCCGCTCGTCCGGGCTCAACAGATAGACCGCCGCCGGCCCCTCGCCCGTCGCCGCCGCCACCAGGACTTCGCTCACTCCGGTCAGGGTGGAGAATTTCTTCCCGGTCGGGAAGGTCCCGTCCGCCTGCTGCAGGTAAACCGTCAGCTGGCCGCTGTCCGGCTCGGCCACGAGCAGGTCCGGTCGCTGATCCCCGTTCAGATCTCCCCACGTGAGACCACGCCGGGACTTGGTCGTCTTGTTCAGAGGCAGCACTTCAAACTGCCCCTCCTTGAACTGCCCGGTCAGCGACTCCGCCGGCCGCCGCAAAAAGTGCGAGATTTGCGCCCGGCCGGAATTCAGAGAGATGGTGACGATCTCCGTCCGGCGATCGCCATCGAGATCATCAGGCCAATACGAACGGATGGCCGGCATGGCGAAATGAATCTCCGGCCCCAGCTGGCCGGAGGTCGTTTGCAGCCGAAACCGGAAGGGATTGGCCGTGTCCCAATTCACCAGCAAAAGATCATCACGGCCGTCCCCGTTGATGTCGAGGATCTGGGCGGACTTGACCGTGCCGGAAAACGGAATTTTCTCCGGCTCCTGCAGCGTGTGGTCGGCGGCCTGCGCCAGCCAGTAAAGGTGGCTTTCGCCCAGGAGCAGAAGCCCGGTCCGGCCCGTGCCGTTCAAGTCGCCGCTGGACATCGCATTGGGGCTGAGTTGCACGTCCTCGATCGGCCACCGTTTCGGCGCGCTCCAGGTGTTCGAGCCCTGATTGTACTGCACCACGAGTTCCTTGGGCTCACCGTAATAGGCCAGATCCGGGCGCCCATCGGCGTTCAAATCCGCCACCGTCAACGTCGCGATTCGCTTCTCCGAGGCGATGGAATCGATCTTGAACCGCGAGTCCGGCGGCAGCTCGTTCAGATCCCGCAGCGCGTCGTCGGGCGCCGACACCTCGTTCGTCCGCCCGGTCCGGTTCAGCAGCAGCGTGATCTTCGACCGCGAGTTGTTGACCACGAGTAGATCGGTCAGGCCGTCCCCGTCGAAATCGGCGGCGCGCAATTCGGAGATGAACGGATCGATGGGATAGCTTTCCGGCCCACGAAATCCAAACAGCACTTTCTCCTTTTCGCCCGGCTTCCCCGCCTCCGGCTTGGCCGGACCGGCGGCCGCGGGGAGTGCGTGCATGGCCGCAACCAACGCCATCACCAGTGTCCCAATCGTCAGATTTTCCATGCAATTCTTCAGTGTTTCCGGCCACCCGCGCGGGCGCGGGCTCGCAATAGTTGGCACCCGATGACGGCATTGACCAGCAGAAAGACGCCGCGACCGCGCACTGCGGCGCACCGCGCCGCCAGTGCCTCCCGAAGTTGTCGGCCCGGGGCGCGGATCCCGCCCTCGCGGGATCCGCTGCGGCCGAAAGCGGCCACGCGGCTCGAACTTTACCAAGGGGCCGCCAATGCGAGCCGCTGAGGGCAGAAAGCCCCCGCCGTTCGGACATCGGACGAAGTGTCACGACAACCTGCGGATGCACCGCCGCGCCGGGCCGCCCGGCACATTCCGATTGCGGGACGCCTCACCTCGGCCTATTTGTATGCAGTCTTCATCGTCAGCAAAATGAACGCGCACCACGCGAGCGGGTCCGGGCGGCTACCCGCGTTCCGACGGATCGCACTGAGCCTGCTCGGCACCATCAGCCTCCTGCCTGCCGCCCCGCAGATCGTCTGGCAAATCGGCGTCGACGGCGATCCCTTCGCCGCCAACTACGCGCCGACGGCCGAGTTCTCCGACGAGGACTACGTGAACAGCCCCGCGCCCGGTCGCGTAACCCGGCAGCCGCAGGACCCGCTCTACCTCGCCGGAAGCAACCCGCCGCCCGACGACGACTTTTACTGCGCTGGAGATTATCCGGCCGGCTTCAACGGCCTGGCCGCCCCTGTCACCCTCGCTTTTCCGGAACCCGCCAGCGCCTGGGAACGGTCGCTCTCCAATGCCGATCTCACCAACCGGATTCACTTCGTCCTCAACAGCGCCCAGGCCGGCCCCGCCTCGCGCCTGCGCCTGCTCTGTGATCTGGTCTGGGGCGGCACCTGGCTGAACTCATCCAACATCGCTGGCGACACGTTCGGCGAGCACGACATCACCGTCCGGTTCCGCAACCGCTCGGGCGTGACGTCCCTGCTCTACTCGAACCGGATCGATCGGGACACACGCGTCCTTCTCGATTTTCCCGCCGCCAGCGTCCAGGCGGCCGCCGGGCCCAACACCATCGAGATCGGTCGGGCCGGACCGTTCAAAGCCGACCTCAGTTATTGGATCCAGTTCGATTACCTCCAACTCGAGGCGGACCCCGACGCCCTGGCCGACGCCGACGGCGACGGACTGCCTCGCTGGTGGGAGGAGGACCATGGCCTGCGCGACACCGACGCCTCCGACGCCGCCCGCGACCAGGATGGCGACGGCCTGACCGCGTCGCAGGAATACAACCACGGCCTCGGCTCGACCGACCCCAACACTCCGGACACGGACGGCGACGGCCTCAATGACGGAGCCGAACGAACCTACGGCACCAATCCGCTCAACCCCGACACCGATGGCGATTCTCTCCCGGACGGCCAGGAGGTCAACGAAGTGCCGAAGTCCAATCCGCTGCTGGCTGATTCCGACGGCGACGGCGCATGGGACGCCGTGGAACGACGCCTCGGGACTGACCCGCTCTCCGCCGCGTCGGTCCCGACGCCTTTTTCCGGTGGCATCGGCATCCATTTTGTTTCGCAACTGGACCCGGACGGCGCCCTCGGCCCGAACGCCATCGCCGGCTATGTCCCGCAGACGCGGTGGAACGACACCCGGCCTCTGCGGCCCTGGGAATGGCCGGCCGGAAGTTCGGCCGACATTCTCACGCCGACGACCGGGCGCATCGTGCGCAGCGACGGTATCATCGCCTCGAACCTCAGCGTGACCTGGACTTCGGAAGGCACGGACGCCAGCCGAAACGCGGGAAGCGCGGACCGCACATTGTTGAACGGATACCTCCGGGCCTACGCGTCCCGGCAAGCCTCGCTCACGCTCAGCAACATTCCCTTCACCAATTTCGATCTCGCCGTGTTCGTCACCGGCTCATACGACGGCCAACGCGGCCGCGTCCGGCTGGGCACAACTCCGTCCACCGATCGGTTCTTCCGCACGCAGGGCACCGCGCCGGAATCTTCCTTCATCGAAATACCCGCCGGCCGCACGAATTTTCCGGCCGGCAACCTCGCGCTCTACACCCACCTCACCGCGGCCAGTCTCACCATCAACATCACCAACTACGACGGCTGGTCGCTCGGCATCGGGGCCGTCCAACTCATCGATCGCACGCTGGACGCCGACCGCTCCGGAATTCCTGATTGGTATGAGATGAAGCACCGCCTGGAACCGGGCTCGGCGGCAATGGCTGGCACGGACCCCGACGGAGACGGTTTGACCAATGTCCAGGAATTCTCGCGGGGCACGGATCCGCACCGGAGCGACACCGATGGAGACGGCCTGACCGACGCGGAGGAGATCGCCCTCGGGACCAATCCGCTCAATGCCGATTCCGACGGGGACGGTCTGTCCGACTCCGCCGAGCGCGCCGCGGCCATCCCGTCCAACCCGTTGCTGGCAGACACGGACAACGACGGCGTCAACGATCGGGCTGAGCGGCTTGCCGGCACCGACCCGACCGACAACCCGGCGCTCCGACCGGGCTACGCCGGCTTCGCGCCGCGCTATCGCGCGTCCACCAACACGTGGGAGTGGAACATCGCAAATGTGCAGTTGGTGTGGGACCACGGCGCCGGGGGCCTCGCGCCCAATGTGTGGGATGAAGATCAGCTCGTCTCGTTCGCCGTGAAAAACCCGCTCGGCACCGAGTGGCGTTCGCTCGGCATGGAGTTGCGCTATCACGCCGGGATCCTGTCCCACCTCTTTCACTCGGATTATACCGGGGCGTTCAGCGCGCCCGGCCAGCCGACGGCGCCCATCTGGGACATCGATCCCGGCATCCCGGCCGCCGATCTCAAGGCCGGGCTCGGCTTCAGCGGCTACGGCCCGGCGGACATTTCCGACCGACTGCAGTTCCGCCTGCTGGCGCAGCGCACCACCGGCAACTCGTGGACGGTCCGCTTTGAGATTCGCAACCAGACCAGCAACGCCGTCGTGGTGTCCCGCAGCTTCGCCAACTGCACCGCCGCTCCTTCGGTCAACACCGGCGCCGCCTCCTGGACCGACTACAACGGACTGTCCAACGTCGCGAGCATCATCGTCCATCAAGGCGTCCAACTCTTCCTCACCACCAATTCCCTCGTGAGCCTGCCCGCCTTCGCCGCCGCGCGCGATTCCGACCACGACGGGCTGCCGGATGCCTGGGAGATAGCGAATCAATTCGACCCGCACAACGCCGCCGATGCGACGATGGACGCGGATGGCGACGGCTTGAGCAACCGGGAGGAATTTCTGGCCGGCACCCGCCCGCGGGATCCCGACACCGACGGCGATGGCATCTCGGACAGCCTGGAACATTTCAACGCGTCGAACCCGCTCGACGCCGCCAGCCGGCCCGCCTTTGCCGGCGCGTCCTGGCCGGCCGGCCAGGACCTCGATGGCAACGGCCTGCCCGATGCGTGGGAAATCCGCTACCGCGCCTTTCAACTGTCGCCCACCGGCGACAGCGACGCGGACGGCGCCCCCGAATGGCTGGAGGCGCGTTGGGGCACCGACCCGTTCGACGCAACCTCGCGGCCGGCGTTGCAGCTGTCCCTGCAGGGCGCCGACGCCGTGGTCGGGTGGCCGGCGGTCACCGGGAAAGTACAGCGGCTCTTCACGAGCACCAATCTGGACGCCTGGACGCCGCTTACCGGCACGATCTGGCGGACCGCCTCGTCGGCCACGGCGTGGCTGACCAACCGCGCCAACCTCACGCCGCGGGAGTTCTATCGCGCCAGCAGCGACGACGCGGATTCCGACGGCGACGGCGTGAAGGATTGGGACGAGCTGGCGTTGGGCAGCGATCCCCATCGGCCGGACAGCGCGCACGCCAACATTCCGGTGATCGATCGCAATGGCCTGGTGACGGGAATCGCCGCTGGGGATTTCGCGGCATTCGTCGAGCGCCTGCAAGGAGGGCCGGCCGGCGGCGCCGCGGTGAGCCGCGCCCAGGCGGCGAGATTTCTCCAGCAGGCGACCTTCGGCCCCACCCTCAGCGACATCGAGCGGGTGCAGCAACTGGGCCTGGGCGCGTGGATCGACGGCCAGATTTCGAACGCGCCCGCCACGCTGCACCGACGCTACGTCGAACAGATCTACGCGGATTTCAACGGCCCTCGCACCGACCTGACCTACAGCTTCAACGTGATGGATCAATACATCAACGGGAACAACTGTCCCACGCCGTTCGCCCGCGCCGCCACGCGCGGACCCGACCAGCTCCGCCAGCGCGTCGCGTTCGCCCTGAGCCAGATCCTCGTCGCCTCCCGCCGCGATCCCAACCTCCAGGACAAGCCCCTGGCCATGTCCGATTTTTACGACATCTTCGTGCGACACGCCTTCGGCAATTACCTCACCATCCTGCGCGAGGTCACTCTCCACCCGGTCATGGGTCGTTACCTGAGCCACGTGGGCAACCAAAAGGCCCGGCCGGAGATCAACCAGTATCCGGACGAAAACTACGCCCGCGAGGTCCAGCAGCTCTTTAGCATCGGCCTGTGGCAGCTCAATCCGGACGGCACCCGCCGGCTGGACGCCTCGGGCCAGCCCGTTCCCACCTATCACAACGCGCAGATCACGGAGTTCGCCCGGGTGTTCACCGGCCTTTGGTTCGGCGGACAGCCGTGGGGCGCCAATGGCTGGACGGACGACGACAGCTCCGTGCCGATGCAATTGTGGGCGGAGAAGCATGACTTCGGAGCCAAGACGTTGCTCGACGGATATGTCATCCCGGCGCGCGCCCCGACCGTCGAGAACGCCCGGCGCGACATCGATGATGCCCTCCGGCATCTGTTCGATCACAACAACACGCCACCCTTCATCAGCCGGCAGCTCATCCAATTCCTGGTCACGAGCAACCCGTCGACAAATTATGTGGCGCGGGTGGCCGCGCGCTTCGCCAACAACGGCGCCGGCATCCGCGGCGATCTGGGCGCGGTCATCAAGGCCATTCTCCTGGACCCCGAAGCCCGCGATGAACGCTGGGCGTCCGGCGCCCCGGAGTTCGGCCGGCTGAAGGAGCCCGTCCAGCGGGCGATGGCGGTGGCCCGCGTGGGGCAGGTCGGGCGCCACCCGAATCTGCTCTGGTGGACCTGGGGCGAATTCAACAGCGCCGCGTTCCAGGAGCCAGGGTTCTCGCCCAGCGTTTTCAATTTCTTCCGCCCGTCCTACCAGCCCCCCGGCCTGCTCACCGACGCCGGGCTCGTCGGGCCGGTGTTTCAAATCACCGACAGCTACTCCAGCATCTCTTTCCCCAATCACCTGTGGCAGATCGTCGAAGGCGGATTGACGCATTACTCGGATTACGCCTTCCCGCCCGACTACGCCGCGCTGACGCCCTCGGCGCACGACGTGCCCCAACTGATCGACCAGGTCAATCTCCTCTTTTGCGCCGGCCGCATGTCGGCGGAGACCCGCGGGCTCATGGTGGACGCCGTGCAGCAAGTCCCTTCCTACGACAGCCTGTTCCGCGTCCGGCTGGCGGTTTACCTGGCCGCGACCTGCCCGGAAGGAGCTGTGCAACGATGATTCAACCGGCCCCGCCCCCGCCCGAACCCAGCCCAGCCCCATGAGCACGTTCAGCACCCGTCGTCGATTTCTGAAGCAGGTCAATTGTGCCGCCGTCGGCTCGTCGGCCCTGCTCAACACGCTGCTCAACCTGAAGCTGGCCAACACCGTCGCCGCGCAGGGCGCCCCGGCGGACAACAAGGCCTTGGTCTGCCTCTTTCTCAGCGGCGGGATCGACTCGTTCAATCTGCTCGTCCCGCGCGAAGCCTCCGCCTACGGCACCTACGCCGTCTCCCGGGGGGCCTTTGGCAGCGCGGGCGGCCTCGCGTTGGATCGCGACGCGCTGCTGACCTTGAACGCACCGTCCGCCAGCTACGGGCTGCATCCCTCCTGCCCCAACCTCCGGGCCATGGCCAACGGCACCGGCGCATTCAGCGGCAAACGTCGGCTCGCCTTCGTGTCCAACGTGGGCACGCTCATCCAGCCCATCACCAAGGCCCAGTTCAACGCCTGGGAAAACGGCGAGAGTGCCGCCCTGCCCGTGCCCAAGGCCCTGTTCTCGCACAGCGACCAGATCGAGCAATGGCAGACCGCCGTGCCGCAGGGCATGGCCCAACTCAGCGGCTGGGCCGGTCGTTGCGCGGATCTGCTGCACAGCAGCTACAACACCGGCACCACGTCCATGAGCATTTCGCTCGGGGGAAACAACATCCTCCAGGTGGGGAACCGCACGGAACAATTCGTGGTCACCCCCTCCGGCGCGCTCGCCTTCACCGGCGACAACGAAGGCGCCAACCCGAATCTGCTCCAGCTGAAGAACGCCGCTCTCCGCAGCACGCTCGACCAGCATTACTCCAACCTGCTGACCGAAAGTTTTGCCCGGCTGACCCGCCAAAGCGATCTCTCCCAACAGTTGTTCCAAGCCGAGTTCAACTCGGCAACCGCCCAGCTCGGCGCCAGCGTGGACGCCCTCTTTCCCGCCAACAACCCCGTCGCCGCCGCGCTCAAGGCGGTCGTCAAGACGATCCAGATCCGCGCCCGGCTCGGCCTGCGCCGCCAGACGTTCTTCGTCCAGTATGGAAGCTGGGACCATCACGGCGAGTTGCTCAGCACCCAGGCCGGCATGTTGGCCACGCTCGACGCCGCCGTCGGCGGTTACCAGCAGGCGCTCGAAACGCTCGGCCTCGCCAACGACGTCGTCACTTTCACCGCCTCGGACTTCAGCCGCACCCTCCGCTCCAATGGACGCGGCACGGACCACGCCTGGGGCGCCAACGCCTTGGTCTTTGGCGGCAGCGTCGACGGCGGAAAAATCTTCGGCTCATATCCCAACCTCGCCCTCGACGGACCGGACGACGTCGGCCGTGGCGGCCGCCTTCTGCCCAGCCTCTCCGCCGACGTCTACGTGGCCGAACTTCTCCGCTGGTTCGGCGTGCCGGCCGGCAGCCTGAGCTATGTGCTCCCCAACATCGCCAACTTCTGGAACCCCGGTTCAGCCACGCCGCCGGTCGGGTTCATCCGGCCGTAGCCGCTCACGCCGCCTGTGAAACGCGCCGCCTGGCTCGCCGTTCTTCTTGCGGTCATCGTGGGAACGATCCGGCTGTTCCGTCCGCCCGCGCCGACGCCCTCCACTTCTCTGCCGTCCGCCAGCGTCACCCACCTCATCACCAACAACCCCGCCCCCGCCGAACGGCTCGCGACTGGCGTCGTGGTCACGACCATCGCCGCGCCCGGACGCCTCCCTGCCACCCAGCCCGGACCGTTGCCCGGAGAGCTCACCCTCCGCGGCTACGCCGAGGCCCGCTTTCCACCCGAAAACGATCTGACTCTCATGGCCCATCTGATGGAGAACTCACGGCTCTTGTTGAAGGCCGCGGCCGATCGCCCCCTCAGCGCGAACGGGGACTGGGCGGATCTCCTGTGCGGACGCAACGCCGCCCGCGAACGTTTCCTGCCCGATCGGCACATCGCCTTGAACGCAGAGGGCCTGCTGGTGGATCGCTGGGGAACACCGCTCTGGTTTCACGCCCTCGGCGGCGGCCGCTACGACCTGCGCTCGGCCGGCCCCGATCGCACGTTGTGGACCGACGATGACATTCACCGTCGGTCCGATGGTTCGATTCGACACGGGGCGGAGCTGCCCGGGTCCGAGTCCGCCGGTCCGCAAATGCAGCGCGGCCGGTGAATGGGCCGCCCCATCGGTCACCGGCCAAGGAACCGGTGAAACGCCCCGCCCAACAGAGTGCGGGCGTCCCGCGAGATCTCCTCGTCGGAAACCACCCATCCCGTCCGCGCCAGGTCGGCATATTTGTCCGCGAGGGCGCGGCCGATGATCTCCCGCGAGTGCCGCCATTTGTAGATGAGCTGGTCCAGCACGCGGGCGTCGGAGTGCTGCGGCGTGAAGCTCAACCCGATCAGCTCGAGGCGCATCCGGGTGATCTCGTCGATCAACAGCGGGACATTGGTGAACCACCAGCATCCAAAGACGTGCAGGTTGCGAAACTTGCGGGCCAGCACGCAGAGCTCATGCTGATTTTCGCGGGAAAGCACCGTCACGAGAAACTTGTTTTCCGGGAACTGGGCGCAAAGCCGTTCGACCGCCCCCAGGCGGCTGATCCCCAGGCCGTCTCCCGCCAGCCCAAGGCGCGGGTTGACCGCCCGCTTGACCCCCAGCATTAACGCCATCGGCAGGCCGTGATCCCGACAATGCGGCAGCACCGCCTTCTCCAGCAGCCGCGCGCTCGAGTGATCTCCCGGAAAATCAAAGTCCGGCCCGAGCGACGTCATCAGATAACGCGCGTCGATGCGCCTGGTCCAGTCCTCCAAAAATCGGCGCACCTCGCGCACGGTCGGCCCCGTCAGGCTCACGCCCGCCGGATACCCCCAACGCGTCAGGACGGGCGCCGTGTCGCCCCAGGCACAGAGGATGGGATCGATGCGCAACGCCGCCACAAAACGCGGATCGCGCGCGAAATCCGTCTTCCAAACCGCCGTCTCCGCCTCGTCGAACGGCGAGTTCGTCATGTAAACGGACTCCACCCCGGCGAGTTCCAGACAGCGGTCGACATACTGCCGCGGCTGCCACTCGGAAAACCACTGGCGCAGCGCGTGCAGATCCCGCCGGCGCACGTCGAGCCCCAGCGCATGCAAGGTCGTGAGCACGCCACGGCACGATTCCGAGATGGGCGAGTTCTCGAGGAACAGCTTTCCCCAGATGACCTCGGCCTGACGCGCCTTCGGCAGCGTCCAGAATTCGTCGAAGGGCAGGCTCAAATGGCGGAAGGTCTCGGCCACCAGATAGTGGTAGACGAGCAGGTCGTCGATCCCCCAGAGGAGGAGGTCGCCAAAAGCCGGGTCGCACAGGTGCGTGTGGATGTCCGTCACCGGAGTGGCCCCGACGATGCGTTCCACCCGCTCCCGGAGGGCCTCCGGGCCGGCCGCGGATTGGTTGACAGGCGCGTTCAGAGGCTTCAGTTCAAGGTTTTTGCCCCCGGCTGGTCAAGGCTCGGTTTGCCGGAGTTGGCCGGCCAAATGCCGGGATGACCCGCAGAGCAAGCCGGCCCCGGGCTCTGGTATCGCTCAAGGCCCGGTGCCAAGCGGTCGAAGAATCTTCCATGAGCCTGATTCGCTTGCTCTCCGCCCTCGCGCTGTTGGCCGCCACGACCGGCCGGGCCGCGAATTGGAATGTCAGCCTGGCCACGGCCCAACAGCAGGCCAACGCCAGCGGACGCCCCATCTTCATCAACTTCACCGGATCCGATTGGTGTCCGGCCTGCATCCAGCTCCGCACCTCGATTCTGACCTCGCCCGAGTTCGAGGCTTTCGCTTCCCAGCGGCTCGTCCTGCTCGAAGTCGATTTCCCCCGCACTCCCATCGCCGCGCTCCAGCTCCAGGCCAATCAACAGCTCGCCCGCAAATACAGTGTCACGGCTTTCCCGACCCTGCTGGTCGTCGACGCCGAGGGCAACGTCGCCGGGCAGCTCTCCTCAGCCGCCCCCAAAGACCAATTCATCCTCGCGCTCGACTATCTCGCCCGCAAGGCGACCGGCTCGCCCGGCACCCCAACCGCCGCCACGTCTCCATCGCCGCTGGGCAATCGCACGCGGCTCAATCTCGCGCCGCCCCGCGAGTTGCCCCTGTTCGGCGGCGCCGCCACCAAGCCCCTGCCCACGTACACCAATCTCATCGTCAAAAGCATCAGCGGCTCACCCAGCCGACGCTTTGCGCTAATCAACAGCGAGACCATGGCCGCCGGGGACTCTTCCTGGTTCCCGCTCGGCACCAATCGCGTCCAGGTCCAATGCGTCGAGGTTCGCCCCAAGTCCGTCCTCGTCCGCGTCCATGGTGAACCGTCCGACCGGGAGCTGATGCTGTCCGATATCGGACACTGACGCCGCGCCCATCCGGCCACGCGCGGCCACCACGATCCCACGAACCGGCGGACGCCCGGCTTTTCGGCTTTTCACTTCCGCCCAACCGGCATACCACAGGAGGGTGAAATCGGCACCGCTCCCGCGCCACCGCCCGGCCGGTCCTCGGCTGCGCACCGTCGCCACGCTCATCGCCAGTTTGGCGGGCGTCGACGGGCTGACGATCGCCCACGCCGCCTCCGAAGCGCCAACGCTGCCCGCGCCCACCGGGACGCGTCTGCCATTGCTCGTGGCCCAGGCTGCGACCAAGGCCTTCCAGAAGTTCGGGCCCGCTCCGGGCAGGCTGCAATCCAACGAGCTGGCGTTTACCGTCGTCGACCTCCGCGACCCGACCCATCCGGCTCAAGCCAGCTATCGCGGCGATGCGGAGATCTACCCCGCCAGCGTCATTAAATTGTTTTACCTCGCCGCCCTGCATCGGTGGCTGGAAGACCGTCGGCTCCCAGACACCGACGAACTGCGCCGGGCCGCTCGCGACATGATCGTCGACTCGTCCAATGACGCGACCCACTACATCGTCGACCTGCTGACGGACACCACCAGCGGACCGGAATTGCCCGCCGCCGAGTTGACGGCGTGGTTCGAGAAGCGGAACGCCGTCAATCGCTACTTTGCCGGGCTGGGTTACGCTCACGTCGTCGCCAACAAGAAGCCCTGGTGCGAAGGGCCCTACGGCCGCGAGTCGCAATCCATCCGCACCCAGAATCCCAGCCGCAACCTGTTGTCCACGGACGACACCGCCCGCCTGCTCACCGAAATTGTGTCCCGGCGCTGCGTCAGCCCAACCCGCTCCGCCGCGATGCTCGACCTGCTCAAGCGCGACCCGCGCAAGCCCCTCGACCAAGGCGGCGAGCCCAGCCAGGACAACGCGTTCACCGCGCTCGCCTTGCGCGACAACCCCGACGCCCGCCTCTGGTCGAAGGCCGGTTGGACCAGCCAGGTCCGGCATGACGCGGCGTTCGTCGAACTGCCTGACGGCGCCCGGTTCATCGTCGTCACCTTCACCGAAGGCCACGCCAATGAGCGCGGGGTGATTGCAACCGTCGCCCGCGAAATTCTGCAGGGCCTGTCCCAACGCGACTGAACTCATCCCGTCCACCACAGGTGATCACTCCACCCAACCCGCCCGGAGCGCCGGCCAGCCACCGGCCCGCGGCGATCGCTCCCCGCTGCTCAACGAAGGTCCCCTCCTCCCGCGCGAGGCGATTCCCGACCCTGGCGTGGCTCACCGTCTTCGGTCTGGTCACCGCCAGCGCCCAGCCCAGCGCCGGCCGCGACAACCTTGCCGCCAACGGCCGCCAGGGCGTTGCGGCCACCGTCCAACCCCTCGCCACCACCGCTGCCATCGACGCCATGCGGGCCGGCGGAAATGCCATCGACGCCGCGGTCGCCGCCGCGCTGACCCTCGGCGTGGTCGACGGCCATAACTCCGGCCTCGGCGGCGGCTGTTTCATGATCCTCCGGCTCGCCGATCACTCCATCGTCGCCCTCGACGGGCGGGAAATGGCACCGGCGGCAGCCACGCGGGATATGTTCGTCGACCGCGGGCAACCCCAGTCCGCCGCGAGCCAGACTGGAGCGCGGGCCGTCGGCATTCCCGGGTCCCTTGCCGTCTACGACTACGCGCTGCGCACCTATGGAAAGCTGCCGCTCCAGGCCCATCTGGATCGCGCGGCAAAAGTGGCCGCCGAGGGTTTTCCCATCGATCGAACGATGGCCGGACGCCTGGCCGCGACGGCCGCAGATCTGCGGAAATTTCCCGCCAGCCGGGCCATCTTCCTCAAAGCCGGCGAGAGCCCCTACTCAGCAGGTGAAATTTTTCGACAGCCGGACCTGGCCAGAACCTACCAATCCATCAGCCGATCCGGCCTCGACTGGTTCTACCGCGGCCCGTTCGCTGAGGCGACCGCGTCCTGGATGAAGGAAAACGGCGGCGTCATCACCGCCGGCGATTTCGCCGCCTATCAGTTCAAATCGCGCACGCCGGTGTTCACCACCTACCGCGGTTACCAGATTCTGGGGTTCCCGCCGCCCAGCTCCGGCGGGGTGCACGTCGCCCAAATCCTCAATATTCTCGAGCACTTCGACCTGCATCGCATGGGCGCCGGCTCGGCCGACTTCATCCACGTCGTCACCGAGGCCATGAAACTGGCCTTCGCGGACCGCGCCTACTGGCTGGGCGATCCGGACTTCGTGCCGGTCCCCAAAGGCCTGGTCAGCCGGGCCTACGGGGAACGCCTGGCGCGCCGCATCGATCTCCACCGAGCGAGGCTCGTGCCCGGGCACGACATGCCCGAGGATGCCGCCGAACATCTGTTCCAAAAGCACACCACGCACTTTTCCACGGCCGACGCCGCCGGCAACTGGGTGGCGTGCACGGCCACCATCAACACGTCATTCGGCTCCAAGGTCGTCGTCCCCGGCACCGGCGTCCTCTTGAACAATCAGATGGACGACTTCGCCCTCCAACCGGGCGCGACAAATTTCTTCGGCCTGATCGGCGCCGAGGCCAACGCCATCGCCCCGGCCAAACGTCCGCTCTCCAGCATGAGCCCAACGCTCGTGCTCAGATCCGGCCGGCCCGTCCTCTGCCTGGGCGCCGCCGGAGGCCCGACTATCATCAGCCAAACACTCCTCACCATTCTCTATACGATCGACTTCGGACTGCCTCTGCAGGACGCCCTCCAGCAACTCCGCTTTCATCACCAGTGGCAGCCCGACGAACTGCGCATCGAACGATCCGTCACTCCGCGGGTCCGTCGCGAGCTCGAGCGGCGCGGACATCGCCTCAAGTTGATTGAGAACCTCGGCGCCACCCAGGCCGTCGGCTACGATCCGCGGCAGCGGACTCTGATCGGGGCCGCGGATCCACGCACCGAAGGCGCCGCACTGGCCTGGTGAATCAAACTTCAAACTTCAAACTTCAAACTTCAAACTTCAAACTTCAAACTTCAAACTTCAAACTTCGAACTTCGAACTTCGAACGTCGAACGTCGAACGTCGAACGTCGAACGTCGAACGTCGACGTTTGGACTTTGGACTTTGAAGCTTGCCTCACCACCCCACCGGCCGGCCGCGGTTTTGTTCCTCCAGCCACTTCAACAACGGGCGGAAGTATTCGATCAGGGCGGACCCGTCCATGGCGCGGCTTCCCGTGAACGCCTCCAGCGCGTCCGGCCAGGGCCGCGAGGCGCCCATCGCCAGCATGCGGTTCAAGCGGTCGCCCACCACCTTGTTCCCGTAAAACGAGCACCGATGCAGCGGGCCTTTCCAGCCGGACATGTCCGCCGCCGCCTTGTAGAACTGGAACTGCAGGATGCGCGCGAGAAAATATCGCGCATACGGCGTGTTCCCGGGGATGTGATACTTGCCGCCCGGATCGAAGCCGGTTGCCCGTCGCGATGCCGGCGGCACGATGCCCTGATAGCGCAGCCGCAAGGCATCCCAATCCTTTTGATAATCGCCCGGCTTGGTCGCCCCGCTGAACACGCCCCAGCGCCACTTGTCCATCAACAGCCCAAACGGCAGGAAGGCCACCTTGTCCATCGCCTGACGCAGCAGCAACCCGATGTCCTTGTCCGCCCCGGGAACCTTGCCCGACTCCAACAGCCCGATCTGCACGAGATATTCCGGCGTGATGGAGAGCGCGATGAAATCCCCGATCGCCTCGTGGAACCCGTCGTGCGCTCCGTTCAGGAACAGGTAGGGCTGACGGTTGTACGCCCGCTGATAATAGTTGTGCCCCAGCTCGTGATGGATCGTGACGAAATCATCCGCGTTGACCTTGATGCACATCTTGATCCGCAGGTCGTCCTGGTTGTCGATGTCCCACGCCGACGCGTGGCAGACCACCTCCCGATCCCGCGGCTTCACGAACTGCGAGCGCTCCCAGAAGGTCGGCGGCAACGCCGGCAAGCCCAGCGACGTGTAAAACGCCTCGCCCGCCTTCACCATGCGCAGCGGATCATACCCCTTCGCCGTCAGCAGCGCCGTCAGATCGTATCCCACATCCCCCACGCCGGGCGGAGCCACGAGGCTGTAGATATTCCCCCATTCCTGCGCCCACATGTTGCCGAGCAGGTCCGCGCGGATCGGGCCCGCCGCACCTTGAACCTTGTCGCCGTAATGCTCGTGCAGCTTCGCCCGGACGTAACAATGCAGCTGATCGTAAAGCGGCTTCACCTGCAGCCAAAGGCGGTCCATTTCCCTGGCAAATTCATCCGCCGACATGTCATAGCCCGCCCGCCAGAGTGCGCCCACGTCCGGATACCCCAGCTCCCGGGCGCCGTCGTTCGCGATCTCCACCAACCGGCTGTAGTCGCCGCGCATCGGCCCGCCCACCTGATCGTTCCAGCTCACCCACATCTCCTTCAGCTTCTCCGGATCCCGCATCGCGCCCATCGCCTCCTCGATGTCCGAGCCGTTGATCGGCTTGCCGTCCAGGGTCCCTTTGCCCTTGCCATACTGCGACTGCAGCCGGGTGGCGATGACGTTCAACTCGTCCGCCGCTCCGGGCTTCTCCGGCGCCGGCAGCACGATGCCCTGCTTGAGAAAGTCCAGCTTGCGCCGCACGTCCGCCGGCAGCCCGGCCACGGCATCGAATTTTGCGGCGCCCTTGGCCAGCCGCACGCTGACCTCGGTGCTGCGCGCCCCAAACTCCGCCGCCAGCGCATCGGTGTCATCCGTGA
Organism: Limisphaerales bacterium; assembly: GCA_044229355.1. GTDB lineage: Bacteria > Verrucomicrobiota > Verrucomicrobiia > Limisphaerales > JADJPG01 > JBGARF01. Next base: position 193,996 of record JBGATF010000002.1, read on the forward strand.
TGTAGGTCGAGTTGACCCAGTTGGCGCGGCTCGACAGAATCGAAAGCGCCGCCAGGTCCTTCTCCGCCTGCGACACGAACGCGGCCGCCGCAGCCCCGTCAGGCTTGGCCTCGGCCGCAGCGACACGTGCCGTCGTGAGGTGGAAAACCAAGGCGAGAGCCCCGAGGAGAAATAGTCGCTTCATGCCGCCAGCCTAGGCGCCCCGTTCCCACAGGGTCAAGCCGCGGGGAGTGGCGAGTGGCGAGTGGCGAGTGGCCTGTGACGAGTGACGAGTGACGAGTTCGACGTTCGACGTTCGACGTTCGACGTTCAAAGTCCGAACTCATCCCTCATCCCTCATCCCTCCCCACTCACCACCGCCCGAATGATCTCCCCTTCAACGTTGGTCAGCCGGCGTTGCACGCCGTTGTGTTCGAAGGTCAGCCGTTCGTGATCGAGTCCGAGCAAGTGCAGAATGGTTGCATTGAAATCGTAGAGCGGGTGCACGTCCCGCACCGCGCGCCGGCCGAGCTCATCGGTCTCGCCATGGCTGACCCCGGGCCGCACGCCGGCCCCCGTCAGCCAGCACGTGAATCCGTCAGGATTATGATCCCGGCCCAGGGCGCCTTTCTGGAACATGGGCATTCGACCGAATTCCGTGCACCAAACGACCAGCGTCTCCTCGAGCAGGCCGCGCTGGCGCAAATCCCGGATGAGGGCCGCGGCGGGCTGGTCGAGAATGGCGGCGTGCCGGTCGTATTGCTCCTTCAGCTTGTTGTGTCCGTCCCAATTTAACTCTCCGCCGCTGGCATAGGCGCCGTTGAACAGTTGCACAAAACGCACGCCGCGCTCGATCAGGCGCCGGGCCAGAATGCAATTGCGGGCGAAGGCCGACTTCGTCCCGTTCACCCCGTCGTCGGCTCCATACATTCGCAGAATGTGCGCCGGCTCGGAGGACAGGTCCGTCAATTCCGGCACGGCCATCTGCATGCGCGCGGCCAGTTCATAGCTGGCAATGCGGGCCGCCAACCGGCCGTCGCCAGGATGTTGTTCGAGGTGGCGCGCGTTCAAGCGCTGCAGGACACCCCGGGCCGCCGCATCGGCCTCCGGCGACACCCCGGCCGGCGGGCGCAAATGCCGAATCGGGTCGGTCGCGCTCAGGGGAGTGCCCTGAAACACCGCCGGCAGGAATCCCGGCCCCCAATTGTTCGAGCCGGCCTGCGGGACGCCCCGCGGGTCGGGCATCGCGACATAGGCCGGCAGATCCTCGTTCTCGCTGCCCAAGGCATAGCTGATCCAGGAGCCCATGCTGGGAAACCCATCCAGGACAAAACCCGTCGAAAGGAAATTCTCCGCCGGCCCATGCGTGTTCGACTTGCTCGTCAGTGAATGGACGAACGCGATCTCGTCGGTCAATGCGGCGAGATGCGGGATCAGATCCGAGACCCATTTGCCCGTCTGCCCGCGACGGCGAAATGCGTACTGCGGCCGGGCCAGATTGCCGGCCGGTCCCTGAAACGTCACGGCCGGCCCACCCACGAGAGGCTGGCCATCCATGCGAATCAGCTCCGGCTTGTAATCCCACGTCTCGAGCTGGCTGACGGCCCCCGCACAGAAGATCATCACCACATTGCGCGCCGCCGCCGGCCGCGGGCTGACGCGCGGCGCGAATGGACGAGCCGGATCAATCACCGGACGATACCGTGCATCCGCGGCCAGCAGCCCGTCCCGGCCCAAAAGGCTCGTCAGCGCGATGGCCCCCAGCGACGTGGCCGTCTGGCCCAAAAACCGGCGCCGATCCAGGAGCTGGCCGGACCAGCCGGCGGGACCGAAGGGCGCCGCCCCCGCCGGGCTTGATGATTTGCTCGTCGCCTGTTCGTCGTTCACGGCAGGAATAAAAACTCGTTGCTGTTGAAAAGCACGCGCGCCAGCGCCGCCATCCCGTGCGTCCGCGCCAGCGACTCGACGTCCCTGACTTCAGCGGCTTCAGGTGCGCGGCCCAGCGCCAGCACAAACATCCGTCGAACACAGGCCCGCACATCGTCCCGGCCAACCTCATCGCGCGCCCGCGCCGCCAGCGCGTCCGCCGCGTCCAGCGTGAACCGGCTGTTGAACAGGTTCAACGCCTGCAGGGGCGTTGTGGATTCCCGCCGGCGCGCGGTGCTCTGCCCCGCATCGGGACAGTCAAACGCCCCGAACACCGCCTCGCGTTCCCGCCGCACCTTGTGCGCATAAATCATCCGACGCAGGCCGTCCCCGGTGAACACCTCGACCGGCTTGAAGCCCGACAAGCCGCCGCGCTTGTCGAAGAGATCAAAACCCCGGCCAAACATGTTGGTGTTCAAACGGCCGCTGACGCTCAGCATCGCGTCGCGGATGACCTCGGCCTCGAGACGCCGCGAGGGATAACGCCAAAGCCAGCGCACCTCGGCATCTCCCGCCGCCGATGCCGGATCCACGCGCGCCGATTGTCCGTAGGTCGCCGAGAGAACGATCAGGCGATGAAGATGTTTGATCGACCACCCGCCCCGGATGAACTCAGCCGCCAGCCAGTCCAGCAGCTCCGGATGCGACGGCCGCAATCCGCTGCGCCCGAAATCGCTCGGCGTGCCCACCAAACCGGCGCCAAAGTGGCCCTGCCAGATTCGATTGACCATCACCCGGGCGGTCAGCGGATTGTCCGCGCTGGCAATCCAATCCGCCAGGATCCGACGGCGTTCCTGCTCGGCGCACCCAGGCTCCGGCCGGACCGCGCCCAGGATCGCCGGCACCGCCGGGCCGACATCCTGGCCCGGCTGTTCCGGATCACCTCGCGTCAGAAGACGAATGCGATCCGGCTGGCGAAATTTGCCGACGAATCCCAGGCGCCCCTCATCCGTCGCACGGAGCCGGGCTTCCAAAATTTTCCGCTCGTTGATCAACCGCTTCACCATGGTCGCTTCCTCCGGCGCCCGATCAGCAGCCACCGTTCCGGCCGGACGCGACGCGCTGCCGAACGCCGCCCGATCGGAAGCGTCCGCCACCACCACCCAAGGGTCCGCCTCGCGATCGCCCTGCACTTCGATCACGTAGTTCGTGGCCAGGCGATCGGCGAACTCGCCGAGGCGATCCCGGCCCCACACCACGCGTTCCACCTCCCGTGCCTCAGGAAATTCCAGGACCACCCAGCCGCGGCCCTTCTCGTTGGACATCCAGCTCCGGCTGTTTCCGTATTGGCCGTCGTTGACGTGACGCAGCTCATGTCGATCGGCGACCACCGTGTCTCCCGAAGACGTGGCTCTCGTGCCGGCCGAGGAAAGCGCCACGTTCGCACCCGAGCGATCGAAAACCTCCAGCTCATCCACACACGGCTCCAGGCTGTTCGTGTCACGGATGGTCAGCCGCACGCGCCGGGCCCGCACGGGCGCGAACCGCTCGATGTTCAGCCGGGCGCTGACCGCCGCGCGCCGGGCCGGGCGGTGGCGAAGCTGGGCCAGATGTTCACGGTCCAGTCCGGCCTCCAGCGTGTAAGCCGTGGCCAATCGGTCCGTAAATGTGCCTTCCCGATCGCGCCCCCACCGCACCGCGCGAATCCGCGTCTCGGCCGGCAGCTCGAACAGGAGCCAGCCGCGCCCGGCCTCATCCGACATCCAGCTATGGGCATTGCCAATCAAACCGTCGTTGATGTGCGCCAGGCGATGGCTGTCCGATTCCCGGCTGCCCGACGCGGTGACCCGGGTTCCGAATCGCGCCAGAGCGACATTGCGCGGCTCCGGCTCGTCCGTCAGGATCTCAAGTTCGTCGAGGCAAGGTTCAATCAGGCCGAGCGTCGGGTGCAGATTCGCATCCAGGATCGTGAACCGGACGAACTTGGCGAGCACGGGCGGAAAGGTTTCCTCATTCAGCCGGGCGCTGGGCTCCGGCGTGGGCGGGACGCCTGGATGCGCCAGGGGTTCGAATCGTGCCAGCTCCCGGTCGACGTGCGCCAGTTTCGCCCGACAATCTTCCGCCGCGCGCCGGAGCGACTCGGTTTCCGGCGTGCGCAGCTCGCGATCTTCGTACTCGACCCCCGCCACGAACGCCTGCATGGCGTAGTAGTCGCGCATCGAGATGGGATCAAACTTGTGATCGTGGCAGCGGGCACAGCCGAGGCTCAGGCCAAGAAACGTCTGCCCGATGTTCACCACGATCTCGTCCAGCGAATCCTGCCGCGCGAGACGCTTCGACGGCTCATCCGCTCCAATCTGCCCCGGCAACAACACCGACGCCGTCAGCAGGAAGCCCGTCGCTGCATCCGCCCCCAGGGCATCCCCCGCCATTTGCTCGCGCACAAACCGATCATACGGCGTGTCCCGGTTAAAGGACCGTATCACGTAATCGCGATACGGCCAGGCGTTGGGTCGCTCGGTGTTGACTTCAAATCCATGCGTGTCCGCATAGCGCACCACGTCCAGCCAGTGCTGCGCCCACCGCTCGCCATAACGGGGCGACGCCAACAGCCCATCCACGATCCGCGCCCGGGCCGCCGGAGTGTCGTCCCGGTGCAGCGCGTCGGCTTGTTCGGGGCTCGGCGGCAGGCCGGTCAGGTCGAGACAAACCCGCCGCAGCCAGGTCTGCGCGCCCGCGGCCGGCGAGGGCCGCATGCCTTCCGTCTCCAGACGCGCCAGCACAAATCGATCGATGGCGCCTTGCGGCCAACGAAGATCGTGCGGGACGGGAACGGCGGGGAACGTCAGCGGACGAAAGGCCCAATGATCGGCGGGAGCAGCTGGTCTCGCCGCTGGTGCCGGAAAACTGGCGGCGGTCGACTCAGCCCCCTGGAGAGCCCAGGCCAGGCCAGACACGACCAGTCCGGCGAGGTTCAGTCGCCGCGCAAGCCCCTTCCGGGCGCTGGTGCTCCGACCCGAGTCCTGCATGACGTCACGTTCGGCCATGGATCCTGGTGAAGGCCGGCACTATGCCGTGGGCACGATCGAATCGGAAGGGGGAAATCCACCGAGCATTCGCCGATTCGCAGTTTTCCCGTCGGCACACCTCTTCGGGGTGTCCCCCGCGCCGGCCATGTGCCGGTCAGGCCGGACGATAATGGGCCTTCGCCCGGGTCAGCACATCATCGTGCGGCGTCGGCTCGTATTCGAAATCATCCGGCTCCACGTAGTCTTTCCGCATCGGATGATCCTTGAACTCGTCCCACATCAGGATTCGCCGGAGATCCGGATGGCCGTCGAACACGATGCCGTACAGGTCGAAGATCTCGCGCTCCTGCAACTCGCAGCTGCGCCAGACGGGGGTGAGGGACGGCAGATGATTCTGGCCCGCCCGGTCGCCCGTGCGCATCCGGAGAACGAGCGGCCCGTGTTTGCGCCCCATGGAGTAGAGGTGATACACGGCTTCGAGGTAGCCGCCGCTGCGCTTCTCGGTCGTCTCCTCGACGTCCTTCTCCACCCCGTCGACCAACTTCTTGACCTTGGTTTTGATCTTTTCGATTTTCTCGGGCCAGTCGACCCCGGTGGCGTTGGAACAATAGTCGAGCGCCAGGCGCGGATCATCGCGCAGGAACCGCGCGACCGCCAGGCCATGGGCGGCATCCACGCGCAGGGAGGGTTGCGTGGCCAGCGCTTCGTTGGGCACGACACCCAGCTGGGCGCCCGGGACCGCCGCTGCGATCAGGCTTTGGATTTGTTCGAGGGATTCCATGGAAGCTGGGACCAGGAGAATGAAACTCCGGCGGGTCAGACGCCGCGTTTGAGCACGGCCGGATGCCAGATGGCGGGGTTGCTGGCGGGCTCAAGGTCATGCTCGCCGAAGTGCGGGATCGGAAATTCGCTGGGCGCCGAAGCGTCCAAATGCCGCGGACGCCGCGGGCCGGTGAGCTCCTGGTCGGCGATCTTCCGTTGCAGCATCATGAACGCGTGGATCAGCGCCTCGGGCCGGGGTGGGCAGCCCGGGATGTGCACGTCGACCGGCAGATACCGGTCGATCCCTTTCAGCACATTGTAGCCCTGCTTGAATGGACCGCCGGAGATCGCGCACGCGCCCATCGCGATCACGTATTTGGGTTCCGGCATCTGGTTGTAGAGCCGCACCACCTGCGGCGCCATCTTCTTCGTGACGGTCCCGGCCACGATCATGAGGTCGGCCTGGCGCGGCGACGGCCGGAACACCTCGGCCCCGAAGCGGGCCAGATCATAGCGCGCCATGGTGGTCGCGATCATTTCGATGGCGCAACACGCCAAACCGAATTGCAGCGGCCACACCGAGTTCTTCCGCCCCCAGTTGTACAATTCCTCCAGCGTCGTCGTGAAGACGCCCTGCTTGCTTAACTCGCTGCGCAGCCCTTCGTCCATTGCGCCGCCATGCATAGGCAATCCCCGCGCAAATGTCCAACCCTAGTTCGAAACCCCGCGCCCAGCTCCGGACGCGCCGCGTTGGTAGGCCGCGCTCTCCGCCGTCGGCCGCCGTTCAGACGCGCAGGAAAATCTTCCGTCGATACATCCAGAACAGGATCAGCCAGAAAACCAGCAGGACCGCGGCGCCGTGCAAAAACGGCTCGAACGCCGCACCCGCGACCGCAAAGGCGTTCTTGCCCAGATGCGTGGTCAGGTTGCGATGGATGAACCCGTCGAACAGATGGGCGATGCCGTAGGCGGCGATCGAGTTCATCCCGATGACGACCAGGGGAAACGCCCAGGCCCGCCGGTTGGCCACGTCGAGCACGCCGTAAAACCCGGCAAGAAGCAGGCAGCACCAACCGCCGCTGAACATGACCCAGGCCGGTGTCCAGATGCGCTTCACGTTCGGGCACACGCCCGCCACGCTCAGAGTCCAACCGACCACCAGCCCGATCGCACCGGCGCAGACCAGCCAGCGAATTTTCTCTGCGGGCGGCCGACTGCTGCGCAACAGCCCCCCCGCGATCAGCCCAAGAATCATCGTGCCGAGCGTCGGAATGAAACTGAGCGTGGAATATCCGCCGCCGTTGGCGACAAACGGCTTTTCCCGCGGAAACAGGTTCATCCACCACGTGTCGAAGGCCCAGGCCAGGTTGCTGTTCTTTTGCCAATGCGCCGCAAAGCCCGTCTGGCCGAATTCTTTCAGCCAATCGGCACTGACGCGCACGCGTTCGTAATCGAAGTCCGCCGGCGGCAGCGGATACAGCGCAAACGCCGCCCAATACCCGGCCACGATCACCCCAAAGGCCAGCCATTGCGCGCGAACGGACCGAAAGCCGAGCAGGAAAAGAAACCCATAGCCGAGGCCGATCTGGGACAGGGTGTCTTCAAAGGTCCAGTGGGTCTGGCCCGAACCCGTCGAGCGCAGCGCCACCCCGAGCAAGATCAGGATCAGGGCCCGACCCCAGGCATGGAGCGACATGCGTCCCATCGTCTGGCCCCGCGCCGATCGGCTGGCGATGGAAAAAGGCAGTGCCGCCCCGACCAAAAACGAGAAGCTGGGTTGGATCAGGTCGTGCAACGAGCAGCCAATCCATTCCACATGGCTCTGGTGCCAGCACAGGATCTTCCAAAACGGATTGCCGGGCAACGCGGCCGACACGCGGCAGAGGTTCAGGACCTCGGCCATCATCAGGAACATGACAAAGCCGCGATACGCATCCAGCGAACTGAGGCGGGCGGGCGCAGGAGAAACTGGCGGCGCGGTCGGAGCCATTGACATTGAAAATTGAGCCGAACCCGCCATGCCCGTGTTCATAAACAAGGGCGAGGGTGGCGTGGCGCGGCGCGGCGCGTTGAACGCCGGCACCGGCGCCGGTGTCAGCCGGGATTAGTGCGTGCGCCGGCCAAACCGGTCGCCGGACGCCCGTGTGGGATCGGAATCTTCCCCCACCGGCGCGGTGTTGAACTGCGCCTTGACCCGGGCCACGGCATCCTCGGCGGTGAGCCCGTGCTTCTGGCGCAGGTAGTCCACCGTCGAGGCGTGCTCGATGAATTGATCGGGCCAGCCGATGCGCACCACGGGCACCAGGATTCGGCGATCGTTGAAAAGCTCAACCACGGAGCTGCCGTAGCCACCCATCAGCACGTGATCCTCCAACGTGACCACCACCTCGGACTGGCTGCCGTAGCGGGCCGTCAACTCCTCGTCGATCGGCTTGGTGAAACGCGGGTTGATGATCGCGCAGTTGAACCCTTCGGCGGTCAGGGAGTCAGCCGCCTGCTTGGCCATGCGTTGCATGTTGCCCAGCGCGAAGAAGGTCACCTTGTGGCCCCGGCCCGGATTGAAATCCTGAATCACCTCGGCCTTGCCGATCTCCAGCAGCTTCGGCTGCTCCTTGATCGGCACGCCCTCGCCGGCGCCCCGGGGGTACCGGATGAACGTCGCCCGGTTGGTTTTCGACGCCGTGTACATCATGTCGACGAGTTCATCCTCGTCCTTGGGCGCCATGGCGATGACGTTCGGCAGGCAGCGCAGGTAGGCGATGTCGAACAAGCCGTGATGCGTCGGCCCGTCGTTCGCGCTCAGCCCGGCTCTGTCCATGCAGAAAATCACCGGCAGATCCTGCAGGCAGACGTCGTGATGAATGCAATCATATGCGCGCTGCAGGAAGGTCGAATAGATGGCGACGACCGGCTTGAAGCCCATCGTGGCCATGCCCGCGGCAAAGATGACCGCGTGTTCCTCGGCGATGCCGACGTCGTAATATTGATCCGGCAGCGCCTTCTCCAGAAACTTCAGGCCGGTCCCGCTCGGCATGGCGGCCGTGATGCCGACGAGATGCCGATCCCGCTCGCACAGCCGCACCATCGCCTGGCCAAAAACATCCTGATAATTCGGCGGCGCGCCCGCCTTGGACGGGAGGGTCGCCCCCGTCTTGGCGTCGTAGGGTCCGAGGCCGTGGAATTTCTCCGGCGATTGCAGCGCCGCCTCGAAGCCCTTGCCCTTCTTGGTCAGCACGTGAATCACCACCGGGCCCTCGCAGGTCTTCGCAAATTCCAGGGTCTCGATGAGCAGGCCGAGGTTGTGACCATCGATGGGCCCCAGATATTTCAGGCCGAACTCCTCGAAGATGACGCTGCTGCCAAACCCGCCGCGACCGTCGACATCGATGGTGCTCGGGCTGGCTTCGAGGGCCACCTCGGTCACCGCGCCCTTGATCGCCTCCTCCGCCTTGTGCCCCAGCGTGATGGCCAGATCCCCTTTCGGCATGCGGCGCAGCCATTTTTCCAGGTCCTTCTGCAGCCGGTTGAACCGCGGGTTCCTGATGATCTTGTTCAGGTAATTCGAGATGGCGCCGACGTTCTTGGCGATGCTCCACTCGTTGTCGTTGAGAATGCCGATGAACTTCCGCGTCGTGTGGCTGATGTTGTTCAACGCTTCGAACGAAATCCCGTTCGTCAACGCGGCGTCGCCAAAAATACAAACGACCTGTTCGTCTGAACCCCGGCGATCGCGCGCGGCGCACATGCCCAGGGCCGCGGACAGCGCCGTCCCGGCGTGGCCCGCCCCGTAGCAGTCGTGCTCGCTCTCGGTCCGCAGGGCGAATCCATTCAGGCCGTTGGTGGTCCGGATCGTCTGAAACCGATCTTTGCGGCCGGTCACCAGCTTGTGCACATAGACCTGATGGCTCACGTCCCAGACAAACTTGTCCTTGGGCGTGGTGAAGACACTGTGCAAAGCCAGCGTGAGCTCGACCACGCCAAGGTTCGGCCCGAGGTGACCGCCGTTCGCCGCCAGCTTGGTGATCAGCTCGTGGCGAATTTCGTCCGCCAACTGGATCTTTTGCGCCAGCGTCAGCTTCTTGACGTGCGCGGGATCATCCACCATGTCGAGGTATCGGCTCATATGGGTCGGGTCATGTCTGTCTGGTGCAAAAATACGAAAAGTCGCTCACGGTGAACCATCCACGCTCGCAGGAGGCCTCAGGGCGCCTCGACCTCGACAACCGGCTGAAGCGGCTGCAGGGCGAACTCGCCGCCCCGATCCTTCTCCAGCCGGGCAATCTTCACTTCCGCCTCCTCCAACCGGCTCTGGCAGGCCTGGACCAGACGCGTGCCCTGTTCGAATCGCGCGAGCAGCGTCTCCAAAGGCAAATCCCCGGACTCCATCGACTCCACGATTTCCTCCAGCTGACGCAACGCCTCTTCAAACGCCGGCGGCTTCTCCCCGGAGGCCGTTGCGACGGAAGCGGTTCCTGACGATTTTGAGCTGTTGGTGCTGCTGGGCACGCGGCGGACCCTAGTGCAAACGCCCCGCCGAGTCTAGCCCCGAGTCAGGCGGCGAAGTCCGCAGGCCGAACTTTGAACTTTGAACTTTGAACTTTGAACGTTGAACGTTGAAAGTCGAAGTCCGACCGTCCGCACTCATAACTCATAACTCATAACTACCCACTCCCCTCACGCTGGCGCCAGGTCCACTTTCCAGGGCGGCTCGTGCGGCGCCTGCAGAAATCGCTCGGCGAGCTCCGCAAAGCGGTCGGTCTCGTCCGTGACATACGGTCGGATGCCGCCAGCCCGGCGGCGGCCGGTACACAACAGCTTCAGATGGCCCAGCCGTTCCTTCACGTAGAGCGCGCAGCTCTCGGCTGAATCCACGAGCGCCACCCGCGAGCCGGTGACTTCGCGAATCGCCGTCTTCAGCAGCGGATAATGGGTGCAGCCAAGGACGAGCGTATCGATTCGGTGCCGCAGCAGCGGGCGCAGATACTCTTTCAGAATCTGGCGGCTGACCGGCCGATGCGTCCACCCTTCCTCCACCAGCGGCACGAGCAACGGACAGGGCTGGCTGAAGATCTGCAAATTCTCGCGGCGCGAGAGCAGACCGTTGCTGTAGGCCCGGCTGCGAATGGTCGCGCTGGTGCCGATCACGCCAATCCGCCCGGTGCGCGTCCGCTCCAGTGCCGCGCGCACCCCGGGCAGGATCACCCCAAAGATTGGCAGGTCATACGTTTTTTCCAGCGTCGGCAGCGCCCAGGCCGACGCCGTGTTGCATGCCACGACGACCGCCTTGACGTTTTGCTGGAGGAGAAACTGGGTGTCCTCCCGGGAAAATCGAATGACGGTGCTCGGCGACTTGGACCCGTACGGCACCCGGGCCGTGTCCCCGAGGTAGACGACGTCCTCATGGGGCAACACGCGATGCAACTGCTGCACCACCGTCAGCCCGCCCATGCCGCTGTCAAACACTCCAATCGGCAGCTGTGCGTTGGATCCAGCCATGGGCATCGCCTCCGTTCAATACTTCACCGCCGCCCGGCTCGACCCGAGGCCCAGTTGCTGGATCACTTCCGCCGCCCGCCCCAGCATGAAGCCCGCCTCGCTGCTCACGGCGATGAATTGAAAGCCCTGCGCCCGCCGCCGGGCGGCCATGGCCGCATCCGCCACGTGGATGCCCGAGGCCACCCCATGGCGGCGGGCCGTCTGATGAATGTGTTCCACCGCGTCGACAAACCGCGGGTGATCGCTCTCGAACGCCGGCGCCAGGCCGAGCGAGTTGTGCAGGTCGTTCGGCCCGATGAAAACCGCGTCGATGCCGGGCACGCTCAGGATCTCGTCCGCCCGGGCCACCGCCTCGGCCGTTTCAATCATCACCACCACGAGGAGTTCCTCGTTGGCCCGCGCGTAATACGTGGCCGAGTCGGTGTCGAAATTGTTCGCGTGCAACTGCCCGCCGATGGTGCGACGCCCGACCGGCTGATAACGCGCCGCCGCCACGACGGCCTCCGCCTCCGCGCGCGAGTTGACCAGCGGCACCACCACGCCCCAGGCCCCGTTGTCCAATGCCCGTTTGATGTTCTCCACCGAGTTCCACGGCACCCGGCACAACGGCACCCCACCAGCCCCGGCGATCGCCCCGAACATCTGCGCCGCCGTCTCCCAGTTGGTCGGCGAGTGTTCCAGATCGACCGTCAACCAGTCGAACCCTGCCCGGGCCATCAGTTGCGTCGCCATCACGTCCGGCAACACCAGCCACGTCCCGACCGCCGGCTCGCCTCGCTTCAGCTTCTCCCGCGCGAAATTTTTTTTCATCGCTTGTCCTCCAGCTGCGCCCGTCGTTGCGGGGCGGCCAAAACGTCTTCGTTGACCACCCACCGCGGCCGGCGTCCCGCCTGCACCTCCACGATGGCCTGCGCCGCCGCCAGACTGACCCTCGCCCCGGTGTCGAGGCCGAAGGACGCCTGGTGCGGCGTCAGCAAAAGATTGGGCGCCTGCCGCAGCGGGTGATCCGCCGGCAGCGGCTCCACCACGAACGCGTCCAGCGCCGCCCCCGCAATCCACCCTTCGCGCAGCGCCGTCAACAACGCCTCCTCATCCACGATCGCGCCCCGCGCCGTGTTAATGAGGTAGGCCGACGGCTTCATCCGCCGCAATTGCGCCGCCCCCAACAGCCCGCGCGTCTGCGGCGTCAGCGCCGCGTGCAACGAAACAAAATCGCTTTCTGCGAGCAGCTGCTCCAGGGATACAAATTCCACACCGAGTCGCCGCGCCTCCGCGCACGGCGCCACGTCGTAGGCGATGACCCGCATGTCAAAGCCGCTCACCCGCCGCGCCACGATCTGGCCGATCCTCCCGCAGCCAATCAGCCCCAGCGTCCGCCCGGAAACATCATGCCCCCACAACGATGACCACACGCCCTCGCGCATCGCCCGATGGCCCTCGTGGACGCGGCGCGCCACGGCAAACATCAGGCTCACGGCATACTCCGCCACGGCATCGTTCAACAGCCCGGGCGTGTAGGCGATGATCACGCCCTGGCGCGTGGCCGCCGCCACGTCGATCGCGTCGTAACCCACGCCCCAGCGGGAGATGACCTTGAGGGAGGCGGCTTCCGGCGACGCCAGCACCGAAGCGGTGAATCGATCCATGCTGGCAAACACGGCATCCATGCCCGGCAACAACGGCAACAGCTCCTCCGCCGACAACGGCCCGCACTTGGGCGGATGAACCAGCTCGCACCCGGCCCGGGCCAGCAGATCCAACGCCCCCCGACCCACCGCTTCCACATTCAGCGTGCGCGCCGTCACCAGTACTTTCCAGGACATGTCGGCGCGGAGTCTATCGGGGGCCCATGCCAGAGCAAGCGGAACAGCAACGACAGGTGCCCCGGGCCGCCCGGGGGGGATTTTGGGTTTTCCGCCGGGGCGGTTCGGGCTATTGTTCGCTCATGTCTGGCGACAGCTTTCCAGTCCAGCATCGAGCGGCCGCCGCTGGCGGCGTGTTCGCCACCACGCGCTGGAGCGTCGTGCTGGCCGCCCATGGCACTTCCGACGCGGGCCGGGACGCGCTGGCAACGTTGTGCTCGACCTACTGGTTTCCGGTTTACGCCATGGTGCGCAAGCACGGGTTCGATCCCGACACGGCGCGGGATTTCACCCAGGACTTCTTCGCGCGCGTGCTGCAGCGGGACGGCTTTGCCAGCGCGCGCCGCGAGCGCGGGCGTTTCCGCTCTTTTCTCGCGGAAGGCGTCCGCAACTTTTTGCGCGATCAGTGGGACAAGGCCCGGGCGCAAAAGCGCGGGGGCGGCCAGCCGCTGATCCCGCTCGACGTCGGCCATGCCGAGGACCGCTACCTTGAAGTGGCCCACGGCCCGACGCCGGACATGGAGTTCGACCGCCAATGGGCGGAGCAGTTGCTCGCACGGGCCCGGGCCAGACTCCATGAGGAATACAACGCCTCCGGTCGGAAGGAGCTGCTCGACGTGCTCGAGCTGACCGGCCATCCCGACGCCCCGCCGCTCTCGGACCAAGCTGCCCGGCTCAACCTGCCGCTGAACACCCTCAAGTCCCACCTCCATCGCGCGCGGCTGCGGCACGGCGCCATCCTCCGGGAGCTCATTGCGGACACGGTTTCGAGTCCGGTCGAGGTGGAGGAGGAGCTGCGGGACTTGCTCGCGGCCATCGGTGGCTGACCCCCACGCAACCCGCGCGCGTTTTCCCCGTAACCCCGGATGGTGATTCCAACGTTTCATTGCACGGAGTGCGGCCAGCCCATTCGCGGCAGCGCCGGCCTGGGCCTCTGCAGCGCCTGTGTGTTGCGCGGAGCCATGGGACTCGACGAGCCCGCCGCCGCCGAAGGGCCGGCCGCAAACAACGCCTTCAGGCGCTTCGGCGACTACGATTTACTGGAGGAACTGGCGCGCGGCGGGATGGGCGTGGTCTATCGCGCGCGGCAACGCAGTCTCGGGCGCGAGGTCGCATTAAAGGTGTTGCTCGGAGGAGCGTTTGCGGGAGAAGACGGCAAGCGCCGGCTGCAGGCCGAGGCGGCCGCAGCCGCACAGCTGCGGCACCCCAACATCGTCACGGTCCACGACGCGGGACTGGTCGACGGGCAGCCCTTCTTCTCGATGTCGCTCGTCCCAGGCCCGACGCTGGAGGAGCTGGTGCGATCCGGACCGATCCCCGCGCAGCGCGCCGCCCGCTACGTCGTGTGCATCGCGGAGGCGGTCCACTACGCGCACACGCAAGGCGTGCTCCACCGCGACCTCAAGCCTTCGAACGTCCTGCTGGATGCGCGGGACGAACCGCACGTGACGGATTTCGGCCTGGCCAAATCGTTCCAGGCCGGCGGCGCCGCCGCAAATGAATCGCCCGACCTTCGGCCGGCGCCGGCTCGCCCAGCCCTGACTCTAAGCGGGCAGGTGCTGGGCTCGCCCGCCTACATGCCACCGGAACAGGCGACCGGCCGTGGACGGGAACTCGGGCCCGCGTCGGATGTCTACTCGATCGGCGCAATTCTCTACGAACTTTTGACCGCCCGCCCGCCGTTCGTCGGAGACACCGCCCACGAGGTCATCGAGCAGCTAAAAACCCTCGAGCCAATCCCGGTTCGGCGGCTCGAGTCCTGCATCCCGCCCGACCTGGAGACGGTCTGCCTCAAGTGCCTCGAGAAAGAGCCGCACCGCCGCTACTCGAGCGCCCGGGAGTTGGCTGACGATCTCACCCGGTTCCTGGAGGGCGAACCGGTGCGGGCCCGTCCCGTCGGGCCGGCCGGCCGCCTTTTTCGCGTGGCGCGGCGGCGCCCCTGGCGCACGACCACCGTCCTGCTTGCGGCCGCCCTGATCGTCATCGCCGGGGGTGCTCTTGCCTGGAAGGCCCGCACCGAACGTCTGCACAGCGTCGCCTTGCGAAAGGAGCAGGCTGCCACCCGCCTGGCCATGATGCAGAGCCAACTCGGGGAGGCGCGCGCGCTGATTCGCAGCCGCCAGGCGGACAGCCGCCCGCAGGCGGAGGCGATCCTGGCCCAACTCCTGGAGCAACAGCCGCCACCCGCTCTGCGTGAGGAAGCCCGTGACCTCGCGCTCGCCGCTCTGGCGCTGCCTTCCGCCCGGGCGGAGCCTCTGCTCGGCGAAGGCGCCCTGAGCGACGACTGGACACTCGCCGTCGGGGACCTGCCGCGCGAACGGTGGGCCCTGGCCACCTTTCGTGGGCGGGTGGCTGTGCGACCGCTCCGTGCAGCGACCAACCTCCTGGAGTTCAGCACCGCACCGCGGGTGGTCACTGCACTCATCGCATTCAGTCCCGGCGGCCGCTGGCTCGCCATGCGTCATCGGGACGAACTCGGCGTCTGGGACACCGCAGCCGGCTCCACGCAACGCCTCGCCGTCATTCGAAAAGCGTGGGCGAACGGCAATGCCTTCGGCTTCTGCCAAACCGCGTTCGCGCCGGACGACGCCGCCGTGCTTTGGTCGGATGGCAGCACCGTGGTGACCACCGCGCTGCCCGACGGTCGTAACCTGGCGCGATGGAGCGGCGCCAACGGGCAGGTTCTTAAAATCGAGTCGCTGGCATTCGCTCCCGAGGGCGGGCACGTCGCGCTGGCCCTCGCCGATGCGCCGGTCATCGAGACGCGATCCTGGCCGCAGGGCCGGGTGGAACAGACCTTCAACCAGCGCTCCACCCAGGGGATTTCCGCCCTCGCTTTTAGCCCCAAAGCGGACCGGATGGCCGCCGGCAACTCGGCGGGGCGCGTGACCGTGTTCCGGAGCGATGGCGGCCCGGATCCGGTCCTGGAGTTCAACGGTCACGCGGAAGGCATCCGGGCGCTGCGGTTCGCCGGGGATGGACGCCACCTCGTCACGACCAGTGCAGACGAAACTCTGCGCCTTTGGGACGGCGTCACCGGCGCAGAGATCACGATGCTGCCGTTCGAAGGCGCGGGCGTCACCTTCAGCAGCGATGGACTCAATCTGGGCGTCGGTTCGGCCGGCGGAAAACTTTCCCTGGCCCACTTCGAACCATCGCCCATCTTGCGGCGGTTTCCCGCCGGCCCGCCGTCCGCCAATCCCCAAACGCTCTCGTTCCATCCTGATGGGAGGTCTCTTTTTTGCCTCACGGAAGGGGGCGCCATGCGCTGTTCGGTGCCGGACGGAGCGCCCCTGACATTCTTCCCCTCCCGTGGCGCGCGCAGCGTCCTCGCCGAACCAGACGATCACGGAGGGCTCATTATCACGGGCGCGACCGGCGTCAAGCGTCACAGCCTGACCGACCCAACCGCCGAAACCACCATCATGACCGGCACGGGCTACGGGTGGGGAGGGCCCGCCTTGAGCGCGAACGGACGATGGATCGCCGCCTGTTATAAAAGTCATGGTCAAACCGCCGTTTGGCCCGCCGGCGATCGCGACGGCAGCCGGGCCAAAATCTTGATCGGCGGGTCCGGGGAGGGCGAAGCCGCCTTGTCGCCCGACGGCTCGCAAGTCGCCGTCAACAGCCACTACTCGGCGGATATCATCGTCTTCAATGTGGCTCAAGGCACCCCCTTCCAGACTCTGCCGCTGCCCCCGCGTCATGCGATTGCCTGGAGCCCCGATGGACAATGGCTGGCCGGCATCGGTAATACGTTCCATCTCTGGGACGCCAAATCATGGGAGCGCAAAGCCCTCCCGGTCCTGGATCCGAATGTGGCCTCCTTCACCGCCGTGGCGTTTTCGTCGCCCGAGGCCACCGGTCGATCGCGCTACCTGGCGATCACCACCGGCAGCACTCGCATCGCATTGGTCGAAGTAGCCACCCGCGCGGTGGTGGCCAGGCTCGAGGCACCACAAGCGCGGTCAATCTATAGAATGGCTTTTTCCGCCGACGGCCACTGGTTGGCGGTCGCCGTTGCCGGGGGGGAAATTCAACTCTGGGACATTCCAACGGTTCAATCCCGATGTGATGGCGAACGGTTCGGGCTGGGCCCGGCCCAGCCCCCGCCGGGACTCTAGGGTGCGACGGCGGCTGCGGTCGGCCAGGGGTTTCTGCCGGTCCCGCCATGCGCCGGCGGAACGCGGTCGCGCACCCCGGGAAATATTCTCACGCCTCCGGCGCGGCTCCGCCCGGTGGGGCTGAGCCTTCGGCCGGATTTTCGTCACCCTCCCCGATGACCCGGGCGATGGCCTGCAATCGATCGCTTTCCTCGAGGTTGATCAGCTTCACGCCCTGCGTGTTTCGGCCGGCCTCGCGAATATCAGCCACGCGCGTGCGAACCATGATTCCGTTCATGGTGATCAGCATCATCTCGTCCTCGTTCCGGACCGTCAACGCGCCCACGACGTGCCCCGTTTTTTCGGTCAGTTTCATCGTGATGATGCCCTTGCCGCCGCGGCTCTGCAGGCGGTACTCGTCAAAGGGCGTTCGTTTTCCAATGCCGTTGGTCCCGGCCACCAGTAGCTGCGCGCTCAGGTCCACCACGGCCAGCGCCACGACGACATCGTCGGCATCCAGCTCGATCCCTTTCACACCCGTGGCCGGGCGGCCCATCGGACGGGCCTGCTCCTCGTTGAACCGGATGCTCATGCCGCCCTGGGTGATCAAGACCACCTCGTTCTGGCCGGTGGTCAGCTTGGCTTCAATGACGGTGTCGCCCTCATCCACTCCAATCGCGATGATGCCCCCCTTGCGGACATTGGCGAACTCGGCCAGGGCGGTCTTTTTCACCGTCCCTTTCCGGGTGGCAAAGAAGACAAAGCCGGGCTGGGCCCAGGTCTGATCTTCACGGTCCGGGCCGGTCTTGGATTCGACCCGGATGAGCGCCGCGACTTTTTCGTCGGCGCGCAACTCCAGCAGGTTGGCAATGCTTCGTCCCTTGGCCGCGCGCCCCATGTCCGGGATCTCGTGGACGCGCTCGGTGTAAACCCGGCCGGTGTTCGTGAAGAACATCAGGTAGTCGTGGGTGCTCGCCGTGAAAAGGTGTTCAATGAAGTCGCTGTCCTCCGGCGTATCGCCCTCCCGCGTCGCCATGCCGATCACCCCCCGGCCGCCGCGGCGCTGGCTCCGATACGAGCTCACGTTGGTGCGCTTGATCAGCCCGGCGTGGGTCAGCGTGATGATGACGCCCTCGTTCGCGATCAGATCCTCGATGGCGATCTCGCCTTCGTCGGGGACGATCTCGGTCCGGCGCGGTGTGGCGTGCTTCTCTTTGATCTCCTTTAGCTCGCCCTTGATGATGGCCATCACCCGGCTCTCCTTGGCCAGGATGTCGAGCAGGTCCTTGATCTTTTCGAGGAGCTCGGCGTATTCGGCGCGGACCTTGTCGATCTCGAGGCCGGTCAGGCGATAGAGCTGCAGTTCGAGGATGGCGTCAACCTGGCGTTCGGTGAGGGAATAGAGGCCGTTGGTCAGGCGCGCCTCGGAGCGGACAAGCACACCCCAGGCTTCGACCTGGGTGCGGGTCCACTCGAAGGCCAGAAGCTTGACCCGGGCCTCCTCCCGGTTGCGCGACCCGCGGATGATCCGGATGAACTCGTCGAGGTTTCGCAGGGCGCAGATGTAGCCCTCGAGCAGCTCGGCCCGTTCCTCCGCTTTGCGCAGCTCGAAGCGCGTCCGGCGCAGGACCACCTCGCGGCGGTGGTCGATGTAGGCCGCGATGAGCTCCTTCAGATTCAGCGTCTTCGGCCGGCCATGATCGATGGCCAGCGAGTTCACGCTGAACGTCACCTCCATCTGCGTGTGCTGATAGAGGTTGTTCACCACCACCTTGGCAATGGCGTCGCGCTTCAGCTCGATCACGAGGCGGCAGTTCTCATCCGACTCGTTCCGCATGGCGGAGATGTCGGTGATGATCTTCTCGTTGACCAGCGAGGCGATCTGCTCCTCCAACGCTGCGCGGTTGACGTTGTAGGGGATCTCCGTGATGACGAGCTGCTCCCGCCCGCCTTTCATCTCCTCGATCCCGATGCGACCGCGCAGCTTTACGCTGCCGCGGCCGGTGTGAAAATAGTTCTTAACGCCTTCGATGCCGCAAATCATCCCGCCGGTGGGAAAGTCCGGGCCCTTTACGTGCTTGGTCAGCTCCGGAATGGTGATGGCGGGGTTGTCGATCTGCGCGCAGATGCCGTCGATGACCTCGCCCAGGTTGTGCGGGGCCATGTTCGTGGCCATGCCCACGGCGATGCCAGTTCCGCCATTGACCAGGAGGTTTGGAAACGCGGACGGAAAGACCGTCGGCTCCGTCAGGCGCTCGTCGTAATTCGGGACAAAGTCGACCGTGTCCTTGTCCATGTCCGTCATCAGCGCGGCGCCGAGGTGCGTCAGGCGCGCCTCGGTATAACGCATGGCCGCGGGCGGGTCGTTTTCCACCGAGCCGAAGTTCCCTTTCCCGTCGACCAGCTTTTCCCGCATGGCCCAAGGCTGGGCCATGTGGACGAGCGTGGGATAGATCACGGCCTCGCCGTGCGGGTGGTAATTGCCGCTGGTGTCGCCGCAAATCTTGGCGCACTTGTAATGCTTGCGGCCGGGGAAGAGCGACAGCTCGTGCATCGCGTAGAGGATGCGCCGCTGCGACGGCTTCAGGCCGTCCCGCACATCCGGCAACGCGCGGGAAATAATGACCGACATCGAGTAGTCGAGGAACGAGTTCTTGATCTCGTCGGCGACGTTGACCTTGGTGATCTTCTCGTTGGCCGCGTAAAGCGGCGTGCTGCCGGGCTGGGCCGGGTTGTCGTTGCCGGCCGGCGGCCCGGGAGGTTGAATGTCGTCAGGCATGGATGACTCGATCGGGGTTAAAAGGGGTTCGCAGGGCGCGGGGACGCCACGTTAAACATCCAGGTTTCGCACGTTGAGCGCGTTGTCCTCGATGAACTGGCGCCGGGGCTCCACCTCGTCGCCCATCAATTTGGTGAACATCTCCTCCGCCTCGATCGCGTCGGTCAGGTCGATCCGCAGCAGCTTGCGCTTGGCCGGGTTCATCGTGGTTTCGAAGAGTTCCTTGGCGTCCATTTCCCCCAGGCCTTTGAACCGGTAGATCTGGATGCCTTTCTTGCCCACGGCTTTCACGCCGCTGAGGATCTCGGGAATGCTGAACAGTGGCGAAACCTGGGCCCGCTCGCCCTCGCCCTCGATCAGTTCGAAGAGCGGCTTGTCCTGGGCCGCGTAGTGCTCGACGCTCAGCCCCTTGCGGGACAGCCGGCCCATCAGCTCCGCCACCGCCTTGCTCTCGTGGTGCAAATCTGAACTCTTCGCCCGACGCGTCGGGCCCTCCCGGCGACGCTCAATGATCTCCGTGTCGCCGTTGAACAGATCCGCATGCGCCGACCGGAACGACTCGAGCTCGTCGACCGTCAGGAAATAATGCACCGTCTCGTTGTTGCCCTCCCGCACCTTGACCATGTGCTGGGGAAAATCCCCGCCCGGCGAGCGGCGCTCGACGTAATCGGTAAAATCGCCGCCCTGCCGCCGGATGTAGGTCGCGTGCTTGTCCAGGGCCTCGAGCAGCTCCAGCACCTCCTCCAGCTGCTTCTGGGTGAACTCGCGCCCGTCCGCCAGATTCTTCAGCCGCACCTCTTCCGTCGCGCTCTGGATCAATATCTTGTTCAGTTGCGCATCATCATCGACGTAGTCCGTCCGCTTCTTCCGGGTGACGCTGTAAAGCGGCGGCTGCGCGATGTAGACAAACCCCTGCTTCACCAGCTGCGGCATCTGTCGGTAGAAAAAGGTCAGCAGCAACGTGCGGATGTGCGACCCGTCCACATCGGCGTCCGTCATGATGATGATCTTGTGGTAGCGCAGCTTGTTCAGGTCGAACGCGCCTTCACCCTCCCCGTCGCCAATCCCGGTCCCGATGGCCGTAATCATCGTCCGGATTTCGTTATTTTGCAGAACCTTGTCGAGGCGCGCCTTCTCCACGTTGATCAGCTTGCCGCGGATCGGCAGGATGGCCTGAAACTTCCGATCGCGTCCCTGCTTGGCCGAGCCGCCGGCCGAGTCACCCTCGACGATGTAAAGCTCCGTGTTGGCCGGATCCCGATCTGAACAATCCGCCAGCTTGCCGGGCAGCCCGCCGCCGGTCAGCGCCGACTTGCGCACCGCCTCGCGCGCCTTGCGCGCCGCCTCGCGCGCCCGCGCCGCGTTCAGGCCTTTGTCGATGATCTTCTTGGCCACGGACGGGTTGGCGTCGAAATAGGTCATCAGCCCCTCGTAGGAAACCGAGCCTACGATGCCGTCCACCTCCGGCGAGATCAGCTTCACCTTGGTTTGCGACTCGAACTTCGGATCGCTGTGCTTCACCGAGATCACCGCCGTCAACCCCTCCCGCACATCATCGCCGGTAATCTGCGGGTCTTTCTCCTTCAGGAGATTGTTCGACTTCGCATACTGGTTGATCGCGCGGGTCAACGCGCTGCGAAAGCCCGAGAGATGCGCTCCCCCGTCAGGGTTGTGAATGGTGTTGGTGTAGCAGAGAACCTGATCGTTGTAGCTGTCGTTGTACTGCAGCACCACCTCGACGTGGATCTCCACCTCCTTGTCGGGTGTCGCCACCCGGCTCTCCTTCTTGAACGCAATGGGCTTGGGATACAGCGGCTCCTTGTTCTTGTTGAGCTGCCTGACGAACTCATCCACGCCGTCCTTGTAATAAAAAACCTCTTTCTTCGGGCCTTCCGCCACGCGCTCGTCCACAAAGGTGATCTCGAGCCCCGAATTGAGAAAGGCCAGCTCACGCAGACGCTGCGTGATTCGGTCCGGCTTGAATTCCGTGGTCTCCTTGAAGATCTCCGGATCCGGTTTGAACGTGATTAACGTTCCCGTGCCCTTCGCCTTCCCAATGACCTCGAGCTTCTTGATGGTCTTGCCCCGCTCGAACTCCATCTGGTGCACCTGCCCACCGCGCGACACCTCCACTTCGAACCATTCAGAAACCGCATTCACGCACTTCGCGCCCACCCCGTGCGTTCCGCCCGAAAACTTGTAGCCGCCCTGGCCATACTTTCCGCCCGAGTGCAACGTCGTCAGCACCATCTCCACCCCGGGAATCTTGTATTGCGGATGAATGTCCACCGGAATTCCCCGCCCGTTGTCGCGAATCGAGATCGAACCATCCACGTGGATCGACACGTCGATCCGGCTGCAATACCCGGCCAGATGTTCGTCCACCGAGTTGTCGAGCACCTCGGACACGCAGTGGTGCAAGGCGCGCTCATCCGTGCCCCCGATATACATCCCCGGCTTCTTCCGAACCGCCTCCAAACCCTCCAGTTTGCCCAGCTTGGAAGCGTCGTAGCTCTCACCGCCGTCGGGCGTTGGAATGCCTGTTTCTTGGTCCATCAGTTCGGGTGCGTTCGACATACAGATTGGGCGTCACCGACACAATCACTATGGCGGGAAGACACCTCTCAAAGGGTAGCGATTTTAGCCCTTTTCACACAATGATTATTTCCGGTGAAATCAGGCTCCCAACACAACAAATGGGGCGCCCGCACCGTCGCAGCCAAATATCTTGTGGTCCGCCACCAAAAGGCCCGCTGCCCCCACCGTCCGCTCCGGGAGTCAGCGACGCCCTTCGGCTCAAACGCCTGCGCGTCTTTTGGCCCATCTCCAGCCGAACTCAGCCCCGAAGCGTCATTCACAGAAAAAACAAAGCCGGTATTGGGCAGCAATCCTCGCGTTTTCCGCCGCTGGCAACCGATCGCCGTCGTGTCGATGGAACCGCCGGTTGACCCCCGCGATCGCCAAATGCTAGCGTCGCCCCATGGCAAACCGACGGCTGCGAAACTGGACTCATGGCTGGCTCTCGATGTGGCTCGCCCTCCTGGTCAGTTCGTCCATGGCCACGGCCGCCACCTCAACGCGGCTGGTCAAGGTGCTGCCGCACTTCGTCGACAAACAAAATCGAATCGCCTTAAACCCGAGTCTGTATGAGCGGGACGCCTATCAGGCGTATCTGCGCAAGACTCCTTCCGAACAAGGCGGCCTGCGCTTTGACGTGCAATGGAAGTCGCGAGCCACGAACCAATTTCTCCTCCGGCTCGAATTGCGCGGCAATAAGGGCAACGTGGGCACCACCGCCGTCCTCGATCAACCCGTCCGCTACACCGGTTTCTTCAGCACCTGGACCCGTATCCGGCTCGACCCCACGGCCCACGCGAAACTCGGAGAACTCAGCGCCTGGCGCGCCACTCTCTGGTCCGGCAACCAGCTCGTCTCCGAACAGAAGTCGTTCCTCTGGTAACCCCTGGCCTCACGCCCGCACGCCCGCACGCCCGCACGCCCGCACGCCCGCACGCCCGCACCTCGCGCCTGTCCGCCGCAACATCTCAGCCCGGTCCACTGAACCGTCCAAGGCCATCCTTGGCCCTCCGGCGACGCGAGAATGCCATCAGCCCGAATCCAGCCAACGCCAGAGCCAGGAATTGATATCCGGACAGTCCCTTCCACACGCGCGGCGTGTCCCGCAGGAACTCGTGACCGAACCGGAACAGGCCGTAGGCGATCAGGTAAACATGAAAATGCTGGGTCAGCCAAAAGCCGCGGCGACGCCAAACCCAGAACAGGACCAGCATGGCGGCATTGAAAAGAATCTCGGCCGGCACCGCCGGCCAACGATTGACGCCGCCGTCGTCCACCAACGTGAACCACGTCCTCTTCATCTCCCGTCCGAGACAGCATCCATGGAGCCAGCAGCCAAATCGTCCCAGGATCACGCCCGTGGGGGCAATCATGGCAAACCAGTCGCCGGTCGCGCCGCGATGGCCGGCCCAGCGTTTGGCCAGCTCGACGCCTGCGTAACCGCCAAAAAACGCGCCCAGGATCGATTTGCCCGCGGCCCAGCGCGCCCACAGATCCGCCTGCCCCAAATCGCGCCAGCCCTCCGCGATCACGTAGGCCAGCTTGGCGCCCAGAAACGCTGCCACCAATCCGCCCACATAAACGAAAACCAGCCGGTCATCCCGCCGCGCCAGCCGCCACCACCACCAGGCGCTCATCGCGACGCCCGCCAACATCAGCCACGCGTAGGCGGAGGAACTGATCGCCGGAAAATTCACACGCCGCCCGCCGTCGGCGCCGCATCCGGGAAACCGGAGTAATATCGGCAAAACGAATCCAGCCGACCATCCGGCCGGATCACGTGCGTGCAGCAACGGTCCACGCGGTCCTGGTCCCAGCTCCACGCGTCCATGAACGGCTTGACCACCATCCGAAAAGTCGACGACGCCCGCAACGCCGACCCGCTCTCGAGCGCTTTCAGCAGGTGGCCAAGCGGTTCGCTCTCGCACCCGCACTGGGCCAGGTCCGCCATCGTGTAGCGCATCTTGTCCTGCAAAAATCCCTGCAACCGCCCAAAGTCCACGAACTCGCTGATCGACCGCACCCGATCCCCGGCGCGAATCAGGTAGCCGATCGTGGCGCAGTTCGGATCGCCGCACGGCAGCGGGGTGAAATCGTCGTGGCGCAGCCGGCCGTTCGACGATTCGACGAGCGCGATGAGGATGTCCGCCGTGTTCAACCGCCGCGAAGTGCCGACCACCTCCGGCAGGCGCCCGCTCCCAAACATCGGCTGAAACGTCACTCCATGGACCCACGGCCGCTCCAAACCAAAAGCCACCGTCTCCCACACGCCCGCCAGATTCTCCGGCGTCACCGTCATCGCCAGCGTCACCGGCAGTCTGGCCTCCGCGCAGGCGTCGATCGCCCGCCGCCGGACTGCCCGCAAATCCGCGCCCCGCAACCCCGCCTGCCCCGCCGCCTGCGGCCCGTCGAACTGGAGGTAAATCTGCAGGCCACCCCCGGCAAAGATCTCGCCCAAGCGCGCCGCCAAGGCCGGCTCGTGCGCAAGTCTCACCCCGTTCGTGTTCAAGAGCACGTAGTCGATCCGCGCGTGATCCCGAATCCATTCGAGCAACGAAAACAGCTCCGGATGAAGCGTCGGCTCGCCGCCCGACAGTTGCAGAATCTCGATCTTTCCTTTCCGCTCGATCACGCCCTGCACCCGTCTCTCGATCTCCTCTCGCGGCACCGCATCCACCGCGTCGACCCGGTGCGGCGAAGCTGCATAGCAGGTCGGGCACGCGAGGTTGCACGAACGCACGATCTCGATCAGCGCAACACAGGTCGAAAGTGTTTCAAACGGCGCGGCCGGATCCCGGCGGGCGTTGCGTCCCAGGCGCCCCACCCCGGGACCTTCCGCCGCCGAGCAAACGCGACCCGGCGCGCAACCGCAATCCGCCGGGCCTCCCGCCGGGGTCAGGCCAAAGCCCGCGTTCGCTCCCGGGCCTTGCGACGTCGCCGCCCGGTTCTCCGGATGACCCTGGGCCAGCCAATAGAAACGCGCATCCGAGGCCAGGCACGCGGTGAATTCCCCATGGAGCGAACAGGTGCGACGGAGATGAACCTGCGCCGGCTCTGCGCCGGTCCGCCAAACCTCCGCCGGACACGACTGCAGGCATACCGGGCACCGGCTCAACGTCCGCTTCAAGAGAAGCGCCGGCGGTTCCGATGCAGCCGCGGAGGGCACAATCTTCAATGAATGTTCATCTGCGCGCCGCCCAGACTGCAGCCGGCGCAGCAAAGGATGAAGGATACGACGTAGAACCCCGCGCTGAAACAAAGGCCGACCAAGACCCGGCCCACCGTCGTCCGGCAGACCACTCGCGCCGACCAGAATCCGCAATACAGGGCGCTCGCTCCACCCAGAATAAAGGTGAAAAAGGGCCAGAGATTGTTGGAGCGCGCGGTCAGGGGTCGGCGCCGGCGCCGGCGCCGAGCCCGCGAGGGGCGGCGGAGCCACGGGCACGCGGCCGCACGCAGGACACGGAGCCGTGATCGACAAAAGCGCTGCGCCGCAGTTCTGACAGGCAGCCGGCGGAGACTCGGAGCTCATGGTGGGCGGGATTTATCACGCCGGGCCGGAGCGGACCTCCAGGCCCGAAAGATCAGGCAGCCCCGCCGGCCGGGTTGAGAATGCGAACTTCGCGCTGCGGGAATGGCATCTGAATCTTCGCGGTGCGGAATGCCTCGGCGATGGCCAGGTTCACCTCCGCCCGGACCGCACCGAAGTGCTTCAGCTCTGACCACGGCTTGACCGCGATGTTGATCGCAAAGTCGCCGAAGCTCACAACAGCCACGACCGGCTCCGGATCTTTCAACACGCGGCTGTCACGCCCAAGCACCCCGCGGATGATGGTCAGGGCCTTGTTCAGGTCGGTGTCGTAGCTCACCCCCACGCTCATGTCGTGCTGACGGACGGTGCCGTAATTATGCAGCACTTCGCCCACGATTTTCCGGTTTGGAATGATGACCCGGGATCGATCCGGATGGATGAGGATGGTGGAGAACAGGTCGATCGTTTGCACCTGGCCGTGCACGCTGATGATCTCGATGTATTCTCCGACGCGGAAGGGTTTGGTGAAGATGATCAAGATCCCGCAGATGAGGTTGCCGAGCACGCCCTGCATGGCGAGGCCGATGCCGACGCCGGCCACGCCGATGCCGGCCACCAACGGCGCCGTGTCGATGCCAGCCGTGCCCAGCGCCACCACGGCAAAGATCGCGAAGATCAAAAGTTTGATCACGCGGGTCAACAAGAGCCGCACCGGCGGCTCGAGATCCCGTTTCTCCAACCACCCCTGCGCCACCCGCCCAACGAATCGCGCCACCATCCCGCCGACCACCAGGATGGCAATCGCCGTCAGAATCTTTGGGCCGCGATCCACGCAAAGCGCGATGATTTGTTTCTTCCACTCCGCGATCTGTTCGCTTGTTAAGTTCATGACGTGTGCATTTCAGTCGATCCAGTCCGGGTCGCGGTCGGCGCCCGATGAGGCTGTTCTATGCACGCCGACCCAAGACTGCAAGTCCGCGCTCGATCCCCGAAACCGGCGAAGCCGACTTCCCGGTTGCCCGGCCGGGATTGTTCCTTATAGTCGCGCCGTGCCTCGACGCTGCCACCGGTCCGTCGCCTTGTCTGTCGCCAGCCTCACCTGCGGGCTGGTCGCCCAGCTCACTTCGACACCGGCCGCCGGCGGGCCGCCGGACCCCGTCCCGATGACCAACGCCCCGTCGGTGCTCGTCCTCGTCGGCGCCGCCGGCGAGGAGGAATTCGGACAGAACTTCGCCTCATGGGCGGGCCTGTGGGAAAAAGCCGCCGCCAAAGCCGGCGCACACTTTCAATCCGTGGGCCTCGCCACAAATCAGACCGCTGCCGACCGCGAACAGATCCACGCCCTTCTCGCGCAACAAGCCACCAACTCCGCCAGCCAGCTCTGGCTCGTGCTGCTTGGCCACGGCACCTTCGACGGCAAGGAGGCCCGCTTCAACCTCCGCGGCCCCGATTTCACCGCCACCGAGTTTGCCGAATGGCTCAAGCCCATCGCCAAGCCCGTCGTCTGCATCGACGCCAGCTCCTCCAGCAGCCCGTTCCTCTCCAAATTGTCCACGCCCGGCCGCGTCATCGTCACCGCCACCCGCAGCGGACACGAAGCCAACTACGCCCGCTTCGGCCAGCACCTCTCGGAATCGATCGTCGATCCGGCCGCCGACCTCGACAAGGATGGCCAGACCTCCCTGCTGGAGGCCTTCCTCATGGCCGCCCGACGGGTCGCGGATTTTTATCAAGCCGAAGGACGCCTCGCCACCGAACACCCCCTGATCGACGATAACGGGGACGGACTCGGCACCCCGCCCGATTGGTTCCGCGGCGTCCGGGCTGTCAAATCCGCCAAGAACGGAGCCACCCTGGATGGACTGCGCGCCCACCAGTTTCACTTGCTCCACAGCGACGAGGATCAGCACCTCTCGCCGCAAGCCCGCGCCCGCCGGGACGAACTCGAACTCGCCATCGGCCGCCTGCGCGATACGAAAAAGGATCTGTCCGAAGACGACTACTACGCCAAACTCGAAGCGCTCCTTCTCGAAATGGCCCGCCTTTACGAAAAACAGTGAGGGGGGAGGACGGAGGCTAGGAGCTGGAAGCTGGAAGTCGGAAGTTAGATCGGCAGGCCGCCACTCATCACTCGCCACTCATCACTCATCATGTTTGTCCGGCTCGTCACCATCCTGCTGCTCGCGACCGCCGGCCCGGCTCGCGCCGCCGCCCCGCCCGCGCGGCCCAATATCCTGTTCATCATGAGCGACGACCATGCTGCCCACGCAGTGTCGAGCTATGGGTCGCGGGTGAACCAAACACCAAACATCGATCGCATCGCGCGCGACGGCGTTCGCTTCGCAAATGCGTTCGTGGTGAATTCGATCTGCACGCCCAGCCGGGCCACGCTCCTCACCGGCAAATATTCCCACCGCAATGGCACCCCGGTTTTCAATCGCTTCGACGGCGCACAGCCTCACGTGGGGCGCCTGCTGCATGAGGCCGGTTATCACACCGGCATGGTCGGCAAATGGCACCTGGGCAGCAATCCGACCGGATTTGATCGTTGGATCGTCCTGCCCGGCCAGGGCCTCTACGTCGATCCCCAGTTCATCACCCCAGCCGGGCGCCTGACCATCACGGGCTACTGCACGGACATCATCACCACGCTCGGGATCGAATTTCTGGACACACGGCCCAAGGACCGCCCGTTCTTTCTCCTGCTGCACCACAAGGCTCCGCATCGAAACTGGATCCCAACGCCGGCCTACCGCGACGCCTTCAAAGATCGACGTTTCCCGGAACCTTCCACGCTCTTCGATACCTACGCCTCCCGCCCCGCCGCCCTGCCCGCCAATCGCCAGACGATTGCGCACGACCTGACCCGGCGCGACCTCAAGCTCGAACCTCCCGCCAACCTACCGCCGGGGCCGGACCGCCAAAAGTGGCTCGCCGCCGCCCCGACCGAGGTCGACATCCCGTTGCCGGACGGATCAACCCGGCACTTGACCGGCGACGAGCTCGTCCGGTGGAAATACCAACGTTATCTCCAGGACTACCTCGCCTGCGTCCAGAGCATGGATGACGGCATCGGGCGCGTTTTGGATTACCTCGACCGGACCGGGCTGGCGACGAACACGGTGGTCTTCTACACAACCGACAACGGGTTCTTCCTCGGCGACCTCGGGCTCTACGACAAGCGGTTCATGTATGAGCCTTCGCTCCGCATCCCGCTGGTGGTGCGCGGGCCGGGTCTTGCAAAAAACGGACGTGTGCCGACCGAGATGGCGCTCAACGTCGACTGGGCCCCCACGTTCCTCGAACTGGCCGGCGTGCCGGCGCCGGCCGACATGCAGGGCCGCAGCCTCGTGCCCCTGCTCCGCGGCGAACACCCGTCGAACTGGCGCCAGTCAATGTATTACCGCTACTATCACGATCCTGGTGATCACCACACCGCGGCCCATTATGGCGTCCGCACCATGACGCACAAACTGGTGCACTACTGGAAGACCAACGCCTGGGAGCTGTTCGACCTGCAGGCTGACCCTCAGGAACAGCACAACCTCATCGACGAACCGGCCCAACAAAACCGGGTCAAGGAGCTGAAGTCCGAACTCGCCCGCCTGCGCCGCGAACTGGGCGACACCGACCAGTTCTCGACCGAGCTGCCCAAGGACGGCGTCGATATCACCGGCGACGAGCTGCCCAAACACGGGCTCAGGACCGTCTCCGAAGCAATGGGATTGGCGCGGGAGACCGCCCAAGGCAATTAGCGGAGCGCATTTCGCGCCGCCCCATACGCGCCCGCCAGCTCGCCCAGCTGTGCGGGCAGCAATTGCGCCGCCCGCCCGCCCGGGCGCCACTCCAGCGCCGCCACCTCGCATCGCAAGGGGGCCCATAAGGCCTCGCCGGCCCGCGCAATCCCGCCTCCGACAATGACGGCCTCCGGATCAAACAGGTTGATGAACGAGACGATGCCGCAGGCCAGCGCCCGCACTGACCGCAGCCAGCAGTCCGTCGCCCCTGCGTCCCCCGCCAGATGCGCCGCCACCAGCTCGTGCGTGGACTGAAATCGTCCAGCCGTCCGCTCCCGAATCGTGCAGTTGCCAATCGCCACTTCCAAACTGCCCGGCGTCCCACACACATCCGGTGGGCCAAATATATCCAACGAGGTGTGCCCAAGATGTCCGGCCCGCCCGATGTGACCGCGCAGCAATCGCCCATCCACCATCGCCGCCCCGCCCACGCCCGTGCCGAGCGTCAGCATGATGACGTTCTCAAATCCCCTGGCCGCACCCAGCCAGCCCTCGCCCAACAACGCCGCGTGTGCGTCGTTCAATACCGGCACCGGCCGGTCGTAGGCCAGCCGCCGGGACCAATCCAACCCTTCCAGTCCCTGGAGGCGCCCGGGCATGTGGGCAATCGAACGTCCGTCCCGCGCCGCCAAACCAGGCGCCGACACGCCCATAAACGCGGGCCGCGCCCCATGCGCCTCCTGCAAGCGGGCGACGCCACCCGCAATCGCCTCCGCCCACCCCCCCTCCACCGTCGCATCAAATTCCAAATTCAACCGGCCCAGCGTCGCGCCTCCCGGCGTCACCGCCACCAGCTTCACACTCGACCCGCCCAAATCAATGCCCAGACCAAATTCCATCAAAGTTCAAAGTTCAAAGTTCAAAGTTCAAAGTCCAAAGTCCAAAGTCCGAACTCATAACTCATAACTCATAGCTAATTCTCTCCGCTCTTCATCCGTCCCCAGAGCCGGCCGAGCGTCGAAAACAAGCCCCCGGACACGCCTGTTTTCGCCGAGGACGCTTCGGTCGTTGGAGGCGCGACCTGGCCCTCGCTGACCGTCCATCCGCCATCGACGGCGAGCACCTGACCGGTGACGTATCTGGACTCGTCGCCGATGAGGAACACCGCGGCGCCATCCAAATCGGACGGCAGGCCGATGCGGCCGCCTTCCAGTGGCTGTTTGGTGTTGATGAAACGTCGGATGTCTTCGTTGCCTTGTGCCCGTTCGGACATGGGAGTCGCCACCAAGGCCGGGGCGACCACGTTGAAACGAATTCCAGCCGGGGCGTAGTAGGCGGCCGTCGCCTGCGTGAATCCGATTATGGCGCTCTTGGCTGCGCTGTAGGCATGGGTGCTGAAGTAGCGCGGGGACGGCGAGTAGCCCAGAACCGAGCCCATATTAAGCACGGCACCGCCCGTGCCTTGCTTCAAGAATTGCTGGGCCGCGGCCCGATTTGAGTAAAAGAGCGCCGTCAGATTTTCGTTCAGCGTGTAGGTCCAGCCTTCGTCGGTGATCTCATGCAACGGGCCGTCGCCCTGCCGTCGTCCGCTGCCTCCGGCCACATGGTACAACCCATGAAAGCCGCCGAACTTCAACACGGCGGTCTGAATGGCGGCCGACGACGCCGACGCCTGCATGGCGTCCGCCACCACACCGACCGCGTTCGCCCCGAGCTGCTTTTCCGCCGCCGCAACCTTCTCCGGGTTCCGTCCCAGCACGACCACCCGGGCGCCTTCGCGCACGAACGCTTGGGCGGCGGACAAGCCGAGTCCGCTGGTCCCGCCGATCACCACGAGGCATTTGTTCGCGAGTCTGCTCACGGGGCCGTTCTTAGCCGGAACGCCGGCGTTGGGCAACGGCCGTTTGCGGCCGGCGTGCATTTCCTTTCGATAAATCGCCCGCCGGCCGCGTCTACAAACCCGTGAATTGCGTTCGATCTCGAATCTTCCGCGCCGCCGCCGCCGGCGCCTTCGCCCTCGCGCTGCTGCCCGCAGCGCGACTCTCCGCGGCTGCGCCTCCCAAACCCCGCCAACTCGAAGCCGGCCCGTCCCGCCGGACGGCCGATCCTGCAGCAACCTATTCCGAAAAAATTCTGCCGCTGCTTTCGAAATATTGCTTCGACTGCCACGGCAACGGAAAGCACAAGGGCGACTTCTCCCTCGATCCCTATAAAGACTGGCCGTCCGTCTCGTCCGCCCCCCACGTCTGGGAAAAAATTCTGCAGAACCTGCGCAATGAGACCATGCCCCCCGCGCAAAAGCCCAAGCCCAGCCCGGGCGAAGGGCGGTTCGTCACCGATTGGATCGAGCAGACGGTCTTCTACTGCGATTGCCAGCGCCCGGACCCCGGCCGGGTCACGGTGCGACGCCTCAACCGGGCGGAATACAACAACACCATTCGCGACCTGGTCGGCGTCGACTTCCGGCCGGCGGATGATTTTCCGGCCGACGACTCCGGCTACGGCTTTGACAACATCGGCGATGTGCTCTCGGTGCCGCCGATTCTCCTGGAAAAATATCTGGCGGCGGCCGAGGCGGTCCTGGAGCAGGCCATCGTGACCCAGGATCCAGCGCGGCAACGTCGGAAGCGCTTTCCGGCGGATGGACTGCCCGGGTCGGCGCCCGGCGAACCGGTGGACGGCGGGGTTCGCATGCTGGCCCGGGAAGGCGACATCCATGTCGATTTCCTGTTTCCGCGCACCGGCACTTATGCGTTGCGGGCGCGCGCGTACGGACAGCAGGCCGGCGATCAACCAACCCGCCTGCAGTTCTCGTTGGGCGACCGGCGGCTCGAAATCTTTGACGTCCTGGCCACGGACGGCGCCTCCACGAATTGCGAGATCCGGTTGCGCATCGACGCCGGAACAAACCGTTTCGCCGCGGCGTACATCAACAACTTCGTGGACCGCAAAAAGGGCCTCGATCGAAATCTGTTCATCGAGCACCTCGAGATCGAAGGCCCGCTGGATGTCCCGCCGGATCCCCTGCCGGCCAGCCATGCCCGCATCTTTTTTCGCGGCCCGGACGCCACGAACGACGACGCCTATGCGTCCGCCATTCTCGATCGTTTCGTATCGCGCGCGTTCCGCCGGCCGGCCCGGCCGGACGAAATCACGCGCCTCGCCACATTCGCGCGCCAGGCCAGAAATCAGGGCGAGCCCTTTGCGCGCAGCATCCAGCTGGCGCTCGGCGCCGTGCTGGTTTCACCCCACTTCCTCTTTCGCGGCGAGGTCGCCCCGGAACCCGCCAACCCCAAGGCGGCCTACCCCCTCGACCAGTTCGCGCTCGCCTCCCGCCTGTCGTATTTCCTCTGGAGCAGCCTGCCGGACGACGAGTTGTTCCGCCTGGCCTCCGCCGGACGCCTCCGCGGCCAGCTCGATCGCCAGGTGCGCCGCATGCTCAAGGACCCGAAGGCGCACGCCCTCGTCGATAATTTTGCCGGGCAATGGCTGCAGCTTCGCAACCTGCGCATCGTCACGCCCGACGCCAAAAGCTTCCCCGGCTTCGATGAACCTCTGCGGGAGGCCATGGTCCACGAGACCGAGTCCTTCTTCGAACATCTGCTCCGCGAAAATCGCAGCGTGCTCGACTTCCTCAACGCCGATTACACGTTCGTCAACGCGCGCCTCGCCCGGCATTACGGAATCAACGGCATCCAGGGCGACGCCTTCCAGAAGGTCAGCCTGCGCGGCACCGGACGCTCCGGCGTCCTCACCCACGCCAGCCTCCTCACCCTCACCTCCAACCCCACCCGCACATCCCCCGTCAAACGCGGCAAATACGTGCTCGAAAACATCCTCGGCACCCCGCCGCCGCCGCCGCCGCCGGACGTGCCCGAGTTGAAGGAGGTCAAGCTCGTCGGCACCCTCCGCCAGCGCATGGATCAACACCGCAAGAACCCGATGTGCGCCTCCTGCCACGACCGCATGGATCCGCTCGGGTTCGGCTTCGAGCGCTTCGACGGCGTCGGCGCCCGCCGCGAGACGGATGACAGTTTTCCCATCGACGACGCCGGCGCGCTGATTTCCGGGGAGTCCTTTCACGGCGCCGCGGATCTCGCCGGCATTCTGGCGCGGGAGAAAAAGGACGACTTCGTCCGCTGTCTTAGCCGCAAGATGCTGACCTACGCGTTGGGGCGAGGGCTCGAGTTCTACGACAAATGCGCCGTCGAGCAGGTCACCCGCGATCTCCGGCGATCCGGCTACAAGTTTTCCGCGCTGATCGAGGCGATCGTCCACAGCGTCCCGTTCCAGGAACGCCGCGGCGAAGCCGCTCAATCCGCTCCCCATTGACCGTGCCTCCGAAAGCCCGGCCGCGGACGGCGTCGCCCGCCACAACGGGCGGACGCCCAAACAGCCAAATCCTCGCGCGCGGGCGCGGACCAATCACTCCGCTCCTGCGTTGCTCACCACGCGGAAGAACCTCGATCCGGACAGCGCCTCCGTCCGCCAGACCAGGGAACCACCGCTGATCGGGGCCGCCAGGGACGCACTCACCACGGTCCAGTCCTGCCAGTTCGTGCTGGCCTCCACTCGATAACACCGCCCGGGACAGCCAGCCCAGGTCAGCTCAATCTCGCCGCTGCCGACGGTCCGCACCGAGATCCGGGGACCGCCACAGTTGTCGGGGGCTGACACCGTCTGCACAGTCAGGCGCACCCGCCCCGGGTCCCGCCCAACGGGCACGCCGGGCACCATGACCAAATCATCAGCCCCCACCAACGCCACGCCGTTGGTCAAAGATTGGCCGGTCGTGACCCGCTCCACCCGCCACGCGATCGTCGAGATGGCGCAGGGACGGAAACGCTGAGGCCTTCGGATGGCGACATCGCAGACCCGCACGGGATCCGGGCAGATTTCGACGGGATTGAACGCCGAGGGAGCCCCCACCAAAAACACCACGGCCGACCAGTTCGTCGACGTGTCGACGATGGCGGGCTCCCAATCGCAATATCCGCCCCAGGTTCCGCGGGCGTCGCCCGTCCACGGCGGCAGGCATTCGGTGGTGGTCACCAGTCCGTCATACGGCCGGTTATCCTCATAGAAGAAGGAGTTGTTGGTGTAGACAACCGACCCGACGTCCTCGTGCCCGCCCCGCAAGGCGCAGTTGAAGAAGGCCGGGTAGGATCGGTCGACCCGATGCCGGATTTGGTTGGTGGCGTCGTCGCGTCGGAATTGCGTGGCCAACGTTGGCACCCAGAGATCCTCGATGCCCCACCGGGCCGAGATGTCGATGGTCGGGTTTCCGTTACACCGGTTGGGATGGTCAATGTCAGTCCTCAGGGTTTGGTAGGTCCAGGTGTCCACGCCGTGGCGGCGCAGATCCCAAAACGTCGCGGCTCCGAGAGCCAGCGCGTCGGCTTCGCGATAGATCTCACCGACGTCGGCCACTCCGTCCTGATCATCATCCAGCACCCAGTTCTCCTCCCGTTTGCCGTGGAACACGCGCGTGAACGGAAGATCGCGCAGGGGGCTGTAGCTCGCGGCGAATTGATGGATGTCGCGGGCTCGCACGCGGGCGCCCGCCCGATTGGTCAAGAGCATCGGCAGGTTCTGCTCGCGGGTGCCAACCAGCCGGGTGTCGCCTGCGGGAAACTGGCCCAGGGCGGGATTGTAGAGCCCCACATAGGCAAATCGATCCGGGCTCGCATGCGACCACAGCACGGCCCCCTTCGCCCCGCCGCTATGCGCCACCAGCGCCACGCGGTTTGAATCGACGGCCTCGTGGGCATACAGCCAATCCAACGTCCAGTTCAGTCGATACAACGGATACGGAATGATGACTTCGTTCGAGCCCGGCAGACGCTCGGGCGGCGTCGCGAACACCAGCCCGAACTGGTGATTGAAGAACGGGTCAAACGACGGCACATAGCCCGTGCTGGTCACACTCTCGGCATCGGCCATCCCATTTTTCAGGCTGAACAGACGATCCTCCACCGCGATCAGCAGCCCGCCCTCGGGCGCCAGACCGATGCTGTGGAATGCCGGATTTTCCGGGAGCCACATGCGGGCCTGCCCATCTCCGGAATGCAACGCCACACAGGCGGGCGGGTTGGTCATGGGCAACCCGCCATTCCGAGGTTCGGTCACCGAAAAATTGTGGGGCACGCCCCGGCGCGCGGCGTTCTCCATCACGGGATAGTCCGGACGGCCCGCCGCCGGATCAACATCGCCATCCGCCCAATGCGTCCACCACTCCACCGGATAGCCCTCGTTGGTCTGGCGGGCCTGCCAATGACACGTCGGCGGATCCGCCAGGCTGTAAACCGCGTTCGTCAATCGCGCCTGTCGCGAAGGCGGCACCGCACTGACCCCATCAGGGCTCACCGCGTAGTAGCCGGAGAAGTTCGATCGCACCGTGTGCACGAACACTCCCTGGTTGGTGGCCAGCGTCTGGGACCCACCCGCCCCGTCCGGAATGCGAAATCCGCTCGGGCGCTCGCCGCCCGACGCCCGCACGTTGTCCTTGAGGATTTCCCCTTCCCATTCCTGCCGAAACAATCGTCCCACCAGCGTCGCGCTGGCCGTGTTCGTGATGGGATTCGGGCTCCAATGAATCGCCAGCGTCACGGGCAGGCAGTTCGAGACGACCGCGGGAACACCGTTGGACAACACCGGCGTGACGGTCGGCACGCACACCCCGGCCAGTCCCGCGGGCACCGACCACACGACCCAGACCTGGCCGTTCGCGTAGTGGGCACTGACCGACGACTGCCCCCACCCGGGCGCGGCCAACATCGCCACGGCCCCAATGCCGGCCAGGACAGCCCGTCCGGACCCCAACCATCGGCCACCCGCCATCGCACATGTTTTAAGTAGAGAGTTCATGGAGTATTCGCCCTGTGTGCGAAATCGGAGACGCACCAACCGACGCCGCTGTTACACGCCGGAAAACCGCCGGAGAACCGCGATTGCCCAACCTGCCGCGTTCCCCTAGTCTGCCGCCTCGGCAATGAAGCTCTACGGCATCACCGGCGGCATCGGCATGGGCAAATCCACCTCCGCCCGCCTGCTCGCGGACTGGGGCGTGCCGGTGTCGGATACCGACATCCTCGCGCGCCAGTTGGTCGAGCCTGGGCAGCCGGCCTTGGCGGAAATCGTCGACGTTTTCGGACCGACGATGCTGGACGAGTCGGGGCGACTGCGCCGGCAGGCGCTGGCGGACGCTGTCTTCGGTCGCGACGACGCCCGTCGACGTCTCGAAGCGATCCTGCATCCCCGAATCCGTGCCGCCTGGCAGCAGGAAGTCACGGCCTGGCGCGAGGCCGGCCAAGCCGCGGCGGCGATCATCATTCCTCTTCTGTTCGAAACCAAAGCCGAAGCCGAGTTTGATCTCGTCATCTGCGTCGCCTGCCGCCCGGAGACGCAACGGGTCCGCTTGCAGGAACGCGGCTGGACCAGCGACGGAATCGATCGGCGACTCGTCTCGCAAATGCCCGCTTCGGAAAAGATGGACCGCGCCGACCGCGTGGTCTGGACCGAGCCCAGCGTCGAGATCCACGCCGCCCAACTCGCCCGCATCCTCGGCCGCAACCCGCCGCCCGCATGACTCCACGCATCCTTCATCTCCGCCACGGTCAGGCCGCAGTCTACCCGGATGTCGCCGCGCTCACGCGCACCGCGGCCGAGGAAATTGTCCAGGCCGGGCGCGACGCAATTCGCGACCGGGGCCGCTTTGACCTGGCCCTAGCCGGCGGTTCAACCCCGCGCGCCGTCTACCAACTCCTCGCCGCGGAATACGCCGGCGCGCTGGACTGGGACCACGTCCATCTGTTCTTCGGCGATGAACGCCACGTGCCCCCGGAGCATCCCGACAGCAACTACCGCATGGCCCGCGAGTCGCTCCTCACCAATCCCGCCCTGCGACCCAGGGTCCACCGCATCCACGCGGAACTGCCGACCGCGGCCGCCGCAGATCACTACGAGAATGAATTGCGCGCCCATTTCCAGCTCCCGCCGCCCGGCCAGCCGGCCTTTGACCTCGTCTTGTTAGGCATGGGCGCCGACGGCCACACGGCATCCCTGTTCCCCGGCACCGCCGCCCTGCTCGAAGACAAGCGTGCGGTCGTGGCCAATGCGGTGCCCCAGCTCAACACCGAACGGATCACGCTCACCTTCCCCTGCCTCAACGCCGCCCGGCGCGTTCTCTTTCTCACCGCCGGAGCCGACAAAGCCGCCATGCTCGCCCACGTCCTGGCCGGCGATCCCTCAGGCACTTCCTATCCCGCGCAGCACATCCGATCCGCCTCGGGTCCCGCCGTCTGGCTGACCGATGCCGCTGCCGCCCGCGTGCTTCTCGAAAAAACATCGGGCGAACAAAGCCCGGAAATGACCGCAACGTAGAAATGATCGCAGCGGGGCGCGCTCTCCGCAGCGCGCCGCCTGCCCGGTCCGTCCGGCCATGCCAGCCGAAGCCGGCGTGGGTCAACGCAGCAGTCCGGCGGAGGGGATGGACCCGTCCTTCAGGCCTTGGAGGGCAGCGCCGGAAACAGAAATTCCAACGCGCGCCACGCTCGCAGCTTCCAGTAAAACTCGTTGTGCTGGCTGAGCCGCGCCTCGCTTCGCTTGTGCGCAGGCAGCGTCGTTTTCTCCAGCTCTTCTTCCGAAAGCACATGCAGATCCGTGTAATGCCGGAGGCTGCGGCCATCCTTCCACCCAATTCGTCGCAGTTCGTTCGCCACCTCGTCCGTGTCCGCCCGCCCGTCGTCGTCCCCGCCAAAGTCCACGGTCCCGCTGTCGAGATAGATCCGCACCGGCCGGGCCTTGCCGCGGAACGGCCGCAGCACCTGCTGAAGAAAATTCCTGCGCTCGATCTGGAACGATCCAGACAAGCAGCCGACCCGACCGAACACCTTCGGAAATTCCCAGCCCAGCGCCAGGCTGCAGATTCCGCCGAGCGACGATCCCATTACGCCCGTGGCGGCCGCCGTGCGCAGCGTCCGGTAGTCGTGATCGATGACCGGCTTCAGCTCATCCATCAGAAAGTGCGCATACGCATCAAACCCTCGATTGTGGGGCGCGCTGGCGGCCGGCGTCGCCGTCGGTCTGGCAACACGGCGGCTCCTCCGCAATGTTGCGCCACCGGCCCTGGCGGCGCCGGCCGAAACCCGCAGCCGCCCCCGGTATTCGCGGTATCGGGAGCGGCTGTTGTCCACCGCCACCATCAGGATCTCGCGCATGTGCCCGCGGCGCACCAGCCAGTCCGCCGTGACATCCAGCTCCCAACCGCCCCAGCCGAAGCAACTGTCCGGCCCGGCCGAGCTGAACACGTTCTGACCGTCGTGCAGGTAGAGAACCGGATATCGCCTGCGGGGCTCCGCGAAGTAGGACGGCGGCAGGTAGACCCGCACCAGGCGGGAGCCACGGAGGGCAACCGATTCCACCATCTGCCCTGGCACGAGCGTTCCGTGAGTCGTCATACGTGCATCGCCGTTGCCGGGCCCGTCGACCCACAGCCGCCGAGACCGCGCCCAGCCTGACGCGCCAGCAACTCGTCCAGCGTTGGCGCAAACGTGGGACGCAGCCGCGCCGGCCCGGAAATCTCGAAGGAATGGGCGAGCGCGATCAGCCGGCCCTCGCTCCACTTGGGCCCGAAAAACGAAATCCCCAATGGCAGCCCTTCAAATGACCCGCACGGAACCGTCACGTTGGGAAAGCCCGAAACCGCGGCGTAGGTCGAGCTCCCGCCCATCCCCCGATCGCCATGCACGTAATCGATGACATGGGCCGGCCCCGACGTCGGCGCCACCACCGCGTCCAGCCGCTGATCGGCAAGGAGCGCACCCAACCGCTGACTCCACCGCCCGCATCGCTCTTTCGCCTCCAGATACGCCGCCTCGGTCAACGCCCCTTTCTTCTCCGCTTCCACCAGCGTTTCCTGGCCAAAAAAACGAAGCTCCCGGTCCCGCTTGCCTTCGTTGTAGGCGATCAGTTCCCCCAGCGAACTCACCGGCGCCGACCCGCCCAACGCGCGCAAGTAGGCGTTCAATCCCGCTTTGAATTCATAGAGCATGACCTGGTAGTCGGCCCCGCCCAAATCCTGCCGGGACGGCAATGCGATCGGCTCGATCAGTTCCGCCCCCGCGGCCTGCAGGCGGTCGAGCACGCGGGCGAAGATCGGATCGATGCGACGGTGCATCTGGAACAGAGTCCGCGGAACCCCCAGCCGGGCACCGGCCAACGCCCCGGAGACAAGAAACGTCTCGTAGTCGACGCGGGCACCGCCAGCGCCCGGTTGGCCTGGAGCGGCGGCCGTGGCCGCATCCTGCGGGTCGACTCCGGCGAGCACGTTCAGCAAAGCGGCGGCATCCGCCACCGTCCTCCCCATCGGCCCCGCCGTGTCCTGGCTCGATGAAATCGGGATGATGCCCGTCCGGCTGACGAGCCCGACCGTGGGTTTGATCCCGACGATGCCGCAATAGGCGCTGGGGGAGACGATCGAGCCGTTGGTTTCCGTGCCCACCGCCACCGCACAGAGGCTGGCCGCCACGGCGGCCGCGGAGCCGGAGCTCGAGCCCGACGGGTTGCAGGCCAGGCAGTAGGGATTGCGGGTCTGTCCACCGATCGCACTCCAGCCGCTGAGAGAGCGCGCGCCGCGGAAATTCGCCCATTCGCTCAGGTTCGTTTTGCCTAACAACACGGCGCCGGCGGCGCGCAGGCGGGCGGCGATGAATGAGTCGCGGGGAGCGCGGGACCCGGCCAGCGCCAGCGACCCGGCCGTCGTGTGCATCCGGTCGCCCGTGGCAATGTTGTCCTTCAGCAACACCGGGATTCCATGCCACGGGCCGCGCGGCCCCGCGCGGCGCCACTCCTCGTCCAGCGCGCGCGCCATGGCCTCCGCGTCGGGATTCACCTCCAGCACCGATCGCAAGGCCGGTCCGTGGGCGTCGATTTCATCGATGCGCCGCAGATAGGCCGCGGTCAATTGCCGTGCGGTAAAGCGACCGGCGCGCAAGCCCCCGCGCAGCGCGGCCACCGAAACGTCGTCCAGTTCAAAGCCACGAACCCCGCCCGCCGCCCCCGACCGCGGCGTCCTGCACCCGCTCCCGGCCCACCCGCCGAGCACGCCCACGCCGGCGGCGACCGCCCGCCCGACGGACTGCAGGAATTGTCGTCGTTGCATACGCCGGAAGTTCAGCCCATCCCCGCGCCGACCGCGAGGCTAAACACGCGAGCCGGGCCGCGTCGTTCCATGAACGACCGGGCCGGACGGAAAGCCACCTGCCGACGGCGCGGGCGTGACAGCCGCCGGCCGGCAGCCTACAACCACCGCCGCATGCTCGCTGCGTTCCTGACGACCATCCTGTTCTCGGTCTCCGCCGTCAGCGGGAATCGAACGGCTCGTCTGCTCGGTGGAACCGAGGCGAACTTCTGGCGGCTTTGCCTCGGCGCCGTCCTGCTCGCCATCTACGCGCACACCGCTGGCGGCGGCATCGCCGGCCCTGCCTTCCCCACGTTTCTGCTCAGCGGCTGCATCGGCTTTGGCATCGGCGACATGGCCCTCTACCAAGCGCTGCCGCGCATCGGCTCCCGGCTGTCCGTTCTCCTCACCCTTTGCCTCTCGTCGCCGCTGGCCGCCCTCATCGAATGGGCCTGGCTCGGCACACGCCTGTCGACGCCCGAGATGATTTGCGCCGGGATCATCCTGGCCGGCGTCGCCCTGGCTCTCGCCCCGGGACACGTTGTGCCAGGCCGGGGACCAGACCTCGCGGTCGGATTGACTTTTGGATCCGTCGCCTC
The DNA here is from genome assembly GCA_044229355.1 of Limisphaerales bacterium. Taxonomy (GTDB): domain Bacteria; phylum Verrucomicrobiota; class Verrucomicrobiia; order Limisphaerales; family JADJPG01; genus JBGARF01. The sequence continues at coordinate 235,496 of JBGATF010000002.1, forward strand.
CTTCTGCCAGGGCCTGGGTGCCGTGCTCAGTCGCAAGGCTTTCTCCGTCGCCACGGCCGCCCATGAGGCCATTGACGGCATCACCGCCGCCTATCAACGCATCCTCGGAGGTCTGGCCATCGCCATGATCATCTACGCCGCCGTCAGGTTCAGGTCCCGCCGTCGAACCGCACCGGTCGCAGACGCGAGAGATGAAGCACGGCGAGTGGCCGGGGAAGTGCGGCGAGATACTCCTGCCGGATCAGGCGGGCCCGAGCCCGCCGCGCGCCATTGGCGACGGGCCTGGCCCTGGCTTCTCCTGAATGGCCTGGCCGGACCCGCCCTGGGCGTCAGTTGTTATCAATGGGCCCTGAAGACCACCCCGACCGGCGTGGTGCTTCCGATCGTCGCCATCACGCCCATCGTGATCATTCCTTTTGCGTACGCTTTCGAGCACGAGCGGCCGACCGCCCGCTCCCTGCTGGGAGGGCTGCTGGCCGTGCTCGGCGCCGTCGCACTCGCGTGGGTGAAATACCACGGCCGCTGAACGCCCGCCGGCGGATCTTCCCCGCTCCCGGAACGCGCACCCCCTTGCCGGCCACAGCGACTAATCCCGGCGCCGCCAGAGCACAACACCAGAAAGGCCCGCTGGCCAAGTCCGCCGGAGCCGCGACCACGATTCCGCAGCGTGGGCGAATCTCCCGTCGAACTCGAACGGGCGGCTACGCCTGGACGTCGCGAACGCAGTTCTCGCCGCCGAACGGATTCGGGCGCCGCTGGGCGCAGCCCTCATCGTTCCGCCACTGGCCATCCACGCGAAAACGATATTCGTGGGCTCCCGGATCGAGAGGCACGCTGACGCGCCAAACGCCGTTCTTTTGGCGTTTCAACGCCACAGGGTGTTCCTCCCAACCGGTGAAGTCTCCCACCACTTCCACCGTTCCGGCGTTGGGTTCGTTTAACTCAAACGTCTCTTTCTTTTTCGACATAGAACCGAGCTTTCCTTCTGCCGCGGACCTTCGCCACGGCCCCGGAAAAAGGTTCCGTCCCGGCGGCAGATCGGGTCAAGCGCCGCGGGTCCCGTAGTTGTCCCGACAGAATCGAGTCGCGCGTCCGCGCTAGACCCGTCGCGGGCAGTGCGGATGGCCGATTCCGATCCGGAGCGCTCCGTTCATCAGCGGAGATCTTCACGAGATCCGATCGGGCCTCGAGTTCTCCGCGAGCCGAGGGGCGTTGCAGAAGACGAGCCCCGGGTCAACTCAGACCCGGCTTCACCCAGGTGCATCTCGAACGCATTGGTAAATGTTCACGCCACGGCCGGACCGCGGGATTTCACCCTCAGCGGCCTGGCCCGGCGATGACGCTCGAAGGTTCGGACGCGTGAGGTCTGGTTCAGCTGCTGCGGATCCCCGATGGCTGGATCCGCACTGCGATCCACCCACTCCGAGATGCACCGGTCCCACCGGCGCGAAATTCCTTGCCCTCCCCCCACCTTTTCGGCAGAGAAGAGCTCACGAAATCCCGAATTCTCATGAGCAACAACTACCCCAAATTGCATAACGCCATGTGGCCCGGCCTCGTGGGCAAAGGCAGCCCAGGCGCGGAGCCGTGCATCGATCTCGACACCATGCTCGATCTCACGGCCAAGGCCGAGGTCAACGGCGTCCGCTTCGATGGCGTCGACCTTTTCCTCTTCGATCCACACGTCAATATCGACATCGACGACAGCGGCCTGCGCGCCATCGCCGACAAGATCGCGCGGCGCGGCTTCGTCGTGGGATCGGTGGTCGCCCCGGTCTGGCCGCCGACCGGCGGGGGATCGGCCATGGGCAGCGCCCAGGATCGCAAACAATTCGTCGAGCAGGTCCGCAAAGCGTGTCGAATCGCCGCCCGGCTGCGGGAGTGGGGCCTGCGGCCCTATGGCGTCGTCCGCATCGACTCGGCCTCGAGCGTCACTGACTGGGACAAGGATCCCGCGGGCAACACCCGTCTGATTGCGCAGACCTTTCGCGAGGCCGCGGATGTGGCCGAGAGCTTCGGCGAGCGCCTGGCCGCCGAAGGTGAGATTTGCTGGGGTGGCATGCACTCCTGGCGCGCAATGGTCGACTTGCTCGAGCAGGTCGGGCGACCCAAGACGGTCGGGTTCCAGGCCGACATGGCGCACACGCTCCTCTACACCCTGGGTTACAACGCAGGACCGGAAGACCGCATCGTGCCAGCCAATTTCAACTGGGAACCGTCCGCCCTCGACGAAGCCCTCCGCCAGCTGACCGCCGCCCTGCGGCCCTGGACCATCGATTTCCACGTCGCCCAAAACGACGCGACCGTCCACGGCTCCGGCACGCACGACAAAACCGGACGCCACTGCCAGGTCAACGATCCGAATGGAAAATTGAACCCCGCCCGTCACGCCGGCTTCTGGCTCCGGGACGAGAACGGCCGCCTGACCAAGGCGTTTCGCCACATCTGCTGGGACGGCTGCATGTTCCCCAACTCCGTGATGATGGACCAGCAAACGTGGAACAACATTCTGGCCGCCATGATCGCGGTCCGCGACAACCATGGCTGGAGCGAAAACGGCGCGGCGACGCACCCCGCCGCAACTCGAGTCACCCGACCAACCACCAGCGCCGCCCGCAAGCCGGCGCGCCCCGCCCCCAAAGCGTCGGCCAAAAAGACTCCCGCAAAAAAAGCCCCCGCAAAGAAAGCCCAGGCCAAAAAGCTCGCGGCCAAAAAGAAGCCGGCCCGCTCCGCGCGCCAAGCCGCATCCAAATCAGCCGGCAAGTCGTCTCCTCGCAAAAAGGCCGCCGCCCGGAAGGCCCCGAAAGCAGCCCGCAAATCCGGCGCCGCCAAACGGGCCGGAGCGAAAGGCCGCAAGAAATAGGCCCGGCCTCCGACCCTACCCCGCCGAACCCTCGAAACTCGCGCCGGACGAAAACGGACCGGCGCGATTTTTTTTGCCCTTGCCGTTCGCCATCTCCGCAAACGGCTGGACGCCCGTGCGGTTGGAGAGCGCCCGCCCACACTTCGTCTGCTCCCGCCGGCAGACAGCGAAATGATCTCACGAATGGCGTGCTGAATCGCCCGGAACGGCGCCAAAAAACGTCAGGTAAGGCTCCTCGCGCGCCTCGCGCCAGAGCAACACTCCCAGCTCGCGCAGATGATAGTCACCCCACATCGAGCTTTCGCCGTTGGGAATCGATTGTCCACGGGCGATGTGATCCCACCCGTTCGGCCGATGGTAAACCGAGTGCAGCAGCAATCCCTGATGACGCGGATCCATCGACAGGTATGGTTCATCCATCAGCGTCCGGGCAATGGTCAACGCCGCCTGGCGATATTGCCGGCCCAGCTCGCCCGCCCGCGCCGGGGTCAGGGCCTTCAAGGCCGAGCCGTCGGGCGCGACCAGCGCCCGCCGGGACGGAACCTTTCCCGAGGTCAGATATCGGCCAAGCCGCCACAGCCCCTGCGCCGCGATGGCTGCCGCCGAGCTGTCCACCGGCTCCCAGGGGTTGAATGGGTTGGCCGGCCGGTCGAGGTAATTCCGCGGCAGCCGCGATAACTGTGGCGCTCCCGTGTCCCACATCGGCACGCCATCCGCACCCGAGTTTGTTAGGTAAAAGTCCGCGGTGGCCAGCGCGGCGTTCAGGAAAACGCCCGCCGCCAGCCCCAGTCGTGGCTCCGCCTCGTCCGTCAGGCGGTCCCGACGGAGGCACTCCAAAAACTCGAGCAGCTCGGCAAAGCCGCAGATCGCCCACGCCAGCCCCCGGGTCCAGGTGGTGAACGGCGAATAGCCCTGCTGGCTGTTGGGACAACGGTAAATCCCGGTCGCCACGTTGAAGACCGACTCATGCGCCGTCCGGCCCCGCACGTCGTAAGCGTCGCGGCCGGCCCCATAGTAAATCGAGTAGCGCGCCGTGTTCCACGCGTGGTCCAGCAGCCGCTGCAGGAGCGAAATCCGCCCGTCCTGTTCGCCCATGAGGACATGCCCAAGTCGATGCGCCAGGGCCAGGGATCGACACGAACGAATCGTGTCCACGAACAGCGAGTGGGCCCCGTTGAAGGAATGGATGAATCCCGTCCCATCCGCGAGCCGCGTCCAGCGTGCCGCCTGCACGGCTCCGCTGACTTTCAACGCAAGCTCGTAACACTCCCGTTCGCGATCATTCCACGCCAGGCGCCCCTCGTGCATCAAGCGCAGCAGGTTTCCGTAGGTCGACACGTTGTTGAAGCCGTGATCGTGCACCCCCACATGCGAGACGTGGCTGGCCATCCGGAGAATCGTCCCCTGCCGGCCCAGCTCCAAAAACTCCGCCTCCCCCGAGATCTCATACTGCAGCAGGGCCGAACCATACTGAAATCCCTGGGTCCATTCGGTCCACCCGCGTGATGTGTATTGCCCGCCAGCCGTGAACACTGGCGTCCCCGCCGACGGTCGCCACGTTTTATCCAGGGCACGGATCTTTTCCGCGGACAGCAAAAACAGCCGGACCAGCCTTCGGCTCAGATCGGCGGGAACCAGCCGGGTATCCGATTGAAGCGCCATGAATCAAAGAGTTCGAAGATGGAATCCCCCGTCCACGTTCAGCACCTCGCCAGTGCTGAACGGAAATGCATCGCCCGCCACCGCCGCGACCGCCCGCCCCACGTCATCCGGCGTGCCCCAGCGCGAAATCGGCGTCAACCCGCCGGTGATTAACCGATCATACTTGTCGCGCACCGCTTCCGTCATGTCCGTCGCCACAATCCCCGGACGGATCTCGAACACCTGAATTCCGTGCTCCGCCAACCGCGCCGCGAACAGCGGAGTCACCATGGCCAGGGCCGCCTTGGAGATGCAATAGTCGCCGCGGTTGGACGACGCTGTATACGCACTGACCGAGGTGATGGTGACAATCTTGGGGCGGTAAGCCCGCACCGCGGTCGGGTTGCCGCGGCCCGCCTGCTCGATCATCCACTTCGCCGCCAGTTGCGTGAGAAAGAACGGCCCCTTGGTGTTGATATCGATCAATCGATCAAAGCTTTCCTCCGTGACCTCCAGCAGGTCCTCACGCTGGGCCGGAGCCACGCCCGCGTTGTTGACCAAAATGTCGAGACGCCCAAACAGGTCCCGCGCCGCCTGGATCAACTTCCGGCGATCCGCGGCGATCGCGATGTCTGCCTGACAAATCTCCGACCGGATGGCGTGGTTGGCGGCCGCGGCGGTGTCGGTGCATTCCTTCACCGTCCGGCGCGCTGCCGCCTCGTCCCGGACATAGTTGATCAGGAGGTCATAGCCGATCCGGGCCAGCTCCAGCGCAATCCCCCGGCCGATGCCACGGGACCCGCCGGTGATGACAGCCACGCGATTCATGTGCGCGCGAAGATAGCAACTCTCCAGCGCGGAACAACCGAAACATCGCCGCAAACCTTGAAAATCAGCGCCCCTCCGGACACGCCCGCGCCCCGCGCCCCTTGCCTTTTGTCAGGCACCTGGTGCTGACCCGATCCGGCGCGGTCCCGCCAAGTGGCTCTTTGAGTTATGATTTTCGATTTACGAGTGCGGATCGTCGGACTCGAAAATCCCAAATCAGAATCCACCAGCAAGGCGGGCGCTTCACAGCGCGCCGCCGGTGCGACACCATGGAGTGCGGCGCAAGGCGCCGCTGTGGATCGAAAGCGCCGCGTTGCGGCGCACTCCACAGGCGCTCTCGCGCCGGCCTGCGCCTCCCTACCGAGCACATGCCGCCCACCGGTTCATGGCCCGTGAGCAGGTCCGTAAGGAGTAAGCAGCTCTCCATGAACCGTCGTCCGGGGTGTCCCGCAATGCGGGGCGGAAGGGGGGATGTTTTAATGGTTGGGATGGTCCCGACCTTCCAATGGTCCTTACGCTTCTGCGGGCGGGGACGCCCGCACACCGGGTTCATGGCCCCAACTCTCGTCCGCTTTGGACGGCTTGCTTCTCCACAACCGGTTCTTGCCTGGGCTCGTCGGTGATTCATGCTCGCCCCATGTTCGCCTCACCCACTTCCGGCTCCCGCGCACAGCGCCATTCGCCCGCCGCAACCCCACCCCGGCCGCGCCCCCCCCGGGGACCGGACCTTCCGGGCACGACCGGCATCGGATTGGCGATTCTCGCTGTCACCATCCTCGCGGCGCCCGGAGCAGCCCCCGCCCCTTCCGCGGCCGACCGCGCTCCCCGCTACGAATTCCGAGTCGAACACAGCCCGGACGGCATCGGCAAATTTTATCTCGGCCGGGAAATCGCGCACGTGATGGGCCATCAGGCGGCGGACTGGCTGGAGCGTCCCGAGCGCGAACAGGAGGAAAAAACGTCGCAGCTCATCGAGCTCCTCGAGATCCAGCCCGGCTCCGCCATCGCCGATCTCGGCTGTGGCACCGGCTATGTCAGCCGCCCGCTCGCCCGCCGCACGGGACCCGCCGGGCGCGTTTATGGCGTCGACGTCCAGCCGGAAATGCTGACGCTCCTCACCAACACGGCCGCGCGCGAAACCATCACCAACATCGTGCCCGTGCTCGGCACGGCGCGCGATCCACGGTTGCCCGCAAACACCATCGACCTGATCCTCATGGTGGATGTTTATCACGAGCTGGAGTTCCCGTTCGAGATGACTGAGGCAATGGTGCGGGCGCTCAAGCCCGGCGGACGCCTCGCGTTCGTCGAATTCCGCGGCGAAGATCCAAAGGTGCCCATCAAGCTTGTGCACAAGATGACCGAGGCCCAGGTGCGAAAGGAAATGGCACCCCACCCGCTCGACTGGGTCGCCACCCGGCGCGAGCTGCCGTGGCAGCACGTCATCATTTTTCGCAAACGGCCGGCCGCAGCATCTCCCGCAAAGCCGGCCCCAGCGCCGGCTGCCGAAACTCGAACCCCGCCTCAGTGACGCGCTGCGGCCGCACCCGCGCTCCCGACAACAACGCCTCGCGGCCCATCTGCCCGAAGGCCGCCAGCACGACCCATCGTGGGACCGGAAAAATCGCGGGCCGCCCGAGGGCCGCTGCCAGCTCGCGCGTGAACCCGGCATTGGTCACCGGCTCCGGCGTCACCGCATTGAACGGCCCCCCCAGCCGTTCGTCGGCAATCACAAACTCCAGCAACCGGAGCAAATCGCTCAGGGTGATCCAGCTCCAGTACTGACGACCGCTCCCCAAGCGCCCGCCCAGACCCCACCGAAAAACCGGCAGCATTCGCGCCAGCGCCCCGCCCCGCGGCGTCAGGACCAACCCAAAGCGGAGCAAAACCAACCGGGTGACCTCGCCCAGCGTTCGCGTCGCCGCCGCCTCCCACGCCCGACAGACCTCCGCCAAAAATCCCGTTCCACGCGGCGAATCCTCCTGCAGCCATTGGTCTCCACCGTCGCCGTAGTAGCCCGTGGCCGAAGCGCAGATAACCACCCGCGGTGGCGATGACATCTGGCTCAGCGCCCGGCCCAACACTTCCGTGCCCCGCACGCGGCTCTCGTAGATCCGCCGCCGGGCGTCCCGCGTCCAGCGCTGAGCCACCGTCTCGCCCGCCAGATGGATCACCACGTCGAATGGGCCCGCCCCACCCCATTCAACCTGTCCCGCCTCCCAGTCCCAGATCGCCGGCGTGACACCCCCTGCCCGTTCGGCGTGCGGCGCACGCCCGGCCCCTTCAGCCCGTCGCCCGCCCGACCTGCCCGCTCTGCCCGCAACTGATCGTTGCAACGGCACCACCCGCCACCCCAGCTCCGCCCCGCGTGCGCACACGGCTCGCCCAATCAATCCGGTCGCACCCGTCACCAGCACCGTCGGCAATTGGCTCATGGCTGCGTCCACTCCCGCCTACTCAGGCAAGGGCTGGCCTTTGGTTTCCGGCGCGAACCAAATCAGCACCATGCCGATCACGTAAACCACCACAATGGCGGCACCTGCCCGCGAGTAGCTCTGGTCGAACCACGACATAATGGCGCCCATTTGCGAGGCACCCAGCGCGGCCAGGATTCGCCCAAAATTGAAGGCCAGCCCCTGGCCTGTCGCACGCGCCCGCGTGGGAAACAGCTCCGGTAGATACAGCGGCAGCCACCCGTAAAAAGCCGCCGTGGACAGCCCCACCATAAACACCATCAACAGGAACCAGCCCGAATAGGCGCTAAAGCCCCGAAACAAAATGCTGCAGAGCACCAACGACAGCAAACACAGCCCGAAATACACCGGCCGGCGCCCCAGCCACCCGCCCACCAGCGGCGCGAGCAAACACCCCACCACCGCACCCAACGACGACAACAGCAGGATGTAGCCTTTGACCTTTGGCTGATGCACCGCGCGCTCGCGCGTCGCCGCCTGCCGCGCCGCCCACGCGCTCGCCGGCGACGCCACGGCAGCCCCTGCCGGCAACACGGATGCGCTCAACGCGGCCAGCGCCGCGTCCATCAGGGGGACCGCCGCCCGCGGATCGTTCCGGGCCAGCCGATCCGCCGCCTGGCTGGCCGCCTCCATCGCCGCCGGCGCCACGCCCGGCAGGTTCCGCACTTCGGCCGCCAGCTCCGTCTGCTCGGATCGGATTCGATGGCTCGTCATCTGATCCGCCCAGAGCGGAATCCACTGCACAATGCCCCACGTCACAATGAGCGCCACCGAAGAAAACGTGATCGCCAGCAACGTGTTCTTCAATCGCCCGCGCGCAAAGATCTCCCGCGCGGGCGCCGAGGGGGCGCCACGGACAGCCTCCCGCCACCGCTCGGATTCCGGCACAAACAGCCGGATGAAAAAGGTCAGCAACGCCGGCGCCGCCCCCACCATCATGACCCAGCGCCAGGACTGCGTGGTCACGGGAAATTGGATGGCGATGATTGCGATGATTCCATAGCCAAGATTCGCCGCCGCTCCGATGACGCCCGCCATGAGCGGACGATACCGCGAGGGCCAGCTTTCCATGACCAGCGCCACCCCCAAAGCCCACTCCCCGCCCATCCCGAGCGCCGCCACGAAACGCAATGCGCCCAGGTGCCATGGCTCCGCCGCGAAATAGCAAAGGCCGGTAAACAGCGAATAGCAGAGGATGCTCCACGTCATGGCTCGGACTCGCCCGACGCGATCGCCAAGCCAACCGAAAACCACTCCGCCGAATGCCGCCCCCAGAAGAAACGCCGCCGTGACCAACCCCATCCACCGCTGGACGAACTGCTCGTCCGCCACGTGGGCCGCCACCTGCATGGCCTGCAGCGCGGGCCGGGCCACGATCGGGAAAATGCCCATCTCCATCCCGTCGAACATCCAGCCGAGAAAGGCCGCCACCAACGCCAGAAACGGCCCGCGCCGCGACGGCGCGACGGCAGGCCAACGGGTTTCCGGTTGAGGGCTCGTCGGCAAAGCGCCGCGAGCATGCGCCGGTTCCCAGTTCTTTGGCAAGCCAGCCTGTCCCCAGAAGTGGTGACTGGCCGCAAACCTCGTTCCGGCTAATCTAAGGGCGTGTTAGCACACTGGTTCTCAGGTGTGCGTGTGTGAAAGGGCCGGACCTGTTGTCCGGCCTTTCTCTTTTATCCGCTTCTTTTAACCACTCGTTCTTGCGACTACCCCCCCTGTCATTTCGATTTCGCGATGGCGAATTGTCGGAATCGTCGGACTCGGCAATCCCTAATCAACAATCAAAAATCAAAAATCAGCAATGGAGTTCCTGCCCCCGGCTCACGTCCGCGTTGGACGTTTGGCCTCCCCATGAACCGCAAGGTAGGGCGCGCTCTCCGCAGCGCGCCGCCGATGCGGACCGCCGTGCGGACTCCCGGCTGGCGGCGGAGCGCCAGCCCTACCTGCAGTGTCCGCGTTCATGGCCTCAACTAACGTCCGCCTTGGAGGTCTCGCCTTCTCATGAACCTGCCTTCGGGGTGGGGGCACGCATTCTGCCGGGTGCGCCTGATCGAATAAGCCTCAGGCGGGTCGGTTGCTCCGGCGACCCCACCGACAGGCGATCCGAGGTGATCTCCGCACGAAGGCCGCCACCCCGGACGCCCGCTCACCCCTTCTCGGGCGGCGTCGAAACCGGCTTGGGTCGCGGGCGGCTCACGCCACGCAGACGTTCGCGCAGCATGTCGGCCCGCAACAGATCACGCTCCTCGGCGGTCAGCTTGTCCGAGTAACGCTTCTGCAGGTGATTGGGCTGGGTGACGACAAACAGCTCGTCGACCAACGCCCGCTCGAGATCCGGAAACAACGCGAGATCCACCCCCAGCCGCATCAACGACAGGAGGTTCATCGTCTCCTTCGAGGAAATGCTGTGGGCGTTGGCCAGGATGCCGTAGGCGCGGCCAATGTGGTTGTAGACCGTCTTCGGCTTTTTCTCGAGCAACGACCCGCGGGCGTTTTCCTCGTGCTCCATGATCTGCAGCACGACCTTGTTCAGGCGCTCCACGATGTCGAGCTCGGCCTCGCCGAGCGTCATCTGGTTCGAGACCTGGAACACGTTGCCGAGGGCCTCGGTGCCCTCCCCGTAAAGCCCGCGCACGGCCAGCCCGAGCTTGTTGACGGCCTGGATGATTTGGTTGATCTGCTCGGCCAGCACGAGGCCCGGCAGATGCAGCATCGCGCTCACACGGATGCCGGTGCCAAGGTTTGTCGGGCAGGCGGTCAGATAGCCGAGTTCGGAGGAGAAGGCGTAGTCGAGGCGTTTCTCGAGCCGCGAATCCGCGGTGTCGATCGCCTGCCAGGCCTGTTTCAACTGCAGGCCAGGACGGAGCGCCTGCATGCGCAGGTGATCCTCCTCATTGATCATTACACAAAGCGTTTCATCCCGGTTGACCACCAGGCCGCTGCCCGCGTTTTTGGCTGCGTGCTCGCGGCTGATCAAATGACGCTCCACCAGGATGTTTTTGTCGAGCAGCGTCAGGTTGTCCATCTTCTCCGAGAACGAGTCCGCCATCTGCGGCAGCGACTCCACGGCGGGACGGATGGACTCCAGCGTCTTGATGCGCTCGGCTTTTTTCGCCCAGCCCGGAAAGGCGGCGCCTTTGATGTTTCGCGCCAGCCGGATGCGGCTGGACATGACGATCTTGGTGTTGGGGCCTTCGCGCCGGGCGGCGTCGGCCGGGGAGGCGAGAAACTCGTGAATGGTCATGGCGTCAATCCAAGGCGAGGCGTTCAGGTCGCGCTCAGCTCGGTCAGCTTTTCCCGGGTCGTCTTGATTTCATCCCGCATTTGCGCGGCCTGTTCGAAATCCTCCTCCGCCACCGCCTTGTCGAGTTTCTTCTGCAGCGATTTCAGGCGGTCGGCCAACTCCCGCACCTGCTGCTGGGAGTGAGGCACCTTGCCCACGTGACGGGTGCCCTTGTGCATCGTCTTCAGCAGACCTTCCAGGCCCTCGCTGAACGTATGGTAGCACTCCGAGCACCCAAGACGCCCGGCCTTCTTGAAGTCGGCCTGCGTAAAACCGCAATTGGGGCACTTCAGCTCTCCGCCGGACGCCTGCTCCATTTCCTGCGAGGCGCCCAGACCCAGCAGGAGATCGGCCAGCGAAAAGCCTGCCGGGTCATTGACGCCTTTTTGGGCGGCACAGCCTTCGCACAGGTCCACCTTTTGCATCTTTTCACCCACGATCTGGGTCAGATGGACCTTTGCTTCTTTTTCTTTGCAAATGCAGCACAGCATACCTTCAAAGCTTTATCGGCCCGATGGCCGTTCGGTAAACATATAAATTCCGGGTGTCATCCGGGCAAGCCCCCGAATTCAAAGGCCAGACTTCAATCCACGAAGGCCCAGCCACCCGCAGCCAAGCTCGGCCCCGGCCCCGTTCGTCTTTGTCCCTTGGCCCTTCCCATTGCGCACTGCGCTCCGCGCCTCACTGCCCCAACTCCCGGATGCGGATGTTCCGGAACCAGCACTCGTCCTGGTGATCGGTCAGGAGCACATGACCGCGCAGCTTCGTGCCAAATCCTTTCACCGACTTGAACTTGCTCTGCTGCACGGCGGCCAGCACCTCGGGGCTGCCGAGTTCATAGGTCAGAACCTTGGCGCCATTCAGCCAATGCTCCACGTGATTTCCTTCAACCAGGACCCGGGAGTGATTCCACTCGCCCGGCGCTCGCAGCGGTTTGTTCGCCGCCGGCGGCAGCACGTCGTAAAAGGAGGCGGTGGTTCGTTTGGCGCCCATCTTTCCGTCGGGATGCCCGTCGTCGTCGATCATTTGGTATTCATGGCCAATCGCGCTGTCGCGTTCCTCGGTGATGAGATACTTCACCCCGTTGTTTCCGCCCGCATCAATCCGCCAGTCCCACTCCAAATCGAAATTGCCAAAAGTCCGCGTGGTGATGATGTCCCCTCCGCGCACACCCTTCTTCTTTTTCAGGATGCCGTCTTCGACCACCCAGCCTTGCCGGGGCGCCTCCTCCTTTTTGAATCCGCGCCAGCCCTGGAGCGACCGGCCGTCAAACAGCAACTGCCAACCGGCGGCACGGTCCGCGGCGCCAGGCGCCTCCGCCGGTCCATCGGCAGCCCGGCACGCGCGGTCCGTCCAGGACACCAACGCCAGGACCACCGCCAGCGACGCCGGGCGAGGGGTAAGGCAGCGAAAAAAGCGCGTGAGCGGCCGTCCTTGGGTTGGTCTCATGTCGTCGGTGGTGCTGGTTGGTTGGTCAGTTGAACTGGTACGAACATTGCCGAACGCCTGCTCCAGGATCAACCACAACAAATGAGATTGCCATCCCGGACTGGCGATGATGTTCTACGATCCAATTCCGCTTAATCCCATGTATAAGATCCTCGGCGGTGACAACAAAGAGTACGGACCCGTCAGCGCCGAGGTGCTGCGGCAATGGATCGCGGAGCGCCGGGCCAACGGTCAAACCCGGGTCCAGTCAGAGGGCCAGGCCGCCTTCGTCGCGCTCGCGCAATTGCCCGAATTCCAAGCCGCCCTGGCCGAGGCGGCCGTCATCACTTCGCGCGCACCTGGCGCACCTACCCCGCCGCTCTCGGCTCCGCCCAGCCCGCCGGCCTCGAAAGGCCTGGCCGTCGCCAGCCTGGTCTGCGGCATCGCCGCCTACTTCCCCTTGCCGCTTCTCGCGGCCCTGCCCGCCATCGTCCTGGGGCATCTGGCGCTAAACCGCATCCGCCGTGACCCCGCGGCCCACGCCGGACGTGGCCAGGCCATCGCGGGCTTGATCCTCGGCTACCTGAACTTCGCCTTCGTCTTCCTCGTCGCCATCGGGGCGGCCATCGCACTCCCCGCGCTTGCCAAGGCCAAGGGTCAGTCCCAGACGGTTTACTGCGTCAATAACCTCAAACAAATCGCCCTGGCGTCCCGGCTCTACGCCAACGATCACAACGACACCTTCCCCTCCACGTTCTTGGCCATGTCCAACGAGCTGAACACCCCGAAAATCCTCGTCTGCCCGGGCGACGGCAACCACGAACGCGCGCTCGACTGGGCCAGCTTCTCCGAGTCCGCCAACGTGACCTACGAATTCGTCAGCCCCGGCTTGAAGTTCACCGACGCGGCCGCGCAACAGACCGTCTTCCGCTGCCCCATCCACAACAACGTCGCTCGTGGCGACGGCAGCGTTTTCCAGCTGTCCCGCCATGGCAATCGGTGAACTAGGGGGCCGCGGTGTGAGGTTACTGCTTCGTCTCGGCTTTCCCGCCTTCGCCCTTGGCCTGGCCTGCGCCACATTCGGCCCGTTTGGCCCGGAGGCGCAGGCGGGCGAGACCTCGCCCCGTCCCCCGAATGTCGTCATCATCCTCTGCGATGACCTGGGCTACGCTGACCTCGGGTGTTTCGGAGCGCGCGGATACCAAACCCCCAACCTCGACCGATTGGCTCGCCAGGGCGTCAGGTTCACCGACTTTTATGCGGCCCAAGCCGTGTGTTCGGCCTCCCGCGCGGCCTTGCTCACGGGCTGCTACCCGGGTCGGATCGGGATTCAAGGCGCCCTCGGGCCGAATTCGAAGGTCGGCCTCAGTTCAAATGAAGTCACGCTCGCCGAGCTGCTCAAGGCCCGGGGCTATGCCACCGCCATTTACGGGAAATGGCACCTTGGTGACGCGCCTCCGTTTCTCCCCACCCGTCACGGGTTCGATGACTACTTCGGGTTGCCGTACTCGAACGACATGTGGCCATTTCATCCCACATCGGGCACCAACTACCCGCCCCTGCCCCTGTTCGCCGGTGAGAAAGTGGTTCAGCGGATGCCCGACCAGACGCAGCTCACCACCTGGTACACCGAACACGCCGTGCGGTTCATCGAGACGAATCGTCACCGCCCATTTTTCCTCTATCTGGCGCACAACATGCCGCACGTGCCGTTGTTCGTCTCCCACAAATACCAAGGCCGCACCCAACGTGGCCTCTACGGCGACGTCGTCTCGGAAATTGACTGGTCCGCCGGCCAGATCCTTTCCACGTTGAAACAGCACGGACTCGAAGAACACACCTTGGTGATCTTTACGTCGGATAATGGCCCATGGCTGCTGTACGGCGACCACTCCGGCTCGGCGCGCCCGCTGCGGGAAGGCAAAGCCACTTCCTTCGACGGCGGCGTGCGAGTCCCGTTCATCGCCCGCTGGCCGGGGCGAATTCCGTCCGGCCGGGTCTGCCACGAGCCGGCCATGACCATCGACGTCCTGCCCACCATCGCCGGGCTCGCCGGGGCGGAACTGCCCCGCCACCCCATCGATGGCCGGTCCATGTGGCCCCTGCTTTCCGACGCGCGCGGTGCGCTCTCCCCGCAGGAGGCTTATTTCATTTACTGGGGAGGCGAACTTCAGGCGGTGCGCAGCGGCCCGTGGAAGCTTCACTTCGCCCACAGTTACGTGCAACCGCGCCCCCCCGGAGCCGCCGGGCGACCCGGGCAATATACGAATCTCACCGTCGCGGCCTCCCTCTTCAACCTCGCCCGCGACCCAAGGGAAATGGTCGATGTCTCAGCGAAGCACCCCCAGGTCGTCTCCCACCTCACCCAACTGGCCGACGAAGCCCGCGCCGAACTGGGCGACACCGCCCGCCGGCAAAAAGGCCGCGGCGTGCGCGAGCCCGGCAGGCTGTGATTCAGGTCGACGCCGGATGATGAGCCCGGAGATCCCGTCGCGTCCGCATGGGTCCGAGTCCGCTCTGCCACGCTGGTTGTTCCGTCAAGCGCGCGCGTTCGAACTAGTCGCCGGGCTCCCCGGCCAAATCGAGTTGACGAAGATCCGCGAAATGCTGGAAACGACAAAAACGCGCCACTCGCAGAACGGACTCCGACGCGATGGAGATGCGCAGCGGACGGCTCCGGCGCTGCAGCTCGGTGGTCAGCCAGTGGAAGTAGGAGATCCCCAGCGAGTTCAAATGCTGCGTTTTCGACAGTTGCACGTGCAGGACGCTCCACTCGCGGGCCTGGCCCAACGGACTCCGCCAGAGGTTGGCCGTCCACGACTGCAGATCCTTCACCTCGTTCTGGTCCGCAGCCAGGGCAAGCCGGTGGAGACAAAGAAACAACTCGCCGCTTTCCGAATACACGGTCGCGTCTTTCATATTGGGTGAATTCATGAGCTGAGCTCTCAATTGAACCGGCTGGCGTAACCGTCTGGCGATTCAGGCAAAGCGATGATTTCCCGGACGGTCTGTATCAAAACTTCATCGCTGAATGGCTTCTCCAGGACCCCCTCGGCGCCCAGGGCCCGGATCAATTTCAAATACATCGAGGGAAAACGTGGTTCGATCCCGGAGATCCCCAGAACCCGGACCTTTCCACATACCGCGCGCAACGCGCGATACGTCTCCAGTCCATCCATCTCGGGCATCACGACGTCAAGAATGACCAGGTCGGGACGGGCCGCCTGATAATACGCCACGGCTTCGCACCCGCTGCCAACCGCGTGAACACCAAAGCCGGCGCCGACCAGGGCTTTGGTCAGGTGCTTTCGCACGAACGCGCTGTCGTCAACTACAAGGATCTGCTGCATGGGACTGAGCCGGTTTGATCATTCAGACTGAGAGCACCTCGTCGCGCGCTGGCCGTGACACTGCCGCCGAATCGATGGAGCCGCCCGCGGCGGCGCGGCCGCTCCGCGCCGCGTCATCGCATTGCAGGCAGGCCTTCATGCCACAAATTGCCGCTGCAGCGCCGGTGCTGGGATTTTGCGCTTCCTGTCTCTGGCTGGCCGGGCGGCCCCCACAAGAACGCGCGAAAGAAACTGGAAGATTCCTCAGGTCGGTCTGGGTATCGATAGCCGGAACCCGACGCCCCGGCTGTCACCACGATTCCGAACTGACAGTCCGTGTCGCCACGTGTCGCCACGAACTCCCTTTCCCCATCGGCAATTCCCGGAAAAAGTTTAGCCCGACTTGTCGAAAGGCGGGCGCAGCGCTTTTGGCCTCACGAGCGCCCGTCGGAGTTTCCGGGGAACGTCGGGCCGATCGCGCGCCGATATTCCTCCTCCGAAATGTCATGGACCATCGCCAGGAACTCACCGTTGTCACAGTGGATCATCCGGCCCTCGAGGTAATGAATCTTCCCGTCTTTGGTCAAAGTGTAATGAATCACCTGAACCGTTCCGGTGGCCGCGGCCTTTTCCAGGGCACGTTCGATGAGGCGGGCCGGTCCCCGCGGAAGAACTTCGCGAAAATTCCGGCCGATCACCGCCCGCGGATCCAAAAGCATCTCTTCTGGCCGGGAGGCGTGGTAATCAAGGAAGCAACCGCCTTGATCGAGGCGAAAGAGCCGGTCGGGAATCAGCTGCAGCATGGCCCGTTGCCGCGCCTCCGCCTCCACGCGTTCCGTCAGGTCGTCGACATGCAAGACCACCAGATCCGGAGCCACATAATGCACATGGGCCCGCAAATGCCTGCGTTGGCCGGTGGTCCGCATCCGATAGGCCGGCAACTCCCGGGTGAAATAAGACTTTCCATGGTAGCAACGGAGGAAATCCGTGACTATTTCCGGGAGGTCGAAAAAGATGGCAGATGCCGTCTCCCCGAAAAACTGTCCGATCGCCCCTTCCGAGAATTTCTGCGCCGCCGGGTTGGCCTCCGTTAGCACGAAGTCGCCATCCCGATACTGCCAGATGAAGGTGGGCAAGGGCATGGCTTCGCACTGACGACGGAACTTCTCCTCGGCCGCCCGCAGGGCCAGTTCGGTCAGGTGCTGCTCAGTGACGTCCTGCAAGACGCCCGCGACCGCCGTGACGGTGCTCTCGTCGTCAAACACCGCCTCGCCATATTGCTGAAAATAACGGATGCCCTGATTGGGAAGGATCACCCGATGGAGGATGGAATAGGGCGTCAAATCCTGGAGACATCGCTCGCGGGCCTGCTGGATCGCCGCCCGATCCTCCGCGTGCACCAGCGCCAGGAAAAATTCCCAGCTGGGGACAAAATCGGCCGGATCGAGGCCAAAAAGGCGACAGGTCTCCTCCGAGAACCACATCGCCCGCGTGGCGATGTCCCACTCCCAATGGCCAAACCGGGCGATGGATTGCGCGGTCTTCAGCCGGCGGGTGACTTGACGCATCGATTGCTCCATCGCCTTGCGCCGGGTGATGTCCGTCGCAATGCCGCAAAGACCGTAGGTGCGTCCTCCCGTGTCAATCAGCGGAAATTTGACGGCGAGAAATGTCCGCTTCGTGCCGTGACGCTCGACGACCTCTTCGATCTCCGCCGGGGCATTCGACTCGAGAACCTTTCGATCGTTGGCAATCAATTCCTGGGCCACGTCCACCGGATGCAACTCCTCGGTGCGACGGCCGATCGCCTCCGCGCGGTTCAAGGCCATCACCTTTTCCCAAAGTTTGTTGACCAACTGATAGCGCCCCTGGAGGTCTTTCACGAAGACGACGGCCGCCGCGTTATCGAGGATCGACTGGGTCCGGACGACACTTTCCCGCAATTCCACTTCCACCGATCGCAGCGAGGTGATGTCTGTGATCAGCATGACCAGCCCCGCCACGCGACCGCCGTGAAGCACATGAGGCACGTAGACCAGATGAAGGTTCCGGCGCACGCCCCCGATGCAGTCCGTCGCGATCTCGGAGTCGACAGACTCGCCTTTCAAGGCCCGCGCGACGTCGGTCAGGACGGGCTGGCGCATGTCGGCTGGAAGCAGCTCTTCCAGCGAACGGCCTTCAATGTCCACGCGCGGGCGGGCGAACCAATGCTCATAGTGACGATTGACCATGAGGTAGCGCTGGTGCTCGTCCACATAGGCCACGTGCGCGGGCAGGGAATCGATGACCAGCCTGAGCAGGTCGTGATTCTTTCTCGCTTCATCCTCCGCATCGACACGCAGCAGAGCGCCGGCGCCGTAGTCCGCCAGCGCCTGCAGCACGGCCAGGTCTTCTTCCGAATACGCATTGTTCCGGTAGCTGTGGATGGCAAAAATGCCAATGCACTCCTCGTGGTAGCGGATGGGCACAACCATGATGGTGGCCGACTTGCGCGCCACCACCCCGAACGGCACAGCCTCCAATTCTCCCGGATTTTCGCGATCCCGATGGAAGAGCTGAGCGCCCCGCGCCATGACCCGCCGCTGAATCGGCGTGGGACCAGCCCGGCTGACGACCGGCTCAAACTCCTGCAGCACGCCGTCCACCGAGTCGATGTTCAAAATGGTCACGAAACGGTCGGGAGCGCGGACGTCGCGCAAGCCAAAAGCGGCGGCGTCGACTTCAAACACCTCTGCCGTGACGCGAACCATGATGCGCGCAGCCTCCACCTTCGTCTTCGCCGAGCTTAGCTGCTGGCCCAGCCTCGAGAACGCCTCATTGGACCGCGACAACTGCAGGCGCTTCGTCACGTCGAGAAAAATTCCCGCCAACCGGTCAGCGCTGCCGCGGTCGCCCTCGCCAATGAACCGGCCCCGCAGCTGGACCCGGCGAAATTCCCCGCCCGGGCGCACCACCCGAAAGGTTTCCTCAAAGGAACCTTGCTGGCGAATCGCGTTCTCCACCATGGCCCGAGCCTTGGCCTGATCGTCCGGATGAATCCGAGCCAGGCCCCATTCGTAGTTGGCCTCAGGCGGCAAGCTCTCCCACCCAATGATGCGCAGCCCTTCCTCAGAAACGCTCACCCGGTCCGCGGCGATGGACCACTCCCAGCTGCCCAGGCCGCTGACATGCTCCGCCTCGCTCATCAGCCGCTCGCGTTCCTGCAACGCCTCCTCGTTCGCCAACCGCACCATCTCCGCCGCCACCCGGGTCGCGAAGATCAAAAGGACCGCCCGCAAGTCCTTCGTCTTCGCCAGCGGCTCGCGATGCAGAATCTGAATCATGCCGATGACCTCGCCATTAACCCCGGTCACCGGCAGGCCCATATAGCTTTCCACCTGCCGCTCCGTCATCCAGGCGGCGTGCGGATATTCCTTCCGGAAATTTCTCGTGACGCAAATCAGCTGATGCTTCAGCACCCGTTCGGCCGGATGACCAGCGATGTCCATCGCCTGGTCCGTGGTCACCTCCCCGTCAACAATCGTCGCCAGCGAGCGGATCAAGATTCCCTGACCTGTGCCCGCCTGCACCCGACAGACGGAGGCCATGTCGACATCCAGAACCCGGGCCAGACCCGTCACCAGGCTGCGGAAAAACTCCCGCCCGCTGGCAGCGTTCGCCACCGCGTCGCCCATGCGCCGCAGCTTCCGCTCCACCGCGCGCCGCTCCGTCGCGTCCACGTAGAAAACCGAAAAGGCGCCCTCGCCCGACATGAACGCCTCGCCCACGAGAACATCCAGCATCGTTCCACCCCGGCCGGGCACACTGATGGCCGCCTCAATCGAATCCAGGCTCGGCCGACGCCGAATAACCCGGCTCGAAGCCACAATCCGCCGAACCGCATCGCCCGAGTGCAGATCCTCCAAACGCAATGTGGTCAGGCCGGCGGGAGCAATTCCCAGCCATCGTCCCAACGTGGCATTGGCATAGATCACCCGCCGCGTCCGTGCGTCCACCAACGCGACGCCGAACGGCAACGAATCCAGGACGTCGGTTTGGCACCGGGGTGGACAGCCGACGCCGGCAGCGGGCACCTGCTCCTTTTCCCGCGCTCCGGGCGCCGACGGCACCGGACCTCGCAGCACCCGTTTCGCCAGATCAAGCAAATCGTGTAATTCCGCTGCCACACCGCCCACCGGACGCGACAGATCCCGCCGCTGCGCTTCGAAACGCTCGCGCACCGCGGCTTCGCGACAAAATACGAGCAGGACGGTTTGCGGCCACCGCGCCTCCACCTCGAGCGCAACCTTGAACGCTTCACGGACGCCCAACCCCCAGTCGAGGATACAAACTCCGGGCGCCTCGGCCTGCGGCCAGCATTCGGCCACATCCGTCCCCGGAACCGCCCGATAGAATGCCAGCTCCGGAAACTCGCGCGTAAGCTCCCGCTGAAGCATCACGCCGTTGTTCGGATTTTCGTCGACTAAAAGACAAGTTTTACCCGGTCGCACGTCTCACTCTGTGGATTTGGCACGCTGGAACCAGATGCCGGTTTTGTGGATGAGGAGGGCTGAGACGCCGGCGAAATTCCAAGTTGATCGAGTGGCTCACGCCACCTGTCGATTTCCTGAAGAATACACGAAGCGGACCCGAAATCGCCTTCGCGTTGCCCCACCTTCCCGCCCACGCCCTGAGTGCGTTTCCGGACGGAAGTCCGCTCTCCCCCTTCCCAGGAGATGAGTCGTAAGACAACGCTCAGACGCGAACGCGCTCCGAGGTATTTAGAAAGTTTTAGTCAGGCACTCGACGCACCACCGCTTATTCCACGGTCGCGCTGACCATCTGCGTTAGGCGGTGCGGACACAAAACCGTCAGGCTGCGCCCGCGGGACGAAACCAGACGCTGCGAGTTCATCCGGGCGAGAGCCCGGGAGAATGTTTCGCTGCGAATGCCCAACTCGGCGGCCACCGAGCGCTTCGTCTCCGGCAGCCGGATGGTGTGCGGCCGCCCACTCCGCCCATCAGGACAATGGTCCAGCAGCCAGTTCACCATCCGCGTCTGCACATCCTTGGAGGTCAGGTCCCGGATACGGTTGACCAACATTTGCGACTGCCGTCCGAGCGCCGCCAACAGGCCCAGCCCGAGTTCCGGATCCTCGCGGAGAAATGACAAGAGCGATTCCCTCGGGATGACCAGCACCTGGGATTCCTCCACCGCTGAAGCCGAGCCCCAATAACGGCGCCCCGTGACCAGCGCATCCTCGGCCAATGATTCGTGTGGCCGGAAGACGTGCACCACCTGCTCGGTGCCCTGGGCCGTCAACCGCGTCAGCCGGATCGCACCCCGTTGCACGACAAACAGACCCGCCGGCGGCGACATCTCACGAAATAAAAATTTCCCGCGGGCCAGCATCAGCGCCTCCGTGATGGCGGAAACCCGTCGAATGGTTTCGCCCGAACAGTGGAAAAAAATCTCGGCGCGACGGAGTTCACTGGCAATAACCGATTGTCGCAGATCGGTCAGGAGCGCGTTCATGGAGAAGGTGGACGAGCCCCCTGCACCCTCCCCCAGGGCAAAGGTTGTCAAAATTTTCGCATTTCTTGGCTGCAGCCGGTCACCGCGGAGCCGCCGCCCGGCGCAATCGATCCGCGATCGCCCACCACTCCGCCGCCTCCGGCACCGCTTCCATCACAATCACCCGCGCGCCATCCTCGTCGCACCGGTGCAACTCCGCATACAACGCCCGCGCATACGCCTCCGGATCGTGCGGGATCACCCGCACGCTGCCGAACGGCCCGGCCGCGGGAATGACCGAATGTGCCACCACGTGGCACGCCCCCGGTTCCCGCTCGTCACCCGACCGCGCGCGCAACTGGCGGACCAGATCCTCCGTGTCCCGCCATGACAGGATGATCAACGCCGCGCGCGGCGAATAATGTCGCGGCAGCATCCCGGGACTGCGTAATCCCGTCATGCCCTCATCCGCGTCCCCGCCCAGCCCGCCCAGCCCGCCCAGCCGGGCCGCGTCCGTTCCCCGCGCGAGCGCCGCCCAAATTGACTCGGAACCCACCATGCCCGGCCGCAACACCCGCGGAGGCTCCGTCGTCACATCCACCACCGTCGATTCGATCCCCACCTGTGACTGCCCGCCGTCCACAATCAATGGAACACGATCGCCCAGCGACCGGAAGACATGCGCCGCGTTCGTGGGCGAAAGTTGATTCGAAGGATTGGCGCTCGGCGCCGCCAAGGGAAAGTCGCAACCGCGGATCACCGCCTGGATGAACGGATGGCTCGGCCATCGCAGTCCAACCGTCGCGCCTCCGGCCGTGACCACGTCCGGGACGATGGGCGCACGCTTCACCACCACCGTCAGCGGCCCGGGCCAGAACGCCTCCGCCAGCCGCGCGGCGGCCTCCGGCCAGTCCCGCGTGCACCGCCGCGCCATGGCCAATCCTGAGACATGTACGATGATCGGGTTGTGCGCGGGCCGACCTTTGATCTCGTAAATCCGCCCCACCGCCCGGGGATCCAGCGCGTTCGCCGCCAGGCCGTAGACCGTTTCCGTCGGGAGAACAACCACCAGCCCCGCCCGCAACAACGCCACCGCCTCAGCCACCGCCGCATCAAATCGCTGCGGCGTGTCCGTCGCCAGCACGCGCCCGCACCCCGGCCCGGAGCCGGACGCCGCCAACAAACTCGGATTATTCCCCGGTCCACTCATACGGTCACGTCCCCGTTCCCACCCGCGCGACGGCGACACCCAGGGGCGTGCCCACCCGCGCGTAGAGCTCGCGACAACCCGCGCTTTGTTCCACCAGATCCGCGGCCAGCGCCACCCGCCCGGGTTCGAACAACAGCAAAGTCGAACTGCCGCCAAATTCGAAATAGCCTTTTTCCTCGCCCTTCGCGACGGCCGTCCCCGGAGAATAGGTCTGGACGATCGAACCCACGTTCGTCGCCCCGATCTCCAGCATCAAAACGGTCCCGACGTTCTCCGTCTGAATCGAGGTGAGGACGCGGCGATTCGTCCAGAGATAAGCCAGGTTTTTTCGAAGTGCCGTCGGATTGACCGAATAGAGCAGGCCGTTGATGAGGTGGGCCGTCGACGCGCAGCCCGCCACCGGAAAGTGAAACCGGTGGTAGTCCACCGGACACAGCCGCGACAGCACCAGCGCGCCATGCGCGTAACGGGCGGCCAGCGCCGCATCTCCCAGCAGCTTGACCAGGTCAAACCGCTGTCCTTTGACGAAGACCCCGTCGACGGCGGAGACGTCCGGATAACCCAGGTGCCGGCCATCGGCCGGGAACACGACGGTACCCGCGCCAGGATCGATCGGGCGCGCACCCGGCCGCAGACGGCGATGGAAAAACTCGTTGAATGTGCGGAACGATTCCGGCCCGGAGGCAAACTCCGCCGGATCAAGGCCGAACTCCCGGATGAATGGCCCAATCTTGCGACGGCTGCGCGGACGGTTCATGCGCCAGCCATACCATCGGGAGAAACAGGCCCGCTTGACCAACGCCTCCAACGCCAGCCGGCCCAGGGCCGTGCCGTAGGTCCAGCGCATCCAGCCGGCGCCATACACCTGCTCCCGTTCCAGCCGCCCGGAGTGCCGGTTGAAATACTCGATGACGTCACCGTCCGCCGAGGACGCCGATGGCAGGCCTGTGCTCATGGCCGCGGAGTTCGAATGGAGCGCACGCAGCTCACACGCCGGCCCTGACCATCGTCGTCTCGCGCTGCGCCCAGGCCGGATTCGGCTCCGGATAGTCGAGATTGTAATGCAGCCCGCGACTTTCCGGCCGTTGCAGCGCGCAGCCCACGATCAACTCTGCGACCGTCGCAATGTTGCGCAGCTCCAGCAAATCGCTCGTCACGATGAAGTTCCAATAATACTCCTGAATCTCATCCTGCAGATTGGCGATGCGCTTCTGCGCGCGCTGCAGGCGTTTGTTGGTTCGGACAATTCCCACATAATCCCACATGAGCCGGCGAATCTCGTCCCAATTGTGCGACACCACCACGAGCTCGTCCGGGTCGTGCGCCTCGCCGGACTGCCATGGCTCGATCCGCACATCCACCCGCGGCGGCGGATTCGCTTCGAGCCGGTCCGCCGCCCGGTGCGCGCAAACCAACGCTTCCAGCAGCGAGTTGCTGGCCAGACGATTGGCGCCGTGCAGGCCGGTGCACGCCACTTCCCCCACCGCGTAGAGCCCCCCGATCGCCGTGTCCCCATCCGCACTCGTCAACACACCGCCGCATTGATAGTGCGCCGCCGGCACCACCGGAATCGGGTCCTTGGTGATGTCGATGCCGTAGCCCAGACACGTTTGGTAGATGTTGGGAAACCGGCTCATGATGAAGCGCGCCGGCTTGTGCGTAATGTCCAAAAGCACATGGTCCGCCCCGGTGCGCTTCATTTCCCCATCGATCGCGCGGGCCACAATGTCGCGCGGCGCCAGCGATTTCAGCGGATGCTGGGTCTCCATGAACTCACGCCCGTCCATCGACTTCAAGACACCACCTTCCCCTCGCACCGCCTCGCTGATCAAAAACGACTTCGCCTTCGGATGATACAGACAGGTCGGGTGAAACTGGACGAACTCCATGTTGGCGATCGGTGCACCCGCCCGGTAAGCCATCGCCACGCCGTCACCCGTCGCGATGTCGGGATTCGTCGTGTAGAGGTAAACCTTCCCGCACCCGCCGGTGGCCAGCATCGTCACCGGCGCGGCCAGCGTGAGCACCCGGCCGGCGGGCTTGTTCAAGACGTAAGCCCCCAGGCACTGGTTGGGCCCGGGCCGGCCCAGCTTGCGCGTCGTGATCAGGTCGATCGCGAAATGGTTTTCCAGAATCGTGATGTTCGGCTCGCGGGCAATCGCCGCCAGCAACGACCGCTCGATCTCCCGGCCCGTGACATCCTTCGCGTGTAGTATGCGCCGGCGCGAGTGCCCCCCCTCCTTGCCCAAATCCAGCTCCCGCCCGCCGCCCGGCCGATCGATGTCCCGCTCGGAAAACCGCATGCCCAGCTCAATCAACTCCTGGATCCGCGCCGGGCCCTCCTCCACAATCGTCCGCACCACCGCCTCCTTGCACAAACCCGCCCCCGCCTCGAGCGTGTCCCGGACATGCATCTCGAAGGAATCCTCCCGGCTCGTCACCGCCGCGATCCCGCCCTGGGCGTAGTTCGTGTTCGACTCCGCCCGATCCTTCTTGGTCACAATCACCACCCGGCCGCGCCCCGCCACCTTCAGGGCAAAGGAAAGGCCGGCAATCCCGCTGCCCAGCACCAGAAAGTCGTAATGAGTCACCTTAGAGAATGCCATTGTCGATTAATCGGGTTCGGCCGACGACCACCGCCAGCGCCATGTGCGTGCCAGACCGCACCCGCCGCGCCCGCTCCAACGTCCGCGAATCGAAAAACTCGATGTAATCCACCCGCGCCTCCGGCTCGCGTTCGATCTGCGACGTCAGCCGCCGCTTCAGCCCCGCCGACGGCACGCCGCTCGCCGCGCGGCGCACCCACTTCCGCGCGCTGGCCAACGACGCCGACAACGCCTGCGCCTGAACACGCTGCGCCGGCGTCAGGTATTTGTTCCGCGAACTCAACGCCAGCCCCCCCGACTCGCGCACCGTCGGCGCCACCAAAATCCGCACGGGAAAATTCAGGTCCTGCACCATCCGCCGGATGATGGCCGCCTGCTGCCAGTCCTTGGCCCCAAACACCGACACGTCGGGCAGCACCAGATTGAACAGTTTCGCCACCACCGTCGTAACCCCTCGGAAATGCACCGGCCGCGAAGCCCCCTCCATGCCCAAGCCCAATTTTTCCTCGACGACGTAGGTCGAATAGCCGCCTCGCTCGCGGCCCGGATACATTGTCTCGTCGGTGGGACAAAACAAAACGTCAACCCCGGCGTCCCGGCAGAGCCGTTTATCCCGTGCCAAATTCCGCGGGTATCGGCTGAGATCCTCGGACGGCCCGAATTGAGTCGGGTTGACGTAAATGCTTGCGACGATGACGCCCGCTCGGCCGACGGCCCGACGCGCCCGCCGCACAAGGCTCAAATGGCCTTCGTGCAAATAGCCCATCGTCGGCACAAAGCCGATTCGCCGGCCGGCCCGCCGCCAGCGCCATGCCGCGCGCTGCATGGCGGCCGGTGATGTGACGACACGCATGCGTTGAACTTGGGCAACCACGCCGGCCACCTCAAGATCAATCACGGGCACCAGCCCGCCCTTCCCACCCTCATCCCGCCACACCGCTTATCATCATACTTCTTCCAGCCTGACCCGTTTTCCACGACAAGTATCGCCCCGCCCGATCACCTCCCGCTGCCCCGGCTCATTCCGACACCGACCGATTTCATGTCCCACGTGGGACATGAAATCGGTCGCAAGAAAACAACGAAGATTGCCGAACAACTGCGCATTACAGCATACCCATCGAAGCCACACGAAGCGTTCTCGGTCGTTGGGGATCGGGAAAACCCCTTTACTCGACCTGGCACGCGTGACCGATTTGTGTCCCACGTGGGACATGAAATCGGTCGTGCGCCACGGATGGCGAACCGGCAATGACTGGGGTCAGGACGGATCGACAAACGTCTTGCCCCCTTCGTTCAGCCGAGGTTAATGGTGGTCGTGATCCGCACTGGCTTACGAAGCATTGACCACATCGCGGGGGGCGCCGGGACGCACCGCCTGGTTCGTTCGGGCATGATTCTGGCCGCCGTTTGGTTGCTCGCTGCGGTGGGTAGAGGCGCGGACACCGTGGCAGGCGCCGACCTGACGCTGAATTTTGGCCGGACCAATGGCTTCATCCGCGCCCTGCACGGCGGCAACAACGGTCCACTCGGTTCCGGAGAGACGGTGGATCTGACTGCGTTTCACCGCGAGCTGAACATTCCGTTTACTCGCCTCCATGACAGCGCGTGGCCCTATCCCGACATCGTTGATCTGCATGCAATTTTTCCTGATTTCGGAGCGGATCCGGAAAACGCCAAGGCGTATCGGTTTGGTCCGACGGATGACTATCTGCGGGCGATCACGAACACCGGATCGCGCATTGTTTACCGACTTGGCGAGAGCATCGAGCACGCGAAGCGCAAGCGCTACGTCCACCCTCCTTCCGACCTGGCAAAATGGGCCCGGATTTGTGTCGGAGTCATTCGTCACTACAACGAAGGGTGGGCCGACGGCCACCGGCTGGGCATTGATTATTGGGAGATTTGGAACGAACCGGAGAACCGGCCAGCCATGTGGACGGGGAGCGCCGAACAATACTACGAGCTATATACCGTGGCGGCGAAGACGATCAAAGCCCGCTGGCCGGCACTGAAGGTGGGCGGCCCGTCCCTGGGCCATCAGGGCTCATCGCGCGGCGGCGTGCTGGAGCCGTCGGAGTTTCTCCGCGGGTTTCTCGATCACGTGCACCGCACGGGCGCGCCGCTCGATTTTTTTTCGTGGCACGGCTACAGCGACGATCCGGGTTATTATGCGGAACGCGCGCGGGCGTTGAGACGTTACTTGGATCAGGAAGGATTCCGCGCCACGGAGAGCCATCTGAACGAATGGAACTATCTTCCCGACCACGACTGGCAACCCATGCTCTCCCAGGCGGGAGAACGACGGGAGAAGTGGTACGCGCGCCAGGGCGGGCCTGAGGGCGCTGCGTTTGCGGCCGCCGTGCTCATCAGCTTGCAGGACGCGCCGGTGGACATCGCGAACTATTATAGCGCCGACAACCAGCCGTTCGGTTTGTTCACGATACACGGTGCGCCGAAGGCGACCTTCGAAGCGTTTCGCGCATTTCGTGCGCTCCAGGAAACGCCGGTTCGCGTCGAAGGACCATCAAAACCGGCCGAGGGACAATGGTGCCTGGGCGGACTCAGTCCGGACGGTGGAATGGCGGGATTTCTATTGGCGGTGACCCACGGAAGCCGAGCCACGCCGGTTACCGACGTGGATTGCACCGGGCTGCCTTGGCGGGGTGGCACGCAAGTCGATCTGGAGATTCTCACCGGGTCCGGCGAACGCCTAACCCGTACGATGCGGTGGCCCGCAGGCTTCGGGCGAATCCAACTCAACACCCCAGCCCCAGCTCTGGTGTGGGGCCGATTGAGTCAAGTAGATGGCAAGGCCCGAACGGGACGAACTTCTTTACGATGAACGCGACACTTGATTCGAAGGGATCCACGGCCACCTTGTATGAACGGCTGGGCGGGCACGAAGGAATCCTCACGCTGATCCGCCCGTTTTATGCTGACATCCGCCAGCACACGATCCTTGGACCGATCTTCAATGCGACGATTTCCGATTGGAACGCGCACTTGGCCAAGATCGCGGAATTTTGGGCGCGTCAGACTGGCGGCCCATCGCGTTACGGCGGCGGGTTTGGAGCCGCGCACCTGTCGCTGGGGATCGGTCCCGAACATTTCCACCATTGGCTGACGCTGTGGGAATTTAACAGCCGGCGAAATCTGGCTGCAGCGGAGGCGGAGGCGATGATCCAGCTGGCACACGAATTCGCAAATCGTCTGCGTCAATTGCTGAAAAATCGCGGGTGGACGGGCCTGGGTCTCGGGAAGGTTTGACCTTCCAACGTCGAACTCGACACGTTCAACCTTGAGAGTTCGGACTTCTCACTGCGAACCCGTACCAATTTGCCCGGGGTTCGCCGGGGAGAAGCGGATCCTGACGAATTGAAATTGCTATCGGGCGCATTGGCGCAGCCCGGGCGACTTTCTAAGCCGGAACGATTCAGTTGGTCAGCAGCCGTTTGCTTGATCTTCTTGCGAAGGCCTTCGTTGTTCGTCGCTTACGTATTTC
The DNA here is from genome assembly GCA_044229355.1 of Limisphaerales bacterium. Lineage (GTDB taxonomy): Bacteria > Verrucomicrobiota > Verrucomicrobiia > Limisphaerales > JADJPG01 > JBGARF01. The sequence goes on from JBGATF010000002.1 coordinate 264,156, forward strand.
ATCTCAATACGCTCGCTCCTCACGCCTCGGCCTTCGCAAGGATCTGCGGCGCAACCGTCCGCCGCCCAACTGAATCGTTCCGGCTAAGTGCCGATGAGACCTAGGATTTCCCGCAGCACGTTTAGAGGAGACTGTGTCGCGTCGACGGTGTGCACGAGCTTGGGCCCGTAGAAGTCGAGGACGGGGCGGGTTTCCTTCTCGTAAGTATCGAGGCGGCGTTGAATGACATCGAGGTTGGCGTCATCGAGGCGATTTTCGCGCAAGGCACGGCGCTGGAGTCGTTCGACCATCTTGGTGCGGTCGGCGCACGAGAGGAAGAAGACGGCCTTGACGTCAAGTGTATCGGAAAGCATCTGGGCCTGGTGCGGGTTGCGGGGGATGCCATCGAGGACGAGCGTGTCGCGGGCGGGGTCGAACTCTCCGTCGACGGTGCTGGCGTTGATGTTTTTCGACCAGAGCGCAATGGTGGCCTCGTCGGGAACGAGTTCGCCGCGACTGGAATATTCGATGAAGAGGCGGCCCATGGGATCCTCGATGCGGAGGTTACGGAAGGCGTCGCCGCAGGCGAAGTGAAAGAAACCCGGGATTTGGCCGATGATTTTGCCCTGGGTACCTTTGCCGGAGCCCGGGGCGCCGAACAGGAGGATCGTACGATATTTCATACCACTGCTACGGCTGTTTTGTCTTCGCCTTGAGCGGCGACGCGCGGACCTCAGCCGGCCGGGACAGCGCGCGGGCGGACCTGCACCTCGTAGATCTCGCCAAACGGAATGATGATGTCCGCGGTGGCATCGCCCTTGTTGACCTGCATGGTCAACTCGTTGGGCAGAATGCGGGTCAAACGGGTGCCCACGTACTCCCCGCGAACCGAGCGGATGTAGATTTCCTTGTCCTTCTCTTCGTCACCGGGGACGACTTTCAGGAAGCCGGCGAACTTGGTTTCGAAGAAGCGGCGGTTGAAGGACGTTTGGCCGCGCTGGTAGGCGGTGACCTGGGATTTGGCCTGCTCGGCCCGGGCGGCTTCGGCGGCCTGTTCTTCGGCGGGGTTGCCGACCGACAAATTCGGAGCTGTGCCGGTCGCCTCCGCCTCGGCGACAGCGCGGGCCATGGATTCGGCGGCGAGGTCGTCGATGCTTCGCTGCAAGCGCGTGGGCAGGCAGAGGAACAGCACGGGCCCGACCAAGGGCGCCACGGCGGCAATTCCCGCGACCATGAAGGGGTTGTAGTTCCGGAACAGGCCGACTTCGTATCCGGCGTAGACGTTGCCGGCGTAAACGAGCAGCAAAAGCGTCACGGACAGGCCGGAAGCGAAGAGCGCCCCCCAGCCGGCGTTGGGCGTTGGGCGGGCAAGCCGGTCGATGGGCTTCGGTTTGATCTCGAGCTTCGGCTTGGCGTCCTCCGGCTCGTCGACATCGAGGAACGGTTCGACGTGAGGCTTGGCCTTGGGATTTTTGGCCAGTTCCTGCAGGGCTTGCTGGGTGAAATTGGTCCAGCCTTCGCGCGGCGAGAAGCTGCCGTCGGCCAGCTTCACCACCACGCCACGCGCGTCAAATGCGATGGGCTCTCCGTCCAGCGTGGAACCGTTTGCCAGCTGGTAGCTGGCTGCGTCAGCCGCGCGGGCTCCCATCAACAAACAGATCGCGAACAAGGCGAATCGGGCAAACATACCGGCTTTGGATAGCAGAGGAGGCGCAATGGTGAAAAGCAATTTTCCTGACCTGGCGGCGCCTCGGTCGGCCTGCGGGTTTTTGGAGACCCGAAGACAGGCACGCTGCGATTGTCACGAGATGGAATGGAGGCGGGGTGTTGTCCCTGGGCGAAATGGGGCCTGCCTAGAAGTTTCCAATCGAGCTGAAGTAGCCGGTCCAAAAACTGATCACCTGCCAGGCCACCAGCAAGACGATCCCAAAATAGATCAGTTTCGGAGTCCACTCCGCGAGGGCGCGCATCTGGCGGGATCCCTCTTCCTGGTGCAACACCTGCAGACGGCGCAGGGTGTCGTCGAGGGAACCGGACACCTCGCCAGTGTGGTAGAGGCTGACGAAGACCTCGGGGAATTCCGGTGATTGCTGGAGGGCCTCGGCGGGGGTCACTCCGTTTTCGACGAGGGGCTTCCAGCGTTCGATGGCGCGGCCCAGCGCGGCCGACCCGCAAGCAGCGCCGGCCAATTCCCACGCCTGGAGAATCGGGACCCCGGCCGAAATCAGCGCCTCCAGCGCGGAAGAAAGCCGGGCCACGGCGAGGTTTCGGCGGGCCTTTCCAAAGATCGGAACCCATCGCAGAACGGCCTCGGTTGCCGCCTGCCACCGTCCGCGATGCGTCCCACCCGTCAACCACGCGATGCCAGCAACCACGAGGTAAATCGGGATCAAGGCCCCCAACACGCCTGTCAGGTAGGCGGCGACATTTCCGGTGAGGACCAGCTGGGGTAAAGGCGCGAGGAGGATGGCGAGGTGAACCAGAAGCGCGGGATACAGGAGCGCGGAAATCACCTGGCGAAGAAGCCGGGCGTTGGTTTCGTAATGTTCGCCGAGAATCTGAAAGCATGCGGGCAGCCGGCCGCTGTGTTCCCCCGAACGCAACAAGGCGACGTCGAATGGATCCAAGGAACGCGTGGCCGCGCCAACGGCGTCACCGAACGTGGAGCCCTGATGAAGCTCGGACAGGATGACGTCGAGGGCCGGGCGCAAACCGCGGGCGGGCGGGCTCCGGCGCTGGAGTTCCAAGGCGGCCGGGAGGGTCAGCCCGGCAGCGGTGAGTTGGGCCAGCTGTTGATAAAAATGCGCCCGGCATGAGAAATAGCCGGGCGTGGGAAGAAGAGGCATGATACCCGCAGGCCGCGCGAGCGCGGGCCGGGTCAGCCGACCATCTGATCAATCTTGGCCTTGAAATCCTTCTTGCTGCGCATGCCGACGACCTGATCGACCACCTGGCCATTTTTGAAGAATAACAGGGTCGGGATCGAGTTGATGCGGAAGCGGACCGCGAGATCCTGGTGCTCGTCGATGTTGACCTTGGCAATGCGAACCTTGCCGCCGTACTCGGTGGCCAATTCATCCAGGATCGGCCCGATCATTTTGCAGGGTCCGCACCACTCCGCCCAAAAATCCACCACGACTGGCGTGGGGGATCCGGTGACATCCTGATCAAAGCTCGCCGTTGAGACGTTTACGATATTTGCAGAGGCCATGGCTACTTGATGGTGAGAAGAAACGCGACACTTCCGACAGCAGCGAGCCCGATGACGGCGGCCGCAATGGCCAGGCCCATATCGAGGCCGCTGATCTTTTTCGCCGCCGGAGCGGGCGGGCGCGGTGCCGGCGTCGGGGTTGGCGGACGCTGGGCCGCCGGACCGGTGGACGTGGGCGGGCGACCGACGGAACTCGTGCTGGACGCGGCGGGCGCAGCCACAGCTGGAGCGGCGGGCGCACTGGTCGCCGGGCGAGGTCCGGGCGCAGCGGGAGCCGCTGCGGCCGGCGCAGCGCCGCCGGTCGGAGGTGTGCTGGCCGGGGAGGCCGGAAGCTTGATGGTTGGCGCCGCAGTAGGTTTGGGCGGCAAGCTGATGCGAACGGTTTCCTTCTTGGGCTGAACCTTGGAGGGCTCGGGCGGTTTTGGCGGAACCGGAGCGCCGGAGGCGCCGGGAGCACCGGGGGTTGCGCCTGGAATGTTCTCGGACATAATCGCTTCGTTAAAAAATTGTTGGTGCGAAGCTAGTTTTGCCTCGAGGGCGTGTCAATTCCCTATTTGCCGGAGTGCCTATTTGCCGGAGGTTTATGAAACCGCGCGTCTCAAAGCCGTGAGCGGGCGGAAGGGATTGAACTCGCAGCGGCTGAAGCCGGCCAGGAGTCGACGGCCCCCACGGCCGCCGCCGATTTTCGCTGCGGCGGGTCGCCCGGTGCGGGTCCCGCGCTCCGGACAGGTTGGACCAACCTTTACCAGCGGCGTCGAGATACACTCGTCAGGGCATCCCGAAGTTGGGGTCCCGATGACGTCGCTCAGTGCCCTTTGTCCCGCATGGCCAACAGTTCGAGCAACGCTGTGAGCACCTCATCGCGATCCTGGCCGTCCAAAGCCAGCGCCATCTGAGCCGTCAGCAACCCATATTTCAAGCCGATGTCATACCGGCGCCCGGCCAGTTCGCTGGCCAGGTAACGCTCGACACCCTTGAGGCGGGCCAACGCCGTGGTGAGATGGGCGCCGCCCAGCTCTCCTGCGCGCGCCACTTCATCCCGCAGGATGTCCATCGCGCTGGCCGTCAAAACGTGGAGGCCAAAGAAGCAGAGGTAATGGCCGACCCGCAAACCGGGGACGACCAGGCGCTGCTCGGCTTCGGTCGGGGTGGGTTTTTCGACCACTTCAGAGATCTCGTAAAGGCCCTGGCGACCGGCGACCAGGCGACCGCCAACGGCGCCATAAAACGGCAACTTGCTTTCGTGGGTGGCCTGGACGGCGGAGACGCTGCACGCCTCGGCGCCTGCGATTCCGATCAACTGCTGGGCGCACCGGCGGGCTCCCCGCGCAACATACAAGTGGTCGCCCACGAGGAGGAGAAAGGGCTGGCGCCCGGTGAACTCCGCGGCGCAGTGCACGGCATGACCGTATCCGAGAGGGCGCGCCTGTTCGACGAAGGCGACGCGTTTGGCATGAGGGCCCGCCGCCGCGCGATAGGCCTCCTGATCTCCCGGGGCGATGACGAGGCACACCTCGTCGATGCCCGCGTGGAGCACTTCCTCGATCAGAATTTGCAGGGCCGTCTTCGGCACGCCGTCGCGATCGACCAGGCTCTGGAGCGGCAATGTCCGCTGGGATTGGCCGGCAGCAGTGATGATGGCTTTCTTGACTTGCACAAGGGGTGCGCCCGTTGGCTGGCGATCGCGGCAGTGCGGCGGTCCACCCGCGGCGGACCGAGCCAGGCGGCTTAATCGGGCTGGGCGAGAATCTTCTCCCGTTCGACCTTGTATTCGGCGTCGGTGAGCTTGCCTTGGATGACCGCGCGCAAGAGGGCATCCAGCTTTTGGCGTTTGGTGAGCGGCCCGGCTGCAGCCGGCGCACCATTGGTTTTGGATGCTTCCACCTGTGCGCGCCGTTTGGCCAGAATCTCGTCGATCTTCGCCTCGACGTCCGAGAGCGTCTTCTGCTCGGGAGCGTCTTCCGGTGTCGAGACGACCGTGGCGGGTGCGTTGGTGATGATCTTGCCGGGCGAGTTCGACGCGGCTTTGGGGGACAGGGCAGGATCCTTAACCACGGCTTTGGGCGCCGGCTTCGGGGCGGGCGGGGGTGGGTTCCTCTCGAGATCCTCAAGTGCCTTCTGGAACTCCTTGGCCGAGATCCGGCCATCGAGGAACTGCCGTTCAAGCTCGGCTTGATCGGGCCGCAATGCCCCCGGCGCGCCGGTGGCGCTGCCCGGCACCACCGGAGTGCGAATCACGCGGTTGGGGTTTTGCTGCTGCTCCTTAATCACCCGGCGGAGCAGTTCGACCGCCTGGGCCTGGACGTCATTGGTTGGGCGTCCCGCCGCGGCCGGCGCGGACCCGGGGACGGGCTTGGGCGCAGGCGCCGGCGTCTGCGCCGGCGCTTGCACGGCCAGGCCGGCCAGAATCAAACCGCCGGCCAACATTCGCGGAAGCATTGCCATGCCCTGACTAAATCGGAACCCTGCGAATCACGCAAGATCCGGATGGGCGAGGGCGGCGCCGGGGCCGCGGGGGCCGGCGACGGCCCGCGCCTGCCACGTTCGTGGCATTGCGCTTCTGGCCCAAACTCCGATACTACGCCCGGAACGCGGTCTGGGCGGGGCTCCGTCCGGTCCGTTTTTGATTAAATGACCACAGTTGCGACCGTGACGGCCGATCGTGAGGCTGCCCTGCCCCCGCCGGGCGCGGCGCCGATCTTCCGCGCTCGCGGGCTGACCAAGGTTTACGGCCTGGGCACCGCCGAAGTGCATGCGCTGGCCGGAGTGGACCTGGATCTGTATGCCGGCGAGCTCATCGTTTTGTTGGGTCCATCGGGCAGCGGAAAGACCACGCTGCTCAATCAGTTGGGGGGGCTCGATGTTCCCACGGCGGGAGAGTTGCGGTATCGGGACTTGAATCTGACGGAAGCGGACGAGGCCGCCTTGACCCGCTACCGGCGTGACAGTGTGGGCTTCATTTTTCAGTTCTACAATCTGATTCCCAGCCTGACGGCCCGGGAGAACGTCGCGTTGATCACGGAGATCGCCCGGGATCCGATGCCGCCGGAGGACGCCCTGGGTATGGTTGGGTTGGCGCCGCGCCTGGACCATTTTCCGGCGCAGCTTTCGGGGGGCGAGCAGCAGCGCGTGGCCATTGCCCGGGCCATTGCCAAGCGGCCGGAGGTCCTGCTCTGCGACGAACCGACTGGCGCATTGGACGTGCGCACGGGGATTGTCGTGCTGGAGGCCGTCGAGCGGGCCAACCGCGAACTTGGCACCTTGACTGTCATCATCACGCACAACGCAGTCATGGCCGGCATGGCGGATCGCGTCATCCATTTTTCAGACGGCCGGGTGCACCACATTGAACGGAACGCGCAGCGGGTTCCCGTCACAAGTTTGAACTGGTGAACACGAGGCCCCTCCAAGGAAGCCGCGTCGCTCGGCGGGCCGAAGGCCGCCCCGCCGGAGTGCCCGCGGCGCCCCAAGTCCGGTTTCGGCAGCCGTGATTCACCACCTCGATCGCAAGCTGCTGCGCGACCTGCGCCGCATGAAGGGCCAGGCCGCCGCCGTGTCGCTGGTCATGGCGTGCGGACTTGCCATGCTCATCATGTCGCGCAGCCTGATCTTTTCCCTTGAAGGCACGCGCGCCGAATATTACCAGGCCCATCGTTTTGCCGATGTCTTCGCCGGGCTGAAGCGCGCGCCGCTCTCGTTGATGGACCAGGTGCGGGCAATGCCGGGCGTCGCGGCGGTCGAGCCCGGCGTATCCGTGCAGGTCACCCTCGACATCCCCGGGCTCGATGAACCCGCCACCGGCCTGGTCCGTTCCGTGCCGGACTTCCGCCAAACCGAGCTGAACCGCCTTTATCTGCGCGCCGGCCAATGGCTCACGCCCGGCAGCCGCGGCGCCGCGCTCGTGGGGGAAGCGTTCGCCCAGGCCAACCACCTGCAGCCCGGCGATTCCGTGACGATGGTGATGAACGGCCGGCGCCAGACCGTTCGCCTGGCGGGCATCGTCCTCTCTCCCGAATACATCTTCGAGTCGCGCCCCGGCTCCGCCCTGCCGGACAACCGGACCTACGGAATCTTTTGGATGCCGTATGAAGAGCTGTCGAATGCGTTCGATCTCTATGGGGCATTCAATTCCGTCGTGCTGTCCCTCGCGCCGGGCGCCAGCGAACGAGCGGTCATCGCCGAGCTGGACCGCCTTTTCCTGCCCTACGGCGGGCGCGGCGCCCACGGTCGCACCGATCATCCGTCCCACATCCGCGTCTCCGACGAGATTCGCGTGCTGACGATTCTTTCCCTGGGCTTCCCGTTGATTTTTCTGAGCGTGGCAGCGTTCATGACGAACGCGGTTTTGTCGCGCCTGCTGACGCTCCAGCGCGAGCAGATCGCCGTGCTGAAGGCATTTGGGTTCACCAATCGCCAGATTGCGCTGCACTACCTGAAGTTCGCCCTGGCGTTCGTCCTCGGCGGCACGCTGGCGGGCGCGATTGGCGGGGTCATCCTCGGCTCGCGTCTGGTGGGCATGTATCATCTGTTCTTTCGCTTTCCCGATCTGCGATTTCGGCTGGATGCCTCGGCGCTGATCATTGCGCTGGGCGTGGCGGCGGTGGCGGCGACGCTGGGCGTGCTCGGCGCGGTGCGGCGCGCCGCCCGGCTGCCTCCGGCCGAAGCGATGCGGCCGGAACCGCCCGCCAGCTATCGACCCGCGCTCGTGGAGCGGACCGGCATCGCGCACTTGTTCTCGAACACCTTCCGCATCGCCATCCGCAATCTCGAGCGCAAGCCCATGCAGGTGTTCTTCACGGTCGCCGGCCTCGCGTTGGCCACGGGAATTCTGATCATCCCGAACTGCTTTCGGGACAGCGTCAGCCAGATCCTCGAATTTCAATGGGACACCGTGCAGCGCCAGGACGTGAGCATCGGGCTCGTCGAGCCGGACAGCGAGGCGGCCAAGCACCCGCTGCGTCAGTTGCCGGGGGTGATGAGCATTGAACCGTTTCGGTATGCGGCCGCCCGCATCCATTTCGGCCAGCGTCACCGGCAGCTGGCGGTCCACGGCATGACGCCGGATGGCCAGCACGAGCGGGTGATCGACAGCCATTCCCGGACCATTGCGGTGCCGCCGGATGGTCTGGTGGTTTCGGCCAAGCTCGCGCAGGTGCTCGGCGCGCGCCTGGGCGACCGGGTCACGCTTGAGTTTCTGGAAGGGCGGCGGCGGCGGGTGGATGTTCCGCTGGCCGGCTTCAGCGAGGACTTCGCGGGGCTGGTCGCGCACATGGATCGCCGGGCGTTGAACCGTCTGTTGGGAGAGGGCGACATCATCACGGGCGCCACCTTCCGCGTGGACGGCGCGGCGTGGCACAACTTTCTGCGCGAGCTCAAGGAGCAACCCCGGATTAGCTGGGTCGTGGTCAAAGAATCGCTCCGGGCGAACTTCCGGCAAACCACAGCGGCCAGCATCAATTTGATCCAGTCGATTTATCTCACGTTCGCGACCATCGTGGCGTTCGGAGTGGTTTACAACAACGCCCGCATCTCTCTGGCCGAACGCGCTCGCGAGCTGGCGACGCTGCGAGTCATCGGCTTCTCCCAGCGCGAGGTTGGCGCCGTGCTGGTCACCGAGCTGGTCATCCTCGCGCTCATCGCCGTGCCGCTCGGCCTGGCTTTCGGCACCTTCCTCGCCACCGGGATTCTGCAGGCCGTGAACACGGAAACCGTCCGTCTTCCCACCGTCTTTACCGCGCGCAACTACGCGTTTGCCGTCTCGATCGTGGCCGCCGCCTCCACCTTGTCCGCGCTCGTCGTCCTGCGAACGCTCAAACACCTCAATCTTGTCGGCGCCTTGAAGGCCCCCGAGTAGCGCCACCGGGATCGTCGCCCATTTTCCATGAATCCGAACACGCTCCACGCCTCGACCCCAGCCCCCTCCGCACCGGCGCCGGCCCCGGCCCAACGCTCCGCTCCCCGTCCCCGCCCCTTGCGCGTGCGACGAATTCTTCCGTACCTCGGGATTCTTGTGCTGGTGGCGCTGATCGTCCTTGGCCTATTGCCAAAGCCCGCCCCGGTGGAATCCGCCCAGGTCACCACCGGACGCCTGCGCGTGACCGTCAATGAGGAGGGCAAGACCCGTCTGCGCCAGCGTTACATCGTGTCCGCACCGGTGGCCGGCCAGCTGCGCCGCATCCCGTTCAAAGCCGGCGCCGAGCTGACCAACACCCAGGCGGTGGTCGCCATCATCGATCCGGTGCGGCCAGCTCTGCTCGACGCCCGCACCCGCACGCTGGCCCAGGCCAAGCGCGACACCGCCGATGCCCAGCTTGCCCGCGCCCGGGAGCAGCACAAGTTCGCGTTGAGCGAGCTCAAGCGCAATGAACCGCTCCACCACGACGGCACCGTCTCCGCCCAGGAGTTCGAGCAGGTCCAGTGGCGCGAGGCCGCCGCCGCCAAGGATCTGACCGCCGCGGAGGCGGCGCTCCGCGAGGCGGAAGCCCAGTTGCTCGAGTTCAACGCCACGCCCGCCTCCGACCAGACTCCGGTCGAGCTGCACACGCCCGTCTGTGGCCGCGTGCTCAAAGTCTATGAAGAAAGCGCCCGGGCGGTCACCGCCGGCACGCCGCTCATCGAAATCGGCAACCCCAACGACCTCGAGGTCATCATCGAAGTTCTGTCCCGCGACGGCGCCCGGATCAACCCCGGGACTCCCGTCGAGTTCGAACAGTGGGGCGGCACCCAGCCGTTGCAAGGCGCCATCCGCTTCGTCGAACCGGCTGCGTTCACCAAGGTCTCCGCCCTCGGCGTCGAGGAGCAACGCGTCTATGCCGTGGCGGATCTGCTGACGCCGCTGGCCGAACGCGGCAACCTCGGCGACCAGTTCCGCGTCGAGGCCCGCATCATCACCTGGCAGAACGAGCGCACGCTCAAAGTCCCCAGCGGAGCCGTCTTCCGCCAGGGCCAGGACTGGCACGCCTACGTGATCGAGCAGGGACGGGCCCGGCTTCGCTCCGTCAAGATTGGCCACACCAGCGAAACGGAAACGGAAGTTGTCGACGGGTTGAAAGAGGGTGAAGCGGTTTTGTTGTACCCCGGCGATCGCATTCAGGACGGCCTTCGGGTGCGCGTGGTCAAGATGTAGGGTCACCGCCGCCGAAGGGCGCTGCGGCGATTTCGTGGGGCCGGCGTCCACGCCCGGGCGGCGCCGCGCGCCGCGCGCCACCACAAGCCCAGGGCGCTCCCTCTCGTCAGCCGCCCTGCGCGGCGCTTGCAATCCCACCCCATCTGCCCCACACAATTTCGGAGCACACCAATTTCACCAACCATGAAACTCGGATTTGTCAGCGCCATCCTGCCCGAATGTTCGCTGGAGAATGTTCTCGCCTTCGCCGCCGCGGAGAATTTTGCCTGCGTTGAAGTCATGTGCTGGCCCGTGGGCCGGGCGGAGCGCAAATACGCAGGCGTGACCCACATCGATGTCACCAGCCTGTCGAAGAGCGCCGCCGAGGACATCCTCGCCCTGTGCGCCCGGACCGGCGTGAGCCTGAGCGGGCTCGGCTATTATCCAAATCCGCTCGATCCGAATCCCGAGGTGGCCCGGGCCGCGGTCGCGCACTTGAAAAAGGTCATCGTCGCCGCGCCGAAGCTTGGACTGCGCAACGTCAACACGTTTGTGGGGCGCGACTGGACGCGCAGCGTGGACGACAACTGGCCGCGCTTTCTCAAGACCTGGAAACCCCTGCTGCGCCTGGCCGAGGATCACGACGTCCGCATGGGGATCGAGAACTGCCCGATGCTGTTCACGCGGGATGAATGGCCGGGAGGAAAGAACCTGCTGACCAGCCCGGCCATCTGGCGGCGCGCCTTCAACGATCTGCCGTCGCCCAATTTCGGGTTGAATTTTGACCCGTCGCATTTTGCGCTCCAGTTCATGGATCCGGCCAGCGCGCTGCACGAGTTCAAGGATAAGCTGTTCCATGTCCACGCCAAGGACGTGAAAATCCACCAGGCGAGATTGAATCAAGTCGGGGTGTTTGCGCATCCGCTCGAGTGGCATCAGCCGCGGATTCCCGGCTACGGCGAGATCAACTGGGGCCGGTTTTTCGGGACGCTGATGGAAACCGGCTATGACGGCCCGGTGTGCATCGAGGTGGAGGACGACACGTTCGGCCGCACCCTCGAAGGGCGCCAGCGCGCCGTCCGCGTGTCGGGCAATCTCCTGCGCCCTTACTTCGGCGAACAGGCCGTTGAAAAACTTTGAGCCATCCCCGTCGCACCGCCACCCGGTCCACATCCTCACGTCCACCCGCAGCCTCAAATTCCCGCCGCCATGAAGGATTCATCCGATCTCCAATCCGAGCCGTGGGCCGTCAGCCGACGGGATGCGCTGAAAGCCACCGCCGCCGCCCTGGGCTTGTCGGCCCTGGCCTTCGAACCGCGGGCCGGCACCGCCGCGGAAAGCCCGCGCGCGGACGCGCGCCGCGGGGCGAGCCGACGCTATCCAATGTTGAAATCGATCAACCAGTGGGCGTTCCCCTACCCGGATCGCATGAACCTGCGCGAGTGCCTGCAACTCGCCAAGGATGCCGGGTTCGACGGCATCGAGCTGAATTACGATCTCGACAATGATCTGTCGCCGAAGGCCGGCCCCAAAGAGTTGCGCGAGATCCGGCGACTCGCCGACCGCATCGGCATCCGCATCAGCGGCCTTTGCTCATTCCTCTTCTGGCCGTACCCGCTGACCAGCAATGACGAGAGCAAGCGGGCGCGCGGGCTGGAGTTGGCCGGAAAGATCGCGCAAGCCGCGGCGGATCTCGGCGTGGACAACGTGCTCCTCGTGCCCGGCGCCGTGCACATCCCGTGGCGGACGGATCATGAGCCCGTGCCAAACGACGTCTGCGACCGGCGGGCGCGCGAGGCTGTCGGGCAACTCGCGAAGCAGGCGGAGAAGCTCAAGGTCTCCCTCAACATCGAAAATATCTTCTTCAACGGGTTTCTCATGACCCCGATGGAGATGAACGCGTTCGTGGACAGCTTTGGCAGCGAACACGTGCGCGTGCATTTCGACACCGGCAACATCTCCATGTTTCAATACCCGGAGCATTGGATCCCGGTGCTCGATCGGCGAACCAAGAACGTGCACTTGAAGGAATTCACCAAGAAAGGCACCGACTTCTCGCTGGAGACGTTCCGGCCCCTGCTCGACGGGACCACCAACTGGCCGGCCGTGACCGACGCCCTCGATCGGACGGGCTACACGGGGTTTTTGACGTTCGAATATTTCCACCCGTACCCGCACTATCCCGAGGCGCTGATCTGGCAGACCTCCGATTCGCTGGACCGCATCCTGGGCCGGAAATCGTAGCGAGCCGGGCCGCGGCCCGATATCTCCACCCGTTTGGTTTCGCCCGGTTTTCCTGCGGTGCGCCCGCCCTGCTGGAAAGATCCGCCGCGCGGCTTGGTTTCCGTTGAAGGTGCGGGGAGCCCAGACAAAGGCGGCTGCTTGAAGCGCTCAATCGGTCGGGGAGAACGAGCGGAAGCGCCCGGCAGTGACGGGACTATTCCCGCGCGAAGATCTGGCGGATGACCTCTTCGATTGGCACCTCCTCGATGTCGATGTCGGCCACGGGCAGGGTGTCGAGCAACTCCTTGCAGGCCGCGATGACCTGGGCGCGTTTCACCTTGAGGCGGACGACGGCGCTGCCCTGTTCCACGACTGTGCCGAAGCGCGAGAGGTCCGGCGCCGATTGGGCGTGAGCGGGCGCGAGGCGGATGGTGACGAGCTTGAAGTCGGCGAAACGATCAATGACATCGCTGAGCGGTCCGTCGAAGAAGATGGTTCCGTGATCGATGATGATGACCCGTCGACAAAGGGCCTCGATGTCAGCCATGTAATGGCTGGTGAGCAGGATGGTGGTCTTGCGCCGGGCGTTATAGGAGGCAAGAAACTCGCGAACGATCTTCTGCGACACGACGTCGAGCCCGATGGTGGGTTCGTCGAGGAACAGCACGCGCGGCTGATGAAGCAGCGAGGCGATGAGCTCCATCTTCATGCGTTCGCCCAGCGACAACTCCCGCACCATGACATTGAGCTTGTCCTTGACCAGGAGCAGTTCGGACAACTCATCGACGGCGCGGGCGAAGGCGGCCGGGGCCAGGCCGTAGATTTTCGCGTTCAGCTCGAGCGATTCGCGGGCGGGCAGATCCCACCAGAGCTGGTTCTTCTGGCCGAGCAGCAGCGCGAATTGCCGGCGGTAGCCGTCGTCGCGTTTCCAAGGCTGGTAGCCAAGAACGCTGGCCTGGCCGCTGGTGGGGTAAAGCAGACCGGACAGGATCTTCAGGGTCGTCGTCTTGCCGGCGCCGTTGGGGCCGAGGAACCCGACCAGCTCGCCTTCCTCCACCGTGAAGCGGACGTCCTTCACCGCATGCGTCGTTTCATACTGACGCCGGAAAAGCCCTTGGACGGCCCCCTTCAAGCCGGGCGCCTTCTTGTAGGTGCGAAACGTTTTGGTCAACCCGCGGACTTCAATCACGGACATGCGGGGCAAAGATACGAAGCGCAGGGGTAGGTGTCACGTGAAGTCCGAAGATGGCAGATGGCAGATGGGAGATGACAAATGCCAAATGACACATTCTCCCTGGCACCACGGCGTTCTTCCACGTTTCACCGTAATCATTGCGTCCCGCCGGTCCGACCTGTTACAACCCGCGCATGTCTTCGACACTGAAGATTGGCTTTCTGGGAGCGGGCAAGATGGCGTCGGCGCTGGCCAAGGGATTTCTCAAGGCGGGCCTGGCGTCTGGGGAGAGCATGCTGGCGAGCGATCCTTACGAGACGGCGCGGCTGGCGTTTCAGGCGGAAGCGGGCATTCGCACGACGGCGTCAAATCAGAAGGTTTTGCGAAGCAGCGAGGTGATCATCCTGGCAGTGAAGCCGGATCAAGTGTCCGGCGTATTGAAGGAAATCGCCCCGGCGTTCACGGCGGAGCACGTGCTGGTTTCGATCGCGGCAGGAGTGCCGCTGGCCCGGCTGGAGGCGACGCTGCCCGCCGGCGCGCGCGTGGTGCGGGTGATGCCGAACACCCCGGCCCTGGTGGGCGCTTCGGCGTCGGGATTCGCAATGGGTGCGGCGGCCCGCCCGGACGACGCCTGCCTGGTTGAACGCCTTTTCTCGTCGGTCGGCGTCGCCCTCGGCGTCAAGGAATCGCTGCTGGATGCGGTCACCGGACTGAGCGGCAGCGGGCCGGCCTATGCATTTTTGATGATGGAGGCGCTGAGCGACGGCGGGGTGGCGGCCGGGCTGCCGCGGGACGTGGCGACGCGACTGGCCGCCCAGACTCTGCTGGGGAGCGCGCGCCTCTTACTTGAGACGGGCCTTCATCCGGGCGCGCTGAAGGACATGGTGACGAGTCCCGGCGGCACCACGATCGAAGGGCTGCACGAGCTCGAGAAAGGGGGCGTACGCGCCGCCCTAATCAACGCCGTGCGAGCGGCCGCGGACAAATCGAGGCGGCTGGGTCAATCGTGAGCCGGGCCGCCGCAACGCCATGAGTTTTCCATCACCGACGCACGGTCAGGCCCGCATCCTCTGGGCTGCGCTGACGGGACTGGCCGTGGCCGTGATCGCGGGGCTGATTGTGGGTTGCGTCTGGGGCGTGGGTCAGGTGCTGCAGATTCTCGGACCGGTCTTGTGGCCGCTGGCCGTGGCCGGGGTGCTGGCCTACCTGCTCGACCCGGTGGTTGATTTCATCGAGCGCAAGGGCGTGCCGCGCACTCGCGCAATTCTCTGCGTCTTTGCCCTCGCCGTTGTCCTCCTCGTGGCGCTGGTGGGCAGCGTCGTGCCCCAGCTCATCACGGAGACACGGCAACTGGCTCAGCGGGTGCCGGATTATGCGCACCGGATCCAGACCCGCGTGGAAGGCTGGTTCAACGAGCCGCCGGAGTTCCTGCGGCGGTTCATCAAACCGGTCCAGTCCATCCCGCTCTCGACCGACGGCCGCCTGGAAGGGACAAATAGCGCGGCTTCGGCCAGTTCGATTCCGCCCGACACGAACCTGGTCTTCAGCGCGACGGCTGCTTCTTCCGGCACCAGCACGAATGCCTTCTCCTGGTTTGGACAGCCACTCGATCGTCGGGCGTTTCAGTCGGCCACGGGCTGGCTGGCCCGTGTGCTGCCAGAAGTCGGCAACTGGTTTTTCGGCCAGGTAACGCGGGTCGCCTCGTTGTTCGGTGTGCTCGCCGGTTTGGCGCTCGTTCCAATTTATCTATTCTACTTCCTGCTCGAGAAGCAGGGCATCCAGTCGCGCTGGACGGAATATCTGCCGGTCACCCGCTCGGAATTTCGAAACGAGCTGATCTTCATCATCCGGTCCATCAACGACTATCTCATCGTCTTCTTTCGGAGCCAGCTGCTGGTGGCCATCTGCGATGGAGTGATGTACGCGACGGGGTTTCTCATCATCGGCCTGCCCTACGCCCTGCTCCTGGGGGTCATGGCGATCTTCCTCACGATGATTCCCTTTCTCGGCGCCATCGTCACCTGTTCCGCCGCGCTGATCCTGGCGTTCGTTCAATTCGGTGACTGGCGCCACCCGGCCTACGTCATGATCGTGTTCGCAATCGTCCAGGCGATTGAAGGACTGGTCATCCAGCCGAAAATCATGGGCGATCGCGTCGGCCTGCATCCCCTGACCATCATCATTGCGGTCATCACCGGAACGACCCTGCTGGGCGGCATCCTGGGCGGCATCCTGGCCATACCGCTGACCGCGGCGTTGCGGGTGCTTATGTTCCGTTACGTCTGGAAGAAGCGTCCGGCCCACGGCTGACCTCGCTGCCGATGCCGCCGGCGCGCAGCCCGCGAACGTCCACTGCATCCATGCCGGCCGCCCGGATGGCCTGCATCCCCAGATCCGTGTCCTCATAGGCGCGGCAGCGCGACGGATCCACCCCCAGCCGGCGGGCCGCCTCGAGGAAGATGTCCGGCGCCGGCTTTTGCCGGACGACATCCTCGCTGGTGACCACTGCGCCGAACCAGTCGCGGATGCGGAGTTTCTCCAGGACCATGCCGATGACACGCCCGGTGCCGCCGGAGGCGACCGCCATGGGCAGGCGGCCACGGTGTTCCCGGGCGATGGCGACAACCTCGGGGACGGCCCCCACCTGGCCAAGGTTCTCGAGATAGGCATGCTCTTTCTCGTGGGCGACCGCGACCGGGTCAATGGCGAGGCCCTGCTCTTCCGCCAGCATGACGAGGATGTGTCGGGACGGGACGCCGCCGAGGGCGTAGAAGCGCTCCTCCGTAAAATGAACTCCATGCCGCCGGGTGACCCGGCGCCAGGCTTCCCAGTGCAACGGCATGGTGTCAGCGAGCGTGCCGTCGCAGTCGAAGATCAATCCGGCGAATTCGCTCATAGCTTCAGGCTGTTCAAACGTTCCTGCAGTTCGTGCTGCATGAGAGGCTCGACCACCGGGTCGAGTTCGCCCTCGATGAAATTGGACAGGTTGTAGAGCGTGAGATCGATGCGGTGATCCGTGACGCGATTCTGGGGAAAATTGTAGGTGCGAATCTTCTCGCTGCGCTCCCCGGTGCCGACCTGATCCTTCCGCTGGGCCGCGTATTTGGCATCTTCCTCGGCGACTTTCCGCTCGAGGAGGCGGGAGCGGAGCACGGTCATGGCCTTCGCCTTGTTTTTTTGTTGGGACCGCTCGTCGGCGCATCGGACGATCAGGCCCGTCGGCTTGTGGATGATTTGCACCGCCGAGTCGGTCGTGTTCACCCCCTGCCCGCCCTTGCCCGAGGCGCGGCAGACGTTGATTTCGACCTCCTCGGGCTTGATCTCGACGTCAACTTCCTGCGCCTCCGGCAGCACGGCCACCGTGGCGGTGCTGGTGTGGATGCGCCCTTGCGCCTCCGTGGCGGGAACGCGTTGCACGCGATGGACGCCGCTCTCGAACTTGAGCCGCTTGTAGACGTCTTGACCGGTCACGGTAAAGACGACCTCCTTGAACCCGCCCAGATCCGACGGACTGGAATCCAGGGTTTCAATCTTCCAGCCTTGCCGCTCGGCGTAGCGGGTATACATCCGGTAGAGATCGGCCCCGAACAGCGCGGATTCGGAACCGCCGGCGCCCGCGCGAATTTCCACAATGGTATTGCGCGAATCCGTGGGGCTGGGCGGCACGATGCCAGCCTGCAAGACCAACCCGAGCCGCTTCTCGTCCTCCTCCAGGCGGGAGATTTCCTGGCGAGCCAGCTGTGCCATCTCGGATTCCGCCGGCTCGCTTTCCAGCAACGCCCGATTCTCCGCCAATTCGGATTGGACCTTGAGGAATTGCTGGCCGGCCGCCACCAACTCCTTCAGTTCGGAGTATTCCTTGGATAATTCCTGGGCCCGCTGCGGCTGATCGAACGCGGCGGGATCGCTCAGGGCGGCCTCGACCTCAGCCAGGCGCCGGGCGAATTTTTCGATGAACGGACGCAGATCCATGGTGCGGAATTAGGCGTTGCTGCGAGTCAGACTGGCCGGACCTCCCGGCAGCGACGCTCCGTGGAGTCCCGGCTTCCCCGGGAAAAAGAATCCGCCCGCAGGGGGCGACCCCACTGCGGGCGGATGCGGAAAAACAATCTAGGACTTCTTCTTCTTGCTGGCGGAGGCGGCGATGGCGGCCTGCGCCGCCTGCGTTTTGGCCAGGCGTTGCTGGAACTTGTCCACGCGGCCGGCGGTATCCACAAATTTCTGCTGCCCGGTGTAGAACGGGTGACAGACGTTGCAGATGCCGACCAGGATCGAATTCTTGGTGGAGCGCGTCTTGATCACGTTGCCGCAGGCGCAACGAATCTCCGCTTCCTGATACTTCGGATGAGTGTCGACTTTCATAACAAAGGCCGGAAAAGGTAGCAACGGCCCCGGCGTTGACAAGCTCCATTTTCGGGCGGTTTCGAGATTCCGAGATTTGGCATCAGTGCACCGCGCGGACCCTTCTGGAGCACCTGGCACCTGAAAAGATTAATCCTCAAGTGCAGACGCCAAGCACCTCAGCCACGCCCTCATAGGCCACACGCTCCCCTCACCAACCTCGACAAAACGTTTTTGGCAAAGCCGGAAACCGCCACGGCGCCCCGGGCGGTTCCGACCCGGCACCTTTTTGCCCGTCATCTTTTTGCCATCAAAAAGGCGGCAAAAACATGGTGGTCAAAAATATCTCCCTCGCAGCTGGGGCGGTCCGGAAGTTTCCGTCCAATACGGCTTCGGCTCCGCCGCGGGCTGAAAAACCGCGCTCCGAAGGAACGCTACAGCCGCCCCGCCCGCCGGATCCAGCCGCCCCCGACCACCAGGTCATCCTGATAGAAGACGCACGCCTGGCCCGGAGTGATGGCCCGCTGGGGCTCGACCGTCTTCACGCGGGCCACTCCGCCGGCCATCGGCGACACGACCGCCGCGGCGCCGGGGTGGTTGTAGCGAATTTTTGCCAGCACCTCCATCCTGTCCGGGGGCTGCTCGAACGGGATCCAGTTGCAGCGTTCCACGAAAAATTCGTCCGCCGCCAGCATCGACTCATCGCCCACCACCACCCGGTTGCGCGTGGCATCGAGATCAATCACGTAGAGGGGTCGGCCTGCCGCGATGCCCAATCCCTTGCGCTGACCAATCGTGTAAAACTCGACGCCGTCGTGTTCGCCCAGCTTGCGCCCCTCGGCATCCACGATGTCGCCCCGGTGACGCTCGGCGAGCCTGGCCTCTTGCAGGAATCGGCCGTAGTCCTTGTCCGGCACAAAGCAAATCTCCATGCTCTCCTCCTTGTCCGCCGTCTTAAGGTGGCACTCGCGGGCAATTTCCCGCGTGTCGTCCTTGGTCAACTCGCCCAGGGGAAAGAGGACATGCGCGAGCTGCTCCTGGCGCAGGGAAAACAGGAAGTAGCTCTGATCCTTGCGCCGGTCCCGGCCGCGCTTGAGCAGGTGCCGTCCGGAGGCCGGGTCCAACTCGACCCGCGCGAAATGGCCGGTGGCGATCTTTTCCGCACCCAATTGGCGCGCGCGCTGCAGAAGGGTGCCAAACTTCAGCTTCTCATTGCACACCACACACGGGTTTGGCGTGCGCCCCGACTTGTACTCGTCGGCAAAATATTGGATGACCTGCCGCTGAAATTCGGCGGAGTCGTCGACCAGATAGTACGGGATGTTGAGGTCGTGGGACACGGCCCGGGCATCGGTCACAGCCTGCGGCCCGCAGCACTTGTCTTCCGCGCGGTTCACGCAATCCTGCGGCCATAATTTGAGCGTGATGCCCACGACGTCGTAGCCTTGCTCGACCAAGAGCGCCGCCGCGGCCGAGGAATCCACCCCGCCGCTCATTCCCACGATCACGCGGGTCTTTTTCATCGACGAATCGCTCATGCACAGGCGTGCGTGGAAACAGCCACGCAGCGGACCACCCTAGCCTGGGAACAGCTCCGAATCACGGCCGATTTCGCAGGACCATCTCGCGGATCAGTTTTGCCGCCTGATTCATCCGGGTCCGCGGGTTGCCCGGGCTGGCGTCGTGATCCTGAATGGGGCTGTCGTTCCAGCAGACGATGAGGTCGTCGCCCGGAACGAGGTAGAGCACCCTCTGGCCGCCGTGGCCGCTGGCCAGGCAAACATCCGGGCTCGCGTCGACCAGGAGGCGTTGCCCGGCGGCGTTCGTCCGGTTCAACCACCAGTTGAAGCTGTAATAGCCCGGCCCCACCGGCGTGATATTGCGCCCGCCGCCGAGCGAACGTTGTTTCGGCAGCATCGGCGCAGGCTGACCAGAGGAGCGCGGGGTATCGGCCGGGATGGGGCTGCCGATGGCCATCCTGGCCAGATCCGCGCGCAAGAGAGGACGTTCATCCCACCAGCCGCCGCGGAGGTACAGCAGACCGATCCGTGCGAAATCGCGACACGACAGCGCCAGGCGTCCGGGCCGATCCTTCGGACCGAACGCAAGAAAGGTGTGCGGGTCTTCAAACTGCAAGGGCCCGGCCAGGCGCGCCTGGAGAACCGCGTCGCTGTTGGTCCGATAGACCTTTTCCATCAGTGTGTCGTAGTAGAGCGTCAGCGCGTAATCGTTGTAGGAATAGGCCGCGCCAGGTTTTTCGGGCAGCCCGTAGCCGGACATCTGCGATGCCAAATGCCGCCACGTCATGGCCGCGTCCTTGCCCGCATTCAGGTCGCGCAAACGCGGCTCGACCACGGACACCCATTCGTCCGGACTGGAAATCAAGCCCTCCTGCACCGCCATCAGCATCAGCGTCGTCAAGACCGGCTTGAACGCCGAGGCCACGTCGCTGCTTTTGGCCGGGTCTCCCCAGGAATAGACCATGAAGCCTTCACGCACGACACATCCGCGTCCGCCGACGACCGAAGCCAGGGCTTCAAGTTTTTGGGAGTCGAGGCCGGCAGCGGCCGGCGCGCGCGGCAGCCAGCGCGCGCCAGGAAAGACCCCGGAGCCTGGCGCTGCAAACAGCGGGCCGGCCGTCAGGATTAGCCACAGGCCGACCCATCCCGCCGCCACACGTCCGGCTCGATCGAAAACCGGCCGGCTGCCGGAAGCAATCCCGCCGGCATCGCTGTAACGCGGACCGTGCCGGCGGTGGTTCACGACGAGACAGCCGGCTTTTGGTCCTTGCGCGGGAAAAGCGGAGCGGGCTCGCCGATGGCGGACCCGGCCTGGAGACCGCCCCACGCCGCCGCTTCCAATCGGTCCGGGGCCCCCGACAACCCGAGCTGGGCAAAGATGCGCTCGCAGGTCGTCGGGATGTAGGGCCAGAGCAGAACGGCCAGAATGCGGCACGCCTCAGCGAGATTATACAGAACCTCATCAAGGCGCTTGGCCTGCGTGGGGTCCTTGGCCAGCTTGAAGGGAGCGGTCTGGTCCACATACTGATTGCCTCGAGTGACCAGCTTCCAAATGCACTCCAGCCCACCCTGCAGGTGCCAGTCGCGCAAAAGCTCGCGCGTTTCGGTCGCCACCCGCTCCGCGTCGGCCGCCAGTTCGTCGTGACGCGGAGGGACGACGCCCCCGCGATAGCGCTTCAGCATGGACAACGATCGATTCACGAGGTTGCCCAGGCCGTTGGCCAGCTCGGCCTGATAACGCGCGGCGAAACCGGCATCGGTCCAATTCCCATCCGGGCCAATGTCCAGCTCCCGGGTCACATAGAAGCGAAAGGCATCCACGCCCCATTCATTGATGACTTTCAGCGGCTCGACGACGTTGCCGGTGCTTTTGCTGAGCTTCTCTCCATTCTTTTGCCACCAGCCGTGGGCGAGCACGCAGCGAGGCAACGGCAGCTCCATCGCCTTTAGCATGATGGGCCAATAAACCGCGTGGAACTTGAGAATGTCCTTGCCGATCACGTGGGCGTCGGCGGGCCAGAGCTCGGGCGCCGGCCCGGCCTTCACGGTTCCCGGATCCTGCACCGGCCCGAGCGCAGCCAGGACGCAGGGATCGCCCAACGCCCCAGGCAGGCTGACGTAGTTGACCAGCGCGTCGAACCACACGTACGTCACGTAGTCCGGCGCAAATGGCAGCGGAATCCCCCAGCTCAAGCGCGAAGCCGGCCTTGAAATGCACAGGTCTTCCAGCTTGTTGTTCTTGAGAAAGCCCAGCACCTCGTTGCGCCGGTAAGTCGGGCGGAGGAACCCTGGGTTGGCTTCGATGTGGTCGATGAGCCACTGTTGATGAACGCCAAGGCGGAAGTAATAATTTTCTTCGGCCAACTCGATGACGTCGCCATACACCGGGTCGAACTTGCCGTCCGGGCCACGGTCCTTGTCCGTGAGGAAAGTCTCTTCTTTCGTGGAGTAAAAGCCGCGGTACTCCGCCTTGTAGAAGTGGCCGCTGGCCTGAAGCTTGGCGAGGATCGCCTGAACGACGCATTTGTGGCGTTCCTCGGTGGTCCGGATAAACTCGTCGTTGGCCAACCCGAGGGCGCGGGCGAAGGCCTGGAAATCTCCAGCCAGCTCGTCGCAGTATGCCTGGGGCGTCTTGCCCTCGCGCAGGGCGGCCTGTTGGACCTTCAAACCATGTTCATCCGTGCCGGTGAGAAAGTACGCGGACTCGCCGAGGCTGCGCCGGGCGCGGGTGATCACGTCGGTGATCACCTTCTCATACGCGTGGCCCAAGTGCGGCTGGCCGTTCACGTAGTCGATGGCGGTCGTGATGTAAAAGCGTTTGCTCATCAATGAAGCGAAGTCTGGCCGAGCGATCCGCCCTTGGCAATGGTGTTGCGGACCACGCGCCCGGCTTTATCCTTTCGCCACCTTGATGAAGGCTCCGCAGCGAAGCAAGACCAGGCCGACGACAGAGGGCCGAACGCGATCGGCCTCCCCACCGTTCGCCATCCCCGCCCTCCGCCTGGCGCTTTTCGCGCTCTTCTTTGCCTCGGGCTGCACCGCGCTCCGGCCCTCCGCGGCGGCTCCGCGCGCAACGGAATGGACGCTGCCCGCGATCTTCGAGGACGAAAGTTTTTACGTCGATGCCTGGATTGGAACGGTTGGGCCGCTGCGGTTGTTTCTCGATACGGGCGCCACGTCGCTGGTCCTCACGCCCGCCACCGCGCAACGCGTCCGGGCCGCCGGGTTCCTGACGGGCTCGCGGCGGACAAAGGCCTGGACTTCGTCCGGCGCCGTGGTGCCGGTCGAATCCGCCCGGGCGCAGTCGGTTCAAATTGGACCATGGTCCACGCCGCGCACGCCAGCCACCGTGGCAGACTTCAAGGAATTTGCGCAACTTCTGGGCGAGCGCGTCGACGGCATCGCCGGCATGGCGCTGTTCCGATCAGGCACGCTGGTGCTCGACTACGCAGCGCGCCAGGTCCGATTTCAGGAAGGTTTCTCCCGTCCCCCGACCAACGCTTCCGAGATCGTCGTCCGTTACCGGTATCACATTCCCCACGCCGAACTTCAGATCGGGGGGCTGCGCCTCGCAGCGATCGTGGATTCGGGATTCAACGGCGGATTGCAGCTTCCCGACCACAATTGCGATCTCGCGTTTGTCTCGTCACCGGTGCTGTCGGCCGCCACCGTGGCCCTGGATGGCGTAACGAGCTGTCACCATGCCCGCCTCGCCACCAACATCCATTGGGGCGGCAAGACAATCGTGCAGCCGGTGGTCCAAACCTGTGCGCGCGGCCCAAACCTGATCGGGACCCGCGTCCTGCGCGAGTTTCAAGTCGGGCTCGACCAGAAACAGCGAAGACTCTGGGTCGTGCCGCACACCGACTCGCCGTTGTTCTTCCCGCCGTGGCGCAGCCTGGGCCTGGCGCTGCTGCCGAGCGATCGGGGCCTCGAGGTCAAGGCCATCATCCCGAACACCGACGCCGCACGCTTGGACATCCACGTGGGCGACATCGTCACGGCGATCAACGGAGAACCGGCTCGCGCCTGGCCTCATGCTCGCTTAACCCGCCTCCGACAAACCGACGACGCCCTCACGATCGAAATCGAGCACGGGGGAAAATCACAGTCGCTCCGCCTGAGAATTGCGACGCTCGTGCCCTGAGCTCGCGAAGTCGACCCGTGCCGGGCCTCAAGGGAGTCTTCGACCTCGACCATCCAACCGATACACGGAAGTGTCCGTCCGGAGGAACAAAGCGCCTCCCGCGACCGCGGGCGTCGCCATCTGTTTTCCGTCGAGCTGATTGCGGGCCAGTTTTCGCAACTCCGGCCCCGGCGCAATCACGTCGGTGGCCCCCGATCGGCCCAGGACATAAACATGGCCGTCCGCATACAGCAGCGACGCGTTGTGATCGCCGCCCAGACGCTCGCGGTAATTCTCGCGTCCCGACTTCGCGTCAAGACACGTCAGCATCCCGCCCGAATCGGAGACGAAGTACAATTCATTTCCGACCAGCAGCGGCGACGCCATCGTCGGAACCCCCTTGCCATAACGCCAGGCGATCTCGGGCGGCCGGCCGTTGCCATACCGCACCGCCAGCATCTCAGCCCGCATGAAGCCGGTGCTGAACAGAAAAAGCCCCTGGCCCACGACCATCCGCGCGGACAGGGAAAAGCCCAGATTGCCAAACTTCAGCTTCCACAACTCTCGGCCCGTGGCCGGCGCGTACCCGTAAAGCCAGTTCGGGCCCACCGAGATGAGCTGTTCCTCCCCATCAACCGGAACCACGAGAGGCGTGGCGTAGGATTTTCGGAGTTGAGGATTGCTGTTCATCTCCCCGGTCCGGGGCGTTTTCCAGACAACCCCGCCGGTGGCCTGGTCGAAGGCGACGACATATTGAAGGTCGCTGCCGTCCATCTGCACGATCAGGAGATCGCGCCAAAGGATGGGTGAGCTGCCCGGGCCGTTCTCGTGCTGAATCTTCAGCGTGTCATTGGTCCAGAGCACCCGGCCGGACCCGGTGTCGAGCGCGACGGTTCCGGAGGATCCGAAATGGGCGTAGAAGCGTCCGGGGGCAAGCGCCGGCGTCGGTGAGGCATAGCTGTTGAGCTGATGCACCCACTGCGGCTCACGCTCTTCCAGGAGGAGAATGTCCCGCTCGATGGCGCCGGTGTCGGCATTGATGGCGACGGCCCGGTATTCCACACGCTCCACCAGATTCAGGGGCTGGTCGCCCGTATTCGCCTTGAGCCGGCGCTGCACGTCCTCCGCCTTGGCCGGCGTTTCGATCGCCGTCGTGACCCAAACCCGCCGGCCGTCAATGACGGGAGATGACCACCCGCGTCCCGGAATGGCCGTTTTCCACGCCACGCCATTGGTTTCACTCCACGAGACCGGAAGTCCTCGAGCCTCGGATTCGGGCGCGTGCCCCTGCCCGTCCGGCCCACGCCACTGGGGCCACGGCCCGGCCGCGGCCCCGCGGGCGCACCAGCCCGCGCCAGGCAAAACCAGAACTCCCACCAGCGCGGCGAAAACCGCTCGAGGCGGAATGACGCGGGCAAAACGACGTTGGAGACGGCGGCTCATGAAACGCGTTGAATCTGTCCATCGACCTGAAACGGCAGGCAAATTCAGTTCGCACCGAACACCGAACGTTCGGATTTCGGATTTCGGATTTCGGCCTTTTTTCGCGGCGCGTGCCGTCGCCACCCGAACCAATCTATCGTCCCTCAGGCAAGGCGCTGACTCCGGCGTAGACGGCGTTTTCGTCCAGCAACTGCTCGATGCGCAGGAGCTGGTTGTATTTGGCCGTCCGATCGGTGCGGCTCAACGAGCCCGTCTTGATTTGGCCGCAGTTCGTGGCGACCGCGATGTCCGCGATGGTGGCGTCCTCAGTCTCGCCCGAGCGATGCGACAGCACCGCGCGATAGCTGTTCTTCTGCGCCAGCTCGACGGCGTCGAGCGTTTCGGTCAGGGAGCCAATCTGGTTTACTTTGACCAGGATCGCGTTCGCCGTGGCGGACTCGATGCCTTTGCGGAGGAACTTCACGTTGGTGACGAACAGGTCGTCGCCCACCAACTGGACGCGGTCGCCCAGCTTGTCGGTCAGCGTTTTCCAGTTCTTCCAGTCCCCTTCCGCGCAGCCGTCTTCGATGCTGACGATCGGGTAGTCGCGGCAGAGCTTCACGTAGAAGTCGACGAGCTCATCGCCGCTGACGGTCTTGCCGGAGCTTTTCTTGAACGTGTACGTGCCCTTGTCCTTGTTGTAGAACTCGGAGCTGGCGACATCGAGGGCGAGGAAGATTTGCTTGCCGGCCTTGTAGCCGGCGCCTTTGACCGCGGCGAGAATCGCCTCGAGGGCCGCCTCCGCGCTGTCGAGCTTCGGCGCGAAGCCGCCTTCGTCACCGACGGCGGTGCTGAGCCCCTTGCCTTTGAGGACGGACTTCAGCGAGTGAAAGATCTCCGTGATGGCCTGCAGCCCTTCGCTGAACGTGGCGAAGCCGTGGGGCATGACCATGAATTCCTGGAAGTCGATCGGGGCGTCCGAATGCGCGCCGCCGTTAATCACGTTGGCCATCGGGACCGGCAGGACCTTGGCGTTGGGCCCGCCCAAATATTTGAACAACGGAATGCCGATGGCTTCCGCCGCCGCCTTGGCGTTCGCGAGGGACACCGCCAGAATGGCGTTGGCGCCCAGCTTCGACTTGGTCTCGGTCCCGTCGAGATCAAGCATCGTCCGGTCGACCGTCAGCTGGTCGAGCGAATCCACGCCTTCCAGGGCGGGCCGGATTTTTTCGAGGACATTCTTGACCGCTTTGGAGACGCCCTTTTTGCCATAGCGCTTCGGGTCGCCATCGCGCAGCTCGAGTGCTTCATGCTCGCCGGTGCTGGCGCCGGAGGGCACCGCCGCGCGGCCCACTGCGCCGCCCGCCAGCATCACGTCCACCTCAACCGTGGGATTGCCGCGCGAGTCGAGGATTTCGCGGGCTTGAATGTCAACAATCGTGCTCATGTTCGTGTTAGGATTCGAAACGAGCGCGAATGATAGAAACGAACCCCCGGGAGTCAATGCGGGATTCGAGAGGTCGGTCGGCGCGGCGACATCAAAGGCCAGCGAAGCCACGGGGCTATTGATGCCTTTTGTAGTTGCTGCAGTAACCGTGCGAGTCTTCGACCGGGCGCGGAGCTCGCAGCTCGACGTCGTTCATGGCCGTTCATGGCCGACCCTGGCCCACACTTGAACCACTTTTGGTTGGCTTAGGGAATTACTTCAACCCGATAGTATTGACTCCCGCCGGAGCCAAACTTGGAGGCGTTCAGCGTCATCTCCCCACCTGTCCCGGCAACGGCCTCGCCCGTGGGACTCCAGGCTCCCGCCGTCACGGCATCCGCCCTCACCATCCGATAACGGCGTCCGGGCTCCGTTGTCACGACCACCTGAATTGAATCGGGCAGGAGAACCGTCGACACCACTCGAAAGCCACGGGTGCGATCCGCCGGATCGGTCCGCGCCCGATACTCGTCGCGGTTGCTGATGCCGTCTCCGTCATCGTCCAGCCCACCATCAGACGGATCCAACGGATCCAAGCCGTGCTGCGTCTCCCATTCGTCCTCCATGCCGTCCCCATCCTCGTCGGAAAACACCTCGATGGTCACCTGTGCGGTCGCGGTCCCCTCGGGCCAACCATCGTTCACGACGGCCTGAAAGCGGTCGATACCTGAAAAGGCGGTCGGCGCGAAGTAGCGGATCCGCGGACCCTCGTCACCGGGGAGGATACTTCCGCGAAGCGCATCGACGGCGAAAGACCACGAAAGAGTCGGATCCTCATCGGGGTTGAGCGACTCCAGCCGGATGTCCAACGTTCCGCCCGACCCGACGGCATAAAACTGATCCCACGTCTCGGGCGGCTCATTGTAGACATCGCAAACACTGCGCCGGGCGATGCGCAGATCGTTTGAAGCCCCGAAATGGTATGCCACGACAACCCGCCCTTTCGAGTCGAGCGCCAGCGAAACGCCGTTGGTCCCCGCCCCCGAGAGCGTATCGCCGTCAATCAACTCGCCCAGCACGAGAGCCCCGGCCGGACCGATGGCGTCATAGCGGAGCGACCCGCCGCCATGGAACGCGATTTGCGAAACGCCGCCCGAGTCCACTTTCAAGCTCGTGAATGGCGTTTTCGTTGCGCTGATGTTCGCCAACCGGACGCTCCAATCGGTGCCATTCCACTCCGCGTGATAGAAATGACCGTCCAAGCCGCTGTAGCCAATTCTACCCAAGCCCGCTTCGGTCAAGCCCAACGCCGGATGCACACCGTGCCCGTTCGCGGTCGTCACCGTCTGCAATAACCAGATCGTGCCCATCCAAGCAGCGAAGCGAACCCCGTTCGAACCCGGGCCGCTGTAGGCGATCCGTGGCTGACCTTCGTGCAATGCCAGCGACGAATAACGCCCCATATCACCAGAGTCATCCACGGTCTCGGTGATCCATTGCCCTTCGTCATAGCGACTGAACCGCAACGAGCGGCGGACGAAATCGTAGAACGCCACCCGCGGCTGCCCGTTGCTCAATACCAGAGACGGCCGAACCCCGTCGCTGCTCCCTGGAATTGTCTCGGTCTCCCAACCAGTGCCGGTGAACGAAGCCAGGGCCAGCCCACTTGTTCCCGCGGCGTAGACGACGCGTGGGCGTCCGGCTGGGTCCAATGCGAGTGACGTCTCCAAGAAAGGCACGCCAACCGGACTGATCGTGCTGGCCACCCAATTCGTCCCGACCTTCGTCGCATATTTCACCGTGCGGGCCGTGGCGTCGTAATAACTGACGTGCGGCCGATCGTTGGCGTCCAACGCGAGAGAACAGCCTTGTCCCACCTCACCCCCAGCATCCACCGTCTCGACCAACCATCGCTGCAGACCGAGGCTCAAAGGCACGAAGTTCGTGCTCTGGTTTTCGCCCCAACTCACGACCACCTGCAATGGGTAGCCTTGACCGCATCGCGCCTCCTTCTTCACGCGCACCACAAAAGGCTCCCGGTTGGTTCCCAGCCCGTCAGGCACGATCGGGCCATAGTCGGACTCGCCGGCCAGCACGGTGACCATCGGCGACAGCGAAGTGAGGGTCGCCCGCGCCCCTTCGCCGGGAAATTCGTAGAGGCTTCGCATTTTCACCCACACTCGAATTACTTCACCTGGTTCGATGATCCCATCGCGGTCCCCGAGGCTGTCCTCCATGGTTACCAGCTCCAGGACCAATCGCGGCGGACCGTCATCGTCCCAAATCGTCGCCAACCCGACCGTCCGTTCCGGGTCGGCGCCGGTAACGTTGGTGATCACCACGGAAAACGTTTCCATCGACTCGGCCACACGGTCTCCAACGATGTCCAGCGGGAGGTTGATAAACCTGTCGCCCGGCGGAATCGTCAGGCGCCCCGATGACGGGATAAAATCTTCCCCGGCGCGGGCGCTGCCGGGCACGGTGAAGTAGTCGAACGAAACCGGGTTGGTCGCCAGAGCCGAAAGATAAGCCGTCATGCCGAAGGAATGAACAATCCCTGAGCTCTCCATGTAATACTCATCCTGGATGGAAAGCCCCGGCGGCTCGTCGTCCCGAATCGTCACCCGGCCAATTCCGTCCGCGATCACAGCCCCATCCGCCGAGTCCAGCCGCAGTTCAAAAAGCTCGTCCTGTTCCCGCTGGCGATCGCCATGCACGGGCACTTCGACGGTCCGGGAAGTTGTCCCTGGCGGAAATTCCAGCCAGCCTTCGACCGCCTCGTAATCGGAGCCCGCCGCCGCCGCCACATCAGCCGTGGCAAAATGTACCCGTGACGTGCGCCACGTGGCCGCATTCAACGTGACCGGCACCACGGCAGATCGGAGGCCATCGTTGCCCTCAACCACCACGAAATCGCCGACAGTCCAACGCGACCAATCGTCGTTGCGAATCGTCCCCGTCGCCCGCGGGCGGACGATCGTGGCGTTGACCGGGTCGAACATGTGCACGTAAAACACTTCATCGGGCTCGTCGACTGAATCACCGTGAATGGGGATGTAAAAGACGTTTTGGGTGACCCCCGGAGCAAAGGTCAGGGTCGACATTCCCCCCGAGTAATCATCATCCGGCCACGCGGCCCGCGCGGTGCCGTTCGACGTCGCCAGCGACACCGTGACCGTGTCGGTAAATCCGGCGGGCGCGTTTAGCGTGACCACAAACACGGCTACAGACGAAAACCAGTCCGCGCCTTCGAAAAGGTCGGCGTCGCTCACGGACAAAAACACTGCCGGCCGAATCTCGGTGCGAACGACAGCCAGATTGTTGCTCACATAAAATTCCGGTTCGGCCCGGGTCAGCGTGATCCGGTTTGTGGCAACGCCCAGCTTTTGGGGAAGAACAAGGATTTCGATCGCCGCGCCGGCGCCGGGCGCAAGCGCGCCGGCCGCCATCCGCACGGTGGAACCTTCCCGGCTCCAACCTCCCTGCGAGGTCGCGACGTCCAACAGTTGCACGTCCGGCGGAAGCTGATCCAGCACCGTGACGCCGGTCGACACGTGCGTTCCGTGATTGGTCACTCCGATGAAGTATCGCAGCGGAACGTTGGTAAATCCGGGTTCAGATCCGGTCCGCACCGACAGCGCGAGATCTTCGAGTGCTCCCACGTCGATGGCGGCGCTTTCTCCGATCCGCCCCGCATGTTCGAGGTGCAAGGTGGCATTCGTCACCGGATGAAGCACAGTGATTGGGCCCGCCCACAAGCCGTTGGTGAACGGGAGCGCCCCGGGCATGATGCCAGCCTCGTCGCCGAAAAATTTCACGTTCAGGATCATCGGACTGGCAACCGCGCTCCCCGCCCACTCCCGCGGATTGACCAGACCCACGTCGTAGCCTTGGACGCTCCGATAGGCCGAGACAGCCGTGGCGCGAAGCGAACCGGACGCGGCGATGTTGCCGAAACGGTTCATGAAGCTCAGATCGAGCAGTAGGTTCTCCGTGCCTCCAAACTCAAAGGGGCGGGTAAACTCAAGGGTGACCCAGCCGGTCGCGAGCAGGGACTGCGACGCTTGATAGACCGTCGTCCAACCGGCTCCTTCCCACGCGCCGACGAACGACTCCGCCAAGGCTGACTTGGGCGTGGCTTGGAGCCGAACCGTAAACTCATCGAGAGGCCATTCCGGCAAGGCCGCAACCTCGATGGCAACGCCCCGCAAGCGGCGCGCCCGCCCCAACTCCGACGCCAGGTAAAGGCTGGTGCAACGACCCACGAACGCGAACGGGCCGAACGGGCCGGTGAAACTCTCCTCGCCGCCTCCGATCGCCACCTCTCCGGCCCCCGCGACCAGGCGGGCCAAAGCCGTTCCGTTAAAAGACTCAACGCGATGGCCCAGCCCATCCACCGCGGTGACGGCCACGTCGAAAGGCCGTCCTGCATACTGCGGCCCCGCCACTCCATCCCACACGAATCGATCCAAGACTCCGCTCAGCTCGTCGTCGTTCCCAATCCGACCGGTTCCCTCGACCGGAACCGTCAGCAGCGGCTGCCCGGCCAGCAGCCACGGGTCTTCCAACAACTGCACCTGAAACGTCTCGTCCGGCTCCGGCAATCGATCGCCGACGATGCTGACCCTGACCACCTGGCTGGTTTCACCCGGGGCGAAGTAGACCCGCCCACCATTGGTGAGATAGTCCATCCCGCTTCGCGCCGTTCCGTCCACGGTCCGCCAGAGGACGGAGTAGGGCAAAATTCCGGGCGGCCAAAGGCTGACCGTGAACATCGCGTTCGTGACGCTCGCGGCCCCCTCGGCCACGCTCGCATCGGAGACCTTCCAAGACGGCGGCGCGTCGTCATTTACGATGGTGCCGAAAACCAATCGCCAGGGTTCGAAGACCGCGTTCGTCAACTCCGTCACCGAGAAGGCAAAAGTCTCATCCGGCTCAAGATCCGGATCGCCCTGAATCGCCACCGCCACGACCTGCGTCCGGACTCCGGCGGGAAATATCACCACGCCCGACGTGGGATAGAAATCACTCATGGCCGTCGCCCAGGTCGCGCCAAACAACGGCCCGCCGACATCAAACGCATAGCGGCAAATCACCGGCGCCGGGTTGGTCGCGGAAAGTCGCAGTTCGACCGCTGCCGCCCGCACCCCCGCCTGCCCTTCCATCACCCGAATGTCGTCCACCTCCAGTGACGGCAACCTGACGTCGAGCGCAGCGATCGCGATTTGATTCCCGGGCTCCGCGTCGACCACCACCTGCTGAACGCGTCCGGTCACCAAAATCGTTCCCAGGTTGGTGGGAAGAAACGCCAGGCTGACGGTGACGCCTGACGGTCCCACCACCGCGCCCAGATCACATTGCACCTCTCGATCAACCACGCCGCACCCACCCTGGCTGGAGCTCGCGCTCAGGAATGGAACAAGGGCCGGCAACGGCGCGGAGAAGCGGACACCCGTGGCCGTCGCAGGCCCCGTGTTGGTCACGATAAAGGTCACGGTGGCCGGATTCCAAACCGGCGCAGACACCGGTCCGGCCACGGTGCGCATCGACAAATCGTCAGGCACCGGGACCGCATAGGCCCGCACGAAGCCGTCCGATCCATTGATGACCAAAGTCCCGCGCGAAATCGCGAGCTCGCCGCCGAAGGGGATCGTCTGGCGCAATTCACCCGCCAGGCCGAAGACATAGGTGTTCGTCCCATACGAGGCAAACAACGCATCGTCCGTCACGATGGGGGAGCGAACAGCCCCGCCCACGTCGACCTCGGACACCACATACTCGCGAACCGGCGCGCCGTCTGTCGCCCGAAACGCCAGGATGCCATTCGTGCCGCGAACATAGACCACACCCCGGCCCACGGCCGGGGTGCCCCGAAACGAAATCTCCCATTCGCCCTGGCGGCTCCAACGCAACGTGCGCGCCTTGAGATCGAACGCGAGCAAACGATCGATCGACACCGCGAAGGCCGCATCGCCGTCAATCGCGGGTGCCGCGTCGCCGATGACCTGCTGAAACCGGTCGAATGGCTGAACGCTCCAATGCTGGTCGCCGCTCACCGCATCCACCGCATGCAGGACCGCCGTGTCCCAGCAATAAACCGTCCCCTTTTGATAACTGGGCGACCAGTGCATTCCGTCCGCGCTGCCAAACTCCACGAGGAGAGTGAAGAAGCGCTCAGCTCCGTCCAGACCCAAGCCATGGACCCCGTCCGCAAAGTGGCCCTTCACAAAGATCCCGTCTGCCGTCGCCAGCGGTGCACGATAGTAATCGTCTCCCGTGCCCAACGCCGTCGCCCAAATCTGCGCGCCGGTCCGGCCATCGAAGCAGACGACGCGATGCCCCTGCCCGCCCCCATGCTGGACGTAGACTCGCCCGTCGCTCCACGCCGGCGGGTTCACGTAAGCCTGGGTCGCCACCAACGACCGCCATTTCGGCTGACCGGAGACCAGGTCCAGCGCATGTAGCTCCGCGATCGGAAACCCCAGTTCCGCGGGCTGATGGCTGGAGGTGACATACACCGCGCCATCCGCAATGGCGACCGTCGCGGCCGCGTTCGATATTCCAGCCCACCACCGCGGCTCAAGCGAAGCTGCTCCCAAGGTTCCCGGATAATAGCCCGAGTGCTGCGGACCTCCGCCCGGCATCGGCCAGTCCCCCGCGGACAACGCGCCCACATGCACGCTTACGAGCCCGGTCGAGGAAAGTCCCGTCGCATCCTCAACGGTGTAGCTGAAGTGATCCTCACCCCGGTTGAACCCTGCGCCCGGCGTGTAGACCAGCCGGCCGTCGTCCTGGCGATCCACCCGCCCATGCTGCGGGTCGGTCACCCCGGCGAGAGTCAGCGTATCTCCGTCGGCATCTCCATCGTTGGCCAGCACGTCAAAGGGCCCGCTCGCCTGACCTGGCAGGACGCCGATCCGATCCGGCGCCGCCTGCGGTGCGTCGTGCAGGGAGTTCACCCGCACCGTTACGACCGCCTCCTCCGAATAGGCTAGGCCATCGAGAAGGCGCCACCGAAATTGGGCATACGGATTCCCGCTCTCGTTTCGCCACGGACGAAAGATCACAGTCTGGGCGTTGGCGACGAACGTCGGAACCTGCAACAACTCGCCGCCCAAGTGGACGCCATCCGCACTTTGATAGAGCGAGCCGCGCTCCGGCAACTGAGTGATCTCCGCCCAGACCGATTGTTCGTCCAGGTCGAATCCATTCAGAACGATCGGAGCCAGCCCGTCCTCATCAATGACGATTTCCTGCGGAATGGTCACGGGTGCCGTATTGGATGAGAGCTGCAAGCTGATCACCCGGCCCGTGTCACCCAGGCCGCCGGAAAGATTTCGGAAGCGAATCGTCTCGCTGTAGAAACCCGGCTGGGCGTCGACCGCCCACGGCACCACCGTGACCATGCTGGTGGAAGACAAACCGGCGGCCAGGGTCAGTGGACCGTTGACCACACCAAACCACGCCGAAGTGCGAGTCACCGACCAGGACAAATTGCCCGGGCCCGCATTGCTCACGACGTAGAACTGGCTGAGCGGCGAGATGGGCCCTCCGACCACGCCGGTGGCCGCGAAACCGCCCAGCGGAGTGACGACCATGAGCGGCCGGGCCGACGCCGGCGCCAGGCCATCCGCGCGGGCTGGGCCAGCCAGCGCCAGAGCACCGCCAATCACAGCGGCCAACTTTAGCGTGCGAGTGAAACCCGCTTTCATTGCCCCCAGTAACCGCTAATTACGGGCGCGCGCGATAGAAACGATTGGTGCTTCCGGCCGACGACGAGTCAATGTAGGGCATCAGTCCATTGGTATATTGGATCGGGCCGAGCAACGTCCACGCGGCCAGGTCGGGCGAGATTTCGATGTAATAGGTCCGGTTCGGCGGGCCGGAAATGTTCATCCGCACGTCGCCATTCGGCAGGACTTGCAAATCGCTCAAGACCAGCGGCAGCGAGCCCACGGTCAGCACCGCCGGACTACTGGTTACCGATGCAGCCGGATTGAAGACAATCACCCGGTAAGAGCCGGCATCCGCCGCCTGCGCCGCGGCGATCGACAGGGTCGCGTTCGTCGCGTCCGCGATCGGCGCCAGGTTGCGCTGCCACTGATACCGCAGGGCGGTCCCGGTGGCGGTGACGGAGAACGCGGCCGGGGCGCCCGGCTCGACGGTGAGAGACTGCGGCTGGCTGGTGATGACGGGTGGCTCGAAGACGTCGAGCCGGACCAGCGGCGTGGCCACGGGAGTGGCCGACGCCAGGTTGGTCACGACCGCCCGGTAGGTTCCCGAATCTGCCAGCGTGAGATTGTTGAGGGTGAACGTGGCGGTCCGGTTGGTCAGCGAGTAATTGGTGATGATCTGGGATCCCTTTCGCCATTGATAAAACATCGGGACCGAACCGGCGGCGACGACTGTGAACGAGACCGAGGATCCCACCGTGTTCGTCTGCCCGACCAGCGGCGTGACGATGGTGGCGGGCACCTTGACAACCAGGCGGGCACCCGCGCTGCGAATGCTGCTGACGTCGTCCGAAACCACCGCCCGATATTCGCCTTCATTCGCCAGTTGGGCATTGCCGATGGTGAGGCTGGCGGAGGTCGCGCCGGCGATGTCCTCGCCGTCGCGCTGCCACTGATAGCGCACCGTGCCTGCGCCGGTGGCGGCGACCGAGAAGGTGGCGGCCGCCCCCGGGTTGACGATTTGCCAGGCAGGTTGCGACGTGATTCTGGGCGGGACGCCGACCACCACCCGCGCAATTCGGCTGGCGGCAAAGCCCACTGCATTCCACGCGACCACCGAATAGGAGGCCGTGTCGGAAGCGAGCATGGGACCGAGCACAATCGATGCGGAGGTGGCTCCGGCCACCGGCACGCCGTTGCGGTACCACTGATACTGGGCCGGAGCACCGGCCGAGAGAGAGACGCTGAGCGTGATGACATCTCCGGGAATGGTGGCAGCGTCCGCCGGCTGGCTGACAATCACCGGAGCTTCCAGATGGCTGGCAGCGGATTTCGGGTTGGTCTCGTCAAAGTATTCATCGAGGTTCGAACGACCGTCGCCATCCGCATCCAGAGGCGCGTCCGCCGCGAGAGCTGGATTCAACCCATTGGCGGTTTCATAGGCGTCCGGCAGTCCATCCTGATCCGCGTCGGCATAGGTGCTGCCGTTGACATTGGCGCGACCGGCAGTCGGCGGCAGTGCCTTCCAATGGATGGGGTCGTTGCCGTAGTCCGTCGGGCGGCGCCGTTGCAGCGAAGCGCCACCGCCGTTCGCCGGCTCCGGCCACGGATAAACCGGGCCGTAGTTGACGCGGTCGACGATAACATACGGCACGAATCCAGCCTCGGGCGCCGGCTGCGGCGCGTCGGGCCGCTCAAGAATCAACTCATCCCCGCCGTTCCCCAGACGGCCGCTGAACGGCCCCAACAACGGCACACCCGCGGGCAAACCGTATCTCGCGCGGAACGCCGTCGCCGTGGCCGGGGCAGCCGACGGGTCGAACGACACCAGCAGCGCATAGCCCGCCGGGGGAATGGTTGCAGACGCGGGAAATTGAAACGTGACACCGCCCCGCAGGCGCCAGGTGTTGCCAGGATTGGCCACATCAAAGAGCGAAACGGTCGCGCCGCTGAGATTGTAGAGCTCGATATATTCCTGGCTGGCATTCTCAGCGGCCTCGACACCGTCGACCGGGTGGTACTGCACTTCGTTGATGACCACGGGACCCACCACCGGCGCGGGGTTGGCCCCGCCAAACGTCCGGCTTGTCAGCGGCACCACATCCACGCCAACGCTGGTCGCAATTGGCCCAAACGACACGCCGTTCAACTGCGGTCCAAACGGAAATACGGACCGGTATCCGGTCAGGACGCCGCCGGCGTCCGCGGCCGACAGATAGACCACTCCGCCGCGCGACCCGCTCAGCGTAAAGCTGCCGGGCGCTCCTGAATTGAACTGCGTTTCGTCAAACACCAGATATCCACCCGCCGCCAGCGTGACGCCTGCAGCAATGCGGAACTTTTTAAGATTTGCCGCGCTGTCACTGAGATAAAATCCGGCAAGCGAAACGGACTGCGTCCCCGCGTTGAAGAGCTCGATCGAATCCTGCAATGGCACATCGGCGTGGGAGAGCACTTCGTGGATGACAACTCCGGGGAGCGGCAGGTAATTCGGCCCGTTGCGGCTGGGCGTCGTGTAAAATGTCGACGTGGACTCGGCGCCGTCTGGCAATCGACCGGCCGAGACACCCGGCGGCAAGGACACCACATCCGCGCTGTCAAGGAGGGCGAGATTCGTCCCGTAAAGGCGGATGGTTTCGCCGTAGCGATCCAGGTTGAAATTCAGATGCTGGCGGCCCTGGCTGGGATCGCCATCGGCCTCGAAGACCGCAAATCCACCCGCGCCAATGTACGAGAGCGGCGCCACTTGAAACTTGGACACGCCCAGCAGCGAGGGATCGTCGGTCAAATACAACCCGGCCAGGTCAACCGCCTGCAGGCCGGGATTGTGCAGCTCGATCCAATCGTTGCCGGACAGCGGATCCGCCATCCACTCGTTGAGCCGCAGTGCAGCCGCCGAGCCCAGGGCGGCCGGGCCGCTGTTGACCGCGCCGGGTGTCGGGGCGGCCAGCAGCCGCCACGCGCCGCCGACCACCACCCGCCCGATGCTCAGGTCCTGGACCTGCAGCCCATACTCCACGAAATCCATCAATTGGCCGGACGCGTTGAACAGATAGACGCCCCCACTTTCGCCCGCGAGCGAGAAGCCAGCGTTCAGGTCCGCGGTCGCGGTCAAGGAGGCCGCCCGCTCGCCATCACACCAAATCCGAAGATAACCATTTGCCGGAACCGTGGTGCCCGCCGGGATCACCCAGCGGCTGCCCGTGCGCGAGGCGGCCAGACTCATTCCGCCGATGTTCACCACAGAACCCGAGTCGTTGGCCAACTCAATCCAGTCCGCGTAGCTGGACCACGGCGAGAGCGTGGTGGTGTTGCGAGCGAGGACTTCATGCAGGCGAGGTCCGGTGTAGTTCGCGGCGTAATTCGCCGCGCCAGGGCTGACGCTGCCGGGAAAACTCACCACCGTGGCGCTCCCGTCCGGCAGCCTTCCTTCCGAGATGGCCTCCGTCTGCGGCCCATACGTGACGCGGTCCACCAAAACGGCCGCCGCGTCGAAAATGGCGATATCGCCCGCTGCCGCCGGCAGCTTGAAATCCAGGTGATCGACGTCCCCGCCCTCGTCAGCGACGAGCTGGACGTAGCCGCGCGGCGCGACGAAGGACAGTGAGCGGATACGGAAGACGGCGCCACCGCTGGTCACGTGAACGCCCCGCAATCCGACCGGCAGCGTCGGCGACTGATTGAAGAGCTCAACCCAATCGTTCTCGCCCGGCGCAGCGTTGGCCAGCCATTCGTTGATCGACAAGCTGGAGGCCGGGCCGGTGGCGGCGGCGACATTGGCGGCCGAGGGCGTAGGCGACGTCAGGGCCCACTCGCCGCCCACCTTGCCGATGGTGTAATTGGCCAGCTGCGCGCCGAACCCGACGGCGTCCACGCGCTGGGTCTGGGCATTGTAAAGGAAGACGTGGTCGCCCTGCCGATCGAGGGCGAAACCCGCGTGCAGGCCGGGCGTGACGTTGGTCGTCGCATCGCACCAGATCACAAGGTAGCCGTTGGCCGGGATGATGGTGCCCGCCGGCAGGACTAATTTCCGCGGATTCGCGTCGTCGCTCAGACTCCAGCCTCCCAGATCCACGGGCGCGCCCGACGTGTTGGCGAGCTCAACCCAATCCGGGAACGTGCCGGCGTGGTCGACGGCAGAAAGATTCTCCGCGGCGATTTCGTTGAGGACCACCGCCCCGGCGGCCGGCGTGGGATTCGCCTGGCCCGGGGATCCGGCCGCGCCGGCGCGGGCCTGCCAGTTCGCCGGATCGCTCTGAGGGCCATTCACGTCGAGCAACTCGAGCGACGCCCCCGCCCCGTCCGCAGCCAGCGGCCAGCCGCCTGCGTCGCGATAGACGACGGAGGTCACCGTTTCGCCAGCGGCGTTCTTCAGCGCGAGGCGTTCCCCGCCGTTGTTCAGCGATCCCGCAAAATAACCGCCGACATTCACGCCCGGATAGCACTGGGCGAACGCGGCCGGGTTGTCGTTGTTGGCGACCACGAAGGTGGCGCCGGCATCGATGACCGTCTGGGGCGGGAAGGAAAACGTGATGCCGTCGAATGAGTAACCGCCCACGTCGATGGGCAGCGCGCCGGTATTCCTGAGCTCGAGAAACTCACAGGCGTCGCCGGCGGCCGGGTTGTACATGATCTCGGTGATGCGGAGGGGCGACTCGAGCTGGGCGACGGTGAAGTCGGCCTCGTTGAGCGCGCTCCACGCTGTGCCGTTCCAGACGCGGGCCTTGACCCGCAGACTGCTCCCCACGCTGATCGGCCCGGCAGACGCGCGGGCGTGGGCCGAGATCGCTCCGGAGCCGTAAACCCGCGGATCCACGCCGTTGGTCGTGTAGTAAATCGTCCCGGCGGGCGCCGTCATGACGAGATTGAACCCGGCCGGAACCCGGCCGCCGTGCTGGTTGAACGACGGCGCGACGACCGCGGGGTACCAACCCAGCTGCCGGAATTGCGCCAGCAGATCGATGCTGCGCGTGGAGAAGTTGAAGGTCGAGTGCAGCCCAAACGTTGGGCGATATCCCATGACGACATCGCGCTCGTCATAGAACGAGACGTTGCGCGTGTGCGGGGTGGTCTCGCGCCCCGGCCCGACATCCCCCCAGCGCGCCGACTCGCAAACGATGGCGGTGTCGATGCTCTTGAGCATGGTCATGAACAGATGCGCCGCCGGGTTTCGCTGTGGAAACACCGAGTCGTAGACCGGGTGAAGCGGGTCCACGTAGAAGATGCCGCCGTTGAAGAAATGTTTGTGAATGCGGTCGGCCAGCAGCTGGCGAAACTCGGCATTGACGCGCAGCCGGTTGAAGACCGCGGTCGGGTTCGTGCCCTCGTTGTCGGACAGCACGGCAAAGTCGGCGTCGACGCAGGTGTGCTCCGAGTCCCAGGCGTGGAACCGCCACTGGCCGCCCTGCTTGCGATGGGACGCGTAGAGGTTTTTGTGGGCCCAGTCGGTGTTGTTCGCCCAGTAGTTGCACAACAGATAATCAATCAAGTCCGCGGGATCGACATATTGGATGGCCGCTTCGTATTGGGCGTTATTGGTCAGCGCCGCGGTCAGCAGCGTCCACATCTGGCTGTAGGAGGCGGTGCTGCCCGCGATGACGTTGGCCGGGGTCACGGCGTCATGCTTGAAGACATCATAATCGCCCGGCTCGCCTCCCTGATACGAGGCGGCGTGGCTGTCGTCGGGGCGCTCGTGCAACTGATAAAGCCCCCAGTAGAGGCCGTTCAGATAGAGGTGGACGAACCGCCCGTGGTGCGTGAGGCCGCCCATGCCCAGCTGGAGGTTCGCCACGTACTGGTCGCGCACATACAAGGCCCGCGTCCGCTGCGTGTCATTGTTGTTGTAGTTCCAGTAGTTGTTGTGCCCGCCGCCCAGCATGAGCGTGTCAAACTCCTCGACCGGCGAATCCGGGTAGACCTTGTAGCGCAGCTTGGTGGGCCCGAATTTTCCCTCGAAGAAAAGCCGCAGGCCGAGCTTCAGCGACTTCCATCGGCTGCCGCCGGTGCTGGAGTCGTCCGGGCTCGTCTGCCCCTGCATCTCGAGGCCGCAATCGATCTGAAAGCCCGGCGAGCCGTCCACCGTGAGAAACTCCGCGTTGATCGGCTGGCGCAGGAACGGCTCCCGGCGCACATAAACGCCTTCCGCCGCGCCGAACAACAGGCGGACATCCGTCACGATCGAGACCGATGGGATCGAGAGCAACCCCTGCCGCGCAAGCGCGCCATAATTGTCGACCGCATTCGTGATGATCTGCGGGTCCATCTCGTAATCGGCCGGGTTGATGTCGTTGCAGTTGTTGAAGCCCGTGCATGGCGAATCCCAGATCATCGGAAAGCCGTCGGGGTTGGCCGGCTGGGTCAGGACGTTGTCCGGGAAGATATAAGTATGGGTCGTGGCGGTCGACGGCACCTGGCCGGCCTTGAACCCAACCGCCCGCAACGTGACCACCCCGCGCCGCGGAGCGCCCGCGATGACCAGCGGGCCGGCATAGATCTCGTTCGTCAACGTCGGCACGCTGCCATCCAGCGTGTAATGGATCTCGGCGCCCGCGGTCTCCGAGGCCAGGGTGAGATTAAAGGGGCGATCAAAAAAGCCGCTCGGCACCGAGGCGCGCGGCGCCTGGACAAAGCCCGACGCCGCACTTGCCTCAGCGTTGGCCGCCCGCGGCGTCAGGGTCCCAAAATAACTCGCGGTGCCGTCCGCCTTTCGCCCGTAGGAAATGTCCGCGCGTTGCTCTGGATAATTCACATATTCGCTGACCGCCACCCGCGGCGACGTGGCGCCGTAAAGCCCGAGATAGCCATTCGCCAGGTTGAGCCGAAAGCTGGTGTGATTCGTGGCGTTCGCCGCGGTCGTCTTGCGGTCCTTCCCCGACGCGAACACGATGAGGTACTGGCCGGCATTCAGGGTCAGGTTTGGAAAGGTCCATTTCCCCGGCTCGTTCGGATCGTCGGTCAGAGCCCAGCCCGTCAGGTTCACGGAACTGCCCCCCCGATTCCACAGCTCGATCCAGTCCTCCTTCTGGCCGTCCTCGTCCTGCAGGCTGTTCCGGTTCTCGACCAGGAACTCGTTGATGACCACGTCGCCGCTCGAGGCCGATGGATTGATCGTGTAGGCCCACCCGGCGCCAGGAAATGAATTCGCGGCGGGCGACAGGTCCCGGATGCCGTGGCTCGAAGCAAAGCTCACGTTGACCGGCCCGGCCGCGGGCGGGGGAAATTCGAACCGATAGCGATCCGGCGCAATCGCCGTCACGCCGGTCGCGGGAGTGCCGTTGACGAGAAAGTCTGCGGCATCCACCCCCGACACTTTTTCCGAGAACTTCACTTCCACGAAGGACAGCGAACCCACGACGCTGCCGAAAGCCGGTTCGGCGGAAAGGACCGTCGGCGCAATTCCATCGGCCAGCGTGTAAGTCCACGCGGTCCCGGCGCCCAGGGTGTTGAAGAGATTGCCGGCCAGATCCGTGATGACGGCATCCTCGTCGAAATAGACCGTCACGGTTCCGGGCGCTGGCTGCGAGAATTGGTAACGGGCGGTCGCGTTGGAGGCGGAGACCGACGTGGCCGGTTCGCCGTTGACGAGGAGATCGGCGGCCTGCACGCCGGCGATGTTGGTGCTGAACACCACCGTCACGGCGGAGAGGCTGCTGACCGTCGACCCGGGAAGCGGTGTGATGCTGACGGTGGTCGGCGCGGCCGACCAGCCATTGAAAGCACTGGCAGCGAGGAAGATGGCCATCCAAATTGCGCCGGAAAAACGAAGGGCACGACAGGTCATGTGATGTGGATTGGTTGTTGGACAACCAGATATACACACAATCGTCACAATGAATAGCTTGCAGTACGAAAAAGATTGCGTGACGCGAACCGCTTGGGACGGCAGGCCGGAGTCGGGCTGCAGCCAGGGTCGTGAAGACTAAGCCTCTCTCCCCGCGTGCGCCGCGCCGGTCAGCCGCTGTTGTCCAAGGCAAACCCGAAATTGGCGGTTGTCTTACGGCCCCGATGGGCAACTTCATCGGTGACACCCTTGTCAGGCTGGGGGAGCGCCGCGCTGACCGCGCGGAAGGAAAGTCCGGCTGGTTCCAACTCCCCGATTGACACCCCCCCGCCCTTTGCTAGTTTCGCGCCTCGTTTTTCTCGACCACTCCGAGAGTGATGAAATCTAGCTCGCGTTCCGCCGGCTTCGGCCGGCAAACCACGGTTCGGGTGCCACGCTTCCGCCTGGCTCCGGGCAAAACTCCCTCTACTATGGCAAAAGCAAAATCCACCAAATACGTTTACACCTGGGGCAACAAGAAAGCCGACGGCGACGGCTCCATGAAGCCCCTGCTCGGCGGCAAAGGCGCCAACCTCGCGGAGATGACCCGCATTGGGCTGCCCGTGCCTCCCGGATTCACCATCACCACGGAGGTCTGCACCTATTATTACCAGAACAAGCGGACCTATCCGAAGGAGCTGCAAGCGCAGATGGAGGCCGGCATCGTCAACATGGAGAAAATCATGGGCACGAAGTTCGGCGCCACCAGCGGCATGCCGCTGCTCGTCGCCGTCCGCTCCGGCGCGCGCGACTCCATGCCGGGCATGATGGACACGATTTTGAACCTCGGCTTGAACGACCAGACCGTGGTCGCCCTCGTCGCCGCCACCGGCAACGCCCGTTTTGCGTGGGATTGCTACCGTCGCTTCATCCAGATGTACGGCGACGTCGTGCTCGGCGTCCAGAAGCGCGAAGGCGAGGATCACGAGCCCTTCGAAACCGTCATCCACAACTACAAGCACGAGAAATATCACAGCGACATCGAGGACTCCAAGCTCACGGCCGAAGACCAGCAGGACCTCGTCAAGCGCTTCAAGGCGCTGGTCAAGGAACGCACCGGCAAGGTGTTTCCCAACGACCCCTGGGATCAGCTCCGCGGCGCGGCCGGCGCCGTCTTCGGTTCCTGGATGAACGATCGCGCGATCGTCTACCGCCGGAAATACAACATCCCCACCGAGTGGGGAACCGCCGTCAACGTGCAGGCGATGGTCTTCGGCAACACCGGTGACACCTCCGGCTCAGGTGTGGCGTTCACCCGCAACCCGGCCAACGGCACCAACGAATTCTACGGCGAGTTCCTCATCAATGCCCAGGGCGAGGACGTCGTCGCCGGCGTGC
Organism: Limisphaerales bacterium; assembly: GCA_044229355.1. Classification (GTDB taxonomy): domain Bacteria; phylum Verrucomicrobiota; class Verrucomicrobiia; order Limisphaerales; family JADJPG01; genus JBGARF01. Next base: position 307,513 of record JBGATF010000002.1, read on the forward strand.
GCACGCCGGAGCCCGTGCTGCGCCTCAAGGACGAGATGCCCAAGAGCTACGCCGAGCTGCTCAATGTCCGGAAGATCCTCGAGAAGCACTTCAAGGACGTCCAGGACATCGAGTTCACCATCCAGGATGGGAAGCTGTTCATGCTCCAGACCCGCAACGGCAAGCGCACCGCCGCCGCCGCCCTCAAGTTCTCGATGGACATGTACAAGGAAAAGTTGATCGACGCCGAGACGGCCGTGCTGCGCAACCCCGCCGATCAGCTCGACCAGCTGCTCGCCCCCATCTTCGACCTCTCCGAGGTCAGGAAGGCCAAGGCCATCGCGACCGGCCTCCCGGCCGGTCCCGGCGCCGCCTCCGGCCAGATCTACCTCAATGCCGAGCGCGCCGTCGTCGCTTCGGAGAAGGGCCAAAAGGTCCTGCTCGTCCGCCTCGAGACCTCGCCGGAAGATCTGCGCGGCATGATCGCCGCCGAAGGCATTCTCACCGCGCGCGGCGGCGTCAGCTCCCACGCGGCCCTCGTCGCCCGCCAGATGGGTAAGGTCTGCATCTGCGGCGCCAGCGCGCTGGAGATTAATTATGACGCCAAGACCGTCACCGTCGCCGGCCAGACCTTCAAGGAAGGCGATTACCTCTCGATCGACGGCACCGCGGGAACGGTCTACGCCGGCCAGCTGAAGACGGCCCCGTCTGAAATCATCTCCGGCCTGCTGAACAACGACACCGAGGCGCAGAAGACGGAGAAGTTCAAGAGCTTCAGCCAGCTGATGAAATGGTGCTCGCAGTTCAGCCGGCTGCACGTGCGCACGAACGCCGACAATCCGGAGCAGACGGCCAACGCGATGGACTTTGGCGCGACGGGCATCGGCCTGTGCCGGACGGAGCACATGTTCTTCGAGGGCGATCGCATCGATGCCATGCGCGAGATGATCCTCGCCGACTCGGTGCCGGCCCGCGAAGCCGCCCTGGCCAAGCTCCTGCCCTACCAGCGCGACGACTTCTACGGAATCTTCAAGGAGCTGAAAGGATTTCCGGCGACCATCCGCTTCCTCGACCCGCCGCTGCACGAGTTCCTGCCGCACACCAAGGAACAGCAGCTGGATCTGGCCAAGAAGCTTGGCATCCAAGTCGAGAAGATCATGAACCGGGTGACGGAACTGCACGAGTTCAACCCCATGCTCGGCTTCCGCGGCTGCCGTCTCGGCATCAAGTACCCCGAGATCACCCGCATGCAGTCCCGCGCGGTTTTCGAAGCCGCGGCGCAGTGCATCAAGGAGAAGATCAAGTGCAAGCCCGAGATCATGATCCCGCTCGTCGGCTTCAAGAAGGAGCTCGACCTCCAGGTCGCCATCGTCCACGAAACCGCCCGCGAGGTGGAGAAGGAAAAGAAGGTCAAGCTGACCTACAGCGTCGGCACCATGATCGAAGTCCCGCGCGGCGCGCTGACCGCCCATGAGATCGCCGAAACCGCCGAGTTCTTCAGCTTCGGCACGAACGATCTCACCCAGACCGCGCTCGGCATGAGCCGCGATGACTCCGGCTCATTCCTGCCCCCGTATCAGGAAGCCGAAATCATGAAGAAGAACCCGTTCGCCACCATCGACCAGACCGGCGTCGGACAGCTCATGGAAATCGCCATCGCGAAAGGCAGCTCGACCCGCCCCGGGATCAAGCTCGGCATCTGCGGCGAGCACGGCGGCGACCCGGACTCCGTCAAGTTCTGCCATCGCATCGGCCTCACCTACGTGAGCTGCTCGCCCTTCCGCGTCCCCGTCGCGCGCCTCGCCGCCGCCCAGGCTGCGATTGAAGAAAAACGCAAAGCCAAGGCCGTGGCGAAGAAGAAATAAATCAACGACGCGGTCCCGGATTCCACGCCCCGGGCGCCGGCCCCAGCCGGTTGCCCGGGGCGATTTGTTTCCACCCCCGGCCAAATCTCCGGCAAGTCAGTCGGCTCTGACCGCGCGGACCTGCGCAGACTCGCCTAGACAATTGGCTGCCGGATGGTGTCGCCCGGATCGAAGCGGGCGGGGGAAAACTCGATCGCGAGCCCGGCCTCCCGCGTGCGCAACGCATGCACCACCCCCGGCTCGATCACCACCCATTCGCCGGCCGAAACCGGAAACGATTCCGTCGGGCCCGGGTCAGCCGCATCCGCAATGATCAGCTCAAAGCTGCCGCGAATGACGTAGATGAATTCCTTCTTGATCCGGTGGTAATGATTTCCCCGCACGCCGCCGGGCGTCAGCTCGATCATTGCCAGATAACGCATGGCCTCATCGGCGTCATGAAACTGGGCCAGCTCGCCCTGGGGCAACAGCAGGCGCTTGAGCACCGGGGCGTCCGGCCCGGTCGGGGCCGTGAAGATCGGGAGCGCACCATGCCGCACCCGCCCTGCGAAGTATGTGGCCATCGTTGGCAAGTGATTTCCGGTCGCGCGGCAGTCCGGCCTCATGCGTGGTTCCGCCGCAGAAAAACCGAGACGTAGGCCGCCCGGGGGATCACGAATTTTTTCACTTCGACCGCCACCGCCCGCGCCTTGAATTCATCGCGGACCATCGTGGCAATGTCCGAAGCCAGCGTCTCGATCAGCTGCCAGTGGCGGCCATCGCCAAACGAGCTGAGGCGCTGGCTCACGGCGTAATAATCGATGGTGTCGGCCAGGTTGTCCGCGGCCACCGCGTTCTTAAAGTCCTGTTCCATCTCCACGGAGATGAGCAGCCGCTGCGGCCGCGCCCGCTCCGCTTCCGTCACCCCGACCTGATAGTTCACCTCCAGGTCCACGATTCGAATTTGATCCATAAAGTCTGGCTTCTGTTAATGATTCACCGCCGCGCCCACCCGGCCCAGGCTCCCGGGCTGCCCGCACACCGCCTCCAGCAGGACGCGCGTCGGAGTGTTCAGCCTCAGCCGCAGCGCCTCCTCGAATGGGAGCCAGCGGAACTCCTCCGCCTCTTCATTGAGCCGAACGTCCACCCGACCCGCCGTCGCGCACAGGTAATTGAGCAAGACGAAGTGCGCCCGCCGGTAAAACTCGGGAGAGTCGATGCAGTCCTGCACCAGGACAAACCGGATGTCCTCCACCTCGAGATTGGTCTCCTCCTTCAGCTCCCGCCGCAGCGCCTGCTCCGCGGTCTCTCCCGTCTTGATCTTGCCACCGGGAATTCCCCAAAGGTTGGACCACTTGTGCGTGCGGATCATCAGCACCCGCCCACGGTGGTCGTGGATGAGCGCCCCGACCGTGACCACCGGATGAGCCTCGCGATCCGAGGCCCGCGGCAGATGAAGATCGTGCCGCAGGAGAATCTGCTGCAGCTCGCCGAGGTGTTCCACGATGAGATCCGGGCCGGCCGCCCGGAGTTGCTCCAGCCCGTTGTACCCGGTCAGCACAGCGCACGAATGCACACCGCCATGGCGGGAGGTCTCCACATCGTGTTCCATGTCGCCGATGAAAATCGTCTCCGCGGGCACCAGATTGTTTTCCCGGAGGATCTCGTGAATCTTCTCGCGCTTGTCCCAGACGCCCACATAGGGACGATCCAGGTATTCGCCCAGGCCGGTCGCAGCCTGCTGGATGGCGTAATGGTCCGCATGCACCGAGCTGAGCAGAAAGGTGCGCAGCCGGCGCTCCCGGCAAAATCTCAGGAACTCCCGGGCTTTGGGCAGGCAGATCACCGTGTGCTGCACCTCCCGCAGGCGCCCATGAAACCATTCCTCCAGCTGCGCCAGCTCCAGATGGGGAACGCGCCGATCGTAAAACCGTTTGAACGGCAGGCAAAACTCGGCGCGAAACTCCTCCAGCGTCAGCTCGGGAACGCCGGCCCGCTGAAACACATGATTGGTCGCCTGCCAGACCGCCGGCAAATCGTCCACCAGGGTCCCCGACCAGTCAAAGATGACGTTCCGAATCACTGCGCGAGACTAACCCGCTCCCGCGCGCCGGCGCCAGTCCGGGATTGTGCCAGACCCCCACCAACCCGCTACGGCGCCTCGTCCACCGCCTCCGCCTGCAACTGGTAAATCCCGGTCAAGTATCCCTGCACATACGTTTCCCCGACCTTCAGCCGCCCTTTCACCCGATACGGCAAGCCCGACTCAAAGGTCCGACCGCCGGGAAACGTCACCCGGATGAAATGGTTGATCTGCGCCTGCGCCCCGAAACAGCAGGTTCCCTGATCTTTCAACAACAGAAATTCCGTCACCCGCCCCTGCCGGGTTCGCAGCGCCAGCACGAATCCCCGCAACGACACCCGGCGCCCATCCAGCGCCCGCACGGCGTCCGGGATCGTGTCATCCGATTTGAGCAGCGGCCGACCCGCGACGCCCTCCGCGTAGTATTCGTAGACCCGGTAGGGAAAGGCGGCCAGGGAATCGAACCGCAAATCCAAAGTCCCATCCGGAAGCGTGTTGGTCGAAATGGAAAGGCCGGCGCCGGGCGACGCCGGAGGGGACTGTTGCCCTCGGGTTGCGAGCGGACCCTCGTTGGTTTTGCTCGAACCAGACTCGATTGGCCGACCGGCCACAGGCGTCCGAGAATGGCCCGCGCTGTCATCCGAAGATGACCGGCCGCAACCCGAACCGATCAGGCCCGCCACGGCCATCATCATCACCATCGCCACGGCCTCGCCAGCTGCCGCCGCGCGAGAAGGCATCCCGAAGAGACATGCCGTCCGCAACGCCGTCGCGACCGCGCCACCAATTGGGCCCCGCGGTTTCACCCTCCGAACTGATCTTCCTTGTTCCGGAACAGGGCGTTGAACGTCGTCATCGATCCGTAGCAGCGCGTTACATACTGCTGCATCTCGATCTTTTCCGCTTCTGACAGCTTGTCGTGCGCGTTCACTTTTTGTTCCAGCACCCGCAGGTTGTTTCGCATCATCACGATCTTGTGGAAGAAGACCTCCACCGGGACTTCCTTGGTCTGGAGCGAGGGGTCCGCCGGGTGCAAGACCATGCGCCCGTTGTGCCATTTGGCGCCCAGCGCCTCCACCACGGAATCCGGCTTCTCCAGCCCGAGCGACTGGACGGTGCTCACGACGATTTCCTGGATCAATGCCGCCAGCGGCCGATCCAGGCCGGACACCGCCGCCTGCGGTTCGGCCGGGGAGAGGCCGCTGTCTTCCGGAGCAATCGTCCGCACGCCGTCGTCGAAACGAATCTCCGCCGTGTGCTCGTTCAAGGCCCGAATCGTCCCCGGCCCATATTGCGGATGCCGGACCTTCATCCCAATGTGCAGCGACTGAATTTTCATGAGGTCTTCTTTGGAAACGTTGGCGGACAAACCGCACGCGAGTCAAACTCGATCTCCCCACTCCCAGTCATGCGTCGCAATGAAATTCGAGGTCTGCAACCCGTGGAACGCAATTGTCAATTATCGTGTGGTTGAGCCGGGTCGTGCGGCCGAATGTGACTGCGTCCCGACAGGACAACGACGACCATGAAAACAACCTCCAAGAAAAAGGGCAAAACCCTCGAACCGGTCCCAACATTGGTGGGAATGAAATCCATCGTCGTGCCCGTGGATTTTTCCGCCACCTCCCGGCAGGGGCTGGCCTATGCCGTCCGCCTGGCCGAGCAATTTGGGGGCAAGATCACCGTCATTCACGTGATTGAACCCATCGCCGCGCCGGAGTTTGCCGCCGTCTCGCTCCTCATCGAAAACGACTCGGCCCGCAAAGCCGCCAAGGCGAAGCTCGACGAAGTTCTGCGCGAGATGAAGGTGCCCGCCCGGCTGCTCGACAAAACCCTCGTCCGATTCGGCTCACCGTTTGCCGAGGTCACATCCGCCGCCAGGACGCTCAAGGCGGACCTCATCGTCCTGACGACGCACGGCTACACCGGCCTCAAACACGTGTTGATGGGCAGCACGGCCGAGCGTGTGGTTCGCCACGCGCCCTGCCCGGTGCTGACCGTCCGCGAGAAGGCCCGCAAGTAAATCGAACCATTCCATCGCCCGCCCGGTTTCATGCCTTGCTCCCGGGCGGGCAACCTGCACTCCCTTCCCGCGGCAGGAAGCGCCCGGCCACAACTTCCCGGTCCCGCTCAATATTTTGCACCCAGGTTCAGCACCCGATAAAAGGCGCGTGCGGCGGGCGCGTTGGTGTCGACCTGAAAATTAATCGCGCTCCCGGGCTGGGCGCCACCGATCGGCTGCCAGATTTCCCCTCCCGGTGACAGACGAAGCTGCAGGCGCAGGTCGTCCACCTCCTGCACAGCCTTGAGCCCGCCCGTGCGCGCACCCAGCCCGAACCGGGCTCCCGTCAGCGCCGTGACCCAAACGATCGGCTCCCTTTCATAGATCTGCTGCCCACCGTAGGTCACGTCGACTCGGCCATCCGCCGTCAGCGACAGGTGCACGTCGACAAAATTGGAGTTCAGCAGGAACAGATCTGCCGGCACGCTGCGGTGAGCCACGGTCACCCCGCCCCATTTCAAGTCAATCGCCGGCGCCTCGCCGCCGCCGTTGTCGTAGAGATCGAAACTCACGGTCAACCCCTGACCGGCCCCCTCTTCCGTCAATCCCACGCCGTCCTCCGGCAAATCTGTCGCCCAGTTGAAGCTGAACCCGTCCGCCGGTGGGTTGCTCGTCGGCAAGATTCGCACCCGGAAATCCGCCTCGAAACCAAACACCGGTGCGCCGGCCGCAAGATCGCCCAGGATCAATGCGCCGGATTGGTCGTTTGCGTCCGGAGTCAATCGCACCACACCATCGCCTTCGTCCAGAAGCGCCGCGCCATGCAACGTCGCCTCAACCGGCAACGGCTGGTTGAAATCGAGAGAGAGTTCCAGGCCGGTCGGAAGTTCCGCCGCGCGTTCCACCTGATATTCCTTTGCGCTGCCCACCCACCGCAACCCGGGGCCTTGCGCCGTCAACTCCGCCCGCGTGATCACCGTGGCGCGCGGAAGCTCCTTCGAGGGATCGGACACCGCCAGGTAAAACTCCTGAATCACGACGTCGTCCGGCGTCGCTCCGCCCTCGACACTCGGCACGGCCCGCAATCGAACGCGATGGCCCCGCGCGTCGGCGGGCACGCTCCACACCACGACATTGGTCACCTCCGGCGAATTGCCTTCCTCCACGACGCGCAACCCCGGCGGCCCATCTTCCACCACCAGGGTGGAGAGGTTGGTCGGGAACCAGACGTTCGGGACGTAGCGATATTCCTCGCCCGCCTTGGCCACCAATGGCGGGCTGGTCAGAAACCGATAGTGTCCGCGCCCGGCCACGATCGGGTTGTCGCTGCCGATCACGCTCACCACAAACTGCTGCTCATCCCATCGCGGCCGGACGAGGCTGTCCGTCTCCTGCCGGGGCGGCACCGAGGAAAGGTCGACCACCCTCAGGGTCACCGCGTGATCCCCAACCTGCCCCGCGCCCGGGGTCCACTGCACGATGCCGTTCGCGTCGAGGCTCATCCCCGGCGGTCCCTCCACCAGGGTCCACTGACGCCCGGCGCCGTCCTGCGACTCATCGCCGGCGGGGAACTCGAGTCCCGCGGGCACCTCGGCCATCGGCCGCAAGGCATCGTCCGCATCGAACAATTCCGGAAAGTAGAAATAATTGAGTCCAACCATGGCCGTGCGCGGCGGGGTGGAGACGATGACCGGCGGGTTCAGCCCAAAGCCTTCGGTGGGGATCACCCGCTGAATTTCCGCCGGGGCCGACGGGAGTCCGTTCGCGTCGAGCGCGAAGACCGTGACGAGATACGGCCGGCCATTGGCGACATTGGTGATGGTGGCTGAGCGGAGGCTGGCGTCGATGGCGCAGCGCGATTCGAACTCCGTGGGAATAGCCGAGGTCGTGTAGGCCACCACATAGCGCAGCACGTTGGTGCTCGGACTGGGCTGCCACTGGACCTTGAACGATCCGTCGTCGCCCCGCACCGCAAACCCCGGCACAGGCGCCGGCGCCTCCCGATGGCGAATCGCGATCGTCTCCGCCGAAAACGCCTCCGCTTCCACGCTGCTGGCGTCGTCGATGTTCACCACCACGTGATAGTCGCCATCCGGCACGCTCAGTGCCCACGTGTTGAGCGAAAAGGTCCGTTGGCCATTGACCGCAATGTCCGAGCCGACCAGGTAGATGCCACCGGCCTTCGCTGGACGGGCAGAGCCCGAGCGCACGCCGGGTTCCGCGCCCAATTGGGCGAGATAAATCCGCAAAGGCGGCTCTCCGTATGGCACTGTCGCCGTGTATTGCACCTGGCAAACCCCGGCCTCGTCGATCGAAGAAACCGCGTCCACCGTCACCGCCGGGGCTGGATTTTGTCGCAGCAACTCGACCGAATAATTTCCCAGCAGCTCCGGGTGGCCCACCCGAACAAAATAAACCCCGGCCGCAGGATGAGGCAGGCCGATCACAGCCTCCCGCCGCTGGCCATTCACGATCGCGTAGGCACCCGGCGGCTCAGCCAGCGGCCGAAGTTGGGCCGTCGCCGGCTGAACTTCATCCGTGCTGATCGACAGGGGTTGGCCCTCCACCGGCGTGACGTTTAAAAAGACGACGTGGTTTTCGGGATTCTCCCAGGTCAACCGGAACATCACGCTGTCCTCCCCGGCCGGAAGTTCAAAAACGGCGGTGGGCGGATCCTCTGCGGGCCGGAATCCGTCCGCCTCGCCGGCGGAGGGGAGCGTTGTCGAAACCGGCCGGCCGGCGGCGCCGGTGCTGACCTTGTCCAATCGACTCCAGTTGCACATGAAGCAAACCCGTCCGCCGGTTTGCGGATCGATCGCCGAGTCATGGAACGGACGCTCCCATGGCTCGGTCAGCGCGTCGACCGGTTCGCCGCCGCCAAAGCCAAAGCTTCCGTTTTCAAATTTGAAGGCGACGGTGGCGCTGACCGCAGGCACCCGCGGGGTGCAGGTCGCAGGAATGCACGGTGGATTCCAGCAATCTCTGCAGGTCCGCCCGGGATTGCTCCAGGTCGGGCACCAATACGGCGGGCTGCAGACTCGCGGCGGGCAGTAGCGCGGCGTGCAAACGCTGGGAATTTCGGGACTCACGTTGACGGTCACGCTTCCGCGGAACCCGGAGTTGTTAAAGCTGGTGCGAACATCCGCAAAGGTGTAACCGCCGATGACGGGCACATAGTTGGGCACCTGCAAGCGTCCGTTGGCTGAACCGGAAAAGGACGGCCCGGCCGTGACCTGGATCGCGCAATCGGCCAGGTAGATGTCCTGAAAGTTGACGCTCGCTCCGGCGGCGATCGTGTAGGGCGGGTTATAGCGCAGAAATGCCTTCGTTGTGGGCACGCCAAACACCTCGGAGTTGCCGACCACATCGAAATAGCCAGCGCTATTGATTGTCGTGCGGGCGCGCATGCTCCACGGATAACGCGCAAACACCGGACATCCCGCATTGATCAACGCCTCGGCCTGGATGAACCAGTCATTCCCGCCGTTCGGCGAAAGATTGCCCACCTTGCCGGCCAACCCATCCAGATATGCGCCCGTCGTTCCGAGGGGCTTTCGCAGATCGGCGGCCTGCAAACTCAGCTCGTCCAATGCGCCATCGACCACCAATACGCCCGCTCCAAACAAGGACGGGCCAGGAGTGAAATCGGGACAATAACCCCCGGACGGCCCCGTCCCAAACCCGATCAAACAGGTGCCTCCATAGGTTTTCTGGCCGGGGTCGATGGTCAGAGCCAGATTGCCAATCGACAGCACGCCCAGATTGAACTTGCCCGGCACCGCCAGAGTCCCGCCCGGCCCCGTGCCGCTGCCAAACCGAATCTGACCCGATGCATCGATGTTCCAGCCCAGCGAGTTCACCACCAGCGCCTGATAACGGTTCAGCGGCGGCGGCAGGCTGAAAAACCCTTTCAATAGCAGCTTGCCGTCGCGCACCGCCGCCGACGAGATGGTCGCGCCCAAGCCGTAAAGGCGAAACGATCCGCCATGCGCCTGGATCGCATTGCCCTCCGTCGGCTCCGGACGAATGTCCGTCAGCACGGCCGACGACACATCCTGGATCCCCATGACACGGATGCTGTAGCCGGTCAGTGGTCCGCTCTGGAATCCTTGCGCCAACAGCTGGGCCAGGGAGACCGTGTCGCTGCCGGCCGGGAGCGCGATCGCGGTGGTCAACGTCCCATCGTCGCCGTAGGCGATCCCGCCCGCGTTCAAGGCCACCGCCCGAAAATGATAAACCGTGTCGGCGCTCAGGCCGGCCACCGCCTGGGTCAAGACGATCGCGGACGAACCCGCCGCCACCGCATTGGATGGCGTCACGCTGCCATAATTGGTTGTCACGCCGTATTGGAACCAAACCTTCGACGGCTGAGTGTGCGGATGGACCGAAGTCGACAAAACGGCTGTGGTCTCCCCGACATTGGCGACCGTGGCGGATGCCAGTGTCGGTGCCAGCAGCCGCTGGTTGACGAAGAGCTGGTTGGTGTTGAATTGGCCGGGCACAAACGTGAACACGCGGACCTCGTCGATGAATCCGGGCAACGTCTCCGCCCCGGCCGACTGTGGCGACGTGCCGATTCCGAACCGGCCGGTCGGCACGCGCGGAGTGATGGATTTGCTGTCTCCCGCCGGCACGCCATTGACATAAAGTCGGCCCACGCCTCCCGCGCGCACAAATGCAACGTGCGTCCATACGCCGGTCTTGATCGGGCTCGACCCAACGACATTCAAGCCACCCAGGAGCGCCTGAAAATTGGCCCCCATCTGATAGAGACCCCATCCGTCAGCGCCGGTGTTCCCATTGTAAGCGATGCATTTATTCCCGACCGTTGTGGCAGGCTTCACCCACGCCTCGATTCCAAAATTGTCCGTGGCCGAACTCACCAGCGAGGGCGCCAGCGCGTACGGCCCGCCCTGAAACAGGCGGTATGACCAAGCGCTGTCCGCCTTCGTGGCCGCCGAAGTCGCCACGTCGGCCGACCAAAACGGAGCCCCGGTCACCACCAAATGATTTGTTCCGGCGCTGTCCCGCGCTGACCCCGGACAGCAACCTTCGAACACACCGACCTCGTCGTCGCCAAGGCGATAGTGGCTGATAGTCGTCACCGCAGCCCCAGGGGCGGCCATCAGCATACCGCCCACGCCGATGGTCCCAAGTCCCCAGGCCAGCACGCGACGGAAGAAAATCGGATGAGATCGTTCGGTCATGCCCATTACGCGAGAACCGAGAATCGCGTGGGCCAAGTTTTTTTGCCTTTTTCACCGGGGTTCGCCGGCGCGCGCTCGACTTCCGGTCCGCGCCTCCACGCTCGAGAGAGGTTGCGGCGTGCACAACGAATTTTTGGCTCAGGGAGCCAGGCGATCGATCTCCGCAAGCGTCGGCAAAAAATGGAACCGGTAGGTCCCAGAGTAGCCAAGTTCCCAGCCCAGCGCGTTGCCATCCGGGGCCAGCAGATCGAAAAACCACACGGTGACGCCAGGCACCGTCAACGTCTCGGCGCCGGTCTTCATCGACCAAAAGTGAAGCTGATCGTCGCCGCTTCGCGTGAGCAGGGTGTCGTCCCTGGCTGAAAATGAAATGCAGCCCACACCGGTCTGGTGCTGCAATGGCGCCAGCGCCTCCCGCCCGGTCCGCAGATCCCAAACCCGGGCGCTCGCGTCCCAACCCCCGGAACCGAGGCGAGTGCTGTCCGGAGAAAAGCGCAGACATTGCACATGCCAGGTATGGCCGCTGAACCGATACGCCTCGGCTCGCCGCTGGAGATCCCAGACCTTGACCAGGTAATTGCTGCTGGCATAGGCGAGCCACCGCCCGTCCGAAGAAAACGCGGCGCGCTGGGTAATGCTCCAGAAGGGAGACAATTCGGGAATGGCAAAGTCCGGGAAGTCCCGCACCCGTTCCACAGGGTGGAGACGCCACAACGCCACGTTGGTCCGCGCCCGGTCCCAGGTCAGGACCAGATCGCGGTCGACCGCGGCTTGCACCACGGAGAGATCGCGGTCGATGAGCTGGCTGCGACCGACGCGCTCACCTTCTGGCAATCGCCAGGACTCGATCGCGCCGTTGGTCGTGCCGAAGGAAACGACCGGGCCATTCAGGACCACCGCCCCCAACGGCGAGATCGGCACCTGCCGAATCAAACGGGCGCTCGGCACGTCCCAAACCTGCACTGCATCCCGGCTGCCAAGCAGAATGGCAAACTGCCGGCCCGACGGCAGGAAGCCGAGACCAGCCCCGTGATTCGTCAGGTGCAGATCCGCGATCCCCCCCGTCCGGGCTGTAGCTGCCCAAAACTTGACGGTGTGATCCCGTCCGGCCGAGACCAGCGTCCGCCCGTCTCGATCGTAGGCCAACGACCAGATCTCGTTCCGATGCCCCCGCAACGTGGCCCGCCTCGTCAGGCCGTTCGTGCCCGTCGACGAGCCGGCCCGGGTGTCCCACAGATGAATGAGCTGATCTCCTCCTCCGGTCGCCAGCGTCCGGCCGTCGGGCGAGTAGCCGAGGGCGAACAAGTAACGGTCATGCGCCTTTTGGCGCATTATCACGGCCGGGTCGCCCAGCGTCCAAATCGCGAGTTCACCCAGCGAATTGCCGGCAGCCAACTGCCGGCCGTCGGGAGAAAAAGCCACTGACATCGGAAAAGCGAGGCCCGCCAGTTCCCGATCCGGCTCCGCCCCCACCACGGCTCGCAAGATCACGCCCGGTCGTTCGCGCTGGGCCACCGCCAGCAATCGGCTGTCGGGTGAAAACGCAAGCCGGGTGAAACCGCTCGCCTGGTTGGTCCAATGCGTGCGCACGGCCCAGGTGCCGGAATCATACACCCAGGCGCCCGACCGATTCGCCTGGGCGAACCACCGTCCGTCCGGCGAAAACCCGACCGCGTCAGGTCCCTCCGGCCAATCTCGCACGACCTGCCAACTCGCGGTGTCACGCACGACCAACCCCGCGTCACTGCCGGCCGCCAGCAGGCGCCCGTCGCTGGACAACGCGATGGATTCCAGCGCGTACTTGTCACCGGTTCCCGGAAAGCGTCGGAGGATGGCCCCGTCCTTCACACGAAGGACCCGGGTCTCTCCGCCGAACAGCGCCGCGACGACTTGCGCCCCGTCCGGGGTGAGCCGGGCACAGTTGACCCACTGGTCCTGGACCAGCGACCGAACTTCATCGCCGCGCGAAACCTTCCAGAGATACCGCCACTCGAGCCCGCGCAGATCGGGAGCGCTGCCCGCAGGCCGATGGCGGAGGACCAGATCTTCCGCGGAGCCGAAGTTGCCGGCCGCCATCGCGACGCCCGCGGACTTCATGTCGGCCGCATACGCCTGCCGTTGCGCCAGCCGTTCCGCCCGGCGCGCGCGCATCGCCTGCCAGGTGCTGACCATTGCGCCCACGAGCAAGGCCAGGGCCACAGACGCGCCCGCGGCAAACGTCCATCGATTTCGCCGGACCAGCTTGGCCATCCGATAACGACGGCTCGGAGGCCGGGCCAGGACAGCTTCATCCCGCAGATACCGCTCAAGGTCCAGCGCCAGATCGTTGGCCGTCGGGTAGCGACGCGAGCGATCCTTCTCCAGACACTTGAGAGCGATCCAATCCAGATCGGAATCAATCCGCGGCCCTTGCCCCATGCCGGTCGCGTCGCCGCACGCGGCCGGCCGATCCTCCGGCGTTACGCGGCGTCCACGCTCCACGTTCCGCGCCGAATCGGACCGGGCGACTCGAGCGCTGGGAGCCGGCGGCTCCTCGTCGCGGATGATCCGGCGCATCCCATCAAATCCTGCGTTGAGCAGGCGCGAACCATCGAAGGGCGTTGTCCCGGTCAACAGCTCGTAGAGCAGGACCCCGAGGCTGTAGATGTCCGTGCGGGTGTCGAGGTTCGTGCCGCCGAACTCAGCCTGCTCCGGGCTCATGTAGGCCGGAGTGCCCAGGAACAACGGCCCCTGGGTGACCGCCGGTCCGTCGCTCAAATTTCCATCGAGCGCCTTGGCCAGGCCGAAGTCGATGATCTTTGGCTGGGGCCGATCCTGGCGGCCGGCCACGAGAACGTTCGACGGCTTGAGGTCGCGATGCAGGACGCCCTTTTGATGCGCATGCTGGACCGCGTGGCAAATCTGGATGAACAGATCAACGCGCGCGCGGAGTGTCAACCGCCCCAGACGGCAGAATTCCGTGACGCGGGTGCCGCAGACGAGCTCCATGACGAAATACGGTCGGCCGCTCGGAGTCGCGCCGCCGTCGAACACCCGGGCGATTCCTGGATGATCCATCATGGCCAGCGCCTGGCGCTCGGCCGCGAAACGGGCCATGACCGCCCGGGTCTCCAGCCCGGGCTTGAGAATCTTGAGAGCGACCTCGCGACGGACCGGCTCCACCTGTTCGGCCCGGAAGACAATCCCTCCCCCGCCTGCGCCGATCTGCTCCACCAATCGATAGCGGCCCAGCTGATCGCCGACGGCTTCGCCGGCCCGCGAAAGGTCATTGAACCCGCCGGAACCTTCGGGGAAGAACGCGGCCGCCAAGCTCATCGCGTCGAGCAACCCGCTGACCTCCGCCCAGAGTGCGGCATCGTCGCCGCAAACCTCGCGAGCCTGGGTCCGGCGCAGCGATGGTGTCTCCAATTCGCAAACCGACTCGAAGATTTCCCGGACGCGCTGGCTGGAGAAATCTGAGGCCATGCCAGCAGTCCAAGGTCTAGTTCACCTTCTTCAACTCCTGATACAATCGCGCGCGCGCGTAAGCCCACGTGCGCTTGGCCGTGCGCTCCGCCAGGCCCAGCAGCCGGGCGGCTTCCACATTCGGCAATCCTGCGAAGAACCGCAGCTTGATCAGCTCGGAACACTGGGGATCTTCCGCCGCCAGTCGGTCCAGCGCCTCACTGACCGCCACCACAATCGAGTCATCCTCCTGCACCGCCGACTCGAGGGCGGTGATCTCAACCCGCACCAGGCCGCCGCCATGTTTGCGGCTCAGCTTTCGCCGTGCGTTGTCCACCAGGATCCGGCGCATGGCCTCCGCCGCCACCGCAAAGAATTGCTCCCGATTACGCCAGGTCGCCTGCCGCTGATCGACCAGCCGCAGCCAGGCTTCGTGCACGAGCGCCGTCGGCTGAAGCGTCTGGCCCGCCGGTTCCCCCGCCAATTGGTGCGCGGCCAACCGGCGCAGCTCGTCGTAAACCAAGGGCAGCAAATCCGCCGCGGATCGGGCCTCGCCCGATTCCATGGCGTTGAGGATTTGCGTGACTTCGCTCACGTCGACGGCGCGAGCTTGCCACCACTCGCGCCATGGCGCGAGCCGGAAGTTGATCCACCATCAAACGCCCGCACATCCGAAAGCCATCAGCAAAACTTTTGCAAACCCGCGCTCCGACCTAACGCCTGCGAGAACTCGGGCGAATCCCTCCGGCCGACCCGATTCACGCCACCTTCACTTTGACGCGCCGTCCCTTGATTAAGGCGCGGTTCAGCTTCGCAATGATGCCGTAGGCGTGTTCCGCCGCGACGTCGACGAACACATGGCGCTCCCGGACGTCCACCGTCCCAACCGTCTTCGATGGAAGGCCCGTCTCGCCGAGGATCGCGCCGACCACATCGCCAGCGGCCACGCCCATCTCCGCGCCGACATTCATGTAAAGCCGCGTCTGATCTCCCGGCGTGCGTCGGCTGGCTCGGGCAGGTTTTTCGGGCCGTGCCTCGCGGCTTGCCGGCCGATTTAGCGGCCGGCGTTCGGATTCAAATTTGCGCTTCGGCGCCACGGCCGGGCGGCTTGGGGTCGGCTCGCCCGACGAGGGGGTCGCCCGTGTCTGCGGCGCAGGCGCGGCACTTGCGGGCGGGGGAGTCGCGCGAACCGGCGCCGGGGCCGCTGGGGATTCATTCGACGGACCCGTTTCGCGACGCAACTCGCCCGCGGCCGGGGTCTCCGGCACGGGGCGGCTTTCCGGTTGGATTGCTGAAGGCTTCGCCGTCCGCGGCAGACGCGCCGGCCGATCGCTTCCCCGCTCGTCGCGATCGCGTCGGTCGGGGCGTTCGGGACGATCCGGCCCGCCGCGTCGCTCCGCCCACTCGCGTGGCTCCCGGCGTTCCCTCGGCTCCCGCCGATCATCGAAGCGGCGCCCCCGAGGCTCCCGCGCATCCCGGCCGGATTCAGCCGAACGTCCGTAGGGCGGTCGATCCTCATACCGATCGCCACGGGCCGGAGCGGCGGCCTCGCCGCCTGTGGGCGCCGCCGACGATTCGTTGCGCAGGTGGTGGATGAGGGCTGAAGCGATGTCCGTGGAGCTGAAGCCTTCCTCCAGCAGGCGGCCGACCAGCTCGTCCTGCCTTTCGTAATCGCCAGCCTGGAGGGTGGTGCGCAGCTTGCCGAGAAAAACGTTGGCGCGCGCTTCCTGCACCTCGTCGAGGCTGGGGATCTTCAGGCGCTGCACCCGGGTCCGCGTGAACCGCTCAATCTGCTGGACCTGGAAAAGCTCGCGGCCGGAGACGAACGAGATGGCGCGGCCGCTGCGACCTGCGCGGCCCGTCCGGCCGATCCGATGCACATAGTCTTCCGGATCGTAGGGCAGATCGTAGTTCACGACGACCTGCACGTCATCGACGTCGATGCCGCGCGCCGCCACGTCGGTGGCCACCAAAAACTCGAGCCCGGATTTGCGGAACCGGTTCATCACGCGATCGCGCAGGTTCTGGCTCATGTCGCCATGCAGCCGATCGGCCGAATAGCCCTGCGCGTTCAGGTGATCGACCAGATCATCCACCATACGCTTCGTGTTGCAGAAGATAATCCCGAGCTTGTAGTCGTGGATGTCGATCAGCCGCGTCAGCAGCTCGATCTTGAACCGGCGATCCACCTCGTAATACACCTGCTCCACCGTCGGAACCGTCATCTCCTTCTGCGCGATCCGGATCTGCTTCGGCTCCCGCGCGTATTTTTGGATCAGGTCCTGGATGGGCCGCGGGATCGTCGCCGAAAAGAAGACCGTCTGGCGCGTGGCCGGCGTCGCCTGGAGGATGAACTCAATGTCATCGCGAAAGCCCATGTTCAACATCACGTCCACCTCGTCGAGGATGGCCATCTTCAGCGAGTCGAAGCGGATGGTTCCGCGCCGCATGTGATCCATGACCCGCCCGGGGGTGCCGATCAGGATCTGCGCGCCTTCGCGCAGGCCGTAGAACTGGCGCTCGTAGGATTGCCCGCCATAAATCGGCAGCGCCCGCAGGCCGCGCTTGTAGAGGGCGAGCTTGTGCACCTCCTCGGAGACCTGCACCGCCAGCTCTCGTGTCGGGCAAAGGATCAACACCTGGATGGAGCGATCGTGCGGGTCGGTCTTTTCAATCGCCGGAATGCCAAACGCCGCGGTCTTGCCCGAGCCCGTCTGGCTTTGCCCGACCACATCCGCCCCGGACATGAGGGCGGGGATGGCCTCGGCCTGGATGGGCGACGCCTGTTCGAAGCCCAATTGATCGATGGCTTTCAGCAGCTCCGCCGACAGGCCCAATTCCGTGAACAGTTTTTGATTCATGCATGCCGGGCTGGGCCCGGCGGAAGGGACAGCATACCGGAAGGCCGCCGGTCGCGAAGCGAAATCTTCGACCGGACAAATCAGCTCACAAATCAGCTCACAATCGCGTGAATCACCTCACTGCCGGGCTTGGTCACATTGCTCAGCCGCTGGTTCACCCCCGAGACCGGGTAGGTGAACTTGAGGTGATCAAACCCCAGCAGGTGCAGCATCGTGGCGTGCAGGTCATGGACCGACACCCGGTCGATGACGGATTGATAGCCGAATTCGTCCGTCTCGCCGTAGCTCATCCCGCCCTTCACCCCGCCACCCGCCAGCCACATCGTGAACGCTCCGGGGTTGTGATCCCGCCCAATCAACTTCATCTCCACCCCGTTCCGATTTTCGCGCATCGAGGTCCGGCCAAATTCTCCGCTCCAGACCACCAGCGTGTCCTGGAGCAACCCGCGCTGCTTGAGATCCTGGAGGAGCGCCGTGATCGGGCGGTCGAAGGACCGGCACTTGTCCTTGAACCCCGCGTTGAGCGCCTCGTTCTCGCCGGCGCCATGGCTGTCCCAGCCCCAGTCGAAGAGCTGGATATAACGCACGCCGCGCTCGGCCAGGCGGCGGGCCAGCAGACAATTGTTGGCAAACGACTCCCGCCCCGGCTGGGTGCCATACATCGCATGGATCCCTTCCGCTTCCTGGCTCAGGTCAAACGCTTCGTTGGCGTCGACCTGCATCCGGAAGGCCAGCTCATACTGGGCGATGCGCGTCAGCGTTTCCGGGTCGCCAACCTCCTGCGCGACCTTGCGATCGATCTCCCCGATCGCGTCCAGCGTCCGCCGCCGCAGGCCGCGCGTGATTCCAGCCGGGTTGGATAGATACAAAACCGGATCCCCCTGGGAACGGCATTGCACGCCCTGGAACACCGACGGCAGAAAGCCCGAGCCCCACACCGATTTGCCGGCATCCGGATTTTTGCCGCCGCTGGTCAGGACGATGAAGCCGGGGAGATTTTGGTTGTCCGAGCCGAGGCCGTAGGTGGCCCAGGCGCCGGCGCTGGCCGAGCCCGGATTTTGGCTGCCGGTGTGCATCAACAGCTGGGCCGGGCCGTGGTTGAACTGATCGGTGTACATCGACTTGATGAAGCAGACGTCGTCGGCCACCGCGCCAAACAGCGGAAGCCGATCCGAGATCCACTGGCCGCTTTGTCCATGCTGTTTGAACGGAAACTGGGGCCCCAGCATCTTCGGCACGCCCTGGATGAAGGCGAATTGTTTCCCGGCAAGAAACGACTGCGGGCAGTCGCGACCGTCCATCCGGGCCAGCTCCGGCTTGTAGTCGAACAGCTCGAGCTGGCTCGGCGAGCCAGCCATGTGCAGGTAAATCACCCGCTTGGCCCGGGCCCGCGCCGGCGCGCCTGCCGGCTGCAGCGGCCGGGCGGGATCACGAACGCGCATGCCTTCCGCGCCCCACGCGCGGCCGGTCATCGCCGCCAGCCAGAGGGCGCCAAGGCCTGTTGTGCAATCCCGCAGGAAATGCCGGCGCGTTTTTTGCAACAGTTGATCGTGCCGGAGTTGTTCGAGAGCATTCATCGGGTGAGAAATGGATCCAGGTTCAGCAGGGTGTTGGCCACGAGCACGAGCGCCGCCCGCTCCGGGGTCGACCCGAGCTGGGCCGCCGACGCGAGATCGTTGCGATAGTCGCCGACCGCGCCTTCATAGAGCTTCACCAGCGGCGCCACCAGTTCCGCTCGCGGCTTTTCCAGGGTCAGCCTCCGACAGCCCGCCTCGATGCGGTCACGCGGCGTCAGCCCGGCCGACTCCATCCAGCCGGCCAGCGCCTGCGCCATTTCGACGAAGGCCGGATCGTTCAGCGTGTTCAGGGCCTGCAGCGGCGTGTTGCTCGGAATCCGCCGCGCCGTGCACGCATCCCGCGTCGGCGCGTCAAAGGTCAGGAACAACGGATATCCGCTCGTCCGGCGGCAATACGTGTAAATGCCGCGGCGATACCGATCCTCGCCCTTCGACGTTTTCCAGCTGTCGCCGCTGTAGACCGTGCTCCAGACACCTTCCGGCTGCGGCGGATAAACCGGCGGACCGAATTGCTTTCGCGAGAGCAGCCCGGACACGCTCAGCGCCTGGTCCCGGACCATCTCGGCTGTCAGCCGCGCCCGCGGACCCCGCGCAAAAAGCCGGTTCGCCGGATCTTTCTCGAGGAGCTTCGCCGGCACGCGCGCGCTCTGGGCATAGGTCGACGACAGCGCCAGCTCCCGCAGGAACCGCTTGACCGACCAGTGCAGCTCGCCGCGCAAACGCAACGCCAGGTGATCAAGCAACTCGGGATGAGTCGGCTTCTGGCCCGACGTTCCAAAATCCTCCAACGTCTCGACCAGGCCGCGGCCAAAGAGCTCGGCCCACAGCCGGTTGGCCAGCACCCGGGCCGCCAGCGGATTGGCGTCGCCCACCAGCCAGCGCGCCATGTCCAGGCGATTCATCCGCCCGTTCTTCTTCGGCGGCTGCACCACGGCCGGCATCCCCGGCTCCACCACCTCATCCAGCGTGGCCCGGTTGCCCCGAACGAACACGCGCGTCTCGCGCACCGCCGCGTCCGAACGCTCGACCATCACCGGCACGGCCAATCCCGGGAAGTCCTTGAGCCGATCCCGGCTCGCGCGCCAGCTCTTCCACGCCTCCCTCCGCTCCGGCGAGCGGACGAAGTCCGTCATCCGCTGATCCGTCGTCGAGGCCAGCGCGAAGTGCCGCAACGCGCAGCCCTGCACGCCGCTGTTGGAGGCAATCCCGTGCTCGAAGACCAGCTCCAGCATCGCCCCCTCCTCCACCGTCAACGGCTCCTCCAAAATAATCACGCCCCAGCGCGGGCCGGTCATGACCGGATAGCTGCCCAGCCCGCCGTCGCCTTCCAGCACTTTTTGCGGATCCCGCGGACCCGCCAAATAGTCCACCACCACATCCTTGAGTTTGACCGGACGGTTCGTTCCCGCGGAACCCGACACCGTGGCGGTGAGCTTGGAAAATATCTGGCCGCGTTCGGGCGCGTGCCGCGGGTTCGGGGACTCAGGCTGAATGTCGATTCGCAACGCGGTCATCCCCGCAACCGCAGGGGTCTTGATCGTGTAACGAACCGAAACCGGCAAGGTGCCGCCCGCCTGGATCTGGCCGTCCGCGCCGACGGTCAACGTGCCTCCGCTTGCCTGGGCCGACGACGGCACGAGCGGCTTCCACTCCTTGACCTCGCCGGCCACCGCCAGCCCCGACCGGTTCAGCGCCTCGCGCTGCTCGCGGATCTCCACCTGCAGGCTCACCCCGTCATCGCGCTTGGCCTCCTCGTTCGGCAGGATCCAGCGCGGATAATCATCGTTCTGATCGCAGTCCTCGCTGTTGTTGAAGAACGCCGCAAAGCGATAGTAGTCCCGCTGGGGAAACGGATCGTACGGATGCGAATGACATTGCACACACCCAAATGTCGTCGCCTGCCACACCGTCCACGTCGTGTTCACCCGATCCAACACCGCCACCGTCCGGTATTCCTCGTCGTCCGTCCCGCCTTCCGTGTTGTTTTGTGTGTTCCGATGAAAGGCCGACGCCAGCACATCGTCGGCCGTGGGATGCCGGAGAAGATCGCCGGCCAACTGCCGGACCGTGAATTGATCGAACGGCAGGTCCGCGTTGAACGCCCGAATCACCCAGTCGCGCCACGGCCAGATGTCCCGGTGCGGATCTTTCTCGAAACCGAACGTGTCCGAATAACGCGCGAGGTCCAGCCACATGGCCGCCCACCGCTCGCCGTAGGCGGGCGATCCCAGGAGCCGATCCACCACCCGCTCCTTCGCCCCCGCCGCGTCCCTCGCCCGGTCCGCCTCGAACGCCGCAAATTCCTCGGGGATCGGCGGCAGGCCGGTCAGATCGAGCGACACCCGGCGCAGCCATTCCGCCGGCGTCGCCTCGGGCGACGGCTTCAATCCTTCCGCTTCCAGCTTCGCCAGGATGAATTCGTCCGCCGTGGACCTCGGCCATTTGCGGTTCGCGAGCTTTGGCCGCGCCGGCTCGGCCGGTGGCACAAACGACCAATGCTCGCTCCAAACCGCCCCTTCCTGGATCCAACGGCGCAACGTCGCCACCTCCACGTCCGTCAGGCGCGGGCCGTGGTCCGGACGCGGCATCATCTCGTCGGGATTATTTGAGGTGACCCGACGGATTACCTCCGAAGCTTCGGGCCGGCCGGGCACGATGGCGCGCTCGCCGGACTTGCCCGCGGCGAGCGCCTGATCCCGGTAAAGGAACGAAAGTTTCCCCGCCGCCTTCACGCCTCCATGGCACGCGGTGCAATGGCGGGCAAACAAAGGCCGAATGTCCCGGTTGAATTCGGTCGTCGGCGTCGCGCCCGACGTTGCACCGGCCGCGGCCAGGCCGGCCACGATTCCCAACACCATCCCAATTGCCCGTTCAAAATTCGATCGGCCCACGTGCTGCATTTGCATTGAGAATAGTGACTCCGCGAAGCGACGGGCCATTCAGCGCCGAATCAATTCGCGCGCGGCCAACTCCAACCGTCCGTTGGCCCTGGACCGTCAAGGAAGACGGACCTCGACCTTACGGCGGATTGCCGACGATGGGCCACGCGAACGCGGACGCCTTCTCCCAAGCCGGCGTGCCCGCCGCGCGAAACAGTTCGTAGATTTGCTTGGGCCGCGCCGGAACGCACGGCCCGGGCGCGTTGGTGTCCCGGGTCCAAAGGCCGAGGCGCAGCCCGCCTTCCTGGCCGTGATCGACATGGCGGTGCAGAATAAAGGCGTCGATCCCCGGCTGGCGTTTGACCTGCTCCCACGCATAGGCGTAGGCCGCCGCCTGCCACCGTTCGCCGTCCGCGCCGTCCACGGTGTGAAAGCCCTGCTCCGACAAAATGACCCGCCGCTGCTGCCCGTGAAAGCGCATGATCGGGCGATCCATGAACCGCATGAGCACGTCCAGGTTCTTGAACGTCACCCGCGGCGACGTGTCGTTGGTCGTGGCCGTTCGGTCCAGCCAGGTCCGTGGCTCAAACAGGTTTTCCGGATACGGATGAAACGCCAGGTTCCAGCCGAAGTCGCCCTGCTCCCGGGCCCGGCGGTTGAAGTATTCCAGGAATTGCCGCCCCGGAAAAGCCTGCCGCGCGTCGCCACCCGGATACCGCATTGACCAATGATGTTCCAGCGACAGAAAAAGCCGCGCGCTGGTCGACGCGGTGCGCAGGGCCGTGTGCGCCACCCGCGCGGCCACCAGATAGCTCTCCGCGAACTGCTCCATCGAGACGCGCCCCATGTTCGCCCAAAACCAGTGGCTGTTCACCTCATTGCCGAGGATGTAATGGGCCACCCGTCCGCCGGACCGCGCCGGATCGGAATACCGATGGGCGAGAAACTCGATACAGCCGCGCAAATACCGGATGCCTTCCGCGGTCGCCGAGTTGAACGCGCCCAGGTGATTGGGCGCCGTTCGATCATAACCCGGATGCAACATCACTTCATCCAGCCGCGCCTGGCCGGAGGCATACGTCAGCAAGATCAACGTCACCACCACCTTCGCATCCGTCAACGTCCGCACCTGGCGATCCAACGCCTCAACGCTGGACTTGCGAAAGCGAATCGGTGCGCCGTCCACGTCCCACGGGATCGCACCCGGGCCGCCCTCCAGGTCAATCAACCCGGTCAGATTGACGTTGAGCGCCGCCTGCTGAATGCCAAGTTGAAGCGCGTCATCCAGCATCTGCACCTGCAGTCCCTTTTTGCCGGCGCCGGCCGGATAGGGATCGGCGAACGCCGCCAAGCCCGCAAACTCCTCCACGAAATGAACCGGCCCATACGCGCCGGCGGACAGCGCGTTGGTTCGAACCATGGCGAAGCTGGAGTACAAACGATCGCGCGGCCCGTCGAACCGCGGGAATGAGACCTCGCCGCCGCCGGCCGGCAACGGGCCGACGGCCAGATAATTTGTCGACCCCGGCGAAAACTGCGGGCCCAACTCCCCCACCCCGTTCGGCGCCTGGGCGGGGTTCAGGCCCGGCGGCAAGGCCGAGATGCGAATGCGGATGGCATCCCGGCCCGCGATCACCCGCTCAACGCCTGCGCCAACCCCCAAGCAGGGGATGAGGCACAGGCCTAGCGCGAGAGTCATCAAAACGCCGCGCCGGCTCGAAGAGCCGCGCGCCGCATCTCCCAGTCCATGGGAAGCTTCCTGTTCCAGACGGACCTGCCTACGGGCCGTGAACCGAGCACGCAGGGAGGTAGGGCTGGCGCTCCGCCGCCAGCCGGTTGTCCGCACGGCGGTCCGCACGGCGACGCGCTGCGGAGAGCCCGCCCTACCTTTCGGTGCATGGGAAGACGAGACCTTTAAAATTGAGGTGATCAGCCCGGGGTGCAGGCGTCCTCGCCCGCAGAAACTCAGGAACGAGTGGAGAGCCTGGACCAATTCCAACCGATCGAACGTCATACGCTTTCTGCGGCCGGGAAGGCCGCACTCCGCCGTTTCTACGCGGCCGGCGCACCGCGCCGGCGCGCCTCGGTCAGGAAATCCAAATAATAGGTCAGACGCGCCTTCATCTCGCGCCGCGGAACGATCGCGTCAATCAGCCCGTGATCGAGAAGGAACTCCGCGGTTTGAAAGCCGGGCGGCAGCTCGGCCTGGGTGGTGTCCTTGATCACGCGCGGCCCGGCAAAGCCGATCATGGCCGAAGGCTCGGCCAGGATGAGATCGCCCAGGCTGGCGTAGCTGGCCATGACGCCGGCCGTCGTCGGATGGGTGAGCACGCTGAGGTACGGAAGCTTCGCCCGGGCGTGATATGCCAGCGCGCCGGAGGTCTTGGCCATCTGCATCAGGCTGAACATGCCCTCATACATGCGGGCGCCGCCGCTCGTGGAGATGATGATGACCGGCAGCTCGCGATCGGTGCACGCCTCGATCAGCCGGGTCAGCTTCTCCCCCACGACCGACCCCATCGACCCGCCCAGAAACGCAAAATCCATCACACCCAGGCCGGTCTTGAACTCGCCGATCCGGCCGATGCCCGTGACGACGGCGTCGCGCAGTTTGGTCGATCGTTGATAGGCATCGAGCTTGTCCTTGTACGAGGCCACTCCCGTGAATTGCAGGATGTCCACGCTGGTCATCTCCGCGTCCATCTCCTCAAACGAGCACGTCTCGACCAGCGAATGAATCCGCTCGCGGGAGCTGATCGGAAAATGATGCTGGCATTTCGGACAGACCTTGAGGTTTTCGTCGAGCTCCTTGTCAAAGACCATCGACTCGCACTTCGGACACTTGGTCCACAGCCCTTCCGGAATCTCCTTCTTTTTCTTCGATCCCAGCTTGGGTTTCTTGACGAACGACGTCTCGGACGTGGCCGGTGGCGGCGTGACGGCCGGTTCGACGTCGAAGCCCAGGCTGCTCAAATTCTTTTTGCTGCTGCGCGAGTTGTTCGCCATAGGAATGTGGCGTCACTGTAACAAACCGCGGGCCAACGTCCATACGCAAACATCCCGAGCCCCGGCCCGGCGCAGGACCCGCGCGCACGCGCTCGTCGTGGCGCCGGTGGTGAGGACGTCGTCGATCAGCACGACGCGCCGGCCCCGCACCGCGTCGCGGCCGCGTCCCGGCGCGAACGCTTCGCGCATGTTGGCCATTCTTTCCGCGCGCGACAGGCGGGTCTGGGTGCGCGTGCCGGCCACCCGCACCACGGCGTTGGGGCAGAGCTCCAGCGCCAGCGCGCGAGCCAGGTGCGCCGCCAGATGCTCCGCCTGATTGAACTCCCGCTCCCGCTGCTTCAATGCATGGAGCGGCACGGGCACGATGAGATTCCATTCGCGCGGATCGATTTTGGGCCGGGCGGCTTGCACCAGCAACCGCGCGAGAAACGGCTCCAGCCACAACGCGCGCCCGTATTTCCAACGGTGGATCAGGTCCAGGATCAACCCGCCCGACTCCACCGCCGCCCGGCCGTAGCGAAAGTGGAGCGTTCGATCCTGGCAGTTGGCACATTGAAATGGGCCGGTCATCTCGCCGGAAAACGGCAGCCCGCACCGCTCACAAAACGGCGGCTGGATGAACTGCACCCGCGCGGCGCACCGCCCGCAGACGTATCCGTCCTCCGCCACCGCGCGACCGTTCCGGCAAACCTGGCAAACCTCGGGGTAGAGCCAGCCCGCCACCGCATCCACGCCGGCCCTCCACCGGCGCCGCCAACATGCCTGTAATACCATCGAATCCTCCCTGGAACGCGGCGACGAAGGGCGGCCCGATGCCGAAAAATGAATGGCGGCACCCGGGTGCACCCGCCGTCCCGACAGCAGGCTGGCCGACCTCCTTCCGCAATAAACCGGACGCACTTCATCCGCGGCCAAACGAAATTTCAATCCGAAATTCGTTTGGCTTCGTCGCCGCGGCATTTTAACCTGCGCGGCCAATGAGCGGTGCGCGCAAAGCCACAGACGGGAAAGTGCGACGGGAACTGGTGGTCCTGAACAAACTCGGGATTCACGCCCGACCTGCAGCCATGTTCGTCAAGACGGCCAACCGGTTCGACTGCGACGTTTTCGTCGAGAAGGACGGCGAGACCGTCAACGGCAAGAGCATCATGGGTCTCATGATGCTGGCGGCCGGCCCCGGCAGCAAACTCGTGCTCGTCGCCGAAGGCCCGGATGCGACCCGCGCCGTCGTCGAGATCGAGGCGCTGCTGCAACGCAAATTCGACGAGGACTGAGCGCCCTGCGACCGCCCCGCCCGGCGCCGGTCGCCTGTCGTGAAAACCGCCCCCCAACCCGCCCCTCTGGCCGGATCGTCAACCGCGCCGTGCGCTTCCCGAACGCGCCCGTTGCTCAGCGCGTGGCTCCCGGTCGTGCTGTGGATGGCGCTGATCTTTGGCGTGTCCACCGACCTCGGTTCGTCCCGCCACACCTCCCGGATCATCGGGCCCTTTCTCCGCTGGGTCTACCCGGCAATCAGCGACGAGGCCGTATCCCGGGTCCAATTTTGCGTGCGCAAAGGGGCGCACCTCACGGAATACGCGATTCTCGCCGCCTGGATTTGGCGAGCGCTCCGTCGCACCGAGCAGGTCGCCGGCCGGGCTTCCGCCCGGTGGTCACACCGCCAGGCCGCGCTCGCCGTGCTCCTGGCTGGACTTTTTGCCGCCACCGACGAATGGCACCAGACGAAGGTGCCGTCGCGCGAGGGTCAATTTAGCGATGTGCTGATCGACACCACCGGCGCCGCCGCCGGCATGCTCGCCTTGTGGTGGCTCGGGAAGCGACTCGGTCGCTGGTAAACCAAGGAGTCAACATGAAGCGGCCCATGCTCTGCATGGCCGCCCCTTTTGTGGGCGGCGTGCTCGTCGCCGAGTGGCTCGGCGCCCCCTCGCCGCTGCCGCTCGCCCTCTGGCTCGCCCTGACCACCGCCGCCGCCGTCCTCGGCCTGGCCTGGTCCCGCGTCCGCCTCGCCGCGGCGTACCTCGGCTTGCTCGCGGCTGGCGCCGCCTCCCTCACCTTCACCCAGTCCACCCTCTCTCCCCTCGATCTGCGCACCCTCGCGGCCCCCGAACCCGTCCTCGCCACTGTCCGTGGACACCTTCTCGAAACGCCCGTCCACCGGATCTATACCCATCAGGATCACGTCACCCATCGCACCCAGGCGGAAGTCGAGGTCAGCGAAGTCCGCCTGGGCCGTCGCGCCTGGCAACCGGCGTTCGGCGTGATCGCGGTGTCCACCGCCCGCACCCTGGACTCGGAGTTCTACGGCGGCCGCGCGGTCACCGTGGAGGGTGTGCTGAGCCCGCCACCCGGCCCGGCCGCGCCCGGCGGCTTCGACTACCAGGCCTACCTCGCGCGCCGCGGCATCTATTTCCAACTCCGTTGCGGGGAACCGGGCGACTGGACGTTGGACGACGCCAGCCAGCCCGCTCCGCGGCCGCTGGCCGACCGCTTCGGGACCTGGGCCATGCGCGTCCTGAGCCGGGGCCTGCCCGTCGAAGATCAGGCGCTGCAATTGCTCTGGGCGATGACCCTGGGATGGCGAACCGCCCTGACCGGGGAGGTCTCCGATCCCTTTATGCGCTCAGGCACGATGCACGTCTTCGCCATCAGCGGATTGCACGTCGCGCTCATTGCCGGGCTGCTCGTCAGCGTGCTTCGAGTCTGCGGAGTGCCCCGTCCGTGGTGCGCGTGGATCATCATCCCCCTGCTCTGGCTCTACACCGGCGTCACCGGCTGGCAGGCCTCCGCCATCCGCTCCACCATCATGATGTCGGTCATCGTCGCCGGCTGGTGGCTGGCCCGGCCGCCGGACCTGCTCAACTCGATCGCCGCCGCCGCCTTCATCATTCTCATCTGGGATCCCGCCCAGCTTTTCCAGGCGGGTTTCCAACTGTCGTTCGCGGTCGTCCTCAGCCTCGCCCTGCTCGGGCCGACCCTGGACCGCTGGCGCCATCGAATATTTCAGTTCGACCCGTGGATTCCCGACTCCCTGCGGCCACGCTGGCAACGCTGGCTGCGCCGGCCCCTCGATTACCTCACAACCAGCGCCGCCGTCTCGCTTGCCGCCTGGCTCGGCTCGCTGCCGCTCATCGCTGTCTACTTCAATCTCATCACGCCCATCAGCCTGCTCGCCAATCTCGTGGTCGTCCCGCTCAGCAGCGGCGCCCTCGCCTGCGCGTTCGGCAGCCTCCTGGCCGGACCCGTCATCCCCCTCGCCGGCGAGTTGTTCAACCACAGCGCCTGGTTCCTGATGTCCGCGATGATCCGCGCCTCCCAATGGGCCGCCGACGTGCCGCTGGGCAACATGTACGTCGGCACGCCCAGCGTCGCCGCCATCCTCGCCTACTACGGCGCGTTCGCCGGCCTGCTCACCGGGGCCTGGCATCGACCCCGCCTGCGCTGGTGGTGCCTCGGCGCCCTCGTGACCCTCGGCAGCCTGGCCGTCGCCCAGGGCATCCACCATCACTCCTCGCCCCGCCTCACCATCGTGCCCGTCAACGGCGGCGCCGCGTTCCATCTCGAAAGCCCGCGTCCCGCCGAGTGCTGGCTGATCGATTGTGGCGACGATGCCGCCGCCCGCTCGGTCCTCAAGCCTCACCTGCATCGCCTGGGCGTGAACCGGATCGCCAACGTGCTTCTGACGCACGGCGACGTCCACCACACCGGCGGCGCCGCCGCCCTGCGTGAATCGTTCGACATCGACCACGCCTGGTTCAGCCCGGTCCCGTTCCGCTCCCGCGCCTACCGCGACGCGCGCGCCGTCATGGAAAAAGCGCCGTCCATCGCCCGGACACTGCATTCCGATCAGGTGTTGGCGCCCTGGACGGTTCTCCACCCGGCCGATCACGATCGCCAACCTCAGGCCGATGACAACGCCGTGGTCTTGTTAGGCCAGTTTGGTGACACCCGCGTGCTCCTGCTCTCCGATCTGGGCAAGCCCGGACAAAACCTCCTGCTGAACCGTCATCCGGATCTGCGCGCAGACATCGTCATCACCGGCATCCCGTCGCAGTCGGAGCCGCTCGCCGACGCCCTCATCGAAACGCTCGAGCCTCGCCTCATCATCGTGGCGGATGCCGAGTATCCCGCCACCCAACGGGCCAGCGCCGCCGTCCGCGATCGCCTGGCCACCCACGGCATTCGCGCGCTCTACACCCGCGACACCGGCCCGATCGTCCTCACATTTCCGGGCCACGGGTGGACCCTGCAGATGACCCGGCCGGACACTCATCCGGCCCCGACGCCGCCCGCCAGACCGCCAGCAGGGCTCGCGGGCGAGTAGGCCGCGAGCCGACGCCGGCTACCTCGCCAGCGCGTCCGCCTCGTGGCGCAGGTCGGTCAGAATCTGCCGCACGGCTGGATCGAGGTCTGGGCGCGCGTCGAGCGCGTCAATCTGCGCCAGGGCTGACGCTCGTTCGCGCATCGCCACGAGCAGGCGTGCCCGGTGGACCTGAAGCTTGACGACTTCCACCTCGCCCGCCAGACCGCTGGCCAGCGCCGCGTCCGCATCCGCCAGCGCCGCGCGCGGATCCGTCGTCTCCTGAACGCCCGACCGATTCATCCGCGCCATGAATTTCTGATCGGCCGGCGCCGCGGGATCGTCAATCACCGCCGTGCAATCCGCCGTGGCCTCGGAAAATCGTCCCAACCGGCCCAGGGCAAAGCCGCGGTTCACCCGAATGGTCGCGGCCAGATCCGGCGACAACTTTTCCTCCAACAATCCGGTGTAAGCCGCGATGGCCTCTTCGAGTCGCCCGAGCTGCTGCAGAATCTTCGCGGCGTTATAGCCGTGCGTGAGCCGGTCGTCCGGCGAAAGGTCCGGCACCTGAAGAATGGACTGCGCGTGCACGAGCGCGGCCTCGTGATCCCCCAGGCGGTTGGCCAGATGGCCGAGGCGCGCATGAATGAAGATCCGCAGGTCGTTCGGCAGCCCGGGCCTGGCCAGAGTCCGGCGGAAGTTGATCACGGTCTGAACTTCGTCGGGATCGACATCCCGGCCGGACACCATGCGCTTGGCCAGTTGATCGATGGCCGCCGTGTCGTCCGCGCCGCGAATGCCCCAGTCGCGCATCGAGAGCTGGGCGACTATCAGGTGGCTGCTCGGTGAGAAACGGCCGAGGGCCCGCTCTTCGCCGTCCAGCACGAACCCGGCCCAATGCACGGGATCGCTCGGGTGCTCCTGGCGCACCCAGTCCCGGGCGTCCGCCAGCGCTTCGAGCCGGCTCTGGCGGGCGAGCAGTCCTTCGTAAAAGCGGACCATAAATTTTCGCGCGCTCGCGTCCGGCACATCCCACAAGGTGCTCACCACGGAACGGCAGCCGGCCGCCAGAAACGCGCGCCGCAACCCCTGCGCGCCGTCGCCCAGCTCCAGATCCCCCAGGCCCGATCGGCACGCCGAGAGCACGACCAAGTCGGTTCGCTGCAGATCCAGCCGCTGCACGGCCGACGCCCAGACCACGCCATCGCCCACCTCCCCCGGAACCGCCCGCCCTTCCAGGATCGCGTTGACCCCGCTGAAGGCCAGCCCGCTTCGCGCCATGGGATCTTCCAGCGTCATCCGCCGGTCCAGATCGTTACCCACGGGCGCCGCCAGCGACAGCCGCGCCGCCTCGCGCTCGAACGGCAGACAAAATCCGTGCGTAGAAATATGCAGCAGCTCCGGGGACGAATTGCGCAGAAGCTCGGGCCCCAGCGCCCACACGCCGAGCAACGGCGAAACTCCCAGCTGTTCCGCCACCGCCACGCCCTCGACGGCCGCTTCCGGTAACGGTTCAAACCGTCCCTCCCCACCCAACCAGCGCGTCATTAAAATGCCCGCCGGCACCAGGCCCGTCCGCGGGCCGGTGTAGGCGTCGGCCAATTCGAAGTCCGGACCGGCGATCACCAGCGGCGGCCCGCCAATACGAAACATCTCTCTCCGGTGCACCAGCTCGCCGAACCGAAGCAGATAACTGACGCGAACCCGATCCATCAACGGCACGCCCTCCGGCAGCACGAGCAGATCGAACGGCACCGCGCCTAACAACCCAGCGGGGGCAATGAACAGGTGACGCACCTCGCCCCCCGCGTCCGGCCACCAGATCCCCAGGAGTTTCGCGCCCAAAAAGCGGGCCAGACGCACCCACGCCGGCGGACGGGCCCCGTCGACCCAAAGATCATTCCAGATCGATTCGCGGAGTTCGTGAACCGCATCGTCGATCGTCGCGCGCAACCCCAGATCCACCAGCCGCACGCTGGTCCCCGCCTCCGGCGTCCTCCCCACCAGAAATCCCAGGTAACGATCCGGGCCCGCCGATGGCCCGCCTCGTTCCTCGA
Organism: Limisphaerales bacterium; assembly: GCA_044229355.1. GTDB lineage: Bacteria > Verrucomicrobiota > Verrucomicrobiia > Limisphaerales > JADJPG01 > JBGARF01. Next base: position 338,749 of record JBGATF010000002.1, read on the forward strand.
CCGGGTCGCGCGCCAGGACGATTTCAAGCATCGCCGTTCCCTCCGGCAACAGCTGGCTCGAAAGCACCGGCGCCTCGTCCAGCATCGTCTCCCAATCCGTGATGTCCGCGGCCATGGCTCGCTCCAACTCCCGGAGCCGGGCTCGCCTGGCCAGAAACTCGCGCGAAACCGACACCCCGCTCTCCGGCTTCAGGAGCTCGGCCGTCAGCTCGTCCTGCAGCCGCGCCACCTCCGCCTGCAGCTGCCGGCCCGCGCGATCCGTTTCCGGCCGCGCGATGTGCTCCACGTTCCCCACGCCCGGCTGCCGCCAACGCAGGTATCGCGTGCGCAGGCCCTTGGTGATCTGCACCAGCTCAAACATCGCCTCCACCCGCGGCCCCGCCGTCTGCCGCGCCTGCATCAGCGCCATCAGGCCCAGGGATTGCAACCTGAGAATGCGCCGGACAAAGCGGGTCACCTGCACCTCCGATCCGCCACGCACCTGCGAGGACGCTTCGGCGCGCACGATGTCCAGCACCCGGTCCAATGGCACCAACGCCCCGTCCCAGCCCTCCGTCGCCGCGACACACCGCATCCGCCCTTCCACCACCTGCAGATAGACATCAACGGAAACCTCGGCCCCCAATCGCGCAGTTTGCATGGCACGATCCAACCTCCGATAAATGTCCCCGGCCTCGTGCGTTCGGCCCTGGGCGAGCAGACTGTCCGCCAGGATAAGATGCCACACCGCATGGCCCGCGAACTCGTCGCGGCCGACGGCCTCGCGCGCGATGGCTTCCGCGGCGGCGGCCCGCCCCGACGCCCGCTCGCAGATGGCCAGGCTCATGCGCGTCCGCCAGACCTTCTCCGCGTCGGGCCCCAGCAGCTTCTGCCGAGTTGCCAACGCCCGCTCGTAAAGCACGCGGGCTTCCGCATTCCGGCCCGTCGCCACATAAACATCCGCCAGATTGTTTTGAATGAGCGCCGCCAGCCAGGTCTCGCTCCCGTGCAATCGCCCTTCGACCGCCAGGGCCTCGCCATAGTGAAACTCCGCCTCGTCCAGCCGATCCAGGACCCGGCTCATCTCCGCCACTTCGTACCGGCTGTGATTGGTGTCGTCATCCTCGGGTCCTTTGAGCTTCAGCCGGAGGGAAAGCGCCAGCCGATGCGCGCCATCCGCCTCCACAAACCGCCCCTGCCCGTCCAGCAATTCCCCCAGCGCCGCCGCCACTCGCGCGGCCAGGGACGCGTCTCCTTCCGGACGCCGCGCCCCCGCCAGCACCTCGCGATACGCCGCCTCCGCTTCACCCAGGCGCCGCGCCCGCACCAGCGCGTCGCCCCAATCCTTCTGCGACAACAGCGCGCGCACGTCCCCGGCCTCAAACGACTGCCGCGCAAAATCCCAGACGTCGCGAAACGCCTGGACCGAATCGTCGACCGTCCCGGCCCGGACCTTCCAGAACAAGCGCAGGCGCCGCGCCGCGTGCGCCAGCGCCAGATCGGACGCGGGCGCGACCCGCTCCACCCGGCTCAGGAGTTCGTCCACCACGTCGAAACGCTCGGTACGCCACGCCTCCCAAGCCAGGTTGATCGCCGACGGCAGTTCGCCGCGCAATGCGTCGTCGGCCAGGGCCCGAAGTCGATTGAGTTCCGTTTCCATCGCGTGATTCACCACCGCAGGACCCGCCCGCCGGGCGACGCACCCGTCCGCGAGCCAGGCTACGCGCCGTAATCCGTGTAATCCACCGAGCCAAAGGCCACCGGCTGGCCCGACGCTGCCGAGGGGCCCGACCCTTTGGGCGAGCGAAACTGGTCGGGTCGCAGAAATCGCTTTTGAATTCCCGACACCCGAACGAGCGGAGTGAGCCCGGGCAGCGAGATGAATTTGGCGCCGATCTTCGACTCCCGCTTGACCTGCCAGCCCGCGTCGAGGCTGGCCAGGGTCAGCGGCCCCGCGCCGGCGTCCGCCTTGGCGGCCAGATCCAACCCGGCATCCTTCCCGTTGGAGATGATGATGGTCGACGCGCCGGCGGTGACGGCCTCGGTGACCACCACGTAGCCCTCCGGCCATTTGCCCTGGGCGTTCAATTTCAGAATCTGTTCACCGACTTGGTGGATGCTCTTGAGACGTTTTGCCGAGCACTGCGCGAGGCGCAGGACCACGGCTTCAGAGCGGGCGAATGACAACGAAATGCCCGCCTCGGTCAGCGCCAGCATCGAGCCCGCCGGCGGCGGCTGGCCGCTGAGCTTGGAGTGCAACGAGACCACCCCCGCCGAGCTGTACTCGAAATCCGACTCCACCGGCCGATCTTCCAGTTCGAACGTCACGCCGAATTCGTTGAGGTGCGACACGACCTGAATCTCGTGCCCGTCCAGCCGGCAGATGTCCCCCGGCACCAGCCGCACCGTGGGCAGCCACGTGGCGTTGTAGTTCAACTGCTCGTGAATTTCACTCGTGTATTGATGGTGGATCGGCATGGGGAACTCTGACTAGCCCGAACCCAAAAGCCAGGCAACTCGAATTGCGAACGATTTCTCCCGGTCCCGCGGTTTTCCCATTGGCATCCGCTGTCGGTCGGGCAAGCTGCCCACGGTTAAATCGTCGATGAAACGTCGCCTCCGTCCACTCCAGGATCCCGCGCCGCCAGTCACCGCGTTCCGGCTCCCGGCGGCTCCGCGCTCCATCCAGGCCGGCGCCACCTTGAAAACCTTGCTCGATCACGACGCCATCGAGTGCCTTCGGCACAACCTGTCGCTCGTGCACCCCGGGTTCGACCGCGACGCGTTCCGGGAAACGGCCCACGCCGGGCTGCAGCCTCTCGGGTTGCTCCAGCGCGGGCACCATCTGGCCGCCGCGTTGCGTCGGCATCTGCCGTCCCGCTTCAGCGATGCGGTCGACGTGCTTCTGCGATCGCTGACGCCGCCCCTCACCCGCACCAGCGACCTGGGCCTGGGCGTGTTCTTCTACCTGCCCCACGTGAGCTTCGTCGCCACCTACGGACTCGACCCGGCGCACAACGACGGCGACGATCCCTTCGAAGTCGCCCTCCACGCGCAATATGAACTGACCCGCCGTTTCAGCGCGGAGTTTTCCATCCGCCCATTCTTGGTGCGCTGGCCGGAACGCACTCTGGCCCGGCTCCAGGAGTGGACCCGCGACCCGGACCCCCACGTTCGCCGGCTCTGCTCGGAGGGGACGCGCCCCCGTCTGCCGTGGGCCATGCGCCTGCCCGCGTTCATCCAGGATCCGCGCCCCACCCTGCCCATCCTCGCCGCCTTGCGCGACGATTCGGAGCTCTACGTGCGACGCAGTGTCGCCAACCACCTGGGCGACATCGCCAAAGATCACCCCAACCTGGTGTTCGACCTGTGCGACGAATGGCTCGAACACGCCTCGCCGGAACGGCGCTGGCTGATCCGGCACGCCGTGCGGCACCCCGCCCGCAAAGGCGTCCAACGCGCCGTCCGCCTCCGGCAACGCGCCCGCTGATCCCCGCGGCCGCGTCGCAAACCCACCCACTGCCGAACTGTGCCCGACCCGCCATCCCTCCCGCCACCACCCCGGGTCAGCATCGTCCTCCCGGTGCGCAACGCCGCGCCCACCCTGCTCCGCGCCCTCGACAGCCTCGCAGCCCAGACGGAGCAGCGCTGGGAATTGGTCGCCATCAATGACGGCTCCACCGATGAATCCGCGGCTCAGCTCGACGACGCCGCGCGGAAAGACCCGCGCATCCGCGTGATTCACACCGGGCCCGACGGCATCGTGTCCGCCCTCAACCGCGGACTGGCCGCCGCGCGCACGCCGCTCGTCGCCCGCCACGACGCGGACGACTTCGCCCACCGCGAAAGGCTGCTGCGCCAATGTGAGTACCTCGATCGACACCCGGACGTCGGCCTCGTTTCCTGCCTGGTCGACTTCGGCGAAGGCGCGGAGCGCGGCGGAGGCTATCGGCGGCATGTGGATTGGCTGAACCAATGTCGCTCGCCCGACGCCATTCGCCGCGGCCGCTTCGTCGAAGCCCCGTTCGCCCACCCGTCAGTCGTCTTCCGCCGCGCACTGGTCGAGCAACACGGCGGATACCAGGAGGGCGATTTCCCGGAGGACTACGATCTCTGGCTGCGCTGGCTGGAGGCCGGCGTCAAGATGGCCAAGGTCGAGGAGACGTTGCTCCATTGGGTGGATTCGCCTGCGCGCCTGTCCCGCATCTCGCCCCGCTACGCCGTGCCGGCGTTTTATCGCCTCAAGGCCCGCTACCTGGCCCGCTGGCTGGCGCAAACGATCCCGCGGGACCGTCCCCTCTGGATCTGGGGCGCCGGCCGCGTCACCCGCACCCGCGTCCAATGGCTGCTCGACGAAGGGATCCAGCCCGCCGGCTGGATCGACATCGACCCGCGGAAGATCGGAAGGGTCCACGCCGGCCGTCCCGTCTGCGCGCCCGGCGCCATGCCGCCCAATCCCCGCCCGTTTGTCCTGGCCTACGTCGGCTCCTGGGATGCGCGGTCGATCATCGGGGACTGGCTCGAGCGCCACGGGTACCGCGAGGAGGCCGATTACCTGCATTGTGCCTAACCGGTCGGCGCGGACCGGAGGAAAGTCGGGCCACCGTCCGCGCAGTGGGGCTTCGCCACGGCCGAGCTCAACTTCATTGCCACGCCACCGAAAAGAGTGTAGGCACACGCCAACGACTGACGATCGACGAATGAGCACGCAGCGGCGATTTGACTCCCTTTACACCCATGGCTTCGTGCGGGTGGCGGTGGCCGTGCCGTCCGTCCGCGTGGCCGATCCGGCGTTCAACACCGAGGACACCCTCCGCCTGGCCCGGCGCGCCCACGACGAATCCGCCCTGCTCGTCCTTTTCCCCGAGCTCGGCCTGTCCGCCTATTCGAACGACGACTTGTTCCACCAGGACGCCCTGCTCGACCGCTGCCGCGCCGCCGTCCGCCAGGTCATCGCCGCCAGCCGGCGCCTGCGCCCGACGCTGATCGTGGGCGCTCCTCTCGCCGTCGCCGGCGCCCTCTACAACGCCGCCTTCGTCATTCATCGAGGGCGACTGCTCGGCATCGTGCCCAAGAGCTACCTGCCGAATTACCGTGAGTTTTACGAAAAGCGCCAGTTCGCCGCCGCGCGCAATGCCGTGGCGCGCGAGGTGACCTTCGACGGCACAACCGTTCCCTTTGGCCCCGACCTGCTGTTCCAGGCCACGAATGTCGACGGCTGCACGCTGCACGTGGAAATCTGCGAGGATGTCTGGACCCCGATCCCGCCCAGCAGCTATGCCGCGCTGGCCGGAGCCACGATCCTCGCGAATCTCTCCGCCAGCAACATCACGGTCGGCAAGGCCGCCTATCGCCGGGCGCTGTGCAGCTCGCAGTCCGCGCGCTGTCTCGCCGCCTACCTTTATTCAGCCGCCGGCCCCGGGGAGTCGACCACCGATCTGGCCTGGGATGGCCATGCGCTGATCTGTGAAAACGGCGAGGTGCTCGCCGAATCGACGCGGTTCGCGGATTCCTCCGAATTAATCACCGCGGACCTGGATCTGGATCGGCTGCGCCAGGAGCGGATGCGCACCACCAGCTTCAGCGACTCCGCCCACGATTGTCGCGAACGTCTGCGGGGCATGCGCACCATCTCCTTCGAGGCCGCGCTGCCCGCGGCGCGCGTGCCGCTGCAGCGATCCGTCCCGCGATTTCCGTTCGTGCCCTCCGATCCCGCCGTGCGCGACCAGCGCTGTTTCGAGGCCTACAACATCCAGATCCACGGCCTGATGAAACGACTCGCCAGCACCGGCCTGCAGCGCGTGGTCGTGGGCATCTCCGGCGGGCTGGATTCCACCCACGCCCTGCTCGTCGCCGCCCGCACCCTGGACCGCATGGGCCTGCCGCGAAAAAATTTGCTGGCCTTCACCCTGCCGGGCTACGCCACGAGCGAAACCACGCTCCGCAACGCCCATCGCCTGATGAAATCGCTCGGCACCACCGCCCGCGAGATCGACATCCGGCCGTCCTGCGAGCAGATGTTCCGCGACATCAAACATCCGTTCGCCCAGGGAAAACCGGTTTACGATGTGACCTTTGAAAATGTCCAGGCCGGCGAACGGACCTCGCACCTCTTTCGCCTCGCCAACCAACACCAGGCCCTCGTGCTCGGCACCGGCGATCTCAGCGAGCTGGCTCTCGGGTGGATGACCTACGGCGTGGGCGATCACATGTCCCATTACAACGTCAACGTCTCGGTGCCCAAAACCCTCATCCAGCACCTAATCCGGTGGGTCGCCCGCTCCGGCCAGTTCGACCACGCCGCCAGCGAGACGCTCGAGTCCATTGTCGCCACCGAGATCTCCCCCGAGCTCGTGCCGGCGTCGAACGGTGATGCCCGCCAGCCCGCCCAGAAAACCTCCGACTACATCGGGCCGTACGATCTCCAGGATTTCTTCCTCTATTACGTGACGCGTTTTGGCTTTCGGCCAGGCAAGGTCGCCTTCCTCGCCAGTCACGCCTGGAGCGACGTCCACCGCGGCACCTGGCCAGACCTGGTGCCGGCGGAAGCGCGCGTCGCCTACGATCGCCGCACGATCAAGAAGTGGCTGCGCGTGTTCCTCCAGCGGTTTTTCAAAACAAGCCAGTTCAAGCGAACGGCCATCCCCAACGGACCGAAGGTCGGGTCGGGCGGCTCCCTGTCGCCCCGGGGCGATTGGCGCGCCCCCAGCGACGCCGAAGCCACAGTCTGGCTGGACGAATCAGACGCGATCCCGGATTGAACCGCGGCGACCGATCCGACGCACGCGTCGGAGCCACGCCGCCCCGCCCGCCGCCAACCCCAGCGCCGCCACGGCCGTCGTTCCCGGCTCCGGCACGACTACATAGCTGATCTCAAGGAGCGGACCGCCGGCCCCCTCGTTCTCCCGCGAGGCAAAACCTCGCGCCGACTTCCGCACTTCCTCGCTTTCCGTCATCAGCATCCAGCCGAAGTTTTGATCCGGGTGATCCAGCCAGTGCTGCACGTCGGCCAGCAATTGGCTGGAGGTCTCAAAAACCGCCTGGTCGCCCACGCCGAACACCAGCGCAGCGCTGCTCGCCGCGGCGGCAAATTCCGATCCAGCGGCCCCGCCCGGCGCTTCCCACGCCGCCCCGCCCGCGAAACGCTCGAGCCACGTCGCCTCTCCCGCGGTCGCCGGATTCCCCAACCCCGGGCTTCCGTCCTCCGGAACCTTCACCCCTTCGCCCCAGGAAACATTCACCCGATGCAACCCGAACACGGTCGACTCCCCATCGCTCGATGGTTGTCGCACGATGTCCAGGGTCAGCGTGACGCTCTCAATGATGGCCCCGGCCGGTACCTGCCCGTCAAAATTGTAGCGCACCAACGCACGATTGCGGTTGCCGGAGCCCGTCGTGCCGGCGTTGATGAAATCCGCGCCGCCCAGATTGGAACCCGGCGCGGCCTCAATCAGCGTGGTGTCCGCCTCCGGCCGCAGCGCCAGCGTCTCAGCCGACTGGGAAATGGTCGGGGAGCAGAAAAGGACCAGGAAGAAAAATCGCCGGACAACAATACAACAGCGGTCGGTGATCATTTGCCCGGGACCTTATTCTGATCGGGCCCCGAAAGCCACGTCAAAAACGCTCTCGCCTGGCGCACGGCGATCGGCAGGTTGTCCGTGACACCTCGTCCGATGTTCGGAGCGCGGGCACTCTGCCCGCAGCGGCTGGAATCGGCGGCCCCGGAGTAAAGTTCGAGCCGCGTGGCCGCTTTCGCCCGCGGCGGATCCCGCGATGGCGGGATCCGCGGTCCGAGCCGACAACTTCAGGATGCACTGCCGGCGAGGCGGCCGGATAAAATCCACACTCGAGCGCCGTGTTTGAAACTGCATCGGCGTTGTATTCACGCGCACGACGGCCCGGCGTCCGGACTTCCGAAAGCCGAAATGGCGGTCCGTCGCCTAGACCAGCTCATTCTCCCGCCAGCAAGAACTTCCGCGGCCGTTTTTACCGGAGAAAACTGTTCACATTCCGATACCCCGCCCCTATCTTTTTCCGAGTCTGTTTCACGAACATCATGGCCGCAAAGAAAACAACACGAGCAGCACGAGCCAAAACCGGCCGTCAAAAAAAGCGCTCCAGCCGCGACGCCGGCATCTCTCGAATCGATCAGCCGGAAAAGAGGACGTTTGGCTTTTTCGTCCGGCTGATGCGGCAGGGTCACATTTACAGTTCCTTTTTCGCGGACCGCTCTCACGGCGGGCGGCGGCAAGCCCTGGCCGCGGCGCGAGCCCACTACGAAAAGTTGGTGCGCCGCCTGGGCCCGGTCGTCCGGCGTCGCCGCTAACGGTCCGGCCCATGCCTCCATTCTGAGACCCGCACCGACGTTCACGTCATCTCATCTCATCTATCCCGCCCCACGTATGACTTCCCCTGACATCCGGGTTCGGCCCACCCCGCCATCGGCGGCCAGCCTGCCGGGCCTGGCGGTCGCCATCGCCGTGCTCGGACTCCTGGCCGGCGGCTGCGACTCCGGCTCCCACAACACGACAACTCCTGCCACCCCAACCGCCCCCACGAATTCGCCCTCCGCCCCGTCCACCAATGCTGCCATGACCACCACCCCCAGCGGCCTCAAATACCAGGTCCTCCAGCGCGGCAATGGCACCCAGTCGCCCAAGGCCACCGACACCGTCAAAGTCCACTATCACGGCACCTTGCTGAATGGAACGGTCTTCGACAGCTCCGTCCAGCGCGGCGAGCCGATCAGCTTTCCCTTGAACCAGGTGATTCGCGGTTGGACGGAGGGTCTGCAACTGATGAAGGTGGGCGACAAGTTCAAGTTTGAGATCCCCGCCGATCTCGCCTACGGCGACGCCAGCCCCAGCCCGTTGATTCCGCCACGCAGCACGCTCGTGTTCGAGGTTCAACTGCTGGGCATCGAGTGACACCCCGGCCCGGCTTCGTCAGCCCCACCGGATCAGCGACTCGAGATATTTCTTCATCGCCAGCAGGGCCTGGGCTCGATGGCTGATCCGGTTTTTGACCTCGGCCCCGAGCTCGGCAAAGGAAACCATTTCACCCCGGGGCACGAACAGCGGATCATACCCGAATCCACCCGAGCCGGACGGGCGCATTGCGATCGCTCCTTCGCATGTGCCCTCAAACAACTGCCCGGCCAGCACGGGTTGCGGCGGCTTGACCGGGATTAGCGAAAGCACACACCGAAATCGGGCCGTGCGTTTTTCCACCGGAACGTCCTGCAGCAGCTGCAGCAGGCGCGCATTATTGTCCGCGTCGGGCGTGTTGCCCGTCACGGCGGCGCCCGCCCTGCCGCCCTCCAGCGCGGCAAATCGCGCGGAGTGCACGCCTGGCGCACCGTTCAACGCGTCAACCTCCAGCCCGGAATCGTCCGCCAGCACCGACGCGCTCGCGCCCGGGATTCGCAATTCAGCGCCCGGCAGGTAATTCAGCCAGCGCGCCAGCCCCTTCGCCTTTTTCGCGGCGTTCTTTTGAAAGGTCGGCTGATCCTCGTGCACCGGCGGAGCCTCCGGAAACTCGCGCAAACTCAGATAGCGAAAGCCGCCACCGAGGATGGCGCGAATCTCCTCGACCTTGTGGGCGTTGCGCGTGGCAATAATCAGGCAGGTCATGCCGGAGAAGAGTATCCGCCCGGGCTCGCGCGAAAAGGCGGAAAACTCCGACGCCCGGACCAAAAACGAAGCCCGGAACTCGTCGAATTTTCCGCCGGCCCTTTTGGTCAGACAAACGTGCAACCCGCACAACCGGCTGGTCCGACACCGTCTTTCGAATCTTTCGAATCGCTTACCCCGGCGAAGCGTGCGGCCTTGCTGACCCTGCTCACCGACGACGACCCGGCTGTCTATCGAACGGTCCGCGCCCAACTGCTGGCGTACGGGCCGGCGATCACGGCGTGGTTGCAACCGCTGACGCTCAGTGCCGACCCGTGCCTCCGCCGGCGCGCCCGCGAACTCATCCACCATCACGCCCGCGACGCCGCCCACCGCAAATTTCTCGAGCTCTGCCAGCGGGCCAGTGAAAACCTGGACTTGGAGGCCGCCGTCGGTTCCCTCGCCCGCACCCGCTACCCGGACATCAACCTGGAAGGCTACACGGCGCTCCTGGACGAGTGGGCCAAAACGATCGGTGGAGCGATCGCCGGGTTGACCGATGGCGCCCAGGTCCTGGCCCAACTGAACCGGTATCTCTTCGACGAGCTGGGCTTCAGCGGCCACGAACAATACGGCCTGGACCCCGACTGCAGCCATTTCAACAAGGTCATCGACCGGCGCCTGGGCAACCCGCTCGGGCTATGCATTATTTACCTCCTCGTGGCGCGACGCCTGCAGTTGCCCATCGCCGGGATCGGATTGCCGGGGCACTTCGTCTGCCGCCATCAATCCGCCACGCGGGAAACTTACATCGACTGCTTCCGCCGCGGCGCGCTCCTCTCGAAGGGGGATTGCATCAAATACCTGCTGCAGGCTCACGCTGAGAGCGTGGACGCCAGCATGGCCCCGGTGTCCAACCGGAGAATTCTCCTGCGGGTGTGTGTCAACTTGCTGAACGCCTTTCGCCGGCTCGAGATGGAGGAGGAAGTCGCGCGCGTCCAGTCGTACGTCCAGGCGCTCGGCCGGCCTTGACCCCACCTGGCGGTCCACTACCCCGCCCGGCGGAGATCGGAACCGGAGCCCTCGTCAGGCTTGGCGCGCAAGGGAACGCCGGACGCCGGCATGACCGACAGATAGGGCCCATGCTGAACCACCGGCGCCGTTCGTTCCGCACCGGGACGAAGCCGCGTCGACAGCATCCGGCCAATGAGATTCCGGCACTCCTCACGCACGCGCCCACCCGAGGCCCGATACCAGGCCCAGAGGGCCGCAAACACGACGAGGCAAAAGGCGGACCCAAGGCCGAGCGCGCTGAACAGCCGGATCAAAATGTGCGACGAGTTGTTGAAAAACTCCGGCAGCAGCACCGCGGTGTACCCAAACCCGAGGCCGCTCAAAATGCCGATCAGAGCCACCAGCCGGCACGACGAAAACAGGCAGTGCTCGTTTCGATCCGCCGCCGCCAGCAGCTCCTGCAGTTCACGGGCGCGGGCGCAGTCGTCGTAGGCGAGCAATTCTTTCAGGAATTCTGATTCTCGGAGACGGCCATTCATGCCGTGGGTCCGGTGCAAACAACAACGAACCCACCCTTCCATCAACGGCAGACGCCAAAAAATCTTAAGCGCTCTCTTCCCCAGCGCGCCCCGCCCGCCGCCCGCCGGTCAAGGCTTCGGCATTGGCCTGCCCGCTCCCGGGCCATTCGGCGGTCCGCCCGACCCAGTTCCGCCCATCGCCTGCAGCAATTCCTCCACGATTCCATCCGAAATGGGTCCGCCGATCGGGATGCTCGTCTGAAGTTGGCCGTTGGTGCCGACAATTAACGTCCGAAAATTATGGGTGAAAAGCCCGGCGCCCGGTTCGACGGTGACCCCGGACTCGCGCGCCAGCGCGGCCACCTGCTCGGACCGCCCGGTCCAGAAACTCCACTGCGCGGGGCTGGCCCGGTAACGCTCCCCATAAGCCTTCAGCACCGATGGCGTGTCAAACTCCGGATCGATCGTCACGGAAATCAAATGCCAGTTGGTCGGCGCCGCCGCCATCGCCGACAGCTTCGCCGCAGCCTCCTGAAAATTCCGGCTGAGGCGCGGGCAATAGTCCGGCACCGGACAGCGCGTGAAGAAGAACGTGATCGCCAGCGCGCGGCCGCGCAGCCCGGCCAGGCTCACCGCCTGGCCCAGTTGATTCGTGAACCGCTCTTCCATCAGCGGGTGCACCCGCTCGGAGGCGCCATTCGTGAACCCCGACTGCGCCAACAAATTCCCCGCCGCCGTCCGATCCTGGGAGGCACCGCCGCCCGGGCTCGCTTCAGCCGCCTTGCGAACAATCACAACCCGCTCGACCCAGCTCTCGTCGGAACCCACGTGAAAGGGAAACTCAACCGAATCCCCCGGCGACACGCTCCGCAGCGCTGCCCGGTCCCGCACCCGAAATGGCATGGTCATCGCCGCCATGTAATTCGGAATCACCTCGTGCTGGACCACCATCACGCCCTCGTCGGCACGAACGCTCTTGACGACCCCGCGCACCTGAAAAACCCGAGCCACCGGGCCGGACTCGCCGACTGCAGCCACGTCCTCCAGCCCCCGGTTCGCCGAGCATCCACTCCACCCCATCCCGAGCACGGCCCCAAACGCCAGGTAAACAAAAATGACGGGAACCCGCCAGAGCCGGGGGCAATGACACTCGAACGCGGGTGTGGTCATCAAAAACATTCCGATGGACTGCCGACGGCGCCGCAAAAGTCCGGGCGGGCAGATAAGCTGGAACAGGGCGGCCCGAAGCTGGACCGCCCTGTCTCGCGTCACAACAGACCCACCCAAAACTTCTGGCCAGACGCCTTCACCCGGGAACCGCGCGCCGCTGGATGTTTCGAGAACGCGGCGATGCCCCGTGGTTGGCGCGCTACTTCGTGACTTGTCCCCGAATCTCCCCTCCCGGATTGGCGCCCGTGTGCAAATTCAGATAGGTCAGGCCATCAACGAAGGCGGCCAGCGTCGTCGCTGTCAGCGTCGTCTCCCCGGCCAGGCTGCCCGCCAAGGCGAACGCACCCCCATTGAACGGACTCACGTCGACGAGGACGGGCGCGGCGGCGAAGGCTCCGGCTGGTCCGTGAAAGTGTCCCGCCGTCGCCGGCCCGGAGAGCGAGGCATACGTGGCGTTGAACGTCACCGTGTTCCAAACCAGGGTCAGTTCGCTGCTGCCAAAGCCGGCCGAAACCACCGGGTTGGGCCGCTCATTCACTCCGCTCAACGAGGCGCGCCGGGCGACCGGGGCGATCTGGCCGCGGACTTCGCCGCCGGGATTCGCCGCCGTGTGAACGTTCACGTAGGTCTGGCCCGACAAAATCGCCGCCTTCTGCCCCGCCGTCAGCGTGACTCGCCCAGAGAGCGTCCCCGCCACGCCAAAAGTGCCGCCGTTGAAGGGCGCCAGGTTGATCAGGACCACCGCCGCCTCGCTGGCGCTGGCCACCCCGTGGATGTGCGCCGCCGTGGCCGGGCCGCTCAACCCTTCGTATCGAATGTTGAACACGAGTTGATCGCTCTCCACGCTGAACGTGCCGGTGCCCGCCGCGCTGTTCGTCAACGGATTGGGACGTTCCATCAACCCGCTCATCCAGGCAGTCAAGGGCACCGCCGTCGGCTGCGCGAATATTTGTCCCCGCATTTCCCCGCCCGGATGCACGCCCGTGTGCACGTTCAAATACGTCAGCCCGTCGACCACGGCCGCCAGTTGCGCAGCCGTCAGCGTCGCCGTTCCGGCAAAGCTGCCCGCGGTCCCAAAGCCGCCGCCGTTGAACGGAGCCAAATCGACCATGACCACCGCGGTCGCCTCCGGACCAGCCGCGCCGTGGATGTGCGCCGCCGTGGCCGTTTGTTTGAGTCCACGATACGTGACGTTGAACGAGAGTTTGTTGCCCACCAGGCTCAGCGAGCCCAAGCCCGTGGCGGGCGTGCTGACCGGAGTAGGCCGCTCGTTGGCTCCGTTGAGCGAGGCCTGCATCAGCACCGGCGCCACCTGGCCGCGCATTTCCCCACCCGGGTTGACCGCCGTGTGCACATTCACATAGGTCTGGCCCGCCAGAACCATCGCCTTCTGCGCCGGAGTCAGAACCACCGAACCGGACAAGGAACCGTTCGTGCCGAACGACCCGCCATTGAACGGCGCGAGGTTGATCAACACCGGCGCGGCCACCGCCGCCGCCGCCGGCCCGTGAATATGGGCCGCCGTCGCCGGGCCGCTCAGCCCGGTGTATTTGATGTCGAAATAAAGCGTGTCGTCATCCAGCAGAAACGTCCCCCCGCCGCTCGCGTCGTTCGTCAGCGCCGTCGGGCGCTCCATCAACCCGCTCATCCACGCCGTGAAGGGAACAGTCCCCTGCCGCGCCGCATCCATGACCCGGAAGAATCCGGCTCCACCGGCCGTCGCCACCGCGTTGCTGCGCGTCGCCGACATCTTGTGATCCGACCAGAGCACGTCGCCCATCTGCGGCTGCTTCTGCAACGCAAATGGCCCCAGGCCGCCGGTCCACGAGACCGTCATGTCCGCACCCGCCGGCCCCGGCGAACTCAGCGCAAGCGGCCCTGGCGCCGGGATAATCTTCAGCATCTTGCCGCTGTTGCCGGCCGGGCCCAACACCCGGCTCGCAAAAACATAGAGCTCGCCGTTCGCGTCTTCGCCAAATCCCTTCACCCACAGCCCCAGCGGACGATCCTCCAACCCGAGCCGGAATTCCTTCACCGCATTCGCGGCGTCCAGATAAAACAGCCGCGCCGACGGCACGTTGAAGTTCCCCCAGTCCGCCATGACGTAGCGGCCCTGCAACGACGGGATGGCGCTGCCGCGATACACGTACCCCCCGACCACCGCCAGCCCTTCGTCGTGATCGTATTGCGCAATCGGATCCACCAGGTCCGGCGGCACCGCCACCACCGGCACGTCCGTGACATAACCCGCGCCCGCGCCGTTCGGGTCGAAGAAGAACGTTCCCTCCTTGACCCGCCAGCCGTAATTCCCTCCCTTCACCACCACGTCGATTTCTTCGATCGAGTTCTGGCCGACATCCCCGGCGTAGAGCGAACCCGTCGTCCGGTCGAAACTGAACCGATACGGATTCCGGAACCCATGCGCGTAAATTTCATCGACGCCGGCGCCACCGACAAACGGGTTGTCCGTGGGCACGCCATACTGCCCGTTGGCCGAACTGCGCTCGTCCACATTGATGCGCAGGATCGATCCCAGCGGATTGGAAGTGTCCTGCGCATTCCCCTGCGGTGAATGCCCGCTGCCCTCGTCATCGGCCTGTCCTCCGTCGCCGAGTGAAATGTAAAGAAACCCGTCGGGGCCGAAATGCATGGCACCGGCATTGTGGTTCGATTGCGGCTCGTCCAGGCGCAGGATTTCCCGCCGGCTCGTCAGATCGAGCTGGTTCGAATTGCCCGCACTGACTCGCCACTCGGCGATCACCGATTGATGGTTGTTGGTCGTCCCCGCCGGCAGCACGATCGGAAAATCCGCGGGGCCGCTCGAAGGCTCGGAGCTGTAGGTGTAAACGAACGGCTTGTTCGCAAAATCCGGATGCAACGCCATCCCCAGTAACCCCCGCTCGTCATAGGCCCCGAGCGGCACCAACCGACTCCGAATGTCCAGCAGCGGCGTCGCCAACCGTCCGCCTCCCGCCAGAACCCAGATCAATCCAGACTGGTCATACACAAACATCCGGCCGCTGCCGTCATCCGGCACCCCCAGTCCCAGCGGCGACGCAAATCCGTCGGCGATGGTCTGCAATTCAATGACAAGATCACCCTTCGCGATTTTCGTCGGGATCGGATCGGTCAGTGGAACCGTGCGGATGGTGATGGCCACCGGACTCGACGTGGTGGCGAGCCCGGCGTTGTCGAGCGCCACCGCCGTCAGGCTGTGCCCGCCCACCGCCAGCGTCGCCTCCCAGCGATAGGGCGCCGTGGCGTCGCTCCCCAACAGCGTCCCGCCGTCGTAGAACGACACCGAAACCACCTCACCATCGTCCGTCGCCGTCGCTTCAATCGTCACCTGGTTCGTCACCGGAAACGCCGCCGTGTTGGTGGGGCTGATGATCGCCACCGTTGGCGCCTGGTTCGGGTTCGCCGGCTGCACGACGACATTGCCGCTCATGGAAAAGAAGTGCGGCGTACAATAATATGGGAACGTGCCCGCGTCGTTGAACTGTCGCGTGAAGCTCCGATTCTGCGACAGCAGCCCCGAGTCCCAAAGCCCATTCGGCGTGCCGGCCGTGCCGCTGGTCGTCGTGTGGGAGGCGATGTCCAGCCGGTGGGTCCACTTGACGGAATCCCCGGCCCGGATCGTGATGCTCGCCGGGTGGAACGCGCCTCCGCTGATCTCCACATCGCTCGTGGCAGCCAACGTCGCCACGCTGCTCGCTACCACCGCCCCGAGTCCCGCGGCCAATCCGCTCGTCCACCGTCCCATCATTCGATAAATTGTTCTCTTCATGCGCGATTCCTTTCCAAAACTGAGCTGATTTGCCACGGAAGGGCCTTCGCCGATCCAACTCCGGTTGGTCAGGCGACACCCATTGATCAGGCGTGTGAGACCCGGGCCCACCGGTTAGTTCCCAAGAATTTCTCCAGACGATCCGGCGGCCAGCCGCGCAATCCTTGCGCACCCCACCGCTTGCTGCTTGAGCAATTTCTGCGCAGGCCCGGCCGAGCCGCTTCGTTGCACCCCGGTGAACCCTCAGAAACCGGGCAATCCACCGCCCTTTAAGCGGGTGGCACAGGTCCTGCAAACCAAGGTGATGGATTGTGTAACTTTCAGAGGCTCAGGCGCTGTCTGAAGGGCTGAACTGTCCGAGCTCGCTCGATCCAACAACCGTTAACTCACTCGTCCCATGAAAATGCTGAAGCTTGTCGCCGCCGGTGCCGCCGCGATCCTCGCGCTGCACGTCGCCCCCCACACCAGCCTCGCGCAGGAACGCCCCGCGCGCCCCGAAGGTGGCCCCGGCGGTCCCGGAGGATTTGATCCCGAACAAATGCGCATCCGCATGATGGAGCGCTACCGGGAAGCCCTCGAAATCACCAAGGACGACGAGTGGAAAGTCATCGAGCCACGCATCCAAAAGGTCAGCGATGCGCGACGGGCCATGGGCGGTCCCGGCGGCTTCGGGGGATTCGGCCGCGGCGGACGACGTGGCGGTGGATCAGGCAATGACGCTGGCGGTGGTGGCGGCGGCGGCGGGCGCCGCGGCGGCGGGTTCTTCGGTGAGCCCAACCCGGATGCCGAGGCGCTCCAGAAAGCGCTCGAAGCAAAAGCGTCCAGCGAAGAGATCAAAGCCAAGCTCGCCAAATACCGCGAGAGCCAAAAGGCCAAGCAAGCCGCGCTGACCGCTGCGCAGGACGACCTGCGCAAGGTGCTGTCGCTCCGCCAGGAGGCTTCCGCCGTGATGATGGGCCTTCTCCAGTAGCTCACCGAGGCTTCTCCAACACCTCCGCGCCATGCCTGCCGCCAACGACTTCACCAATTTGAAGTCCACCTTCGATCAGATGGTCGAGGCCGGCCAGCTCTCAGCCATGGACGCGGAGGGGCTCCTCCGCGAATGCCAGTCCGATCCCGGCAGCCGGCCAAAGTCCGAAGAGGATGTTCTGAAATGGCTGGCCGGCGAATACGAGCTCAACTTCACGCTCCTCGATACCATCGAGCCCGACCGCCAGTTACTCTCGCTCTTTCCGGCCCGCGTTCTTCTCAAGGAACAACTCCTGCCGCTCCGCCGGACCAACGGAACGGTCGAGATCGCCACCAGCCGCCTGTTCGCCACCCAGGGACTGGACGCGCTCAAGACGATGACCGGCATGCGCCTGCGCCCGGTTCTTTCGCCCACCGAAGCCATCCAGCGCGAGATCAAGAAACACCTCGGCGTCGGCGCCGACACCATCGACACCCTTGACGAGGAAACGCCCTTCCAGGTGGTGGACGAAAACGGCCCTGAAGATACCGATCTCGACAGCGCCGCCGAAGACGCCTCCATCATCCGCTTCGTCAACCAGGTGCTCAAGGACGCCATCGAGCTGCGCGCCTCGGACATTCACCTGGAGCCGTTCGAAGATGAACTGCGCATCCGTTACCGCATTGACGGCGTGCTCCAGGAGGTTCCGGTCCCCGCCCAGATCAAACGCTTCCAGCCCGCCATTGTCTCGCGCGTCAAAATCCTCAGCCACCTCAACATCGCCGAAAAACGATTACCCCAGGATGGCCGCATCAAGATTCGCATCGAGGACAGCGAGGTCGACATCCGCGTCTCCGTCATTCCGATGCTCCACGGCGAAGCCGTCGTCATGCGCCTGCTCCGCCAAAACTCGACGCTGCGCGGCCTGCGCGACCTCGGGCTGGCCGCCCGCGAAGTCGCCTGCTTCCAACGCGTGCTGGACCTCCCACACGGCATCGTGCTCGTCACCGGCCCCACCGGCAGCGGCAAGACGTCCACGCTTTACACCGCCCTCAACGCCATCAACGACGCCTACCGCAAGATCATCACGATTGAGGATCCCGTCGAATATCAGCTCAAGGGCGTCAACCAGATCCAGGTCTCCGAAAAAGCCGGCCTGACCTTTGCGCGCGGGCTGCGGTCGATCCTGCGCCACGACCCGGATGTCATTCTCGTGGGCGAAATTCGCGACCAGGAAACGGCCCAGATCGCGGTGCAGGCGTCCCTCACCGGGCATCTCGTTTTCTCGACGCTGCACACCAACGACGCCCCGGGCGCGCTCACCCGCCTGGTCGACATGGGCGTCGAGCCCTACCTCGTGGCCTCATCCCTCGAGGCCGTCCTCGCCCAGCGCCTCGTCCGCGTGCTCTGTCCGCACTGCAAACAGTTGGACACCACGCCCACCGCCCAGACCCTGACCGCCCAGGTCGGCCTGCCTGCCCGCACGAAGATCTATCGCTCCGTCGGCTGTCGGGAGTGTCGCAACACGGGGTTCCATGGACGCCATGCCATCTTTGAATGGATGGACACCGACAACGAGATTCGCCAGCTCATCTTGAAAAACGCCTCCACGGACCAGGTGCGCGATGCCGCCCGGCGCGCCGGAATGCGCACCCTGGCCGAGGACGGCTGGCGACTCGTCGGGCAGGGCCTGACCACCTTCGAAGAGGTCCTCAGCGTGACGACCGCGAAGGAAGTCGCGCAAACCACCCGCCCGGACGGCGCGGAAGGCGTCGCCGAGGATGCCCTCGGCTCCGTGGCGCTGGCCCGAGAGCCCGGCACCACCTGATTTGCTCCATGCCGACGTTTCAATATCGCGCGCTCGAAGCCGGTGGACGTATCGCCGAAGGTGCCATCGAAGCCGCCGGCCGGCTGGAAGCTCTTCGGCAGATTGAAAACCGCGGCTTGCGGCCGCTCAAGTTGTCCGAAAAAGCCGGAGGACGCGCCCCGGCCAAGTCCGCCTCGCCCAAGCCATCGTCCACGGAAAAAACGGCCAGCGAATCGGCCGAGCCCGCGCCGGCGGGCGGCTTCAAGCTTTCCTTCGGATCGTCCACGAAGATCTCCGGCCGCATGCTGGAGAATTTCACCCGACTGCTCTCGAGCCTGCTCGCCGCCGGCGTGCCGCTCAGCCGGGCCCTCGTCATCCTTTGCAAGGAAGCCGCCTCGCCCGCCGCGGGCGCCAAGTGGAAGGAAATCCACGGCCTGGTCATCGACGGCATGTCGCTGGCCGACTCCATGGCGCGTTCGCCGGAAACGTTCCCGCGCGTCTACACCGCCATGGTCGAGGCCGGCGAGACCGGCGGCTTTCTTGACGTGGTGCTCGCGCAAATCGCCGACTTCCAGGCCCGGGAAAAAGAGCTGCGCTCGAAGGTCATGACCGCCCTGCTCTACCCGGTCATCCTCCTCGGCCTCGCCCTCGCCGTGCTGATTTTTCTCCTCGTTTTCTTCATCCCGCGCTTTCAAACGATTTTCGCCGGCTTCGGAGCGTCGCTCCCCCTGCTCACGCAAATCATCGTCAAGACGAGCGACGTCGTCCGATCCTATGGCCTGGTCATCGCTGTGGCCCTTGGCATCGGCGCCTACCTCGTGCGCAATTGGTTCGTCTCGCAGGAGGGCCGCCGCGCCTGGGAAGGCCTCGTCCTGCGCCTGCCTGTCGTCGGCCCGCTCGTCGCCCAGTTCGCCATGGCCCGCTTCTGTCGCATGCTCGGCACGCTCCTCGGCGCCGGCGTGCCCCTCATCAACGGACTCAATGTCGCCCGCCGCTCCATCGGCAACCAGGTGCTCGTCGACGCCGTCTCCAACTCCATCGACCGCGTCAAGGAAGGCAAGCCGCTCGGGCCCAGCCTCGGCGATTGTCGCAGCCTGTTCCCCGGCTCCGTGCTCGAAATGATCTCCGTCGCCGAGGAAAGCGGCCGCCTCGACGCCGAACTCGTCCGCATCGCCGACGTCACGGAGAACGACCTGGATCGCCAGCTCAAAACCGCCGTGGCCATGGCCGAGCCGCTCATGCTTTTCCTGATCGCCGGCTTCATCGGCACCATTTTTGTCGGCATGGTCATCCCCATTTTCAGCCTCCAGGATCACATCAAGTAAGACTCCTTCCACCCATGAAACTCACTGCCTCCACCCGCTGCCTTTCCGCCCGGCCGCACCCGCCCCGTCCGTCCGGCTTTACTCTGATCGAGTTGCTGCTCGTCCTCGTCATCCTCGGCGTCCTCGCCGCCATCGTCGTCCCGAAGTTCGCCGGCCGCGGCGAACAGGCGCGCCAGACCGCCGCCCAGACCCAGATCGCCAACTTCAGCACCGCCCTCGACGCCTTCGAGGTCGACCAGGGCTACTATCCCAAAGGCAAGAACGGCCTGAACGATCTCATCGGCGCGCCCCGCGACGCCCAGAATTGGAAGGGGCCTTACATGGACGAGAAAAAGGGCGTCCCCGTCGACCCCTGGGGCCATCCCTACGTTTACGAATGTCCCGGCAAACAAAACCGGAATTCGTATGACCTGTATTCGATCGGGCCCGACGCCCGCGCGGGCACAGAGGACGACATCACCAACTGGCAAACGAAAAAATAACTGCGCCGCGCGCGCCGGACCTGATGATGCCGCCTGCTGTTCGCCGATGCTCCACCGCCGGAAAGGTGCGCGTCCGCCCTGCCGTCCGTCGCGGCCGCGCAGCCTTCACCCTGGTCGAACTCCTTCTCGTGCTCAGTTTGCTGCTCATCGTCACCGGCATCAGCCTGCCCACCCTCAAGCATTTCTTCCGCAGCCGCACCGTCGACTCGGAGGCGCGCCGGCTCCTTTCCCTCGTCCGCTACGGACAGGCCCGGGCCGCCGCCGAGGGCGTGCCCATGGTGCTGTGGGTCGACGCGCAGGAGCGCACCTACGGCCTCCAGGCCGAGACCGGTTATCTCGATCTCGACACCAAAGCCATCGAATACGAAGTCGACGAAGGGTTGTCGATCGAAGCCTCCGCCCCGCCCGTCCTCCTCAGCTCCCCGGGTACGGGGCTCAGCACCAGCCTCGCCCGACGCCAGACCGCCGCGCGTCAAACCGCGAACCTGCCCGCCATCCGCATGACCACCGATGGATTTCTCGACGAGTCCAGCCCGGAGACCATCGTCGTGCAGGAGGCCGACGTCGAGGACGGCCGTTCGCTCTGGATCACCCAAACCGGCAACCGGCTCAGCTATGAAGTCCGCGATCAACCGCCAACCGCCTACCGGCGCTGAGCGGACCCGGGCCCGGGCCGGCTTCACGCTGGCCGAGGTGCTCGCCGCGCTCGCCTTCATGGCCATTGTCATTCCCGTCGCCATCAGCGGCGTCCGGCTGGCCAGCCTCGCCGGCCAGGTCGGCGTCCGGAAAGGCATCGCCAGCCGCATCGCCGATCGCGTCCTCAACGACTGGATCGTCCAGGCCCAATCCCAAGGCGGCCCGTCCTCCAACCTCCGCGGGTCCGTCCAGGAGGGCACCCAGGAATACCGCTGGTCCATCCGCCTCGAACCCTGGAACCAGGACACCATGCGGCTCGCCACCGCCGAGGTCATCTACACGCTCCAAGGCCGCGATTACGACGTGCACGTGAGCACGCTGGTCGACAACTCGACGCAATGACGACAACGCGCGCCAAAATTTCCGGCCCGCCCCGTTGCCCAGCCTCGCCGCGGGCAGCCCGCCGCACCGACGCGGCGTTCACGTTGCTCGAGATCCTGATCGCCACCGCCGCGTTCGCCATCGTCCTCGCCGCGATCAACTCCGTCTACTACAGCGCCCTGCGCTTGCGCAACAAGACCACCGAGGTGCTCGACGACGAACTCGCCGTCCAGCAAACCCTCAGCTACCTGCGACGCGACCTCGCCAACCTCCTGCCACCCGGAGGCACGCTCGTCGGACAACTGCAGACCACGCCGTCCCTTGGCTCCAGCCTCAACTCGAGCACCACCGGCTCCAGCTCATCCTCGTCCGCCCCGTCGTCGTCGTTCGGCAGCAGCCGCGCCGGTAGCAGCAGTTCCATGTCCCTCCTCGCCGCCGCCAGCCAGCCCGGCCAAAGCAGCCCGGAGTTCTTCACCAGCGGCGGCACCATCGATGAATCCTCCCCCTGGGCGGAGGTGCAGAAGGTTTCCTATTACCTGACGCCTTCCACCAACACCGCGACCGCCGGCAGCTCCCGCGATCTGGTCCGCTCCGTCACGCGCAACCTCCTCCCATCGCTCCAGGAAACTCCCGTCGCCACCCCGCTGCTCACCGGGGTCGAGACCATCTATTTTCAATACCACGACGGCCTGCAGTGGAAGGACACCTGGGACTCAACCACCGAGACCACCACCCGCCTGCCCCTCGCCGTCCGCGTGCAAATCAACCGCACCCAGCCCGAGCGCGGCCGCCTGGCTCCGCCGCCGATCGAGATTGTCGTCCCGGTCCTCGCCTACGGTGGAACCAACTCCACCGCCACCAGCACGACCACCGGCCAATGATCGCGTCCGCCCTCCATCTCTGCGGTGGTCCGGCCCAATGGGGGTCAGGGCCCGCCGGACGGCGTCCCGCGCGCCCCCGACGGCACAACGACGGCTCGGTTCTCATCATCGTCCTGTGGGTCAGCTTCGGCCTCGTCGCCCTCGCGCTCTACTTCGCCCATTCGATGACGCTCGAGCTGCGCGCCGCCGACAACCGCTCCGCCAACCTCGAGGCCGATCAGGCCATCAATGGCGTGGCCCGTTACGTCACCAACATCCTCGGCCGCGTCGACGAGCCCGGCAAACGGCCGGAGATCGCCACCTACCGCGCCGAAGCCATTCCCGTCGGGGACGCCACCTGCTGGCTGATCGGACGCGACGACCGCCAGAATGCCACCGGTTTCTCCCCCACCGGCGTGCCCGCGTTCGGCCTCGTCGACGAAGCGTCCCGGCTCAACCTCAACATGGTCACCGCCGACATGCTGCTCTACCTGCCCGGGATGACCACCGAGCTCGCGGCCGCCATCGTCGACTGGCGCGACGCCAACGATGACGTCACCCAGGGCGGCGCGGAATCGGAGACCTACCTCCGCCTGACCCCGCCGTACCGCTGCAAGAACACCAATTTCGAAAGCGTGGCTGAGCTGCGCCTGGTCTCCGGCGTGACCATGCAGGCGCTGTTCGGGGACGACGCCAATTTGAACGGGCTGCTCGATCAAAATGAAAACGACGGCGACGTCTCGACCCCGATCGACAACCGCGACGGAAGGCTCGATCCCGGGCTGTTGGAATATTTCACGGTTTACACTCAACATCCATCGACGCTGACCAACGTGAATCAGCCGCAGCAGCTCCAGGCGTTGCTCCAGTCGAAATTCAGCACCGATCGCGCGAACCAGGTGCTCGCCGCGATCGGGAGCGGCGTCTCCAGCGTGTTCGAGTTCTACATGGTCAGCGGGCTGAACAAGGATGAGTTCGTCCAGATCGAGGGCTCCCTCCGCGGCACAAACGTCACCGGTCTCGTCAACGTGAACACCGCGAGCGAGGCCGTCCTCACCTGCATTCCCGGCATCGGCCAGGAATACGCCTCCACCCTGGTTTCCTACCGGCGCACGAACCCCGACAAGCTCGGCACCGTGAGCTGGGTCAAGGACGCTCTCGGCTGGTCCACCGCGGATCAGCAACGAATCCGCCTGGCCGGCCCCTGGATCACCGGGCGCACCTATCAGTTCACCGCCGATGTCGCCGCCGTGGGGCACCACGGGCGGGGCTACCGCCGGGCCCGGTTTGTTTTTGACACGAGCGAAGGCCCGGCGCGGATCCGCTACCGCCAGGACCTCACGGGCCTGGGCTGGGCGCTCGGCCCGCAGGTGCGGGACTCCCTGCAGCTCGCCAAACAGATTCGATGATCGCATTCCCTTCCAAATCCCGCCACGCGTCGACCGCCCTCGGCCTTTCCCTCGACGGCAGCCGCCTCGAGGCCGTTCTTGTCCGTCGCACCAACGGCAGCCTGACCGTGCTCAAACAGACGACCGCGACCCTCGCGCTCAATCCGCTGACCGGCTCGCCCGAGCTCGTGGGCCGCGAGATTCGAAATCTCCTCGATCAGGCAGGCATTCGCGAGAAGCGCTGCGTCGTGGCGCTGCCGCTTTCCTGGGCCCTCGCCGCCCAGACCGTGGTGCCTGAGATTCCGGAGGCCGATGTCGCGGACTTTCTGTCGCTGGAAGCCGAGCGCGCCTTCCCCTACAGCCCCGACGCGCTCTCGCTGGCCGCGTCCCGTTGCCGCGGGGGCGGTGAGAACCGGGCCATGTTGATCGCCATCCCCCGCCAGCACCTCGCGCAACTCGAGGCCGTCATCCGCGCCGCCCAGCTCAAGCCCGCCAGCTTCACGCTCGGAATTACCACCCTCGTCAATCCCGCCCTCCCCGCCGCCAGCGGCACCGTCGCGCTCGCCCCGGGAGAAAATGCCGTCGATACGATGGTGATCGCCCACGGCGGCATCGCCGCACTTCGCTCCATCGACGAAGCGGTGGAGACTGAAGGTGTGCAGAAGCGTCTCCAGGCGGACCTGCTGGCGCGCGAACTGCGCATCACCCTCGGCCAGCTGCCAGCGGGCCTGCGCGGCCCCGTCGCCGGCGTCCGCGTGCTCGGATCCACCGACGCCGCGCAACGTCTCGCCCAGGATTTGGTCCCCCGCCTCGCGCCCCTCGGGCTGCAGGTCACGCTCGTGAGGACCTACGCGCCGGATGAGTTTCGCAGCCGCCCGCCCGCCGACACCGCGGTCTCCCCCGCGTTCAGCGCTGCCGCCCGCCACGTCACCGGCGCCGTCAACGCCTTTGAATTTCTCCCGCCCAAGGTCAGCGCCTGGCGCCAGGTGACCGCCCGTTTCTCCTCCCGCAAACTGGGCACGATCGGCGCCATCGCCGGCGCCGCCGCCGCTCTCGTCCTCGGCGCCATCCTTTACCAGCACTGGCAGCTCTCCCGCCTCGGCGCGCGCTGGAGCGCCATCGCGCCGCAGGTCCACGACCTCGAAGACATGCAGGCCCAGATCCGACGCTTCCGACCCTGGTTTGACGAATCCCACAACACGCTCAGCATCCTCCGGCGCCTGACCGAAGCGTTCCCCGACACCGGGGTCGTCACCGCGCGCACGCTGGAAATTCGCGACTCCAGCGCCGTCACCTGCTCCGGCACCGCCCGCGACAACCAGTCCTTTCTCCACATGCTCGACCAGCTCCGCGCCGCCCGCGAGGTCGGCCACGTCAAGGTCGACCAGTTGCGCGGCAAAACGCCCCTGCAGTTCACCCTCAATTTTCAATGGAACCCCGGTGGCGCCGGGGACAACTGAAGAACCGAATCACCGCATGGCCCTCCCCGCCAAAAACCGCCAGCAGCTCCTCACCGTCGTGGCCGCCCTCGGTGTCGCGCTGTTCATCGCGGACCGGCTCGTCCTCACCCCGCTCATCAACGGATGGAAGGAGCGCTCCACCCGCATCGTCGATCTCCGGAAAGCCGTCAGCCAGGGCGAACAGCTCCTGCAACGCGGAGACCGCATCCGCGCCCGCTGGCAAAGCATGTCCACCAACACGCTGCCGGACAACGTCTCCGGCGCGGAAAATCTCGTGCTCCGCGCCTTCGAACGCTGGTCCGACGAAAGCCACATCAGCATCTCCGGGATCAAGCCCCAATGGAAACGCGCCGGAGAGGATTTTATGACGCTCGAATGCCGGGCCGACGCCTTCGGCAGCATCCATGCCTTGACCCGCTTTCTCCACAGCCTGGAGAAAGATCCGCTCGCTTTGCGGGTCGAATCCGTGGAGATTACGTCACGAGATGAATCCGGCCAGCAGCTGGCGCTCGCCATCCAGGTCAGCGGCCTCCTGCTGAACCCCCAGGAGCCATGATGCGAACTCCCGCCGCCATCCTCCTGCTCACCGCCGCGCTCGCCGCCGCCGACGTTCTCCCGGCCGCCGAGCCCGCCGGCACGAACGCGCCTCTGTCGACCAGCCCCGACAGCCTCTCCTACGACAGCTTCAAAATTGTCGCCGAGAAAAACATCTTTAACCCGAACCGATCCGGCCGATCGCCGGAACGGGAATCCACCCGGCGCGAGCCCGAACGCCGCGTGCGCATCGATGCGATTGCCCTCGTCGGCACCATCTCCTATGACAAGGGGGACTTCGCCTTCTTCGACGGATCCAGTTCCGACTACCGGCGCACTCTCAAGCCGACCGAGACCATCGGTGACCTGACCGTCGCCTCCGTCAGCGCCACCCAGGTCGTCCTCTACTCCGCGAACACCAACCAGACCACCAACTCGTGGACGCTCCCGATCGGCATGCAGCTCCAGCGTCGGGACGATGGACCGTGGGAGGTGAGCAGCCGCTCCATGGCCGCGGCCTCCAGCCCGTCCGCCGCATCCGCCTCCGGCTCCGGCGGCAGCGACGATGTGCTCAAGCGCCTGATGCAGCAGCGCGAAAGCGAAAGCGGCGGAGCGCCCGGAACGCCAACATCGCCCTCAACCCCGGCCGCCACCGCCCCCAGCTCCGAATCGGGCTCCGGCCCCGCGGCCGCCATCGCTTTCCCGGCCAAACCCGGTCAGGGCCCCGCCGCCGCCCCCACACCCGGCGGCGGCGAGGACGAAGTTTTAAAACGAATGATGCAACGTCGAGAACGAGGAGAATGATATGACTTCAGCCGCCAATACCCGGTCCCGCCGGTCCCGCCAGTCCCGCCGCCTCCGCGCAGCGGCCCGACTCGCCGCCCTGCTCGCCGTCGCCTTCCATCTCGGCGCCATCGCCCAAACGCCCGACCAGACGGCCCCCAATCCCACGCCCAACCCCACTGCCACCCCACCTCCGCCAGCGCCCCCGGTTTCCGCCGCGCCCCTTGGCGAAAATGAACGCGGCATCCGCTTCAATTTCCGCGGAGCCCCGCTGGACCTGGTTCTCAACCACCTCAGCGAAGCCGCCGGCTTTATCATCGTCCTCGAAACCCGCATCGAGGGCAAAACCGTCGACGCCTGGAGCAACCAGCCGCTGACCAAAAACGAGGCCGTCGACCTCCTGAACACCGTGCTCGCCCAGAACGGTTACGCCGCCATCCGCAACGGACGCACCTTGAAAATTGTCAGCCGCGACAACGCCAAGACCCGCGACATCCCCGTGCACGCCGGAGCCAAGGCGGCTGACATTCCGAAGTCCGACGAGATGGTCACCCAGATCATCCCGGTGAAATACGCCAACGCCCCGGCGCTCGTCCAGAATCTCAACCCGCTGCTCCCCACCGACTACGCGACGTTGACCGCCAACGAAAGCGGCAACGCCCTCGTGCTCACCGCGACCCAGTCCGACATCCGGCGCATGGTGGAGATCGTCTCGGCTCTCGACACGTCCATCTCCAGCGTGTCCGCCATCCGGGTCTTCCCACTCCGCTTCGCCGACGCCAAGGCCGTCGCCGACGCCGTCAAGGAGCTCTTTCAACTCCCCACCCAGAACGCCAACAACAACGATCGGCGCAATCAGTTTTTCAACCGCTTCTTCGGCGGAGGCGGCCCCGGCGGCCAGGGCGGCCCGGGTGGCTTCGGCGGACCCGGTGGCGGAGGAGGCGGAGGCGGACGCGGCGGCAACGGCGGCGGGGGAGGCTCAAGTGCAGCCATCACGGCCAACTCCCGCGTTGCGGCCGTGGCCGACGAGCGGGCCAACGCACTGATCATCAGCGCCCCGGACGAGATCATCCCCGAAATCGAACGGCTGGTGAAGGAACTCGACGTCAGCGTCTCCGACGTGACGGAACTCCGCGTGTTCCCGCTGAAGAATTCAGACCCGCAGGAGTTGGCGGACATCATGGCCCAGCTTTTTCCCGACGAGACGAACACGAACAACCGCAATAATAACAACCAGGGCGATTTCCGCTTTGGCGGATTTGGCGGGCCGGGCGGCTTCGGGGGCCGCGGCGGCTTCGGAGGCCGCGGCGGCAACAACAACTCCAACCAGAGCGAGCGCATGAAAAAGAAAGGTCGCGTGGTCTCCGTCCCCGACCTTCGCACGTCGTCGCTCATCGTCAGCGCCGACGCGGAGCTCATGCCCCAGATTGCCGCCATGATCGAACGGCTCGATACCAGCACCGCCCGCCAGCAAAAGGTCTACGTCTATTCCCTCGAAAATGGCGACGTCCAGCAGGTCGAGCAGGTGCTTCGCGACATGTTCGATCGCAGCAACCTGAGCGGCAATCGAAACAATCTGCAAAACAGCGCCCTGCAGAATCGAAGCCAGCAGAATCAACAATCCGGCAACAACAACAACTCCACTGGATTCGGCCAGGGCCAGAACCGCGGCTTCGGCGGCGGCCAGTTCCAATGATCCAGCCTCACTGACCGCTCACGCCATGAACCTGCCCTTTGCCCGCGCGCGCCTGCCCTTCACCACGGCCGCGCTCGCCCTCGCGCTCCACCTCGCCGCGCCTCCCGTCACCCACGCCCAGCGCGCCAACACCGGCGGCCGGCAAACCGGAGTCAACCGCAACTTCGGCGGCGGCGGCAACCGCACCTCGGGAGGCAGCTTCGGCTCGTCGTCCTCCGGCTCCCGCCAATACACCCCCAGCGGCACCGTCGGCGAAGCCGTCGTCACTTCCGATCCCGAAACCCGCCGCATCATCGTCATCACCGACGAGGAAACCAGCCAGTACATCTCCCAGGTCATCACCAATCTCGATCGCCCCAAGCCGCAGGTGTTGATCAAGGTCGTCTTCATGGAGGTCTCCTACCGCAACTCCCTCGACGTCGGCATCGAAGGCGGCGCCGCCCACAACGCCGACGGCGCGCGCGGCGCCGGCGCCAGCTCCTTCGGCCTTTCGGGTCTGGGCAACGCCTCCACCGGCCAGGTGCTCAACGCCCTCGGCATCCCCACCCAAAGCCTCGCCCCCTCGCCGCCCGGCGCCGGTCTCTACCAAATTCTCGGCACCGACTTCCAGGCCACCTTGCGCGCCATCGCCCAGGCCGGCCGCACCGAAATACTTTCCCGGCCCTCCATCCTCACCCGCAACAGCCAGCAAGCCACCATCAGCCTCGGCCAGGAGGTGCCGCTCGTCACCAACACCCGCTTCGACACCCTCGGCAATCAAATCAACACCGTCAGCTACCAAAGCGTCGGCATCATCCTTCGCGTCACCCCGTTCATCACCGACGACAACAAGGTCGAGATGATCGTCTCCCCGGAAACATCCGAGCTGGCCGACCGCTCCCAGTGGGTTCCCATCGCCAACGGCGTCAGCGCCCCGGTCATCAACTCCCGCGTCGCCGATACCGTGGTCGTCGTGCCCAACGGACAAACCGCCGTCATCGGCGGGCTCATGTCCAAGGCCAAGACTTCCTCCGACAGCAAAATCCCCCTCCTCGGCGACATCCCGCTCCTCGGCAATCTCTTCAAACGCAAGCTCCGGGATGACGCCAAGACCGAGCTCATCATCTTTCTGACGCCCACCATCGTGCGGGACTCGACCCAGCTGGCCGGGGTCAGCGACACCGAGCGGGAACGCGCGGGCGCGCACAAAACCAGCTTCAGCGAGGAGGAGCTGAACAAATTCATCGATGGGTTGCCCAACAAAGGTCAGCCCACCGACACCAAGTCGGGCAAGACCGGCAAGGACTCTTCCAAGAGCTCCCGCCCGCGGGATTGATCCCCGATGTCCCCGCTGCGAGATGCCACGGCCAGGAAGGCCCCGCTCGTCTATGCGGCGCTGGTCATCACCTGGCTGCTTATCGCCGGCTGGCAAATCGTCGAACACCAACGGGTCCGTGAGGCCGCCCGCGCCGCCCTCATCAACCGGTCGCGCGATATCACCGGCACGTTGGGCCTCGTGGTCCGCTCCCAACGCCGGTGGGGCATGGTCTCCCAGGAACGGCTCGAACCGGCCTTGAAGGAGCTCGTCCGCTCCGGCGAGGTCAGCTCCCTCGCCCTCCTGAACGCAGCCGGGCAGGTCGTCGTGTCCGCCGGCGCGTCCCTCGCCCCCGACCCTCAGGGCGTCATCCAAACCGGCGAACGCTGGGAACCCGGCCGTGTCACCCTCGTCAATCTCGTCGACCTCGGCCTCTCCGCCAGCGAACGCGGCGAGACCAACCGGCCCACGATTGTCATGCCCATGCGCGACCGCGAAAATCGCGAGCCCAGCCGCGACGAGCGCTTCCGCGAACGCCCCCCGCCCGACGGCCCCCCGCCCGAGGGTTCGTCCAGCTCCAATTCCTTGGCGGGCCCACCGCCGCCTCCCGGCCCCCCGCCCTTTCCTCCCCCCGACGGCTTTGGCACCAACCGCGGCGATCGGCCCGGCCCGCGTTTCGGGCGGCCCCCGCGCATGAGCGAGACGGAGTTCGCCGAGCTCGTGAAAAGTCGCGGCCTGCACGGCCTGGTCATCGCGCTTTCCACCGACACCTACCGGCAAACCATGCGCAAGGATCTCTGGATGCGCGGCGTGATCGGCTTGTTCGCGGGCTTCTCCGTCCTCGGCCTCGGCCTCGCCTGGCGCAGCCTCGCCACCTCCGGCGAACTTCAAATGCGCCTGCTCCGGGCCAGCGAGATGACCACCCACCTCCGCGAGATGAACCTCGCCGCCGCCGGGCTCGCCCACGAGACCCGCAACCCGCTCAACATCATTCGCGGCCTGGCCCAGATGATCTCCAGGCAACAAGACGCCTCCTCCGAAATTCGTCAGAAGACCCGCGAGATCATCGAGGAAACCGATCGCGTCACCGCCCAGCTGAACGAGTTCATCAATTACTCCCGCCCGCGCGAAGTGCGCCGCTCCGCCGTCCCGCTCGGGACCGTGGTCGCGGATGTCGGCCGGGCGCTGACCCATGATCTCGAGGAAAAATGCGCGCGCCTCCGCGTGCCCGACGAGCTCCCCGTGATCGAGGCCGACGAACAGCTGCTCCGCCAGGCGCTGTTCAACCTCCTGCTCAACGCGGTGCAGGCGGTGGACCGGGGAGGCGATCTCGAAGTGGCTGCCTGGAAACAAAACGGTCAGGGGGCCGTCCTCGAAATCCGGGACAACGGCCCCGGCGTGCCCCCGGAGCAGCGGGGCGAGATCTTCAAGCCCTACTTCACCACCCACCAGAAAGGCACCGGGCTCGGACTCGCCGTCGTCCAGCAGATCGTGCTCGCGCACGGCTGGGAGATTGAATACGTTCCGAACGAGCCGCGCGGCGCCATCTTCCGACTTCGGCACTTGAAGATCGCCGCCCGGCCCTGACGCTGCAAACCCCGAAGCCGAGCCGAGCCAAGCCAAACCGTTGGACGCACGGAGTTCACCGCCAACCCCGCCGCGCATCCTGATCGTCGACGACGATCCGGGACAGCGCAGCCTGCTCACCTCCTTCCTCAACTCGCAGGGCTTCACCACCGTTACAGTCGACTCCGGCGAGCAGGCCCTGTCCGCGCTGACGCACGGCAGCTTCGCCATGATGATCTCCGACGTGCGCATGCCGGGGATCTCCGGGCTCGAAACCTTGCGGCGCGCCCGTCAGGAGCACCCGCGGCTTCCCGTCCTTCTCGTCACGGCCTTCGCCGACATTCGCGAGGCCGTCGGGGCCATGCGCGACGGGGCCTTGAATTACCTTTCCAAACCCATCGACCTCGACGAGCTGCTGGCCCAGGTTCGCCAGGCAACCGGCCTTGCGGGCGCCGCCACCGATGCCTCTCCCGTCTTCGACGACCGCCCGCTCCCGGCCCACGTCGTGGCCGTCAGCCCTCTCATGCGCGCAGTATTTCGCGACGTCGCGCTCATCGCCCCCTCGGAAAGCCGGGTCTTGATCACCGGCGAGAGCGGCGTGGGCAAGGAGGTGATCGCCGACGTGCTCCACGCCTGGAGCCCGCGCGCCTCCGGCCCTCTCATCAAGGTCAACTGCGCCGCCATTCCCGAAACCCTCCTGGAGAGCGAGCTGTTCGGACACGAGAAGGGCGCGTTCACCGGAGCCGCGGCGCAGCGCCTGGGCCGCTTCGAACTGGCCAACAGCGGGAGCATCTTCCTCGACGAGATTGGCGAAATGTCGCCCGCTCTCCAGGCCAAGCTCTTGCGCGTCACGCAAGGCGGACGTTTCCAACGGGTCGGATCCAACACCGAGATCCAGACCAACGCCCGCATCGTCGCTGCCAGCAACCGCAACCTCGAGGAGGAAGCCCGGGCCGGGCGATTCCGCGAGGACCTTTATTACCGGCTGAACGTGGTGGAGCTGAACATCCCGCCGCTGCGCGAGCGGCGCGAGGACATCCTGCCCCTGGCCAGCCGGTTTCTCGCCGAGTTCAGCCAGGGTCGCGCCCGCCTGTCGGCCAGCGTGGTCGAATGCCTCGAACGCTATTCCTGGCCCGGCAATGTTCGGGAGCTGCGCAACGCCATCGAACGCGCCACCCTGCTCTCCCGCGGCGAGTTGCTCCTCCCGGAACACCTGCCCGCCCGCGTCGCAGCCGAGGCCGCCCAGGGACCAAATCCGGTCTCGACCCCGGCGGCTCCCGCCGAGCAGGTCCGCCTCGACGACCTCGAACGACAGGCAATCCTGCAAGCGCTCCGCAAACATCACTTCAACCGCACCGAGACCGCCCGAGCCCTCGGCATCAGCCGGCGCGCCCTTCTTTACAAGCTCCAGCAACTGCGCGAGCACGGCTACCAGGTCGACGCCGACTAATCGCCACCCAGTTTGGGCTTGGCACCGCACCCGCCGCCGCGCACTCTCTTCGACGTTACGCACCAAAGGAGGCGCAACGTCATGAGTCCAAGAGAAGATTTTCATCCGTCCGATCCGTCGGGCCCGTCCGACGAACCTCTGCTCCCCAAACACGGCGGCTACCGAAAGCTCAAAAGCTTCCAAGCCTCGCTCGATGTCTACCACGGCACGCTCGTCTTCTGCGGTCGCTTTATCGACCGACGTTCGCGGACCCACGACCAGATGGTTCAAGCCGCGCGCAGCGCCCCGCGCAACATCAGCGAGGGCAGCATGGCCTCCGGCACCTCCAAAAAGATCGAGCTCAAGCTCACCGGGATCGCCGCCGCATCACTGGAAGAACTGATGGGCGACTATGAGGATTTCCTGTCCCACCAGGGCTTGTGCCAGTGGAACAAGGACCATCCCAAAGCCGTGGCCGCCCGGGCACGATTGCAAAAGGGCGGCTCCATCCGGGCCGAGGTCAGCCGGGCCAGCGCGGAGGACGCGGCCAACCTGATGCTTTGCCTCGTCAACCAGGCGAGTTATTTGATCAAGCGTCAGGTCCGGCGTCTCGAAGAGGATTTCAAGGTCCACGGTGGCGTCACCGAACGTTTGTACCGGATACGAAGCGCGGTCCGCGAGCGGTCCGAGGCCCACCCCGCAACTCCTTCGTGCCCGCTTTGCCATCATCCTATGCGCCGGCGGCTCGCGCGTAAAGGCCCCCACTCCGGCAAACCCTTCTGGGGCTGCTCCCGCTACCCCGATTGCAACGGCATCAAAAGCTCCGACCAGTCCAACCAGTCCGACCAGTCTGACTAGTCCGACCGCAACCCCAACACTCCCCCGGTGTTCTCCTGTCCAATGGTTCGGACACTTCGTTATGAGGACCCCGCATTCCCCCAATGACACCTACCAACTCCTGTGCGAAAACCTCCAGCGAGTCATGCGCGGTCAGACCCGCACGCTCCGCCGCCTCCTTGCCGCGTTCGCCACCGATGGACACGTCCTGCTGGAGGACTTCCCCGGCACCGGCAAAACCACCCTCGCCAAGGCCCTGGCCCGCTCGCTCGACGCCCGCTTCAAACGCATTCAGTTCACCCCGGACCTGCTCCCGTCAGATGTCCTCGGCGTTTCGATCTTCAACCAGCGCGACCAATCCTTCCAGTTTCACGAGGGCCCCGTCTTCGCCCACGTGCTCCTCGCCGATGAAATCAATCGCGCGTCGCCACGGACCCAGTCGGCCCTGCTCGAGGCCATGGCCGAGGGGCAGGTCACCACCGACGGTGAACGCCGTCCACTGCCCAGCCCGTTCTTCGTCATCGCCACCCAAAACCCTGTGGAATTTCGTGGCACTTACCCGCTGCCCGAAGCCCAAATGGACCGGTTCGCCCTGCAACTCGCCACCGGCTATGTGGGGCCCGAGGACGAAGTGGCCATCCTCAACGCCCATGCGCACCAATCCCCGCTCGACCAGATTAGCGGGGTCGTGTCCCTGGCCGACATCGCCGTGCTCAAGCAGGCGGTCAAAGCCGTGCGCCTGAGCGACGAGTTGAAGCGGTATATCGTGGACCTCGCTGCCGCCACGCGATCCGCGCCTGGCGTCCAGCTCGGCGCCAGCCCGCGGGCGTCCATTGCGCTCATGAAATGCACCCAGGCTCTCGCGCTCTTCGACCGGTCGCCGTTCGTCACCCCCGACCACATCCAGGAACTCGCCGGACCGATCCTTGCCCACCGGCTCGTCCTCGATCCGCAAGCCCGCTTCTCCGGCGTCACGGCCGCCGGCATCGTCGCCGAGCTCGTGCAAAAAGTCCCGGTTCCGACATGAGGTGACATGATCTCTCCGAGCTATCGGATCTATCGGATCGCCTCATGGCTCCGTTACCAGACGCCACGCCACCTGACTCCCGCCGGATTGCTCACGCTCATCACCGCGGCGCTGGCCAGCCTCGGGTCGTTCGATCTCGACCGCAGCGTCGCCTACCAGGCGTTCTCCCTGACGTTTGGGCTGCTCGTGACTTCCCTGGCCTTCAAATTTTTCTTCCGGACCCCGCTCACGGCCACCCGGCAGCTCCCGCGTTTCGCGAGCGTTGGTCAACCCTTCCAATACCGCGTCGAAGTGCGAAACGCGCAGCCGCAGACACTGCGCAGCCTCGAATGGTTTGAAGATCTCGCCGATCCGCGCCCGGGCCGCGCCGAATTCAAGGCCTGGCGGAAGACTGTCTGGCCCGCGCGCTCGTTTCGCGTGACCCGGCGGGGCCACGGCGCAACAACGGACTTCCGCCGCGCCACCAATTCCCCGGTGGCCATCCCCACGCTCGCACCGCACAGCACCGTCGAGTTCAGCGTCGAAGCCCGGCCCCAACGCCGCGGAGTGCTGCGTTTCAATGGCGGCTCCATCGGGCGCCCCGACCCGCTCGGTCTCATCCGCGCCTTCCACCCCATCCACCTCCCGGACTCGGTTACCGTGTTGCCCAAGCGCTACCCCCTTCCCCAGATTCCCCAGCCTGGAAACCGCCAGTACCAGCCCAATGGCGTCGCCCTCGCCGCCGCCATCGGCGAATCCGACGAGTTCATCTCGCTCCGCGACTATCGCCCCGGCGACCCTCTCCGACATCTCCATTGGCGAAGCTGGGCCCGCATCGGACGCCCCATCGTGCGCGAATATCAGGACGAATTCATTCCCCGCCACGCGCTGGTCCTCGACACGATTGTGCCCCCCACCGAAACCGCCGCGTTCGAGGAGGCCGTCTCCATCGCCGCGTCCTTCGCCTGCACCATCGACACCCAGGAATCGCTGCTCGACCTGCTCTTCGTCGGGCCCCAAGCCGTCTCGTTCACCACCGGACGCGGTCTCGGCCGGGCCGACCAGGCCCTCGAAATCCTCGCGTCCGTCCAGCCGCAGCCAACCACGTCCTTTGCCGCGCTCGAACACCTGGTCCTGCGGCACGCCCGGCTTGTCTCCGGATGCGTCTGCGTTTTGGTCGGCTGGGACGAGCCACGCCAGGCGTTTGTCCGACGCCTGCGCGGACTTGGCTTGCCGGTGCTCGCGCTCGTCGTGCAAACAACGTCCGGCCGCGACCCGCAGACACCGCCGGCCCCCGGGTCGGCCGGCGGCCAGGTGCATTTCCTCGAGCCCGGTCGGGTGGCCGAAGGGCTCGCTCGTTGGTCCAATCACGAATGAAAACTCCGCCGTTTCTCCTCGGGGCCGCGCTGCTTCTCTGGGGTTGGCGCACGGAAGTTCTGTGGCTCGCCCTCGCCCTCGCGATCGTCGTCGAATCGATCCGCCACGCGAAAGTGCGCTTCGAGTTCGCTCAGCAGGACCTCGATCGGTTCTGGAATCTTTGTGTGGTTCTCTTTGTCGCCTCCGGCGTTTTCCTGTTCGCGCTCAGCGACGGATTCGAAAACCTGACGGCATTCGTCACGCGCCAGAACCCCTCCGAACGGCTTCAGGCCTTCAATCAGGGCGCAGTCACGGCCGTGCGCTTTCTCCAATACACGCCGGTCACCGTGCTGCCCATCCTTCTGGCCCAGGCCGTCTCCCGCCGGGACCGGATTCCGTGGAGCACCTTTTCCTACCTGCTGCGCAAACGCCGCGCGGCGACGGCGACGGGCGGCCACACCTCCGCCCCGGAGCCCGGAGTCAACGTCAGCTATCCCTATCTGGCGGTCGTGCTCTTCTCGGCCACGTTGTCAGCCGGTTCCGATCCCTGGTTTGTGGCCGCCTTCGCCGGCGTCGTCGGCTGGAC
Organism: Limisphaerales bacterium; assembly: GCA_044229355.1. GTDB lineage: Bacteria > Verrucomicrobiota > Verrucomicrobiia > Limisphaerales > JADJPG01 > JBGARF01. The sequence goes on from JBGATF010000002.1 coordinate 375,203, forward strand.
GCTGCACGCCGACCGTCCCAGGACATACCGCTGGCAAACCTGGGCCGGCACCCTGGCCGCCGCGATCGCTCTTGGCCTCGTCGCCATGGCCGGCCTGCTCCAGCTGCAACAACTCGCCCGCGGTCTGGACAGCGCCCTCATGGCCCGCCTCGGCGCCGGCCGCGACTACGATCCGAAAGGCACTTGGACCAGGCTCGGATCCGTCGGCAGCCTGAAACAATCCAGCTCAATCGTCTTTCGCCTTGAAACCAGGGCCGACCCGCCGGCGCTGCTGCGCGAGGCCAGCTACGACCAATTCAAAGCACCGGTCTGGGGCTCATCCAAACGGCACTTCGAACGCACCCTCCCGGACGCCATCGACACCAGCTGGCCCCTTGTGCCCAAAGCCCGCGCCGCCTCGACCGTCACGATTTCCACCTACCTCCCCGGCGGCAACGGCCTGCTCGCGCTACCCGCCGGCTCGGTTCGCCTGACCGATCTGCCCGTTTTTCTGCTCCAGACCAACGCGCATGGCGCCGTGCAGGTCGCCGAGGGACCGGGCTTTGTCGAGTTCCAAGCCCGCTACCGCGACGGCCCGTCCTTTGACAGCGGCCCCGGGGCCGACGATCTCCGGCTGCCGCCCAGCGAGGAAACCACCATCCGCCGCGTCGCCGCGCGCTGGGGCCTGCCCGGAACCAACGCCGGCGCGGCCCTCCACGCCCTCCAGCGCCACTTCGCCGCCGAGTTCGCTTACACCAGCTGGCTCACCGACCATCACGCCGCCCGATCCAACCAGACCGCCCTCGCGATTTTCCTGGAGGAGACCCATAGCGGCCACTGCGAGTACTTCGCCACCGCGACCACCCTGCTGCTGCGGGCGGCCGGAATCCCGGCCCGCTACGCCGTGGGCTATGCCGTCCAGGAAAAGCGCGGCCGCCAATACGTGGTCCGCGGACGCGACGCCCACGCCTGGACGTTGGCCTGGCTCGACGGACGCTGGCAGGACATCGACACGACGCCAGCCACCTGGATCGGCGCTGAGTCCCATCACGCCAGCTTCTGGCAGCCCGTCCACGATTTCCTTTCCGACGCGTGGTTTCAGTTTTCCAAATGGCGCTGGGGCCGCAGCGATTGGAAGCAGCATCTCGTCTGGGTGGTCATTCCCCTGGTTGGCCTCGGCGTCTTCCACGTTCTCCGACAAAAGCAATGGCGCCGGATTCGCCCCACCGCCGGGTCGCTCGCTCCGGCCCGCGCCTGGCCCGGACTCGACTCGGAGCTCTATCAGATCGAGCGCCGGCTCCGGGACGCCGGGCTCGATCGCCGGCCAGGCGAAACGATGGACGCCTGGCTGGCCCGGGCGGAACTCCATCTTGCTGCTCCCATCCCGCGCGCGGTCGGCCGCCAGTTGCTCGAGCTTCACTACCGCCTTCGCTTTGATCCGGCGGGTCTCCCGCCAGCCGAGCGGGGACGTCTGCGCGCGCTGGCCGAACCCCACTATGTCGCCGGCACGAAACGTTGAAACACCAGGGCCAGCAGAAACAACGCGACAAAGCCCAGGGCCCGGCCGGGCTCCCCGGTCCACACCGACAGCAGATCAACCAGCGGAATCGCCGCCAGCAAGCCCCCCACCGTCCGGCCCACGTTTCGCTGCGGCGACCACAGCGTGAACTTCAGGCAGCGCAGAAGCCAAATCGTGATTAGCGCCGAAAGCGTCAGCGACCGAAGTTGATTGATCGGCTGGTTGACGATGAAGCCGAGGATCAGCGGTGCCGCCAGAAACACGCAGGGCCAATATTGCAGCGGGCCGGACAGGCTCTCCCGCCGGGCCAGATAACTTAAACCCACGATGTAACACCCCAGCACGATCGCCGCCCACACCGCATGGTTGTAGGAACCGCCCGTGATTCCGTTAAGCCCCGTCGAGGCCGCCGCCAGCACCAGCAACGACCGGCACGCCGCCATCAGGATCGGCGACAGCGCAAACATTTTGTGAACCACGTCGTAGACCAGGACGAACAGCGACAACATCAACGCACAGATCATCGTGACCTTGGAGAAGAGAAAAAAACACAGCACACCCGCCCCCAGCAGGGTGAACCCCGTCGCCCAGACTGTCTCCAGGCCGATCTCGCCCCGCGGAATCGGCCGCTCCGGCCGGTGCTGCCGATCAAACTGCACATCGAACGCATCGTTCAGATACATGCCCCCCGTGTAAATCAGCGTCGCCCCCCCGCAGACCGCCCCCAAATCTGTCCAGTCTCCCCCGCCGCCCAGCATCCACCCCGCCACACAATTCGACCAGACCGTGGGCAGGTTCGAGCTCCGCCCCAGCAGCAGGTGCGTCCGCAGCCATCGTCGAGCTTCCGTCATCGGCGAAGACCAATCGCCGAGCCAGCCCGTCGACGCAACCCAATTCCGAAAAACGAAACCACCCGGCCTTGCGACCGGGTGGTTCGCTGAACGCGGACCCAATCCAAATCCCTCAATCGTCGGCCGGCACCTCCACATCCGCACAGGGCACCACGCGATAGAATCGCTGCGGCCAGTCGCCCGCCTCCGGATCCACAAAATGTACGGCGTCGTCGTCCAGCACGTTGCTGCCCAGCGCCTCCCACTGCCCCAGATCGCCCGACACTTCCACCCGGTAACAACGCAGCCCATCGGGCCCGCGCCGCAGGTGGAAATCTCCCCCGGCCAGCGCGCACGTTTCCGGTCGCGGACAATCATTGTCCAACAGCAGCGCACCCGCCCGCCCCGGCCGCCCGATTCGATAGTCACCCGACTCCGCCAGGGCCAGGATCACTGTCTCGAACCGCTCGACGCGCCCGTCGTCCACCGGCACGATCGCCACCCGCGCCGAGTGGCGCCCCGCCGGGATCGTGACCACTCCCGACAGCTCCCGGTAGTCCACGCCGTTTTCGGCCGTCCCCCGCACCACATAATGCACCACCAACGCCTCGTTGGTGCCGCCGCTGCGCCGGACGCGGAACGACGCCGGGTTCGCCGGCGCGCCTTCGCGCGCCAATGGATCCACGGCGAAGATCGTCACCACCGGCAGCGCCGGCCCATCCACCACCACGATGCCCACGGGGGCCGACAAGGCCGTCTCGCCCTGCGCATCCGTCGCCCGTGCCGTCAATACGTAGCGGCCCGCCGGCACGTTCTCCCATACCATCGAGAACCGCTGGAGCTGACCCGGCGGCGGCGCCTGGATGAACACGATCTGGTCCTGCCCAATCTTCCGGTCGTTGGCAAAAAACTCCACCAGCCCAACCCAGCCATCCGGATCCACGGCCTGGGCCACGATAGGAATCCGGCTGCCCGCGCGAAATTGCTCGCCCGCGCCCGGCTCCACGATCGCCACCCGCGGCCGGGCCGGCTCGTTGTCGCGCAACTCCACCACGCCCGCCGCCGCCGATCCCACCGTGTAACAGCCAATCGGCAGGATCGCCGGGCTCCCATTTGGATCCAGAACGACACAAGCGATCGGCACCAGCTTCACCACCACCGTCTCCGTGCCCTCCACCAGGTCGTCGTCCAACGGATCCACCACAATGTCGGCCGACCATGACCCCGCCGGGATCCGCACCACGCCCTCCAGCTTCCCGTAATCCACGCCGTTCGCCGCCGTCCCCCCCACTTCGTAGTGCACATGCAAGTCGACATTCGTGTTGCAGCTGCGTGAGACACGGAATGCCCCGCGATCCGGCGGCAACACCGACGCCACCCGCGGATCCTGCTCCATCGCCACCGGATCGATCACGTCGAGCGTGACGACCGGCATCAGGCAGGGTTCCACCACGGCGATCACCACCCCCGCCGAGCGGCTCACCAACCCCAGGCTGTCCGTCGCTTCCGCGACCAACTCGAAACGCCCGGCCGGTGGATTCGACCAGACCATCGAGAACCGCTGCGGCTGACCGGGCGGCGGCGCCACCAGGAAGATCTGCTGATCCCGCCCAATCAACCGGCCATTCGCAAAAAATTTCACCTCGCTGACGTAGCCATCCGGATCCACCACCGCCGCCACAACATCCACGTCCGCCCCGAACCGCACGATCTGGTTGTTCTCCGGTTTGATGAGCTCGACTTTGGCCGGCTGGTTTTCCCGATCGTTGTCCCGGATAAACGCCACCGCCCGCGCCGGGTCCCCGACCTCATAGCACGACGGCGGCGGCGGAACGATCGCGGGGCACGCCAGCGCCAACAGTTCAAGCACCACCGTCTCGGTGCCTTCCACCAACAGATCCTCGATTGGCCGCACAGTGATCGTCGCCGCCAGCGCGCCGGCGGGGATGACGACCTCGCCGGTCAGTTTCGGGTAGTCCACGCCGTTCGACGCGGTGCCGGCCACTTGATAGAAGACCGTCAACGAATTGTTCGTGCCCCGGTCCCGCTTGACCGTAAACGTCGCCGTGTCGACCAGCTGGATTGGCGGCCCGATGATCCCCACGTTGCCTGCGGCGTTCAAGACCGGCGACGGATCCAGTATCAATAGGCCCTCCGTTGCGAATGCATCCGTCGCCTCGATCGTCACCAGCGGCAGCCGGTAGTTGTCCACCACATGCACGCGCACCGGCTCACTCCACGTGGTCGCTCCGCGGTTGTCCGTGGCCCGTGCGCGCAACGCGTAATCCCCCGCCGGCACATTGTCCCACACGAAACGGAACAGTTGATCCGGCGGCAGCACCGGGTCCACCCCGCCCGCCACGCCCGGAACCGCGATCGGCAGGTCATTGGTGACAACACCCACCCGCTCCGCACCCGCGTAGAATTCCACCATCCGCACCCAGCCATCCGGATCCCCCGTCGCGGCCACCATGGCAATCGAGGCCGGCGCATCGAAGACCGCGCCCGCCGCCGGAATCATCAACGCCACCCGCGGCGGCAGGTTCGTGTTGACCAGGTCATTGTCCAGGATCACCGCCCGCGCCTGGCTCTCTGCTCCCACCAGGTAACAGCCCGGCGGCGGCGGAAAGATCGCGATGCAGATCGGAGGCTCAATCGTGATCCCGACTGATTCGGCGCCTTCCACCAGCCGATCGTCAATCGGCTCGACCACCACCCGCGCCGCGTCGGCGCCCGCCGGGATGCGCACCACGCCGCTCAGGAGCCGGTAATCCACGCCGTTTTGGGCAGTCCCGCCCAGGCTGTAGTTCACCAGAAGCTCCCCATCGGTCCCACCCGATCGCTTCACCGCAAACACTGCCGGATTCGCCACCGCACCCGCCGGAACCTCCGCCGCTTCCGCGTCCACCGCCGCCACGGTCACGACCGTTCGCGCCACGGGGTCCGCCACGAGGATGTCAACCGGCTGCGACCGGCCCATCGCACCGTCATCGTCCGTCGCCACAGCGGTCAAAACATATCGCCCGGGCTTCACGTCCGGCCATTTCAACGCATACACCGGACGATTGGTGACAACGACCCGCCAGTCGTTGGTCACGCGACCCAGGCTGTTCGCGCCTTCAAAAAACTCCACGGTCACCACCCGCCCATCGCTGTCCCGGGCCTCGGCCACCAGTTCCACGTCAGCCGGCGCGAGAAACACGCTGCCAGCCAAGGGACGCACCAACGCCACCTCCGGTCGCTGATTCGCCACATCGTTGTCGTTGATCACCGCCCGCGCCTGACCATCCCCCTCCAGCCCGTAACACTCGGGCGGCGGCGGAAAGATGGCCACGCACGGCGGCGGAATGACCGCGATCACCACCGACTCGGGCCCTTCCACCACCCGGTCCGGCAACGGAACCACGACGATTTCCGCCGTCCGTTCGCCGGCCGATATCACCACGCGATGCGGCAGCTCCCGATAGTCCACGCCGTTCTGCGCTGTCCCGTCGGTCTGATAGTAAACCGTCAATGGCAAATCCGTGCTCCCCGAACGCCGCACCACGAACGTCGCGGTGTCCACCGAGCCGGCCGCCGCCCCGGGCTCGGTCGCCACCGGATCCGTGGCGCGAATCGCCACCGTCACCTGCGGCGGCACCTCGATCGCCCGAATTCGCACCGGCTCCGACCGACCAGCCCCACCGGCGTTGTCGACCGCCACCGCCACCAATTCATGCGCCCCCGGCGGAACGTTCGACCAGGTCAGGAAGAATCGCTCCAACGGTCCAATGATGATTTCCCCCGCCGCATTCGGGCTCAGGTCCGGAAACACCAACGGATCGACCGCCCGCACAGCGCTCAACGCAATTGGGTCGCCCGGGATCGGCACCGGCTCAATCACGATCGGACGCGGCCGCGCCACGCCCAGGCTCACCCCGTCAGCAAAAAACTCGACAGCGACCACCCGGCCGTCCCGATCGGTCGCTCGCGCGCCCAGCACGAGGTCCGAGCCGGCGTCCACGGTCGACCCATCCGGCGGATTCACGATGGACACCACCGGGAGAGCGTTCGTCGGCGCGAGATCGTCGTCTTCAATGTGTCCCAGCGCAAACGCCGGCCAGCACACCAGGTACGGCGGCGGCCACACCGCCGGCTGCGCCAGAAACACCGCCACAATCTCGCCACCCTCAACCAGGGTGTCGTCGATCGGAACCACCGTGATCGGCGCCGATGATGCCCCGGCCGCGATCGTCACCTCGCCGGACAACGCCAGGTAGTCCACGCCATTGCTGGCTGAGCCGGCCAACTCATAGCGCACGGAAAGCGCAGACGCCGTCGGCCCGTCCCGGTACACGGTAAACGTCGCCGTGTCTCCGCCCCGCTCCGCACCCGCCGGATCCGTCGCCAGCACATGAACAACCGGCACCAACGAGGGATCCGGGGCCGCCGCCATCGCCGCCCGCCCCACCATCGTCAGCCCGACGAGCAGGCAGACCCGCAGCCAAAGCCAAACTGTTTTTTCGATCGTCACAGGGTTCGTTTGCATAACTTGAGTAACCCTTCCTCTGCTAGCTTCATGCCAAGCCTCCATCCAGACGACGTCGCGCCAAGTTCCGCAATATCCGGTCCCCAGGTCCGCCGCCACCTGCGCGAGCGGCCCGGCGTGGGTGTAGGTCCCCAACGCTGACGGGGCTCAGACCCCAGCGCCGCGTTGGGGGCAGGCACGATTCCGCCCTCGGCTCCCTTCCCTCGGTGCATCCGCAGGTTGTCGGTGACACTTCGTCCGACGTCCGGAGCGCAGGCATTCTGCCCGCAGCGGCTGGAATCGGCGGCCCCTGAGTAAAGTGCGAGCCGCGGGGCCGCTTTCGGCCGCTGCGCATCCCGTAATGGCGGGATCCGCGCCCCGGGCCGACCACTTCGGGATGCACTGCCCTCCGCTCCGCCGCGGCGGCTGATCGTGACAATCCGGAGCGGAACGTCTACACCTCTGCGCGTGCCTGACTCTGTTCGAAAACCCTGGAACCTCGTGCGGTCACCGCAACGACTCTTTCTCATGGCGGGTCCCTGCGTCATCGAGAACGAGCGTCTGTGCGAGACCATCGCCCGCCGCCTGGTGGACGTTTGCCGCCGGCTGGGGATCCCCTACGTGTTCAAGGCATCTTTTGACAAAGCGAATCGCACATCGGGCAAGTCGTTCCGCGGGCCCGGCCTCGACGAAGGACTCGCCGTGCTGGCCCGCATCCGCCAACGTTTCGGAGTGCCCGTAGTTACGGATGTCCATACCGAGGAACAAGCCCGGGCCGCAGGGGATGTCGTCGACATCCTCCAGATTCCCGCATTCCTGTGCCGCCAAACCGACCTCATCGCCGCCGCCGTCGCCACCGGCCGAATCGTCAATATCAAGAAAGGCCAGTTCCTCTCTCCTGCTGAAATGGGCCAGGTCGCCCGCAAGGCGGTCGAGAACGGCGCCCGCCAACTGCTCCTGACGGAACGCGGCACGACCTTCGGCTACAACAATCTGGTCGCGGACCTCCGTTCAATCCCGCTGCTGAAACAATTCGGCTGGCCGGTCGTCTTTGACGCCACTCACTCGGTGCAACTGCCCGGTGGAGGCGGCGACCGCTCCGCCGGCCAGCGCGAGTTCGCACCCGTTCTCGCCCGCGCCGCTGTCGCCGCCGGCGCCAATGGCCTCTTCATCGAAACCCACCCGCAGCCCGATCTGGCCCTCAGCGATGGCCCCAATATGATCCCTCTGGCCCAACTGCCGAAACTTCTCGCGCAATTGGTCGTCCTCCATCGCCTGGTCCGAAAATAACCGCCCAGCAGCCACAGCCCGCGCCCCCGCCCATCCCAAATTCCAAATTCCAAATTCCAAATTCCAGATTCCAGATTTCAAATTTCCAATCTTCAAATCCCCAACTCGTTTCTCCCGTTCGCATGCCCACTTCGTCCCTCAACACCCGTCTGCGGAAAATCAGCCTTCTCCTGTGCGACGTCGATGGCGTGTTGACTGACGCCACCGTGCTGATGGGCGACGGCTGTGAGTATAAGCAGTTCCACGTGCAGGACGGCATCGCCGTCCGTCTCCTGCACGGCGCCAACATCCAGGTCGGATGGATTTCCGCCCGGCCATCCACCGCCACCCGGCAGCGGGCCGAGGAGCTGAAGATCGATTTCCTGCACCAGGACCGCGGGAGCAAAGTCGACGCCATCGAAGGCTTGCTGAAAACCGCAGGGTTGGGCTGGGACCAGGCGTGCTACATGGGCGATGACATTGTCGATCTCGGCGCCCTGCGCCGGGCCGGCGTGGCCGTGGCCGTGGCCAACGCAATTCCTGAAGTCAAAAAGCTCGCTCATTACGTCACACGGAAAGCCGGCGGCCACGGCGCGATGCGCGAAGTGGCCACGCTGCTCCTCAAGGCCCAGGGCCATTGGAGCCGCCTCATCGCCGAGTTCTCCCAGTGATCGGCCGGAAACGACGACGTTAATGACGGAACGCAACCTCAACCTGCCGGTTCGCCAGCGGTCGCGCCGCCGGACCGGACCATGGCCCATCGCCGTCGGCCTCGCGCTCGCCAGCCTGCTTGGTCTGCTCGGCCTGGGCGGCCTGACCTCCCGCGCTCCGGGCCAAATCAGCATGCCCCGCGCCCGGCAGCTCAGCATCCCCGAGTATTATGAGGACGCCGTCCAGGCCCGCGCGCTCACCAACCAGCTCCGCGCGCGGCTCACCATGCGCGAAGCCGATTATCTGCCTGGACGCATCATCTTCGGCCGCGTCAACCGGCTCGAACAATACAACCCCGAAGGCCGCACCAACGTGATCGCGCTCGCCCCGGAATGTTTTTTCAACCAAACCAATCGCCTGGCCTGGTCCACCGGCCGCCTCGACATCGTCGCCCTCGACGGCAAGTTCATGGTCACCGGCAGGGAAGGCTTCCAGCTCAGCCTCACCAACACCGTCCTCATCGTCTCCAACCACGTCCGCACCGTGTTGCAACAGAATCTGCTGAATCCATGACGCCACTCCTTCCGCCCCGCTGCCGTTTCGCGTCAGCCGCCCTGGCCACTCTCCTCGCGCTGCTCCTCTTGGCGCCGGCCCCGACCGACGCCGCAGCCGCGTCCGCCCCGTCCGCCTCGGCCTCAACCAACACCATCATCACCTGCCTCCAAGGCGCCGTCTGGCAGCCGACCAACGCCGTCTTCGTCGGCTCGGTCAAGGTGTTCGACCCCCAGCTCTACCTCGAATGTGATCGCCTGACCGTCTATTTCCCATCCAACAGCGCCGCCGGCGCCCTCCGCACCGGAGGCAGCGCGAGCCCCGGTCCCGGCACCAGCGCCAGCACCGGCGGCAGCTCCACCGCCGGCGCCGGCCCCACTCCCAGCCTTGGCGCCATCACGAGCATCGTCGCCCAATCCAATCTGCTCATGATGCTCCGCGGCGCCACCATCATCGGCGATCAGGCCACCTACTCCGCCGAAAATGACCTCATCCACGTCATCGGCGAGGTCGTCGTCATCGAAACGGAAAGTGGCTACGCCTATGGCACCAATTTCACCTTCAACCGCCTCACCATGGAGCTTCATTCCATCGGACCCAGCACTCTCGAGAGCAAGCCCGGCGTCAGCTTGATGGACAACACGAACAACTCCGCCTTTCCCGGCGGCCGCCCCCGCCAGGGCGCACCCCCCAAACGCTGAACCAGCTGCGACCACTCCCGCTTCCGCTCCCTTGCCATCGACTCCGCCATGAGCCTGCTCACTACCGATCAGTTGGTGAAACAATACCGCCAGCGCCGCGTCGTCGACGGCGTCTCCATCCGGGTCGAGGCCGGCGAGGTCGTCGGTCTGCTCGGCCCCAACGGCGCCGGAAAAACCACCACGTTCAACATGGTGGTCGGCGTGGTCAAACCCGACGCCGGAGACGTGCTCTTCGATGAAAAGACCGTCACGGGCAAACCGATGCACCAGCGGGCCCGCCTCGGCATGGGCTACCTCACCCAGGAACCGAGCGTCTTCCGCAAGTTGACGGTGGAGCAAAACATTCTCGCCATCCTCGAAACGTGCCGCATGCGCCGGGCCGAGCGCCGCACCCGCCTGCAATATCTGCTCGAGGAACTCGACCTCACCAGCCTCGCCAAAAGCCTGGCCTACCAGCTCAGCGGCGGCGAAAAACGGCGCCTCGAAATCACCCGCGCCCTCGTCACCAGCCCGCGCCTCCTCATGCTCGACGAGCCGTTCAGCGGCATCGACCCCATCGCGGTCTACGAAGTCCAGAAAATCATCCGCCGCCTCCGCGAGCGCGGCCTCGGCATCCTCATCACCGATCACAACGTCCGCGAAACCCTCAAGCTCGTCGATCGCGCCTACCTCATCTACAAGGGCGCCGTCGTCTACGAAGGCTCCGCCGATCAGCTAGTCAACGACCCCCGAGCCCGCGAGATCTATCTCGGACCCGACTTCAATCTCTGACCGGCCGCCCCCTTCCCCACGCCTGCTCGCCTGTTCCCCATGGCCTCCGCCACTCCTGCACCGATCGCGCCGCCGGACTCGTTTCACCTGTCCGCCGCCGTCGGCTGGCTCGAACTCGGCAACCCCCAGGAAGCGCGCGCGGAACTGGCCCGCCTCTCGCCAGCAGTGCGCCATCACCCCGATGTGCTCGAGACCCATTGGAGCGTCCACGCGGCCACCCACGACTGGGAGTCCGCCCTGCCCATCGCCGAAAAGCTGGTCGAGGTCGCACCCGATCGCGCGTCCGGCTGGCTGCACCTCGCCTACGCCCGGCGCCGCGTCCCCCACGGCGGCCTGTCCGCCGCCTGGGATACCCTCCACCCCGCGTTCGAACGTTTCCCCAAAGAAGCCATCATCCCCTTCAACCTCGCCTGCTACGCCGCCCAACTCGGCCGAGCCGATGAAGCCTGGGACTGGCTGCATCGCGCCATGGAAGCCGCCGGCGACGTCGCCGCCATCCGCAAAATGGCCCTCCAGGACCCAGACCTCGAGCCTCTCTGGGAAAGACTGAGGGGAATGGAAAACCAGGGGGAGTTGTGAGTTAAAAGTTATGAGTTATGAGATGGCCAAAAATCGTCCACCGCCCAACTCATAACTCATAACTCATAACTCTTGACTTCCCCTCACCTCAGCCCGGTCTTCGCCCGAATGATCCCGCCCAGGCTGCGATTGAGCTTCTCCTGGTCCAGCGCGACGTCGCTGATGCTGCCCAGATAGTCGCCGGCGCGATTCAGCAGGTCCGCCCGCTTCTCGGCCTCGCTCACCACCCGCGCCAACTGATGGTCGCTCACGCCGTAGCCCGGCCCGGTCGCCTCATTGTTGTCCTCGACCTCAAACCAATACTCGATCACCCCGCCTTCCCCGATGCCCGGCAGCGCCTCCGCAATCTTCCACTCGTGCCGCCGCCGCAGCCGCCGCCCGTCGTCGCCCGCGGCCTCCAAATCCAGCTCGGTGGATTTCTCGGCGCCATTGTCCACGCTCGACGCCTTGTATTTCAAACGCACCTTGCGAATCCGGAAATCGTCCGTCGCCTCAAACGCCAGCAGCATCGTGGCGTGACGCGTCACCAGTTCCTCCTTGCGGTCCGGATACGTCAGGCGCACCACCGGCACCTTGTCCGGCAAAATGTCCACCCGGTACACCGCCGAGTCGCGCGACTCCATGTTCTCCGTGTCCACCATGTGAACCTGAAATCCCGTCAGGCCCCGCGCGGGAATGGCGATCACCCCCTCCAGCGTGCGCGGCACTTGCGGGTCCAAGGCCAGCGGCAGCTCCCGCCCCAGGCCGACCAACTGGATCGCCGCCGACTGCAGATCCTTCGTCGCGGTAAACTTCAGCTTCAGCACGCTCCCCGCCAGCAACGTCAGATCGCCGAGACTGCGCGCCACCGGCTTCAGGCCGGTGTAGGCCGGGAACACCTGTTCGCACGCCATGTCCCCCACCGTCGGCCGCGGCACCGCCGTCACCGCGAAATCCCGCGTCACGCCATCCCCCAGCTCGAACCGATAGGCGAAGCTCTCCTGCACATTCTCCAGCGTGCGCCCAAAATGCGCCGGGTTGTCCCGGTCCTGCTCCACCGGAAATCCCTGCGCCCGCCGGCTTCGATACTTCACCTCCACGCTCCCGTGCGACGGCATCAACCCCTCCGTGAACGCCTCGAGCCGCAGCGTGTCGCCGATGCCAATCGTCCGATCGCCCTCCGGCACGACAATTCGCGTCTTGCGCGGCACCGGCCCATGCCCCAGCAACACCCGCTTGAGCAACTCGCCGCAAACGTCGCGCCCCTGATAAAGGCCCGCCGCCGCCAGCGCCGGAATGACCACCGCCAGCAGCCCAAACCTCCGCAAGTCCCCCAGATCGACAATCCGCCGGAAATCCGCCGCCCGCGCCATCGCCTCCGCTTCGGCAATCACCGCCGAGGCCAGCGACGTCGATGCCGTCGGCGGCACCGCTCCCGGCCGGGCCAGTTGGACCGCGGCGATCAACCGGCTGCGAAATTCGGGCCGCGCCTTCTCCACCATCAAGGCCAGCTCGTCCTCGCCGGGCTGACGCCACCAAGGGCTGAACACGTGCCGATACAACAGCCAGCTCACCAGCCCGGCCTGGGCCAGCAACGACACCAATCGCACGCCCCACGCCAGGTCCAGCCACCAGTCCAGGAACATCACCATGGCCAGCACTTCCAGGCCAATGACCACCACCAGCGACGCCCCGGTCAGCACCGCCACGCCCACGCGCCGCCGGCGCAACGCCAGCAGGCGGCCCGCGATCAGCGCGCTCGGCCGGGCCTCGGTCGAAAAGGCGATGGCTGGCGACATGTTCATGCCCGGGAGATCGGCCCGCGGCGGGCCAGGCCTTCACTCGTGCTCATTTGAGGTGGGACATTTTGCGGACGATCCACTCGGCGGTCACAACCGCAATCACGATCAGGAAATACAATGGCGACGCCCACAGCTCAACCTCCAGCGGCGATTGCACCCGCTCGGTCCGGGCCCGGATCGCCTCCGGCAACCGGTGGAGATCTTCCTCCCGAAAATATTGCCCCCCCGTGGTCGCCGCCAACTCCTTCAGCAGCGGCTCGTTCATCGCCGTCTCGCCAAACTCGAACTTCGGCTCCGCCACCAAAAGGTCCAGCACGGTCTGCGGATCGCTCTCGACGGAAAACCCATAGGCGCCGGCGGGCGGCGCGATGAACTCGCCCCGAAACATCCCCGGCTGGTCCGGCACGCCCCGCAGCGTCACCTCCGACCGCGGCCCCCCGGCCTTCGGTGAGAACGACGCTGCCACGGAGGGTTCCTGGACCGGATCGAACCCCACGCCGGTGTAAAGCCGCGCGTAAACCGTGACCCGATCTCCCGTGTAATAGCTTTGTTTGTCCAGGCTCAGCTGCGTCTTCTTGGAAACGCCGAGCAGCCGCTGGATGGACAGCCGCTGGGAAATCTGGCCCCAGATGAGCGTGTAATAAAAATCGCCCGCGTTCTTCCGCCAGCGCCACGTGTTGTCGGTCCCCACATACATGACCTGACCCAGCCCGTACTGCTGCAGCGCGATCACCGGCATCTTCCCGAACCGCGTCTCCTTCGCCGGATCCGGATCCACCACCAGCACCTCGGCCGCGGGCTTGGCCCGGGCCACCTTCGCCACCCAGTAAACGGGCGGCAATGATCCCCACAGCCGCGCGTTCTCATCCTCCCGATCCGAGATCCGCATCATCACGCTGCCGCGGCCCGCCGCCGTCAGCGCCAGCTTCACCGGCACCTCCGCCACCGGGTCCTGCTTCGACTCGAGCGTCAACGCGTCGAACTCCACCGGCAGCATCTTCTCCAACGGCGTGCGCCGATAGGAGGCCGGCATCGACCGCTTGCCCGCCAGCACGAGCAGCCCACCCCCGAATTCCGCCACCAGCTTGTTCAGATTCTCCTGGTGCTGCGCGGTCAACACCTTGGGATCCACATCCCCCAAAATGACCAAATCATACTTGAACAACTCGTCCCGCCGCGACGGAATCTCCGCCAGATACGGCGAGTCCTGCGCCCGCGCGATCGCCTTGTCGCCCTCCACCAGATAACACTTCAAGTCCACCCGCCGATCCCGCAGCAGCATGGCCTGCAGATACCGGAACTCCCAGCGCGGCGATTGATCCACCAACAGCACCCGGATCCGCGCGTCGATCACCTTCAGCCGCTGGGTCCGGCTGTTGTTGTCCTTCACCGCCTCATCCGGCCGCGCCTCCACCGACGCCGTCAAATCAAACTCCCCCAACATCGATGGCGTGAACTTCATCGCCACCACCTGCTCCGATTCGCCGCTGAATACGACCGTCTTTCTCGCCACCACCTCGTCCCCCAGCCGCAGTTGCACCTCGGCCGATTCCCCGGCCAATCCCTGCCCGCGCAACCGCACGGTGATCGGCACCTCGTCCTTCACAAACGTCACCTCCGGCCCGAACAGGTTCTGCAGAATGATGTCGCGCGGGCTCGTGATGCCCACCCCATAAAGGTAAAGCGGCACGCCCTCCTGCCGCGCCAGCAACGCCGCGTCCCGCGGCTGGCTGCCCGAATTGTTCACCCCGTCCGTCACCATCACAATCCCCGCCAGCGGCTGCCCACGCTTCCGGCTCAGCACGTCGCGGATCGCATCCCCTCCCGCCGTGACCGGCGCCGACGCCGCCAGCCGTTCCACCCAGTCGAATTGATCCACCGACGCCAGTGGCCGCCGCCCGCCGGGCCGCGCGGTGCCCGGCGCCGTCGCCATCGCCGTGGCCGATCCGCCCCCCTGGTTGGTGCCGCCCGCCGCCTTGCGCGCGGCCAGCTCCGCCGTGCCCTGGCCAAAGCTGTACGCTGCCAGTTCAAACTCCTGATCCAGCCGGGGCAACAATTTCAACCGCTCGTTCTGAAACACCGCCCGGACCAAATCGATCCGCGCCACCTGTTCCAAATCCCGCGCCCGCCCTCGATCCAGCGCCTGGTTCAACCCCCGCGCCGGATCCAGCACATCCTTCGCCAGCGCCGCCCGCTTTTGATCGTCCACCTCCAGCCGCGGATCCCGAATCTGCATCGACGCGCTCCCGTCGAAGAGCATCACCAACACCCGCCGGATGCTGCCCTCCACCGTGAACGCCAGCACCGGCCGCAGCAGCAGCCCCAGCAGCAAAACCAAAAACAGCGCCCGCAACCCCGTCAGCAAAAACCGGCGGCCCAGCGCCACCGTCACCGGGCTCAGCCGATACAGCCAGTAAACCAGGACGACGGCGACGATCGCCAAAAAAACAAACCACCCCGGCGTCAGCCCGCCGCGAAAGGCAATCGACGCGCCCGCAATCCGCCCGGCGTCGTCCATCGGCACGTTCAACAGCTTCAGCAACAGCCCAATCACCCCATCACGCTACTGAAATCCCCCCCGAAACACCAAGATCCAATCGAGGATCGGATGGCCATCGCTGTGAAGACATATCGATCCTCTGACTCTGCCACCCTCGCAGGCACATTGCCCAGTGCTCCAAATACCGCCCGGATAAAAGATCCAAGGTTGTGCCGCTTAACCGCCCGTTCACCGATCAACGCCTTTTTCGGTAAATCAAGAAGGACGGGTGGATGAAGTTATAGCGCACGAACTGATAGATTTTGAGCCCAACGTCCACGTACTCCAATTCGGGATAACGCTTTTCGACCCAGGCCCGCCACTCCGGGTTCGGCCAGCGCGTCTGGTGCAATTCCAACCCTTGGTGCAGGTCGCTCGTCTCGGTGGTCGATGCGATGAAATAGCCGCCAGGCTCGAGATGCTTGACGATGTTGTCAAAAACGGTGGGAAGATCCGAAGTCGCGATGTGCTCCATCACTTCCCAGGCGGTGATGAGGTGGAATCCCGCCGGCCGGCCGTCGACCTTGATCTGATACGGCTTTGTGATGTCGCACGTAAACAGGTGGGTATCGGCCAATTGGGCCCAGTTCGCCCGGCGATGTTTCAGGGAAAAATCCGAACCTTCCAGCCCCACTCCCTGCCATCGCAACGTCATGAAGTCCGCCACCGTCTGCCCCCCCGCGCACCCCAGATCCATCATCCGCAACGCCGCACCTTCGCCAAACTCCTGCCGAAGCTTGGCATCCATATGCAGAATGAACTTCTTGTTCGTGCTGTTGTTGACCGCAGTCCCTTTCGGCGCGATGTGGTCCGGCGACTCGAACGCCACCGAGTGCGCCGTATCCCGCGTGATCACGCCGGCCACTTCCTTCCGCCCGCGGCATCGCCCGGGCATGATGAAATACCAAAGCACGGCCCACGTCGCGCGATAGAGCCGGACATGGACTTCGTTCCAGACCCGCCGCCACTGCCCGGTGAACAGGAATTGGATCGTTTTGACGATGTTTTCCAACATGCGAGGGGGGAAGCTACGAGCTCAACCGCGATGAGGCGAGTGGAAATTCGAGACATGGAGATTCGGGACGCTGGTGAAGCGTCGCGTGAAATGGCACGACACGTCTCCTCTTACCACATTAACGGCTGCGCAAATTGACGCGACGCGTTCAACCTCTGAGGCCCGCCGCTGCCTTAGACCGCTGCAAGTTAAAATCACACACTCCTAACCAAAAGCTTGGAGTGCATGGGCATCGCACCTCGGTCCGCGGTCAGAGGCGGTTGCACTCACTTGCGAAACGAAGGCTTTGGTGACACCCCGTTCGCGGCCGCGCAACTATTCGTCGGCAAAGCCGGTCGCCTCGAAACTCAGGAACTTCTTCAGCTTTACGGCTTGCGCAGGCGGAAAAACTTCCCTGAACCCAGCCGAGGCAACGTCACGATTTTTTGTCCTCCGATTTCGATGGGATTTGCTCCGACATTGGACCAACTCGCACTTTGGGGCGCGTCGGCTGACTGGAGTTCATAGCCCGTCGGCGAGGCCGACCAAAAGACCACGACACTGTCGCCCGAACGAACAATGCTCAAGGGCGGTCCGACCTCCCGTGGCGGACCAAGGACCAGCTCGGCCGAATCGAAGCGGCTGGATATCGTCCGCGCTGTGGCACTGACCGCCTCCCGCAATACCGGGGTGTCCGCGAACGAGAGACCCGTCTGTCCCGAGACACCCTCCGAGGCCGAAAACGTGACCAAAAGCACGTCCCGCGTCCCAGGGGTAAGCGTTCCGCCCGCCGGCAGCGCGAATGCGATGCCAACTCGTCCAACCGTCGCAGCGTTTGTATTCACGTTCAGCGTTGCGTTGGCCAACGGCGCCGTCTTGGTCACGGTCCCAAATCGCAGCTTGGCGGAATCAAAGGCCAGAGTGAACCCTATCGCGTTCTCCGCCCCACTGCTGAAGACACGAACTGGCACGGTCACCGTTCCACCCGGCAAGACATTGGTCGTGGTGATTGAAACGATACAATCGGTTCCGCCGCCTCCCCCGCCGCCTCCTCCAGCACCAGGTTCAACCGGCTCGGTCGGACCGCCAACGCCCGACGCAGGATCCAAGCCGGCGGAATATCGCCCTGCTTGCACCCAATCCCCGACGGAAATCACCCCATTTCCCAGTGTTTCACGCGGAGCACAGTCCACTCGTTGGAATTCCTCGGCCGTGACTTCGTCCAGTCCGGTCGCAAATCGGCCTACCTGCACCCAGTCAATAATGCCCAACACGCGATCCCCACCTGGCCGAGGTGCAGCATCTCCCTCGAGGGGTGATGGGGTCAATCTGACCGTGGCTCCGTAATAGACCCCAGGTAGCGGCTTGGCCACCACATCCGAAATCTGCGATAAGATCGGCAGAGTCGCGAATTCAACGGTCGTTGTCATCGATTCAATCACGGGCGCTGCCCGGAAGCGAACCGTTACCAACTGCTGTGTTCCGCGATCGAAGGTCAGTCCTGCCGGAAGTGCGACGGCCAACCCGAGGTAACCGGAGCCGACCAAATTCGTGTTCAGAAGCAAAGAGGCGCCAGCGGGAAGCCCAGCTCCAATCGTTGCGTCCCTAAACAGAATAAGATCAGGCCCGAAACGCAGCGAAAAGCCAACCGCGTTCTCCACCCCCAACGCTGCTAAATCAAAGGCTACATTCACATCGGAACCACCCAATGCATCGCTGGCGCGCCCGAAGACCACCGACGGCAATATGCTTACGATACCGTCCAAATAATTAGCAGAAACGTGAGTAATCCCGTCGACCGACAATCGGCGTTCGATGGGCTGGTCAGCAAATTCTACTCGCGTCGGCTGCAGCGGCACCTCCGCCAAAGACCGCATTGTCACCCTGGCGACTTGCGAGGTTCCCCCCAGGAATGGCCGATCGGGAGGCGTCGTAATGATGATACCAACGCGGCCAACCGTCGCGGCGTCCGTCCTGGCAACGACTGTCGATCCTGCCGGCAGGTCGACGCCCGCAACAGCCGATACAAATGCCATCCTCGCCGAATCAAATTGGAGGCTGAACGAAAGAACAGTTTCGACGCCATTGCCAGCCAGGGTGACCGGCAATGCAATCTCGCCCCCGGCCAAAACTCCCCCACCGCCGAGAGCCACCGTCGCGGTCGGATACGTGACAGTCAGACTCGCAACCGAGCTGGTCACTGAGCCGAATGTGTTGGCCACCATCACAGCGTACTGCCCGGCCATCGCCGGAGAAGCATTCGCCAGAACCAGGGTTGAACCAGTCTCCCCAACCAAGGCGACCTGACCACGGTACCATTGATAAGAGAGAGGCTCGCTCCCGGAAACCGCAACATGGAAAGTGGCAGTCGCACCAACCAGAATTGATTGAGACTCCGGTTGGCCCGTAATGAACGGCCGCGGGGATGCAGTGCCCGCCGCACAGATCTGAATCGCATCCGCCCCGCTGTCCCCACTGGTGGCAGTGGTGGAGTTGGCTCCGATTGCGAACACTCTTGCGGCGCGGCCAGCCGTCGCGCCCGCATCAACATAGGCAACCGGCCCACCGCCAAAATTGCGGATATCGACCAGCAGATTTCCCTTCGACGGATCGTACGGGAACGGATGCTCCAAAGGGACGACAATATCAAATGCCTTTGGTCCTCCCGCCGGGCCGGCGAATGTGCTGGTAAGCGTAATCGGGCCGTCACGGACAACTAGTTCGTCGGTGCCGACGTTCTGCGCAAATGTACTGCTCAAATCGGACGGGGAGCGACTGGTCGTGGACAGATTGATCTGCAGGCGGGGTAGAGTCGCGGTAAATGCCGATCCATAAATCGCGCTCGGTCGCCATCGCAGCTCCCGAATCACCATCGTATGTTGAGGAAATTGGTCCGCGGAAAAGACTTCCTGGAGGCGAATATTATTGTTGAGCACGGATGAACCCCCGCCACCCTCAGCAGAGGCGAGGATGGTCGGCAGCGAAATCGGGCTACAATCCGGTGCCTCCGTCACGGCCAGAGCCACCGCCACGCTCTCGACCGCCCCGAGGACATTGGTCACGCGAACATGGTAAAACCCAGCATTGGCCGCACTGACCGCCGGCAGCATCAGGCTGGCATTAGTTTGTCCATCGATTGGAGCCTCACCAAAATACCACTGGTAGCTCAACGGCTTCATCCCGGTAGCTTTGACCGAAAAAAGCACCTCGTCTCCCGCCACTGCCGTTTTGTCAGACGGCGCCGACACAATTGACGGCGGGAAGTCTCCCTTCAAGATCGTGAAGTCATCGCCAATCGTTCCGTCTTCGCGAAGAAAATTGGCTTGCAGGCGATTGGTTTCAACGTCGATCACCATCGACCCCAGCCGATTTTGCGAGACAAACATCGCCGGGTGATTCAACGCGCCACCGCTGGTCTGGCCCGCGCTCCCAGCCACAACGTAAACGGTGCCCACGCCACCATCGCTGAACCCCTTTTTGTAAGATTCGCCCTGACCGGCGTGTCCACCATTTGCGTCGACCACCATCGAGGAAGTCAGGCTCGACGACAATCCATAGTGACCATAAAGCTGATGAGAACGCTCGAAACTGTGGCTGTGCCCGCACAAAACGAGGTCCACTCCGTGGCGTTCCAAAATGGGAAGCGCCTGCTCGCGCATCCCCACGAGATTCACTTCGGTATCAGAATCGTGCGAACCCTTGCTATACGGCGGGCTGTGCCAAAACGCGATCGTCCAGTCCTTGGTATTCGCTTCCAGGTCCGCTTCCAGCCACACCCACATCGGACTTCCTGAACCTTTCTCCGAAATCTCCGAATCCAAACAGACAAAGTGAACGTTCCCGCGATCAAACGAGTAGTAGCGCTCGGTTCCAGACGGCACGCCGCCCGCCCGCCCGTCTTGTGGAAACGAAAAAATGTCCGTATAGGCAATTCTCCCTGACGCATCCGGGGCGTACGTCTCATGATTTCCGAGCGTCGACCACACGGGTGTCGTTTTCAAAATATCACCGAATACGTCAAACACCGCCGCCTGGTATTCATTATCAGTTCCCCAATTGTAGGCGTTGTCGCCAAGCATCAGCCAGACGTCCGTTTTTCCCTCGCCGCGAAACTGCTGGTAGGCGTCTTTGACCATCCGCGGCGCAGAGGAACCGATGCTCGCCGTCCCGGAATCTCCGATCGCCCAGATTCGAATTGCCCCAGGACCATCGGCAGCAGTTGTCACATGGAAATCATCGCCCGACAGTGTCGAGTTGGTTCCAGAGATGACGGAGTAATAATATCGGGTCCCCGCCGCGAGGTTTTCCAACGTCACGGTATGATCGTAAGCAGCAGCCGACTCGCCGACTCCACCGTTTTGCGCGTCAACCGCGGTGCCATATTTCACGGTGCCAATCACCCGCCGGTCTGTTCGCCAGCGGACGATGACATTCGACGTCGTCAGACTCTGCAAATACGGTCCGCGCGTCACAATCGCCGGCGGAGGTGGCGGTGGGTTCTCCGCGATAACGTACCCAAATTGAATGGCGTCTGCTCCGTTGTCCGCTCCGCCAGTTGTGGAATTGGCGCCCAAGGCAAAGACACGACTGCCAAAACCACCACCGACACCCGCATCGACGTAGGCCACACCGGTGGCGTTATGATTTCGAATATCAACGAGAAGATTTCCAGCCTCGGGGTTGTAGATGAACGGAGTTGAAAGCGGAACGACGATGTCAAATGACTTGGGTCCGGAGGGCGGACCGGAAAATTGGCTTTCCAGATCGCTCGGCCCGTCAAAGACCACAAGATCGTCGCCGCCGACATTGGCGGCAAATACAGCGCTCAGTTCGCCCGGATTTTTGAGGGTCGTGGAGAGATTGACCTGGAGCCTTGGCGAATGGTTCGTAAATGTGCTGCCGTAAATCGCGCTCGGACGCCATCGAATCTCGCGAATTTCAATCGGCACGGAAGGAAACTGGCGCGCCGCGTACACCTCCTGCAGACGAATATCATAGCGAAGCACCGAAGAACCTCCGCCCCCTTCCACCGACGACAACGTCTGCGGGACGGTGACCCGACTCAACTCGGCGCCGACCGAATTCAGGCTGACCACCATCGCCCCGGCCCAAATGGCTCTCCCACAATACCCCACATAATTTTGAAGGTTCATGATGATCTCCTTTTCACATAAAGTCCGCAAACCGCGAACCCACTGGTAAACAACATTTGAATGATGACGTGGTTTCTTTAAAACTCAAGGCTCGATTCTGCATCGGACTCACCGAATCTTGGAAACGACAGACCTCTCAATCTCGTATCCCCCGCTGATCGGTCGCCCCCCTGACCTTCCTGAGTCGACCTCCATCAATCCAATTCGCGCATTGAACTCCACGACCGCACGGGATTCAGACTGAGTCCAATCATGCCCCACGACGAAATCAATTGTCTCTCCACCCTTTAATTCAAGGGCTGTTATGTAGCTTCCCGAGGCGCCTGAGGCCAAAAGCCTGCCAAACAACTCGCGGCCGGCCCGGAAAACCCGGAATTCCGCATCCCGACCCGGCCGACCAGACCATGCTTCCCTGAACCGTGTTTCGACTCGATAAAGGCCACTGGCTCCGACCGGTACCGTAAACCGAGCAACACCAAATCGTTCCTCCACCTCATCGTAGGACAATACAGCGCGGACCACCCAGTCAGTCCCCGGCGGTCCTTTCGCGGACCAACGGTAGATTCGATCAATCCCAACCCCCCCATAGTCAGCCGACTGCCATGTAACCACCCGCTCGTTGTCCCGATTGGTCTCGCCGGCATACGTCAACAAGACCAGCGGGCTTTCCAACGCCAGCTTGCAGCCGAGGGACCAGACGCCGACCGGGTTCGACTCAGCGCTGTAGTCGGCGGCCAAATCATGCCACTTCGTCACCGGGCGCCAGTCTTCAGGCTCCGGCCGGGTCCGCATCGTTATCCCATCCACAATCGGACCGGCAGCGCCGACCCCAGAACACGAAAACCGTATGCACTCAGTCTCTCCGGTGGCACAAAAAACCAAGACGTTCGTGACCCAACATTGTTCCCGACCCGCAGTCCCGTTAACCACTGCGAATTGATTGGAGACTCCCGCGACACTCACAGCCACAAACGTCGACCCCGGCGACATCTCGGGAGTTCCTCCAAGCGCGAATGAGAGTTCATACCAACGAGCCGGCTCCAGACCTCGGACGAGCTGCGATATTGACGAACCTCCACGAGCCCGCAACGCGACGCACCGAGCGCCATCTGACGCCTTCCATCGGCCAGCCACGTAGTCAACGACACCGTGGTCAACCCTCCATCCCCAAAGGGAGCTCCGATCGCCTGCAAACAAACTGACCCGTGGTCCTGGTTCGATGCCCCCTTCGAAGCTGCCGTTCATCAACCCGGCGCTCGAAACCTGCTCTCCCGACGCAGCCTCGGTGTAGACGACTTGGATGCAGTCGCCACCATAGTCCCCCACAGTGCCCATCACTGCATCGGCACCAAGACTGAACACCCGGCCCACCCGGCTGCTTGGTCCGGCGTCAACAAACGAAACGTCCCCCGCCACGTGATTTCTGATATCCAAAAGCAAATTCCCCACCCTGGAATCGTACAAAAACGAATTGGTGAGCGGGACAATGATATCAAATGCCTTGGGGCCCCGCTTCGGGCCACTGAACTCGCTCCTCAGCTCAATGGGACCGTCAAAAACTGTGGTGTCGTCCATGCCCACATTGCGTCCAAACGTGCGGCTGAGGGAACGAGGCTGTTTTGCGGTAGTTGAAAGACTGATTTGCAGTCGCTCCAGCCGACCGGTAAATGAACGTCCATACTCCGAGCTCGGTCGCCATCGAATCTCGCGAATCGCGATTGGGTGCGATGGAAACTGGTCCGACGTATAAACTTCCTGCAGGTGGATCGCGTCGCGCATGACTGACGATCCTCCCCGGCCCTCGTGGTACGCGAAGGATGATGGCAAAGACAACCCAATGGTCTCCCCCAAAGCCGGCACAAAGAGCGCGAAGGGGACTTGAAGACCAATAATCACAAGCAGAACTGGAATTCTCCGCACGTCCTCCTGACCACCAATCCGGTTTGACATCAAGGTCTCCACATTGAACGGACAGCTCCGCTGTTCCAGCATCTGAAGAGCAAAAGTATGCCGACGAATCGCCGCACAAACGAAACGACAAACCGGCGACGACCCGTCGGCGTTTCCAAGCCTTTTTACGGCTTCCGCAGCCGGAAGTACCGGGCGGAGCTGGTGCCGGGCAGCGTGACGATCTTTTGGCCGCCAATTTCGAGCGGGGTGACGCCGACGTTCGACCACGACGATCCGGCGGGCGCCTCCGACGCCTGCAATTCGTAACCCGGCTCGGCGGCGGACCAGTAAATCACCACGTTGCCGCTCGATGGAACGATGCTCAGCGGCGGACCCGACACCACGGCCGGCCCCACGACGATCGTGCCCGGAGTGAAGCTGCTCGAGACCGTCTGCGCGGTGGCGCTGACCGCTTCGCGCAGCACCGGTCCGTCGCCGAAGGCGAGGGAGGTCACGCCCGCGGCCGCCGGCGCGGCCGCCAGCGTCACGGTCAGCAAGCTCTGGCTGCCGGCGGGCAGGACCATGCCGGTGGGCAGGGCAAAGGCAATGCCGACGCGACCGGACCCGGCCAGGTTGGTGTTGACGTTCAACGCGGCCGTGCCGACCGCGGTCAGCTTCGTGGCGCTGACAAAGCGGAGTTTGGAGGCGTCGTAAACCAACGTGAAGCCGAAGGCATTTTCGGAGCCGCTGGCGGTCACCTGCACCGGGACACTGACGGTCCCGCCGGGCAGCACGTTGGAACTTGGGATGCGAACGGTGCACTGGGCCGGCCCCGTGCCACCACCGCCACCACCGCCACCACCGCCAACACCGCCGCCCCCGCCCTCGCCCGGGGCGACGGGTTCGGTCGGGCCGCCGATGCCGGTGAGCGGATCGAGCCCGGCCGAGTAACGTCCGGCTTGGACCCAGTCGGCGACCGAGATGACGCCGTTGCCGCGCGTGTCGCGCGGCGCGCAATCCACGCGCTGGAATTCTCCGGGCTCGACGGCATCGAGGGCGGCCGCGAAACGTCCGGCCTGGACCCAGTCGATCACGGTGAGGGCCCGGTCGCCGTCGGGTCGCGGGGCAATGTCGCCTTCCAGCGCCACCGTGACGATGGACACGCTGCCGGTTCCATAAACGGCGGGCATGGCCTGCGCATTGACGTTGGCGACCTGACGGACCGTCGGGACGTCAACAAACTGGACGGGGCTGGTCATCTGGCTCAAGACGGTGGCGACGCCGAAATTCACGCGGAGAAAATCGCGCGTGCCGCGGGGGAAGGTGGCCCCGGCCGGCAGGGCGACCGAGATGCCCACGCGCCCCTGGGCGGTCTGGCCGGTGTTCACGAGGATGGACGCATCCGGCGGCAGGTCCGGGCCGGCCTGCGCCGCGTCGAAGGAGAGAATGGCGGCGTTGTAGCTGAGACTGAAGCTCACGGCATTCTCGGTGCCGACCGCCACCATTTGGATTGGCAAGGCCGCCGCCCCGCCGGTCACCGTGTTCACCGCGCCCGCCCGCACGGCGGTGGGAGTCAAGGAAACCGTGCCATCGACATAAACCGCATCCAGCGGCACCGCGGACACATCCGCGAGCAACCGGGCGGCCGGCACATCTCCGAACCGCACCGGCAATCGCTGGACGCTCGGCGCGCCGCTGGTCGTGAATGTCACCACGGCCACCGTTTGCGTGCCCGGGGCGAACGTTTGTCCCTCCGGCAGCGAAACGAGCAAGCCCAACTGACCGGAGGCCAGCTGCGACTCATCATTCAGGAGATGGCCTCCGTCGGCTCCGGCGCCGAGGGCGGCGGACACGTAATGCAGGCGCACGCTGTCGTAGGTGAGGCTGAACGTCAGCGCGTTCTCGTTGCCATTTGCCACCAGTTGAATCGGGACCTGCACCTCGCCGTAGGCCACGGCGTCGACACTGACGACCTGCACCCGGGCAGCCGGGTATTTGACCGTGAGCGCCGCGACACGGCTGGTCACGGAGCCGAACTCATTGGCGACGACCACATGGTAGGAACCGGCGTCGGAGAAGCCCACGTGGTTCAACGTCAGCGTCCGATTCGTGGCGTCTTGCACAGCGTTGTCTCCGGAAAACCATTGATACGCGAGCGGGAGCGACCCGACGGCAGTGACGCTGAGGTGGGTGGCCTGTCCCACGAGCGCGGCGGTGTCGGCGGGTTGGGAAAGAATGACGGGCGCGTTGGATCCGGCCGACACGATGGAGCGCAGGCGCGCGAAGACTTTCAGCGTCGAACCGGTCTGGTGATTGTCCTGGCCGCGGCCGATGACGAAATCGACCGTGTCGCCATCCGCGAGCGTCAGTTCGTTGGTGTAGCCGAAGCTGGTGTGCGGGGCGAGGAAATCGCCGGCGATCTCGACTCCGTTCTTGAGGATGTGGAAATCGGTGTCGCCCTGGTAAGAGCCGTCAAAGACATCCCAGGCGCGGGATTCGAGGCGATAGACGGCGCCGGCGCCGGCCGGAACCGTAAAGCGGGCGGTCCCGAAATTTTGCGCCGCCCCGTCATTTCCAGGCGACATCCAAACCGTCCCCGGCGGCGCCACAAACTGCCCGCCGGCGGACATGGCCACGCCGGGGCCGAAGACCTGACACACGGACGGGCCCTCGCTATCGCTCAATTGCCACGAGTAAAGCCTCACGCCGTTGTCGGCACCGAAGGATTTGTTGAACGAAAACGGGGTCATCTCGCCACCAAGAGATTCTTTCCAACCCAATCGCCACGGGCCGTCCGGGTTGCTGGAGGTGAAGAAACCGGACGACAATTCGTAGACCTGCGACGGAGCAGCCTCGGTGGGCAGGAGAATTAACCCGTCAAGAACTGGTCCCGCCCAGCCAGGGTTCAGGCTGGCAAAACGAACCTCCATGGATTCAGCGTCAGCGACGAAATCCAGGAACTTGAACTGCCAGAGGAGGTCTCTCGTTGTGCCGACAGCATTCACGGAGAACTGATGGGAGACCCCGCCGACGGACGCCATAACTTCCGTCGTGGTCGGTGGCGCTTCTGGATTTGCCGCCATCTGAAATGAGAGCCGGTAGGCTTTTCCCACGGTGAGACCGGCAACCGTCTGCGCGATTGTTCCAGCGATCGAGCCGCTCAAATCGATGCACCGCGAGCCCTCGAAGGCGATCCAGCGCGACCCGATGTAATCCAGATTACCGCTGACAACGGACCATCCATTTAATTTAGTCGATCCGGTCCCCAATTCCGTGCCGACATCCGCCCCCAATTCGAACCCACCATTGACCAACAGATTTGGTCCGGGCGGCTCTACCAGATCTCCGGCGACCAAGCTCAGGCCATCGAGCACAGGACCAGACCAGCCGGGATTCAAACTTGCAAATTGAATAGCCAGCGAATCCGAGTTTGCGACGAAGCTGCACGACCGAGGCTGCCAAAGCAGGTTTGTCTTCGATCCTACAATACTGACCGTGAACTGAAATTCCTCGCCGTTGGCGACAACGCGCAGGCTGGTAATCGCAGGCGGCGCTTCAGGGTTCGCGGCCATCTGAAATTCGAGGGTATAGCGTCGACCCGCCGTCAATCCGGAGACCGTTTGCGAAATGGTTCCAGCGATGGAACCGCTTAAATCGATGCAGCGGCCGCCGTTGTAGGCGACCCACCGACTTCCGATGTAATCAATATTGCCATGGGTGACCTCCCAACCGGTCATCACGGTGGATCCTTGATCAAGCTGGACCCCGACGCCCGGGTCACTCCCGAGCTCGAAGCTGCCATTCAATAGGAGATTTTCAGCGGCAGTTGAGCCTACCGCCATTCCTAAAGAACTGGCGGCGATCAAAAGGGCCACGTAGGACCACGAGTAGCGCTTCCGTAAGGAATACATCAGGACCTCCTTATTCGAGTTGGATTGCTGTTGCGAGCGTAAGACTGCTCCGGTCGCGCATTGCAGTCAAGGTGGGTTTTCGTCCTAATTTGGCATTCGGGGATCTCGCAAGAGCTTGGCCCGACTCAGCCCGTGGCGACCAACGCCGATGCCGTGGGCCAAACATCCGGTGCCATCGCCGGAGTTAATCCGTTCCACACCCGCCCTTTTCATGGGCTGGGCAGCGCAATCACGCGGTAGAACCGGACGGAGTTCGATTGCGCCTCGTGCGGAACAATCACGATCCGGTCGCCCGGGATTGCTTCAACATGAGCAAGCGTCGCCCACGAATTGTTTGGAATCGAACTCGCCCATTGAACTTCATAGGCGTGATTGCTAAAGGCGGTGAAACGGAGCTCAACGGTCCCGGGGCCCGCATTCGTGACCCAATCAATACGGAGCGCGCTCTGCGAATCCAAAGGGTTGGTGCCCGCGATATATTCGTGCCAGTTGGAGGCGCCATCTCCATCGACGTCCACGTCCGCGTCGGCCCGCATCGGATCGGTGCCGTTTGCGACCTCCCAGAAATCAGGTAGCCCATCTGAGTCTGAATCAGCGTCCGGAGAAAACGGAGCGCCTGGGGTGGGAACGCTTGAGATCCAGTTTGCCACGAGAGCCGGCGACGCCTGGAGGTCGATCAATTGAAGCGAGCCGCCCATCCCATCCGCAGTCGATGGCCACGGCGCCTGGTCATCGTAGGAGACTCGGGCGATTTCGAAACCAAGCGGGTGGACCAGTTTGATGAAGTCTCCCGCGTTGTCGAGTTTACCCTGATATTCACCAAAGACCGGCACTTGTGGCCACTTTCTGGCGAAATCCTTCGCGCTGCTGGTCAAAATACAGAACGCCTGGGGCGCAAGCGTGGCACCGTCGGGAAACATGAACTGAATGCCTCCCGTGAACGTCACGCGGCTGATATCCAGCAAAACGCCGCCAGTGTTCTGCAATTCCAGGAACTCAAACCGGTCGCCGTCAGAGCCCGCGAAGGAAGGTGGGTGATAATGAACTTCGGTGATGCGAAGCGCAGAGTAGTCCTGGGGCAGATAAAACTGAGCCTCGACCAACGCGCTCCAGACGGAGCCCGATCGAGCTCGGGCACGCACGGAGGCTCTGGTTTGAATCGGAAAAGGCCCGGAATAACTAATCGCGCCGGGGGCCACCGCGCCACCCGGCGATCTCGGATCCGTGCCATCGGTGGTGAAGAAAATGGTGGCCCCGACGGCCAAGTTGGAAATGATCAGAGGCCAGCCGTTGGTAACCAGCCCGCCATGCTGGCTGAACGCTGGCGCGGCAGTGGAAGGATACAGGCCTGCGTCCATGAACCGTTTCAAAGCAACAGCATGGTTCGAGGGAAAATAGATCGACGTTTCCCATACGTTGGTGGCCAGCCATTCCACCTCCCGTCGAAATGGACTGGCCGGGCGTTGGAAGTCACCCCAACGAGCGGATTCCGCGACGACTGCCCGGTCGAGCGTGTTGGAGAGCACCAGCCATCGGGCGCGATTTCTCCCAACGCTCAGAGCGCCACCATTGAACAAATGCTTCTGGACACGATCGCCAAACAGGACCCGGAACTCGGGGTTGGCCCGGCAGTGGGAGTAAACCTCGGCCGGAGTGTTGGGCACGCTTTCCTCTGCGTAATATGGCGCGCCGCCGCGCAACAAAACCCATGCGGTGTGCTGCTTAATTAGGGAATTAATCGAAATCTCCTGGTCCCACGCGAGGAATTTGAAGCCGGTGCTGGTCGGCCGCCGATCCCGGACCGCCCACCAATTGTGGTCG
Source organism: Limisphaerales bacterium (assembly GCA_044229355.1). Classification (GTDB taxonomy): domain Bacteria; phylum Verrucomicrobiota; class Verrucomicrobiia; order Limisphaerales; family JADJPG01; genus JBGARF01. Next base: position 404,650 of record JBGATF010000002.1, read on the forward strand.
GGCCAGTCGTCGGCGCCGATAAAAATGTGCAACAGCATGTAATCGGCGAGATTCGTGGTGTCGAGGAGCACCGGGAAATTGGTATTGCGCGATCCATCGGGGAAGTTGCCTTGCAGGCGTTGATACGTGGCGTTGTTGTCCAGCCCGGTTGTTCCGCGCAGCTGGTTCCAGGCGTTCCAGTCACCCGCGTGCAAATCGGTCGCATCCGAGATTGCGTCGTAATCTTCCTCATCCCCGCCCAGGTATTCTGCCGCGAAATCATCATCCGGCCGCTCAACCACGTCGTAGAGACCCCAATAGAGGCCGTTGAGAAACAACTGCACATAAGTGCCGTTTGCCGCCGGTTGGCCCATCTCCCGGTGAGCCATGCGCACCCACTCGTCACGCATGTAGGTGGCTTCAGCTCGCACCCAGCGCAGCTGGCCATTGATCGTTTGCTGAGGCCATTCTGTCACGGGCCACGTATCGGTGGAGTTGGCACGAAGGATCAGGCGGCTAAAACGGTGGCGCCCAGACTCTGGGAACAGAGAAAAGTCCAGTTCCCCTGAGCCATATTCGGTTCGAAAAAGAACGTTGAAACCGTGCTTGGGCGTGAACGTTGGATATCGCGAGGCCCCGCCATGCAAATTCAGCCCGACGTTATGCTGAAATCCTCGCCGGCCGTCGGCGTAAATCCACTCGATACTAGCCCGCCGAGTCCACGCGGGCCCCTCCTGCAACGACTGGGCGTAAATCCCGTTGGCCAGCCCAAATAACCCGTCGGAGGGCGTGACGACGCTCACGATCGGCAGGGCAGTTAACGAATTTGCAAGGTCATAACCTGGCAATGGATGATCGACGATGCGCGCGTCCATCGCATAGTCCGCATTCACACTTCCCCCGGGATCGGACCAGATGGTGGCCGCGCCGGGCGGCGCCGATTGCAATGGCACGGTCGACGGGAAGAGGTAGGTGTGGGTATCGACGTCAGTGGGTAGCCAGTCATCGCGAAACGCCGCGGCTCGGAGAGTGGTGGTGGCGCCAAATCGCAGAGTGATGTTTGTGCCCGCGGCGCGTGTTCCATTCGCCAACGTCGGCTCCGTTCCGTTGGTGGTTACCACCAGCGTCGCGCCGATGGTGGGAACCCATACCGTGATTGTGACCGGGGCATAGAAAACGCCGCGATTAGTGGTGAAATGCGTATCCCGAACGATGTCGGGAAAGCCTCCCAGATTTCTCGCGCCTGGTGACGGAGGCGCATAATACCGTTCAGCGCCCGTTCCATCAGCCGCCAGCCCGTGACTGACATTCCGGCGCTCCCGATCGTAACGAAACTCGGTGGCCGTCGTGACCCCATCAGGACGAACCAGCGCAAGAAAGCCGCCGTCGTCGTTCAATTTGAAATTGGTGTGGAGTCGGGCGGACGCGTTCGTCCGATTCTTCCCGGACGCAAACACCACCATATACGCATCCGACGCGAGGGTAACGGACGGGAACCGCCATTTGGCCAGCCGATTGGTGGAATCGGTGAGATACCACCCTTCGAGATTTAGATTCCGCGGGGTGGGGTTATGCAATTCGATCCAGTCCGCCGCCGTTCCATCCTCGTCCCGCAGTCCACCCTGGTTGTCAGCCAGAAACTCGGAGATGACCGGCCGGGCGGGTGGAAGATTCGGGTTAAGTGTATAGGTCCAGTTCGCGCCGGCAAACTGGTCGCCGGCGGCATTGGTTATCCCAGGTAGCGCGGCCCAGGCCACAGACACCGTGCCCGTCGGAGGAGATAAAACTGAGAATCGGTAGATTGACGAAGACACCATTTCCACTGAAGCCGACGCACGTCCATTGATCTGGAGATCGGCCGCGTCGACGCCTTGGACTGGCTGGTTAAATTCAATCGTAATCATGCCCAATGCATCAACCTCCGCATTTGCGGGCGGGCTCAGCGCAGCGATCACGGGCGGATTGATGTCGCTAACCAGTGATAAAGAGGCCAAAAAACCAAAATCACTGCTACCGGCCAGGGCGTTCAGACCGAGGATTGCCAGGACATTGGTCCCGTCACGCAGGAAACTTGCAGCATTCGCGACGTTGTATTCAACCAACGGCTGCGGCTCGGAAACCTGAGAGGCGGCGACGCCGTTGTAGGGAACGAACCCTGCGCTCACGTTGCGCCGAGCCAGCTCCACGCCATTGATCCAGGCGATAAATCCATCATCGCTGGCTGCAGATAAAATTACCGAAACGGCGTGTGACGAATTCGACAAAACAAATGTCTTTCGAAGGTACACGCTCGTATACCGGTTGAACATGTCGTCAATCCAGGTCCCCGCAAAAGCCGCCCCGTTCCAAAAAGGCGGTTCCACAGCCGCGCTCGTGTAAAGGAAGGGCGCCCGGCCCGCCTCCCAGTTCCCGTCGTTGAATTGGGGAGTCTGCCAAAGCGCGGCAGGGGATGAGGCCTCATTGGTTCCCCTGTGGAATCGCCAAACCGCGTCGACTGGGATCAGCTCAGAAGTCACGGGCCCAGCCGCCTCGGCTGAACTGGCCAGGCCTTGCGCTACGAGAAACGCCACCAATCGAAGCGTACATAAACTCGCACGGTAGAGAGATCGGCAATTCATGATTTCCTCAAATCTTACCACATCATCGGAAAACGTCCCGCTCGCGAGCAAGAATACACTCCCAGTATGGTCGCCCCCCCGGAAGGGGCTACTTCCCGAAATTGATGGCTCCCGAAGTCGGTTCGCCCAGCGGGAAAACCTGGGCCGAAATCCGCATCACCGATCCCTGATCTTTACGGTCCCATCCTCGCCCCACCAGAAAATCCACGGCATCGCCAGCCACGAGATTGAAGTCATTCGTGAACGCCGCAGAGACCTGAGGCGCCAGGTACAGTCCGAAAACTTCGGTGTTGTTCGTCAGAACATGAAAATCGGCATCGCCCTGCAATCCACCCTCGAACGCGCTCCCGGCGCTGACCTGCACGCGGTATTGACCGTTGGAAGGAGCCATGAACCGGACGACTCCGAAATTCTCCGGCGCGTCCGAGGTTCCAGGTGAGATGAGGAGGTCACCCCGCAGACACTGGCTCTGGCAGCCAGGCAACGCGAAGGGGGATTCCGACATGATGACAGAAACGGCGGGAGGTTCGCCGTCGTTTAGCTGCCACGAGAAAGTTGACCATCCATTTTTTTCGACATACCGGTGTGCGGTGGTCAGCAACAGGAAAGGCGAAGTAGTCGTGGACTTCCATCCACAGCGCCAGACGCCGTTCGGATTGGCGTTTGTTGAGAAATCCGCCGCCACGTCGAAGGGTCTTCGGCCGGCCGGCACTCGAGGGAGAACCTCCTTGGCCACGAGCTGAAAATCATCCAGCACCGGGCCGGCCCACCAGCGGTTCAGACTGGCGACTCTAAGCAAGGCGCGCGTTTCCGTTGCCTCGAACTCCATCGAGTGTCGACGCCACCGCAGGTCAGTCGGGGTGCCTGGATGGACCATCGAAAACCGGTTGGAGACTCCAGCGATCGACATCAGCAGTCTCGTTTCGGCCGGAGGCGCTTCCGGATTCACAGCCATCTGGAACGAAACCCGATAGCGCTTTCCCACGAGCAAACCCGGAATCGTCTGCTCCAAGACTCCGGGCCCAACGCCATTCAGATCGATGCACCTCCGTCCTTCAGCAGCTTTCCACCGCTTCCCGATGTAGTCCACATTTCCCCGAGCCAATGACCACGGCGCGAGCGCGTCAGTGCCTTCGTCCAACTGGATGCTGACTTGAGGATCCTCCCCGGACTCGAAGCTGCCATTCCCAATATGATTAGCCGACTGGCCCAGTGCGCAATTTCCGAATGAAAGTGAAAGCCCCAGCACGAGGGCCGAGCTTTGCCACAGCCGGACACGAAATATATGAAAACGGATCGGCATTCGAACGGAGTTGTTAGTTCGCGGTTTCGATGATACTCGGACCGAAAACTCCTTTTTCACGCTTCGCTAAAAAGCATTGCAGTCTTCGTGTATTCCGTCGCAGAGGTCAAGCGCGGATTTACCCGCGAGCTCGATTCTCGATTCGCTCGATTGGTCCGCGACGGAAATAGGACGGGTGCAGTATGCCTGCTCCCGAACTGCAGTTTCGAATCAAGGAACGCGGAGCCGATCGTGAACCTCAACCAGCATCCGCTCGGCGAAATGCGGCCGTGGGACTTTTGCGGAAGACCAGAATTGGATGAAACGACAGCCACCAGAGCCCAAGCCGGTTGAGGCCACTGGTCAGCCAATCCCTTTCCCATCGATAGATGAGAGGCGGGCCATAGTTGGATCCAATCGCATGCACAAACTCAAATCCGCACCCCTTGACCAAACGGATGACACGCGGCGCCGTGTAGATGATGTCCACGGGCTGGCGCACGATCCAATTTGGTTTGTTCAACAGGTCTGACAGCAGCCGAACTCCAAGCCAGGGGAGATGCAGAAAATTCGGAAAGGAGACATACAAGACTCCGTCATCCCGCAACACGCGACGGATGCCCTGCAGTGCAGTTTTGGGCTCGGTCAGATGTTCGATGGTTTCCATGAGGAAACACACGTCGAAAAAGTCGGCCGCATACGGCAATCGATAAATATCTCCGACCGTGACGTGGGCGGCAGGAAGCCATTTGTTGACGAACTGAACGGCCGTTTCACTCTGCTCCAGTCCATAAATGCGTTCCGCCACGACCAGATTTTCCCGGGCCAGATGGCGGAGCAGTTGCCCCTGCCCGCAGCCCAATTCCACCACGCGCGAGTTCGGTTTAAGTTCTCGAACCAGATGCGGCAAGAGCCACCGATACCACGGTGCGAACTGCGTCTGCTCTTTGCGGTAGTGCTCGTCGTACCAGGCTGCATCTTCAGGACGTATCACGGCCTGCTTATATCGAAGGCCCCATCCTGTTCTCAAAGGAAAACGGCGGGGACCAGCAAGCATTCAGCTCACCATCTTACACCGCCGGCGCCCGACTTCCGTGGGCCAATCCCGCAATCTTGCAGCGCTTTCGGCTGACAAGAAGCGTTCCCACTTCAAACGTCACAAGGCTGACTCCAGCTGGCGCGCGACCAAGAGCGCTGGGGCCATGCCCTCCCTCTCCCCTCAATGGGGAGAGGGTTGGGGTGAGGGGTGAGGAGGCTCGGATCGCCTACGCCTCCGACGGCTTGCGTTCAATCAACAACAAACGACTGGCAATATCTTGCCGGGCATGGCCTAAATCGCCCCATGGAGGAAAGCAGTCACGCCCGAGCGCGGGAGCTTCGGCAATCAATGCCACCGGCGCAGCGACAACTCTGGCGCCTGCTGCGCGATCGGCGTTTTGCGGGATATAAATTCAGGCGAGAGCATCCGGTCGGGCCATACGTCTTGGACTTCTATTGCGCCGAGGCATCGATCGCAGTCGAACTCGACGGGAGGCAGCACGGACTGCCCGCGCAGCGGGCGCACGACATGGCGAAGGAGTCATATCTGCTTGAGCGGGGCATCGTGACCAAGCGGTTCTGGAATAGGCAGGTATTTCGCGAGCCCAGCGTGGTGAAAGAAACACTCTGGCAACTTCTGCAAGCCCGAGCACCCCACCCGGGCAATGTGCCCGTAACCCCGAATGCGCGATCGCGAACGTGGCGCAGTGGGTGATAAGCTGGACGCACCAAACGAGCCGTCCCACCCCTCACCCCGGCCCTCTCCCCATTGAGGGGAGAGGGGGATCGCGCGGTTCAGCTCGGCGAGGGTTTCGATGCACCCGTCCGCGCGCAAAGCGAGTCGACCTCAGCACCCGAGAGCCTCCATGAAAACGGCAATACTGTCCGAACTCCGGATTGAATGCCGAAACCGAAGGCAGTTGCCGAGTGTTCCTAACAGAATAGCTTCGGCGTGAAGGCTAAGTCGCAGATCAATTGTCCAACGATCATCCTTCGAGTCGTTGCGAGCCAAGGTTTCTGAACCACATCCGTCCCAAAAGCCCGAAGGTCCCCGATCGTTCTCCACTGGCGCCGGTCCGATGAACCTGCAATAGTCGCCGCGAAAATTTATCTCAGCCGGACCACGACAGACTGTATGAGTTCAAATGCGACGACCGATCCGAAGAAGAACGCGATTGCCTGTTTGGCCGGATTCTTAACCTTGGCCGCGATCATCCTGCTGATGTTCTGGCCAAGCCTTGATCCCAACCGTGTCGTCTTTTCCAACGACGGACCGCTTGGTGTCGCCAACTCGGACTCACTGTCGTTGCCGAGCTCCTTCACCGGGTTTTGGATGGACCTGTACTGGATCGGCGGGAACGGCGCGCACACTCCCGCAGCGGTTACCTCATTCATCCGTTTCATCCTCGGTCCGGTAGGCTACTCCAAATTTTACGCTGCGGTTGCCGTCCTAATTTCCGGCCTGTGCGGATGGGCCTTCTTCCGTTCCCTGGGCTTGCGGGCGGGGCTGGCGACGGTGGCGGCGCTGGGGGCGGCGCTCAACTCGAACTTCTTTTCAAACACCTGCTGGGGGCTCGGCACGCGGTCGATTACACTCGGGTGCACGTTTCTCGCCCTGGCGGCCCTCAACGCCCGACGGCTGGGTCATCCGTGGCTCAATGCCATCCTCGCCGGGTTCGCCGTGGGCATGGGCGTGGTCGAAGGCGCGGACAACGGCGTCATTTTCAGCCTGGGCGTCGCCGCCTTCGTGCTGTGGCAGGCGTGGGTCGGGCGCGACCGGCCGGACGCCACCTCGACCGCGGGGTCCAGCCCGGCGGAAGCGGGCGGGGCCCCGGAGCCGGGCACGATGTCGCGCCTGCTCGGCGGCGGGGTTCGGCTGGCGCTGGTGGCGATCTTTGCCGGGTTCATGGCCACGCAATCGCTGATCAGCCTGTTTGACATCGCGTCGAAGACGGCGGTGACGGCCACGGCGGACGCCGAGACGAAGGAGCAGAAGTGGTCGTTTGCCAGCCAATGGAGCCTGCCGCCGGACGAGACGATCCGGGTGTTGATTCCGGGCCTGTATGGCTACCGCATGGACTCGCCGAACGGCGCCAATTATTGGGGGCGCGTCGGGGAATCCCCGGGCGCGCCCGGATCGCGCTTCTCCGGCGCGGGCGAATACGCAGGCGTGCTCGTGGTGCTGCTGTCGCTCTGGAGCCTGGGTCAGTCGATCCGCCGGCGCGGCGGGCCCTTCACGGACCGCGAGCGAATGATGATGTGGTTCTGGGGCGCCACGCTTGTCATCGCCACCGTCCTCGCCTGGGGCAAATACACGCCCCTCTACCGCCTGACGGTCTATCAGCTGCCGTATTTTTCGAGCATCCGCAATCCGATGAAGTTCATGCACGTGTCGCACCTCGCGCTGATGGTGCTGTTCGGCTACGGGCTGCTGGGGTTGAGCCGGCGATACTTGAGCGCGCCCGGAACCGCGACGGCGTCGGCGTCGGCGACGTCGGCGGGCGGCCGGTCGGGTGCCGGCGCGGGCCGGAGCGCAGCGGGGCCCACGGGCGCTGGCCCAGGTGCAACCGGAGGGACCGGTGCGGGCGGGGACCAGGTGTGGCGCTGGGTCTTCATCGGACTGTTGGCGATCAGCGTGCTCGCGTTGCTGGCGTATCTCTCGAACAAGCCCGCCCTGATCAAGCATCTGGAGAGCGTCGGGTTCGACAATCCGCAATTGCCGTCCGCGGCGGCGATCGCGGCTTTCAGCGGGGGCGAGTTTGGGTTGTTCGTCCTGTTCATGGCGCTGTCCGTCGGGGTCTTGCTGGCGATCCTGAAAGGTTGGCTGGGCGGGCGGCGCGCGTTCCTGGGAACCTTCCTGCTCGGCCTGGTCCTGACGGTCGATCTGTGGCGGGCGGACAAGCCGTGGATCGTGTATTGGGACTACAAGTACAAGTATGCGACGAACCCGGTGCTCGACATCCTGCGGGACAAGCCCTACGAGGCCCGCGTGGTGGCCCCGAGCCAGCTTTCCGACCCGCGCGCGCTGCAGCAGGCCGGGGGCCTCAGCTATCTCTTCCCGCAGCTCTATGCGATCGAGTGGGTGCAGCATCACTTCCAGTATTACAACATCCAGTCGATCGACGTGGCGCAGGACCCGCGTCCGCCGGCGGACAAGATGGCGTATCTGCAAGCCATGCGCGATCTGGGGCGGTATTGGCAGCTGACAAACACCCGCTACATCCTGGGCATGACGGGATTTTTGGGAGCGTTGAACCAGCAGGTGGATCATGGGCTGAACCGGTTTCGGGTGAAGGAGACGTTCACGGTGGTGCCCAAGCCGGGGGGCAACCCGACACAGCTTCTGGATTTCACGGTGCAACCGGCGACGAACGCGCCGCTGGCGTTGTTCGAATACACGGGCGCGCTGCCGCGGGCGAAGCTGTTTGGCAGATGGCTGGTGGCGACGAATGGCGACGAGGCGCTCAAGACGCTGACGGATCCGTCGTTCGATCCGTGGTCCGCGGTGGTGATTTCCGACGACATCCCGGCGTCTCCGAGCGTGTCGACCAACGCGGACGCGGGGACGGTGGCGATCACGAGCTACGCACCAAAGCGCCTTGAGCTGAAGGCGGACGCGAAGTCGCCGGCAGTCCTGCTGCTGAACGACCGGTTTGATCGCGACTGGCGGGTGACGGTGGACGACAAGCCGGCGCGGCTGCTGCGGGCGAACTTCATCATGCGCGGGGTCGAGTTGCCCGCGGGCGCGCACACGGTGCGGTTTGAATTTCAGCCGTCGCTCAAGGGATTGAAAGTCAGCCTGGTGGCGATTGGGCTGAGCGTGGTCCTTTCGGCGTTGCTCTTCTTCGTGCGCCAGGACGAATCGGCCTAGCACGGGCCCCGGCCGCATGAGCCACCAGGATACTTACTACAAGCAGAACGAGGACTACGCGCGCTTTCTGGCAGGCTGGGATGCGGCGTTCTACGCGAAGTATGCCGAGACGCTCCAACCGGCGCGCGCGGGCGGGCGCGTTTTGGACGTGGGCTGTGGCGTCGGCCAGGTGGTGGCGCGCCTGACGGAAGCCGGCTTCGAAGCCCACGGCGTCGACGTTTCCGAGCCGAACATTGCCCGCGCGCGACAGTTTTGTCCGCGCTGTCAGTTTTATGACGGGCGCCGCCTCCCCTACCCCGATCGGCATTTCGCGAGCGCCGGGGCGCTCAACGTCCTGGAGCACGTGGACGAGCCGGAACACTTCATCGCCGAACTGGTGCGGGTGGTCGAAATCGGGGGGCGCGTGGTGCTGTCGAGCCCGAACTTTTTCCGCGTGCTCGGTTTCCGGGATTATCACCCGCGGATGCGCGGCGTGGGCAACAAGTGGCGGAACTGGCGGCGCCTGCGCGAAAAGCGCCGGCAGATGCGGACCGATCCCGGCGGCGTGCGCTTCGACCGCATGCCGCCCATCGTGAAGGAGCCGTTCACGCCGGACGACGACGCGATCGTGGCGACCAACGCTCTGGAGATGGAGTTTTTCCTGACGCGCGCCGGCTGCACGGTGGAGAGCGTGTCGTGCTGCGACCGCAAGGTGGCGGCGCCGATCGATCTCGCGCTGAACCTGGGCCCGTGGCGCTATGGGATGTTCAACTCGTTCATCGTCGCGCGAAGGACCTGAATGCTGGACGTTGAACGGAACCCGGGCGTTGAACGTTGAACGCTGAACGTTGAACGTTGAACGCTGAACGTTGAACGCTGAACGTTGAACGTTGAACGTTGAACGTTGAACGTTGAACGTTGAACGTTGAGCGTTGAACGTTGAGCGTTGAGCGTTGAACGTTGAGCGTTGAACGTTGAACGTTGAGCGTTGAACGTTGAGCGTTGAGGGTCTCCAAATATTTCTTTACCGGTTTGGCGGCCCGAGTGCAGTCTTCCCTCGCTGAAAGGAGACAGTGGCATTGCCACAAAGGGAAACCAGCCATGGCTACTGAAAGATTTGATTTAGCGGAGCGCCTTTTGCGCTACGGAGCTGCGATCATTCAACTTGTCGAGCGACTCCCCGCTACGAAGACCGGCAACCACATCGCGAATCAAATTCTTCGCTCTGGAACTTCGACGTTGCCCAATCATGCAGAGGCGCAGGCGGCCGAGTCCCAAAAGGATTTTATCCACAAGATGCGAGTCTGCCTGAAGGAACTTCGGGAAACCCAGCGTTGGATCCAATTGATACGCGAGGTTCAGATCCTGCCATGTGGTGAGACTTCGTCGCTGCTCGTGGAAACCGACCAATTGATTCGAATCTTTTTTGCCAGTATCCGAACCGCGACACAAAAGCGAATCACTCGGCGCGGCGAACTTTGAACTTTGAACTTTGAACTTTGAACTTTGAACTTTGAACTTTGAACTTTGAACTTTGAACTTTGAACTTTGAACTTTGAACTTTGAACTTTGAACTTCGAACGTTGAACGTTGAACGTTGAACGTTGAACGTTGAACGTTGAACGTTGAACGTTGAACGTTGGACGTTCGAGCGCCTCTCTCACTCGGCCTTGAGCATCACGGAGGCGAGGCGGGCGCCGAGTTCGATGGCCTGGGCAGCGGGCGCGCGGCCGTCGGTGCGCCGGGCTTGGGCGCCGAGATGGGAAGCGACGCGGAGGTGGAGCTCTTCGGCGCCGTCGGCGCTGGTCCCGAGCGTGGCATAGGCGGCGACCGCGAGATGGCAGCCGCCGCCCATGGCGGCGAGGAAGCTGCGTTCGGCAGTGACGCAAAGGTGGGTGGCGCGGTGATTCAGGCCATCGCAGATCGTGGCGATCCTCTCGTCACGTTCCCGGGTTTCAATGCCAATCGCCGCCTGGCCGACGCACGGGAGCATCTCCCCGATGGACAACCGGCTGAAAGCAAGACCCGGCGGCACGTCGGGGCCGGCCAGCAGTCCGGAGCGGGCGGCAAAGCCCAGTCGTTCCAGACCGGCGCTGGCTAGGACGATGGCGTCGAGCTCGGACTGTTCGTGCAATTTTCGAAGGCGGGTGCCGACATTGCCCCGGAGCGGGACGATGCGCAGGTCGGGGCGGGCCTCCATCAACTGGGAGGCGCGACGGGTGCTGCTGGTGCCGAGGACCGAGCGATGCGGCAGCGCGGCCACGGAAAGCTCGGGCTTGAACCCGCGCCGCCCGGCCTGCACGGGCTGCCCGTCTGCCGGCGCCTGGGCGAGGTGCTCGATGTGACGAAAGACCAGGACATCGCGCACATCGGCGCGCTCGGTGACGGCCCCGAGCGTCAGGCCGGCGGGGAGATCGGTTGGCAGATCCTTGAGGCTGTGCACGGCGAGATCGGCCTGGCCTTCGAGCAAGGCGACTTCCAGCTCCTTCGTGAAAAGTCCCTTGGGCAGGTCACCGGAAGACAGCGAGGCCGTCTGCATTTTGTCGCCGGTGGTTTTGAGGATCACGAGTTCGAAGGGCTGCGCGGGGAAGGTGGCCTGACAGCGGGCCAGGATGCCGTGGGCTTGGGCCAGGGCCAGGGCGCTGCCCCGCGTGGCGATGCGGATGGGTGCCCTCCTGCAAATTGGGGTCAGTCCGCGGGGTCAGGTCTGCGTCACTCGATCCCGAAGGCCGGGCGTCCATTCGGGACGCTCGTCATGGGCGGGCGGTGGGCGAGAAGCGACCGCGCCTTTTCGCGGATGATGGATTCGCAGCGCGCGATCTCGTCGCGGCGCTGGCGCAGGGTGTCGTTGGCGATGGCCTGGAGGTCGTCGACGTTATAGAGGTAAACGTTGTCGAGCAGGTTGACCTCGGGATCGATGTCGCGGGGGACGGCGAGATCAATGAGGAGCAGCGGGGCGTTTTGCCGGCGCGCCATGAGCGGCTCGAGCTTCGTTCGATCCAGGATGTAGTTCGGAGCGGACGTGCTGCTGACCACGACGTCGATGTGGCAGAACTCGTCGGCCCACTGGTCGAAGGGGATGGCGCGGCCGTCGAGTTCCCGGGCGAGGGCCACGGCGCGGTCATGGGAGCGGTTGGTGACCGTGATGCTGCGGACGCCGCGGGACTGCAGGGCGCGAGCGGCCTTTTCGCTGGTGTCCCCGGCGCCGAAAACGAGCACATGCCGGTTTTCAAGCGAGTTGAAGATCTTCTCCGCGAGTTCGACGCCGGCGGCGGCGACGGAGGTGGCGCCGCGTTGGATGTTGGTTTCGGTGCGGACCTGCTTGGCCACATTGAACGCGCGCTGAAACGCCTTGTTCAGGCGCGGGCCCGTGTGCTGGTGCTGCAGGGCGAGATCATACGCCTTCTTGAGCTGGCCCAGCACCTCGGTCTCGCCCAAAACCATCGAGTCCAGGCCGCAGGCGACCTTGAACAGGTGCTCGACACTGTGGGGCTCGCCCAGGCGATAAACCTCATCGGCCAGCGGCTCCCGATGCTGGTGGGTCTCCTGCAGGAAGCCCACCAGATCGGGAAAGATGCGCCCCGGCTCCCCGCTGGTCGCGATGTAAAGCTCGACCCGGTTGCAGGTGGAGAGAATGACTCCCTCGTCGGCGAGGCCGGCTTGTTTCATTCGCGCCAGGGCCTCCGGGATGCGCGCCTCGGCGAACGCAAATCGTTCCCGCAGGACCACCGGCGCGGTGCGATGACTTAAGCCAAGGACAAGAATCGACATGGGATCGCGTCAATGCCGTTGTTCAACGTGAGGTGCGGCCGTCAGTTCCGGCCGATGCAGGCCGGACAGCATGAACACGCCCCAAAACGTCAGAAGGATGAAAACAAACGTGCCAATCGCTCCCATCGCAAAGCGTCGTCCGCGCTGGGCGTAGCCCCAGCGGGCGATGAGCAGGGCCAGGTAAATCGCCCAGACAAACACGGAATAAATCAGCAGCGGATCGGCGCTGAAGTAAATATCCCGGGTTTGCTTGAGGTAGATGGAGCTCACTGCCAGGCCGCCGGTCAGGAGGATGGATCCGGCGAGCACCAGCCGGCCGATGGCCAGTTCGAGACGCTGAATGGGCGGCAGGAGCGACAAGGCCGCGCGCAGCTTGTCGAACTTCAGCCGGCGATCCTGCATCACGTACATGACGCCGGCGGCCGCACCCAGCCCGAACGCGCCGTAGGCGAGGAGAATGAGGGCCTTGTGCAGGTTCGACCAGCCGGCCATGGCGGGAGTCGGCCCGGGGGCATCCAGTCCCGGAGTGAAGGCGAACACGCCAAGCGCCAACATGAGAGGCGAGATGAACGCCCCAAGAAACCGCAGCCGGGACCACAATCCAATCACCAGGTAGGCCGCCACGATCGTCCACGCCACAAAGAGCGTCGCCTCGAACAGGTTGTTCATGGGACAGCGGGACAGCGAATAACCCCGCTTCAGCATGGCCACCGTGTGCAGCACGGCGCCGCCCGCCAGCAGGATGTAATTGATGCGGTTGTCCTCCCGATACCCCGTGCGATGCAGGAACACCGCATAAAGGGTGCTCAGGCCGTAAAGCACCACGGCCAGCAAAAAATAGTTCTTATCCGACAACATCAAGAAATCAGGTTAGTGAGCAACCGGACGCCTGCAAGCCGCAATTCGAACCCGAACCCACGACGCGGGAGCGTGGCACAACCCAGCGGCCCGCGTTGGAACCGACGCTGGGCGCGCGAGCCCACGCCGCTGCGGGTGGAAAACCCGGGCTCCGGACCGCCTCTCCGGAACTCCGATTTCGGGCTTGGCCCGTCCGGGCCTAGCCCGGTATCTGTCGTGCATGCACCCACTTCAGCGCATCCCCCTCCTGTGCGTCTTTGCATTTATTGCCATGATTATGACAAATGCTGGTCTCGCCGCTGAACCTGCCGCCGATGGCTTGAGCCTCAACCTGCGCTCCCGGACCGGGCCGGGCGGGTCCACCCGTGTATCCGGCTCGGCCGTGTCCGAACGGCGGGCGACCTGGGATCCACGCCACACGGCCGTTCTCATCTGCGACATGTGGGACGATCATTGGTGCCGTTCGGCGGCGCGTCGGGTGGCGGAATTGGCCGGACCGATGAACGACGTGATCGGCGCCGCGCGCGCGCGGGGAGTGTTCGTGATCCACGCGCCGAGCAGCGTCACGGCCTATTACCGCGACACGCCGCAACGCCAGCGCGCGCTGCGGGCTCCGTTTCAGCCGACGCCCGTCCCGCTCGCGACCTCGCCGCGGTGGGGCACGGCGTGGTGCTGGCCCGATCACCCGCGCGAACCCGGCATGCCGATCGACGATGCGGACATGGGATGCGATTGCCCGGTCAAGTGCGTCATTCGCGAAGCGTGGAAGAAGGAGATCGACACGATCACCATCGCCCCCGACGACGCCATCACGGATGACGGCCAGGAAACGTGGAATCTTTTGGCGGAGCGCCGGATCGACAATGTAATCCTGCTCGGGGTGCATCTGAACATGTGTGTGTTGGGCCGGCCGTTTGCCATCCGGCAGATGGTAAAACTCGGCAAGAATGTGGCGCTCATGCGGGACCTGACGGACACCATGTATGATCCAAGCCGCAAACCCAACGTCTCGCACTTTGCCGGCACCGACCTGGTCATCGAGCACGTCGAGCGATACTGGTGTCCCACGTTCCTGAGCTCGGACATCACCGGTCGTCCGGCGTTTCGCTTCAAGGACGATCGAAGGTAGGGCGCGCTCTCCGCAGCGCGCCGATTGTGCGGTCGCCTGACTGCTGTTCGCTCACGAATTCAGATCATTTTCCGCTACCCAGCCTCGACGGCGGGCGACGGAGCGCCCGCCCCGACCTGCCAAGCGTTGAAATAGAACTGGGCGATGAGTGGCCTGTGGCCTACGCTCTCGTCCGTGGCAAAACGACTCAAGACGATTGCAGGACTGGCCCTTCTGGCCATGGCCTGGATCCCGTCGATTTTCCTGAGCCAATTGGAGGCCGACCAAACCGCCACCGCGCGTTGCGCCGAAGGTATCACTTCCTCCGCCCGAACGTTCGTTCCTGTCGAGAGCTCAAACATCATCCCGGCTCAGACACAGACATCGCAGGTTCATCTGTCCCGGTCGCAAGGGCACCAAAGCTCGACGGGAAAAGGTCCGGCCAGCGGACTTATCGGACTGGGTAGTTTTCAGTGTCGTTTCGGACCGGGCTTCGCAGATTCCGTCCAAGCGCCGACCGTCCTACCGGAACCCGCTCGTCCGTGGCAGTTCCAGTGTCGGATGGCCCTACACGCCCGGGCCCCGACTGCAGCGTGAGTCCTGCTTATCGGTTTCGCTGCCTGCCGCCGATACCCCGATAACGGCGGAGCCCAGCGCGGGCGCGGCGAAGGGTCGGGTGGTTCACAGAGGTCGGATTCAATCATCCATATGGAAGATTCACACGTCCGTTGGATTTTGTGGACGGTCACGGTTCTCGGTGGCGTAGCCGTCTTTTGGTTTTGGGGGCGAAAGAAGAACTGAAACTTGATCAACGGCCGGGCGCCGCCGGGGCGGAGGCGGCGCCCGGCGCGCACGATCGCCATGCACCCTATCACCTTTCTCCAGGATCTCGCGGTGGTGATGATCGTGGCCGGTCTGGTCACGATTATCTTTCACCGCTGCAAACAGCCGGTGGTGCTGGGCTACATCATTGCGGGGGTGATCATCGGCCCGTACACGCCGCCCTTTCCGCTCATCCACGACAAGGAGACGATCGACACCCTGGCCGAGCTGGGCGTCATCCTCCTGATGTTCTCGCTGGGGATGGAGTTCAGCCTGCGCAAGCTTCGGCAGGTCGGCTTTGCGGCGGTCATCGCCGCCTTTCTCGAGATCCTCGTCATGGTGTGGATCGGCTACGAGATCGGCCGGGCGTTTGGCTGGAGCACGATGGACAGCATCTTCCTCGGGGCGATCCTGTCGATCTCCTCGACGACGATCATTGTGAAGGCCTTGGGCGAGCTGGGCAAAACGAAGGAGCGCTTTGCGCAGCTGATTTTCGGCATCCTGGTCATCGAAGACATCCTGGCCATCGCGATGATCGCGCTGCTGTCCGGCATGGCCACGACGGGGAGTTTGCGGCTGGAGGAGATCGGGATGACGCTGGGCCGGCTGTCGGTCTTTCTGGTGGCGACGCTGGTGGTTGGGCTGCTGGCGGTGCCGCGTCTGCTGCGCTACGTGGCGCGATTCCAGAGCAACGAGATGCTCCTGATCACGGTGCTGGGGCTGTGTTTTGGCGTGTCGCTGCTGGCGGTGAAGCTGGGTTACAGCGTTGCGCTGGGTGCGTTTCTTATTGGCGCGATCATCGCCGAGGCGCGGGAGGTTCACCGGATCGAGGCGTTGACCGAGCCGATCCGGGACATGTTCAGCGCCGTGTTTTTTGTCGCCATCGGGCTGCTCATCGAGCCGAGGATGCTGGCGGAGTATTGGCTGCCGATCGTGGTCATCACCCTGGCGGTGGTGGTTGGGAAGGTCCTGGCCTGTTCGTTTGGGGCGTTCGTGGGGGGGCACGACAGCCGCACCGCCGTGCGGGTTGGCATGGGCCTGGCGCAAATTGGCGAGTTCTCGTTCATCATCGCGTCGCTGGGCCTGACGCTGAATGTCACCAGCAAATTTCTTTACCCGATCGCGGTGGCGGTTTCGGCGATCACCACGTTGCTGACCCCGTATCTGATCAAGGGCACGGACGGGTTGGTGACGTGGTTTGACCGGGTGGCGCCGGCCTCCCTGGTCAACAGCCTTGCGCTCTATACGCGCTGGGTTGGCCAGCTGGGCGGTCCACGCGAGTTGAGCCTGGGCCGAAAACTGATCCGGCGATGGATGGCGCAGATGGCCTTGAACGCGATTCTGATTGCGGCCGTGTTCATCGCGGCGGCGTTCGTTGGGCAACGCCGGCCGGACTGGCTGAAGGCGCTGGGGTTCAGTGAAGAGTGGCTGAAGGCGGGACTGTGGTTTGGCGCGGCGCTGATCTCGCTGCCGATGTTCATCGCCACCTCGCGCAAACTGCAGGCGCTGGGCTTGCTCGTGGCGGAGATGAAGGTCAAAGAGTCGGCCGCCGGCAAGCGGACTGCGGCCATCCGCGCGGTAGTGGCCCAAATCATTCCCATCGTGGGCACGGCAATGCTGGGCTTGTACGTGCTCGCGCTCAGCTCGACGCTGCTGCCCAGCGCGCGGGCCATGATCGTTTTGCTCTTGCTGGCGGGCGTGCTGAGCTGGGTGCTCCGCCGTTCGTTCATCCGGGTTTACGTCAAGGCGCAGTTCGCGCTCGAGGAAACTTTTGCCCAGCCACCCGCGACCCGCGCCGAACCGCTCCCCGCGGCGGCGTCCCTCCTGCGCGAGTCCAACCTGGCAACGGTTGCCATCGCCGCCAATTCCCCGGCGGCCGGCAGGCTCATCCGCGAGCTCGACCTCCGCACCCGCACCGGCGCCAGCATCGTCGGCATCGAACGGTCCGGCGGCAACCGGATCAACCCCGGACCGGATGAGGAACTGCAGGCCGGCGACCAGGTGTTGCTGCTCGGCAGCCCCGGCCAACTTACCGCCGCGAAGGCCTATCTCCAACCGGACGCTCCGGGCCCGACTTGAGGCAGCCCCGCACCATTGCCGTCAGCCAATCGCCCTCCGACAGGTCGCCCTCTCAGCGACTCCCGTTCGCAGAGCTCAGCGGCCGGCCAGATCCGAGACCGGCCGAAACTGGTGCGCGACGACGAAGGCGGCGAGCGCCCGGCCGGCGGCCAAGCCATCCCGGTTGGAGGACCCGTAGTGAATCCCCCCGTAAATGCGGCTCATTCCGATCTCTTCGGCCGCCCCGCGAAAGCTGTGGAAGGTTCGCGTCACGCCGGGCAAGGTGTCCGAGCTGACGGTGAACGTCGCCTGATCGCTGCCGGTAAAGGCCGCGAGGACTTCCGCAGCGGCTCCGCTGAACGCGCTGTGGCCGGATACATATTCGGGAAACGCCGGAGTGGTCAGCAGCGGCCGCCAATCCGGGTCGCCGACCGTGCCCGGGTTGCTGTCGTGTCCGGCCTCATGGATGGCCGTGATTGGGCGCCAGAAATTGTAGTGATACTTTGCGTCCCACGCGACAATCGCCGCGTCCGCGAGGGCGACGTTGAGCACGGCGAACAGGCGGGCCGTCTCCGCGAGATTCAGCTTTCGTTGTCGAGCCACGTCCTCCGCGATCTGGTTCCAGTGCCCCGGCGGCGTCACGGTAAAGCTGAAATCCGACCAGAACCGCGCGATCTCCGTCTGCTCCACGGTGCGGACGGCGCTGTGCAACGCGCCGAGGCTCTTCACCTCAGCGAAGTCCGCAGCGAACCGTTCGTCGGTCAGGGCCGGCGGGCCGGACGGACGAAACTGCCCCCGATTGGTCATCGCGAACGGGGTTAGGCCCACCCAGTGCGTCAGTTCGGGCGGGCGGAAAAACGGGGCGGTCCGCAGCCATTGGCCCGGCTCGCGGTGGGGGATGTAAGCCATCGTGGTGCTGGCGCCGTCGTTCGATCGCCATTCCAGCATGAGTTGCCCCACGCGCCGGCCGAAGGCGATCCCCGGGGCGCTGCCTCCCTTGTGGGGCATCGTGGCCAGGGATTTTTGCAGGAGTACGTCGAAATAGGCGCGCCGGCCAGGACAAACCCCCACGGCCACTTCATGCGCCGCGCCCACGGCGGCCGCTTCGGCGGAGGCTTCCGCCGGAGCATCCAACCGCCATCGATACGGCTGATGCGTGCGCCTGACGGAATTGACCGCATCGTAGATTGCGGCATGAACCATGGCCAAATGGCGGGCCGCGAGCGGCGGGGCCGTGCACTCCACGCGAGTGGTCTCGAGTAGCGCCCTGTTCCAATCCGTGACGACATCCGCGACGGCGGCTGGAAGAGCGGCCCCAACCGCCAGGCCGGCGAGCGACTGGAGGAACATCGCACGGAGGGATTCTCTTGGACTCTGGCAAAAGTTCATGGCGGATGATGGCATTCTGGACGGTAACATCGACGACCTGTTTTCTATCTCATACGTCGCTTCCGGATTTCTGGATGCGTCGAATTTCGGGCGTAACGCCACCCCTTCGGCCACCAACGCAGCGATCCGTGTGCAGCGCCTTGGTCCCGGCCACGCCCGAGGCGTCGTTACCTGCCGGCGTGGACGCCGGCGCTACTCGGGTCGGACCGTAGCGCACGCGTCCTCGCGTGCAGGTCAGGCGGCGTCCCCGCCGCCATTTCGGGATCTCGTGAGCCGCCCATTGGTCCCGCCGACGCCAGAGGCGCTACCGGAAATCATCCCGATTGCCTAACCGAGCGATTCATGCTATGCACGCCTTCATCCCGGCAAATATTCCCAACGGAGTAACCATGAACCACCACACCAGCCGCATCTCCCGGTTCCTGTTCCCCATTGCCCTTGTCCTCATCGGGTGGGCGGGAGCGCTCGCCCGGGCCGACGTGGTTTTTGAGTTTCTCAGCCAGCCGACCAACCAAACGCTGCTGCTTTGCCGCGAAGTGACCTTTGCCGTGGCCGTGCGCGCGATCGACAACGGCCAGGAAATCGCCGTGGCCAGCTATCAATGGCAGCGACGGGTTGCCCATCAGCTCCCGTTCGAATGGCAGGACATCCCGGGAGCGACGCTCGCGACCCTGACGCTGGCGAGCCCGCAGGATACCGCCTCCATTCGCTGTCAGGTGGCCGCCGGCGGGGCCACGGCTTTTAGCGGCACGGGCGAGCTGACCTTCGTCAGTGACTACCAAAGGCCGGCGGTTGTCTCCGCGATCGCGACGAACCTGGAGACCATCGTCGTCCGGTTCAATCTGCCCATAGACAGCGAATGGGCCCTGGATACGTTCAACTATTCGCTGACGGGCGTGACCGGCTGGCGACGTGTCGCGAGCGCCACGATGCCGGATCCGCAAACCGTGGTGCTGACGACCGAGCCCCTCGACCCGAACATTGACTATCTCCTCGGAGTGTCTGTGGTCACCGCCGGCCCGTGCGGCGGCGGCATCCCGATCGCGGATGGCACGGTGATCCCCCTACGCTCGCCGGATGGGCCGGTCATTGAGATTCAGGAGCAGCCCCGGGGCGTCGTCGTGGGAATTTATTCTCTGGCGAGCTTTACGGTGTCGGCCAAGTCGACGTTCCAGGGGTCGCCCGCGCCACTCACCTACCAGTGGCAGCTCCGGGGGCCGGAGACGTCATTTGCCTATCCGGTGGACATCCCCGAAGCGACCAACGCCACGTTTCAGCTCCTGGCGACCAACTGCACGGCGGCGCCCTGGTATTTCCGGTGCGTGCTCCGGTCGGGCACGACCACCGCTTTCACCGTCGAAGCTTCCTACTTTGCTTACGAGGACTGCGAGCCGCCGATGGTGGAGACGATCACGGCGTCGGTGTTAGCCAACACCGTGACGGTCCGGTTCTCGGACTTCATCGACATCTCACTCACGGACTCGTTCAACTACCAGATCACGAACCGGCAAGGGACGTCGCTTGCGATCCTGGAGGCGCGCCGCGTGGATGAACGAACCGCGTTGCTTCTGATCAGCCCGGAGCGGCCGCTGCGGGGAGACACCGACTACCGCCTCGTGGTCAATTATATCGCCAACCTCTCGGACGAGGCGTGCGGCTGCAAATTTATCACCCCCAACACCACGGTGCCGTTTCACACGGCGGCGCTTCCCTGCCTGACCATCACGCGCCAGCCGCAGTCGCGCATCGCGGTCATAAATTGCCGGACGACGTTTGACATTGGGATCCGCCGTCCCTCCTGGCCGACCTTCGAACCGGTCGAATTTCAGTGGCTGCGCAACGGCGAGCCCATCCCGGGCGCAACCAATCGGACGTACGTCACCCCTTCCCTGGCCGCGGTCGACGATCAATCCGAATTCAGGGTTCGGGTCCAATCGCCAGGTTGCCCGGCGATTGAATCCAGCAACGCCGTGCTCACCGTCGCCTTTGGCGTCACGGTCCCCACCTTATGGGGCGCGGTTCCTGGTCTCGCCCCCAACACCGTCATCGTCGAATTTTCCACCAGCTGCGCCGCGCCAACCACCCGGCTGGATCCGATCACCGCCGGCGATCCCGGGAACTATCACGTCTCCGACGGGATCGAAGTGCAGTCGGTCACCGTGGACTGCCAACGGGCCCGGGTGCAACTGAACACAACCCCGCTGGCACCGGGACAACCTTACGTCGTGACCGTGACCAATGTGCAGGATATCGCGGGCAACGTCGTTCTTCCGGGCAACCAAGCCGCCTTCGTCGCTCCGGATTTTTCGCCGCCGCCTCCGGGCGTGCTGGAGGCCACCACACGCGAGCATGAGACCTTATTGGAATGGGCTCCTGGCGGAACGCTTGAGACCGCGACGCAGCCGGACGGTCCCTGGCTTGCTGTCCAAGACGTCGTCAGCCCGTACCTGATTGTCTCGGGACTGGATCCTTGTGGCGGCCAGCTGCCCGCCAGCCCGCGTTATTATCGGGTGCGCTGGCCTTGATCGGCCCAACGACGTATCGCAACAAGTTCCAGCATCGGGACGGCGCGGCGATGGGGGCGGCGGTTGCGTCGTCCCGGCGACCCCGCACGCCGTCACCTTACGAGCCGGAAGAACTGCTGCGGGCCGCCGATTGGGAGCGTGACGTCGCTCGCACCCTCCGTTTCGGGCACGTCGCTCCACTGAGGTTCTGCGAGCGAACCCGAGCGCTGCAGCCGCCAGCCGAGAGCCGCCTCCCATTCGAGGTGGATGCGGTCGCCGCTTCGTTGGATCCTGCGCAGCCGGTTGCCAATCACCGCGGCCGGATCCGACTGAAGAAACGTCAGCGCCCAGCCGCCGGCAATCTCCCGCTGCGCAGCCGAGGGCCAGCCGTCGTCATCCAGCGCAAACAACTTCCAGACTCCATTGAGTTCGTGGCCCGAGAATTCAGCAAAGCGGGTGACCCGGGCTCCATTAGGCGCCGGCGGCGGAAACACCGGCGCCTCGAAGCGGGTCGGCTGGTAGGTCCCGCTGACCAAGGACTCCTCGGGTAACCATTCCAAAGCCGTGTCGTCGAAGGTCAGGGTCACCCCGTTGGCGGTCGAGTCCTCCGCGTCGAATGCCATCAGCGGGAGCGCGGTGCCGTCGGGAGCCACGAGCAGGACGGCGAGCGAACCGGGTTGATCATGGGTTAGCTGGAACAGAGTGGCCGTCACCCTGGCCACGTGGCCGGTGATCCCAGACACCTGGATTTCGGATGGGTACGGTGCGGCCACAGAGTTGGTCGGGAGGACGATGGCGGCGGCGTTGGTGAAGGCGCGGGGCGCGAGCACGACTTCGACCGAGGCCACCCCGCTCGTGCTGACCCCGACGCGGTTGCTGACGACGACGCTGTAGTACCCGGCGTCGGCCGGGGCGATCGCCGGGAAGTTCAGAACGGGGTTGGTCGCCCCGACCACGGGCCGGCCATTGAAGCGCCACGCGAAGAACAGCGGCTCGGACCCGGATGCGCTCGCCGCAAGCGAGGCCGCTTGCCCAGCCTGCACCCATTGGTTCGTGGGTGTGATCCGGACGGAGGGCGGGCGGAGCACGACAAGGTGAGCCTCCGGGCTGATGGTGTAATCCAAGGCATTCGAGACGATGACCGTGTAATCGCCGTGGCTGTGCCAGCCGAATTGCGCGTCGACAATGGTCAGCGTCGGGTTCGTATTGCCCGTGCGGTAGCCCAGGTAGCGCCAGTCGTACGTGAACGGACCAACGCCGGAGACCACGGCGGAGAAGGTCACGGTTGAGCCGGGCAGAACTTCGACCGACGACGGCGTGATCGTGGCGCTCAGAGATCCGGACGATCCGGCTGGCGCAAACTTACGGGTTTCGCCGGCGGCGGAAAAGTTCACAAAAAATTCCCCGGATTCTCCCACGGCGATCTGGCCGGGGCTGTGGGTCGGCACCGTCGCTTCGGCGGCCTGACTTCCGTCCGGACGATACGCGATGATCAGCGTGGATTGCCCTATCGAATCGCCGCTCGTCACGTGAACCATCTCCCCGCCCACGGCGAGGCCGGTTGGGCGCCGGTCCCAGCCCGGCGCGCGCGCCGACCACAACGGCACGCCGGCGGCGCTGTACTTCAGGGTCAATGTTTGGTAGACGTTGTCTTCCTCATCTTCCGGATAGGTTTCGTAGGCAGTCACGATGACATTGCCCGCAGAGTCGAGCGCCAGCCGGTGGGACACGGCGTGGTAAAACCCGATGGCCGGGGGCCGGCGTTGGATCCAAATTGGCGAGCCGTCCAGATCGAACCGCGCCACGAGCAGACGGTAGCTCCAGCCACCGTCCTGCACGCTGGCGGCGACGTAGACGTCGCCCGCGGCATCGACGGCCGCGCCGGTCAGAAAGTCGGACTCCCCGGGCCATTCGTGTTCCCAGCTCGTGAGATCGCCGGAGGGGGAGCAGCGCACCACAATCATTCGATCCGGGCCAAGACGGCTGAGCGCCGCCACCAACGTGGCCCGCCCGGAGGCGTCGACTGCAAATTTGGTCGTGGAGGCAAAACTGCCGCCAGGCATGGAGTAGTGATTGGTCCAGAGCGGGGATCCGTCGGTGCCGTATTTCAAAAGGGTATAGCCGCCGGTCGTCATCACCGCGGCGAAGGTGTTGCCCGCGGCGTCGGTCGCTACTGCCGCGGCCCGGCTGGCCACCGGGTTTTCGGCCGAAACCGTCGTGACCTCGTCGTCCCGCATCCACATCCGCGCGCCGGCAGCGGCGTATTTGACCAGCGTCAGCCGTCCCGGGAGCGTGTTGGTGTTGGCAACGATCGCCACGATCACCGAGTCATCGGCCGCCACCGCAAGGTCCGTGGGATAATCGTTCAACTCTGAATCGTAGCGATTGGTCCACAGGGCCACGCCCGACGCGGAGTATTTGATGGTGACCGCCTCCCCGCCGACGCTCCGCAGGACCACGGCGGCGCCGGCGGAATCCCGGGCGACCCCCACCGGCACGGTCGCCAGCGCCGATTCGTAGCGCCTCGCCCAGACCGTGTCGTACCCTGCGCCGTCCGCAACGTCGTGGATCAAGAGCCCGCATCCAATCAGCAACAAGCGATATCGCATATGGCAGTTACAGGGCAAAACTGGCGCCTTCGTTTCACCGGCGGCCAAAGAATCTTCAATAAAAAATTTCAGGGGAGCCGTTAATTTCGCCGCGGTGCAAAAGCGACGGCGGTTGCGCCCGGCCGGCCGGCCCGACGCAACCGCACGCGCTCAACCTGGCGATGACCCGGTCAGGGCACCGGGACGGTGAACAGCTTGGGATAGTTCGCACCAAGCAACTCCAGCTGGACGAAGGGGCCGTTGGGATTGGGGTTGGCCGGGATGCTTCCGGCATCGGCCACGTTGAAGTCATTGTCGTAGGTCAGCACAATCGTGTTGCCCACCACACAAACGCCCTCGATCTTTTCCAGCAACGGGTCAATGGCCGTCATCGAATCGAGCACGACGGTCTTTGTCACTCCCACGATGCCCAGCGCCGCCAGGCCCGCGGGGTTCAACTGCTCGAGCGTTTTGGTGGGATCGGCGAGCAGCTTGCCGGTCCCTGGATCTTCCAGCGCTGTGAGGTCCGTCGCCCCCGCGACATTGATCTCATACAGCTTGTCCGTGCCGCGTTCCGGCGCCAGCAGGCGCCCCGCCCCGGTCGAGAACAAGTCGCTGACCGTCACGCTGCCGTTGCCGGCGGGCATCTGGTAAAGATACTGGCGCACCAGCGGCTCGGGGCTGCATTGCAGCAGGGCTCGGAGGTTGATCGCGACCAGGCGGGCATTGCCGTTGGCGTCCGCGGCGGTCCGGTTCGGATTGTTCAACGGACGCTGCAACATGGCGTAGACAAATCCGTCCGCGGAGTACGCGATGCCTTCGAATCCGCGGTTGTTGCGGCGCTTGGCCAGCACGGCCGGCAGGACGTCAAAGGTGGGCACCTGCTCGAACCCGGTCAACGTCCCGGCGGGAACCAGCCGAAACAACACCCGGCCATTGCGCGCGACACAGGCCACGCTCGGCTTGTATTCCTCGCAGACCCAAAAATTGCCGAGGGGGCCGACCGTGATTCCTTCAGCATCGATGGAGTCCTCGTCGTAGGGAAGCTGCGCGAGGTTGAAATCAAATGGCACATCGGTGGCCGGGAGGGTGGTGGGCAGGCCGGTGATGATCTGGCCCTGGGGCCCCTTCAGCGGCATGGAGTCGAGGATGCGCGCCGTCCCGTTGTTCTGCAGGCGGACCGTGAGGATGTGCGGCCCGTACTCCGGGATGGCCCAGCATTTGAACGCGTGCCCGGCGGCGTCGACAAAGTCAGGCGCCGGTCCGCGATCGGTGATCACGTAAAAGACATTGCCGAAGCCCGGTGCCGGGTAGAGCCCGGAGAAGCCGCCGACCTTGATTTGATTGCCATTGTAAGGATCGGTGTAGAGCGTGAATTGCGGCGATTGCACATCGACGTTGAAAACCGCGGCGCCGACGTTGATGGGTTGGGCGTGCAGCAGCGCGCCGCCGAGCAGCGCGCAACAGGCGCCACGAGTGAGGGTCTGGTTTGTCATGGGCGTAACAGTTGATGGTTTTTTGCCGAAGCGCTCCGGCGGTCATCGGTGACTGCCGTCGTCCGCTTCAATTCCTACAGGGGAAGGCCGTGACCAAGGTTGCGGAGCTTTTTGCGCCAACGTTCGAAGTGGACGGCCGCGTGTCGTCGCCCGCGGACGCGGACACGATCCATCAGCGTTGATCGGCTCCCTCGGAACTTTCCGGCATCGACAGCGCCGCTCGGCGCGCTCGCGACGGCGTGCGCCCGTTGGAGTGCGGGACTTGCCACCGCCTTCCTCCGGGCAACTCGTCCCCCGCAGGGACAATCGAAGACCGGACGCTGGGACGTTGGCACTCGTTGGAAGGACTGCAGCGCGCGGCCGGCGGGACGGCTGCACCCCGGCAGCGGCCGCTAAAAATTCGGGTTGCGCTGCGGATCGGCGGTCCAGATGACGGGCACTTGCGGAAATCGGGCGAGGCCGTTGGTCACGATGTCCGCGCCGCGCAGGGAGTCGACATGTCCATCAACGAAGGCAAGGTTGACGCGTCCCTCATGCCGGGCGGCGGCCCGATTCGCGTAGGCGCTCGGCTGGCCGAGCTCGCGGGGTGCCTGGAGCGGATCGATCATCGGCTCGTCGGGGAGGAGGTTGTCGAGGAACAGGACCGTGGCGTGAGGCGATCGGATGGCCGCCAACGTGATGGTGCGGTGCGGCACGAGGATCAGCTTGGAGTTCATCGCCAGCGAAAAGTAGGCCACGGGGTCGTCCGCCACCCGGCCGGGAAACCGCGCCGCCGGACAATGGAACAACAAACCGCCCGAGTAGAAGTCGGCGCGCATGACCAGCGGCGCGTAATCGATGGCCGGCCGAATGCCAATCTGGCGCGGCAACGCGTTATACCACACGTCGCCCGCGAAGGCATGCCGGACGTCCGCCCACAAGTTCAGGGTAACCCCGTTGGGTTCAAAACTTTCGCGGGTGATCCGGTCCTCGTTTTCGTGGGCGTAGAGCATCTGCGCCACGGTCCACTGCTTTTGATGGCTGAGGCAGACCGTCCGCCGGGCCGCGCGCTGGGTGCGACCGATCGCGGGCAAGGCGAGCGCGGCCAGCAAGGCGATCAAGCCGATGACCACCATCAATTCGACCAGCGTGAACGCAGGCGCGCGATGGCCTGGCGCAGCCGCGAGCGCCCGGGAGGTTTTTCGTCCAGCATGAAGCCTCGATCTCATAAGGCTGGCGGCACCAGCATCACGCGGTAAAAGCGCCGGGCCGAGGAGGCGTTCGCCGGGTCCGTGGTCGACAGCCACGGCCCCGTCGCCACCAGACGGACGAGCGTGGTCCAGGAGCCCGCGTCGAGTGTGGGGCGGGCTTGCACGGCATAGGTGCGACCGGGCTCGGACTTCCATCGCAGGATGGATTGCGCAACGTCGCGGCGCAGCGTCAGATACCGCGGCGCGGCCCGCTGCTCGTTGCTCGTCCAGCCGGGCGAGCCGAGGTCGCCGCCTTCAGCGGCGCGAAAGGCGCCTCGCTCGCCGAGCGTGCTGGGAATTCCGCAATCGCCAAAATCCGGATCGCATTCCAGCGAGGCCCCCACCCCGGGCGGATCGCTCTGGTCCCGCACCCCGAAGGAAAACACATAGTCATCCTCGTCCCGCGCCGTGGCGTTCCACAGCGTCACCGAGTCAGAGGACTGCCGGCTCAACCCGTTCCCGGCATGAGAGACGATCGGAAGTCGGGCCGGCAGATTCTCTTCCCCCCACCAACGGCGGAAGGCGTCCGGGCTCATGGACGAGACGACGATGGCGGATTGTCCGGGAGCTAATGCAATGTCGTTGGTCACCACCACCGCCCCGCTCAGGGAAGGAGACGAGTCGTCCCATCGGTAGCCGCGCAGATTCACCGCGTTGGTTCCCTGATTGGTCAGTTCCCACCACGAATCGTGGCCGGTGAAAATCCCGTCGACGGGCGCGGTCATGGCTTCGGTGATCGCGAGGTGGGGCACCGGCGCCACCGTCAGCCGGGCCCGGGCGTTGGTCGAGCAAAGCGGGTTCGACACCCGCACCGAGTAGATACCCGCCTGGCCGGCATCCATCGCGGTCACCGAGTAGGCGGCGCCGGTCGCACCCGGAATCTCCACGCCGTTGTACGACCACTGGAAGCTGGGCAGCGGGAACCCGCGCGTTTCCACGACAAAGCACGCCGACTGCCCCGGGGTCACCTCCAGGTCGGTCAGTGGGCGGACAATCCTGGCGCAGCTGGGCGACTGGTTCACCGTGAGCGTCGCGGGCGGCGTGAACAACTGCTCCCGTCCATTGGTGACTTCGGCGACATAGGGTCCCGCGTTCTCACCCGTCGCCGTCATAATAGTCAGGGTCGCCGCGGTCGCGCCTTCGATTCGAACGCCATCGAACCACCACTGATACTGCGGAGCCGGCAATCCGCTGGCGCGCACTGTCAACGTGGCGGGCGCGCCGCCATCCACGTCGAGGT
This sequence comes from Limisphaerales bacterium, assembly GCA_044229355.1. Taxonomy (GTDB): domain Bacteria; phylum Verrucomicrobiota; class Verrucomicrobiia; order Limisphaerales; family JADJPG01; genus JBGARF01. The sequence goes on from JBGATF010000002.1 coordinate 432,480, forward strand.
CGTCCGGCGCGGCGTCGAGGCGGAGCGCGACGGGCCCGATGGTGACGCCAGGGGAACCGACGTCATCGGAAGTCGCGGCCGCGAAGGCGCGATCCACTCCCGCGATGCTGACCTGGGCCAGCTCCCCCGATTGGGGGTCGTAAGTGAACGAGCGGCCTGGCCGGGCGGCCGGCAGCACGACTTCCTGCACCAGGTTGGTGCGCTCGGCGGTAACCTGCCAGAGGTGCACGCGCTCTCCATCCGCGCTGATGCCATGGCCCCGATAAAAGACGATCTTCAGATCAGGCGAGAGCAGAGCGTCTCCCCACCATCGCCGAAAATCAGCGGGCCCGACCAGGACGTCGAGCTGTTCCTTGACGAAGACGATCGACTCGCCGGGTTCGATGCGCGGCTCGTCCAGGCGCGTGTCCGCCCACAGGGCCGCCAGATTCTCGGCACCCGGCACCAGAAAGCCGCCATCGTCGCGGAACCAGTACGTCGTCAGGTCGACCGATTGGCTGCCGAAGTTGGTCAACTCCCAGAAGTCGTCGCCCCGCTGGCCGTTGGTGGACGGCGCCGAGAGCACTTCGGTAATTGCGAGCTGCCCCGCAACGGGCAGGACCACGAAGAGCAGAAGGAAGCCGGCGAGCCAGTAGGCAACCCGGACTCCAGGTAGGGCGCGCACTCCGCTGCGCGCCGGCGAATCGCGGGAGCCAATCGGTTTCGCGGCGGGCGACGGAGCAGTGCATCCCGAAGTTGTCGACCCGGGGCGCGGATCCCGCCATCGCGGCATCTGCAGCGGCCGAAAGCGGCCACGCGGCTCGAACGTTACAACGGGGCCGCCGATTCTCGCCGCTGCGGGCAGAATGCCCGCGCTCCGGACATCGGACGAACGGTCACCGACGACCTGCGGATGCACCGGCGACGGAGCGCCCGCCCTGCCTGACGGCGCGGGTTCATGGGAAGTTGCTTGTTCCTTTCGGACCTGCTCACGGGCCATGAACGCGAGCATCGCAGGCAGGGCTGGCGCTCCGCCGCCAGCCGGAGGTCCGCACCGGCGGCGTCCCGCAATGCGGGGCGCCCTACCGTCCGGTTCATGGGAAGGCGGGACGTGCCAGGCTGCACGCGAGTCGGGGCCATGAACCCAATTGTCGATTTCTGCTGGTGGTTGAATCTCGATGGGCGATTTCCGAGTCGGGCAAAACCCGATCGCATGTCGAGATCGCATATCGAATCGAAAATTCAGCGAGGTTGCGTTCATCGAGGAAGTCACGGGACCGAGACTCGGGGCGGACTGGGTTTGGGCGGGAACGCCCCGGTCACGCGATCGAGCCAGCGATCTTCGTCCGCGTAGGTCTCTGGCCGGAACTCCTGAAAGCCGGGCGATTGGTCCGGCAGTTTCTCGAGCCAGTGTCCCCGGAGGCCCGTCCAGGCCCGGATGAGAGCCGCCGCGAGATCCGGTTTCAGCATGGGGCTGGCGACCACCAGATTCCGGCTGCTATCAAACCCCGAGCCGGGAATCGCAGCCAAACCGCGCGCCTGATGAATGCGGAAGGCCTTCTCCCGCGCCACGCCCACGTCGTAGCGGCCGCTGAGGACGCTTTCGATGACCTGCGCGTGGCTGTGCAAATAGCCGATGCGGCTCAGGGCGTTGGAAACTCCAACCTCCAGCGCCTCATCCGCGAACTCCAGGGTGGCATCGAGAAAATCATACCGGTCAAGGACGGCGGCGGTGATGCCGCTTTCCAGAAGGCGAATCTGGCCGCGATAACTCACGGTGGCGTTGGTGTCGCCAAAGGCCACGCGGCGGCCGCGGATGTCCCCGAGCGAGAGGATGCCGGCGTTGGTTCGCGTGAAGAACAACGACGGCTTGGACGAAACCAAGGGAATGGCCAGAGGGATGGGTGGAGTGGACGTCCGTCGGGCGCGCAAATAGGGCAGCGCGGCCATCCGCCCAAAGTCCACCTTGCCGGCACAGAGATCAGCCGTGAAATCCTCGGCGAACTTGTAAAGCTCCACATCCACCCTGACCTCCCGGCCCAACGTGAGGCCAACCTGCGTCTCGAGCTCCCGAAGGGCGTGCGCGAACAACCGCAGCCGGGCGGCCGGGCTTTCTTCGACGATCAGCCCCATCTTGAGGCGCGTGAGCGTGAGCTGGTTGGTCACGGGCACCGGCGCCACCTGCTCGAGCGCGGCAATATCCTCGGCGCTCAGCAACATGGGCCGACGGTCGCGGCTTTCCCACATCGACTCGAGATTGTCCTGAATCATCCCGATCGTGCGGTTGAGCAACACATTGTTGGCCCGTTCCGATTCCCGCAATTGCTCCACCAGGAGGACCTGTTTGTTTTTCTCGTGATTGACGCGAATCAGCAGCCCGATCGACGAAGCGAGGGCCAGGGCCAGGGTGGCGACGAAGGAGGCGGCCAGCGGCTTGCGTCGGCACCAGCGGCGGATTCGTTCGATCTGTCCCACCGGACGCGCGCGAATGGGCTCGTCGTGCAAGTGCCGCAGTAAATCCAGCGCCAGCCCGTTGGCTGTTTCATAGCGCTGGGCGCGATCCTTCTCCATCGCCTTCATCACGATCCAGTCGAGATCTCCGCGGAGCCTCCGGGCAAGTTTGCCCGGTTCAGTCTGCCGGCAGTCAGCGACGGTCGCCTGTTCCGCGCCCGCCAGGGTGTCAACGCGGGTGGAGGGCTTGAGCGGATCCCGCTCGCGAATGGTGCGGCGCATTCCCTCCACGCCGGCGGCCAGCAGGGCGTCGGCGTCGAAGGGCGTCCGGCCCGTCAGCAGCTCATAGAGCAGCACGCCCAGGCTGTAGATGTCGCTGCGGGTGTCGATGTCCAGGCTCCTCATCTCCGCCTGCTCGGGACTCATGTAGGCCGGCGTCCCCACGAATTGCTCCAGGGCCGTGAACAGCGTTTGGTTGGTCAGATGCTGTCCGCTCGTGGCCTTGGCGATGCCGAAGTCGATGACTTTCGGCACGGGCACGCCGTCATGCAACGTGACCAGAATATTCGAAGGCTTGAGGTCGCGATGGATGATGCCCTTCTGATGGGCGTGTTGCACCGCGTGGCAGACCTGCACGAAAAGCTCGAGGCGCGCGCGGGTGGACAGGCGCTGCTGGTCGCAGTAGTCCGTCAGCTTGACCCCGCGCACGAGTTCCATGACGAAATACGGCCGTCCGGTCTCGGTGGCGCCGGCGTCAAGGACCCGCGCGATGTTCGGATGGTCCATGAGCGCGAGGGCCTGCCGCTCCGCCTCGAAGCGCGCGATGACGGACTTCGTGTCCATGCCGAGCTTGATGACCTTGAGCGCGACCTTGCGGCGAATGGGCTCGGCCTGCTCGGCCAAGAACACCACGCCGCAGCCACCTTCCCCGATCTGCTGGAGAATCTTGTAGCGGCCGATGCGTTCTCCCACCACTGCGCGGAGGGACCCCGGTTCCGGGCTCGGGGCCGGCACGGGCCCATCGACGGCGTCGCGCTTCAGCTGTCGCATGGCGGCCAGCAGGCAATTCGTGCACAGGCCATTGACCAGGTTGGCGGCGGGGGCCTCGGCGTGGCACGTCCGGCAGGTCGCCGAATGAATGGCCGGCTCGCCCTCGAGGACAAGCGCACCCTGGAGGGCGCAGCGGGAACAGAGCCCCTGCGGCAGCCCGGAAGGCAGCTCGGCCCCGCAGTCGGGACAATGCCCGGCGGCCGGCCCGGTCTCTGGAATGTTGCCAGGCACAGTCTTTTTCTGGTTCAGGGGAAAACCGGCTCCAAAGTTTCAACCAAATCCTGGCCGGCCTCGCGCCTTCCCCGAGGTGAGCGCGACCGGATGGCCTGTCAGGTCGAGCCCCGCCGGGCGGAGCGAGCCGGCCGGGCCCAAAGCCCTGATTGTCCGTGCCGGTCAGCGGGCGAGCACGTTCATCAAATGTTGGATCTCAGCGGCGACGTCCTCCGGATCCTCGACCGTGCGGGCGATCTCGGCGCGGAGGATTTCGCGATGGCGGCGGCGCAGGCGGTGCACGGCGTTCTTCACCGCCTGCTCGCTGACGCCAAGCTGGGCGCCCAGGTCGGCGTAGGAGTGGGCCCCGCGCTCGCCCGGCTGCAGGTCCTTCAGCACCTCGTAAAGCTGTTCCCGCCCCGTCTGGGCATATTCGCAGCGCAGCAGCCGGGCAGCCTGTTCGAGCAGGGACTTCGCCCAGCGACGCTCGTAAGCCAGCTCGGGAGTTTCGCGCTCCGAAGGTTCGGCCCAGGCCTGCTCCTCCTCCGCGAGTTGCTCCAGCGAGAGAGGCCGTTGGCCGCCACCGCGTTTTTGCGCGCGCGCATGATCCCGTTGGTCCGCGAGAAAATGTTTGAGGAGCGTCAGCAGAAACGAACGGAATTTTCCCCGGCGATCCTGCAGATGACTCAACCACTCCCGGTGCACCAGCCGGCCGAGAAATTCCTGGGTCAGGTCCTGCGCGTCCTCCGCGCCGTAGCCGGACCGCCGGAGGTACCCGTAGAGCGGAGGCCAGTACGAGCGGCACAGCGTCTCCAGCGCCAGGGCCGCCCGCCGCGAATCGTCATCCTTCGCGGCGAAGACAACGCTCCAATGCGTCGTGGAAAATGCGCGCGGATTCGCCACGCCCTCACAGGATGTGCCAGCGTCGTGCATCGTGGGCCTCGACTAAAATCGTAACGAAATGAGCCCGGCCTTAGGAAGGGGATTTTCAGGGAAAATTCGGCTTCGGCAATTATTTCGTCCCGCCGACGGGGCCCGGCTTCCCCCGGCCGACGACGCCGTGAAAGTTGCCGAAGCTTTGACATCCCGGTCACTGATTCCTAGGCTGGCCGCCATGGAAAGCCTGCATGCGCCCTGGCGCATCCAATATATCCTGGCCCCCAAGGCGCCGCCGTCGGAGACCAGCCTGTTCTCACGCATCGGGCAGTCCAGCGAGGACGAGACGAACCACGTCATCGCCCGGGGCCGCACCTGTTACGCGCTGCTGAACAACTATCCCTACAACGGCGGGCACCTGATGGTCGTGCCCTACAAGCAGGTGGCCGACTTTGAAGACCTGACGGACGACGAGCTGCTGGAGCTGACCAAACTCATGCGGCGCTGCCTCCGCGCGCTCAAAGCCGTCATGAAGCCCGAGGGCTACAACCTCGGGGTCAACCTCGGCAAGTGCGCCGGAGCCGGCATCGCCGAACATTTGCACCTGCACATCGTCCCCCGCTGGAGCGGCGACACCAATTTTATGCCCGTTTTGGGCCAGACCACGGTCGTGCCCCAGGCGCTGGCCGAACTGGCCGCCCAACTGCGCCTCGAACTTTCCCGCCAGCATGAGTGATCCCATCTCTGAAACATTGCATTTCGAAAACGCCCGCGTCGTCCAGCAACTGCTCAACAATGACCCGACCAACCTGCGATCCCTCGAATCCCGGCTGGGTGTCAAACTGACCACGCGCGAAGGCTGGATCAAACTCGAGGGCGACCGCGAAGCGGTCGCACGCGGCAAAGAGTTTTTTCAAACGCTCGAAAATGCGCTGAAGACCGGCCACCCGGTGCGCGGAAGGGATTTCAACCAGGCGCTCGACATCACGCAAAACGAGGGCATCCCCGCGCTGAAGGAGCTCTACGCCCAGCGCATCCAAACCTCGCCCAGGAAATCCCAGGTCGTTCCGAAAACGACCGGCCAACGCAACTACATCGAGGCCATCCGCACCCACGACGTCACGTTCGGCATCGGCCCCGCCGGCACCGGCAAGACCTACCTCGCCATGGCCATGGCCGTCGCCGCCCTCCGGGAGGAAAAGGTCGCCCGCATCATTCTCACCCGCCCTGCCGTCGAAGCCGGCGAGGCGCTGGGCTTTCTCCCCGGCGATCTCTACGAAAAGATCGACCCGTACCTCCGCCCGTTGCACGACGCCCTCTACGACATGATGCCCGCTGAGGACATCGAAAAGAACCGCGAGCGCGGCGTCATCGAGATCGCTCCCCTCGCCTACATGCGCGGCCGGACGCTCAACCACGCCTTCATCATCCTCGACGAAGCCCAGAACTCGACCTCGGAGCAGATGTTCATGTTTCTCACCCGCCTCGGCTACAGCTCCAAGGCCGTCATCACCGGCGACATCACCCAGGTCGACCTGCCGCCCCAGAAAAAATCCGGCCTCGTCGAGGCGCGCAAAGTCCTCAAGAACGTCGACGGCATCGCCCTGATCGAGTTCAGCAAACGTGACGTGGTCCGGCATCCCCTCGTGCAGCGCATCATCTCCGCCTACGAGGAACATCGCTCGGTGAAATGAACCGGCCTGCCCCGGCCCGCATCCTCGTCATCCGCAATGCCCAGCGGGCCCGCTCTGTTCACGCCCCCGCCCTGCGCCGTGTGCTGCGTTGCCTGCTGCAGGACCACCTGCGCGTGCCGGCCTACGAACTCGGGCTGCATCTGGTCGGTACGCAGGAGATGGCTGCGCTCAACCAAGCCTACCTCCAGCACGAAGGCTCGACCGACGTCATCACCTTCGACCATTCCGCCGAGCCGCCCGGCCGTCCCGTGACCGCCGAACGCCATCCGCTGCACGGCGAAATCTACATCTCGATTCCCGACGCCGTCGCCCAGGCCGCCGAGTTCAACACCGCGTGGACGGAGGAGCTTCTCCGCTACGCCGTGCACGGAATCCTTCACCTCCAGGGGCACGATGATTTGCGCCCGGGCCCGCGTCGCGTCATGAAGCGGGCCGAGAACCGCCTCGTCCAGACGCTGGGCCGCGCCTTTCCCCCCGCGCAGCTGGAGCGGAAGCGAAAACCGCAGGGCCAGCCGACCCGGTGACGACCACCCACCGGCCCGCCTTATGGACGAACGTTCCCTTGGCATCATTGTGCGGACCCGGCCGCTGACCGAGACCAGCCTGATCGTGCACTGGATCACGCGCGACCTCGGCCGGGTGGGGACGGTGGCCAAAGGCGCGCGGCGCCCGAAGAGTCCCTTTCGCGGCAAGCTCGATCTGTTCTTCACGGCCGAATTCACCTTTGCCCGCAGTCGCCGCTCGGATCTTCACACCCTCCGGGAGGTCGACCTGCGGGCCAGCCGCGACACGTTTCGACGGGACCTGGCCGCGCTGGAGCGCGCGTCCTACGCGACCACATTTCTCGAACAGGTCACGGAAACCGATACGCCCATCCCGGAATTGTTCGATGTCCTCGCCGGGTACCTCGACGAGCTGAACCGTCGACCGCACGCGCCCGAGCTCGGGCTGGCGTTCGAGCTTCGCATGCTGGCTGAGCTGGGCCTGGCCCCGGACCTCGCGTCGGCGCGATTGAGCGAAGGCGCCCGCCAGATCGCTTATCGGCTCGGGACCGTCCCCTGGAACGAGCTGGAACCGCTGCGCCTGAGCACCGCGCAATATCGCGAGTTGCACCGTCACCTCCTCGCCTTCCTCCTGCAACACCTCGGCCGTGTGCCGCGCGGACGCGATCGCGCGCTGGCGTTCGACAGCCCGCCCGACGGGTCATAAGCACGCTTCCGGGGTAGGGCGGGCGCTCCGCCGCCCGCCGCCGAAGCTGGGTAGCGGAAAAAGACTGAATTCATGAGCGAACAGCAGTGAGGCGGACCGCACAGCCGGCGTCCCGCAGTGCGGGGCGCCCTACCGCTCTTCGATCCGGTAGAGATTCGACCGGCTGCGCAGGAAAAGCGCGCGCCCGGCCACCGCCGGCGATGCCATGAAGCCGTCGTCGAGCTGATTTTCCGCCAGCTTCTTGAACTCCCGCCCGGCCGCCAGCACGATGGTTTTCCCTTCTTCGTTGCTGAAATACAGGCGTCCGCCGGCTTCGATGGGCGACGCCGAGAAATTGCCTCCCAGCCGCTCGCGCCAGACCTCGTGTCCGGTTTTCGCCTCGATGCAGCTCCCGATCCCGCCGTCGTCCACGAAGTAAAGCAGGTCGTCGATCAGCAGCAGCGACGGCTTCTTGGGCACGTTCCGTTTCACTTTCCAGACGATGGCCGGGCCATTTCCAGGCGATGCGTTGGTCGTCACGTTGGCATCCACCGCGCCGCCTTTCACACCGGGCCGGATGGCCAGGAGCTGGCCGCTGGACCAGCCGGTGTTGACGAAGACAAGATCGCCGCTCACGAGGGGACGCGAGCTGCCCGAGTGGTTTTGACGTTCCTCGACGCGCCAGAGTTCCTTGCCAGTGCTGGGTTCGTAGCCGTAAAGCGCCTTCGCGCCCTGGCTGAGCAAGGTCAACTGCCCGCCCACGCTGGCCACGTGCGGCGTGGCAAAGGCCTTGCGCCAGTCGCCTTCCGAGTCCGGCTTTCCGTCCGGCCCCAGATCCTTGAAATCGATGGAGCGATTGTCCCGCCAGACCGTTTTGCCCGTGCGCGCGTCGAGGGCGATGATGAACTGATGGTCGCTGCCATCAAAATTCATGATCAGCAGCCCCGCGTGGAGAATGGGGGAGGAGCCGGCGCCGCGATAATGGTTACACTCCAGGTCCCGCCGTTGCCACTGCACTTTCCCGGAAGCGGCGTCGAGACAGGCCGTGCCGGGCGATCCCCAGGTCACGTAGACGCGGGCCCCATCGTCGCTCAACACGGGCGTCGGCGAGGCATACGAATTGAACTTGTGCGCGAACTGCGGCTTCTCAACCTCGAACAGCTTCAAGTCGTGGCGGATCCTGCCCGACACCTGATCCACGCAAAGGGCGGACAGCTCGCGGCCATCCTCGGAGGCGGTCGTCAGCCAGATGCGCCCGCCGCCGATCACCGGCGACGACCAGCCCCGCCCGTGGATCGGGGTCTTCCACACGACTCCATTGGTCTCGCTCCAATGCAGCGGCAACGTGACGGCACCGGCGCGACCATCGCCGGTCGGACCCCGGTATTGCGGCCAGTCGTTGGGCTCGGCCGCAGTCCCGGCTGAAGCCACGACCAACATCGCCGACAACGCGACGAGCCGCGGCCCTGGATGGACGCGACCCCCCATGACCCCGGCCGGGCCCCTAACCTCCCACGCTGGCACCTGACTGAATGAAATCACGTTCACGCTGCCTTCCCACGCCCGGGCCCCAAGTTCTCTCGTCGGTGTGTTGCGACCACCTACGGCTGATCGTATTCGCCCAGCTTGCGCAGCCAGACATTGCGGAAGCGCATCGGGTTGTTGTGATCCTGCAACTCGATGTAAACCTCCGGCGCGTGCGGGTTGTTGTAATTTCCGTTCGCCTGATGGGGGGTGGTGCCCTGGTATTCCCTCTTGTGATGCAGGACGACGCCGTTGTGGATGACGGTCACGTTCGCCTTCTTGGCGATCTTCTTGTCGGCGCCCCAGCGGGGGGATTCGAAAATGATGTCGTAGCTCTGCCATTCGCCGGGCGGTTTCGAGGCGTTGACCAGGGGCGGGGTTTGGCCGTAGAGACCGCCGGCCTGGCCGTCGGGATAGGTCGGGTTGTTGTAGGAATCGAGCACCTGCACCTCATAGATCCCGTTGAAGAGAATGCCGCTGTTGCCGCGGCCCTGGCTCTTGCCTTCGACCTTGGCCGGCGTGGCAAACTCAATGTGCAGCTGGAAATCCGCGAAGCGATCCTTCGTGTGGATGCTGCCGGATTTCGGCGCAACCTCCATGTAGCCATTCTCCACCTTCCACTTCGCCGGGCCGTTGCCCGTCGTCCACTTGGACAAATCCGTCCCGTCGAAGAGCACGATGGCATCCGAGGGCGGCGGCGCGAGATGGCTGAAGGTGGCGCCCGGCGTGACGATGCGCGGCTGCGGCCGCGTGCCGTCGTGGACATGCCACTGGGTCCCCGGAATAAACGGGGTGTTGGTGTAACCGAGGTTGCCGTCGGCGGCAACGGCACGGGATGAAACAACGCCGCACAGGGCGCCGACCGAAAGAAGAATTGCTGGAATTTTGTTCATGCTGGGCACGCCGCGAATTCAGCAAAGCCGGGACGAAAACGCAACTGCCAACTGCAACCCTGCCGAGCGATTTGAAGCTCGAAGTTGTGGGAGCGGTTGAATCGGAGCGCAAATCCCGCCATCGCGAGATCCACAGCAGCTGAACCAGACGACGCGCTCCCCAACCTTTGAGCGTCGTCGCCAGCCCGAACGCTGCGGGCAGAATGTCCGCGGCCCGGCCGTGGCGTGGACGTTTGCCAACACGTTCGAAACGCACGGCTGCGCGAAAGACGGCGCCCCCCGGGCCCCGCCGACGCCAAGGGTGATCAGGGCGCCTGCAGGCGGACCCGTCCGCGATAGAAGACCGTGGCCCCGGGTTCCGCCGTTGGGTAGCTCACCGTGGTGTTATTGCCCAGGATGTTCGTGCGATTGGGCACTCCAGACCACGGTCCCGCCGCGTTGGTCGAAAATTCCAAAGCGTAGTAACGACTCTGCCCTTCGTAACCCGCCCCCGCCGCCGTCCGGGCCAGAAAGCTGATGAACTTGTTCGGCGCGACCGGAGTGATGGTCAAATCGAACCGGTCGTTCGGATTGTTCGGATCGGTCCCGGCCACGTAGTTCGCCGTCAGGCTTTGCCCGTTGGCTCCGACGGCCAAGCCGTTGCGATTGAGATTTCCAAAGAGGGCGACCTCCCAGGCGTCCGGCAGGCCGTCTCCATCGGTGTCTCCCCCCGGGGCCGTGCCAAAGTCCCGGCGCGTGACGAGACCCCGTTCCGTGATGACGAATGAGTTCGTGGCGCGCGGCCCGCTCTGGTCACGGACGACGACAAAGACCGTATCCCCAACCAGCGCGCTGTTCACGCTGGCCCGCGGGGCCATCTCTTCGAGCGCCACCTTCAGGAGATAAAAATTTCCGGCGGCCGGCTCCTCCCCCAACCGATAAGTGCTCACCGCGGGGCCGGCCAGGGACTTGCGCGCCTCGACGATGAAGTTCGTGTCTGCCGAAGTGATCAGCCGATTCCCGAGCACGATCGAACCGTAAAGGAGGTTATCGGGTGCCGGCAGATCGGCGCGGGCGGACCACGCGCCAAGCAGGCTCAATGCTGCGAACACGGCGACCAACGCGGGGCTTCGCTCCGATCGAGCATCGAGAAGCAAGGGGTGGGACTGGGGTATCGCGAGTCGGGCTCCCGGTCTTTCGCGCCGCTGAAGCAGCATGGGTCGCACGAGCGCGGCGAGAGGAACGAGTGGGCGGAAAAGCTCGAAGTTCAGGTTCATGGCAAGAGAAGAGAGTAGAGGTTTGGGCCTTGCGTTGGGTGGGTTCTAGTTCCCGCTGTAGGCATAGGTTTGGAAGAAGATTTTGATGTCGCTGACGGTGTTGATGAACGTATCGAGGTTGGTGTTGGGGTCGCCGCCGAGTTGGATCCCGGGGATGATCAGGATCCAGCGGGTGTTCCAGACTGAACGGCCGATCAGCCGGGTGTCCGTGTTGAACTCGGAGACACCGCTCCGATCGTCGAATGCCTGGAAGCTGGAGAACAGGCGGATGCCGCCGAAGTCCCCCGAAGTTTCCGCCTTGAGCGTGTCGTTGGCGGGGATCCAGTTCGGTCCGAGCAGAGCCGCGTTGTCGATGGGGAACGGCAGCGGCAGTTTTTGATCAACGACGAGGAAGCTGCGGATGTCGCCCGTGCCTCCGGTGGGCGTCCGCATGACGTCGTTGCCGACCGGGATGAGATAGACGTAGGGCGTGGTGGTCAGTCCAGGCGCGCCGGTGTAGTCGGTGAAGGCGACACCCGCGGTGCGCACCTTGGTCGTGTAGCGCGTCGGGTTGTAGGTCGGCTCGGCGCCGAGCGGCCAGCCGAAGAAGTTCAGGCCGGCGGTGATCGTCGAGTCGAACTCGAGGACAATTCCCGGCTGGGGCGTGTTTTGATTGTCGTCGAACGACCGGCAGTATTTCCGAAATTCCGGCACGTTCCAGAGGTTGGGCCGATACGCGTCGGCGAGCGCCGCCCGCCAGGCGGCGGCGTTGGTGTTGCTGATCCGGAAATGGCCGGTGCGCAGCGAAAATCGGTTCGTCTGCGGCGCGGCCGCGGCGAAGCCCAATTGCCCCTTGAGCACGGCAAAGTTTTGATCGAGGCGCGCCAGCGGATCGGTCAGGCCCACGGAGCCGGACACCGGCAGGCCGCCGATGATCTGGCCAAGGCTGCGCTGGCGGACGATGTCCGTGAGAAAGCGCTGCCCCCCGCGAGTGTCGCTGCCGAGCAGGCACGTTTCGTAGTCGTAGGCTTTCGCCGCGAGGTAAACGTAGCGCGCGGCCAGGTCGAACTGGGCGCGATACTTCTGGATCGCATCGTTCTGAAAGATGCGGAAGGCCATGTCGTTGTAGCGGGCCTGCTGCGTCGTGGCGGCGATGCCGCGGCGAAAGGCGATGCGTTCCTCGGCGAGGCGCAGGCCTTGGGCCAGGGTGGCTTGATAATTGCCAACGGCGGCGTTCAGCGCCTCTTTCAGCTCGTAGAGTTCGTAGCGTTGCTGAACCTCGGTGCGGATGAGCTGCTGCAGCGCAACCACCTTCTGCCGGACCTCGTATTTTTGATTTTCGACCTCCAGACTGAGCGCCGCCGAGTTTTTGACCACTTCTTTTTGGCCGGAGATGGTGTATTCGGCGAGGTCCGCCGCGTCCGCCGCATACAGAATGGCCTGCTTGCCGACGAGGAGGCCGCTCTTCAGGGCGCCTCGAACCGGGGCAAACGCATCCGTGGCCAGGCCCACCGACTTCGGAATTCCCTCCGAAACCGCCTGCTCGACCAGGTTCGCAATTTCGGCGACTCGTTTCACCCCGATCGAGGTCGCCTTGAAGGCGTTCGCAGCCACCGTCATCGCCTCCAAGGTCCCCAACTCCGCGCTTTTGATGATGATCTTGTCCGCATTCAGATCGTACTGCGCTGCGAGCACGTCCAACGTGTCCTGGATTTGCTTGTTCAACAGGTCGTATTTGACGATGGACTGCTTGAGCTTCGCTTCCGCCCGCAGCAGGTCGGACAAATTGACTTGCAGCTTGCCTGGCGCGCGACGCGAACCCCAGGCCGCGGGCGCGACCAAGGCGTATTCGCCCGAGGAGATGGGATAGGTCACCTGGAAACTGCCGCCGGATGACACCTGCAAGACGGACGGGTTGGGCACGTCGTCCGGGAAGGCGCTGACGCTGTCCACGGGCGTGCCGCCGTTAATTCGCAGCCCGCTGTAGAATCCAACGACGCTCGTCTGCGGCACGCCCGGTTCGCCGGTCAGTTCCGTGGCGTTGACATACATGTAGTGGTACAAGTCCGGCCCGTCGTAACCGACGGGATACGTCCCGCCCGCGCCGAGGTCGCCGGCGTAAGGATAGCCGAAGATTTCGATCATCCGGTTCTTCAGGTCGCGTTCCTTGTCCGTGGTGTTGCTGGCGAGCTGATTCTGCGTGTCCTGATTGCGACGCAGGTTCTGGCCGAGCTGATTGGCGTAATTAAAGATGGCGAGCGTGTTGTTCACCGCGCTGAGTGCGCGTTGCGAAACCTGCTCATAATGGGTCAACGGGGTGGCGGCGTTGACTTGCGCCGGGTTGATGTCAAAGGGCACCGCGCCCGCGGCAAGGCCAAGCGGATTGAGACCGGCATCCGCCTTGTCGATCTGGGCCTGCACCTCGTCATGGTGGCCGATGATCTCATCCAGCTCAGCCACCGTGGTGCGGTCTATCTTTTGAATGCCGGTGTGCGCGGCGTCGTTCGCCGGCAAGATCGCATTGGCCGTCACCCAATCGAAAAACGCGCCCTGGCCCGCGCGCCGCGCCCACTCGCTCACGCCCCAGGCGCGGTCGGCATCGGCGTCCATGTAGCCCTGAGATTGGCCGGCGGGATCTTCGACGTAACTGTTGCGATAGGTCAGGTCCACCAACTGGGCCCCGGTGCGCGCCTTGGCCGCCGCCGCCCTGGCAAACTTGCGCTCGTCGAGATAATCGACTGTCACCGGCACGCCCGCGACCAGAGTGGCTTCCGCGCGCGGGATCCACGTATAGCGCGGATGGCGCAGGAGGTCGTAGTAGGTCGTGATGGCCGTGAGGTAATGGCCCCAGGCATCGCCGTGGCCCTGGGGATACATCACTCGCGCGTCCGCCTCGTTGATGCCAGCGGAGGTGCCGGGCTGGTCACTCAAGTTGTAGACCTGCGAGTAGGCCACCTCGCCGTCGCCGCTCGTGAAATTCCAGAAGAGCCGGTTGTAGACGGGTGGAGCGGTCACGCCTGCGCCGCCCGGGTCCCGTCCGCGCAGGAGCGCCAATTCCTCTTCGAGCAGCGAATCCAGCTGGTTCTGGAAGGCGAAGATGCTCGGAGCTGCGTTTCCGTAGGTACTCCCGGTGTCAAAACCGATGGTGGGATCCGCCGCGTCCGCAAACGCCTCGTTGCCGAGCAGCAGATAAAGATCCGAGATGCGGCTGGCGGCCAGGAGCATGGCGTTGTTGGCGGGCGCGTACTCCACCGATGGCACGGCATCGACGCTCAAACGCCGCGCACGATTGAGCACGGTAGTGTAGCTCTCGATCAAACCGACGCTGTTGAGGTTGGCGGGATCGGCGCTGAGGGCGATGTTGCCCTCATAGCGCGGGCCCGCTTGAATCAACATGCTGGCAAACGTATTCGCCGCCGTGGCGTGGAAGTTCGTCGTGCGCTGCTCGAAGGGATTGAGTCCTTCGACCACCCGCTTGACCCAGCCCGGAGCCAATTGCGCCTCGCCGCCCGCACCCGGACCGCCCGCGAACTCACTCCAGCGCGTGCGTCCGCCAAGGCTGTAGCCCCGATACCGGCAAATGAACCAATTGTCGCTTAACAGCAGGAGGCTCGATTGGCCGCCGTCACCAATCGTCACGGCGTTGGCGCCATTGGCCGGGACGGTTAGCGGGATTGCCTGCCAACCCCGCGCATCGGTGATGGTGCCATTGCCATCGACCAACGGCAGCGTCGTCCGCACGGACGGACTGTCGTCCGGATGATAGTACCACTCGAATTCCAGTCCGGTCGGGTCTCCGCCAAAATCCGAGCTGTGGCGCAGCGTGAGGCGCTCGTCGAACACGTTGTCCGGGAAGATCACTTTCAAGTCGCCGCGGAACGGCCCGTTGCCGACGCGGACGATGTGGAGCGTGACGGGCGTGAGCGGTGAGGCGTTGTTTTCCGCCAGCACGAGGTAGCGCGGCACATCGACGATGGCGGTGGGGATGGTTGCATCGACGCGCGCCACGCCGTTGGTCAACATCCCGCTGCGACCCGCCGCGCCATCGGCGACCGTCGTGCCGGTGGTCTCATCAAACCGCCAGTACCCCAGCAAGCCCGATTCGGAGCCCGTGAGAGGACCCGCCATCGCGGCGCGAATCTGGTCGGCGCTGCGGGCCGAGTTCCAGAGCGCGACCTCGTCCAACTCCCCTTGGAAATTGGCTATGTTTGGATAGCGCCCAAAGCGCAGTGGCTCCGACGTGGTTGGCGCTCCCGGGGCGCCCGTCCAACCGCTCACCGCCCGCCCGGTGCCATCCACGAAAAGCCGGCCTCCGCTGTTATCGACGGTGAAGGCGACGTGATGCCAGTTGCCGTCCGCAACCCACCCGCCGTTCAGGCCCAGGCCGCCCGGCGAGACAAAACGTGTCCCGCTGGCAAAGAACCAGGCGTAGACCCGGCCAGCGGAGACATGAACACTGAAGCCATTCCCTGACGCATCCAGATACTTGGTCACGACCCCGCGCACCGCGGCCGTGGCGTTCGTCGTCCGAATCCACGCGCTCACCGTCAGCGGCAACGTGTCGTGAGCCGCCGCGTGCGCCACCTCGACGTAGCCCGTGCCGTCGAGCCGCAGCGCGCGGACGAACGCGCTGGGCGGCAGGGACGAGACGACGCGCACCGCGGCGCCGACGAATGCCCCGTCGCGGAAGCCGTTGCCGCCGTCGTTCACGGTCGCTCCGCCGGTTTCGTCGCATCGCCAGTAGCCCACCAGCCCCGGCTCCATGCCGGTCAGCGGACTGTTCATCGCGGACTGAATGTCCGCGGCGTTGCGGGCCACGTTCCACACCGTCGCTTCATCAATCTGGCCGATGAAGTTGCCGGTGTTGGGGAAACGCCCGACCCGCAGCGGCTGCGTCGACGTCGGCGCGCCGGCGCCGCCCGTCCAGCCCAACGACGCCTTGAGCAGGCCGTCCACGTAGAGTTTGCCGCCGCTGGCATCGACCGTGAACGCGACATGATGCCAGTTGCCGTCCGCCACGCTGCCGCCGTCCAGGCCGCCGCTGCCAAAGATGGAGCCGCCGCTGCCGGTGAAGAGCCAGGCGCGCACGCGGCCGCCGGCCAGATGCACGCTGTAGCCATTGCCCGACGCATCGAGATACTTGTTCACGATGCCGCGCGCGGTCGCCGAGCTGTCCGAGGTGCGAATCCACGCCGTCACCGTCAGCGGGTAGGCGTTGAGCGCGCTGTCGCCGGGCACTTCGACGTAGTTCGATCCATCGAGTTGCAGGGCGTTGCCAAAGGCGTTGGCTGACGGCAGCGATTGCGCCGCCGTGAGCGCCTTGGGCCCGCCGCCGAGCTGTTCGCGCACGATCGCGCCGCCCGCATTGGTGGTGTAGCCGATGAGCAAAGCCTGGTCGGGCACGCCGTTGCGATCGGCATCGATGCGATGGGGATTGCGCGTCAGGTCGTAAAGCGCGCGGATGATGTCCTGGAATTGCGTCTGGCCGCTGAGTTGCAGGACGCGGTCGCGCTCTTGCGGGGTCATCACGTTGGGCATCAGCAACGGCTCCCCCGCCCCGCTGGGGTCGTAGACGCCCACAAAGGAAAGCGTTTTGGCCGACGGGTTGTAGATGAGCCGCGACTTGATGTGATAAGGCAGCGCGGAAAACACCTGTTGCCCTGCCGCATTGAACTCCAGCGCGACTTCCGGCGGCAGCACGTAGCCGGCCGTCACGCCCGCGACATTGGTGAGCCGCAGCGTGCGCGTGGTGACCGGGTCATAGAGGCGCGCCACCGCTGAGAGCGGCATCGTGTTGCTGGGATTGAGCGAGTCGAACACCACGTCGGCCCGCGCCCAATCCTTGATGTCCGGCAGGCCGTGCTTGGCGTCGAGCACGCTCTCGCCGACTTGCAACACGGGCGCAGTGGCCGGCCAATGAATCCGGTAGGTGACATTGACCGGGGTCGGCGTCGAACTGCCCGTCTCCAGGCCGCTCCACGTCGTGCAGGTGCCCGGCGCGTCGGCGATGCGGTCGTTGTTGGCGTCGATGAAAAACGTGGACGGGACTTGATAGCCAAAATTGAGGATGGCCTCAGCCGCCGGGTCTTCAGGCGTTGGGCCCGAGCGCCCATAGAGCTTGCCGAGATAGTCGGCGAACACCGGACCGGCCGGGGGGAAGGTGCAGCCGGCGCGGTTGACCAGGGTCATCTGGAAGGGAACCGCCAGTTCCTTTCCCACTTCGCCCGAGTAACGAAAACCAAACGAGCTGTCACTCAGCACCACGCGGTAGGGCTTGATCGTCCATTCGCCGGCCGCCTGGAATTTCAACAAGACAAAGTTCGACGAGGTATTGGCGCGGTTGAGATCATTCCGCAGGGCATACAGCCGGCCGTTGGCGAGAAGGGCGTGTTCCTCGTTGGGATTGTAGCCGGGCAGGCCCGGCACCGGTTGATGATAGACGCGATGCGACGTGCCGGCGGGCAGCACGGCTCCGTTGGTGTTGGCGATCACGAGCGTATCCGCGCCCGCGGGCCAGCTGATGTTGAACTGCACCGGCTTGTCCGGCCAGAGCGCGCCGGTGACGGGATTGCCCTGGTAAAATGCGACGACGAGATTGCTCTCCGCGCTGGTGGGCACGTTCACCGGGATGATGGGCCCGGTCTGGTTGGTGCGAAGGTATGCCGCGTCGAGGCCCGCCCCGTCGTAGGGCGCGTTGGTGAAAAGGACAAAACCGCTCTTGGCCGTGGAAAATCCGCGCGGGTCGGCGACTTTCGTCCCGACGGTGGCGGGGACGCCACTTTGCAGATGCGCCGGGTCGTTCCAGTTCACCGTGCGAATCACCTGCACGAGATTTGAGTAAGGGCTCGGATCCGAAACCAATCCGCCCGCGGCAATTGCCGGTGCGAGCACATAATGAATCGCGGTGTAAGCCGGTTGCGGCACGACCAGGGTTTTGGACTGGGCGTTGTAGGAATATCCGGCGGCGAGGCTGGCCTCGCTGTAGCGGACCGAAACGGCGCGATAGCCAGTGCTCGCGTCGTCAAGTTGCACCGGCGCGTTCGCCACGTGAACTTGCGGCTCGGTCGGCCAGGAAAAACGGACGATCTGCGGAATGAACGCGCTGGTGTCGATCAGACTGGTGGACGTCCACCACGAGACTTTTACCGTGATGGGGCGGAAGAAATGGAGTTTCTGCTCGAGATCGCTCCAGACGTAGGCTGCCGCCAGGTCGCCGGGCGACGTATTATCCAGGGCCTCGACCGCGGGCGGGCGATAGACCTTGTTGCCATTGGATGGATTGCGCGCCCCAGCCGGTGCGGCAAGGGCGGTTCCGACCGGGATGTTCGCCCGGCGCAAAAGAAAGGGTGTGATGGAGAACCCGCCACCACCGCTTGTGCCCCAGCCAACGATGTCTCCCGCGTTATTGATCGCGGTGGCCTCACGCACGATGAAATTGGCCCCGGCCGGCACATACACACGCAGGTCATAGACCAGCCCGCCGCTGTAGAGAATCGCGCGTTTCTGGCCTGAGGAATCATACGCGCTTCCCACCATTTCTCCCGAATCGTTGAGGCCGCGCGTCACAAAGTTCGACACCAGTCCAGAGGCCTGAAAGCGGTCCGTCAGGTTCGTCAGGCGGCCGGTTCGGTAGTTGTAAAGATAGGCCAGTGGCGGGGATGACTCCGTGAGCTGCATCGTCACGGCCACGTCGCCGCGGTTGTTCAGTCCCGTCGGCCGATGGAAATAGCCGGGGAGCGGGTAGAGGATCCGGGTCGCCGCATTCGTCTCGACGAGCAACAACTGGATGCCGTCCGCGAAGGTCCCGACGATGTCCTGCGCGTTGTTGATGAAGAGGCCGCGCCGGCCAAAGTAACCAAAGCGATCCTGGGAGGGGTTCGATGGACCTTCCCTCATCAAATCATGAAATCGCGCCCGACCGGCGAAGGAACCGTACGGGCTGCCCAGATTGTCCCCCGCGGGACCCTGGTAATACGTCGGGCTCCCCGTTCCGGTCACAATGCTCCACGTCGCCATCCCGCCATCGTTGAGATCCACGCTGGAGGCCTGGCTGAAAGGGTTGTAACCGAAGAGGGCGGGAACGCCGCCGCGAACAATGACGTTGGTGTCGTAGAAGGGGATCGTCGGGAGACCGGGAAAATAACCGCTGCTGACCCCTGCATAGTCGCCGGCGTTGTTGATGGACGTGCCCCAACTCGGCCCATCCATCAGGGTCGAGATGGACGGCGTATTGTTCAGATTCCACCGGACCGCGCGGGCCGTATTGTGGTCGGTGAGGAAACCCGAGTAATCCGTGCCAATCGCCTCCCCCTTGTCATTGATGTCATTCGGAACCGCTTCCGAATTTGCCGTGCGCACCGGCATCAGGATGAATTGGAATTGAGGCGCCTGGGCCCGGGCGTCTCGACCCCAGGCCAGCCCAAAGACCAAAAGGACCAAGGCGCGTCCAAGACCGAGGCGCGTTCGTCCATTCTTTCCACTCAGGTCACCAGAGGTTTGTGTCAGCAAGTCTTTCATAAACGGTTCGTCGAAATCAGGGATTGTTCTCACTCGTTGCGCATCGCTAGTCACTCATCACTCGTCACTGGTCACTGATTCAACACGGGCGAGTTATTCACGCGGGTCAGCCGAAAGGTGCCGCTCACGACCAGGTTTGTTTTGTGCAAGCCAACGATCGTTTCGCGATAGGTGCCGCCCATGGCGGAGTCCCCATATTCAATTGAGGACAGCGCGGCCCCCGCGGGATCCGTCGCGGAGAAGGTCAGTTCGACGGTGCGGCTGATCCGGTAGACTTCCTGATGTTCCACCGGCAGGTTCGGGGGCAGCGGCTGAAACAGCCGATCCTTGTTGTCGTGATCCGGATGATACTTGTGCCGGAACGGATTGGTCGGGAAGTTCGGGTCCAGCGTGATGCTGCAGCTGGCCGTTTGCCCGAAGGCAAACGTGCCGGTCATCGCCAGGTAGTTGCTGGAGCCGGCCGGGAAATCGTAATCCACCGTGCTCAGCCGCCGACCCACCGGCTGGCCGCCGCGCAAGGCGCCGCCCTCGAACTGCGGCAGGAGGGTCTCGTCGGTGAGCAACACGAACCGGCCCGGCTTGTCCACCACGAGATGGCCAGCGCCATCGTTGGTCCGCGTGCTCTCCTGCCACATCTGCACCACGTCCTTGAGCAGACGCGGCTTCGCCTCGGCGGTCACGTGGAGCAGCAATCGCAGGTTGAACGGCGAACGCGTGGGCCGCGGCGTCAGCGGCTGCGCCGAGCTGGCTTCGTTGACGTTGGTGATGGTGGCCGTTCCCACCCAAAGGCCCGCCTTCGCCGCGCCGGGCCCGCCGGACGCCAGGCCAAACCCGCCGGAGCCACTGCCGCCGAGCGGATCGTTCAAGGACGCCCGCGCTGCCAGCAGCTTGGCCGCAGTGACCGGCACGAGATAACGCGTGCCCGCGTTGTCCTTCACCTCAAGAATCGAGGCGTAGCTGTTTCCGGCAAAGTCATTGCGTCGCACCGCGAGGTGCAGATCCAAATCGGCGCTCGTCGCGCCCCGCGCGCCCAACGAGACCGTGTGCGGCGCCGGCAGGTTGACCCACGAAAGCTGGTTGTTCGCGAACCGTTGATAGGACAAAGGCCCGCTCGCGCCGCCGCCAAGGTCGTTGACCGAAACAGTTCGCGCCGACGCGGACAGGTTGCGCAGGCGCGGCGCAAGTTCGGTGAGCTGCGTGTCGTAGTCCAAACCGTCACCAAGCTCCAGTTCCACACCCAACGGCGCCTGATAGGTCGACGCCCCTTGGCAGTAGACCCAGTAGGCCTCGCCGGCGCGCATCGCGTCCGTGGAGTTGACCAACGCCCACTGGCCGTTCGCGCCAAGCTGATAAATGACTTTGCCCGCATGAGCGGACGATGAGGCAAAGAAGTCGGCGAAGGAGGGCAAGCGGGTCGGGTCGACGGGAAACCCGCGCAAATTGAAGGCGTTCGGCTGCCATTCACTCCGGCGCAGGGACGGGCGTCCGGTGACTGTAAGCGTGGCCGGGCTGGTCAGCTTCACGAGATACGCCCGTTGCGCGTGGACCGCGAAGAGGTTGTTGAGGAACGCCTCAGGCTGCCCTGCCGGAAAGTAACGGAGCCAGCTGGGCTGGTTGAACGGGAGCTCATTCTGATCGCGGATGAACTCGACCGAGCTTTCGTTCGGGAGATAGGTCCAGGCGCTGGCCAGCGGCAGCCCGGCGAAGACGTTCGAGACGCTGTTGTCGGCGGGCTGGACCTCCAACCAAATCGAATTCCAGCCGGCGCGCAGCGGCATCGATTGAGTCACGGTCTGAGCCTCAACGGTTCGAGCACCGAGTAGAAAAAAGAGGGCTGGCAAGCAGGCCAGGACGGCGGGTGGAAGTGGCGTTCGTGTCTTCATGATTTGAGCGTTCACCCCACCAAGGCGAAAATGCCGGATAAAGGTGGCCAAAAAAGGTTTTGGGAAATTTTGGAGGAAACGAACGTGCGGACAGCCGGGCCTTGTCAGGGGAGCCTGAGGTCGGGGCATTCACGTGATCGAGTTGACCACGGATGGGTACGGATGGGCACGGATGGAAGACACTCGAGCAACTCTTCAGTGTCCAACCTGCCTTATAAACAGATCGGACCGGTCTCAGACGCCCCGGTTACGACCCGCTTCCAAGTCAGCTTTGCCGCCTTGAAATTGAGCAGCAACGCTATTTCTACTCCCGCTATGTTTAGTACCCCGACATCTGAGCCATGCGCGGCTCCCATGGGCGACTCCATTCAATCCAGAAGTCAGGGATGCTCATTCTCCTCCCCATCCCTGCCCATCCGTGGAATGCGGCACTAGCCTTGACTTTCCCAGTGGCGCTGCAGCTGTTCGATCTCGGCCTTCAATTGTTTGAGCAGCCGGTGCTGGACGAGATAGACCTGGATTCGGCTGACGCCAAGTTCCCTGGCCACCGCCTCAGGTTTCCAATGCCGGAGGGTGTAGAGCTCGAAGATTTGGAAGTGGCGCGGCTTGACCCGGCGCCGCAGGCGATCGACAGCCGCCTCCATCAAACGCACCTGCCATTCGTCATCCCACGCTTTTTCAAACGAGTCCCCGGCCGGGTCGGCCACCCGCTCCACGGTGGCCGTCCGGTCGGAGACATCCGCCCCCGACTGACCGGGCGGCAGCGCCTGGCGCCGACGGATCTGGTCGGCGATGCGCCAGCGGGTCAGGTTCAGCAGCCAGGCCCGAAACGAGCCGCGCCGCGCGCTGGACTGAAATTCGCCGATGGTCTTTGCCACCGAGAGCAGCACCTCCTGCAAGACATCCTGGGCCTCCGCCTCCGTCAGCCCGGATTTGCGTCCCACCCCGAGGACCAGGCGCTCGTACGTCCGGGAAAAATCCCGCCAGCTGTCGCGGTCGTCCCAATCCTGCAAACGCGCCAGCAGCGACGCGCGCGTCGGGAGCGAGTCATCCTTCGGCGGCGGCGGAACTGGATTCACGTCGGTTGCCATGCGGTTCAGCGCCGGGCCTGTGCCCCCCGATCGGATCGATCCGGCCAGTCGAGACCGAGGTCCTGCAACCGGTGGCGGACCGCATCCAGATGCCAAACCTGAACGCCGGCCTCTTCCCCGGGCAGCGCCAGCTTGGATCCGTCGAGGCTGAACGCCGGCGCGGTCATCAACGGTGGGGCGGGAAACGTGGCGAGTTCGGTCCAGGTTTCCGCGGCCAGCAGCCGAACTTCCGCCCCGATTTCGTTCACCAACAGCCAGCCACTGTCCGGGCTCCACGCCAACTGCGGCGGGATTCCCGCCTGGCGCGGCCGTTGCAACGCCACCCGCCCGTTTTCAAGATCCCAGACCTTAATTGCGGCAAGGGAAGCGGCCGCCAGCCACCGGCCGTCGGGGCTGAGCTCAAGGCGCGACCAGTTCTCGCCCTCCGCTGCAAAGATCGACTTGTGGCTTTCGGTGGACCAGGCCGCCAGTCCTTTGGTTTTGAGAAAGATGGCAGCGAGCCGGCGGCCTGCTCCATCCATGGAAATGCTGTGGACAAGCTCCGGCGTGAGCGCGCGCCACTCATTGGTGGCCGGGTAGGCGCGCAGATGAAGCTCCCCTCCATGATCCAGAATCGCCACCTGGCGGAGATCGTGCGACACCGCATAGCCGTGCACCGACGCGAACTCCCGGGGGGTCAGTCGCGCCACGGGGCTTTGGCGGATCGGCAATTCCCGATCGCCGCGGGCCAGCGTGCGGAGGCGCAAGGCCCGCCCGTCGACGGTGACCAGGCCTCCGCCCGGCGCGGGAAAAAGGGCGTGGTGCAGCGGGTCACGAAAGAAGACGGGCCAAGGCCGGCCGTGCAAATCCCAAACGTTGAAACCATGGTCGCTCGTGCCGGCCAGCAGGCCGTTGTCGAGGAACGTCACCCGCCAGAGGTTTCGATTTCCACTTGGATTGCCGGAGTGTGGGTGCACGGCCAGGTATGTGACCTCGTCGCCAGCGACGAAATCGAAGACATGCCAGAGATTATCCTGCCAGCTCGAAAGGACCGCGCGCGCGCCGCCGGGCGCGAGTTGCAGGTCATTGCCGCCGTCGATCCAGCGGAGCATGGCCTGCTTGCGGGCCAGATTCGACAAGACCATGCGATTGCCCCACGAAGTGGAGATCATCCATTGCCCGTCCCGGTCCAAGGCGGGTTGCATGACGGCTGCCTCGTGCGCCGCGAGCAAGCCCGCCGGACGGCCGTCGTCGGCCGTCCACCAATGAATGACCGGCCCTGCGCCGCGCGTGAGCAGCTGCAGGCCGTCCGGATGCCACCTCAGACCATGCACCTCCGCTCCTGTGCTCCAGGACAGGTTGGTGGCGCCCGTGTCCAGGTCCCGAATCACGACGCGTTCGCCATCGGCCTGGGCGAAGCGTCGGCCATCCGGACAAATCTCCAGCCGGCTCAAGGCAGGGACTCCCGGCACGCTGGGGCCTTCCTGCCCGGTCGACAGATCAAACCAATGCAAACGACCATCCGCCGCGTCGGTATACAGGCGATTGGTCGGGCCGGCGCTGGTTACGGATCGGGCGCCCCACGGGAGTTTGATCCGCCCGCTGGGCTCGAGGGATCCGGGCTCGATCGCGGACAGGCCCGGTTTCGCAGGCAGGCGCCAGACGAGAAAATCGTGATTGGTGTAGGCGGCGGCAAACCGCGTTCCGTCCGAACCAAATCCATACCCGTGCAACCCCGTCAGCCACGAGGGAACTCCCGGCAGTTGGTAGGGAGGCAACTGGTGAACAAGGGATTGATCGTCCAACGAGCGGATGTCGATTCGTCCGTCTGGTTCGCCGACCGCGTAGCGTGTGAGGCTCGGGTCGAACATCCACCGGTCGCTGCCCGGGGCGAGCGTGCGGGTGCGCACCAGATCCGGCAGGGCCATCGCGGCGATTGCTTCGTTGCGCAACTCGAGCGTGTTGGTCAACCGCGCCGCCTCCCGCAGCATTTCCAGCGAGCGCAGGCGCTGGCCGGGCAGACCGGTCAAGCGGGTGGCGCGCGCCAGCGCCGCCTGCTGGCCGACGAATCGCTGATGCAAGTCGTGCTCGGCCTGCACCGCGCGGAGTCGCTCCCGATTGGCCCACAGGCCCATGACGATCGCGACCGCGGCCAGCGCGGCGATGGCGGCGCCGATGCCGGTGACCAGGCGGAGACGGCGCTCGACCCAGCGCCAGCGCTGAACTGACCGCCCCGCGCTGACCAGCAAAAGGTCCTTCGCCAGATCCTCGGCGTTGGCATAACGGTTCGGCGGATCCGGGTCACAGGCCTTCAGCCAGACCTGGTTCAATTCCATCAACTGCGCACGATCGGGCAGGCCTTCCAGATGTTCGGGCAGCCCCGGGAACTCCAGCCGATCGCGGCCGGTGGCCGCCTCGTAAAGCACCCGGCCCAGCGCAAAAATATCCGCCCGCATCGAGCCGGGCCCCTCCGGTGGAACGAATCCCTCGGTGCCCACGAACGTGTTCGAAACCTCCGCGGCCGTAACCAGGCCGATGTCGGCCAGCTTGGGATGCCCGTCCACAAAAACGATGTTCGACGGCTTGATGTCGCGGTGAATCAGCCGGGCCCGATGCAGGTGGTGCAGCGCCTCGGCCAGGCGCACACCCAGCGCGAGCGCCTCGGCCGCCGGGATGCGACCGGCGGATTGCAGCCGGGTGCGCAACGTGTGCGGCTGATAGGTCTCCGGACAGAAGCGCGCTTCGCCGTTCGCCGGCGTCGCCGGCGACGACCCGCTGTCGTCCGCCAGCTCCATCACGTAATAGAAATAGGCGCCTTCGGTCGGCCGGCCGACGTGCAGGATGCGCAGGTGGGACGGATGCTGATGAGAGATGGACTCAAATTGGCGGACGCCGAGAAATTCGCGCTCGAAGGGGCGATCGGATTCAAAGCGATCCCGGTAAACGACCTTGACCGCCCGCCACTTCCCGGTGATGGAACGGGCCAGCCAGACATCGCCGTAGCTCCCACGGCCAATGCGGCGCAACAACTCGAAATCTGGAACGATGGGCGGGACCCAAGCCACGGCGGGAATGTCGCAAAAATCGACGCTCGCGCAAGGCGGAGGTGCCGCCGCGACGCGCGGGGGAGGATTCATTGCCGGCGGCCGCCGCCCGGCCGGGGCCGGCCGAGATGGGTTTCGGGCTCACTCACGGGCGTCGCGCGACAGGAGACGTTCCAGGCGCCCGAGCCGTTCCTTCAGCCCGGCATTCTCGGCGCGCAGCGACCTCACTTCGTCGTCGAATTTCCGGTGCAGGCCCTGGATGGCGGCGAGCGCCACGCCGTCGGCATCGACGGTGGCGATGGATTGATCGGAATTGCCAAGACCAAAGGTCGCTTTGAAATCCTGCGCGACCGGCCCAACGTGCCGGGTCTCGCCCTCCCCTTTATAGGTCCATTCCGTGATGGGCAGCGCAACGACCTTCGCCAGAATTGAGGCCGGTTCAACCGCCCGGAAGTCCTGTTTGGCGTTGCGGTCGGATTGCGATTGGAACGTCTTGGCCACGCAATCCATCAACGAACCGGGCCCGGCGGCCGGGTTCGTGAATCGAACCGAGGTGACCGCTGAATTGCGACTGCCGATCTCCACCGCCCCGCCGTTGCCGCCGATGAACGCCTGCTCGTTACCGGCCCCCTTGATCGTCAGGAGTCCACCCTGCACGCTCATCCGCTCGACGCCGCCGGCGTTGAAGATGATGCGATGGTCGGCCAGATAGCCAATCTGGCCAACGGTCGTCCCGTTCGTCTCAAAATTGATGGCGCCGAGATAGTCGGCAATGGCGGACTTGTTGTTCAGGATCAACACCGAGCCGAAGTAGGTGTTGGTGGACGTCAGGCGGGCGAGCCCCTGGCCAGCCAGCACATCGAGCTGCGTGCCCGGCGTGGCGGTGCCCAAGCCGAGAAAGCCGGAGCTGTTGAGCGTCATGCGCTCGACGTCCGCGACGCGGAACCCGAACCGATCGTTGTTGAAGTAGCCAATCTGTCCCACCGTTGAGCTGTTCCGCTCAAAATTGACGGCGCCGAGGTAAGTCGGCGACGGAGTCGTGTTTCGCAACACGAGCACGGCTCCGTTGGGACTGTTGGTCGTCGAGAACCGGCCGGCGGACAGGGCGCCCTGGACGTCGATCAGGAACGACGGCGTCGGGATCCCGATGCCCAGCCAGCCGCCGGGCATCAGGTTGCCGGCCGCATCGAGCCGCATTAGCGGCACGCCGCCCGTGCCCGGATCGCCCTCGCCGTCGTGATGACGGCCGCCCCGATACCAGGCGAACCCGGAGCTGGACCGGAAGTAGGTGGTGCTCGATTGCACGCCGATCCCGTATTCTTCACCCCAGAGATTGAGCATCTGGCGGGTCTGCGCGCCGAAGAAGATGCGGTCGGCGAACGTTTGATCCCCTGTGAAGTAGTTGCCGGCCGCCCGCAGGGCCACGTTGGCCGACAGGCGCGCATCCGGCACGCTCCCGATGAGTTGCCCGGCCGGCAGTGTCGTCAGGCCGGAGCCATCACCGGAGAGGATGCCGTCGAAGTGGCCGTCCCGGGCAAACAGGCTCATGTAGCTCCCGCTGCCGATGTTGAACAGAGCGACCGAGGCGACGCCCGGGTTGGAACTGCCGAGCTCCACATCGCCCCCGGCGCCGTCGCCGCCGAGAACGGCTTGCTCAGCCCCAACGCCGTCCACCCGGAGATAAGGCCCGGCCACGTGCAGGGTTTGTTGAGGGTTGGCCGTGCGGACGCCGATCCGCTCGTTGAAAATGGCCGGGGCGCGAAAGGTCTGGGTGGCCGTGAACGTTTGCGTGCGATCGAGGACCGCGACGTTGGTCGGCAACTGCGAGGCTGGCAGCAGGCCGGTGATTCCGCCGGCAGTGGTCGCATGGATCGAATACGGCGCCGGAGTCAGGCGTTGCCGTGGAGCGAGCGTCGCATAGGAACCGGTGCTCGCACCGGGCCGAACGGCGATTTGCAGGTAACGGTCCCCGCCGGAAAAGGCGTTGCCGAAGTCGAGGACCGCGGTGAAGAGCCCATTGGTCACGCCCAGATCGTTGAGGGCGATGGTGGCGCCTTGCTGGGAGCCACCCGCGGCGGCATTGAACACCGAGAATTCAAGATCATACACACCCGTCGCAGGTCCCCCATTGGACTGGAGTTGCCCCTGATAGGTGAAGGCGGTGCCTTGGGCTTGCGCCGAAGCCACGGCCAGCCCCGCCAGGAAAAACAACCCCGCGGAACCGCGGAGCAAAAACAATTTCATAAGTCGTGATCAGGATGAACGGTCTTCGGCCTTTGCTACAGCCGCACCCATAACGAATGAGTTTCCCGCGATCTTTCAAAAAAATGTCCGGGAACGAACCCCAGGCGACCGGCAGGGGAGCGCTGGCGGGCGGCGACGCCCGTCCGCTTCGGCGGACAGGACCGCGGCGCCGGCCCCCGGGCGGGGCGCGTTCGTCACTCGACGGTCAGGGCGACCAGGAAGGGCGCACTGACTTCGAGGTCGGAGACGAAGTCGATGCGCGCGGGGGTATCGAGAAAGGGGTTCTCCAGCGCGAGGCGATAAAGGCGCCGTTTCGTCCCCGGGGGCGCTCCGGCCGGCGGATCGCCGGACCAGACGACGGGGGCCGGGGCGGTCGGTTGCGAGTTGCTGAGCCAGGGTCCGAAGTCGCGTTGATGTCGCAATTCGTGCTCGAACCGACGGCCGTCCGCGAAGTGCAGCACATAACGGCCAACGAGGATGCCCGCCTTCCCGTTGAACGTGTCCGCGTGCACGAACTGCAGCCGTCGACACATGCGCCCGACCACGATGTTGGTGACCTGCGACGGGAACCAGCCTCGCAAGTCGGGCGTCGATCCGGCCAGTTGCACGACGCCCCGGAGGTCGAAGGGAATTCCGTCGAGCGTCACCAAACCCCGCGGCAACTCCGCCAAATCATTGTCCAGGTTTTCCTCCAGGCGGGGAGGCAACCACGCCACATCCAGCCAGCCGTTGTAGTGCGGCGTCAAATCGATCGTGCCCGCCGGGGCCGTGTCGGCCCGCGCGGGCCACCACGCACGAGGCGCCCGGGACGCCGTCCACCGATTCGTGTCGCCGGGCGCGCCCTGCCGCTCCGCGGCCAGGCGCTCCTGCCAGTAAGCCTCGGCGTAGTCGCCCAACCGATGCGCCCCGGCGCTCCCCGACGCCGACGCCCATTCCGCGTCTTGCCACGGAAACGCTTCCCGCAACTTGCCCTCGTTGTCGGTTCCTCCCGAGGCCAGACGCAGGCCATCCGGACTGACCGCCACGGACGACCAGACGGCTTCACGGCCCGGAAGCGACAGCAATTCGCGACCGGCCTCCGGCTCCCACACTTCGACCGAGGGATGGCCCAGCGAGGTCAACGGCTCCGTGCTGGCCGTGAACAAACGTCGCCCATCCGCGCTGAAGGCCAGGCTGTGAATCCGGGTCCGGCCGGTCAGCGACGACCGCAACGCGCCCGTCCCGGGATCCCAAAACCGGAGCGTTCGGTCGGCGCCTCCCGTAACGATGGTCCGACCGTCCGGACTGAACGCCACGGCCCCCACCACCCCGCGGTGTCCGCTGAGCACGAGCCGGGATTGGCCGGACGCCACGTCCCAAACTCGCGCGGTGCCGTCGGCCCCAGCCGTGGCGATCCAACGGCTGTCCGGGCTGAAGGTCACGTCACGCAAAGGCGCCCCGTGCCCGGTCAATGTCGCCAGCTCCCGGCCGTCCCGGGCGGCCCAGATTCTGGCCGTTCGGTCCCACGAGGCCGTGGCAAGAAAGCGATTGTCCGGGCTGATCGCCACGCGCTGAATTCCACGCGCGTGGCCGCGCAAGGTGAACAGCTCCCGCCCGCCCTGGGCCTCCCACAGCTTCGCCGTCCGGTCATACGACCCCGTCAAGATCCGTCGCGAATCGGGGCTGAACACCGCGCTGTTGACCACCGCCCGGTGGCCCAGCAGACGCAGCCGTTCCGCACCGGTTGCGACATCCCAGATCCGCGCCTGCAGATCGAAATGGGAGGAGACGAGACTGCGGCCGTCCGGGCTGAAGGCGACTTGTTCAGCCCAGTCCGAAGCCGGCAGCGCTTCCCGACCCGCGCGCAAGCTCCAGACCCGCACCACGCCATCGTCGGCCGCGCAGGCGACGAGGCGCCCGTCCGGGCTGAAGGTCGACAACCCGACGAAGGCGCCGTGCCCTCGCAGGACCAACGGCTCCCCACCCGCCAGGGTCCAGACCCGCGCCACGCGATCGCCGCCGCTGGTCACGTAGGAACCGCCGTCGGTCGTGAACTGGATGTGATAGGCGCGCTCGTTGGGACTGCTCAGCTCGTCGCCAGTGGCCGCACTCCACAGCCGGATGGTGCCGTTGTCGCCATAGGCGCCCACCGTGCGCGCGTCCGGGCTGATGATGGCGTAGCGCGGAGCCAGGCCCCGGCCCAGTTTGCTGAAGCGCAGCCGGCCCGTCATGGCGTCCCAAACCCGCAGCGTGCCGTCGCCATGGATGCTGGCCATGAATCCTCCATCGGGACTGAGCCAGGCCCATCGGCCCACCCATTGATCCGCCGGCGCCTGGAGCCTCGCCTGTTCCCGACCGGTGTGCGCGTCCCACACCCGGGCCACTTCCGTCCCGGCGACGTGTCTAAAATCCTGATTCACCGCGATGATCCGACTCCCGTCCGGGCTGAAGAAACATTCCCCCACCGAGCCAGGCTGGGCGCCCTCGAGCTCGAATTCCCGCCGCCCCGTGGACGCGTTCCACACCGCGGCCCGCGTCATCGGCCCCGCCGTCAGCACTTGCGGCGCGGCCGGGTTGACCACCAGGAATCGTATCCCCGGGTCGGGCAGCGTCAGGCGTTCGCGGTCCCCGCCGATGTCCCAGACGTGAACCGTGCCGTCGCCCGCCAGCAGCCAGAGCTCATTGGTTTGCGCGGACCAACGAACCCGGCGGATGGGCGCCGGCAGGTTCGTGAACGACTGGCGAAGCCGCCCGCTGCCCAGGTCCCAGACTCGGGCGGTGACGGCATCCCGGCTGACGAGGAGCGAGTTGTCCCGGGAGAACGCCAGCTCGTGCATGGCTCCCTGTCCGGTCGGCAACGTACGAGCAGCCGCATGGCAGAGCAGCATCAGCCGGCCCCACTCCCAATGTCGAAATCGCGGGGGGCAGCCCAGCAGAAGATCCCGGGCGCGCTCCGTCTGGCCTTCATCGATGAACTTCCCCGCCACCCCGATGGTGCTGAAATAATTTTCGCGCTCCGCACGTTCCCGGGCGCTCTCGGCCTGTTCCCGGAGGTCGCGCTGCGCCCGCTCGGCGGCGCGGGCGCGGAGCCACTGCCAGTTGCTGAAGGTGATACCCGCGATGAGGAACACCGTGATGCTCGCCAGCGCGGCCACGCTCGCCCGATGGCGGCGCATCCATTTGCCAACGGCATCCCGCGCGCTCGGCGGCCGGGCCAGAATCGGCTCGTCGCTCAGGTGCCGCTGCACGTCCAGCGCCAGCGCGTTGGCCGTCTCGTAGCGCCGGGTCCGATCCTTCGCCAGCGCCTTCAGAACGATCCAGTCGAGATCCCCCCGCACCTGCGACACCAGCCGGGGCGGCTCCATCTGCCGGCGCCGCGCAACCTCGGCCAGCTCCACGTCCCGCAGCAGGTGCAGCCGCGTCGACGGCCGCGCCGGCTCGGTCTCGCAGATCGCCCGGCGCATCGCCTCAAAACCCGCCTGCAACAGGGTCTCGGTGTCAAACGGGGTCCGGCCGGTGAGCAGCTCATAGAGCAGCACTCCCAGCGCATAGATGTCCGTCCGCGTGTCGATGTCCGCCACATTGAAATCCGCCTGCTCCGGACTCATGTAGGCCGGCGTGCCGAGAAACATCTCAAACTGTGTAAAGACCGTCTTGTCGGTCAGCGGCTGACTGCCCGTTGCCTTGGCGATGCCGAAATCAATGATCTTCGGGAGGGCGCCGCCATCGTGGGCCGCCACGAGGATGTTTGACGGCTTCAGGTCCCGATGGATGATGCCCTTCTGGTGGGCGTGCTGCACGGCGTGACACACCTGGGCGAAGAGCCGCAGGCGATCGCGGGTGGACAACGTATGCTGATCGCAATAATCCGTGATGCGAATGCCGCGGACGAGTTCCATCACGAAAAACGGCCGCCCGGAGTCGGTCGCGCCCGCGTCGAGCACCCGGGCAATGTTGGGGTGCTCCATCATGGCCAGCGCCTGGCGCTCGGCTTCGAACCGCGCGATGACCGCGCGGGTATCCATCCCCAGCTTGAGGATTTTCAAGGCGACGCGCCGGCGCACCGGCTCCTGCTGTTCCGCCAGGTAAACCACGCCGCACCCGCCCTCCCCCAGCTTCTGGCGCAGTCGGTAGCGGCCGATCACAGTGCCCTCCCCTTGCCCGTCCCCCGAAGGTGTGGCCGAACTCAGCCCGGACCGCGCCGGGTCGGCCAGAAACCCGCCCGCCGTCTCGTGCGCGGCCAGCAACTCTTCCACCTCACGCCGGAGCCGGGCGTCACCCGCGCACGAGTGCGCCACAAAATCCCGACGCTGCTCCGGGTCCTCGATCTCCAGCGCCGCATCGAAAATGCGGCGCAGGTTCGGTTGGGCTTCGGCCATATCCATGCAGGCGAATTCCTCAGCCAAATCCGGCCAAAAATCTCCGGCGCCTCAGCCCGCCCCCTCCCGCCGGCGGATCTCCCGATAGAGCCACGCGCGGGCAAAACTCCAATGCCGGCGGGCCGTGCGCTCCGGCAAATTCAATGCCCGGGCCGCCTCTTCGTTCGTCATCCCGGCGAAAAAGCGCAGCTTGATGAACTCGGCGGACTCGGCGTCCTCCCGGGCCAGCGCGGCCAGGGCCTCGTCCACTTGCAGCAAGGTGTCGTCGTCAGCCTCCGTGGCCAGCTCGAGGTCTTCCAGCGGCACACGCTGGGCGCCGCCGCCCCGTTTCTGCGACAGCTTCTGCCGGGCCCGCTCGATCAAAATGCGCCGCATGGCCTCCGCCGCCACCGCAAAAAAATGCCCGCGCCCTTCAAACTGCACGTCGTCTCCGCCCACCAGGCGCAGCCAGGCCTCGTGCACCAGGGCCGTGGGCTGCAAGGTCTGTCCCGGGCGTTCGCCGGCCAACCGCGCCGCCGCCAGCCGCCGCAGCTCGTCGTAAACCAGCGGCAGCAGTTCACCGGCGGCCTGCCGGTCCCCGCGCCGGGCGGCATCAAGAATGCGCGTGGCGTCGTTCACGGATGGCCGGACCGTAGCGGATCCACCGGCCAGGGAAACGCCAAATTCATCAAATACCGCCGGCCAATCTTTTCTGAATATCCCCTTCCTGGCGGCCATCTTAAATCCAAGTCATTCACCAACGGGACGACTCGCAACGATGAAGCTGTTTCTCGCCATGCTTGCCATCCTCGGCCTCGGAGCCGGGGGCTACATGTTTTACACCCAACCGCCCAAATCCGCCGAGCAAGCCGCCCCTTCACGCCGCCCCACCACCGCAATCGTCGAACCCCGCGACATCAGCTTCGCCGTCAGCGCAGCCGGGGACATCGGACCCGCCGATCAAGTCTCCGTCCGCCCCGAGGTCAACGGCCGCATCGTCGAGCTCCCCGTCGACATCGGTGACGAGGTGAAGAAAGGCGCCCTCCTCTGCCGGCTCGATGACAAGGAGCTGCTCACCCAGCGCGCGTCGCAGGTCGCGCAAATCGACGGCGCCAAGTTGCAGCTGCTCAAGGCCGAACGCGGCTTTCACCGCGCGCAACAGCTCTTCACCGAAAACCTCGTCTCCCGGGAGTCGTTCGACGACGCCAAAACCGAATTTGACCTCGCCACCAACGCGCTCGACCGCGCCATGACCGACCTCCTGCAAATCGACGAGCGCCTTTCCAAAACCAAGATCATGGCGCCCTTCGACTGCACAGTCCTGACCCGCCCGGTGTCCCTCGGCCAAACCGTCTCCGGCGCCGCCGGCTTCAACAGCGGCACCGAGGTCATGTCCATCGCCAACCTCAAAAACATGATCGTCAACGCCCATGTCAACCAGGCGGACGTCATCCGCCTCCAGCCCGGACGCGAGGTGGAGATTCAGGCCGAGTCCGTCCCCGGCGTCAAAATGCGCGGCTCGGTCGAACGCATCGCCCCGCAGGCCGTGATCAAGAACGGCATCAAGGGCTTTTCCGCCCGCATCGCCATCCAGGACATCGACCAACGCGTTCGCCCGGGCATGACGGCCATCCTCAGCATCCCGGTCTCGTCCGCTGACAACGTCCTCGCCATCCCGCTGGCTGCCGTGTTCACCGAAGCCGGCGAACGCTTCGCCTTCGTCAAGACCGAGGACGGCTTCGAGCGCCGCCCGCTCGTGCTCGGCGTCACCGACTACGAATTCGCCGAGGTCATCCAGGGCCTGACCGCCGGCGAGACGGTCTCGCTCGAACAAACGGTGAATGGCAACAAGGGCGACGCCGGCCCCAACGGCGCCGGCGCCGGCAATGCCAGTGGCAATGGCAATGGCAAAGGCAAAAGCAAAGGTCAGGCTGGCACGACTCCCGCCAAAGGCCCGGCGGGCACCGCCGGCGGTGCCGAGGCCAAAGCCAAAGGGGCCTCCGCCAATTCCGCCACCAACGCAGTCCAGCCGGCCGCGATTCGGCCCGCCAAGTCCTGACCGGAACGCCGCCGACGGCCCGAGCTTCGTTTCCACCATGCCGCTCGTCGAACTCCGCAACGTCAGCAAAATCTATCAGCTGGGCGACGAGCAAATCCGCGCACTGGATGATCTTTCCCTCGACATCGAGTCCGGAGAATTTATTTCTATCATTGGCCCTTCCGGCAGCGGCAAGTCGACGTTGATGCACATCCTCGGCTGTCTCGACACGCCGACCAAGGGCACCTTCCGGCTCGACGGCGTCGAGATCCAACACGCGTCCAAACGCCAGCTGGCCCGCATCCGAAATGAAAAAATCGGATTCGTCTTCCAGTTCTTCAACCTGCTCCCGAAGTTGAACGTCATCCAAAATGTCGAGCTGCCGCTGATCTACAGCGGTCTGCCCGCCCGGGAACGCCGCGATCGCGCGGTGGCTGCGCTCGATCTCGTCGGGCTCGGCAACCGCAGCAAACACCGCCCCATGCAGCTCTCCGGCGGCCAGCAACAACGAGTCGCCATCGCCCGCGCCCTCGTCAACAACCCGCGCATCGTCTTCGCCGACGAGCCCACCGGCAACCTCGACTCACACACGGGCGAGGCCATCCTCACGCTGTTTCGCAAGCTCAGCCAGGAGGGACGCACCATCGCCCTCGTCACCCACGACCCCGAGATCGCCGCCGTCACCCCCCGACGCATCGAAATTCGCGACGGCAAGGTGGCCAAGCAACTCGACGCCAAACTCGCCGGACTCGATCGCGTGCCCGCTCTGGCCTCGGCCACTGCCCCCGTCCTGTGATGGCACTTTCACTTTTGATACTTGTCGCGGGATTTGATGAGCGACTTGCGCTTCGCTATTCAGCGCACCCGAGCCAGAGAATCCCTTTGGAGTGCGCCGACTCGTCGGCGCTTTCCCTCGGGGGACTTGTCCCCCGACCTGCCAGCGATGGCGAAAATGTCCCAGCTCCGGACGGGCGACGAGTCGCCCGCAGAAAAGCGGTGACAAGTCACCGCACTCCAGAGACCGGCTGCTTTGCGCCGCGCTTGTCCTCGGGCGGAGATCGCTGGGAAATATCCCATGAACCGGAAGGTAGGGCGCGCTCTCCGCAGCGCGCCGCCGGTGCGGACCGCAGCGTACCATACCGGCTGGCGGCGGAGCGCCAGCCCTACCTGCGTGCCCGGTTCAGACTGCGCGACCAGAAGGTAGGGCGCGCTCTCCGCAGCGCGCCGTCGGTGCGGTCTGTCGAGCGAACCGCGAGCGCCAGCCCTGCCTCCATGAAACCAACCACCGAACCCCGCGACACGGTGGTTCTTGTGCACGGCCTCGGCCGCACCCCGCTCTCCATGCAGTGGCTCGGCCGCCAACTTGAAGCCGCCGGCTACTCCGTCCTCAACGTTGGCTATGCCTCCACCCGGCTGACCATCCGGCAGGCCGCAGATTGTCTGCGCGCGACGCTGGATGCACGCGGCGAAATTTCCGCCGAAGCACGGGTGCACTTCGTCACCCACTCGCTCGGCGGCATCGTCGTGCGGGAGTTACTGGCCAATCCGAGGCGCCGACCAGCCAACCTCGGACGCGTGGTCATGCTGGCCCCACCCAATCAAGGCAGCGAAGTGGCCGACCGCCTCATGGGCAGTCCCATCTATCGCTGGGCCACGGGACCGGCCGGCCAGGAATTGGGCACAAGTGCGGCCAGCTCCCCCAACCTCCTCGGACCCGTCGACTACGACGTCGGCATCATCGCGGGACGCGCCTCGCTCAACCCGCTGTTCTCGGCCTGGATTGGCTCGCCCAATGACGGAAAGGTTTCGGTGACCCGCACCGCCGTCGCCGGACAGCGCGACCTCATGGTCGTCCGGCGCAGCCACACGTTTCTCATGCGGAGCAGCGAAGTGGCCCGCCAAACCGTTCACTTCCTCGCTCACGGTAAGTTTCAGCACCTTCCCGCCTCGGCATGAACCTCACGAACGCCATCGCGGTCGGCTTCAAGGAAATCTGGGCGCACAAGTTCCGCTCCGCCTTGACCATGCTCGGCATCATCCTCGGCGTCTCCAGCCTCATCGGCATGAGCGCCCTGGTCAAAGGCATGGAGAACGGCATGCGCGAGGCCCTCATCGCCATCGGCGGCCTGGAGAAAGTGCGCATTGAATTGCAGGATATTCCCACCGCCCAACAACACCTGGCGGATCAAGCCGTCGGGCTCACGGTGCACGACCTGTACGCCTTGAAGGCGAGTGCCCCCCTCGTTCGGCAGGTCTCGCCCGAGATGCGCGCCCGCAACCTGCGCGTGACCAAAGGCGGCCGCAACACCGAATGGGCCAACGTCATCGGCACCTGGCCCAACGCCGTCGACATCAACCAGCACACGCTGGCCCACGGGCGCATGATCAACGAGATCGACGACGAGGCCGCGCGCAACGTCTGCGTCATCGGCACCAACATCCGCGACCAGCTCTTCGGCGATGAAGAGGAGGCCGGACGCGAGATCATTCCCATCGGCGAGACCATCAACATCGGCGGCGAGCCCTTCGTGGTCGTCGGCATGTTTGAGCGCTACGAGAGCGAAGCGGAAAAGAAGCGGCGGGCGGCGATTCAGCAGCAGCCCCAGGCACAGAAAACCGGGCCCGCGCGCAGCCGGGGCTGGGGCGGTCGCGGCCGCGGCGGCGACTTCGTGTTCCGCATGAAGAACTCCACCATCTACATGCCGCTAAACACGATGTATTTAAAGTTCAAGTCGGCCACCGGGACCAACAGCATTCCGGACCCGCGCCTGGATGTGATCAACATGCGCGTGCATGACATCGACACGCTCGAACCCTCGCTCCAACAGGCCCGCAATGTTCTCATGCACACCCACAAGGGCATCGAGGATTTCTCGTTCATGACCCAGGAGAATTGGTCGGAGAACATCAGCTCGGCCATCCACAACGCCCGCCTGAGCGGGGGCATCATCTCGCTCATCAGCCTGCTCGTCGGCGGCATCGGCATCATGAACATCATGCTCGCCAGCATCACCGAACGCGTCCGCGAGATCGGCATTCGCAAGGCCGTCGGCGCCTCCGACAGCTCGGTCTTCATCCAAATCCTCGTCGAGAGCACCGTCATCGCCCTGCTCGGCGGACTGGCCGGTCTCGCCACCTCCTACGGCCTCGTCGCCGTCCTCAACGCCATCCCGGTCGAGAACACCCCGGAGATCACGCCCACGGCGATGGCCGTGGCCTTCGGCTTCAGCGCCCTCGTCGGCATCCTCGCCGGCCTCATTCCCGCCTTCAAAGCTGCCCGCCTTGATCCAATCCAGGCGTTGCGATACGAGTGATGAGTGATGAGTGACGAAGAGGCGCTGGGAGGAAGCGAGCCGTGCGCCATCACGACCTGAAGGTCCCATTGACCTCGAACGACACGGGGAGCGAATTCCAACGTTTGCACCCCTAGCTCGATATTCGTTTTCGGCAATCCTGGGGTGTGAGCCCGGATTCCTTCTGGCCATCTTTCTGCCACACATCTTTTTGCCAGCCTCCTGCGTTGCGCGAACCGTCCACAACACCGGTCGCGATTTACGTTCTAATTTCCGCACTTCCGAACTCCCGGCCGAACACGCAGCAGGGAAAAACCTTCGGTGTGATCCCGAATTCGTTTTGGCTATCTTTCTGCCACACATCTTTTTGCCAACCTCCCCCATTGCACGATGGGACCAGGCAAGCCGGTGGGCGGAGGACCTGCCCCTCACGCGATGGCAAAAAGATGGATGGCAAAAACATCGACCACACGAACCGCCTGAGGGGATCGTGGTCATAGGTCGGTACGATCCGCAGTGGAGCAGGTCCGGCGCTTTGCCTATGGACAAGTGCCCACACAAATCCCCGTCGCTTCGTTGCGCACGGCGATGCAGCTTGTGCCAAAGAGAATCGTCTGGCCCGCGGCAGTGCCGCTGAACTGGCACGGACTGCTACCATCGAAGCTGAGGGAGATCGGCTCGGGCAGCACACAGAAATTCCCGCGGTAGCTGGCCGACACGCCATTATCGATCGTGACCTTCAGGTCGTTGCGGCACGAGATGCCGGGCACGTCGAACTTCTGCTGCGCCCGGAAGTTGAAGGTGACCTTGCCCGTGCCGTCGCGTCGCAAGCGGAAGTAGTTCTTGTCCAGATCCGCCCCGGACGGTTTTTCCACCACGATGCCATCGAAGACGAGGGAACCCGGCAGGGCCACCTTGCCGGAATCAAAGGCGCCGGCCGTGTCGAACGAGACGGCCGGGACGTTGATCTCCACCGGATCCACCGGATTGCCCGGAGTGCAGACCAGTTTCATGGCGGGCAGATCGAGCTGGAACCGCGGACTGGGCAGCGCCCGCAATCCCAGGTCAAACGCCAGTGCGCCGCCGTTGCGCGATCGCACGGCGAACCGTCCGCCGTTCACGAGCCGCAGATCGGTGTTCGCTGCGATCGTCCCGTGCAGGTTCAAGCTCGTATCGGTGCTGACGCTGCCGGAAACCGTGGCAGCATTCTGGCCGTTCACCGTCAGCGCCAGGTTGGTCATCAACAAAACAATGGGACCGTTGTTTGCCCGGGCCAACCGCACGTCCCCTGCGCCCAGCGTAAACACGCCGCCGTTGAAAAGCGTCGAGGGCCAATTGCCGGCCCCAACCACATTGTCCCGGAGGCTCAGGTTGAAATCGGCCGAGTTCAGGTTGAACGCCACGTCCCGTTCCACCGCCCACCCCGCCGCCCCCTGCCCCGTCAGGCCTGCCGGCAACTTCAACGCACGAACCCGGCCATCGACGTTCAACCCGAAGGTCGGGCTCTGGCCGGCGGGCAGGCCGACTGTCAGCGCGACGCCTGCGCGTCCGGCGGCATTGCGGGCGATCTCGAAAAAGTTTGGGGCCGGCCGAAAATCCTGTCGCAGATCGAACGCCGCCGTGTAGCGATCGGCCACGAGGTCGAAGTCGAGGCGGAACTCGCCGTCCGGCGCGATGTCATTGCCGAGCAGGCGCAGCGACGGCGGCTGGGTGCGCAGGCGGAAGTGATCCCCGGCGACCGCGTCGAGCTGCCAATCGCCGGCGCCCACCTCGACCAGGCGCGACCCCGTCGCCGGCCAGTGAATGGCAGTCGAGTGCAAGCTGCCCTTCATCCGGGACAGGCTGGCCAACAACTCGCCGGTCATCGCGAAGCCGTTGTTACCAAGTCCCGGGATGTCGACACGCCCGCCCGTGAGCCGGAACCACGGTCCCGCGGGTGTGCCGGCGACGGCGGCGGACAGGTCTGGTGGGCCACCCGCCGGCTGGAACAACGGATCCATCGCGGCTATTGAGTCGCCACCGCCGTCCCCACCCACTCCGCCCGGGCTCAGTGTGTCGAGACGATAGCGCGCCGTGATCCGGCCCAAGCCACTGCGGGCGACGAGGCGCATTGTTGGGGTCGACGCGTTCTGCAAGCTCCAATCCGCAAAGCCGTAGGTCAACGCGCTGGCGTTCGCCACGAGTGCAATCGTCGGGGGTGCGACGATTGTGTGCTGCGAGCCGTCCAGCCATTCCTTCGGACCCGACGCCGTGCAGCCCACCGCAAACGTCACCGGCGTGGGATACGCCACCCCGTCGATCGTGACCGTGGCGCCGGGGGGAACGGTGTCGATGACAATGGCCCCGGCGGTCTCATCGACGGACGCCCGCAGCTCCGTGGCGCGTTCGCCGGTCTCCGAATCGGATTGGAACACGAGTCGGGCCAGGTGGTCGCCGCACACCGGCGACTTCGATGCCAGCGCCTGGATCTCCGACTCGGTCAGGACCCGATCAAAGAGGCCGACGTCATCAAGGGAGCCGCGGAAATAATCCGAGACGGTCGTGCCGTCCCATTCACCTCCGAGAATCCAAGGCAAGCCGGCGGCACTGCCGAGAACCTGGACGAGATTGCTTTGGCCCAGCAGTTCGCCGTCGCGATAGATCGATACGACCGTGCTGTTGGCTGCCGTGCGCTCGCCGGTCACGACCAGGTGCTGCCAGCCGGTGCGCTTGCCTGGAATTGTCAGAGTGACATCGCGCAGGTTGAGGTGATAACCACCCGAATAAAAGCCGAAGACCAGCTGATTACTGCCGGTGGCGCCATGCTTGCCGATGAAGGCCTGGTTGTCCGCCATGGTGGCAGGGTTGACCCAAAGTGCGAGCGAGAAGTCCGCGGGGAAATTGCCCAGCTCCGGCCGGGCGCCGAGGCTGGCGTAATCGTTCCCGTCGAAGCCGAGCGCGCGGTCGCGCCGCCGATCCTCCATGACAATCCGCGGGCGGGCGTTGGTGGCCACGCCGTTGGGACCGTCCAGAACGATGTCGGCATGCAGCGGGCCGGCGTCGAAGAAGGTTGTGTCCGCGGCGCCCTGCTCGAAGCGGTGGAACGCGAGCGGGGCCAGCGCATCCAAATCGATGGCTTCCGGCAGCGCGTCGAACGCCACCGTTATCGTGGCGGTTCCGCCGGCCGCGAGGGTGGTGGGCGGCGTGCCCACGATGCGGAAGCGGGAAAGTGGGTCGGAGCTTTCGATGCCGACGTGCTGGAGGCGGAGCGGCGCGTTGCCAATATTCCGAAGCGTGATCGGACGGGTCTGGTTGGTGGCGCCGGGGAGGATCGGGCCGGCGAACAACTCGACATCATTGACCGAAAGCACGCCGCGCGCGGGCACGGCGCCCGGGCGATAGCGCCAGACGGTGGCCTTGCCGGCCACCGAGCCGCCAGCCCACACGTTGGTCCGGGATCGGGCGAAGACCGACCGCACAAGATTGCTTTCGCCGGCGTCGTAATCGAGGGACCAGCGGCCGCCGCTGTCGTCCGAGGTGAAGATCTTGGACCCGCCCACAATAAAGCCGACGTGCTGAAAGAGGTTTGTGTCGTAAACGAAGCTGAGCGCCTCGAGATCGGTCCGCCCGAACACCTCCTGGTTGGCCGCCGGCACCCATTCGCTCTCGGAGCCGCCGAACGGCGAAGTATTGGGCGGCTTCGGCAACCAGCGCCAGTAGAGGCCTTGAGCGCCGATGATCCAGCCCGCCCCGAGCCGGCTCGAACTGAGAAACGGAAATCGCCCGAACTGCATCGCCTTGATCGGCTGCAGCGTGTCGAACAGCAGCGACTCCGCCCCGGTGGTGGACGGAAACACCGTCACGTAAGGCCACTCGTCATCAAAGCCGCGGGAGTAAACCGCGCTCCCATCCGTCGCGATCACCGCCCACCCCACCGAGGCCGGGATGGCCCCGTTGAGCCACTCCTCCACCAGGACGCGCCCGCCATCGAACGAGGCGTTGGTGGCGCCGACCGTGATGATCTGATCCGGGGGTTGCGACTTGACGCTCCAATTCAAACCACCATCGGCCGACTGCCAGACGTTGGCGCCGTGGCCGGCCGGCTCGCTCGTGGCACAAACGACGACATTCACGTCGTCATGCAACATGGCGACATCGCCGAACGGAGGG
Organism: Limisphaerales bacterium; assembly: GCA_044229355.1. GTDB lineage: Bacteria > Verrucomicrobiota > Verrucomicrobiia > Limisphaerales > JADJPG01 > JBGARF01. The sequence continues at coordinate 474,155 of JBGATF010000002.1, forward strand.
TGCGCCGTGCCAAATCCGGCAATCGGCGGCGTGCGGGTGGACCACGTCGCGCCGCCGTCGCCGCTGCGCCAGATGGCGCCGCGCGTTTGGGGCAGCCCTGTGCCGAAGGTGGATCCGGCGAGGAAAAGAATGTCGCTCGTGCCGCTCCGGCGCACATCCATGGAGCGAAACGACTGGCTGAGCAGCGGGAAGCTGAGCGCCGGGCCCGCGTTGGTCCACGTCGCCCCGCCATCGGTGGTCTTCATCACGCGTCCGGAGACCAGCGCATAACCGAGCTGATCCGTCGTGTAGGCGAGATCCAACACCGTGCCACTAATGGGCAGGCCGCCGGAGGTCAGCGCGACGGGCTGCCATTCCAGTCCGGACGCCCGTCCGATCAAGGACACGTTGTAGGTGCCGCCGCCATCGTTCGCCGTGATGGCGAGGGTGCCGGCGGCAAAGTCAGTTTCTCCCGACGGTTTGAACCGCACCTGGACGGTCATGACGTCGCCGGGCGCGATGCGGGACACGCTGCCTTGGACGAGGCTGAAGCCCGCGCCGGCGACCGCGAGCTGGCTGAGCTGCAAATCCCGCTTGCCGCGGTTGCGAATTTCGAGCGGCAAGGTGCGGCTGCCGCCCAGGGTCAGCATCCCGAAGTCGAGCTCGCCCGGGTGAAAGGTGATGAACGCGTTGGTCAGCGGCTGGGGCGGGCGGTATTGGATGCGATGCTCGTCGCCGGCAACCCACGCCTCGTAGCCGCTGCCCGCGCTCCGCGCAGACACGGCGCGGTTATTGCCGATCAATCCGTCGGCCACCCGCGTCCAGTTGATTCCCAAATCCGCGCTGTGCAGATACACGCCTCCGTCGCCCACTGCGTGGACCTCCGGCACGCCCGCTGCCGTGCTGCCGATCCACGACACGCCGCGCAGGTGGCTCAACGTCAAATTCGTCACGGACGTAATCACAGTTGGGCTGGCCCCGGAAGCGGAGCGAATGACCGTCCCGTCGTGGCCGACCGCCACATACGAGCTGGGGCCGACAAACGTGGCGTCGTTCAGCGGGACGTTCACATCCAGGGCCCCGTGCTGGGTCCAGTCGTTGGTGATGTTGCCCGTGGTCGATTGGTAGACACGCCCGCCTTCGGTAAATCCGTAGATCTTGCTGCTGGGGCCGCTCGTCCCGATCAACGCGTTGAACGCGACGTCCACGGCGTGGTCGGTCGTGCCGGCAAACGAAACCTCGTCATACCGCTCGTCGCCAATCACGGGCGCCAGCCCAAGGTAAAGGTCCTCCACCATGATCACGCCTTTGTTCACCGCCAGGCCGCTGATCGGCCGGCGCGTGCCGCCCAGCACGACCTTGTTGGCGCCGCCCACAACGACGTCGCGCCAGTCGTAATCGTAGTAGGTGTCCTGCCGCGGACGCCAGCCGTCCGGGTTCAAGTCGAACGCCTTGTGCCACGTTCGGCCGAGCGTCTCCGATTGCAGGATTGTCCCTTCGTCCCCCGCCACAAGAAGCCGCAGGCCGTCTCCGCCCGTCGCCAGCGCCGCGATTTCCGACGACGTCAGCACACCCGCGTGAAAATAGAGTTCGTCGACGCTCCCGGCAAAAAACGACGTGCGACTGGCGAGCGATTGGTAGCGGGCGCCCACGCCCCAGATGCTCACGTCCGCAACGGGCAGGGCCCCGGCGAAGTTCGTCACCCAAAGCTGGGTGCCATCGCGGTAAAGCCGGACGGCCGTCGTGTTGCCCGCGCTGCTGTACGCCAGCGTCACGGTCAATTCCTGCGCCACGTTGGTGAGCGTTCCTCCATTGAAGCTCTGGGTTCCAAATCGCACCCGGTAACCACCCGACCCCGCCGTCTCCAGGGAGAACAGCGTCGCGTTTGACCGATAGTCCGTTTGCGCCAGGAGCACGTCCGAAGCCGTCGTGCTGCCGGGACTGACGCGCAGCGAAATGCTGGCATTCGCCGGCAGGATCAGCGGGCCGGCGATGTAGGCCGCGTCGTTCGTGCCGTCAAAGTTCAAGGCAGAGCCGGTCGCCGTGGGCGCCGCTGCCACGGGACTCGTCTCGGCGGAAAGATGCCAGCCATTGGGGCCATCGTCCCGGAACTGGCGCGCGCCGGGCGGCTCCTCGAAATGATACGCGGCCAGAACCGGCGTGGTGAAGCGCGTCTGCGCCTGGATCGACCGCAGATTGAACGGCGTGAGAACGCGCGGCCGCCACGAGCGCCCGCCGTCCTTCGTCTCGTAGACGGTTCCGCCATCGCCCACGGCCCACCCGTTTTTCGGATCGAGCATCAACAGGCTGTTGAAGGTCGTCGTCGACCCGTCGGTGTCGGAATCCATGACCGTCACCCAGCGGGACTCCGTCGCGTTGCCAGAGAGGGTCACCGATCGGTTGGTGAGGGACGTGCTAATCGCCAGCACCGCAGCGTGCGGCACGCTCGTGGCCGGCGGCACGGGGACGGCCACCGGCGCAAATTCCACGCGGTAAAGCCGGGATTGGCCGGGCGTCAACGTCACGCTGCCCGTCGGGGTCACCTGGAACGCGGACGCGTCAGATCCCGTCAGCGACACGGTATTGATGGTCAGGTTGCCGCAGCCTTCATTCGCCACCAGCACCGTCCCGGCCGCGACCTGGCCCGCCACCGTGTCGCCAAAATCGATGCGCTCGCGGCTCTGGAAGTAACGTGGCGTGGCGGTGCCGGTTCCCGCCAGCGTCACGTTCACTCCGGGCGCATTGTCACTCTCGATGGCCAGCGTGGCGTTGCGGGCCCCTGCAGTCCGCGGGTGGAACAGGACGTCCACCGTGCGGAACCCTCCGTTGCGACCGAGCACGAACCGACTGGCCGCCACCGTGTAGTTCGTTGGGTCGGAGACGCGGACGAACACATTGGCCGCCTCGCTGCTCCGGTTGGTGATGCTGAGCGTGCGAACCACCGGATTGGGGGCGCAGATCTCCAAAGACCCGAACGACAGCAGGGATGTTCCCGTCACGATCGATCCCGGCGCGTTGGTCGGGTTGTAGCCGAACTCCAGCCGGCCCGTCGCGGTGAGCACTCCCGGCAGGCCCACGGTGTTGGTCCCGAAATCCACATAGAACCTTGGGAGGCCGTCGCCGGACGATTTTTCGATGAGGATCGAGCCCGAGGTGGAGCCGCTCCCGAGATTGGCGACCTCGGTCCGCATCGGTGAGTTGGGGAAGAAGACGACGTTCTGGAGTTTTGGCAGCGTCACCGCGAGCCGCAGCGAATCGAAGCCCACCCCTTCCATCGTGCCGACCAGCGGCGCGGCCAACGCGAACGACATCGCGCACGAGGCCGGCTCGCCGACCCAGTTGCCCTGGCCGTCCTGGGTCACGGCGCGCGGATCACAAATTCCGAACACGGGCGGAGCGTTCTCGTTCGACGCGGCGTGCAGCTTCACGGTCGCGGCCCAGCGCTCGCCCGGGCTGCTCGAGAACCGGAACCGGGTCAGCACGCTGTTTGAGACCGTGCCATAGATCGTCATCGCGACGTCCGGCCCCAGCAACGGCATGTTCACCCGCATGGGCTCGATCTCCAGCCGTGCGCCCGCCCCAACCACCGGCACGCTCGTGTCGCGCAGCACGGTCAAGGTGCCGCCGACCGCCGCGCCCGGCCCGCCCCGCGCCTTGAACTGCGCGATCGGAATCGATTGCCCCAGCGGATTCGGAATGAGGATGTCGAACGGATCCATCCGCCCGGACACGCTGAAGTAGGGCGCCAGGTTGTCAGGCGAACTGGCGAAATTGAGCCGCCCGCCGCGCAGGCGCGGCATGAACGGCAGATTGATGTCGCCCACGAGCAACTGGCCGTTCAGGGCCGGGAACAGGCCGACCTGCGCATCGGGCGTCACGCTGAACGAGGCGTCGTTGATCAGGAACCGCAAATCGTTGGCCGGGTCGGCATCCTGCAGGTTCAGGCCGAACTCGAACGCGCCTTTAATTCCCATGCCCCCGCGACGTTTGGCCACGGCATAGGGCGAGATGTCATCATCGTCGACGCCCGGACCGTTGCGCCCGAACGCCGGGTCAAACGCGGGCGAGAACGCGAAGAAGCTCAGCGCTGCGCCGGCCTGGGCGCGCAGGAGCGGTCGCAACGCCGGCGGGATTTGGACGTTGGCCGCCATTTCGAGGCTGGCCTTCGGCAGCGCGCGTTCGATCAAGTCGACCGTGTTGCTGACGAAATCCGCGGTCGGGTTGCCGTGGATCTGCACGCTCCGCGCGGCGAACATTTCCTGAATCGTTTGCCGCGGCACCGCCGCGTAGATCTGGTCGAGCGAGCCGCCCACCGGCCCGGATGGATTCAACAACGCCGGAGGTCGAATCTCGAGATCCGCCGAGGCCCCAACGAAATCGCTCAGCCAGGTGCCCGCCGGCACGGCCACCCGGGCCGTGAGCTGGTTGTTCGTATAGCGAACCAGGCCTTCGCCCAAAGGCAGGCCCAGCAACTGCGCCCGCATCCACCCGCTCAGCAACATTTGATCAAACGGGTAAACACCGCCCGGAGTGGCCCGCTGCAGGATGCTGAGCACATCCGCCCGGCTGATGGCCTTGAGCAACCCGTCGGCGGTGTTGGTGCCAAAGTTGAATCCAAACGGCGGGTTCGGGGCCGGAATGTAAACCGCCATCTGCCCGATCGAAGTGTTCGCCGTCAGGTAGTTTAGAAAAAGATTCGTCGCGTCCACCACCCAGTTCGGGTTGTTCACGTCGAACACTTTCCCGATCAACTCCAGCGGCGGCGCCTGCGCGAGCACGCTCGGCAGATCCAGCCGCGAGGCCCCAATGATTCCGCCGTATGGAAAGTAGTCGTCCGCCAGGCTGAACTGCGCCATCGACGTCAGGTTGATCCCCGCGGAGACGGTGGCCAACCGCTCCTGCGCGCTGCCCGGCGGAGGCGCCGGGTTGAACGGGAGGAAGAGATCGTCGAGCTCACCGCGCTGGCCGCGCCAATTGGGATCCTGCAACCGCTGCCGCACGAGCGCGGCGATGATGATGTCCTCGCGCGTGGCAATGCCGGGGCCCGCAGGCAGCCGCCACACACCACCCGCGCGCTGCGGGTTCGTCGGATGGCTGGCCAGACGCGGCATGACCACCCGGGCCTGGCCTTCGACCAGCGGTATGCCGAGCGGCATGAACGCATAGCCAAAGGTCATCACGCCATCCTGGAGCAGGGTCGTGAACTGGTCGGTGGCAAATTGCGCAGGGTTCACCAGGGCCGTCTCCACGTTCTGCGGAGTGAAGGCGGGCATGCGGAGGGAAAAGCCGAGATTGGCTTGATCCGTGCCCGGGGTCAGCGCCGCGAGCGGACCGGCGGTCAGCGCGCCCATGACGAACGCCGGCGAAAAAACCGCGTTCGCCGAGAGCTGCTGGAAGTCCAAGCCCGTCGTTTCGTCCTCGACCCGTTCGTAAGCCAGGCGCGCGTCCAGCGGCGTCGGGCCGGGCACGAGCGGAAAGCCGAACAGGGCCGGCTTCACTTTCGCCTGAAAACAAAACCGCGGATTGACCTGAGTCGCCACGTCGGTGACGAACTGGCGAAAGCTCCCGATGAACCCGAGCGCGGTCTGGCGCGAGATGCCCGGGAACGAGCCGCCGGACGCCACCAGATCGGTCAGGTTGAACAGGCTCACCACAAAGCCGAGGCGCTGACGCGGCTTGAGCGCGTTGTAGAACGCAACCAAATCACCGGTGGCCGGGCGCGGCTGCACCAGTGGCACCGAGCGATTCAGGACCGTGACGAGCAAGGCCCGGGCGTCGCTGCCCAGGTTTTGCGCGTTAGCCTGGAGAAACATCCCGAACGCGTTGATGACCGTGTCAAAACAGCCATCGCATTCATACGCAAGACTCAGGTCGCCCAGGGTGAGCGGCCCAACGCCGGCGTTGACCACGCCGCCAAACGACGGGTTGATGTTCCCCTGCGAATCGGTCAGCGAGAACGCCAGCGTGCCTTCGCCAATCGGGATGCCGATCAATTTAATCGTTCCCTGCATCAAGGCTGTGCCGGTGGTGGACACGACGACGGCGCCTTCGCCTTTCAACACTGTCGAGACGGCGGCGTGGGAAAAGTTGCCCTGCAATTTCAAGGTGGCATCGAGACACGGGATGCCCTGGCCGGCGGCGTTCACGATCGTGGTGTAAAGGCTCGCGTTGGGATTGGCCTTGAGCGCGTCGCCCAGGGCTGAGGAGAGGATCGAAGACGCGGTGTTCTCCAACTGACGCAGCTGTCGCGTCAGGAGATCGGCATAATAATTTTTTGTCTCCACCGGCACCGTGGCCGGCACCGCATTGGTCAGAGCCCCGATCACGACCCGCAGCGGTTGCGCGATCTTGTCGACGGCAAAGGCGACCGCAGCCTTGAGCGTGCGGGGGCACGTGGCGGAGGTGAAACCGAGCGCGGCGAGCTGCGACGCGTTCAGCGCCGTGCCTTTGAAGATGATGCGATTCGCGATCGACGGATGCGGCTCGCACAACGGATTGATCGTGGACGGGGGAAACTCGCCTACGATGCAGGAGTTCGGCCCGGGAGCCGCCGGCGGAGGCGACGGCGGAATCTGGGGCGGCTGGGGCGCGCCGGTGGCGTTGAAGCTGTCGGAGGTGCCGTCGTTGGCCGGCTGCTTGACCCCATTGCTTTCGGTGAACTGGATGTAGCTGCGGAAGTCGCACGGGTCGGCGAATTGATGGCCGAAACTCAAGCCGCCCTTGCCGCCGGTGAGCAGGATGCCGCCCAAGGTGCCCCCGTCGATTGGCACGCCCGCCGGGCCAACGTCGAGCTCGAAGCACGCGCCCAGCAAGCCTTGCTGGCGATGCACGGCCATCGTGATGCCGGCCCCAACGTCGTTGACCATCCCCGAAACCGTGCCCGCGAAGTAGAGATTGGGCGGATCGTTCAGGTTGCCGACATACAAGCCGCCGGTCAGCGCGCCGAGCGGCGGGATGTCCACGTTCTGCAACTGGACGCCAAGGCCATTCAGTGAAAACTCCGGGAGCAGATGATTCTGGGCGTCGCGCCGCAGCGACATGGCGATGTCATTGACCTCGCCGGCAAAGCCCGGCGCCCCGGCGTCGAGGGCCGCCTTATTCGGCAGGTTCACACCGCCGCTGACGGTCACCACCAGATTGGTCAGATCGAACAGGCCTTTCTGACCGGGCCGCGGCAGCAACGGCAGCGAGGGGTCCTTGAAGGCCAATCCTGCCTTGCTCAAATAAACCGGCAACGCCTGCTCGACCAGGTCCAGCGATTGGTTGCCCAACTCGGCCTGCACGCCGCCTGGCAAGAACCGCAGGCCGGTGCCGTCCAGAATGAACTTCGTGTCGAGCAACCCGAACTTGATCACATCCGGCACCTCCAGCGCGCCGTCCACACTGATGACGAATGGACGGTTCGTGGCTTGTTGGAAAAGATTGTCGAGCCCGCTGAAGGTCAGGCGCGCGAGGCCGCCCGGCTGCAGACCGGTGATGCGCGGGCCCGCCGGGCCGAGCCGGAAGTTGCCCTCGAACTGCACCAGGCTCAGCGTGAACACCGGCAGCGAACGCATGTCCCACGCGAAGGATCCACCGGCGGAAAAGCGCACCGCGCCGCCGGTCGCATCGTCCGCCAGGACCTGCTCCGAGAACCCGGCTCGCATGTTGCCGGTCAGCGTGAATCGAATGGAGCGGGCGCTCCCCGACCCGGCCGGCGCCATGGCCAGCCCGGAACCGGACAGCAGATCCACAGTGAACCCGCCGTCATCCACGAGCCGGATGTCCGCGCCCAGCGCGACGGACGCCGCTTCCGGCAGGCCGTCGAGCCGCCAGTTCTGCGCGCTCAACGCGAGCGTCGCGCTCCGATTCAAGTTGGTCTTGCTGGCATCGGCCCCAGGCAGCGGCAAGGTCAGGGTCGCGTTCAGATCCTTGAGCCGTGGAAATTGGGCGCCGGAGAGCTCGAGCGTGGCCGAGTTGATGGCCAGGCCGAAGCCCGGCAGCTCGCGCAGGCGCAAGTCGAGGTTCCGCAGCGCGGCGACGAACGGCTGTCCGGGCGGCCCACAGAACTCGAGCCGGTTCTGGACGAAATCGTACCGAACACAGAGAGGCCCGGTGATGCCAACGGTCACTGGGCGAGGATTCTGCGCCGTGTTGGTGGAAAACAGATCCGGGGGCAGCGTGATGGAGCCGCCGTTGAACTCGGCCGTGAAATCAGTGGCGGTATAAACCAGCCGCGTGGGCTGCGCGTCGATCAGCAGCCAAAAATCGCTGTCCACCAGCGCGCGGTTGGTGGCCAGCGGCCCGCGCGCCAGCAGCCCCAGCCGGCCGCTCACTTCCAGCTCTCCAAATGGCCGGCCGGCGGCAAACGTCGCGAGCGTCGAGCCGTTCAACACCGCGATTTGTTCGCCCAGACGCACCTGGGACGCCGCCGCGCCCACCATGAGCTGTCGCTGGGCCGAATCATATTCCAGCTGCACCTCCACCGCCGGCCCGGCTGCAAAACCGGACCCCGTGTCAAAATTCAACGTGCCCTCGCCACTGAAGAAGGCGACGCCGTCCGCACCTCCGCTCACGTCCATCGAGGACGTCAACCGCATTCGCCCAAACGGTAGCGGACCAGCCGAGGCGGCGGAAATCGAATAGCTGCCGTCGGAACTGAGACACGCCTGCGAGATCTGGAAGAAGATGTCCGGCCCCAGATCGGGAAATTCCAGCCGGCCGCCAAAGCAGCCCTGGAGCTGGCCGTTGGATCGGTTGTAGCACAGCCGGCCGAAGATGCGTTTGACCTCGACGTTGCCGGGCAGCGGCACCCGCACGTCCTGCGTGGTGACCAGCGTGGCCACGAGGTTCGACATGCCCCGGGCCAGGCGTTGCCCGGCCAGCAACGCGGCATCGCGGGATTTTCGCTGGGCATCGACCAACGCGGATTGAAGGTTGGTGCCGTAGATCGACGCATGAACCCGGAAGGCATCCTGATAGCGATCGATCATCCACCACGCCCGCTGCAGCTCCGCGGCGCCCACCAGGCTGAAGGACAAATTCGTGACGCCAAACCGCAGATCCGCGAGCAACGCCGAATCATTGGCCAGACGTCGATCCGCCCAGTCGGTCAGGCCGATGACCAGGCCCAGCAAGTTCTGACCGTCGGCGAGACGGTTGGTCAGAAAGTCGATGGTGAAGGGCCGTGCCCGCAGCTCCGCCACTTTGAAGCGCACGAGTTGATCCAAACTCGCGCCCATGCCCGGCGGCACCGGCTGTTGGATGAGCCGGAAGAATTGGTCGAACTCGGTCAGGATGTCCGGCTGGTAATGGTCGCCCGGTGGAATCACGCCCACCGTGCGGCGCCGGCCAGTCACATACTCGACTTCGTCCTGAATTTCCCGTCGCCGCACCGCCAGACTTTGCTGGGCCTCGGCCCGGGCTTGATCAAGAACGGCGGGCGAGACCGCCTGGAGGCGCGCGCCCGCGGCCGCTTCCAGCAGCCCGGCCAACTCCCCGCCGTCCAGCTCCACGCCCATTCGATTGAAATCTTCAAAATTCTGGACCAGCAACGACGCCAGCTCGAACGTGCGCGGCAAAGACGTGGTGGTTCCCAACTCATCCAACAACAACTCCTGCTGCCGATTCAACAGGGTCGGGACAATCGCGGCCAGAGCTCCCGTCATGGTCACCCCCTCCAACTCGCCGGCCACCGCGACCCCGACGAGCGCGCGGGAGCTCCGATACAAATCCCGCTCCGTCAGCGCGCCGAACACCGCCTGGTTGGTGACGGTGCCCGTCAATGGATTCAATCCGAGCTGGACCGCATACCGGCGGGCCGCGCACTGAACCAGCGCTTCGGCGCGTTGCGACGGACTCGCCGTCGGCGCCGTGCAGGCCAGGCACGCGTCGGTGGGAATGGTGCCGTTGGGCACCGGCGGCAGGCCCAGGGTCGACCGCAGGGCCGCGACCTCAATCAACAACCGCGCCACCTCCAGCGATTCACCCAGGCGATCCGGAAGATCGGTTGTGACCAGCGCCGTGACCAGGCGGGCCTCCTCCAGGGCGCCCGCCTCGGCCTGCGCTTGAACTGCGGCAACGTTCGTAGCATTTCCCAGCGCCTGTTGCTGGGCCGCCAGATCCATGGCGAGTTTCATTTGCCGGCGCGCCTCCAGCCGGAGCGCGAGATTGACCAGGCGCGCCCGTTCATCGGCCAGGCTGTTCGTCGACGCCCGCGCCGTCTCGTTCAATCGCTGCAACGCATCCAGAACCGGCTGCACGCTCTGCTGGGCGTTCGACAGACCCGCACGGGTCCGGGCGATGATTTCGGATGACCACGCGTTCAGCACCGAGACATCGAGGTTCAATTCCGGCGTCACAAACTCCGGCGGCTGCCCGAACTGGCTCTCCTCGATCGGAGGAAAGTTTGTCACGGCCGAGAGCAGCGTCTCCGCCGCACCGTTCAGGCCGCGGAAATAATCCGCGAAGGCGTCCCGCGCCTGATCACTGAAAGCCGACACCTGGCCGAGCGACAACGCCGGCAGCCGCACGAGCAGCGACTTGCCCAGGTCAAATTCGAGCCCGCGCGCAGAGAGGCCAAAGCAATAGAGTGGATCCGCCAGCGACAGCGACGCGTCAAAACGCAGCCCGTTGTTCAACGTCAGGCGCGCGTCGCCCGTCAGCGCAAATCGTCCCTCCGGCGAACGCCGGACCCGCAGCGGCTGGCGCGGCGGAATCGCCAGGCTGCCGCCGCTGAACGTCAGTGTCCCATACGCGCTCAGGTCCAGCCGACCATCGCCACCAAACGAGGCATTTGGCACCGTCAGGGACGCTCCCCAGCCCGGCAGTTCCAGGCGGCCGGACAGGCGCCCGGAGAACTCGCGCGTGTCCGTGTTGAGCCGTGCCGCCCCGCCAATCTCCTTGAGCTGGATTTCGCCGGGGAACAACCAATCCGGAAGGTTTGGCCGCCCGACCAACGGTCCGGCCCCCGCGTCGAACACATCTCCAGACGCCACCTTGTACGCATTGAGCAGCCGCGCTGCGCCAGTCAGATACCGCCGCCGTGCGTCATGAAACGGCGCCGCCTCCGCCCCCAAGCGCCCCGCCGCGAGCGACTTCATCGTGTCCGCCTCGGCCAGCAGCACCGACACCGCCTCGTCGAGCAGCGCCCACTCGTTAGGCAACCCCGGTTGCGACCCACTGCCGCCGGCCGAAACGCCCAGGGTGTCGGCGATGTATTCCATCCACGTCCGCCCGTCGACCACCGTCTCCGTGAACAGCCGTGGCGCGCTCGCATTCCCGCTGCGCATTCCCAGGCGCGCCTCCAGCACAAGCACCCGCAGCCAGTCGACCGTCGCCCGCGGCGTCGAGGTCGGCGGCACCTGGGCGCTCGCCGGCAACAGCCCCAACGCCCAGAACAGCACGAGCGCCAGAGCCCACCACGCGGTCCCGCGTCGTCGCCGACCTGCCGAATCCGGTTCACGAGCGGGCGCGTCCCGCAAAATTCGACACGCGTTGCCATGGGCTGCTGACGGCTCCACCTCACCCTGTCCGGCCTCGCTGGGACGCGAGGCAGGACGGTCCCTCTCCCCCGCATGGCGGCGGAGAGGTATCCGACGGCGGGGCCGTTCTTGGAGCGCCTCGAACGGTTTCATGGACGCCTCCCTGCCGGCGTCGGAATCGTCGCTACGATCCGGCCACCCACGACCACTTCGACCCGGCGGAACGCCGGGTTGTCCGCCGCCGGGCTGGGTGCGTCGGGCACGCCGGCATCGGTCGCCGGCCCCTCGCCCAAGCCAATGGCTGAGATATTTTCCGGGAGGATGGCAAGGTCCGGCCCGACCAAACCGACGAGCGCATCCCGCACGCGGTTGGCGCGGCGCTGGGACAAGTCCAGGTTGTAGGCGGCGCTGGCCGTGCGATCGGTCATGCCGCGGATCTCGACAAAGGATTTCGGTGCCTCGAACAGCGCCCGATATTCCGCGACGAACTCGCGGAGGAATTGCAGGCCGCATGGGGAGACGACATCGCTGTCGACATCGAAATACACCGCCTGATCGAAACGCCCGGAGGCCTCCGCGTCGAAGCGGAGCACGTCCCCGAAGACGGCTTGGCCCGGCTCGCGATTGGAGCCCTCGGCCACCATCATGCCCCCGCCCACCTCGATCGCGGTTAACTGGGCCGAAAGCCCCGCCTGTCCGGAGATGCTGGTCAGATTCACGACAATGGTCGGAAACCGCCCACTGCCCACGATCTCCATCACGCCGAGCGCCGCCGACACGCCAATGTCCGCCCAGGCCACCCCCGCCCCGGCCTGGATATAGCGGATTTCTCCCTCGAAGTCCGCCGGCCCGTAGCTGAACGGGCTGTCCAGCTCCTGGGTCGTGTCCGAAATGGTCACGCCCGCGCCGGCTCCCAGGCCGGCTCCGACCAGGAAGCCGTCGTAGTTGAACGTGCTTTCAGGCTCGTTGGAACCCGGCGGCGGACGCTTGCGCACGGTGACGTCCAGCTCGGAGGCGCCGAAGACAGCCTTCAACGGGAACGCCACCTGTTTGACGGTGACGGTGTAGTGATACTGTTCGGCGGAGCGCAGCCCGGCCGGAGAGAAGCCCAACATGTCGGCCGCCTGATCGAGGCGAACCGGGTATTCAAGCGCCATGCCCAGCGCCAGCTCCCAATGGGAGCGATTGATCCGGCCGCCCACGATTTCAACGCGGGTCACCTTGGACTTCAGGACGCTGGCGGTGCGCGCCGAAAGGACCTGCCGGACGATCAGCCGCGCCATTGCACGCTGGCTCGGATCCACCATCCGGCTGATGTCGGAAAGCAGGGCGTTCAAATTGGAGACCTCGGCCTGTTCCTGCGTGGGGCCGGCGGCGTCGCCGTAATAACGTTCGATGATCAAGCGCGCGGCGGCCGCGCTTGTCGCGATCCGCGTCACCAGCCGGTGGTGCATGGGATTTTCATTGGCCGCGCGCACCACATCCCGGTGCTGTTTCTCGAACGATTGGATGACGCTCTCCGCCTGCACCGGACGATCCGTGACGGGCGCGAATGTCTGTCCGTTGAGCACGATGGTCGTCAGGCCGGTGGGCTCACGGCGCGTGGTGCCGCGCAGAATGCTCGCCTGCCCCGTGGCCGGGTCGAACGAGCGCGCGCCGATTTCCATCAGGCCCGCCTGCAGCTGCCGGAGAAACCAGCCTTCGATGTTCCGCGAGTAGTAGCGTCCGGTGGAACCGTTGGCGCGCATCTCCTGCACCTGCATCCGGCCCTTGAAGTAACGACCGCCCTGGTTGAGCTGGAGCGTCACGTAGGACTCCGCGCCATCGAGCGCAAGCTCATAGCGACCGCTGACGTCGGGGAACGACGCGCCCTCCGCGATCACCTCCCGCGGCGCGACCGGCAAGCCGGCGGCCAGCATCGCTTGCAAGACGTCATCGCAACGGCGTTCCGTCCCACTCGACGCCACCAGCAGATCGCTGCAGCTGGTCACGAGCGCGAGCGCGCGATCCAACGACGCGGAGTTCGTTCCGCGATCGGTGGTCGAGCTGACCAGCGAGTCGACGGCCAGAAAATCCGCCCCGCAATACTGCGACCGGGTGCGGTTCGGCAACGCTTCCAAGGCGTCGGCGAAGACGTCCAGCAGCCCGCGCGTGCTGCGCTCGAACTTATTATCATCGCTGGGCAGCGGCACGCCGAGACGCGCGTTGAGATCAAAGTAGCGCGCCCGATCCGCCACGGCCGCCCGCAATTGCAGATAATCCCGTGACGCCAGCGCGGCGGCGCACTGCGCGTTGTGCACCCGGACGAAATTGTCGCGCGCCTGGCGGACGGCTTCCCACAGCGGCACGCCCAGGGGCGGGTGCTCAGCCGTGTCGGCCAGCCCGTTTTTCTGCAGCAGCTCGAAGCACTGCACCAGCTCCTCCATGAAGCCCAGCACGCCCGCCGAATCCAGGCCGCGCAAAACGAAATTATCATTGCCATTCAAGTCGCCCGCTTGAATGGCCCGGCGGGCGAGGAAATCCAGGCCGAGCTTGTCCTTGAGGGCGCGCAGCACGCTCTGCAGCCGATCCCGTGGCGTCCCGCCTCCGCTTCCACCGGCCGCGTCCCCGCCGCCACCGCCGCCGCCCGCCGCCGTCACGCCGGCGCCCGCTTCGGCCAGCAGCGACACGACGTCGTGCAGTTCGTCCGACGGTTCGACCGCAGCTTTCGCCAATGCGAGCCGCTCGGTCGCGGCCAGCAACCGGCCCTCGGCCTCAGCCAACGCCGCGTCGAGTGCGGCGGCCGCCCCGCCCACGCCCGCGCTCCGCTGCGTGCGCAAGGCCAGCACGTCGCGCAACAATTTCAAGACGGTCGGCAGTTCGTTGGCCGACTCCCCCGCCCGCGCGGCGTTGCCGATCAAATTCGCCAGCTCCGTGCGCATGGCCTCGTCCAGGCTTTGCCCCGGCCGATCCACCATCCAGCTACCGAGGCGCGCCGCCCACGCGTGCAACGCCGTGCCCACCGGGTCCACCGCTTCGGCGAGCGGCGACGTCGATGCCCCAGGGCTCACGAGGGGTGCTTCCGCCAACCCGCCCATCGCCAGGCCCCGATACACGTCCCGAAAGCTGATCAAACAGCGGGTCGCCGCATCAAGATCTGCCGATGACGGCGTCGTGCTGGAGGGCAAACATAGTTCTGGATTTGCCGGCAGCGCCCGCTGCAACGAGGCGAAGGCCGGGATGACAAAGTTTCGGCCTTCAAAGCGTGCCTCGAAATTGGGTTTCCGCCACACCACGCTGCCCCGCACGCTTGCCCCGTCGGCCAACTGCAATTCCAGCGTCCCTTCCGCGTCAATCGCGCCCTCCGCTGTCAGACGGATCTTCAGCGGCTCACCGCGCGGGACTCGGAAATGTGGGGTCGCCGCCGGCGAGAATGGCGCCCAGTCCCCGTAAAAGCACAACACCAACGACGGCGAGCCCGTTTTCGGATCAAACAAGACCCGCGTACACTCATGGCCGCCTGGCAACACGAAGTCCCCCAGCAACGGACGCACTCGCATGCCGCTCCACCCCGTCGCCGCAAGCGCTCCGTCCACCCAGCGAAGCGGGATCGGACCCCAGAGCAAATCCACCCCAGATCCGCTGCCGAGGCCGAGCGCCGCGGTCACCCCGGCCGGCGTGACGTCATCGATGTTGAGGCGTCGCGTCCCGGGAGCCGCCGTCAATGGCGCCGGGTCCAGCGGGCCCCGAAAAAACCGGCCGGAGCTGAATTCGATCTGGACCGTGCCGTTGGCCCCAACCAAACCCGCGCCCGCGCCGAATGAAAAATACGCGCCCGTTCGCAGCGCGGCGTCACCGGTGCCTTCCGGGTAAAATCGGAACGGCCCCAAACGGCCGGTGGCATCCACCGGCACGAATTCGCCGTGGCGTGGCGTGCCATCGGTCGCGAGCGGAACAAACCTCGCCGGGTCCGCGAGCAAAAACGTCTGCACGGGCGTGTCGAAGACCAAGCCGTCCTCGGTCGTCGCACGCGCCGTGATGTTTTGCGTCCGGGGCGCCTGCCCATCCCAAACCACGTTAAACGTCCAGCTCCCGCCAAATCCCTGGGCGGCGTTACCTAACAAAACACCCTGATCGAAAAGCCGCACGCTGCTGACGATCTGCGACCCGGCAGTGGTCAGGCGCAACAGGGCCTTCGACTCGCCGGCGCCCAGCTGATAGCTGGCCACCACGGGTGACACCGAGATCGGTTCCAATGCGCCCCCCAAATGAAACACGCGCCAAAACGTGCGCGACTGCCCCGGCAACGCCGTATCGACTTGCACCACCGAACCCGCCGTCGCGCTGATCTCGGCCGATTCAGCCCAGACCACCAAGTCAGCGCTTTTCTGCAGGACATAGCGCTCGCCCGGCTGAGTGGGCCAGGCCAGTCGCCATTGGTTCGACTGCGCGCCGGGCTGCAATGTCATGACCAACGGCGGGACCTGACCGCCCGCCGCTCCGGCAGCCGCACCAACGCCCGCATCTTCCGCCGCCAGAATTTCCGAGCCGAAAACCAGCCCGAACGCGAAGAATATCCCAAGCGCCCGCAACAAATGCCGCGTCCAGCATCCACCCCGCGCGGCGCGCCCACCAACCGCCCACGGCGGCAGCCGGTCTGGACCGGCGAGCCAGGCGGGGCCAAGGTAAAGCTCGGACGTCATAGGTGACTCTTCGGGAATTCCATCCGGGGATAACGATGCTTTGTCAGCGCGCCTTCCGTGAATGGCCCGAATGCAGAATTCGAAAACTCAACAAGTGGCCACTTCAGCGCTGGCAAACTTTCGGAACGAGGGGCGTACATATCTCACTCGGTTCCGGAAAGACAGACCGATTTTGGGTCACTTTGAGAACGCAGCCACACACCGAGTATTCCGGAAACCGCGGCGCCAGTCTTACAGCTCGAATAACGACCATTCATCCCCATGAGTTTTATCTATTTGCATCGGCAGGATCCGTAAGGTCGCCAAGTCGTAGGGGTGACCTCCCGCACTCCCCCGCGCGTTGGAACTCCTCGACCCAAAAGCAAGCCGAGTGGCGCAACGGGGTGCGCCCGTCCTCGGGCGCAGAAGCTTCGCCACCTCCTCGCGCGCAGGAACTCCTCGGCCCAAAAGCAGTCCTCACGTTCCTGCGGCCGGAGACGGCCGCACCCCGCGCGCGCGGGAACTCCTCGACGCCAAAGCAAGCCGGGCGGCACGACGGGGTGCGCCCGTCCCCGGGCGCAGAAGCTTCGCCACCTCCTCGCGCGCAGGAACTCCTCGACGCCAAAGCAAGCCGAGCGGCACGACGGGGTGCGCCCGTCCTCGGGCGCAGAAGCTTCGCCACCTCCACGCACGCAGGAACTCCTCGACCCAAAAGCAGTCCTTTCGTTTCTGCGGCCGGAGACGGCCGCACCCCGCGCGCGCAGGAACTCCTCGACGCCAAAGCAAGCCGAGCGACGCGACGGGGTGCGCCCGTCCTCGGGCGCAGAAGCTTCGCCACTCCCACGCGCGCAGGAACTCCTCGACCCAAAAGCAGTCCTTTCGTTTCTGCGGCCGGAGACGGCCGCACCCCGGCTGCGCTCCGCTCTGCGGCGCGCAGATGCTCCCGCACTCCCTCGCGCGCAGGAACTCCTCGACGCCAAAGCAAGCCGAGCCACGCGACGGGGTGCGCCCGTCCTCGGGCGCAGAAGCTCCGCCACCTCCACTCGCGCAGGAACTCCTCGGCCCAACGGCAGTCCTTTCGTTTCTGCGGCCGAGGACGGCCCCACCCCGGCTGCGCTTTGCTCTGTGGCGATTCGAATCTTGTTATTCAGACTGGAACAATCTCATTCTGATCCGGTGAAGCCAAGGAACGGAGGGAGTCCGCCATATAATCCAGGGGTGTTCAAACTGATTCAAGCCAAGCGCGAACGCACCGATATGCCGCGCGGTGCGATCTCGGAAGGCTTCCTGGGATGGCACGAGAACGGTTACTTGCCGCACCGCGACCAGCCAGGCCTAACGCAATTTATTACGTTTCGCTTGGCTGACGCGCTTCCGCCAGAATTGCGCCAAGAATGGCAGGATATTTCGCGAATCAAAGATCCGCTGGCTCGCCGGAGGCAATTTGAACATTACCTCGATCGAGGGCGCGGTGAATGTTTCCTGCGAAGACCGGAGATTGCTCAAATCGTTGAGAACTCAATCTTGTACGGACACAAATCCCGGTACACACTGCGCGCGTGGGTCGTCATGCCGAATCACGTCCATGTTTCGGTCCGCACCGATGGCATTCCGATGAGCCAAATTCTCATGGCGTGGAAAGGATTCACCAGCAAGGAGGCCAACGCTCACCTCGGCCGTCGCGGTCGGTTTTGGCAGGTCGGTTACTGGGATACCTACGTCCGAGATGCGGATCACGAGGCACGTGTTCGTCGTTACATCGAGAGCAACCCCGTTAAAGCCGGTTTGGTTCGAACCGCGGCAGACTGGTGCTGGAGTTCCGCCCGCCATCGCGATGCGGATGGCGTTTTGCACGTGCCGCACGGCCACACTCCAGACGGCGCTAAAGTCGACCCAAGAACCGGCGACCAGGCCCATTGAAACGTAAGAACCACGTCTCCGCATTGAGACATACCGTTTCTCGCGCGCTTGAACTCCTCGACCTCAAAGCAAGCCGAGCGGCGCGACGGGGTGCGCCCGTCCCCGGGCGCAGAAGCTTCGCCACTTCCACGCGCGCAGGAACTCCTCGGCCCAAAAGCAGTCCTTTCGTTTCTGCGGCCGAGGACGGCCGCACCCCGGCGACGCTCCGCTCTGCGGCGCGCAGATGCTCCCGCACTCCCTCGCGCGCGGGAACTCCTCGACCTCAAAGCAGGCCGAACAACGCGACGGGGTGCGCCCGTCCCCGGGCGCAGAAGCTTCGCCACTTCCACGCGTCCAGGAACTCCTCGACCCAAAAGCAGTCCTTTCGTTTCTGCGGCCGAGGACGGCCGCACCCCGCGCCCAAAAATCCAGTAAACAAATTGGCCGGCGGTGCCGTCCATGAACAAGCGCATGAAGACGCCCTACGTTTCCACCCGGTCAGCCTGGTCGCGCCGGCAGTTTCTCCGCGGCACCGGCATTGCCCTCGCGTTGCCCCTCCTCGATGGGATGACGCCGGTCTTCGCCGGGGCGCGCGCGGCGGCCGCAAACGCCAAGTCGACTCCCGGGGGGAAGCCGCGACGATTCTTTGGCATTTGCAACAACCTCGGTCTCCTGCCCGATCAGTTCTTTCCCAAGGAGGCCGGCCCCGGTTACGGCCTGTCGCCGTATCTCGAAATGCTGCGGACGCATCGCGAACAATTCACCGTGTTCTCCGGCGTCTGGCACCCCGAGGTCGACGGCGGTCATCCGGCGGACAACTGTTTCCTCACTGCCGCGCCCCATCCCGGCAGCGCCGGATTCAAGAACACAATTTCGCTCGATCAATATATCGGGGAACGCATCGGGCACCTCACGCGGTTCCCAACCCTGACCCTCGGCGTCAACGTGCAGCAGGGCTTGCGAAGCCTGTCGTGGACGGGCTCAGGAGTGCTCATTCCCTGTGAAGAAAAGGCGGCCGACGTGTTCGCCCGGATGTTCCTCCAGGGCACTGCCGCCGAGACGGAGGCGCAGATTCGCAAGTTGGAAACGGGTCAGAGCATCCTCGATGCGGTGGCCGGTCAGGCCCGGGACCTGCAGCGCAAGGCCGGCGCCCGCGATCGGGATCGGCTGGACCAATATTTCACCAGCGTGCGCGATCTCGAGCAGCGGCTGCAGATGTCACGCGAGTGGGAACGTCGGCCCAAGCCGCAGGTCAGCGCGCCGCAACCGCTCGATCCCGCCAGCCCGAAGGCGTACATGGACAAGGTCAAACTCATGTATGACATGGCCCGGCTCGCCTTTGAAACCGACTCGACCCGGTCCATCTCGCTGCTGCTCGACAGCGTGAACTCGCCCGCCATCGAGTTTGGCGAAGTCAAAACCAGCGACGGCTACCACAATCTTTCGCATCACGGACGCTCGAAGGAGAAGCTCGCGCAGCTGAAGTCGATCGACGAGTGGCACATGAAATTGCTCGCGGAGCTGTTTACCGAACTCGGGCAGGTTAAGGAAGAAGGCGAGCCGTTGTTGGATCGGACCATGATTCTCTATGGGTCAAACCTTGGGAACGCCAACACCCACGTGACGACCAACCTGCCGGTTCTCTTCGCAGGCGGTGGCTTTCGGCATGGCCGGCACCTGGCCTTTGACACCCAGCACAATTATCCCTTGCCAAATCTCTTCGTCTCGGTGCTGCAACGCATGGGGCTGGAGACCGACCGCTTTGCGTCCTCCACCGGGACCATGCGGGGTCTGGAAATGGCTTAGCGACCGGTTGAGCAGGTGCGCTGGGGCGACCGGGGCGGCAAATCTCGTCCGTACTATCCGGTCTTCCGGTTAATCCTCTTGACCTGCTGAGGAGCGGGCCCCTACTTTCGCGTTGTGCTAGGCACGCAACATGTTGGCGCAAGTTAAGAGCCTGTTTTCCAACGATATTGGCATCGACTTGGGAACGGCTAATTCTCTGGTTTATGTCCGAGATCAGGGGATTGTCCTGCGCGAACCTTCCGTGGTTGCCATCCAAGCGGGTACTACCAACGTTCTGGCCGTGGGCGACGAAGCCAAGAGAATGTTGGGCCGCACTCCTGGATCCATTGTGGCCATCCGGCCCATGAAGGACGGGGTCATCGCTGATTTTGAGATTACCGAGGCGATGCTGCGTCACTTCATCCAGAAAGTGCATCATCGCAAGTTGATCGCTCCCCGCGTGGTGGTGGCCGTGCCGAGTGGCATTACGGAAGTGGAGAAGAGGGCAGTCAAAGACTCGGCGACCCATGCGGGTGCGCGCGAGGTGTATCTGATTGAGCAGCCGATGGCGTCGGCCATCGGAGTGGGTCTGCCGGTGCATGAACCGGCGGGCAACATGATCGTGGACATCGGTGGCGGCACCTGTGAGATCGCCATCATTTCCCTGGCGGGAATCGTCTTCAGCCGGAGCCTGAGGGTAGGTGGAGACGAGTTTGACGAGACGATTGTGGCCCACATGAAGCGCGCCTACAACTTGATGATCGGCGAACGAACGGCGGAGGAGATAAAGATCCGGATTGGATCGGCTTTTCCGCTGGAGCAGGAATTGACGATGGAAGTGAAAGGCCGGGATTTGAGCGCGGGATTGCCCAAAACAATCACCATCCGCTCAGAGGAAATCCGGGAAGCCCTGCAAGAGCCGCTTTCGAGTATTTTGGAGTCCATTCGCATCACCCTGGAACGATGCCCGCCTGAGCTGGCCGCCGATCTCGTGGATCGGGGGATTGTCATGGCGGGAGGCGGAGCCCTGCTCCGCGGAATCGATCGCCTGGTCGCGGAGGAAACAGGTCTGCCGGTGCATATCGCCGACGACCCCCTCAGCGCCGTGGCGGAAGGAACCGGCCGGGTGCTGCAGGAACTTCAATTCCTCAAGCGCGTCACTTCCAACTCACGGATCTGACTCGGACACAGATTCAGATCTGACCTTCCTTTCTCGCGTCGTTCGCCCCGGGACCGGCTGATGCCGGATCCCGCTGGTTCGGGACGAACTGATGTTATTGAAGCGGCCTCATTTGATTGCGCTGGGCGCGGTGATCCTCCTCACCGTCGTCCTGCTCAAACTCCCCGCCCGCGCCACAGTCAACTTCAAGCTTGCCCTGTCGGGATTGTTTCTTCCGCTCTGGGGGGCGGCCAACTCCGCCGAACGCCTGGCCAACGCCGCCAGCTACTCCGCCATCCCGAAACGGGAGCTGATCGAGCGGCTGATGGCTCTGGAAAAGGAACGCGACGAGGCCCGCCTCCAGCTGATGCAAGCCGCTGAGGTCCGGCAGGAAAACTCCCGGCTCCGCCAGCTCCTGCGCCTGCCCGAACTGCTCCCCTGGCGCACACGGCTCGCCAAGGTCGTCTCACGCGACCCCGCCAACTGGTGGCGCACGATAAAGATCGATCTGGGTTCCCGCGACGGCGTCCGCACCAACGCCACCGTTCTCGTCCCCCAAGGTCTCGTCGGCCGGGTCGCCGAAGTCGGCTTCGCCACTTCCCAGGTCGTCCTCCTCGGCAACCCCGACTGCCGCGTGTCCGTCGTGGTGCTCGATTCCGGCGGACGCGAGCTGGGCATGATTGCCCCGTCGTCGTCCAGCCCGCTCGACGACACCCTGGTTGAGCTGAACTATCTCGCGCGCAACAGCAAGCTGGCCGCCGGCATGAAGGTCGTGACCAGCGGCCAGGGCGGCATCTTCCCGGCCGGCATCACGGTCGGCCAAATCGCGGATTTTCGAACGATCGGCTTCGGCCTGTACCAGGAGGCGCGGGTCAGCCTGGCCGTCCGGATGAGCGCCTTGGAGGAGGTTTTCGTTCTCGTGCCATGAGACAGCTCAACGTCCTCCTTCTCCTCGTCGTGGCCTACCTGGTGGTCTGGGTCCAGGCGACATTCACCGAGACGCGGCACGTGCTGGGCGCACAGTTCGACCTGTTGCCCAGCCTGACGGTCTACGCCGCGCTCCGCTCCAATCTGCCGGGCGTTCTGGCCGTTTCCGTGTTGGGCGGGCTGCTCCAGGACGCCATCTCGGCCAACCCGCTCGGCGTGACCATGCTGCCGCTGTTCGTCGCCGGATCGGCCGTTCAGCAGGGACGCGAATATGTCCTGCGCGAACAAAATTACGCCCAGATGATCCTGGGGCTGGCCGCGAGCGCGTTCTGTCCGCTCCTCGCCGTAATCATCCTGATCAACATCGACTCCCGCCCGTTGCTCGGCTGGTTCTCCCTCTGGCAATGGACGTTTGTCAGTGTCACCGGCGCACTGTTCACCCCGGTCTGGTTCCTGATCTTTGACGCCCTGGGCGGGGTGTTGAACTACCGACCGATCGGCCAGGGCAGCTTCCGCCCAGACCGGGAGATCAAGCGGGGGCGCCAATGATCGTCTTCGATCAACTGAAAAAGAATGACCCGTATCTGCGGTGGATGACCATCGCGGTGCTGGTGGGCATGGGCATCCTGGTCACGGGCCTTTGGTGGGTGCAAATCATCTCCTACCGCACCTTCACCGAGAACCAAAAGGCGCAATCGTTCCGCACCGTGCGCATCCCGGCCATCCGCGGCAAGATTGTCGACCGCAACCGCGCGCCGCTGGCCGAAAACAAGCCGAGCTACAACATCATCCTCTACATCGACGAGCTCCGCTCCGAATTCAAAGCGGAGTGGACGCGCACCCGTCCGCCGCGCGGCACGCGCATGACGAAGGAGCATCGCTTTCAGCTCGAAGCCCAGGCCCGCTATCGGGTGGTCAGCAACATCGTGCAACAGGTCGCCCGCACGCTCGGCCAGCCGATCGAGTTCAGCTTCGAAGACCTGCGGCGCCACTACAACAGCCAGCTCGCCCTTCCCCTCCCCATCGCGGTCAACCTCAATTCCAGCCAGGTCGCCCGCCTGATGGAGCAGTCCAGCCTCCCTCCCGGCGTCGACCTCGAGGTCCAGCCCATCCGCTTCTACCCCCACGGCACCACCGCCGCCCACATCCTTGGCTACCTGCGCGGCGACAACCGCTCCATGGAAGGCGAGGTCGCCGACGTGAACTTCCGCCTGCCCGACTACCGCGGCCACACCGGCGTCGAACACGACTTTGACCAGGACCTGCGCGGACGCGCCGGCGTCAAATCCGTGCTCGTCAACTCCCTCGGCTATCGCCAGTCCGAAAACATCTGGAGCCCCGCCGAGCCCGGCAAGAACCTCGTCCTCACCATCGATCTCAGCATCCAGCAGGCGGCCGAAACCAATCTGCAACGCGCCATGCCGCAGACGCGCGGTGCCGTCGTCGTCATGGACCCGAACAACGGCGATATTTTCGCGCTCGCCTCCAGCCCGGCCTTTGATCCCAACTGGTTCATCCCCGGCATCTCGCGACCGGCGTGGGATTGGATGAATGACGGGTTCCTAAAGCCCCAGGTCAACCGCGCCATCTACGAAAAATACGCTCCCGGCTCGATCTTCAAGATTCTCACCGGCATTTCCGCGCTCGAGAACGGCCTGGACCCCCACGAAAAGCTCTCCAACCCCGGCTACATCTTTGTGCCCGGTCGGGGCACGCGCATCAACGACCTCGCCAAGGCCGGCGACTACGATTTCCGCAAGGCCTTTATCGAATCCAGCAACACTTACTTCATCTCGAACGGCATCCGCTACGGAGGCATCGAAAGCCTGTTCCGCCTCGGCCAGCGCCTGCACCTCGGCGAGCGGACCGGAATCCTGAGCCGCCAGGAAACCGGCGGCGACTTCCCCACCGAAACTCAAATCCGCCGCGGCTGGACCATTCCCGATACCGCCCTGATTTGCATGGGCCAGGGCCAGCTCTCCGTCACCCCGGTGCAAATGGCCGTCATGGTCGCCGCCATCGCCAACGGCGGCACCGTCGTCTGGCCACGCCTCATCGACCGCATCGTCCCCGCCGATCCATCCTCCGACGAACTCCCGATTCTTTTTCCGCCCAAGCCCGTGCGCGATCGCCTCTCCATCTCGGAACGCACCCAGACCATCGTCCGCCAGGCCATGCTCGCCGACGTCGAGGAAGGCGGCACCGGCAAGAACGCCATGGTCCCGGGCATGGATGTCTGCGGCAAAACCGGCACCGCGCAAATCATGAACGCGCGCAACGAGAAGATCGGCAACACGGTCTGGTTCGCGTCGTTCGCCCCGTTCGAAAAACCACGCTGGGTCGTCATCGTGATGGTCGAAGGTCAGCTGTCCGATCACCTCTCCGGCGGCGGCACCTGCGCACCCATCGCGGGAAAAATATATCGCGCCATCCAGGAACAGGAGGCGAGAAAGTCGGGCAACCCGGCCGTGGCCGGAAACCCCTGAAGCACGTGGTGAAATCCGAAATCCGAAATCCGAAATCCGAAGTCCCGGGCCGCCGTTGGCTGCGGGCCTGCTCGTGTCGGGCCGTGTGGAGCCGGTTCGGCGGTCGGCGGGTCAGACATCGGACCTCGGATTTCGGATTTCGGATTTCGGATTTCGCGCCCCACCCCGCATGATCTCCCTCCCCACCACCCGCGACCCGCACTCCCGCGTAGACTGGCTCATGGTCGGCGCGCTGCTGGGGCTCATGTCGATTGGGGTGCTGTTCGTTTACAGCGCGACGATGGCCAACGACTCCGGGGCCAGTCTGATCTGGTACAATCAGCCCTGGTTCCGGCAGATCGTCTGGGGCGTGCTGGGGACCGGGGCGGCCGCCGCGGTTTGCCTGGTCGACTATCGAATCGTCGCGCGCTGGGCGCTGATTATCTACGCGCTGACCATTCTGCTGCTGATCGCGGTTCTCATCCCGGGTATCGGCTCCACTCAGGGCTGGGGGGCGCGCCGCTGGATTGACCTGGGCCCGGCGTCGATCCAGCCGTCGGAATTCGCCAAGCTGGGTTTCATCCTGGCGATGGCCAATTTTCTCAGCCGGCCGGCGGATGAGCTGAAGTCGATTGGGGTTTTTTGGAAGGCCTTGTTGATGGTGGTGACGCCGTTCCTTCTGATCATGAAAGAGCCGGATCTGGGCTCCGCGCTCATCCTCCTGCCCGTGTGCCTGACCATGCTGTTTGTGGCGGGAGTGCCGCCGCGTTACATCAACACGTTGATTGGCGTTTCGGGCCTGGTCGTAGGGCTGATCCTGGTTGACGTGCTGCTCGCGCCTCCGCAGTGGCAGATCAAGCTGGAGAACTACCAGAAGCGGCGCCTCCTCGTCTACTTCGGTCTGGATGGCGCCCCGCGGGACGCAACTCCGGCCCAGAAAGCCGAGGCCCGACGGGCGCAACGCGACTACTCCTACAACGTGGATCAGGCGCTGATCAGCGTGGGGAGCGGCGGGTTGCTCGGGAAGGGTTGGTGCGACGGGCAGCAGACCGCGCTGGGCTATCTGCCCAAGGCGGTGGCCCATAATGATTTCATTTTCTCCGTGATTGCCGAGGAGAAAGGATTCGCAGGCAGCGTGATCGTTGTTCTGCTCTACTCGTTGGTGTTGTTCACCGGCATACGAGTGGCCGGCCAGGCGCGCGATCGCCTGGGCAAATTGCTGGCTGTTGGCGTGGTCGCCATGTTCTTCAGCCACGTGTTCATCAATATCGGCATGAACATTCGCTTGATGCCTGTGACGGGTGTCCCACTGCCGCTGCTGTCTTACGGCGGGTCCTCAGTGCTCTGCTCGTTAATCGCCGCCGGCATCCTGCAAAACGTCTACATCCATAGAAGATCCTGAGCTTATGAACGACGGAAAACGATTCGGCCGACGCCGCAAAGGGATGCATTTCAAGCCCTCCAGCGGACCCAAGCCGGCCAAACACCAGGAACGCGAGGCCCAGCAGGCCCGCGCCGAGGTGGTCAACGAAAATGTCCCCATCACCGGCGAAGCCGTCTACGAACGCTCCCGCTACCAAAAGGAAATCGAGCGCGCCGAAAACGTCGCCGCCGGCCTGCCCCCCGAAGGCCTGCCGCCGGCCAACCCGGAAGCCGCCGGCCCCGCCGATAAACATTCCGAATACCGCGCCCCCAACCTCGACACCCCCGCCGAGGTCAAGGAATCCTACGAGCCCGTGGCCATCCCCGCCGAAAAGCCGAAGAACCTCATCCATGCCGTCAAGGCTGTCGCCGCCAAGGTCATCAGCAAGGTCCAAAAGCTGATCCGCCCGGTGAAGAAGATCCACAAGGAGGTCATCATCAATGCCGAGGCCCTCGAGACCCGTGTCGCGGTGCTCGAAGACGGCCGCCTCGAGGAGTTCACCATCGAGCGCACCTCCGAGGAGCGCCTTGTCGGCTCCATCTTCAAAGGCAAGGTCCGCAACCTCGAGGACGGACTCAAAGCCGCCTTCGTCGACATCGGTTTCGAAAAGAACGCCTTCCTCCATTATTGGGACATCGTCCCCAGCAACTTCGACAGCGGCGTCGAGGTCGTCGAGCGCGATGGCGGTCGCAAACGCGATCGCCCCAAGATCACCCAGAAGGACATCCCCCGCGTCTACCCGCCCGGCAGCGACATCATCGTCCAGGTCACCAAGGGCCCCATCGGCACCAAGGGCCCGCGCGTCACCACCAACCTCGTCCTCCCCGGCCGTTACCTCGTTCTCCTGCCCAACTCCGACCAGAGCGGCATCTCCCGTAAAATCGAGAACCAGGAGGAACGCCAGCGCCTGAAGAAGATCCTCCGCAAGCTCACCATCCCGGAAGGCATGGGCGTCATCATGCGCACCGTCGGCGAAGGCCAGCGCGAGCGGTATTTCGTCCGCGACCTCGCCCTCCTCCTCGAGGAATGGCGCGGCATCCAGGAGCGCATCAAGTCCCAGCCCAGCGCCACCTGCGTCTTCCAGGAGCCCGATCTCATCGAACGCACCGTCCGCGACTTCCTGACCGAGGATGTCGAGCGCATCGTCGTCGACAGCCACGGCGCCCACGATCGCATGCGCCAGATGATCTCCAAGATCTCCAAGCGCTCCGCCGAAAAGATCAAGGTCTACTCCGACCACCAGCCCGTCTTCGACCGCTTCGGCATCACCCGGCAGCTCGAGTCGACCTTCAGCCGCCAGGTTCATCTCAAGAGCGGCGGCTACATCGTCGTCGACGAAACCGAGGCGCTCGTCGCCATCGACGTCAACACCGGGCGCCACAAAAGCGGCAAGGACCAGGAAAGCACCATCCTCAAGGTCAACCTCGAGGCCGCCGAGGAGATCTCCCGCCAGCTGCGCCTCCGCAACATGGGCGGCCTCATCGTGCTCGACTTCATCGACATGAAACACCCCCGGGACCGCCAGCAGGTCTACCAGAAGATGAAGGAAGGCCTGCGCCGCGATCGCGCCAAAACCCACATCCTGCCCATCTCCCAGCTCGGCCTCATGGAGATGACCCGCCAGCGCCACAGCGAGAGCGTGCGCGCTTCCGTCTACGACGACTGCCCGTACTGCCGCGGCCGTGGCAAGGTCAAGAGCTCGCTGACCATGAGCGTGGAAATCCAGCGCAAGCTCCAGGAGATCCTCAAGAAACGCAATCGCGACGAGAGCGACTTCCAGCTCCGCATCGTGGTTCACCCCACCATCCTCAGCCGCCTGCGCAACGAGGACGAAAAGCTCCTCATCGAACTGGAAAAACGTTACTTCGGACGACTCAGTTTCCGCGCCGAGCCCAGCATGCATGCGGAACATTTCAAGATCGTCAACATCGCCAACAACGAAGAGCTGGCCAGCGAGTAAAGAACGAAACGCTCAACGCTCAACGTTCAACGCTCAACGTTCAACGTTCAACCCATGAAACCGCCGTTCGCCTTCCGGCTCCGGTCGCGCCAGCGATCCGTCCTTTTGTCTCTCGTGGTCGGGTTGGCGCTGGCGCTGGGGGACCGCGGAGGGTTTGCAGCCTTGGGCACAGAGCCAACCTCCGTTACGGCGGCCACCGTTGCGTCCGTCGCGAATAGGAAGCTCATCGAATTCGGCTGGGACGAGCCGGACTCGCATTTTCTGCGTGAGCACATCGGCGAACTGCAGCGCACGCCATTCGATGGCTGTGTGTTTCACGTCGACTACCGACGAGCGGGAGGCGCGCACGGCAGCTTCACGTGGGAGGGCTGGGGAACGAATCACTTCAACGAAGGCGACCTGCGCAATGCGTTCGAAGATCTTCGAGCGGTCCGATTCGGGCGGTTCAGGGAAAACTTCCTCCGCTTTAATACCACGCCCGGAAAGCTCGACTGGTTTGACGATCACGCGTCCGTGCTAACGAATGCCTGGCTGGCCGCGCGTCTGGCCCGCGCCGGCCGCTGTCCCGGCATACTCTTCGACATCGAACAGTACGACGGGCTGCTTTTTGATTATCGGAAGCAACGCGACGCCACCAACAAAAGCTGGGAAGTCTACGCGGCGAAAGTGCGGCAACGCGGCCGTGAAGTCGTCCGGGCCTTCCAACAGGGCTATCCGGGTCTGACGGTGTTTCTCACCTTCGGATACTGCCTGCCGTGGGCGGAGAGCCGCGGCGGGCAGCGCGCGCTGGCCGAATGCCACTATGGGCTGCTCGCGCCTTTTCTCGACGGAATGGTCGAGGGCGCCGACCGCCGCACGCTCCTGGTCGATGGCCACGAAGCGTCGTACGGGTACAAGGACGCCTCCCGCTTCGAACGGGCCTACCAAACCATGACCCAGGACCTCCTGCCCATCGTTCGCGACCCGGCTCGATATCGTCAGGTATTCTCCTTCGGGTTTGGCGTATGGCTGGATCATGACTGGCGCAAGCAGGGCTGGAACACCGACGACCCATCGAAGAATTACTTCACGCCCGAGGGTTTTCGCGACAGCGTCCGCGCCGCGCTCAAACGTTCCGATCGATATGTCTGGGTTTACACGGAGACCCCGCGCTGGTGGTCGCCGTCCGGACCTCCCGTCAAGCTGCCTGCCGTCTACGACACCGCCTTGCGCGAGGCGCGGGAACGGTAACATCGCGGCGGTCCGGCGGAGTGGAGAGCGGGACATGGCGGATGGGGGACGAGTCCCCCATCGGAAAAGCGCCGACAAGTCGGCGCACTCCAAGGCGCAGGGGCGTCTTCCGGCATCCAGCGCTCGCCGCGCGAACCCCGATAGGTTACCCTGCTCCCCGATGAGAAATTGGATCCTCGCCATCGTCGCCCTCTGGACCGGCACTGCGTCCGCGGACCTGCTTGTCGCCGGCTACAGCAGCGGACGGATCTATCGGTTCAACGAACGCACGGGGCTTTACATCGACACCTTCGTGCCGAATCCCGGCGGCGAGCTCAATCAGCCCCACGGCATGGCGTATGGCCCGGACGGAAACCTCTATGTCGCCAGCGCGGCGAACGATCGGGTTCTGCGCTACGATGGCACCAACGGCACGCCTCGCGGCACTTTCGTGGCCGCCGGATCGGGAGGGCTCGATTATCCCGTCTGGCTCGAGTTCCGCGGCGACCATCTTTATGTGACCAGCCAATTGAGCGACGAGGTTCTCCGTTACAACTCGGCGACCGGCGCGTTCGCGGATCGCTTTGTGAGCGCGGCGGCCAACGGCGGATTGGATGGACCTTCCGGAATGACGTGGGGACCAGATGGGCACCTCTACGTCGTCGGACGCTTCGGCAACCACGTGCTGCGCTACGACGGCACGAACGGCTCGTTCCTGGCTCTCTTCGTGCCGTCCACCGCGGGCCTTTCCCAACCGTTTGGATGCGCCTTCGGGCCCGATGGTCACCTCTACGTGGCGAACGGAAATAACAATCGCGTGTCCCGATTTCACGGACAAACGGGCACGCCACTGGGCCATTTCACTACGGGCGGGTTGTCACTCCCGATCGGGTTGCAATTCGGTCCGGGCGGCGACCTTTACGTCGCCAGTTTCTCCGCCAATCGCATCGTGCGCTTTAATGGCACCACCGGCGCGTTCATCAGCAACTTCGCCGGTGCTGGAGCGCCCGATCTGGCCGGTCCAAATTTTTTCGCCTTCCACGACTTCGGCCCGCCCCGGTTAACCTCCATTACCCGCCAAGGCACCAATGTCGTCGTGGCGTGGCGCGGCCGCGCAGACGTCCTCCTGCAAGTCGCGGCCAGTGGCCCCACGAACTGGGTCAACGTCGGGGCAACCCAAGGTCAAAGCGCGTTCACCAACAGCCCGATCGAGCCGGCGATGTTCTATCGTCTGCGACAAGACTGAAGCCCACGGCCTTCACGTTCGCCGGCGGAACGCCAAGACCAATCCAGCCAAGCCACAGCCCAACAACGCCGACACCGACGGCTCAGGACAAACTCCCACCATCAGGAAGGGTTTGACCCGGTTGACACTGGTGCCGCTGACGGATTGGATGATGACGGTTCCAGGTCCAACCGTCGGGCCCAGTGCGGTTGTCTGGACGGAACCGCTTTCTCCATAACACGTGATGCCGGGCGTCGCGCCTCCTTGTTGAGCCAAGGCCGGTGTAGGCCCGGAAGCATTGAACCAGGCCGCGATTTTCACGTAGATCGATTCTCCCGGGTTCGTTCCCGGCAAGACATAGACCGCTCCTCCATTGAAGAGTCCCGGAGTTCTGACCTCAGCGGTCGGTTCGGCCAAAGTCAACGAGTCGCGACTTGCCCCATAGAAGACGCCGACCCTCGTGCCAATCGGGACGTCGCCCGTTGCCGTGCCGTCCCAACTGGAATATTTAATCTTCGATAGGGGCGTGTTCAGGAACTGAATGGAACCCTGGCCGTAACCCGGGGACGCCGACAGGACGCCGCCCGCCACGACGATGGAAATGATAATTTTTTTCATGAGGGATGCAGTTGATTGGATCTCATTGAGAAAGTCGGGGCCTCATCAAGGTCTGGTCCCGGTGCGGAAGATTGAGCTTTGAGTAACCTCAAATGAGGCCAAAGGCAAGGCAGATTACAGCAGCGAGGCCTCACCGGTGCATCCGCAGAATGTCGGTGACACTTCGTCCGATTTCCGGAGCGCGGGCATCTTGCCCGCAGCAGCTAGAATCGGAGGCCCCTTACTAAAGTTCGAGCCGCGTGACGGCTTTCGACCGCTGCGGATCCCGCAATGACAGGATCCGCGGCCCGGGCCGACAACTTCGGGATGAACCAGGCCTCACGGCCCGGCCCGGACCGAAACTCGGGCTACTCGGGACCCACCGGCGGCTCGGGCTTCTGCGCCAGGCGGTAGCGGACGTAGTCGCGCGACACGCCAAGCAGGCGCGCGGCCGCCGACACGTTTCCGTTGGTTTGCGACAGGGCAACCTCAATCAAGCGATTGATCGCGCTCTCGAGCGAGAACCCCTGCTCGCCAAAGCGGAACGTCGGGTTGAGCCACTCGTCCGGCGGCAGGCTTGCTCCGGCTTCGGCCGACCCCGACACGTCCCCGCCCGACACGGAACCCGACAAATCCAACCCCTCGAAATCGAGTCGTTCGCCATCCTGGAAAACAATGGCCCGCTCCAGTTCATGAGCCAGTTCCCGCACATTGCCGGGCCAGCGATGAGCACGCAGTCGACGCCGGCCAGCCTCCGAGATCGTCCGGCGTGGGAGCCGGTGGCGGCGGCACAGCCCCGTCATCAAAACCTCCGCCAGCGCGAGCACGTCGTCACCCCGCTCCCGCAGCGGCGGCAGGTTCACGCGATAAAGGTCCAGCCGGTGATACAAATCTTCGCGGAATTGCCCGGCCGCAATCAGCTTCCGCAAATCCAGGTGCGTGGCCGCGATCACGCGCACGTCGACGGGAATTTCCTTGTTCCCGCCCAGCCGCCGGATGCGCAGGTCTTCGATGGCCTTGAGCACTTTGGCCTGGAGGGGCAAGGACAGGCTCGGCAGTTCATCCAGAAACAGGGTTCCGCCGTTCGCCGCTTCGAACAGGCCCAGGCGCGCCGTGCGGGCGTCCGTGAAGGCGCCCCGCTCGTGCCCGAACAGCTCCGACTCCGCCAGCGCCTCAGGCACGGCGGAACAGTTCATCTCCACCAACGCCTGCCCCGCTCGCGGCCCGCGTTGATGCAGCCACCGGGCAATGGTGGTTTTGCCGGTGCCCGTCTCGCCTTGAATCAGCACCGGGGGCAGAGCGCCCATCAACCGTTGATCGGCCGCGAGAATTTTTTCCAGCTGCCGCTCCAGATCGGACAGAGCCGACCCAAAGAAAAAATTTCCGCCCGCGGCAGCCTCCTCGCTCCGACGATGCTCTTCGACGCGAGCCGACTGTCGCGTCCGTCGGGCTCGCGCGATGACCAGGGGCAATTCCTCCGGCTCGAACGGCTTGACGAGATAATCCAATGCGCCCAGGCGCATCGCTTCCACTGCTCCCGCCACCCCGCCGTCGGCCGTCATCACGACCACGGCCGCGCTGCCGAAAAGGTTGTCCCCAAGCAATTGCGTTCCCCGTCCGTCCGGCAGGTTCACATCCAGCAGCACCACGTCAAAAGAAAGTTCCGCGGCAAAGCGACGCGCGGCATCGACCGTTCCCGCCGCCGTAACGTCCGCGCCAAGCTTTTCCAACTGGGCGCCGAGGCGCTTTCTCAGCAGCACCTCGTCCTCGACGATCAACACGGCGAGTCCGGTTAGGGTCAGTTCCGTCATGCGCCAAAAACTACTGGGGCGGAAAAATTGGGGAAACGTTAAAAAGAGTGATGAGTGACGAGTGACGAGTGGCGAGTTTTGGGGGCCACGGGAAGAAGAAATGCGAAGCCCAAAGTCCGGGGTGCGAACTTTGGGCTTCGCCGTTCAATCAGCCTGCACCCGCCCGCGTGAGCCGCGGGCGGGCGCGGCGCCAATACCGGGTTATTCGCCTGGCGGTCGGCCTGGACGGCCGCCTTCACCATCGCGCTGTCCGCGGGGTCCGCGCGGGCCACCCTGGCCGCCGGGGCCTCCAGGACCACCGGGGCGGGCCGGGCGATACTCGTCCGGGGTCAGCTTGCCATCGCCGTTTTTGTCGAGCTTCTTCAACGACTCCACAGCCTTGGCAATCTCGTCGGCATCGATCACGCCGTCCTTGTTCAAGTCCAAGGCCTCGATGATGGGCATCGGGCGCATGCCGGGCCCAGGGCCCTGGCCGGGGCCGCCCGGACCGCCTTCACGGCGCGGCGGTCGCTGGCCGTCTTCCTGGGCGGTGAGGAGCGAGGTGGAGGCGCTGAGAGCCAGTGCGAGCAGAATCCATTTTGTTTTCATAAGAGACTTGGTGTTGTGTTGCGTTGCGTTGCGTTGTTTGTTCTTTCGGCATCTTGGGCCGGCGTTCAAAGCCGCCCGCTTTGGTTGTTTCGATGTTGGTCGCACAGCGCGGCATTCATCTTGGCGCCACCTTACGCGCGGCGACCTTAACCCGCGGTGAAGAGGGCCAACGGGCAAAGAAAAAGATTTGCTGCAAAAAATGTCGTCCAGGCCCGGTTCGGGTCGCTTGACGTGCCCGCGGACGGCGACCATAGTCGTGGCTGCGCAAAAAGCACGGGATGAGCAGTTCACCAGCAGCCAACCTCTCGATCTGGGCCGGCGACGGCGTCGCGGTCATCCGCATCACCGGGCGCGCCAATTTCCAGAACGGCGCCGACTTCAAGGCAACCGTGCTGGAACTCTGGCAGCGCGGCGTGGGACGGTTCATCCTCGATCTGACGCAATGTCAGCTGATGGACAGTACTTTTCTCGGGGTCATGGCCGGCCTTGGGCTGCGCTTCTCGAAGGAAAAAAACGCGTCAGGATACGCCCGCATTGAACTGCTGAACCCGAGCGCACGCGTGGCCGACTTGTTCGACAACCTCGGCATTCTGCACCTGTTCTCGGTCGTCGCTTCGCCCGAAGCGCCCGTCTCCGATTCCACCAAGCTCAGCCCGGTCCCGGCGACAACGCCGTCGCCTGCGGATCGCAAATCCACGACGCGGCTGTGCCTCGAGGCTCACAAGCTCCTCATGGATCTGAACGCGGAGAACGTCGGCAAGTTCAAGGACGTGACACGGTTCCTGGAAGAAGATCTTCGTCGGATGGAACAGTTGTAGCCCGCAGCGTTGACGGGAGGGCTGGCGCTCCCCCGCCAGCCGACGGTACGCCTCACATGCCTCATCAACGGCCCGCTGCGGAGGGCGGGCTCCAC
This sequence comes from Limisphaerales bacterium, assembly GCA_044229355.1. Taxonomy (GTDB): domain Bacteria; phylum Verrucomicrobiota; class Verrucomicrobiia; order Limisphaerales; family JADJPG01; genus JBGARF01. The sequence continues at coordinate 508,218 of JBGATF010000002.1, forward strand.
CTTGCGGCTACTCGCGGTCGACGCTTCACGGTTGCACCTCCACCCAAAGCGGCGTTGCACGCCGCACTCCACGGCGCTGCCGCGCAGTCAAAGCCCTCGCGGGGCAGGACGCCCCAGAAAACAATCTGTCGGCCTGGAGGTCCGCCAGGACCAGCCCCTCTCCAAAAGTCCGGCGGGACTTATTTAATGGCTGCAGCCGCAGCCCGAATCTCCGCAGCAGCCCGCCAGATCTTCGCCGGTCGGCACGCGTCCCAGCTCGAACGTTTTTGCGACATACTGCATCACCGACTCCTGCATCTTGTGCATGCGCTGCTGGGCGTCGATGAACTCCCGCGCCACCGGGTTCGCGAGGAGGGTGTCCCGGTTCTTCTCGAACTCGGCAATCTCCCCACCGTCCAGCGGCTGCCCCATCTGCTGCTTGTGCTGCAGCGAGTCGCCCTGTTCCATCACCGTCTGATACTGGGTCTTCGCGCCTTCGTTCGTCATGAACGTCTCGATGCTCACACGAATTTGCTGAAACTCGGGCTGGTCGATGAGGGTCTGGCACAGTTCACGGGTCTTGCGAATCAACACGGTATCTTCAGCAGCGGCTTGCATAGGTCACAATTAGTTCAGTCGAGCACCATCATTCTCGTTCAGTCCTTCGCCGGGCCAACTCCATCGGCCGGCAAAGTCAGGTCACAATACAGCACGCCCAAACCGATCTGGCAATCCTTTGGTTCGAGCGCCCCAAAAACCGTGGATCCACAGCTGTCCAGGCTGACCGCCGCCTTTTACCGGGCTTTTCAGACGCCGCGAGTGCAAGCCGCATGAGCTCGCATGGTGAGCATCAAAATCCCAAAACAGCGGCCGGATCGTCCGCCGCCGAGACAAACCGGCCGCGGTTCTGCACGGGTTGAAAGTTGCCGCCCTGCCAGCGCCGAAGGCGATAAAGGGTGCCAAACACGAACTCCGGCGCCGCCCCGCCCTGCCCTCCGACCAACTCGCCACCGCGCCGGACGTTGTCCATCAGCCACGCCGGCATGGACAGGTGATACGGGTTGCGTTGAACTTCACCGGCGTGAAAGGAAAGCGCGGCGATCATGTCCGCCACGTCACGCTCGGCCAGTTCCACCATTAGATTGGGCGTGTCCATCGCGCCCCAAAACTCGGTTTCCACGGTGACGGTGGTGAATTCCGGCCCCAGCGATCGTAAGGCATCAACCACAAGGTAGTGCGTGCCAATATGCGTGCCGTTCCAATCATCGTCGTGTGGGAACAGGATGACCTTCGGAGCCTGCTCTTCCAGAATGCGGGCGATGCGTTGAACACTGCGCGACCAACCGGCGGGATCGTCGGCCCGCGCCGCTGTCGTGATCTTTTCGAGTCCGCCCGAAGCGGTTTGGACCAGTTCAAACCCAATGTAACGGCAGCAGGCCTGGAGTTCCTCCCAGCGGCCCGACTGACGCGCCTTGCTGCTGCCCTGGGTCACCGCCACGTTGACCGCCCGCCAGCCGGCTTCGCGCATCAATCGGACCGCGAGCCCGCCGACGATGACCTCGTCGTCCGGGTGCGGTGAAAAAATCAGGACCCTTGGGGCATCGGGCGCCGGCGTCGGACAGGCGGGCATCGGAAACCCGCCCAGCGGCAACCGGCGACCGTCCCGGATCAAGCGGGCCGCCTGCGACACGAAATCGGCGTACGGGTTCATCGTTTAAACGGCGTCTCCCTGCAGGGCCGGCAGGCTGGCTGCCGCGATGGCCTGGCCGTGACGTTTCTCCTTCTCATCGGGCGTATGAAATTGAACCCGCGACGAGCAGGCCGCGTATTCGCAGTCCAAAACTTTGCGGGCCCAGTCCAAAATCACGCCGCCGCCGGCGCCCGTGGTCACGCGGCCGAGAATTAGCAGGTGCCGAAAATCGTAAAATTCCGCGTAATGCGCGACCGCGTGCCCCAGATACACTCCGATGGTCTCGTAGATGCGCGCCGCCCGTTCGTCGCCGCGGGCCATGGCCTGTTGCACTTCGACCAACCGCTCCGGCAACGGCCGCTCGGCCTTGATCTCCAAACCGGCCACGGGTATCAGCCGGCCAACGGCTTGCTGGGAAAAATATTGAACTCCGCACCCCCGATCGCCCGACCACTCATCCATCGGCGCGCCCGGGCTGTAGTCCACCGGCGCAAACGCCAGTTCATTTACCCAGGGCGTGATGTTGCCTTCCGGCGTCACATAGCCCACAGCCTGACTCGACCCCAGGGCAATTCCCAAAACCGCGTTATCCTTTAGCGCCATCGCCCCCGCGAGCGCCGTCACTTCACCATCATTGACGACTTCAAACGGAATGCCTCCCCAGGCCGCCTTCAGTTCCAAGAACAAGTCCTTCACCCGGCTCTGAAACAACTCCTCCGGAACGCCGCGAAACAATGACGCGACCTTCACCCGGCTGTTGACGATGACCCCAGCCGAACTGCCGCCGATCGCATCCACCCGCGGCAAATGCGCTGCCGCGCGCTTCAGCGAGTCCATGACTTGATCAAAATGCCACTGGGGATCCCGCTGCGGGCGCGGATCCCAAACGGTCTCGTCGCTGAACACCACCCGCCCGTCGATCACCGCCGCCGCTTTGCGGTCGCTGGCCCCGAGATCAAATCCAATCCGGCACCCCTGCAGATGCCGACCCAAGGACGCCGTCCGCTCCCGAGTCGCGGGGATTTCCTCCGCCCCTGCCATCACCACCTCGAACGGCTTTTCGTAGATCCGTCGCCCCATCAAATCTGCGTCGAACCGCCCGGTCGGCGTCTCGCGATAATACTGCGCGAGTTGTCGGCCCAGCTCCGGCGGGCCGCTATACCGGATTTTCCACCCACCCCGGGACCACAACAGAAACTTCAAGAGCCGTTCCAGGTAAACGAAGTTGCCAGCCGCCAGCGGCGACGACTCGGCGGCCACCACGGTGTCAAAGCGTGTGACGCTTTGCTCGTCCCGCTCCAGCGCGATTGTGACCGGCGCCTCGCAACGCGCGTCGCGCAGCGCCCGCCGAAAGGCCGCATTGGCCAACGACGCCGGGCGAAACCCGGAATCCAGCGGCGGTCGCACTTGCGGCACTGGCAATTCCACTCCGAATCCTGTCTGTCGCTGGCTCGTTTGGCTCATCCTGACCTGGCTCCTGCCCGATATTGTTTAAAGACCCTGCCTGCCAAGCGTTCGTCGCCACCCAACGAAGATCCGCCCGGAAGTGGAGGGGGGGAGGATTCTTAGGCGCGCCGCCCAAACCCGGCAACGCCTTTTTCATCTTGAAATGCAGCGTCCGTCCATTAGTTTTGCGGCCCGCGACCGTTCGACGTCGCCCGCGCGCTTAGCTCAGCGGTAGAGCACTTCCTTCACACGGAAGGGGTCGCAGGTTCGAACCCTGCAGCGCGCACCATCCTCAGTGTTTACAGGGGTTTCCTCGCTGTTTTGCCTTCTAAAAAATCGAGAGTCATAACGCCTAGTCATAACAAAACGCGAAGCCTCTTGCATGTCGCAGACTGGAAACGGAAAGAAAACTCCTGTTTCCCGAGACCTCGTTTGGTGGTGGTTCGCTCCGAGATTACAGTGGAGCATGCAATTGGCTACAATCGACATCGAAGACGCCACGGACAACCAAATCCGCACGCCTGAACCTGTCGCCAAGCGCGGCCGAGGCCGTCCCGCCACCATCACGCTCGACCTCATTCAGAAGGTCGGCACGCTCATTGCCCGGGGTCTAACCGAGGAACAGGCGTGCCTGCGCGTCGGCATCAACCACCATTCATTCCGGACCGCCCGACAACGAAACCCCGAATTTGAGTTGGCGATAAAAAGGGCCCAAGCCGACTTCCTCGATTCCGCGACTGAATCCATCTCGAAGGGCGCTCGCGGATGGCAGGGACTCGCGTGGATCCTCGAACGGCGACACGGCGACCAGTTCCGGCGGAACACCGGCGTGGAAGTCTCGGGCCCCCTAGCCGCGTTCAATCCGGTCGACGCCCTCCTCAAGAAGCCGCTCGTCCAATGGACCGAGGTCGACGTGCGTCATTCGGTCGGCGCGTGGAAACTTCTTCGACAGTGGTCCCCGGGACAGCTGGAAGAACTCACGGAACTCTACCGGCGCTTCTGGGGTCCTGAGATGAATCGGTGGCCGGACGAACAGTTGGATTGGTTTATCGAGATTGGGAAAGCGATAGACGGCGGAGCCAAGCAGTTCGACGTGGCGGTAGGCGATGCCAGAGACAACCTGATCGCGATCTGCGAAACCCGCGCCATACTGGTGACGTGACCCGACACGTCCGCAGAGGGATTGTGCAGCCGTCGTCCGACTGTTTTCCCGCCTGAATTCCCCACGTGTCGCGAGCGTCGGACGGGCACTATGAGCAAGGGGAGAATTACCCGCATCGTCGTATCTTTGACGGGCCTTTTGACCGCATTCGCACTACCCGACGCGCACGGACAATGGATTGAATGGCCCGTGGCAGCCGGAGGAAACGGCCATTTTTATTTGCCCGTCATCGTTGAATCCCCCGTATCTTGGGACCAAGCGGCTCACGCGGCCCGAGAACACGGGGGTTACTTGGCGACACTCACCTCCAAGGCTGAGAATGATTTTGTCTACGGCTTGGTGAGTTCGCCTCAATACTTTTACCGGGGCGAGATGGGAGCACTCCTTGGTGGATACCAACCCCCCGGTTCGGCTGAACCCGGTGGCGGATGGACTTGGGTGACAGGCGAACCCTGGAATTTCGAGAATTGGGCGGGTGGCCAACCAGACAACGGTGGACAACCGGAAGACGGACTGCACTTCTGGAGAGGAAACGCATGGAATGACCAAAGCACAAATGGTGTGAATTTCATTAGCTACGTCGTGGAACGCGACGGCCCTTGCACACCCCACAAAGCCAAAGCGACCGCCCAACTCTTCAACGGTTTCGTCGTCGATGCCACGGTCACGGACTCCGGTTGCGGCTACACGAACCCGCCAATCGTCCTCGTGCAAGGCGGCGGCGGCTCCGGCGCGACTGCCCGCGCAATCGTGTCCGACGGACGCGTGACCCGAGTCCAAATCACGGGTGCCGGATGCTGCTACACGAACGCGCCCCGCATCGTCATCAGCGCCCCGCCGTCCGTCCCGACCGTCGAAATCCTCGTGAGCAAGGTGAAGGTCGTGCAGAACGTCGTTCTCGGCTGGAAATACGTGCTCGAATCTTCAACGAATACAACGGACTGGACGGCGACCGGTCCCGCCTTCATCGCGGAGACTGACCCGATCGAAACCGAATTCGACTCGGACGGCGTCAAGCGACTGTTCAGACTTCGGGTCGTTCCTTAGGTCCACGTCGCCGAGTTCGACCTGAACCCACGAACACGAACCCCGAATCGACGTTCGCCATATAGACGCGGAACTCCCGGCCCCGCCACTCCACGATCCGATACGCGTGGTCGAACGCCTTCACTCGGACCCGCGCTCCGGCTGGCAATCCCTCGGGCAACGGATAGCCCCCTTGAACCGGCCGCACCCGAACCATATCCCCGACGCGATACGGTCTGACGCGAATCATGCCCGCATTGTCCACAAGCGGGCGGACATCGGCGGGGGAACGGCCCCGTTTCACAACGTCACGGCGTCGTTGTGGACCGGCAAACCTTGTGGACCGAACTCACCGGCAAGCCCAGCTCCCGGGCAATCGAGCGCACGCTTTTGCCTTGTGCCCGCAGTCGAGACACGGCTTCGCGATGTTCGTCCAAGGTCCCCGGGCGTCCGAGCTTGCTGCCACGTGCCCGGGCCGCCTTCAATCCTGCCGCGACCCGCTCCCGAATGATGCTGCGCTCGAACTCCGCGATCGCCATCAGGATGTTTAGTTGAAGCTGACTCGCCGGATTCATGCCCGACGTGTCAATGCCCTGGCTCGGGCACACGAGGGCCACCCGATTCGCGGTCAGCTCACTTACGATCTGGGCAAGGTGCGCGAGACTTCGGCCAAGGCGGTCCAGCTTGAAAGACACGACGACGTCAACGCGGCCCCGTCGAATGTCGGCCATGAGCTTGTCGAGGCCCGTCCGGCTGAACTTGGCTCCGCTGATGACGTCACGGAATTCGGTGACGTTCGACCAGCCGCGCCGCTGACAGTAGTCGCGGAGTTCCGTCAATTGACTGTCGTCGGTCTGGCGGTCCGTGCTGACGCGAGTGTAAATGGCGATCTTCATGGTGCGGGGTGTTCACAAAACTGATGATTCGTGGACGGGGTGAAATTGAGGTTTTTTGTGCGGGAGAAATTCGGGGGGATTTGTGAACGCCCGGCCGGGGTCGGACCGACCGGGACGCCCACGCTCGGGTCACGTGTAGAAGTAGCCCAACTCGCGAAGGCTCGTGTGGCGGGCCGCTCCGACGACGACGTGATCAAGGAGTTCAATCCGGAGCAACTGGCCGGCGCGAATCAAATCCCGCGTGACCTTGATATCCGCTTCACTCGGCGTGCTTTCACCCGACGGATGGTTGTGCATGATGACGATGGCGGCAGCCGCTGCCACGATGGCCGGCCGGAAGACTTCCCTCGGGTGGACAAGGAGCGTGTCGAGCGTCCCCGTGGAAACGAGGGCATGCCCCTTGATCCTTCGCCGGGTGTTTAACAACAGGACAACGAAGCATTCCACGTCCGGATTGAATGCCGGGTGACCCGTGACGTGTTGCCGCCAGTATTCCGCCGCCCGTTCCGGCGTGTCGCAAAGGTGCATTGACTCTGGCAAGGGACAGTCGCGCAAGGCGACAACCTTGTATTCCTTGGCGTTGAACGCGGTCATGGCGTCACCTCGCTTTCGGCCGCGTCGCGATACTCGTCCGGGCAGGCGTCAATCGTTGACGGGTCGAACGACGCCCACGCGTCGCCCAGTCGCGAGGGCAGCCCGTCCCAATCGTCCGGCGCTTCGATGGCTCCGCACGCCACGGCAAACGCGGCTTGGTCATAGTCCGATTGCAATAGGAGCGTCGCCCCGTCGTCGAACGTGACGAGCCAAGCGCAATAGTGCGTTTCGACCGTGCAGGCGATAAAGCCCCGCCGGGCCCGCTCTTCTATCTCATGGGCCAGCCAAGCGAGTTCCTCGCCGTTCGCCCGCGCCCATTCCAGTTGCTCCGGAGTGTAGGCGTCGAAGTAGTCCCGGTCCGTGTCGCCCGGCCGCAGGGCAAGGAAACCGAGCAAGGCGGCTAGCGTCGCGTCCGAGTCGTCCGCGTGCATCGGTGACCCGGCGAAGTCCGCGCCTTCAAAGATGACCCGGCCCGCGTCCGTGAACGTATACGCAAGGCGAGATTGGCCCCGCCAGTCGCGCCGGCCGGTGTCGCGAAGTTCCAGCCGGAAGCGTCCCGCTTGCCACGTGCGGATCGCTTCACGGTTCACGATGCCACCTCGCTTTCCTCGCCGTGCTGGCGTCCGAGAATGAAGTCCGCCGCCTTCTGCGCTTGGGCGGCAGCGTGAACGACAAGGCGACGGTCGTCCTTGAGCCGTTGCAACCATGACGCGACGTAGGCCGCCGAATTGTCCAGCGTGCGCTCGACGATGCCCGCCTGCCCGCAAAGGAACGCCGCGCCCATTTCCGCAACGAGTTCCTCCTTCGCGTAAGGCGTCGACCCGAAGGCGGACCATTCGCCATCCGTCCCGGCAACGCCCTTCCGGTTCAGCCGCGATGCGTGCCCGGTGGCGTGCGTCAGCTCATGGAACAAGACCGAATAGAAGTCTTCCGCGCTCCGGAAACTCTCGGGCGCGGGCATGCCGACGAAGTCCGCCCCGGGCGAGTAGAACGCCCGGTCAAGTCCGCCGCGAATCTCGGGCCGGCGGGGCATCGTCGCGACGATTCCTTCCGCTTCCGCAATGGGGCTGTGTTCGCGCCGGGTGCCGTCCAGAGACGGGACCTTGTCGGCGGGAATGCCATCGCACTGGCCGACGTTGAACACGCTGTAATAACGAAGGAACGGGATTCGCCGGCTGTCGGCCGGGTCGTCCGATTCGAGCCACTTCCAGAACACCACGGGGCACGCTTTCTCGCCCCGTCGGACCGTCCCGCCCAGTTCCTTCGCTTGATTGAACGTCAACCAGTATGGCGACGCGTAGGACATGGCGTGCAGGAGGAACACGTTGACGCCCCGATATTCGCGACCGCTGACCGCGTTCCGGGGCAGCGTCTGCCCGCCCTGCCATGGCTTTTGCCACGGGATGACTCCTTGTTCCAACAGTGTGATCACGCGATCGGTGATCACTTGATAAACGTCCGCCTTCATTGTTACCCTTTTCCTCGCCCGCCCGTGTTAGTAGCACGGTGTCTTTGGTTGTTACCCTTCCAGAGACGTGCGGGCACTTTTTTTGGACTGGAAGGGCGAGCCTCAACTTGAGGTTGGCTTTTTTGTACTACATCACGCACACTGAATCAACATCTTTTTTGTAGTACACTAAAAAACTTTATGCCGAAACGACTTGGAAGACCAAAGAAAGCGGGCAACGAAAGGTTGAGCAAAGTCCTTCAGGTTCGCCTGAGTTCGGATGACTATCGAACCGTCATCGACGCGGTTCGCCGATCCGGCCTAAGTCAATCGGAGTGGCTCCGGTCCGCGTTGCTCAAGGCGGCCCGAGACTGACCCCCGCCACCCCCCGGAATCGATTCGCGAGCCTGGCGCATGGGGCCCCCCGCGTCGAAAAACGCGCCATTTTTAGCGATTCGATTCGGGCGTCAACGTCGTCAAGGTCGACAGCGCCCCCGCGACGGCCGCCCCGTCTGGTGACTATGGTGACATTGAATGCCCCTTTTTCGGAAAGTCCCACGGGAAATTTATATAGGGAGAAGTGTGAAAACGGGCTTTGGAAGTCACCGGAATCACCATTGGAGCGAAGGTCAGCAAGGAACCGGCTTGATCACGACTCGATGAAACCGTGACTCGGCTCAGCGTTCGCATCGTTCCAGATTGCCTTGGCGGTCTCGCGGCGGTTCAATTGGCTCCGATGAAGACTTCCTCATTCTCACAGGCGGTGATCGCGACGATTGGCGTATCAGTTTCCGCCCAGTCCGTCGTGTTACGGGAGGCAACTGCGACCTACTCGCAACCAAACTATGCGGTGACAGCAGCCATCGATTCGAGCCTGGACACGGGGTGGGCGATTGCCACCGTGGAGGGAACCACGTCCTCCCAGGTTGCGGTCTTTGAAACGGCACAGGATGTCACGCTGGGACCAAACATGATCCTGGCATTCACATTAAAAAGCGGCGGTTTCCCAGGAGCCAATCTCGGCCGATTCAGAATTTCAGTCACCGGAGACGATCGATCGAACTTCGCTGACGGTTTAATAAACAATGGAGACGTGACGGCTCAATGGGAAGTGTTAGACCCGCATGTCTTCAAGTCCTACGGCGGAGCGACCCTGACAAAACTCGAAGACTATTCGATTTTGGCCGGTGGGACGAACGTGAACTTCGACACCTACCGCCTTGTTGCTGTGACCAAGCTCCCTCGAATAACCGGGGTCCGGCTTGAAGTCATGGAGGATTCCAGCTTGCCGACCGGCGGTCCCGGCCGCCACGCAAATGGAAATGTCGTGGTTTACAACATTGCGATGTCTGCGCTTCCTTCGATCGGCGACCTAATCTCCACGATTAACGTGTCGTCAGTCGATATTTGTTGGGAAGGAGTGCCCGGAAAAAGCTATCAGGTGCAATATCGCTCTGAGTTAACTGACAACCTCTGGTCTAATCTCGGGCCTCCTGTTGTGGGCAACGGGACGAACCGCGTGACTGACATCGCCCGAGACACCGAGAAGCGCTTTTATCAGGTCAAGTATCGAGATTAGCCCCTTGGTGCCACGCCGCAATGGGGCGTGTCGCGAAAGGCCAAACCGCAAATCGACCGTCTTGGAGCGAACCTCCGCCGGGAGCGGTCGGTCCGTGGCATCACCCAGGAGCGTCTGGCCGAGCTTTGCGACCTCAACACCCGGACGGTTCAAAAGATTGAGGCGGGCGAGATTAACATCCTCGTGACGACGTTGCGACGACTACGGACGGCGCTGGGGTGTTCGTGGGGCCGGTTGCTCGACTGAAGCCTCTCCAACCGCTCGGAAAGTCGAACGCGGTCGTCTGGTGGCAAACGCTGCATTGCCGAGGTGTGAGCTTGATGCTCAACTCTTGCCACTGGAATCTATATGAAGCTCCCCCGTTTCGGCGCACCGCTTCTCACCGTGGCGACTTTGTCACTCCTTTGGACCTTTCCAGTGCGGGCCGCCGACTCCACCGCCCCAACCAATAGGACATTCATCTCAATCCCGGAGTTCCCCTCGCACGGGGCAAGACCTGATCCCATCTTTGCTTCGGCAACCGCCGACACGATTGACCGCATCCGCGAACAGGCGCTGGCTGGCGACCCGACGGCGCAAACGGTTCTCGGATACTGCCATTTCTTTGGTCAAGCCAACCTCCCGCCATCCTTCGACGAAGCGATAGCGTGGCTTTTGCGCGCCGCAGAAAGCGGCGACGTCACATCACAGTTCAACGTCGCCCTCGCCTACGAACGAGGCCGGAGCGACATGGCAAGAGCCGCGCCGTGGTATCAGAAAGCTGCGGCACAGGGTCATCTAACGGCACAGCGGGCACTGGCCAACTGCCTCTTCGATGGCGTGGGATTAATCACGAACTTCTACGAGGCGGCCACGTGGTATCGGAAGGCGGCTGACCAGGGCGATGCGGAAGCGCAATATGGCCTGGGGCGTTGCTATGCCACCGGACGGGGTGTTGCCTTCGACTTGGTGGAGGCATACAAGTGGTTTTCCCTTGCCGCGAATGGCGGGTATGTCGTCGCTCGCGGCTACCAATCGGACATTGCGCGGCGGATGGGCCCACTTCAAGTGAGCGAAGCATTGCGACTTGCCAGGGAATTCAAGCCGCAACCGGCAAAGCCGCACCGTAGCACACCCGGACAAGCGACGGCCTTTGCCATTACGGCTGATGGCTACATGGTCACCAGCGAACACGTCGTCAGGGACGCCAGATTAATTCAGGTCCTAGTGTCCACTGGCTCCGTGACAGCGAAGTTAATTAAGGCGGATGCCAGCTCCGACTTGGCTTTGTTAAAGGTTGACGGGCAGTTCTCGCCTCTGCCAGTGATTCCCAGTCGCTCCGTCAGATTGGGGACGACAGTTAGCACAGTCGGTTTCCCCAACACTGCCATGCAGGGGAAGGCGCCGAAGCTCGCGAAGGGCGAGATCGGCTCCCTTTCCGGTCCGCAAGATGACCCTCGTTTTTTCCAAATCAGCACGCCGGTGCAACCCGGAAACTCCGGCGGCGCCTTGGTGGACGAGGGCGGCAACGTGGTCGGCGTCGTTGAGGCCAAATTGGATTTTGCCGTCGCTCTGGCGGTCACGGGAAACTTGCCGGAGAACGTCAACTACGCGGTCAAGAGCACCTATCTCCTCGGGTTCTTGGAGTCCGTCCCAGACGCACTCTCGCGGCTTCGACGGCCATATGACGGCGTCTCGAAATTCGAGGACGTGGTCGCGATTGCGGAACGCGCCAGCTTCATGGTCCTCGTCAAGTAGTCGGGCCATGCTGCCGCGAACGCAGATCTACTGAGAATCGTATGGCACCGATTCAGGCAGGCGAGATCAACATCCTCGCGACGGACATGCCGGTTGTCCAGCCAGCCGGGGCCGACCAGGCCGTCGTCACTCTGGGCAACACAGACGGCGAGATTGGCGGGCTGACCATCTCCGATCCGCCGACGCAGACCGAGGTTCAGGCGCTGCGGGACAAGTGAGAGGAATTGGCGGAGACATCCGGGCGCTTTCGACGCTCATTCATGCGCTGCGGGCGGCTTTAGAAACTTCCGGGTTGGTCAAGGGCACTGCATAGTCGCTTCGTGGTCTTCGGACTCCAAACAAACTGCAAAGCAGCGCGGGTCAACCTCTGGAACCGGCCCAGTGACGCGAACCGTCGGCGCGTTCGGCCGAATAGTTCTCAGTCAGAACTCGTCGTAACGCAATGCCCGACTTACAGGATAAGGAGTCCGTAGCTGCTCCGCCGGCAGGCGGAATTGGAACCGGCGCGAATGAACCGCTATTGAAGGGAGTTTATGGGTTTTCAAACACAGCGCTGAAATCCATTTTGGGGGTAATTTCGGTCGTTACAGTCGTGATGGCATTGTGCGCATTTTTCTGCGGGATACTGGGCTTCTTCTTAAAGACCGCTACTTATTTTCTCGAGTATTGGCCGTCGACGCATTCAGCACTTACGCCTGCCGAGCCAAATCACAGTGGCGTCCTGATCGCGCTAATCGGTACGGTCGAAATCTTCATCGCAGCTCCTCTTCCGTTCCTCGTGGTTACGGCGTTATTTCAATACGTCAGAGCGTGGGGAATCAACGGGTCACTTCATTCGGCTGGGCCGGAAAAGCGTCTCCACGATACAAAAGTGTTGGTGTTTAGCCTTCTCCTTAGCCTCCTAACGGTCGACCTTGTCTCCGAGTTAATCACTCAAGCAAAAGTCGACTGGAAGAGGATTCTAAACTTCATGCTCTGCATGTTATTTCTTGCAGGCTACATTCTGGTGAGCAATAGAGGCAAAAGATCTTTGCAGAATCCGTAAGCCCGCCGTTTTTCGACATCGATTAGGACACCACGACAGGTGACCCGTCGACGTCTGCTTAGGAACCAGCTGGAAGTCGTCCCCAATTTTCAAACTGAGGTCGCAGAAACTGACGATAGATATCACCCGTCACTGTGAACCAAGTTTTCCAAGCTTATCGCTCGCCGCATTGCACCGATCAATGACCTTAGCGAGCCGGTCTGTCGTGCCCTTTGCCACTTGTGGGACGCTCAGCCATAAATCCTTTTCGTCGTCCGCGCTCTGCGTTTCGTCTCCGCTAATCCATTTAAGCAGCGTTTTCGCCTTTTTCTTCACCTTGGTGAACAGAGGCCGCCTAACGTTACGTCGTTGCTCCGCCTGGTCGACGCTGCGAGCAATTTCGATAATTTCCCCAGCAATACTCTCTAATTCTTTAACCAAAGCCTCCATATCCGGTGATTGCTCCGGATATCGAAAATGAATTTTGGTTATGTGAAAGCTAGAAGCGAGAGTCCCTAGATGAACCAATCGGCCAGCGAGAGCAGCGGGGCTTCCAATTACTGGGCCAGCATCCCTTTCAATATTCGTCCGGACCGAATTGGCATGGATACTAACCTCTCTGAACGCGACACGCAAGATTGCACGACAGGCGCATCGAATCTCGTTGTGCTTGCTCTTCATTGGCTGGTGTCGTCATACGATTACTTTTTGAACGACTCCAGAGCAATAACTTTCATCTCGCGGTCCTCCTCAGATGAACCCTGGTCCAAGAGAACCGTAATCATATCCAGCCGCCACTTTACGTTTTCCACAAAACGGCTGACTTTTGACTTTTGGTGAGGTGTCAACGGGGAGTTACGTTCGAGAGAGGCCAAGCTGACCAGATTTTTTTGGAACGCGACTCTCATATCCGAAAGCTGCGCGTGGATTCCATCCCCCCGACGCCGCCATTCTGGAAATGCAGTTAGCCACGCCGTTCGCGTTGCCAAACATAAATCGACAGCCGTTTCAAAACGGAGAGTTTTCTCAAACTCGGACGTGATAGCCTTCAACTCGGCCAACGCTTCGTCAAATGTCAGGCGCGCATGATCGAGCGTTGCGGGGCTAAACCGTTCCTCGGCCGGCAGACTAGCGAGCCCGGCGATTAGATTCTTCATTAAGAGTGTCATGATTTACTATCGGTCTCGCTTAACGGATTACCGCGGCCGTATTTGTCCGCACTACACCAACAAGGTGCTGTAGGTACTTCGTCACAAATGCATGCCGTATAAAATCGGCGTCTGCGCCTCGAATAACGATTAACAGATCCCAATCCCCACCACCAGACAAAGGAAACACGCTAACAACGCGTAATGCATGATCAACTTTTCGCTCGCTCTTTACGACTTTTTGCCACTGTTTGGATTGCAGCGCTTTGGATTCAATGTACTCAGCCAATCCGACAACATCCTTGATCCCGAAGCATCCGCTTTCAAAGTCTCGTGCGTCTACGCCAACGAATATCGCCACGATCGTCGGCAGTGTCGACTGTTCTTCATTTACCGCGTAAATGGTACGAATCGACCCGGTTTCCCGGAGGCGTTCGAGCCGCTTCGCTGCTGCGCCAATCGTTATTTTACAGCGCGCAGCGATCCGTCTTGCATCGGCGTCTGGCTCCAAATCTAGAATTCTCAAGACAGCCCAAGCTGCCTTAGTTTTGGATCGGATTTTAGATTGTGTGGGCACCGTTCAAGAGCCCTGAGTGACACGGCCCACGCTATCTGTCGTTAATTCGACAGATTTTCTCTCCAATGTCGCGTTAGCGACGCACACCCTAGTCGATCCGATTGGTTCCAGTTCCAAATGCAGTCGAAGGTAGGGCTTGTGCCGGTTTTCACAAGCTATTTTTGGAACCGATTTTAGGGGCGAACCGAACCAGAAGGTTGTTGATTTTAGGCAAGGTCATACTTGGTCCGACGTTCAGGGTTAACTGACTCGAGCAAAGTAGCGGCGGGGGCGTGACGCGCGTAAAAGGCCCAGAGTTTCCCCCCTTCTTCAACAGTTTGCTTTTTAGGCACCGCCGCCAAGTATTTGGCAAATATTTGGTAATGCGCCACGGAGCGCCACAGTGAACCACAGTGCGCCCAAAAGAGCAGGCGGCGGGCCGGACGGGGTGGAATCCGCTAAGGAAAAACGGCCTACATTGCTGTAACCCGTTGCAAATTGGTTGCGGGGCTAGGATTTGAACCTAGGACCTTCAGGTTATGAGGCCCTGGTTCGTGTCCTCCCTCTCATAGAAATTCGCGGATTCATGGTGCCGCCCGGCCGCATAGCGACTGCGCCGGGGAAATCCATTCTCTGTTCACCGGCCGAACGTTTCCCTCACGGATTAGGTCGGTCGCCTCGTCCGTCCGTCCGGTATCCTAAAGGATATACCGGACTGGACTAGACACGGACACGCGGTCCGGAATGCCAGTTTCCGGACAAACGGACTCTCACGCCATCACGGCACCGCAACGTCCACCCGCATGAACCGGTTGGTCGAACTCGACGCGGGCACCCGATCCCTCAACAGAATGCTCTCCACCGAGCCGTTCACGTGTCGCGAAATTTCAACGGTGCGCTCGTGAACCTCGGTGCCGTCAAGGTAGCGCGACCCCAAGACCCATCCGTTCGTGCCCAGCGTGTCAGCCATCATGACCGAACATTGGACACCAACCGCGTTGGTGGCCCGCCGGAAGGAAAGGCCGAAGTAGTTCGTCCCGCCGACGCGTTGGATGGAACCGACCGGCCACGCGCCGGGCGTCGGCGTCCGTGGGTCCGTGCCGAAGGCGTATTCCACGAGATTTGGAAGACCGTCGCCGTCGGGGTCGAGTCCGAACAAGTCGCTCGGGCCGAATCCTGTTGAGCCCGCCGTGAACTCAACGAGATTTCTTCCTTCGGAGCCAAAAGTGCCAGCCACATCAGAGCTTGTCCCCGACACGGTGTTGGCCACGATTTCACACGATCGCAGGGAGGCGTTTGTTGTCGTGTTGTAGATACCTCCGCCTTCGCCAGCGGGTCCTCGTGCTCCGGCTGAGCCCGGAAGCCCGGGAGGAGTCTGGATTTGACCGCCCGCGCCACCTAGTCCCCCTGGTGCGCCCTTGTTTCCGACTACTGTGGTTCCCACCAACAACATCTCGCCTTGATTGAAGATGCCTCCACCGCTGCCTGAATTGCCTCCCCGGCCGCCATCGCTCGCGGTCACTCCACCAAGCCCCGGGCCTCCAGTGCCACCGATGCCTCCCGGCGCCGCCGTGTTTCCGGAAATTGTCGTGCGAACAACCACCATCGAACCTCGATTGTAGATGGCCCCACCGTTCCCTCCGCTTCCGCCCGTTCCACCGGGATAACGGATGAAACGCGGGTCAAAATTGCCTCCCGAAGTGCCGCCATTTCCACCAAGGCCGCTGGCATTGGCGACGAAGATACAGTTCGACACAATCAAATCGCCGGAAGAGTAGATCGCGCCACCACTTCCGCCGGAGCCGCCATTTCCTGGGAGCCTCATGAATGTGTCGCCGTCACAGGCAGGGCCGCCCTCCCCGGCTGAGTTTCTATCGAAAGAACACCCCAAGACGGTAGCGCGACCACTGTTGAAAACGGCACCGCCCGAACCACCGGGTCCCGTCCCGAGCCCGCAAAAGCCGCCACCCGATCCACCATTTCCACACCTATTGCGGCTGAACTGGCACGCCTCCATGTGAAGGATACCAGTGCTATAGACGGCTCCGCCGCCGCCTCCGGCCCCATCCCCGTGTCCACCGTTAAGGCTTGGAATGAGCCCGGCGGTGAAATTGTCGTAGAACGAGCAGCGGACGAGACTCAATTCTCCCTCATTAGATATGGCACCCCCGGACCACCGCCCACTGGACTCCTGGACATGAGTGGGGTCTTTGGTTGAATTCGACGCCATTACGCAATCAATCAGCCGCGCGCTCGCGCCCGCCAGAACCCTCGCAGCGCCGCCTCCCGACACCCCAATAGCGAAACCACCGCCCACGCCTTCGACAAGACTCAAGCCGGTGACCACTACGTTCGTGGCACCGTTGGTAAAGCTAAAGATCTGAATGGCCGAGTTGCCGCTGATCGAAAGCGCGTCCGGCCCCGGCCCTGCGATCGTCATGGGTCGATCGATGACAATTGAGCTGGTAAGTCCGATTCGCCCCGTGACGCCGGGAAACGTAATGACGGTGTCACCGCTCGGCGACGCATCCGCAATCGCCTGTCGAAGCGACCCCGGCCCCGAGTCGTTCGTGTTCGTGACGAAGATCTGGGATTGCGCGCCGGCAGCGATGGCTCCCGCAGTCCAAAGGAGGATTGCGAAGAAGCCGGCCACGGTTCGCTGAACGTCGGCGGCGCGGCGTTGATTCCTGAAGGAAGGTCGAGTGCGCACGGGCTTTCTCCTTGGTTGGGTTTCTCGCGTGAATTCGAACTGAGTGCAGGGATGGCGTCAAGCGTGGTCCCCAGGAATGGCCACGGGATTCTCACTTCAAGCGACTCGATTGACGAGACGGCGGCCGTTGGGGCACTGTCTCCGGAAATGCGAGTGCTCGTTTCCCTATCTGCCGTTCTCTTTGTCGGCTGTGTGTCCAGCGGCACCCGCCCAATGTCTGCCGACAAGCTTGCGCTGATTCGCCCAAACGAAACGACTCGGCAGCAAATGATTGAATGGTTTGGAGAACCGCTCTCCGTTGGAATGGATTTAAGTGGACGCGCGTCGGCTACCTGGTCGCACTTCCAAATGACGGCAGCCCCATTTTATTCCGACCTGAAGACCCAGATGCTCGTGGGGATTTTTGAGACCAACAATGTTCTCATTCATTACACCCTGTCGGACCAAATCAAGAAGACCAACGCACCCCCGTCTTCGCCTCGCGTTTTTCCGAAACGGTAAACACGGCACGAAATGGACAACCCATTCAACGAGGGCAACCTGAAGTCGTTTGTCGCAGGCGCATTATGTTCGTGAACGTGTGATGGTTTTGCGGGCTTCCTGATTCGCGACGGCAATTTGGAACAGCAACCGAATCCTAATCGTCACGACCCTCATCGCCGAAACGTCCAGAAACCGAGCCACCCTCGCCACCGACCACCCCTGTTCGACGCAAAGCTGGTGAATCTGAATGTCCTTGGGCCGGGGGTGACGCCGGGACTGACCGGGCCGGGGCGTCCAATCAACCGGCGCGCCACGCGGCTCCGTGGCGGGCAGGCAACTCGCGACACCGGCACCCTCGAAAATCGTCCTCATACTCTCCTATTGCCGGGCGGGAGGCCGGATCTAACCAAAAATCTTCGCGATTGTGTCGATTCCCGGTAGGAAGGCGGACCAACGACCCTTCGGGAGGCCGCACCCGTAACCGTCTGGACAATCGCCCGGGGCGGGGCCAGCTCCTGTTCGTGCGCCTTCGTCGGCTTCATGCTTGGCCTCGCACGAGCGCGCTTCTGGTGATCGTCCCCCCGCCGTTGTCTTATACTCCTTGGGAGAATGCGGCATGCCTTTGGTTCGAGTGAAAAACTACGAGGTCGGAGATCTGGTGCCTGTTCGCGACTGCCATGGCGGATATCCGCTGCCGCCGGTGCTGCCGCAAGGGGCTGCCGTCCGCGTTCTGGAATTCGTCCACGCCTACCGAATCGTCGAATGGGAGGGATGGCAGTTTAAAGTTTACATGGCCAACCTTCAGCCGGGACTTGAGGAATATTGAAGCCGTCGCGGCCAAGACGATTAGCAAAGCGAAATCAAAGTTTCGACCATACAACTCGATAGAGCCTAGAGCGGTTGGTCGAGGTCAATCCCGACTGCCAGGGCATCGGAACGGACTCAAGGAAGTCGTCGTCTATGATTGAGGTTTTCCCGGGAACGTTTGTAACCGTTCGCCATGGCGAGAAATCCAACGAATTGAAGGCTCTGGTGATGGAAACCAGGTTGGTGTAATCAGACTCGAATTCGATCACCATTCGCTGCCGCCCTGTGAGGGCGGGTTGGATGAATTCGCCCGTTCCTGAAATTCTTTTCGGTCGGACCGAATAGGCGCCAAAATGCGACTTTGTGTTCCAATCTACGAATTCAACGGGGCCGTTCGAAGTGGCTAAATAATGCGCCCAGAGAAAGTCGGGGCTTTTGTAAGATTCCTGCTTGTAAAGCTCATAATCCCAGCCCGCAGTGCCGTGGACCGTCATGATCCAAATGGGGCGAGCGATCGCTCGGTCGCCTGCACGCGCATGTATTGCTATAAACGACCATAACGTGGTAACCGCCAGCACAACGGGAAGGATATTGCGGCGTTGGATCTTCGACAGGCTGGACGATGTGGCGTCATTGACGAATTGAAAATTCATAGCGGCGGGTCCGTATCAAAGTCTCATTGGCCGTTCAGAACTACAACCCCGGCTTGCAAAAGATTTGCCATCCCCCGCCGATGTCCCGTGCCCTCGGCGACGATGCCTGATGCTCGCATGGTTCGAGTCAAATTCTTCAAGGTTGGGGATTCTGACACCATCCGAGACTGTCACGGGGGATATCCGCTCTCGGAAGGGGCTGCCGCAGAATGCGACGGTTCGCGTTGTTGGATTCGTCCACGTCATCAGGTTGAATCGGACTCGTCGTTGACGGAATAAACGAGCCGGCGCACGGTCGGCGGCCTTAAAACGTTTGGTGGCCAATGCGACATTTCAGATCATCAACTCCGATGGCGGTAAAGGGCAATGCGTCGTCGTCAAGAATGGGCTTGTTTTAACCGCGGCCCATTGCATGACATTCGACCCCTCCGGGGGGATGGCGATGGGTGATTTCCACATTTCCAAGATCAAATCGGGGTCGCATTATGTGGTCGTCTCTACTCTTGCGATCGAGGCAATCAGCGATACTGCCATTGTTGGTTGTCCCGACGGTCATGCCATGCCAACCGAAGCGGTGGCCTTTGACTCCTTCATCGAAGGTGTTTCACCGTTGGCATTAGCCCGTTGTGATCCGCCATTGGGTACCGAGTTTCCGATCTGGATCCGCACCCACACCGGCCGATGGGTTAGCGGCGTCGCGACTCGATTCAGTGAATATCCGACCTTCAGCTTGACGACGCGCGTTAAAATCCACTGCGGAACGAGTGGTGGGCCAATCGTGAACAGGGATGGAGAATTGATCGGCGTCGTATCCCACGGCAGTAACGACCGCATCCATGGGGAGTTCTTCCACGCCGCCCCATTCCTTAAGCTCTCGCTCCCCGCTTGGGTCCTTCAGAGGTTGAACTGATTCACACCGTCGTCTCTGGCGCAGCGCGGATCAGATCGCAAAATCGTCCGTCTCGACCCGGCGTTTAAGCGCAACTCGGGCCTTTCCTGCCGTCCGTCAACGTCGACTCCGTTCGGGCTGCCGGGCGCTTCGGGACGGTTCAAAGCGAGTCTCCGCCGCACTCAGGCCGGGGACGGTCAGGCGGGCTGACTGCCCTTTTTCGCGACCAATCCGATAATGACTGTAGACATCGTCACTGTAACCCACGCTGCCGACCGTCAGGGGATCGTTGACCGGGTGACGACATCCGTTGGAGTCGAGGCTGGCACGTCAACCCCGCAAAGGGTAACCCCGACGAACCCTCGGCTGGCGCACAGTTCATCTGGAAGACGGGAACGAGCCGACCAGGACGCAGGATTGGTAAGAAGCGCCGCCCGCCCACAGGCGGCGCACCGTGAAGGCCCCCGCGAAGCCCCAGACCGTATCTGGTCCGGGGCTAATCCCGTCCCATGCCATGCCTGCATTGCCGTGACGACAGGTAGGGCGACGCCTCGCTCACTCAGGTTCGGGTTACAGCCAGTCCTCGGGAGCGGGTGGCGGCGGGGTTAGTCGTCGCCCCGGCCCCACTGCGAATCACCCGCCTGGTCGTCCTCGTGCGGCAAAGGGAACGGCTCGTTGGCGACCCTGGCATCTTTGACGAGTCTGTCCAATTTCCGCAGTACGCCGGACAGCCCCTCATATATTCGTTCGTCCGCGTGGATGTCTCCTTGGTCAGGCGACACCATGTCGACGACCATTTTAAGGCGGCTGATGAGCTGGTCGAGCGTCAGTTTTTCAAGGGAGTTTACGATCATAACTATTTGAACCGTTTGTTGTTTTTTCCTGCCGAGTGGTTCGCGGTCGGTGGCGGCAGGAACGCCACACGTCCGCATGTCCGCGCCGGCCGATGCCTGCACGGAAAGTGTCATCGCGTTTCGATGGAAGGCCGGTTCGTTCGAATCGAAGACGCCCGCGTCGTGCGTCGAGGAGCGGACCGCACGGAGAAATTCGTTGATGGTGGCGACACGATTCGGAGCGACAGGTCGAGCGTTCATCGTATTTCAATCGGGGAAATTCGATTCTGCCGGACGCGGGAGTCCGGAAACCCCGCTACGCATTCCAAACGTCCGTTTCGTCCAGTCCGTCCGTCCGGAAACCTAAAGTGTTTCCGGACTCGGACTGTGGACTCCGGAAATCCGGAAACTGGGTTTTCGGACAGTTTTCGGACTACGCGTTTGACGGGGGGATTTTCCATACGCCTCCTTCGGTTTCGATGACACCGCACGTCTCGACCAGCGACTTCCGTAGAGCGAAGAACGTCGACCGGGGCATTCCCGTGTTTTCTTGGACCTTATCGAACCAATCCTTGGAGATCGCGCCAGCGGCGGGCAGGCACTTGAGTAGATCTGCGGGTTGGTATTTTGGTGGTCGACCCCCGGTATTCGGGCGACGAAGGTCCCCCGCGTGGAGATTCTCGTCGCGACGGAACAACGGGTATTCCCACCGGACCACGAATGCTTCCGACGGCGGGTGATTTCGAAGCGTCGCTTCGACGCTGAAGGCGTGCGGTTCGCGGTGTTGGGTCAACGTGAGGATTGCGTCTGGATCCCGCGCGAACACGCCTGAGCCACTGATGCGGTCAATCGCCTCCTTTTTGGCCTGGTTGCCTTTCGAAAAGTGCGCGGCGAACGCGATTGCGGCCCGGGTCTGAGTGGCCAGTCGGTCGACAGCGGCGAGTAGTTCGCCGATGTCGCCGGCCGAATTCTCGTCCATCCCACCCAACAGTTTATAGATCGGGTCGAGTATAACGAGGGAATAGCCGGATTTTATTTGGCTGGTGATGGATGACACCAAGCTGTCGTATCGAAGCGGGTGCCCGCGCAAATTCAGAATGTCGAGGCAGCCCTCCTGCAACGTCACCTTGCGGGCCTCGCTGACTGCCTTGAGTCGCTGCGCGAAAAACGGGGGTTGGATTTCAAGGTTCACAAACAACACTCGGTCGGCCTTGGTCGGGAAACCCAGCCACGGGCTACCGGTTGCAACGCTCACCGCGAGGTCGACCAGCGTCCACGTCTTGTGGGCTTTGCTCGGCCCGCCGAAGACGAACTTCGAACCCTTGTGAAGTAGGCCGACGATGACTTCGGCGGGGACATCGGGTGGCGTCTGGATGAGCTTCGCGCCGTCGACGACAGATGGGAGCGGTTCTGAAGGCAATACGGGAGTCGACGCGGGGCGAGATAGGTGGGAATTCATGCGTAGGCTTGCACCGCCGCCGAGATGACGCTAAAGTTGAGGCGTTCTTGAAAGACCTCACCCGCGACCGGCGACGGCGCGGGCTTTCATTTTCCTGTCGGACTCTCCTTGAGTTCTTTTCGCGCCTGAGCCGCTTCGAAGTATGCACCTGTGGATTCGTGCGAGAGGCTCAGCAGATAGCCGAAAAGATTCTCCGCCGGGATCAACCACTTTCCACGGACCGCATGCTTGTGGCTGCGGCGGTAAATCGCCTGAACGGGCGGCTTGAAGGCGTTCCGCTCGCAAGGGGCCAACAACTCAAGGAGGCCCGTGCGGCTGAGGCCGGTCCAAGGGCAGCGTTCCTTCGCCCGTGGAAGGCTCAAAATCGGAGGAACCCGTGCGAGAATCCGCTCAAGGGATGCTCGAACGTCAAGTTGCGCACCGATGGTAGACGCGGGCGCGCTGGCGTCTTCTCGACTATTTTCGGAGCCGGTCGAGGTCGCGGACGTGAACGATGGTTTGTTCATGCCGCCTAAGATAGAACACCGACTGAAGTCGCTTTTTTTCCGCTTCGGAAGAATATCCGTTCTGGAACTTGCGGGTTTACGTAAACTTTTTCCGCATCTCCTTCAAATACTCCCAATCTTTTCCGACCTGAGAGATTTCCGTTTCCAAACCCCATCTCCCTTGAGTCAAGAGACTTTTTTCAGTTTTCTCCGGCCGGAAGTCTGACGGCTTTTTACACCTCCGATTGATTTTCGGCGCCGCTTCCATTCGAGAAGTTCATTCAAGTAAGATATTGGAATCTTCCAGCACAATTGACCGTCGTCGCCCCTGCGTTCCCATTCTCCGCCAGAAAAGTATTCGCCAAATATTTTTCCGTCCTCGCCGTATTGGACACAGCGGTATTTTCCAAAAAACTGGTAGTACTCCCTTTCGTTCACATTTGTGGCGTCGTCGCTCGAATCTTTGGGTGACGTTAAACTTATCTTCAAATTGGAAGACTTTCGCCAGCTTTTGCCGCCTGCTGCGAACCAGGTGAACAAGTTTTTCAGTGCGACTTTAGGATTCCTCACTCCGAGGAATTCGCGCACTTCATCCGTCTCCTTGTCTGGATAAAGTGTCAGACACTTCTCCTGCTCAAACGGCCAATAATCCATTAGGTCCCACCCTTGGTGTTGCAAAAGAAAGGCTCGAAGTGCGTCCAAAGTTTTCACTGACCGATACTCCGCTTGAACCATCTCAAGATACGCGGTCGCCTGCAAGTGAGCTTTGATCGCAAGTCGGAATGAGCATTCGGGCTTTTCTTCTTTCCACCCGATCTGGACAGCCAATTGCGCCAGCTCGGTTGCGGTCGGCAATTTAATCTTTGGAAATTTGGGCTTCGGTGTTTTCATGCTGCGAACCAAGGTCATTCGGCCGGGGTTTTGACAAATGACGGCACGCTCTCGACATCCTTCCGCAACGCCTCCAAATCGTGGTGCGTATATCGCTCATGCACGTTGCTCTTGTGTCCCGAAAGCTTCATCCGCCGCTCCTTGCTGACACCGGCATTGGCCTGCTCAGAAATCGCCGTGTGACGGAAACTGTGAAAACTGAGCATGTGGACCTGCCGGCCCTCTCCGCTGACCTTCTTGACCCCGGGTTCACGACCAATCTTGGCTTTGTCGATCAACGCCACGAAACAGGCCGACAACCCGGTTCTCCCCTTCGCCTTCTTCTTGCTCAGTTTCGGGAAAATCGGCGCATCCGGTTTGTTGGTCCGAAGGGGCAGCGCCAACAAGTAGTCAAGGACGTCCGGGTGCATTGGGACCTCGATCTCATTCTTCTGCTGGCTCCGCTTCCGTTTCTCCGGGAAGTATCGGAGTGAGCGCCTCTCGGTGTCGACGTTCGCCCACGTCAGGTGCGCGGCGTCGCCAATCCTCAACCCGTGATACGCACCCAAGAGAATCATTCCCCGCCACTCCTCGTCGGCCACTTTGAGGAGGTCGGTGATCTGTTGACGCGTAAACGGCTTCCGACTCACCGAATCCTCCGGGAGCAACTCGACGGCATCCGCCGGGTTGGACAGGATCAACCCCTGGTTCTTCGCGGTGTTGAGAGCTATCCTGAGTGTTTTAACGGCCATGTTGGCTGTCTTGCTGGCCTTGCCCGCGCTGACGTTCGCGTCCCGGAACGCGGCAATATCACGGGGAGTGAGGCCGGAGAGGTTCCGATTGGCCTTGTCTCCTAAATGCTTCAGGAACGCCTTAACGACGTCGCCGTACCGCCGGGCGGTTCCCGGAGCCGTCGTCAGTTTCTTGGACGCGACCCACTCGTTCAGGTAGCTGGTGGTGTCGGCAGAATTCAGCGGTTCGTCGTTGGTGCGCTCGTAAATCTCGCTGACGACCTTCAGAGCCTGGACCTGAGTCAGCAGGCCCTTTCGACCCAATTCGACAGCCCGCTGCCATCCCTGCGCGACGGCGAGGGCCTTCTGGTGTTTCGTCTCCTTGGTGCTTTTGAAACAACGCTTCCCGTCGGCGTTGGTGAAGGCGCAATACCAGAATGGGGATTTGCCTCTCGGGTCGCGATGTAAGCTGGCCATGGAGTCATAACATAGTCATAACAACGCGGGTGTCAATCCATGCCGCAGAAGTCGATTTTATTTGGATTTTTGCATGTCGTGCGGGGTGGGTTTGAATCGCAGGTTCGAACCCTGCAGCGCGCACCATCACCCAGCACCTAGACCTGAATTCACCTGATGGGTGCGCCGTCCGACGTTCCGTATGAACAAGGAGAGTCATCTTTCTTCGTGCCATGTCTTGCTGGTCGCACTCGTGGTCTTTCATTCGCTTCCGGGAAAGGCGCAATCGTTTTCAAACCACATCTACGAAGTGATTTCTGGAACATTTACCTGGCATCAAGCCAAGGAAGACGCAGAACGGCGCGGCGGGCACTTGGCAACAATCACTTCCGCCGAAGAATGGGAGTACATTTTCAACCTCCAACTACCCTTCCACCCTCAAGACGCCTATTGGTTGGGGGCAACCGACGAAGGCCACGAGGGAACCTGGACCTGGGTCACTGGCGAGGACTGGAGCTTCTCGATGTGGACCCCTGGGGAGCCAAACAATCTTGGAATCGAGAACTACCTCGTCAGTGAGGCCGATTCCAATCACCGTTGGAACGACTGGGGGAAAGTTCAGGACGTGAATTCATATTACCTCTTGGAAATCGACAATGACATTTGCACCCCCCGCCAAGCCAAGGCCACCGCTCAGCTTGTGAACGGGTTCCTCGTCGGCGCGACCCTGACGGACTCTGGTTGTGGATACACGAACCCGCCGATCGTCCTCGTACAAGGAGGAGGCGGTTCGGGCGCGGTGGCTCGGGCCATCGTGACGGACGGTCGAGTGACGGGCCTCCACATCGTGAACGCCGGCTGTTGCTACACCAACGCACCCCGCATCACCATCAGCGCGCCGCCATCCGTCCCCTCCGTCGACATTGTCGTGAGCAAGGTGAAGGTGATCCAAAACGTCGTGCTGGGATGGAAATACGTTTTGGAGTCTTCCACAAACGCCATGACCTGGACGGCCACAGGACCGGCCTTCGTCGCCGAAACCGATCCCATTGAAACCGAATTCGAGTCCAACGACGTCAAAAAATTGTTCCGGCTTCGCGTTGTCGAGTAGCCTCAGCCAGCCAAACTTCGTTTCGTGGCACGGCGCCGGGACATCGACAATGTTCAACGAGGAAAGCCAGCCAGCGTCCTCGCGGATCATTACCACGGACCACGCGGCTGAGAGACGCTGATCCTTGCTGCCAATCCGAAGCCGCTGCAGGCTCAAAGCCCGCGCTCCACATCAACATGCCGGATGACATTTTACAGAACCGTCGAGATGCACGGCGCGCATGGACGCAGGCCCAGTCTCGGTCGAGCGCGCCTTATGCCGGCCTTGCTTGAATCCCGGATCGCGAGACGCCGTCGAAGGCCGATTGTGAACAACGGACAGGTCCAGCCGCCCTATCGCTGTAATTATGTCAGCCGCGCTTCCGCATCCTGACGATCTGCACCTGCGCGCTGCGCAAGGCTGGCTGGAACTGGGCAACCCCGCAGAGGCGAGGTTGGAGCTGGAGCGCCTTGGCGAGTGCAACCGCCTTCATCCCGACGTGCTGGATTTGCGTTGGCACATTCACGCCCACGCCGGACAATGGCTCGAGTGCGTAAAGGTGGCGGAGGCGTTGATCGACATCGACCCGGCACGCCCCGATGCCTGGATCCATCGCTCGTTCGCTTTGCACGAGCTCAAGCGCACCCAGGAGGCGTTCGACCGCCTGACGCCGGTGGCGGATCATTTTACCGACATTTGGACCATTCCCTATAACCTGGCCTGCTACTGCGCGCAGCTTGGCCGGATCGAGGCGGCCCACCAGTGGCTCGCCAAAGCCAAGGCCATCGACAGCGTCTCGGTAACCAAAGCCGCTGCGATGGACCCCGATCTGAAGCCACTGCGCGAAGCGGAAGGCCTGGATTCCCCTTGATTACTGGGCCGTGGGCGTCGTCGCCCGCTGTAACATCGGACATTGCACCCGACCCAAAAGCAGGCCGGGCGACGCGGCCGGGGTGCGCCCGTCCTCGGGCGCAGAAGCTTCTCCACTTCCACGCGCACAGAAATTCCGCCGCTCCCAAAGCAATGCTTTCGTTTCTGCGGCCGGGGACGGCGCTTCCACGCGCGCAGGAATTCCGCGGACCCAAAGCAGTTCTTCCGTTTCTGCGGCCGGGGACGGCCGCACCCCGTACGTTTGCTTACTTCCGAGAGTGCAACCCGATCAGGTTGCCTTCGGTGTCGAAGACCAAGGAGATAAAGCCGTATTCGCCAATCGAAAACTTGGTCTTGAACACCTCGCCGCCGTATTTCACCGCCCGAGACTCTTCGACCGCGCAGTCCTCGCAGCTGAAATAGATCAAGGTGCCGCCGTCGCCCGAACTCTTGCCCTCCATCTTGACGAGGGCGCCCGCGCAACCCGTCAGCTTCGGCCCCATCGGGAACGCCAGCATTTTGATGATGGGGCTGGGCAACGCCTGCAGCTTCACCTGAAAGGTTTTCTCGTAAAATGCCTTCGCCCGACGCAGGTCCTGCACATAGATCTCGAACCAGCCAACGGGATTGGATTTCTTTTTCATGGCCCGATGCTCCCTCCATCAGCGCGGCGACGCAAGACGCGGGGTGGCCAATGCCCTACCGGGCCGCAGCTTCGCTGCGGTAAAGCGCCTGCCAGCGACGGCGGAAGGGCAGCGTGCAGATCGTTCTTCGCATGATCCGGCGGACCTCCGCTCGGCTGACCTTCATCCGCCTTTCCGGATCGAGCACCGGTCCATTCGCCAGCGCGGCGAGAGTTCGGGCTCCGATCAGCACGGGCCAGGCGCACGCCAGCCGCAGCCGAATCGCTCCCGACGGAAGCGCGCACGTATACCGCCAGCCGTTCTCGAGATGACCCGACGCGCGCTGCAGCCACTCGTCGTACACCGGCCGCATTCGTCCCTCGTTCGACGGCTCGAGCAGGTCCGCCGGCGTCAGCCTCACTCGAACCAGTGCATCCTGCGGGAGGTAGCAGCGGCCCTGGCGCAGGTCCCGGGGCAGGTCCCGCAAAATATTCACGAGCTGCAGCCCCTTTCCAAAGCGGACGCCGGCGCTTTCGAACCAGCTGGCCGGGCTGTGAGGATCCAACGGGTCGTCAGGCGTCGGAAAGAGATGCGCCACGCACATCCGCGTCCAAAATTCGCCCACGCAACCCGCCACGCGATAGGTGTAGTCATCGAGTTCCTCCGCCGAGGCCAGGGCCGTCACGGTGCGGTTCACCCGGGCCGGCTCGAAACGCTGCAGGTCGAGCGCCTGGCCGCCGACAATGACGTTGAGCACGTCACGCACGCGCTGCTGATCGGCCGGAGCGAGGTTTTCCAGAAAGACCAACGCTTCATTGATTCGTTCCAGCAGCGCGCGTTCCCCGGCCAGGACCTGCCGTCCGGCCAGCCCGCGCAAATCGGGCGCCGACGCGCCTGGGCCGGTGACGATCCGCCGGCGCAGAAGCTCCAGCGCGCCCAACCGCTCCGGGGCCGGAACGGCGTCCGTGTCGGCGATCGTGTCGGTTGCGCGCGCGAGGAGGTAGGCCACCCCGATCTGGGTGCGGACCGGAGATGGGAGGATGCGCAGCGTGAGATAAAAAGACCGGCTGACCTCGCGCAAAAGGGAGGTCAACAATTCCACCGGTTCGCCGGCGGGGCCGGACGTCGCGCCGCTCATCGCGGCGTCACTTCCGCGCGAAGATGCGGTTGGCTTCCTCCAGCGTTTCCTTGGAGCCGATGTCGTACCAGATGCCCGGGACGTTCCAGACATAGACCGGCGTCCGCGGGTAGAGCCACTGCACGAGACGTCCCGGCTGGTCCGGGTTGTTGCCTTCGGCCACGTACTGCCGGATGAGCGGAATGGACGCCCGCGGGTAGAAATAAAGCGCGATCCCGGTGACCGTGCTCGTCGGCTGCTTGGGCTTCTCTTCGAAGAACGTGATGCGCCCGGAAGAATCAAACGTGATCGAGTTGTATTTCTTGATGTCCTCGAGACTGCCGACGTCGTAGACGGCCAGGACCGGCGCGTTCTTCTCCCGGCACACGCGGCCGAAGTCGGTCAGCGGCTCGCTGAACAAATTGTCACCCGCCACCACGATGACATCGTCGTCGATTTTCTCCCGCGTCACGACGAGGTTGAGATCGCCGATGGCGCCCAGCTTGTTGGTGTCGTCGGTTGAGCCATCGTTGACGATGGTGAAGTCGAGCGAACGTTTTGACGTGCGATAGTCATCGGCCCATTTCTGGAACTGATCGGCGAACTTGGCGTTGGTCACGATATAGACACGGTCGATGCCGTCGATGGCGGCGACGTTGTCCAGGACGTAGTCGATCATGGGCTTGCCGGCCACCGGCAGGAGCGGCTTGGGCCGGGTCAGCGTCAGCGGGTAAAGCCGGGTGGCGTAGCCGGCGGCGAGGATGATGACTTTCATGCGGTTCTATTAGGCATTCTCGAACAAGCTGGGGGCGACCCGCCGCGCCAGTTCCTTGCAGCGGGCCAGGATTTCGCCGGCCGACTCGCAGGTCAACGCGAACTCCGCCAGCGCGCGGGCCTCGTCCATTTTGACCCGGCGAATGAGGTACTTGATGGTGGGCACAACGCCCGGGGCGGCGCTGAATTCGGTCACTCCCAGCCCCATGAGCAGCGGGATCAACACCGGGTCGCCGGCCATCTCGCCGCAAACGCCGGTCCAAATCCCGTGCCGCCCCGCCGCGTCGGCGGTCATCTTGATCAGCCGGACAATGGCCGGGTGCGTCGGCTCGTAGAGATGGGCGATCCGCTCGTTCAGGCGGTCGACGGCCAGGGTGTATTGGATGAGATCGTTGGTGCCGATGCTGAAGAACGCGACCCGGCGCGCCAGCGCGTCGGCCGCCACGGCAGCGGACGGAATTTCGATCATCGCGCCCACCTCGATTTTCTCGTCGAACGGCACGTGCTGGCTCCGCAGCTCGGCCTTGCACTCCTCGAGCAGCGCGTTGGCCTGGAGCAGCTCGTCGAGGCCGGAGATCATGGGGTACATGATGCGGATGTTGCCCGCGACGCTGGCGCGGAGAATCGCGCGCAGCTGGCACCGAAAGATGTCCTTCTCCTGCAGACAGAATCGAATCGCCCGCCAGCCGAGAAACGGGTTCATCTCGGTCGGGACATGCAGGTGGGAAAGAAACTTGTCGCCGCCCAAATCCAGGGTCCGGACGATCACCGGGTGGGGCTTGAGCGCCGTGGCCACGCCGTGGTAGGCGGCGAACTGCTCCTCTTCGGTCGGCAAGGTCTCCCGGTGCACGAACAGGTATTCGGTCCGGAAGAGGCCGACGCCCTCCGCGCCGCTCGCCACCACCGACTCCGCATCCGACGGCTGCTCGATGTTGGCGGAGAGCACCACCTTGGTGCCGTCCAGCGTGACCGCGGGCTTGTCGACGACATCCTGGAGTTTCTCCTCCAGCGTGACCCGGCGTTTGATCAGCTGACCGTATTCAAACAGCGTCTGGTCAGTCGGGTTGACGATGATCAGCCCGTTGTAGCCGTCGAGCAACGCGTATTGGCCGGACGACAACACCTCGGTGGCGTTCCGCAGCCCGACCACGGCAGGGATGCGCATGGAGCGGGCCATGATGGCGGTGTGGCTGGTCTTGCCGCCCACGTCGGTGGCGAAGCCCAGCACCTGCTTGCGCTCCATCTGGGCGGTCTGCATCGGCGTGAGGTCATGGCCGATGACGAGACAGGGCTCCTTCAGCTGGCGCAGGCTGAGATCCTCGGACCGGCCGAGCAGCTTGTTCAGCACCCGGCCCGTCACGTCGCGCATGTCGGAGACGCGCTCGCGCAGGTATTCGTCATTGATGGCCGCCAGCGTGCGCACGAATTTTTCCGCCACCTGCTGGAACGCGTATTCCGCCGGGTACCGCTGCTGGGTGATCAGCCGGCTGACTTCATCCATGAGGGTCGGATCATCGAGGACCATCATGTGCGCCTCGAAGATGCTGGCGTGCTCGGACCCGAGCCCCTGATTGACGAGGCGCTGGACATCCTGGATTTCGTGGCGGGTGTCGACCAGGGCCTGCTCCAGGCGCTTGAGCTGGTGGGGAATTTCCTCGTCGGTCAGCTCGGTTTTCGGCACCGACGAAATCGGGTTGTGCGTCAGCACGAAGATGCGGCCGCGCGCAACTCCGGGGGAAACCGGAATCCCGCGCAGAATCCGTTCACCTGATCGCGCCGGCTCTGCCATTCCTGATGTTTACCGGCCCGTCAAGTGCCCGACAAGCAAAGGTTTGGGCGGCCCGCCGGCGAACTTCGGGGTTGTTTTCAGACCCGGTCCTCGCTTAGGTGTGTCCCAGTCTTTGACTGACCACATGAGCCAACCGACGCTTGTCATTGTCCCGACCTACAATGAGCGGGACAATCTTCCGCCGTTGATCGATCGGCTCATGGCCCTGCCGGTGCCGGTTCACGTGCTCGTCGTGGACGACAGCTCGCCCGACGGCACCGGGCAACTTGCGGACGAGATCGCCGCCCGGACACCCCCCGTGCGTGTTCTGCACCGCCAGATCAAGAACGGTCTGGGCCGGGCCTACTGCGATGGCTTCAAGTGGGCGCTCGAACGGGACTACGAGTTCATCTTCGAGATGGACGCCGACTTTTCCCACAATCCGTCCGACATCCCGAGCTTCCTCGAGGCGGCCCGGGCCAATGATGCCGATCTCGTCCTCGGCACCCGCTACAAGCACGGCATCCGCGTCGTCAACTGGCCGTTGCAGCGGCTCATGCTCAGCATGGGCGCCGGGCTCTACGTGCGCCTCGTCACCGGCATGCCGATCAGCGATCCCACCGGCGGCTATAAATGTTTCCGGCGCCGCGCCCTCCAGAGCATCGACCTCGACGCCGTCCGCTCCAACGGCTACAGCTTCCAAATCGAGATGACCCACAAAATCTGGCGCCGAGGCGGCCGCATCGCCGAGGTCCCGATCATCTTCACCGACCGATTTCAAGGCAGCTCCAAGATGTCCCGCGCCATCGTCATCGAAGCCTTCACCATGGTCTGGCGCCTGCTGGCCCAACACCGCTTCCGTCGCTGGCCGGCGAAGTGACGAGTGACGAGTGACGAGTGACGAGTGGTGAGCGGTGTAGGAGTAGCCTGAAGTTTGCATTGCTGGGGGCTGGCGCGTCTGGAAACATCCGGCCCGCAAATCGTGCAAAAGATATTCATCACTGGCGCGGCCGGTTTTATTGGCAGCAATCTGGCTGACCGCCTTCTCGCCGAGGGACGGACGGTGGTGGGTTGGGACAACCTTTCCACCGGCCAGGAGAAGTTTCTCAGCGGCGCGCGAGCCCATCCAAAGTTCACCTTCGTGCAGGGCGACAACCTGGATCTCGACGCCCTGACCGCAGCGATGCGGGGCTGCGATACGGTATTTCATCTGGCCGCCAATGCCGACGTCCGGTTCGGGCTGAACCACCCCGGGAAGGACGTGCAGCAAAACACGCTGGCGACCTTCAACGTGCTTGAGGCGATGCGGGCCAACGGCATCAAGACCATCGCCTTTAGCTCGACCGGGTCGGTCTATGGCGAGGCGACGATTATCCCAACACCGGAGGATCACCCTTTCCCGATTCAAACGTCCCTCTATGCGGCGTCGAAGCTTGCCGGCGAGGGCTTGATCCATGCCTATTGCGAAGGCTACGGCTTCGAAGGCTACGTGTTTCGATTCGTGTCGATCCTCGGGGAACGCTACACCCATGGGCACGTCTTTGATTTCTACCGGCAGCTCACCGACCACCCGGATCACCTGAAAGTGCTCGGGGACGGGATGCAGCGAAAGAGCTACCTCTACGTGCAGGACTGCCTCGCGGCCATGCTCCACGTGATGAACGCCGGGCTGGCGTTGCGGGCAAAACACCGCGTCGAGGTTTTCAATCTCGGCACCGATCACTACGTGCAGGTCAATGATTCGATCCGGTTCATCTGCGCGGCCCTCGGCCTGAAGCCCCGAATCGAATACACCGGCGGCGATCGCGGCTGGGTCGGCGACAACCCCTTCATCTTTCTCGACACGAAGAAAGTCCTCGCCACCGGCTGGAAGCCCGCCCTCAACATTGAGCAGGGCATCGGCCGGACGCTGCAATGGCTGCAGGCCAACCAGTGGGTCTACACCCAGCGGAAATGACCGAATGAAAATCGTCGTTCTGGGCCTGTGGCACCTCGGCTCGGTCACCGCCGCCTGTTGCGCCCGGCATTTTCAGGTGGTGGGCCTCGACTTCGACGCCGCGGTCATCGCCGGCCTCAATCGCGGGCAGGCCCCGCTGCTCGAGCCCGGCTTGAATGAACGCCTGGCCGCTGAATTGGAGCGCGGCTCCCTGCGTTTCACCACCGACCCCCACGTCGCCTGCGCCGAAGCCGACCTGCTCTGGCTCTGCGCGGACACCCCCGTCAATGATCGGGACGAGTCCGACGTCGCTCAGGTCCTCGACGTCCTGCGGCGCGCCTTGGTCCACCTTCCGGCGGGTGCACTGGTCTTGATTTCCTCCCAACTCCCGGTGGGCACATGCGCCGCGCTCGAGCGCGAGTTTCCGCAGTTCGATTTTGCGTGCTCGCCCGAGAATCTCCGCCTCGGCAAGGCGCTGGCCGCCTTCGAACAAGCCGAACGGATCATTGTCGGCCTGCGCAACCCGGCCCGGCGCCCCCTCCTGGAAACCGTCTGCGCCCCGTTCAGCCGCCAGGTTCTGTTCATGCGCACCGAGTCGGCCGAGATGGTCAAACACGCGCTCAATTCGTTTCTGGCTCTCAGCATCACCTTCATCAACGAAGTGGCCCGCCTCTGCGAATTGACCGGCGCCGATGCCCGGGAGGTCGCCAGCGGCTTGAAGAGCGAGCCCCGCATCGGCCCCCGCGCCTACCTTCAGCCCGGCGTGCCCTTCGCCGGCGGCACGCTCGCCCGCGACGTGGTCACGCTGACCACACTCGCCGCGGCCCACCACGAATCGCTGGCCCTCATTCCGGCGATCCAGCAAGGCAACGACCTTCATCGCCGGTGGATCTCGCGCAAGCTGAAGTCCCGCCTGGGCGACGTTCGCGACCGGACCATTGCCGTCCTCGGACTGGTTTACACCCCCAACACCAACACGCTCCGGCGCAGCGCGGCGGTCGAGCTGTGCCGCGAACTGGTGGATGCGGGCGCGCACGTCCAGGCGTTCGACCCGGCAATCCACGAACTCCCGGCCGAGTTGGTAGGCCTCAAGCTCGCCGGTGACATCTCCTCCGCCCTCGACCACGCCGATGCCGCCGTCGTGTGCACCGAATGGCCCGAATTTCGCCAGGCGGACTGGTCCACGCTGGTCTCGCGGATGCGTCGGCCGCTCTTCATCGACCCAAACCGGTTTCTCAAGGAGTCGCTGGTCCAGCTCAAGGGAGTAGACCACACCTCGGTCGGGTCCCCCGTGTAATTCGTCGGCTCCAGCCGCTTCCGCTCAACTCCGGCCCTTCCGTCCTCCCGTCTTCCCCTCTTCTCCGTTTTTCTCAAAATACTCGTGGCCGAACCGTAGGTCCAAATGTAGCATGCAACCCTCATCCCCAGCGGGAGCAAGTCCACCAAGAGAAATCCCATGAAATTCATTTCCCCTCTCGCCCTCCTCACGCTGTTGGCCGGCCAGCCCCTCCACGCGCAGACGTTCGGCATCGTCAACCTGACCAACGGTCCCGGCTCCCTCGTCACCAACGGCCTCACCGGCGCTCTGGTCAGCCTGTCCTCTCCCTCCAACTCGCCGGTTCGAGTGTCGCTGTATTACGCCGCGGACGGCGTCACGGACGAAGCGGGTTTCGTTCGCATCGGAAACAGCGCGCAAGTCGGCATCCCCACGCCTGGTCGCTACGCGGGAGGCTACATCCCGTTGACCGGAATCGCCGCGGGCGGCGCGGCCATGATTCAGGTGCGCGCGTTCGAATCAAACTACGGCGAAACCTACGAGGCGGCGTTGGACGGGCCGGTCCTCAACGGACGGCGCGCGTTGGTCGGCAAATCAGCCATCGCCCGGGTGATCGTCGATGGTCCGTTCGGCTCGTCGCAGACGCCCCGCGTGGGATCCCTGGTGGGCCCGATCGCCCTCTTCCCCGCCGGCGGAACCCCGCTCATCACAGGGAACGATCTCACCGCCGCCGAAGGCAGCAACGGCACCGCCACCGCAACGTTCATCGTCCGTCTAAACGCTCCCGCCTCGGGCGACGTCAGGGTGGATTTCGCTACGACCGATGGCACCGCCTTGGCCGGCACAGACTACGTATCGACCAACGGCACGCTGATCTTCCTCCCCGGGGAGACCAGCAAGGCCGTTCCCGTAACCCTTCTGGCGGACGAACCGCCTGAGGACGCGGAAACTTTTTCGCTTCGCCTGAGCAATCCGGTGGGCGCCCTCATCCAGCAGGGGACCATGGTTTGCACGATCGTCGAAGTTCGCATCAGCGGGGTCAGCGTCGACACTTCAGTCACTTTCAACACCCTGGTCGGCCGTCGGTATACGGTCGAAAAATCCACCGACGGCCTCCATTGGTTTCCCCTGGCCGGTCTGCCGTCCACGCTCACGGCCACTGGAAGCAGCCTCACCGTGACCGACCGGGGCACCGGCTGTCAGCAGATCGCCATCTATCGCGCCAGCCTGTTGCCCTGATCCTCGCCAACAGGAAACCGCCTCCGCGGCCCACAGCGGGCCCCGGAGGCGGATGAATCTCTCGATTGAACCTGGCGGGGAATTACCCGCGGCACGGCCTAAGCCAGGGACGGCGGGGCAAAGCCCTCGCGATACTGTCGCGAGAGGATTTGCTGGTTGGCCTTTTCGTTGTTGGTGAACCGGAAGTTGGCGGCGTCCCACAGCAGCTCCTTGCCGGGGAAGCGCGTGGCCTTGACGGCCAGCAACGCGGGCTCCGTGATGCGCCAGCCGATCTGGAACGGCGTCCACAGCGGCTTCTTGGCACCCAGGCAATTGTCGGCCCAATCCTTCCAATGATTGCGCGATTCCACCTTCGGCAGGGGCTCGTCCTCAACTTCACGCCCCTTGCGGAAGACGGTGATGCGCCCGTCAGCCTGCAGGAGCAGCGTGCCTTCTTCGCAAACCACCATGGTGTGATTGGCGCCCGCCTCGGTCGGGGGCAGCCCCAGCGCGGCGAACGACGGCCGCAGGCTGCTGTCGTTGTAGCGCACGACAAATTTTTCGCGGGCGAACTTGCCGCCACCCGGATAGGTGATGGTGCTCTGGTTGTGCGCGGAATGCCCGGTGTTGGACGGACGGATGGTGTGGGTCAGCACCGCCTCCGGCGACGGCAGGTCGTAGGCGAAATAGAGCAGGTCAATCAGGTGGCAGCCCCAGTCGGCCAGCTGGCCGCCGCCCGTCTCCCAGTAGGCGCGCCAGCGGCGGGGCGCGATATCGTCGGAGTACGGCACGTCCTCCATAATCGGGCCGCGCCACAGGTCCCAATTCAAATATTCCGGAACCGGCTTGGCCGCGCCGTAGGCACTCCACGGGTCGGAGAAGTAATGG
Organism: Limisphaerales bacterium; assembly: GCA_044229355.1. Taxonomy (GTDB): domain Bacteria; phylum Verrucomicrobiota; class Verrucomicrobiia; order Limisphaerales; family JADJPG01; genus JBGARF01. Next base: position 544,438 of record JBGATF010000002.1, read on the forward strand.
CCCTTCTCGATGCCGCCCGTCCAGACATAGGCCTCGACCGGGCGCCCCAGCTGGTTTTTCTTCAGCATCTCCACCGCCTGCATGCGTCCGCGGTTGCACGCCCGTTGGTTGCCCATCTGGGTCACCAATCCAGGGCGCGCCGCCAGCGCGTCGCGCATCATGCGCAGCTCCGCAAGCTGATGCACCAGGGGCTTCTGGCCGTAGACATGTTTCCCGTGCTTCAACGCCGTGATCATCATCGGGGCGTGATGAAAATCCGGGACGTCTACGATGACCGCGTCAAAATCGCCGACCTTGTTGGCGAATGCCTCGCGATAATCCACGTATTTCCAGGCGCCCGGGTATTGCGAGGCCACGGCGTCCATCGCCTTGCGATCCACGTCGCAGAACCCGGCAAACTCGACCTGCGGATGGCCCTTCAGCCCGTCCCGCTGCATGCTGCCAATGCTGCCGCTGCCGCCCGCGCCGATCTGAAAAATGCGGAGCTTGCTGTTCTTGTTGGCCTGCGCGCGCGCCCGCGGCGAGAGCGTGGCCAGACTGGCCGTCAGCACCGCGCCGTTTTTGAGGAATGTCCGCCGGGTCACCGGCTGGACCGAAGAAGAGCTGTTGATGTTCATGTTGGGTAAATGCGAATGCCTGCATCATGCATGAGCCGAAACAGAGCTCAAGCAAAAGGGCGGCGGCCCACACGGTGGGCGGTGGGAACAGACGCCCGGGATCCCGTCCCACGTCTTGTTGCCGGCAAAGAAATGGCATGCGGGCGCCACCGCGCCGAACGGCCCGCCGCGCAGGGCCGCGCGCGCGGCGCCGCGGCGCGAGAACATCACCGCGGCGCGGTCGGCTGCTGGTACTTGAATGGCAACACGTCGGGAACAACTTTCACGCCGGTGGTGAACTTCAGCGGGACGGCCTGGCCGTAGGTCAGCTCGACAAAAAACGCCGTCCAGCCCTTCTCCGGCTTGGGCACGCGCGCCACATAAACCCCGCCACCCTCGTCCTTCAGGTCCGTGCTCGTCCAGGCGTCCCGGATTGTCATCAGCCGAAAGTCGCGCGCGTCCGGGTTGGTGGCCTGCCAGAGCTTGACGGCGTCCGGCTTGTCGCTGTTTTTCACGCGAATGGATCCGTCGCTCTCCATCGACCACGAGAATTGCGGCAGCTTGCCCCCCTTGACCACGGCCGAATAAGCGGCCAGCAGGGTCATCCACGCGTCGCTGCCCTTCAGCCCGTGATCGGCATTCGGCACGTAGCGGAGGTATTTGATGCCCGGCAAATCCTTGAAGTAAAACTGAGACGAATCGGGCAGGAAAAACTGATCGCCGCTGGCGTTGATGATGAACTTCGGCAGGTCGAGCCGCTCGCGGTATTGATATGGCTCCTCAATCTTCATCAGCGCCGTGTATTCCGGCGTGCCGCTCCAGTCCATGATCTTTTCCTTCACGTAATCGCCGACCGCCGGAGCATAAAAGCCGTAGGCTTCGAAGTGATGGATGAACGACGGCACGATGTTCAGCATGTCGATGACGATCGGCGCGATGGCAATCACCCGCTTGTCAACCACGGCCGTCGTCCAGGTCGTCCAGCCGCGCTTGGAACCGCCGGCCACGAAGAATTTTTCCACCGGGATCCTGCCGCCGGCCTCGCTCGCGCAAAACGCGGTGACCGTGTCCATCGCCCGCACCGCCGCCTTGGTCATCGGCAGGCGCGCCGGCCAGAGCTCATCCCCGGTCCGCAGAAACTTGTCCCACGTGTAGGCGATGAGGCCGTCTTCCGTCCGGCCCTTGGCTTCCCCGGCAAAGGTCAACGGCTCGTTGGGCACGTTCTTTACCTCCGCCACCACCGTCCCCGTCGTTGCCGCCACCAGCACCAGGTTTTCCTCCGCCTTGGTCGGCGGGTTCGTCCGGTTGCTGCCGCCGCCAATAAACAAAAGGCCCGTCGTGCTTTTGACTTGTGCCGGAACCACGATCGTCACCCAGTGCTGCCACAGATCGCGGTTCACCTCCTGCGTGGACCGCCACCGCTGCGAGATCATGTCGATGACATAGGTCTTGTACTGCGGCCCATCCACGGTCTTCACCAGGCGCCACGTGTAGTTGGTGTCCGGCGCAGCCACGTAGCGGTCCAACGCCGTGCGCTCACCGCGCTGGGTCCGATCCACACCAGCCGCGGACGCCGCGGCAGCGCCGCAAATCGTCCACACGAACAGCACCAGCCAGCGGGGGAAGGAAATCTCAGCTCGGAATGAATTCATAGGCTGGCCCCAATGGAGCCCGCCCCCGGGAATCGAGACAAGCCCGAAGTTCGAGCCAGTGGCCAGCGAAGAGTGGCCAGGTCACTCATCACTCATCACTCATCACTCATCACTCATCACTCATCACTCATCACTCATCACTCATCACTCATCACTCATCACTCATCACTCATCACTCATCACGCATCACTTATCTGACTCCTCCGCCGGCGAGCCAGACCCCGGGGCTGCTCGCGGCCGCAAAGGTGACGGTCGGCGCCGCGCGGCGGGCGGCGGGGGCCTTTTGGGTGGCGGCCTGCGCCACCTGCGGCGGGGGTGTCAGCGCGACCGGCGCCCGCTCGGCCGGCTTCTCCAACCGGCAGAGGTTGACGTAGCGCCGGCAACGCTCAGCCACCACGGGGCTGACCCGGCGCTGGTAAACCTGGGCGGGGGCGTTCCACAGCCCGTAGAACTCGTAATCGTTCGGGTCCCGCTGGAAGACCTGGCGGAAGTTTGCGACGCGCCGTTCGATGAGCTGCCGCGTGACCGCTTCGGCGACACGCCGGTCCGTAAACCGTGTCGAGTTGGTGACCGAGCGCCACTCGCGCTTCAGGATCTGGTAGCGGCTGATCTCGCCTGCCCGGCCGACCATCCGGTCGTTGTCGCCGGATTCAATCATCGACAGCGCCGACAGGCGGTCGAGGCCGTAAACGCCATATGACAACGTCGGGCAGAGCACCAGCAGCAGAGCCAAAGTTCTCATGCTGGAAACCTAATTTTGTTCCATGCTCCCCCGCAATTGAGGCGGCCTACGACCGCGCAGGACCGGAGATTTACTGGGGCCTCCCCGGGGAATCCCCGGTCCCGGCCAACTGTCCCACGCTGCAACCCTGCCGCCCGTGCCCGACGACGCCGAGCCTCTTTTCGCCCCGAAATTGGGTCAACGAAAGGATTGACACGGACCCGCCATTGATGGTTCCCTTCGCGCCTTGTTGATATGACGACCGTAGCGAACGCGATTCGGAGCATGAGCGCCATGGCGCTGATGCGCTCCTGCGCTTGGTCGAAATCCGAGCGCGCCGGCCATATCCAGGCCGGGGGCATCGTGGAGGATCTCTTCTAAATCAGAAAAGAACCGGACTTTCCAAAACCCACGATTGCCCGACAATCGTGGGTTTTTTGTTATGCGCATGGGACCCAGGCCAATGGCCGGGAATCGCCCAGGCGCGAACCGCCCAAAAGTGGCGGCTGGCTGTGTCATGAAAACAGCCGATAAGTTTATGAACCGACCGCATCGATCGATGAAGATGACTGAGAGAAAAAGACCGTTCGCAACCCGCTTGGGGCCGGAAAACCGGTTTGGCATCGCGGTTGCCCCCGCCGCCAACTTCCGGGCCGCCGAACCAAGCGAGTTCGAGCGGCTGAAGGAACGGCTTTTGCACGAGCATTTGGATGGGGAAACGCAGCCGGAAATCGTCGCGGCGCTCCATCGCGCGGCCAACGACGCCGCCGGCCTCGCCTGGACCATGCCGCTGCCGCTCCTCGTTCTGCCCGAGTTGTTCCGGGAAAAGGCATCCGACGCCCGACGCTATGCGCGTCGGCAGACGGCTCTGCGGCGAAATCAACGTCCGGCCAGCCGGACGCCCGAAGTCGCCGCCTGAGCGCCTCTCTGAAACGTCAGCGGGGTCCTGTTTTCGCCCGGTGCGGGGATCGGCTTCCGCCGTTTTGCCTCGCACCGGGTTCTGCCCCCCGCGCACACTCCGGCCATGGCGACCCCAAAGACGCTCTCCAGAGGCGCTCCCCATATTCGACGCAGGGCGGCTCCCTCGGAAGCCTCAGCCCGGCTTTCCGCCATCGTTCGCCACTGCGATCGCACGTTGCGCACGGCCGACGTCCGGGATTACGACGGCGCGGTCAACGGGTTGCAGATGGAAAACGACGGGACGGTTCACCGCATCGCTGCGGCGGTCGACGCCAGCCTCGCCACCGTGGAGATGGCGCTGGCCGCCCACGCTGACTTATTGGTCGTCCACCATGGCCTGTTCTGGAGCGCCCGACAGCCCTGGACCGGACACACCCACGCCCTGATCCGGAAACTGATCGAAGGCAATCTCGCGGTTTATAGCTCCCATCTCCCGCTGGATCTGCATCCGCGCCTCGGGAACAACGTCCGGCTGAGCGCCGCCCTCGGGCTGGGCTCCACCCGCCCCTTCTTCCGCCAAAAAGAGCAATTCCTGGGCGTCCAGTCCACCGCCCGCCTCCCCCGCGCGGAACTGGTCCGACGCCTCCACGCCGCGGTCGGCGCGCCGCCGATCGTTCTCGCCGCCGGACCGGAGGATTGCCGGCGCATCGGGGTGGTCACCGGAGGCGCCGGCGCCGAACTCGCCCAAGCCGCCCGCGAAGGAGTCGACACCTTCATCACCGGCGAAGGCCCCCACTGGACGTTTCCGCTCGCCGAGGAATTGCAGATCAACGTCCTTTACGGCGGTCACTACGCCACGGAAACGTTCGGGGTCAAAGCCCTCGCAGCCGACCTCTCGAAAAAATTCCACGTCCCCTGGTCGTTCCTGGATCACCCCAGCGGGCTCTAAAAACTTCGCACGGCAAATTTCCAGTCCGCTCCTCGCCTTTCGCCCTTTGCCAGTTGCACTGAATCGTTGGCCAACCTCCATCGCCAGGTCCGCATGCTCGAAGACACCATCGCTGCCATCGCCACGCCGCTGGGAGAAGGCGGCCTTTCCGTCATCCGCGTCTCCGGCCCCCAATCTCTCGCAGTGGTCGACCGGTGTTTTGTCCCGCACGGATCCCGATCGCAAAAGCCGTCGGCCGCAGCGTCGCACACCATTCACTACGGGCACATCGAACGAGACGGACGCGTCCTCGATGAAGTGCTGGTCTCCGTGCTGCGCGCTCCACGGACGTTCACCCGGGAGGACACGGTGGAGATTTCCTGCCACGGCGGGCTGTTGACCACCAAGCTGGTGCTGGCGGCCGTGCTGGCCTCCGGCGCGCGCGTGGCCGGGCCCGGCGAGTTCACCCGCCGGGCGTTTCTGAACGGACGCCTCGATCTCACCCAGGCCGAGGCGGTGGCCGACGTCATCCACTCGCGAACCGAACTCGCCCTGGCCGCGGCCAACGAACAGCTCGCCGGCCATCTCTCCCGGCGAATCGATGCGTTGCGCGACGGCCTGATGAAAACCCTGGCGCACATCGAAGCGCACATCGACTTTCCCGACGACGACATTTCTCCCGACACCCACGTCCAGCTCGTCGCCCGGCTGCAGGAGGGCGTTCGTTTCATGGACGACCTTTTGCGGACGGCGGACGAGGGCCGCATTCTGCGCCGGGGACTGCGGGCCGCGATCGTCGGCCGACCCAACGCCGGCAAATCCAGCCTGCTCAACCGCCTCCTCGGTCAGGATCGCGCCATCGTCTCGCCCGTGCCCGGCACCACGCGCGACACGATCGAGGAAACGGCCAACATCCGCGGCATCCCCATCGTCTTCATCGACACCGCCGGCTTGCGCGAAACCGGCGACGCCATCGAACAGGAAGGCGTCCGGCGCAGCCGGGAATCCCTGGCCCAGGCCGAGCTGATTCTCCATGTCCTCGATGCGGCCGACGCCTGCCTGGAACCGGACTCGTCCACGCTCAGCGATCTGTCCGGGAAGAAAGTGATCGTCGTGTGCAACAAAGCCGATCTGCCCCGAAAGCTTTCGGTGCCGCCGACGGCTCACCGCGTGGTGGACGTCAGCTGCGCCACGGGAGCCGGGTTGGAGACGCTCAAGGATGCCATCGAAGAAGTCGTCTGGGCCGGCGCCAACCGTGGAGGCATGGCTCAGGCCACGATCAACGCCCGTCACCAGGACGCCCTGCGGCGCGCCCGGGTGTCGACCGCCACCGCGATGGAAGGGCTTCAGGCCGGGCTTTCCCTCGAACTCATCGCCATCGATCTGCACGTCGCCGTCAATGCGGTCGGCGAAATCGTGGGCAAAACCACGACCGAGGATTTGCTGGATGCGATCTTCAGCCAGTTTTGCCTGGGCAAATAGGTGAGGCGAGCGCCTCGACCAGCGCGTCGCGGACGGCGGACGGCTTGTCGCCCGGCCAGGCCACGAACAACTCGGATTCGAAGGATTCCACGAGAGGCCTGAATACCACGCCGGGATGCGGCAGCGCCCGCAAGGATTCCGGGATGAGCGCGACGCCGCAGCCGCCGGCCACCAGTCCGAGAAGCGAGTGCCCCCGCTCTGCCGTATGCAGGATCTTCGGCCGAAATCCCGCCTGCGCGCATGCCTCCCGTACAAGCCGCGCGGCTCCCGGAAAACTCCGCTCCGAGATCACAAGGAACGGCTCGGCCGCCAACGCCTTCACCGAGATCGCGCGGCGACCCGCGGCGCGATGGCCCGCCGGGAGCGCGGCCAGAAAACGGCACACCCCCACGCGCCGCTTCGCCAACCCCGCGCCGTCGGCCTCATCCGCAAACCCGATCAGCCCCGCATCCAATCGGCCCTCCTGCAAGGACACCGCCTGCTCGGTCGCCGTCAGGTCCAGCAGATGGACGGAGACCTCCGGCCATCGCTGGCGAAAGCGGGCCAGGCCGGCCGGCGCGAGGGAATGAAACAGCCCCCACACATACCCGACCGAAAGCGGGCCGGCGATCGACCGCTGCGAATTTCGGGCGGCGCGCACCGCCTGCTCGCTCCGCGCCAACACCGCCCGCGCCTCGCCCACAAACGTCCGCCCCGCCTCCGTCAAGGTCACGCGGCGCGGCGTCCGCTCGAACAGCGCCACCCCGATTTCCTCCTCCAGCTGTCGCACCTGCCGGCTCAACGCCGGCTGTGCCACGCGCAGGACCCGCGCCGCGCGCGTGAAGCTCAACTCGTCCGCCACCGCCACCACGTATCGCAAATGACGCAGTTCCACCCGCCCACCATACCCAGCCGGCATCGCTGTGCGAACGACAAAGTATTGGGCGCACCCGCACACCCGTGACTAACGTGGCGAATGGCCGAAACTGAAAGTTGGGAGTTGGGAGCTGGGAGCTGGGGAGCCGGAAGCCGGAAGCCGGAAGCTGGAAGTTGGAAGTTAAGCTGGCGTCGCCACTCGCCACTCGCCACTCATCACTCATCACTCGTAAACATGTCCCGATCTCTTGACCCATTCGGCTGGTCCGCTAGGCTCGCGGCGCGCGCCGTCCAGATGAAACGCAACGCCGTTCGCGAATTCCTGAAAATCACCGCCGACCCTCGGATCATCTCGTTCGCGGGCGGCTTGCCGGCTCCCGACCTGTTCCCGATCGACGAATTGGAGGCGGCCTTCCAGGCCGTTATGAAAGATCGCCCCGTCGCGGCCTTGCAATATGGCGAGACCGAAGGCGTCGGGCCGCTCCGGGATTGGATAGCTGAAAAATACAGCCGCCCCAACCTCCGGCTCGCGCGGCCGCACGTCGCGATCTTCAGCGGCGCCCAGCAAGCGCTCGACCTGCTCGGCCGCGTCTTCCTCGACGTTGGCGATGCCGCCATCGTCGAGAGCCCCACCTACCTGGCGTTGCTCGCCGCATGGCGCGCGAGCGGCGCGCAGCTGCACGCGGTGCCTTCCGACGCGGACGGAATGCAGGTGGACCAGCTCGAAGCCACGCTCCCGGCCCGTACGAAGCTGGCCTACGTCATTCCAAATTTTCAAAACCCGCAGGGCACCACGCTGTCCCTGACACGTCGACACTCGCTGGTCCGCACCGCGCGCCAGCGCGGGTTCGGCATCGTGGAGGACGACGCCTACGGCGCTCTGCGCTACGAGGGGACGGATCTGCCGAGCCTGCTCGAACTCGATGCAGCCCTCGCGCCGTCCGGCCCGGGAAACGGACCCGGCAACGTGATCTATGTCGGTTCCTTCTCCAAAATTCTTGTCCCGGGACTGCGCGTGGGCTGGGTCATCGCCGCGGAGGAGGTCATCGAGAAACTCGTCCAGGCCAAACAGGGCGCGGACCTGCACACCTCCAGTCTCAGCCAGCACCTCATCCTGGAGCTGGTGCGCAGCGGGATGCTCGAACAACACATCCCGCGGTTGCGCGCCGCCTACCGGCAACGGCGGGACACCCTGCTTCGCGCCCTCGGGCAGCACCTGCCGGAGGACGCCCGCTGGACCCGGCCGGAAGGCGGTCTGTTTGTCTTCCTGACCCTCCCGTCCCGCATCGACAGCCACGCCCTGCTGCAGAAATGCCTCGAGCATCAAGTGGCCTTCGTGCCCGGCCGGGAGTTTCACCTCGACGACCATGGAACCAACACCCTGCGCCTGAATTTTTCCAACGCCACTCCCGACCGCATCGAGCTTGGCGTGGCAAGATTCGCCCAAGCGCTAAACGCTCTCCGCTGAGGGCTCATCGTCCCTCGACGCCAAATTCCAAATTCCAAATTCCAAATTCCAAATTCCAAATAACCAATAACCAATATCCAATGACCGCCCGGCTTGCAGCTCACTCCTTATTTTTTCGGCGTTCGTTCCTCTTTGAGGTTCGCTTCCTGGCGGGTCAAAGCGAGGAAGGTTTGCTCCAGCGGGCCGGCGAACCCGGTGCGCTCACGCAATTCGTCGCGCGTCCCCAGGGCGATGAGGCGGCCCTGATGAATGATGCCAATGCGGTCGGCCATTTCCTCGGCGACGCTGAGCTGGTGCGTGGAAAGGAAGACAGTCATGCCCTCGCGGGTTCGTTCCTTCAACACGTCTTTGACCACGCGGGCGTGGTGCGGGTCGAGGCCCACCATGGGCTCGTCGATCACGAACACCTCGGGATCGTGGAGCAGGGCCGAGACGATGGCCACGCGTTGCCGGGTGCCGTGGGAGAGCCCTTCAATCGTCTTGTGCAGGTACGGCTCGAGGTTGAATCGTTCCACCAGCCGGCCGCCCTGGCGTTCGATCTCGGCATCGGCCATGCGGAACATCTGGCCGGTGAACCGGATGAACTCCCACGGCGTGAGCTTGTCGTAAAGAAATGGAAAATCCGGGACGTAGGCCATGCGCCGCCGGACTTCGAGCGGCTCGACCTGGACGTCAAAGCCGGCCACGCGGGCGTGCCCGGACGTCGGCTGGATCAGGCCCGTCAGGATCTTGATGGTGGTGGTCTTGCCGGCGGCGTTCGGGCCGAGGACCGCGAAGAACTCGCCGCGCGCGATGTTCAGGCTGAGGTCGTTGACCGCCACGAGGTCGCCGAACTTCTTGACGATGCGTTCGAGTTCGATCATGGCGGCAGCCTATTGATTGAACAGGGCGTCGTTTTCCATCACCAGATCATCCGGCAATTCCAGACGGAGAATTTCCCCGACCGGGCTTACAATTAGCACGGCGCGATAACGGCCCAGAAGCCGCGCTTCGAGACGGTAGACGCGCAGCTCGGTCCGGCCGAAGACCAGACGGTCGTGTCGCGCCTCCCAGACCAGCCCGGCACGCTCGCCGCCACCGGCGGCACCCGTCGGCGAACCCAGGCCCAATCCTTCCAGCGGCCGCGGCCCCAGCATCGCCCCGAGGGCGGCCGACGCCATTGGGCCGCCGAGGTCCGCGAGAATCTTTTGCGGGTTGCGCAAATCGGCGAACGAATACACCCGTTCCTTGGCACCGTCGTCCTCGGTCGTCGAGACCGTGATCTTTTCCTCCCGCGCCACCGCGATCACCTCGAGCGCGTAGGGCTTCACCGCCAGCTTCACCGAAAAATGTTTCCAGCGCTGGGCTGGGTCCAGCTCGAGCCCCAGATCAAATCGCAGCCGCGTCCGCTCATCGATCGCGACATTGCCGCTAAAATCCAACGCGTAGCCCGTGACCCGATTCCCCATCCCTTCCGGCGCAGCCTCGCCAAACGGATCGTCCGGGTCGACGGGAGGCACCTCCTCGCTGACGCGCGCCCGCCAATGGGCCCGGCCCAGCTTGACGCCGCGATGCCGAACCTCCAGCCACGAATCGTCCGGCGACGTCAGCACTTTTTCCCAAACCACCTCCGCCGGCACGGTCAGGCCCAGACGCGAGCTGGGCGCGTATTCCGAGCGCCAAAGCAACACGTTCATCACCACGAAGAACGCCAAACCTCCAACGAGCACGAGGCGGAAGCGCATGGTGGACTACCGCGACCGCGGAGTTGACGACGTGCCTCCCGCCGCGGCGGGGGCCGGGATGACGACGGTTTGCCCGACCTTCACCCGTTTCGGGTCGAGGCCGCGATTCGCAGCCAGAATGGCGGGAATGCGCACGTTGTATTGACGGGACAGGCTGGCGATCGTTTCGCCGGGGCGAATCGTGTGGGTCCGACCCGCGCCCGAGGCTTCATTGCCGCGGGGCGTGGAGGCGGAGCCGGCGGTGAACCCGGCCCCGGGGCTCGGCGCGGAACGGACCGTTTCCCCAGCTGCCGGACGCGCGCTGGCTCCGGACCCGGCGACGAATGGCGCCGTCGTCGGATTGGTGTTGGCCGGCGGCGTTGGGCCGGCCGGGACCATCCGGGCCTGGGCGGCGCGGAGTTCACCCAATTGCCGGCGCAGGTCCTGGTTTTCTTCGCGCAGTTTTTCCATCTCCCGCAAGGCGGACGGGTTCAACACCGCGAGCGAGTCGGCCTTGACGAGTTCCTGGCGGCACGCGGGGATGCGATAGCGGATCGTATCCGCCGGGTAGCCGCTGGGCTGAAGCTTCAGGGCGCGATTGTAGTGGTACAAGGCGGCGGGGTAATCCGCGAGGTGCGTGTCGTAGAGCACGCCCAGCTCGAAGTGAGTCAAAACCGAACTTGGATTCTCCTGCAGCGCGCGCTCGAACGATTCGGCCGCGCCCCGATAGTCCATGGCCTGCAATCGTTCCTTGCCCGCGAGATAATACGGATTGCGCTGCTCTTCCCGCGGACCTTCGGCCGTCCGCATGCAACCCGCGGAAACCAGCACCAGGACCAGGAAAAGCGCCGCGAATCTCAGGTGCCGGCGAATGGTCACGGCGCGCAGGCTAAACGAAGCCCCCGCGCGGTGCAATGACCAGAACGCCCCGAACGTTTTGCTTCCCTTTCCCAGGCAAATCCGCTCTAGTCGCCCGCACGATGCACGTGAACGTCGGTATTTGGGACAAGCTGACCAACCTGGTGATCCTCCTCCTTTTTCTGGCCGGGATCGGCATCGTGTTTTTCTGGTACCTGCCGCTCATCCAGGAGAACCAGCGTTACCGGAAGGAAATCCTCGCCCTCGACACCCGGATCGCCGAGCAGGAAAAACTCAGCCGCCACCTCCGCACCGCGATCGACCTCCACCAAAACGACAGCCAGACCATCGAGCGACTGGCCCGCGAAAAGCTGGGCTGGGCGCGCACCAATGAGATGGTCGTCCGCTTCACCCCGCCCGTCCGCCGCTGATGGGTGACGGCGGAACGCCGTCAACCATTCTGCCCTCCGTCGTCCCGTTCCGAGCCGCACCCTCTCCCGCCCCGGCGATGTCCCAATTCAGGACAGTCCCCGCCGATCCTCGCCGCAGTCGCACCGGAAATACCGCTCCGATCGAAATCGGACGGTTAACAGCCCGTTTAAAAACTATGAGTATCGCCGCTGAGATGGATTTGAGCTTTGGCCGAGGCGTGACGACGGAGCATATCCGTCAGCGATCTGTGACGGAGGAACAACGAAGGCCAAAGCTCAAAGGCGCTCAGCCCGAAGGGTTCGTGCAGAGAGGAGCCGCCAGCGTTGTTGCTCCTCGGTCACAGATCCTTCGCGGATATGCTCCCTCGTCGCGCCCAGCTGGCGGCTCCTCTCTGCGCGAACGGCGATACTCATAGTTTTTAAACGGGCTGTTAAGCCGCAACCCACTGCGTCCGAAGTATAAGATAAGTGCCGCCCAATTGGACGGCCCGGAATCTGCGTTACGAGTTACACATGGCAGCCACGTTGACCTCCAAAGGTCAGCCCCGCGACGGCCGGGGCGCGACCTTCCTTGTCTGGACCCTGGCCACGGCGCTCGTGGCGGCGTCCGTGGGCATCGCTGCCTACAGCTTTGGCGGCGCCTCCGCCCTGCCCGGACTCTCCGATCTCGAAAAGTTGTTTCCGCTCATTGCCACGGCGGGCTGCCTGCTCGCGGTCTTCACGCTGTTCGCGCTGCTCACCTGGCGCCTCCTGCGCGACGCCCGGCTTCTCCGCACGGAAAATACCGAGCTCGCCCGCCTTGCGCTCGTCGCCGCCAAGACCGACAACGCCGCGTTCATCACGGACCCGGACGGCAGGATCGAGTGGGTCAATGATGGCTTCGTGCGTTTGACCGGCCACACTGCCAACGAGGCCGCGGGCAAACAGCCCGCCCACCTTGTGCTCGGTCCGCTGCAAAACCTTGGGATCACCCAAACCATTCGCGACGGGGTCGCTCACCGCCGGATCTTCACCGTGGAAATGCTCTGTTCCAACCGGCGCGGCCATCGCTACTGGATGTCGCTCAACTTCACCCCGGTCGTCGACGACCAGGGCATCGTCCAACACTTCATTGGCATCGGCTCGGACATCACCGCGCGGCGCAAGGCCGAGGACGAAATCGCGCGCGTCGGCAAACGCAGCGAGCTCCTCCTAAACGCGGCGGCCGATGGCATTCTCGGCTTTGACCTCGAAGGCAGGATCACGTTCGTCAATGCCGCCACCACCCGGATGACCGGGTTTGAAAGCCCGGCCCTGATCGGGCAGCCGATCAGCACGATCATCCGCCAGCTGCGCGTCTCCCGGGGCACCTCGATGCAGGACGAGTTGTTGGCCGGCGCCGCCTTCATCGACGGCACGGTGGGCAGCGGGGACACCGACGAATTTCGCCGCAAGGACGGCGCCAGCTTTCCAGTCGAATTCAGCAGCACGCCGGTTCACGAGGGCGAAACGCTCATCGGGTCGGTCGTCGTCTTTCGCGACATCACCACCCGCTCGCAAGCGGAAGCGGCCCGCACCCGCCAGCTGCGGCAGGCCGCGCTGCGCGCCGACGTCGCCTTCGCCCTGGCTGGAGGAGAGGCGCTGCGCCCGTTCCTCGGCCGGGCCATGCTCGCCCTGGTCAAACATCTCGAGGGCGCCTTCGCCCGCGTCTGGACCTTGCACGCCGCCGACAAGATGCTCGAGCTCCAGGCGAGCGCCGGCATTTACGCCCACGTCAACGGTCCGCACAGCCGGATTCCGCTCGGCACGTTGAAGGTGGGCAAGCTCGCGCAGGCGCGCATGCCCCAGGTCTCGAACAACCTTCTCGCGGACCCCGACATTCTCGACAAGGAATGGGTCGCCCGCGAACGCATGGTCGCCTTCATCGGCTATCCGCTGGTGGTCGAGGGCCGGCTGATCGGCGTCATGGCTCTTTTCTCCCGACAGCCCCTGCCCGCCGATGCGCTGGAGCTTTTCGGCTGCGTCGCCGACACCATCGCCCAAGGCATCGTCCGCAAGACCGCCGAAGAATCCGGCCTCCGTCAGGCCGCCATCCTGAATCACGCCAACGACGCCATCGTGGTCGTCGGGCTGGACGATCGCATCCAGTCCTGGAACAGCGCCGCCGACCGGCTCTACGATTGGAGGGGCATGCAACAAATCGGCCGCGCCGCGCGGGACGTGCTCATGGCCGACCAGGCGTGCTACGATCGGGCGAGAGCGCTCGCCTTCCAGCAGGGCTCCTGGCGCGACGAGTTCAGCGAAGTGCCGCGGGCCGATGGACAACTTGTCCCCGTGGACAGCCGTTGGACGCTGGCGGTGAGTGCTGCCGGAACCCCGGAGGCGCTTGTCATCGTGCACGCCGACCGGAGCACGCAGCGCGCCCTCGAACAGCGATTGCTCGAATGCCAGCGTGGCGAGGTCATCGGCCGGCTCGCCCCCGGCCTGGCGCATCAACTGACCGATGCCCTGTCTCCAATTTTGGTCTCCACGCAAACGCTCCGGGCCCGGCTGACAGAGCCGACCGCCGCGGAAGCGCTGGAATTGCTCGAGCGCAAAGCCCGGCATGGGCTCGATCTCGCCCGCCGGGTCCTCGGCCTCGGCCAGGTCTCCGCCGAGCTGGCAAAATCCACCACCCCGACCGCCTTGCTCGAAACGGTCACCCGCCTGATCCACGACACGTTTCCGAAGAACATCCAAATTCGCACGGACGCCCAGGAGGATTCCTGGAGCGTGCCGGCCGACGGCGTCCTGCTTCCCCAAGCCATCCTCAATTTCGCCCAGTTGGCCGCCGCGCAAATGCCGGACGGCGGCGCGCTCTCCATCACCTTCCGCAACGCCTACCTGCAGGAGGGCGCCCCCGAGCTGCCCAACACGGCCGAGACCGGCTGTTACGCAGTCGTCGTGCTCGAGCACACGGGACCCGGCCTGCCCGACCCGTGTCTCGCGCTGCTCGAAACGCCCCACGGCACGCCCCTGGGCGAGCCGACGCAATCGCCAACCCCAACCTCCGAGGCGGAGCCCGCCGCGAGTTTGGAACTGGACCGGGCCCTCCGCAGCGCCCTGCACATCGTCCGGCTGCACGCCGGATTCGTCCTCGTCGGCGGCGCCCTGCCCGGCTCGATGCTTTCCATCTACCTCCGCTCCACGGAACCCGTCACGGCGCCGGCCCCCGCCCCCAATCCGGCGCCACCGCCCCCCGGCAACGGCGAGCTCATCCTCGTCGTCGACGACGAAGAATCCCTGCTGGCCATTACCAAGGAGGCGCTGGAGTCGTTCGGGTATCGCGCCGTCACCGCGCACGACGGGGCCGAGGCGATCGCGACTTACTCCGCCCATCAGGGCGAAGTCCGGCTGGTCATCACGGACATGCTCATGCCCGAGATGGACGGGCCCTCCACGATTCGCGTGCTGCGCAAACTCGATCCCGGCGTGCCGATCATCGCGTCCAGCGGGATGCTCGAGCCAGCGAAAGTTCGCGAGCTCACCGGCCTCGACAACCTCGCCTTCCTCGAAAAACCGTACACGGCGGACACCCTGCGCCGCTGTGTGAGCGAACAATTGCTCGGCGCGTAGGAACGCCGGAAGCGCGAAGTCGGAAGTCGCATTCCAGGAGATTGCGCGACTGTCGTTGCAGAATTCCCCAAAGAACCTCAACACGCCGCACTGAGCCGATGGGGGCATACTCAGTCAATTGTTGAATTGTAAGATCTGACCCCATCGAGATGACTGCGTGTCACCGCCGATTTCTGGGACCGCATCGGTAAGCGCGGCCAACAAGGTTGTTGGCGAAAGACCCGAAAGCATCAGAACCACTATGAATAGAGGTTTCACCTTGCTGGCGAGAGTGAGGTTCATAAAAAACGGTTGCCGCGGCTGGATCGGCGCGGCCAAAAATGCCAAACGAGCGCACCCGCCCCAAGCGCCAATAGAGCCCTTGCGGATGGCTCCGGAACCGGGATGAATTCAAACAGGGCGGTCAAACCCACCGTATCCACAGTTCCAACTGTGGCATTCGCGTCGCCCCGGGCATAAACGCGGGACACTGCGTCGCCAGTGACGTTCCAAGCGTCCAGCGGACCGCCGATAAGAAAAGGGTCAACTTGCCGACCAAAGTTTTTTATCTCTAAAAGAAGATTCCCATCGGAGGGCATATATGGAAAGGGATTCACAAACTGGATTTTAACCGCAAAATTTGCTCCTCCACTACCGACTGACAACGGCGACTTCGGGATCACAGTCGTCGGGCCAATCAAAAAATTGTCGGCAAAGTTGGCACTAAGGTGATCCGCATTTCTTCCTGTCAGTCCAAGTGACATCTCAAACCCATCCAAGGCGATGCCCCATGCCCGCGTTGCATCCTCGTCAGTGACGAACCAAACACCTGTAACCCATCCCCCTTCAGGCATGCTGTGCTCAAATGCCCTCGCCTCATAGACCTGTTGCATTCGCATTGGAAGAACCTCAGCTACTCCCCCAATAGGAACGTAGGACAATGTATCTCCACGAATTCCTGGGACCGCGTCGGTGAGTTCGGCCAACACGGTTCTTGGCGAAAGACTCGAAAGCATCAGAACCAGTATGAATAGCGGTTTCACCGTGCTAGTGAGAGCGGGGTTCATAAAGAACGGTTGCCGCAGTCGCATCGGCGGATCCACGAATGCCAAACGAGCGCACCCGCCCCAAACGCCAATAGAACGCTGGTAGCTGGCTCCGGAACCGGGATGAATTCAAACAGGGCGGTCAAACCCACCGTATCCACAGTTCCAACTGTGGCATTCGCGTCGCCCCGGGCATAAACGCGGGACACTGCGTCGCCAGTGACGTTCCAAGCGTCGAGCGGACCGCCGATAAGAATGGGATCAAGTTGCCAACCCAAGTTTTTGATCTCCAACAGAAGATTTCCATCAGCTGGATCATACAAGAAAGGGTTTACAAAATTTATCTTAACTACGGCTCCGGGACCTGCGGCACCAATCAAAATTGGCCGATTGGGAAGGACCTGGGTTGGCACGATGGAAAAGTTTTGAGAAAATTCTGGGCTTAGACCATCGGCACCACGAGAAGTCAAACCGAGCGACATTTCAAATCCATCCAAAGACACGCCCCAACCTCTCGTCGTCGCATCCTCGTCCGTGACGAACCAAACACCTGTAATCCATCCCCCTTCAGGCATGCTGTGCTCAAATGCCCTCGCCTCATAGACCTGTTGCATTCGCATTGGAAGAACCTCTGTCACTCCTCCAATAGGAACGTAGGATAATGTGTCTCCGCCGATTCCCGGGACCGCGTCGGTGAGTTCGGCCAACAAGGTTGTTGGCGCAAGAGTCGAGAGAATTAGGACCAGTATGGCCGCAGGTTTCACCGCAATGGTCAGCGTGAAATTCATAAAGAAAAAAGTGTCAATTCATCGATACGACTCGCAAGGGACGGGACCGAAGGCTCGGTGGTGTCCAGCGCCGGGTCGCACCAATTTGCACAAGCCAGAGAGAAGTTGCTGGAAAGATACAGTGAGCCGCTGCCGGTGACGCGTACCTGAATTGGAACGAATGAACCGGGGCGACTCGGTGCCCAGCCTCCGACAACTCGACGTGATACGGGAATGGCAAGGCAACAGAAGAATCGGACGAATCATGACCCCGGATCCCTCTCCCCGCGCGCGGACGCCATTCTTCGGGGAACGCGCGGGGAGAGGGTGCCCGCAGGGCGGGTGAGGGGTCAGCGCCCTTCCAGTCCGCTTCAGAAGATCTGAAACTGCTGATTTGAGGATATTGGCGACCCCCATCGCGTGCCCTTCGTTTTAGATTGGAAGATTCCTGCTCCTCTTTCCCCAAAATCTCCAATCCGATTTACCGTGCTTAGGCCTTGGGCCGAAGCTGCCACGATTACCGCCCCACTTGCCAATAATTATTTTTGATTTGGCGAGAACGGAGAAGAGGGATGCATCTCACGTATTCGAGAAGGGACCAGGAGCGCACGCCCCCTTGCGTGCAGGTGGCTAAATATCCTGATTTCGCCATCAAAAGGCTGGCCAACGCATTCGCGCACCAGGGCGGCGGGGACGCCGCCCGAACCTGCACGCAAGATGCGTGCGCTACGGCGTCCGACCGATCCTCTTCGCAGTTCGATCTGCAAAGTCCGAAGTCCGAACTCGAGCGCAATGCGGAACCGTTACCTCAGTCGCTGACGTAGACGTTCTTGACCTCGGTGTAGCCTTCCATCGCCGTCATGCCGAGATCGCGGCCCAGGCCGCTCTGCTTGAAGCCGCCGAACGGCGCCTCCACGTGCACCGACGAGTGGCTGTTCACGCTCAACACCCCGCTCTCCACCCGGCGTGCGACGCGCAGCGCCCGCTTCAAATCGTTCGTCCAAAGCGACCCGCTCAGGCCATAGGGCGAATCGTTCACTTCCCGCAGCATGGCTTCCTCGTTGTCGAACGGCCGGATGCAGACCACCGGCCCAAAGACTTCCTCGCGCCAGATGCGATCGCCCAGCTCGGCTCCCAGGACCACAGCCGGCGTCAGAAAAAAGCCGCGGCCGCCGTTGATGGCCGGTCGCTCGCCGCCGCAGGCGATCTGGCGTCCCGCGCGTCGCGCCTCGGTGAGAAACTCTTCGGTGATCGTTCGCTGAGCCGCCGACACCAGCGGCCCGAGCTGGGTGGAATCCTTTGCCGGGTCGTCCACCACCAAACGGCGCGTCGCCGCCACAAACCCGTCGACAAACCGGTCAAAGACGGACCGCTCGACCAACACGCGGCTGCGCGCGCAGCAGTCCTGGCCGGTGTTCGCAAACACGCTCATTGGGGAGCCCGCAGCCGCCGCGTCGACGTCCGCATCCGCGAACACAATGTTGGGCGACTTGCCCCCGAGTTCGAGCGAGACGCGTTTCAGATCAGTCGCCGCCAGCGCCATGATCCGTGAGCCGACCGCGGTGCTGCCGGTGAATGAGATCTTGCGCACGTCCGGGTGCGTCGCGAGCGCGTCACCGATGGCGCTGCCCTGCCCGGGGACCACCTGAAGCACAGCCGGCGGAAGGCCGGCCTGCGCGGCCAACTCACCCAGACGCAGCGCCGTCAACGCCGACAAACTGGCCGGTTTCAAGACCACCGTGTTGCCGGCGGCCAGCGCAGGTGCCGCCTTCCAGCACGCAATCGGGAAGGGAAAATTCCACGGCACAATCGCCGCCACCACGCCCATCGACTGGCGCAACGTGAAATCGAATCCGCCCCGGGCCACGGGAATCGTCTGGCCAAAAAGCCGTGTGACCGCGCCGGCGTAATACTCGAACACCCGCGCGCCCAGCCCGATTTCGTCCCGCGCGTCGGCGATGGGCTTGCCCATGTTTCGGCTTTCCAACTGGGCCAGCTCCTCGATGTTGTCCCGCAGCACGCGCGCGACCCGAAACAGGATCTCTGTTCGCTTGCCCGGCGCCAGATCGCGCCACCCGTCGACCCAGGCACGGCGCGCGCCGTCCACCGCGGCGTTCAGGTCCGCCACGCCGGCGGCGCGCACCTCGCACAGGCGTTCCTCGGTGGCCGGGTTGATCTGCGGGATGCGCCCGGAGCCGGCCGGGTCGCGAAATTCGCCGTTGATAAACGGCCGGTCGGGATATTGGATCATGGCGAAACGAGACGTCTTTTAGCCTGAATTCCTCGTGGCAGGTGGGTAGGGCGCGCTCTCCGCAGCGCGCCGCGAAAACGTGTTACGGATAGGTTCTGTCGGCGGGCGGCGGAGCGCCCGCCCTACCTGCCATCTTCTCACACCGTGTTCGTGTCTTAAGCTCACCATGAAACAGGGGGGCTAGACGTAAAGCGCCGACTTCAGCTCGAGCACCAACACGCTGACGATGGGGTGCCGCTTGTTCGGATCCCGCTCAAGACACTTGAGGATGGTCTTTTCGAGCGGCAGCGGAATGCCCGGGTTGAGCTCGCGGGGCGTGATGAGATTTCCGGAGAGCTGTTTGCGGAGAATCTCGTCCGGCGAATCGCCTTCGAAGGGCTTCCGCCCCGTGAGCAGCTCATAGGCGGCGACGCCAAAGGCAAAGATGTCCACCCGATGATCATACGCCTCGCGCTGGAGCTGCTCGGGCGCCATGTAGGCCGGCGTGCCCGGGTTTTTGGAAAACTTCTTCGGCTCCTTCGGAATGGGCTGGGCCAGATCAAAATCGACGAGCCGGACCGCCGCGTTGCGCGTGACGAGGACATTCTCCGGCTTGAAATCGAGGTGCATGAAGCCGCTGTCGTGCACGTGCTCGAGCGCCACCGCCATGTCGATCAAAATGTTTCCGATGTGCTCGGAGAGCATCGGATCGTTGCGGGCAAAGAGCTGCTTGAGGTTCGAGCTCTCCACATATTCCATCAGGCAATAGAGCGTGCCGCTGATCTTGCCGTGCTCGATATAGCCGATCACATAGTCGTGATTGTGGATCTTGGAGAGGATCTCGCAGCCGCGCACAAAACGGCGCCGGGCCACGAAGTTGAACTTCAGATCGTCATGCAGCTTGCGCAACGCATACGGCTTGTGATCTGCGTCCGTCGCCAGCCAGATGTCCGCCATGCCGCCGCTGTTGATCAGCTCCTGCAGGTAAAAACGCCCAAACGCGCCCGGCTTGGGAGCCGGTCGGTCGTCGGAAGATCGTGCATCAGGCGGCATCGGTAACCGTGACGCCGTTCCGTATACCCGGCCCGTTCCAGACGGCCAAGATCTATCGTTTTCCATTTTGGGCCGGTCTTGACCACGGAAAAACGAATAAACGGATGAACACGGATGGGAACAGGACTTCGGGCGCTGTCGTTGGGTCACCGTGATCATCGACAACCAGGAGGAAACGTCCTGGCCGCCGTGAATTCTCAATTCATCCGTGGCCATCCGTTTCCATCCGTGGTCAAACAAAGCGGATCCTTGCCCGGAGCCACGGTTTGGGAGACATCCCTGAATCTTAGATAGATGAGTTTTGACCACGGATGACCCGGATGACCACGGATGGGAACAGGACTTCGGGCGCTGTCGTTGGGTCACCGTGATCATCGACAGCCAAGAGGAAACGTCCTGGCCGCCGCGAATTCTCGATTCATCCGTGGCCATCCGGTTCCATCCGTGGTCAAACAATGCGGATCCGGGCCCCGCTCCATGGTTAGGGAGGCATCCCTGAATCTTGGATAGATGAGTTTTGACCACGGATGACCCGGATGAACACGGATGGGAACAGGACTTCGGGTGCTGTCGTTGGGTCACCGTGATCATCGACAGCCAGGAGGAAACGTCCTGGCCGCCCCGAATTCTCGATTCATCCGTGGCCATCCGGTTCCATCCGCGGTCAAACAATGCGGATCCGGGCCCTTATCCGTGGTTTTAGGGCCAGCCTGCCCCCTTGTCACGCACCGGCCCCATCGCTATGGTCCCCGCATGATTGTCCGCGCCGTGACTGTCCTCAGCCTCAGCCTCAGCTTCTGCGTCAGCCTGACCTCCGCCGTCGCCGAGACGATTCTGCTGAAGGACGACGCGAGCGTGACGGGCCGAATCCTGGCGACCAAGCGCGACACGCTGGTCGTGGACCTCGGTTATACGGTGCTGGCCATTCCCCGCGCCGCGGTGGTCAAAATCCTTTCGGCCGAAGCAGCCCCGGCGAAGAAGAACGCGAAGGCGGCCGACAAGCCGGAGCCCGCCCCGCGCGCTGCGTCAGGCGAAGCCCCGGCCGCAGCCGGCGCTGCCAATGGCGCCACCTTGTTTCGCTCGACGCGGGGCCCGGCCTCTGAAAGATCGGTGCGCGATCTGGTCAGCCAGCTGGGTGAAGCCGTGGTGCAGGTGCGCACGCCCGGCGGCCTGGGCTCGGGATTTTTTCTGAACGAAGAGGGTTACCTGATCACCAACTTCCACGTGATTGAAGGGGAAACGCAGATCGGCATCGAGGTCTACCATCAACAGGGCGGCCAGCTGGAGCGCAAGGTTTACAAGCAGGTGCGCATCGTGGCGATGAACAAGTTCCAGGATCTGAGCCTGCTCAAGGTGGAGGACAAGGACGCGCCGAAGTTTGCCTATGTGCCCCTGGGTGACTCCGACCAACTGGCCGTCGGCGAGCGCGTGTTCGCGATCGGCAGCCCGCTGGGCCTCGAACGAACCGTCACGGAAGGCATCGTCAGCACCAAGACCCGTCAGTTCCAAGGCGAGCTGTATCTCCAAACCACCACCCAGATCAATCCGGGCAACAGCGGCGGCCCGCTCTTCAACCTGCGCGGCGAGGTCACCGGGGTGACCAACATGAAAATCTTTGGCGAAGGCATCGGCTTCGCCATCCCTGTGGAAAACGTCAAATATTTCCTGAAACACCGGGACGCCTTCGCCTACGACACCGACAACCCGAGCCACCCGTATCGTTACCTGGAGCCGCCCAGCCGGCTACAGCAGGCCGCCGCCTCCGCCGATACCAAGGCAAACGCGCCCGTCGCCCGTTAATGGTCGACCCCGAACCGCGCACCTGTCACGCCCCGCGATTTACATGCCATGCGAACCATGAACATCCCTGCGACGCCAACTGACCACCACCGCCGCCGCGCTCGACGCGGCCGGCTTCCAGTCCGGGCCGCGATCGGAACGCGCACCCGCCGCCTGTTTTCGGCCACCATCCTCGCCGGGCTCCTCGGTGGCCCCGCGTGGCTGGCGGGCGCCGCCGCCGTCCCGCCCGCGGAACGGCTGCTGCCGGCGGACACCCTCGGTGTGGCCAGCATCCCGGATTATTCCCGCGCCCGCGAAGTGCTCACCCGCCTGGCCCCGATCCAATTCTGGAACGATCCCTCGATGAAGGCGTTCCGGGAGAAGTTCATGGCCAAGTACAACGCAGACCTGGTCGCGCCGCTGGAGAAGGAATTCGGCGTGAAGTTCTCCGACTACGCCAGCCTCGCCCAGGGCCAGGTCACCCTCGCGGTGAGCGCCAACGGGCCCAAGCAAAAGGACGGCGACGCCGGGCTCGGCTTCGTCCTCCTGGTCGACGCGCGCGACCAGAGCGCCCAGCTGCAAAGCAACCTCGCTGCCCTGCGCAAAAAGTGGGTCGACGGCGGCAAGCAGATCCGCACCGACCGCATCCGCGACATCGAGTTCACCACCCTCATCTTCAACTCGGACGATCTCTCGCGCGTGGTCGACAAGGTCTTCCCCAAGCCGCCCGGCGCAGCCAAGGACGACAACGATGAAAAGCCAACGAAAGTCGAGTGGTTGTTTGGGCAGTCCGGCTCGCTCTTCCTTCTCGGCAATTCGCCCAAAGATCTCGAGAAGGTCCTGGTCAATCAAGGCGGCGGTGGCGCCGGGGTCCTAGCCGATCAAGCGGCCTTCGCGGCCCATCACCAAGCGCACTTTCGCGACGCCAACGCCTACGGCTGGATCAATCTCAAATCGATCCTTGAGCTGTTCACGGGCAACAAAAACAAGGAACAGGGCGGCGGCCAGGGGCTGGGCATGTCGCCGGACAAGATCATCGACGCCCTCGGCCTGAACGCCCTCAGCTCCGTCGCCGTCAACGCCAAGGAATCGCCCGAAGGCCTGATCGTCGGCTTCGACATCGACGCCCCGGAATCGTCCCGGCGCGGCCTCGTCAAGATGCTCGCGTTCGAAAAGAAAGACGCCTCGCCCCCGCCGTTCGTCCCCGCCGACACGGTCAAGTTCTCCCGCATCCGCCTCGACCTTCCGAAAACCTGGGAAACGCTCGAGCGCACGCTCAGCGACGCCATCCCGCAATTCGCCGGGGTCGTCAAGATGGTCCTCGACAACGCCGGCAAGGATCAGGACCCGAACTTCGACCTTCGCAAAAGTCTCATCCAAAATCTGGGCGATGATGTCGTCTCCATCGAAAAGGCGCCGCGCACCCTGACCCTCGACGATCTCAACTCGGCCCCCACCCTCACGCTGGTCAGCTCGGCCCGTCCGGAACAGCTGGCGGCGTCCATCCGGGCGCTGACCGCCCTCATGCCGGCCCAGGCCAGCAAGTTCAAGGAACGCGAATTTCTCGGCCGAAAGGTCTACGCCCTCGGATTACCCCCGAGCGTCGCTCCCGGCACCGGCAAGCCCGTGGAGCGCACCCTGCACTATTCCGCCAGCGGCGGCTATGTCGCGCTCACCACCGAAATTTCCCTGTTGGAGGAATATTTGCGCAGCAGCGACGGCGGAGGCAAATCGCTCCGCGACACGCCCGGCCTCGCGGACGCCGCCCAAAAGGTCGGCGGCATGAGCTCCGGCCTGTTCACCTTCGAGAATGAGCGCGAAACCACCCGCGCCCATTTCGAGACGCTCAAGAAGGAATCCGGCACCCTCGCCAACCTCTTCACCGCGTCGCCGCTCGCCGGCCGCTTCGGCATGGCCGGCAATTCCGACCGGTTCAAGGACTGGGTGGATTTTTCGCTGCTGCCGCCGTTCGATCAGGTCTCCAAATATTTCTACCACGTCGTCACCAGCGGGGCCGTCACCCCGCAGGGTTTCAGCATCAAGGTCCTTTCCGTCCGCTCACCTGAGCTCAAGCGGTAAACGGCACTAACAGCACCCTCACGGTCGAGCCACCCTCTCGCCTCCCCATGAACCGGGAAAGGTAGGGCGCGCTCTCCGCAGCGCGCCGCCGTGCGGACGACCGGCGGGCGGCGGAGCGCCCGCCCTACCTCCCTGCGTGCTCGGTTCACGGCCCGCAGGCCGGTCCGTCTGGAACGGGAAGCTCCCCATGAACCGCCCGAGCGTTCCCCGCCAAGTTCAAGCCCGGCCGTCCCAGTCCAACGAGGACCGGCCTGGCAACGGATCCCCGGCGGTTCGTGCGAACCATTTTTTTGCCGCCCATCTTTTTGCCAAATTCTCTCCGTCGTCGCTGAAACGTTCCTCTGGGCCCGTGATTCCCGCACCCGCGCCGGAAGAACCAAAGGCAGAAAGATGCCTGGCAAAAAGATTGCCGTGGAAGTTCCTCCGTTTTCGACTGCTCCGCCCTGCCTCGGGGCGATCGATCCGGAACACGGCCATGCTTGATTTCACGTCCGTCCTTCCCATGAACCGGGAAAGGTAGGGCCCGCACTCCGCGGCGGGCCGGCGAATCGAGGTGGCAAACCGTTTTCGCGGCGGGCGGCGGAGCGCCCGCCCTACCGACCGCGCTCGGTTCATGGCCCGTGAGCAGGTCTGTAAGGAACAAGCAGCTTCCCATGAAGCAGCCGGCTCAAGGCGTCAGCACCCGATAAAAGCGGTTCGTGCCGGACGCCGGATCGACCACGGTGGCGATCCAGTTCGTCGTGCGGGCCGGCAAGGCGGCGAGGGTGGACCATCCCCCGGGAACCAGGCCGTCGACCATCTCCAGCGCATACGCGCGACCTGCCACCGCCCCGAACATCAAGGTCGCCGGCCCGCTCCCCGCCAGCGAGTCGATCTTCAAATAGCTCGCGCCATTCGTCGGGTTGGTGCCCGCCGCTTGTTCCTGCCAGTTGACCATGCCGTCTCCGTCGGGATCGCCATTCCGAGCGCCGGACGTGGCGTCGCCGAAGTAGGTCTGCTCCCAGGCGTCCGCCAGGCCGTCCCCGTCGCTGTCCGCCAGCACGGTCACTGTGAACTGCGAGTTGATCCCGGGCGCGCTCAGGGCCGCGTTCGTGACGATGAGCCGGCAGGTGTAGTTGGTGGACGCCATGCCCGCTGCCAGGACAAAGCCGGCTGCCGTCGTGTTTAGCGTCACGACGTTGACCCGCTCGGCGGCGGTCGGCAGCAGGGCCACCGGAGTCGAACCGCGGCGCCATTCGTAGCGGAAGGGAGGCGGGTTACCCGAGATGGCGACACTGAAAGTGACGTTCCCGCCGGCCACCACCGTCGGATTGACCGGCGTCTGCAGGAACATCGGGTTGAGCAGAACCGACAGCCGCGCGGGATTGCTCGGGAGCGAGCCGATGGCATCGGTCACGACGACGTCATACGCGCCGTCATCGGCAAACGTCACGTTGTTCACGGTCAGCGTTGAGCTGATTGCGCCGGGGATGGGCGCGCCGTTGAACCGCCATTGGTAGGAGATGGGGCTTGAGCTCGACGCGACCACCGCGAAGGTCGCGCTGCGATTGGTGGTGCTGCCGTAATCCGCGGCGTTGGTCGACCCGCGCAGGCTCACGCCCTGCGGCTGTTCGAGAATGGCCGCGCCGTAGATCAAGGAAAGGACGGCGTCGGCACTGACGGCGGAGCCGGCGGCGTTGGCCACCACACACGAGTAGGCGCCATTCTGCTGCGGCTGGATGTTAGGCAGGACCAGGATGGAGTTGGTGGCTCCGGCGAGCAACGAACCATTGCGACGCCACTGGTAAGTAAGCGGGCCATCGCCCTGGGCGGACACGCTGAGGGTCGCGGTGGAAAACGCCACAACCGTCTGGTCCCCGCTGTGGGCGGTGATGACCGGCGGCACGCCGGCGACGACGTTGTCGCGACCGGCCGTCGCCCGGGCCGCCACCCAGCTGGCCGGATCATCGCCGAACACACTGCCGGCGCGTCGCTGCAGGGAAAGCCCGGTGCCATCCGCGCCCGCGGGCCACGGCGCGGAATCGTGATAACTGACTCTGTCCACCACCACATGCGGAACGCCTGTGGGCAGGGGCGTCGCCGGCTTTTTCAACTCCACGTCGTCGGCCGAGTTGTCGAGCTTGCCCCGATACGGACCGAGCACCGCCACCCCCGGCGGCACTCCGCGCCGGGACAAAAAGTCTGTCAATCGAAGTCCGTCCGCGGGATCGAAGTTCACCAGAAGCAAATATTCGCCGGCGCCGAGCGTGCGACCCGCCGGGAAATCGAATTCCACCGCGCCGCGCACGCGCCAGGTGTTGGTCGGCTGCGCGACATCGAAAAGTTCCACCGCGCGATCGGTCAGGTTGCGCAACTCGAGGAACTCGTCCGCCGCGTTGTCGGCACCGTCCGCCCCGTCCGGGGGATGATACTGAATTTCGTTGATCACCACCGGCCCGACGCGCGGACCGCTGTTGGCAGAACCCAGCGTCCGCGCAAGCAGCGCCGTCACATTTTCCTCCCCGGTGCTGAGGACGTGCCGCCCGAACGTCACCCCGTCGTCCGCCGCCCCGAAGCTGAACCCGTCATAGTATCCCTGCAACCGCCCGGCGGCGTCCGCCGCAAACAGCCAGACTTCATCGCCATCCGACCCCAGCGCAAACTCGCCTCCCGTGCAATCCGGACCCGGGCAGGGCGGATTGAAATCCGCCTCGCTGAACACACGATACGCACCCGGCGGAAGCACGGTTCCATTCGGAATTCGGAACTTGCGCGGCGTCTTGAAGTCGTCGGTCAGGAACCAGCCGCTGATGTCGGCCGGGGTGTCCCCCGCATTGTAAAGCTCGATGCTGTCCGTGGGCGGCGGCACATCGGACCGCGTGAGCACTTCGTTGACGCGGACCTGCGGCCACAGGGACCAGAAGCCATCCGGAAGGCCCGGCGTTCCATCAACCGCCGGGCTGGGCAGCCACGTGGCCGGGTCGTTCCACGCCTCCGGTGGCGCGCCCTGGTGTTCCTCCGGAACCACCAGGGAAAAGCCCAGGCCATCGGTCATGCGAAACCAGGCCTCGTAGCGAAAATCCAGAATCTCCTCGCCGCGGGCGTCGACCAGGCGCAAGCGTTCGCCGCCGTTATCGAGCGAGCCTTCATATTGCCCAGCCACTCCGGCGACCGCGCCGTAGCGCGCGGTGAAGGCCGCGAGGTTGCGCACGACCACGACGCGCGCGCCCGGAGCCAGACTCGTGACGGCGCTGCCCGTGAAATCGAAGAGCACGCCGTTGACGAAACGGACGCCGGCGAGGTCCAGCGTCACGCCCGGGGAAGTGTTGCGCAGCTCGACAAACTCATATTCCTCCGGCCCGTTCGTGTTTCCTGCAAGGGCCGCGGGGTGATACTGGATCTCCGTGATCCGAAGATACTGCTGGGCGAGGCTGGGCGCGGACGGAGTGGAGACCGTTTGGCGCACGTTGCCGTAGGCATCGACCAGCCGGAGCTCCTCGCCCCGGGCCGAGAGCTGGCCCTGATAATTGCCCTGGACGAACAGCCCCAACCCGCCGCGCGGTCCGGCGACGCGGGCGCGGAATGCGTTCACGTCGGGCGACACGTAAATCACATCGTTGGAGCGGACCACCGTTCCCGCCGCGAAACGGAATTGCACCGCCCCTTCGAGGCGCCAGTCGGAGATGTCCACGGCCACCGGCAGGCGATTGGTCAGGCAGAGGTATTCCTCGGCCTGGTTGCCCGAGCTCGGATTGGCTTCGATCGTGGCGATGCTGACGGCGACGTTGATCGGCTGTGGCCCGGGGATCAGCCGGTTGGTGGCAACCTGGGTGGCGTTCGTTGCGGCATAGGTCACGAAGAGATCCGTTCGGCGCGTGGCAAACCAGGAGCGCAACGACGCCACGGCCGCCGCCGTGCCGGGCAGCGCATTGGACACGCTGGCGGACCACTGGTCCACGCGGCGCTCAAACCAGCCGTCGGCCGGCGCCGTGCCGGGCGGCTGAAGATACTGATCCATCAGCGTGCGCAACCGCCGCAGGTACATCTCCCGCGTCGGCGCGTCGCCAAACATCACCGTCCACAGAACGCTGTACTGATTCGCGTTCTGCTTGGCATGCGACCGATCCCCAAAGAAGGGGTGGTGCAGGAACGTTCCGCCGTCGCCCTCGATGCCATAGGTCCAGTCCTTGTCCCACGGGAGAATCATCCATTCCCCGTTGCCCCGGGTGTCGCGGTACATGTAGAAGTTCTTGCGCACGTCATCCGAGTCCATGTTGATGGCGCGCACGGCCAGGTAGTTGATCAGGTTCGGCACGTTGGCGTGATCGAAAAAATAGGCCATGCGCTGGCCCGGGCTGGCCAGATTCAACCCGTCAACGAACGCCTGCAGATCCGAGTTATCCTCATCCCGCCGCGTCCGCTTCTGCACCCCGTCCGTCGAGTCGGAAAAGACGGGGTTCAGGTTGGCGCGCTGATCGAACTTGTAGAGCGCTCCCTGCGGGTCGAGGCCGCGGGCCTCGAGGTATTGATCGTCGGGCTGTTCGACGTAGACCGCGACGCGATCCGGGCCGCCGTTGCGCCGCATCACCACGTGAAACGCGTGCCCCGCCAGGCTGCCCGTCAGACGAAACGTCTCGAACGCCAGCGGGGGCCGGAGGAGCGTCGCATCGGACCCGGCGCCGTTGAGGTTCACCTCCTCCACCCGGCCGACGGCGTCGTTCATCTTCACGTGTTCCCCGCGATTGAAGTCAAACTTCTGCCCGGTCGTCGTGGCCGAGCCGCGCACGCGCACAAACACGTTGTCGAAGAACTCGCCGTTGAAGAACACCGACGCGCGGGTCCCGGTGCGCGTGGTCGAGGCCGGCACGTTGTCGGTGAACCACTCGTACACCGGCAGCGTGTTGATCGCGGCCGGGTCGGCCACGACCGTTCCGAGATACTCCGGCGACCCGAGCGGATCGTCGAAGAGCGGCCAGCGCGCCGTGCGGCCCGCGCCGTCCAGCGCCCAAACCTGAAATCGAACCATCTGACCGGGCCCCGACGCCGCGGCCGGGATCGCCGCCCCGTAGACCCCGTCGCCCGCCGCGCCATCGCCATGCAGCCCGTCATCCACCATCGGCACCGAGTTGGTCGCGCCGTACATCACCCGGTAGCGGAGCGTGACCGACGACAACGGACTGAACGAGGGCTGAACCCGGGCGACGACGTTGAGGTCATCGCCGTCCCGCGGGCGCACCGGCAGTTCCGGGGTGAAGTGCACGCCGGAGAGGATGGGGCCGAGGTCCGCCGCGCCGGCGCCATTGAGGCTGCCTGGAGTCGGCGTCGTGAAATAGCGCGGCTCCGCACTGAGGCCGCCGGTCCCGAGGGCGACCAGCTCCGGGACTGCCAGGAAATCGACGTTGGTTGCGCCGAAGTTCAGCCCTTGCACCGCCAGGATGTTCGTCCCGGCAACCAACGCATCCCGCACTCCGGTCAGATCAAACTCAACCGGATTCAGCGCGTCCAGGCCCGGCCGCCGGCTTGTCGCCGCGGAATTCCAGGCCAGCGCATCCTCCGCGGGCGCATTGGCCGAAGCCGCCGGCTGGCCATTGATCAAGGCCACGAAGCCGTCGTCATATTTCATCCGCAGGAGCAAGCGGCCCACCGTGGCCGGATTCTCGATCACGAACGGAAACCGCGCATAGGCCGACGCGTTCACACCGGCCATGGCCGCGCGCAGATCGGTTTGAATGGACGCCGTAAAATTGAAGTTCGTGGGCGGCCCGCCAACCGGTGAGCCCGCGCCCGTGCGGGCGGCCAGGTAATGCCCGGTCACTTCCGCGCCGCTTAACGCGCGGCCGAACACCGCCACTTCATCGACGTCGCCGTTGAAAAAGAATTGTCCGGCGCCCTCTGTCGCCCCTGCGCCGACGCGCAAGGGACGCGCCGTGTTTGGCGCGAGCACCGTGGCGGCGGAGCCGACCAGCGCTCCGTTGACATAAAAGTTCTTCGTCGTTCCGTCGTAGGTCCCCACGAGGTGCGTCCATTCCCCCACCACGACATTCGACGGCGAGCCCATCGACTGCCAACCGCCCCCGCTCACGCCGGTCCAGAACTGCCAGAGGTTGTTGTCGCCGGCGTAAAAGAGGTAGCCCCGCTGCGGAAAATCATCGCGGGACGCCACCGGGCAGCGGTAGGTGCCGGCGCCGCCGTTCACCCGGGCCCAAACCTCCACCGTAAACGCCGCAGGGTTGAGCGCCGCGTTGGACGGCACGTCGATCTTGTCATCCACGCCGTCGAACCGCATCGCGAAGTTGTCGGTCTCAAAACCGGTGAACGCCGGCGGCCGGGCCCCGGCTTGATTCAGCGTGACCCCGTTGAGCACCGCGCCGTTCGCCGCCGGGCCCAGGCTGCCATCGTTCGCAGCCGTCGCGCCCGCGGCCTCGCTCAGACGCAGATGCAGCAGCGGGCTGTGCCCGGCGATGGCAGCGGCCGCCGCCCCGGCGTTGAACTCCGCCTCGCCGGTCTCAAATCCAATGCCGTTTGTCGCCCGCCCCCAGCCCGCGTCGTCGAACAACCGCGTGGTCCAGGCCAAGCCCAACGCTCCATCCGACGGCACGAGCACCCGGCCCACCGCGCCGGTTGCGACCAGCGTCCGGGACACAACCTCGGCGCCGAAGCCGAACGACACGTCCGGCACCTGCGGCGGGTAGGTCGGGGCAAACCGGCTGGCCACCGTGACGCCATCCGGCTCGACCAGGGCGAGAAATTCGCCACCGGCGCTGAGTTTGAAATTGGTGTGCAACGGCGCGCCCGGGACGCGCCGATCCTTTTCCGAGGCGAACACCACTAGAAATCCGCCCGGCGGAAGGTTGGTGGCCGGGAAGCGCCACTTGGTGAGGCTGCCGGGCGAGTCGGTCAAAGACCAGTTGAGCAAGTTCACCGGCGCGGACGAAAGGTTGCTGAGCTCGATCCAGTCGGAATATTCCCCGTCGTCATCCGCCAGGGTGGTTCCGTTGGCCGCCATGAATTCGCTGATGATGACGGCGGAAGCGGCCTGCAACGACGGGGCGACCCAGGGAGACAAGGACAGGATGAGAGCAAAGAAGGCAGGCGATTTCATACGAATGGCAGCGCGTTGGAGCTTCCGGACTGTCCGGTTTCAAAGGCGCAAATGCAAACCAATTGGCGGCCCGGAAGATGGCACTTCATGCTTGGCATTTGCCGCCGACATCATTAAAGCAGGGCGCCGCCCGGCGACAGATGAAGATTGAACTCAGTGGGGTCAGCAAACGGTTTGGCAAAACCGTGGCGCTGGACCGCGTGCGCCTCGAGTTCGTTCCCGGCCAGATCATCGCGCTGCTCGGTCCCAACGGGGCCGGCAAAACCACCCTGCTCCGGTGTCTTTCGGGCATCGCCGCGCCGGATCGCGGAGAGGTGCTCTATGACGAGCAATCCTTTCGCCGCGACCGCCTCGATCTGCGCCGCCGCCTGGCGTTCCTGCCCGACTTTCCCATCGTGTATGAGCACTGGGACTGCCTGCGCCACGCCGGGATGCTGCTCCGCCTCTACGAGCGCGAGTCGGCCGGCGCGGAGGAACGATTTCTCACGCTGCTCGCGGACTTCGACCTGCTGCCCGTCGCCCGGAAAGCGTTCGCCCACCTCTCGCGCGGCCAGCGCTACAAGGCCGCCTTCGCCGCGCTCGCCACTGTCGACCCCGAGCTGTGGCTGCTCGACGAGCCCTTTGCGTCCGGCATGGATCCCCACGGGCTCCAGGCGTTCAAGCAATGCTGCCACGAAGCCGCCGGACGCGGACGCACCATTGTCTATTCCACCCAGATCCTCGATGTGGCCGAGCGCTTCTCGGATCGCGTCTGCGTGATCCACCGCGGGGAAGTCCGGGCCTTCGACAGCGTCCGCAATCTGGAGTCGCAGCTGCAGGCGGAATCCGGCGGCGTCCTGGACCAAATCTTCCGCCAGTTGCGCGCCGAGCCATGAGCCTGCGCGACCGCCGATTCGAACGGGCGATGGGCGCCCGCGTCCGCGCGGCCGTCCGCCGCACGCCTGCGCTCCGCCGGGAGCAGCGCCGGGTTCGGTCATCCCGCCGCCGGGACATTTCGCCGGCCACCCTCCGCGGTCTGCTCACCGTGCTGCTCGCCGTGGGGCTGACGTCGCTCGGCACGCATGGCGCCAGCCTCGACGCCCTGCTCGGCCTGCTCGCCCTGTGGTGCGCCGGGTTCACGGCCGACGCCGCCCAGCGCCTGCGGTTCCACCTTTACCTCGCCCCGGAAATTCTCGTGCTGGCTCTCCAGCCGATCCCGGACGATGCCATCTTTTCACAGCAGTGGAGGCGGTTCGTTCGCCGCACCGGCTGGATCCTCGCCGACATCGCCGCCGCCCTCATCGTGGTCTGCGCCTTCGCCCAGGCCTCGTTCATCCAATGGCTCACCGTCGTGCCGTGCGCCCTCGCCCTCTGGATGAGCGTCGTCTCCATCGCCACGATTTTTGTCCGCCTCCGCCCACGGGCCAACTTCGGGGCCTTGTCCAGCGGCCTGTTTCTGCTGATCGTCAGCACGGTCGTCGCCGGCTTTTATCTCCCGGACGCCACCGCCCGCATGCTGGATGGAGCCAGCGGCCCCCTCTACCTGCTGCCGCCGTTCGGATGGATTTGCTATGTCGTCCGGCAGGCCGTGCTCGGGCCCGAGGCGCTCCCCCTCCTGATCCTCTTGCCGGTCGCCTTGCTCGCGCCGGGCCTCCATCGTGCCCGCCAGCGCCTCCGGCTGCACTACCAGCTCTTTGCCTCCGAGCCCCCGTCAGCACCGGACGCCACCAGCCCCGAGGACGCGTCGGAGCCGCTCGCGCCCGATGCCGCGCCGGCCGCCACCCCGGAGCTCGGGACAGGCCCGATGCCGAGCAGACCGAAGTTCACGCCGGAGCAGCTGGCGGTTGTCCGGACGGCCTGGCAACGGCCGGCACGCCCGTGGGGCCACGCCGACTTCGTCGAACGTTGGGTCGTTCGCCATTTGTCCAGGCGCGAGCGGGACCTGGCCGAACTGCTGACCGCGGGTAACACGGACTGGACGCTGACGCTGCGTCGCGCAACGATTTTGATGCTGGCATCCTTGCTGGCCGCGGTCACCCTGGGACCGTCAGGACATTGGCTCTGTTACGTGGGCCTGTATTTCGCGATGACCACCGGGGTGCCGCTCCTCGGCCCACCCTGCGTCGGCTTGTCCATCGTGCGGATGGCCGGATCGTCCTTTCCGGCCTGCGCCGGCCTGCCTCTCGGCTTCCGGGAAACCGCACGGCTGCTGCTCAAGATTGGCATCATCCGCATCCTCGCTCTGGTGCCGATCGGGCTGACCGCCGGAGCCGCTTTGGGCGAGCTGACGGGACATCAATGGACCTCCGGCCTGGCCATCGCGCTCAAAGTCGTGTTCCTCCTCATCGGCTGGCAGCCCATCGGCGTCGCGCTTCAGTTCTCCCAAGGCACAAACGACACGCGCGGGTCGACCCGGCGGCAGTTGAAGTTTTTCGTCGCCTTCGGACCCATCGCGCTCGCCATGATCGGGCTGAGCGCCACCGCGTTTGCGGTCGGGCCATCTGGCGCCGCCCTCTGCATCGGAGCCACCGGTTTGCTGGGCTGGGCCACGCTTCGCCTTTATCAGCACTTTTACGACGGCAACGCCTTCGACCTGATGCACGGCGAGCCGCAGTGACGGGCGGTCAGTTGTCCCCATCCAGCAGGCGGCCCAACCCGCCCAGCACCGAGCCTTCCTCTTTCCCCCCGCGTCCGGTGCGCGGCGAGGCGGCGGTGATACGGTCGGCCAGGCGGCTGAACGGCAGGGATTGAAGCCAGACATGGCCGGGTCCCTGGAGCGTGGCGAAGAACAAACCTTCGCCGCCGAAGAGGGCGGTCTTGATCTTGCCGACGTACTGAATGTCGAACTGCACGGTCGGTTGAAAGCCCACGATGCAGCCGGTGTCCACGCGCAGGACCTCGCCGGGCCCCAGTTGCTTCTGGATGATCGTCCCGCCGGCATGGAGGAACGCCCAGCCGTCGCCTTGCAGACGTTCCATGATGAAGCCTTCGCCGCCGAACAACCCCGCGCCGATGCGCCGGTTGAAGGCAATGCCGACGCTGACCCCCTTCGCCGCGCAGAGAAAGGCGTCCTTCTGGGCCCAAATCTCGCCCCCGATCTGCGCCAGGTTCACCGGGATGATCTTCCCCGGATACGGCGCGCCAAACGCCACTTTCCTTTTCCCCTGGCTCTGGTTCTGAAACACCGTCATGAAAAGCGACTCGCCGGTCAGCAACCGCTTGCCCGCGCCCACCAGGCTGCCCAAAAAACCGGACGATTGCTGCGAACCGTCCCCAAAGATGGTGTCCATCTCGATGCCCTGCTCCATGAACATCATGCCCCCGGCCTCGGCCACCACCGCCTCCGTCGGGTCCAGTTCGATCTCCACGAACTGCAAGTCGTCGCCATGGATCGTGTAGTCAATCTCGTGCATCGCGTTCATATGTGGCCCGCACGCTACGCAAAATCAGGCGCGACCGACAGCTACAAAATCAGCCCGGATGTCCAAGGTTGCCGGCGGGCGCCACCGGCAGGCGCGGACGCGCGAGGGACAGGCCCACGGCCCCGGCCAGGATGAGACCGACCACGCCGAGCGAAACCACGGTGGGGATGGCCCACGCGGAATGCGCCAGCAGCATCTTGACCCCGACAAAAACCAGCACGAGGCCGAGCCCCACCTTCAGGTAGTGAAACTTCTGCGCCGCCCCCGCCAGAAGAAAGTACAACGAGCGCAGCCCGAGAATCGCAAAGACGTTGGAAGTATAGACAATGAACGGATCGGTGGTTACCGCGAAGATCGCCGGAATGCTGTCCACCGCGAAAATCAGGTCGCTGATCTCCACCAGAAGCAGGACGATGAACAAGGGAGTCGCCAGCCTCCGGCCGTTTTCCCGGACGAAAAACCTGTCCCCGCGATAGGCGGGCGTGACCGGCATCAATCGCTTGAACCCGTTGACCACCGGGTTGCGTTCCGGGTGCAGTTCCTCGTCGCGCTTCACCACCATCTTCACCCCGGTGAGGATGAGGAAACCGCCAAAGACGTAGATCAACCAGGCAAAGCGCTCGAGCAACGCGGCGCCCGCGACAATCATGACCGCCCGCATGGCCAGCGCGCCGAGGATGCCCCAGAACAGCACCTTGTGCTGATAGCTCGCCGGGACTGCGAAGTAGGAGAAAAGCAGGGTGAAAACGAAGACGTTGTCGACGCTGAGCGATTTCTCGATCAGATACCCGGTGAGAAACTCCAGCCCCTTTTGCGGCCCGGAGAAATGCCAGACCCCGACGTTGAACACCAACGCGAGCCCGATCCAGACCGCGGTCCAGACGAGGGACTCCCGGCACGAGACCACATGTGCCTGGCGATGGAAAACGCCCAAATCGAGGGCGAGCATCGCCAGCACAAACACGTTGAACCCGACCCAAAGCCAGACGGTGTCAGTCATTCGCGTTGGCGGCCGCCCGACAACAACGGCAGCAAATACCAGAGGAGGTAAACCAGCGACGTCACGAAGGCGGCCACATACGTCATGGCTGCGGCATTCAGCACCTTGGCCACCCCGGCCTGCTCGTCGCGCCCCGACACGAAGCCCAGGCCGGCCAGCATGGCCCTGGCCCGACGCGACGCGTCAAACTCCACGGGCAGGGTGATCAGGTTGAACGCCATGATCACACCCCACGCAAGCGCCATCACCGTCAGCCCGGTGTAGGTGGAGAGGTAGCCCGTGGCCATGCCGATCAGCGGAAGGATCGCCACCACCTGGCTCGCGAAGTTCGTCACCCCGACCGCCGCCATGCGCCAGTGGAGCGGCGCATACCGCATCTGATGCTGCAGCGCGTGCCCGGCCTCGTGCGCCGCCACCCCGAGCGCGGCCAGCGACGTGCCATGATAGTTGCCCGACGACAGCACGAGGCGTTTGTGAATCGGATCGTAATGATCCCCAAGCATCACGTCGTGCTCGACGATCTCCACATCCCGAATGCCCGCCCCTCGCAGAATCTCCCCGGCGACCTCCGCGCCGGTCGCGCCGGAGCGGGACGGCAGTTCGCTGAACCGGCGATACACGCTCTTCACCCGCCACTGCGCCACCAGCGAGATCAACAACGTCGAAATAAAAATGAGTAGCATCATAGCACTTGCTGAATCCATCCCCACCGCTCCCGGCGGCGAACCGCCATGGCGCCATCCTTAGCGACCGCCGTGCCAGCTCGCCTTTCCGGCCCCGGGCTGCGACCCGATCCCCAATAATTGGCCCCAAACTTTCGTCCGCAATTCCGCGGAACCAAGCCTTCCAGCGGATCGGGGTGGCCGCTCGCCAGCCAGAACTGGCCAGCCGATGGCCAGACCTCGAATTGCAGCCCCGGTGTTCCATCCCCAGTTTGACCTCGCTGGCAGCTGATGGCACTTTGCCCGCCATCAACGCGTCCGCTCATCCCGCCCGTTCACTGCCGCCTGGTCCCCGGCGGCTGGCCGGGCTCGCCCTGACCTGGGCGCTTTTGGCGGCGGCGACCGCCCGCGCCGACTCCGTTTTCACGGTTTCCGCCTGGCTGGAGATCGCGGACTCGGCGTTGGCTCCTTACGGCGACTACGCGGTGAAGAATGACCCGCTGGACCACGTGCGGGCGGTGTTGCAGGACCCGGACCGGCTGCTGGCCGGCCGAGTGCCGGCGCGGCGCGCCTTCTCCGCCACCCTTCTCCAACCGCGCAAGCCCGAGGATGTCCCGGCCTTCCGCGTGCTGCGCGAGGAAACGGTCCCCGGCGGCATCGCGCCGTCGAGCCTGTCGCCCTGGGTCGCCTCCACCTCGGAACAGTTCAAGCCCTCGGCCGGCATCCTACCGAGGGTGTTGACGATCTCGTCCAACCCCGCCGCCGACACTGACGGGGACGGCGTGCCCGACCGGCAGGATGTGTTCCCTTTTGATCCCACCGAATGGGCGGATGCGGACGGCGATGGAATTGGGGACAACGCCGATCCGGACGATGACAATGATGGCATGACCGACGCCTATGAGGGCCGCGTTGGACTGGATCCATTCAAAGCGGATGCGGCCGGCGACCTGGACCGGGATGGCGTCTCCAATCTTGCAGAAGCGGTGGCGGGTACCTTGGCGAACGATTCCAGATCCCGGTTCGCCCTGGAAGTCCGGCTGGATCCACGCCGCGGCCAACTCGCCATCTCCTGGAACGGATTGGCCAATCGAATCTACGGCTTTGAATCGGCCGACTCGCCCGCGGGCCCATGGTTCCCTCTGACCTCCGGTTTCCAGCCGGCGGCGGACGGCCCCGTGTCAACCACTTCGCGGATCAAGGAAGGCCAATCCTTCATTCGCGGCACCGTCTCCATCCCTTAATCAACAACCACCCGCATGACCTCTTTCATCTCCCGCCGGCTCGCCTGGCTGATCGTCGCCCTGAGCCTGGCTTGGATTCATCACGGCCAGGCCGCTGAGCCCGTCGCACTTTTTCTCACCATGAACGGCGTCCAGATCCGCGGCGACAGCAGCCGCACCTCTCTCGGACGGGAGAACTCAATCGAATGTTGGTCGTTCGAGTCGGA
The DNA here is from genome assembly GCA_044229355.1 of Limisphaerales bacterium. GTDB lineage: Bacteria > Verrucomicrobiota > Verrucomicrobiia > Limisphaerales > JADJPG01 > JBGARF01. Next base: position 582,153 of record JBGATF010000002.1, read on the forward strand.
GTTTTTCCGCCAGAATGGCGCCCCGGCCGTGCACCGCCCCATCAAAATTCTCAAGCGGATCGACAAAGCCTCGCCCCTGATCGCAGACGCCTTCGGCAAGATTCAGACTGGATCAGCCGAATTCCGGTTCTACCGGCCAAATCCAAGCGGCGACGGCACCACCGAGAATTTCCTTCGCGTTGAGCTGGCCAACGTCCGGATTTCCTCGGTGCGATTGATCATCACCAACTCGGCCATCCCGGCAAATGCGACCGATGCTCCGATGGAGGAAGTCACGCTCACCTACAGCAGCTACCGCATCATCTACACCAACGGCGGCGCGGAAGCGGTTCTCGACGTGAACAAGCAGTAGCGCCTGGCCGCCGCGTCCAGCGTCTCGCCTCTCCATGCACCAAGAGGATTTTTGATTTACGATTTTTGATTTACGATTGCGGATTGTCCGACTTGGAAATCGTCAATCGACAATCACCTATCAAAAATCACCAATGGTGTTCGTGGCCGCAATTTACAGGCAACCATCCGGGTTGCTTCCCATGAACCGCGCAAGGTAGGGCCCGCTCTCCGCAGCGGGCCGGCCCGTGGGGACAGCCGCACGGACAGCCGGCGGGCGGCGGAGCGCCCGCCCTGCTATGGGAAGCGTCAAGCGTCCAGTGCTCGAGAAGGGTTTATTTGTTCATTGAGTTGGGGAGTTGGA
>JBGATF010000021.1:0-195855 GCA_044229355.1 Limisphaerales bacterium
GAGCGGAAGCTCGCCTGGTTGTCCGGGGCCGCGCACAGCTCCGAGCCCACCAGGCTCGTCACTCCGGCCACCTGCACCGTGTAATCGGTGTTTTCAGACAACGCCTCGCTCAGGGTCAGCAGCACCGCCTTGTTGCCGCCGGTGACCGCCACAGACTGGACCTGCGGACCAGCAGAACCGCCGGGGCCCACGATGGTGTAGTTGAACGGATCGATCGCAGCGTCGTTGGCCGTGATGAAGGTGCCGAACGCGATGCCTACGGTGTTGAAACCGCTGGAGGACGCGCCAACCACTTTGAGGCATTCGCGACCCAGGACTTCGAGCACGCCAGCGCTGCTCGTGCGCTGGATGCCGAGGAACGTCACCACGCAATCAAACCGATCCTGATGATCATCCACCGAAACAACCGGGATGCTGAACGTGGCACCGTTCGCGCCGGGGATGTTCACGCCATTGCGGCGCCACTGATAAAGAGGAGCGGCTCCGCACAACGGGGAGTTGGCCGCAACCGCCACACTGACCGTGTAGGTGTTGCCTTCCGGAACCCGCTGCAACGCCTCGGGATTCGTGGTGATGCTGAGGCTGCTGCCCGTCAGGTCGATGCGTGAAGCGATGCGATTGCCAAACACGGCGCGGTCGCCGTCCTGGACGTCCGGATCCCCGGGGCCCTTGACAGCCACATCGAGATTGTCACCGCCGCCCGCTTCCTTCAAAGCGCCTTCCATGTAGTAGGCGTTGCCGGCTTCGAGGTAAACGCTCGCAACGTTCAGCGGCGGGTCTCCGCGACCACCACCGTCCGCTTCGCCGATGTAATTGCGGCGGGCCGCCCACACGGGCTCACGCGCAATCATGACCTTGTTGGCCGGAGACTCGTCCGAGCTGAGGAACAGCGCGCCGCCGTCGTCCGCCGCCAGATAGAACGTGTGAACGCCGCTCACGCGGGGAATGAAGAGGCCCTTGACCACCATGCCGCAGTTTTCACATTCGTCGGCGTCATTCACCGAGAAGTCCGTGCGCAAGCAACGGGAATCAGCCGCGTCATTGAGGTACTTCGGGTTGGTCAGCAGCGCATTGATGTCCACGCTGTTGCCAAGGTTGTCGTAGCGGCTCTTCTGCACGTAGCCATAAACCAGGCCGGCGGCCGGGTCCGAGTTCCGCACGATCTGAATGCCGTTGATCGGGGCGCGGAAATTCACGTTGCCCGGAAACGTCGTGCCGTTCGCGCTGGAAACCAAGGTGAAGCTCGATCCGTACTGGCCGCGGAAGCGGACGTAAGTGCCCGTATCGGAAACTCCGGCGCCAGGGTCTTCGACATGCCCGGAGGAACTGGCCGACGAAGTGCCGAATTTGGTCTCACCATTGATGGTGTAAGCGCCGCCGCGACCGGCCACGCCACCCACGCAATACACGAGAACGTCATAACCGCCGGAAGAAAACTCCGCCGGGATGCCGCTCACCGTCACCGTCGCCACACCATCGCCGTCATTGGTGTCGAGATAGCCCGTCAGCATTTTCCGGTCGCCTGAACCGGCAGCGAAGCCGTTGTTTTCTTCGCCGCGCCCGGTGCTCGACCAGGTATTTGGGCAACTCCATTCCACGGTGACCGTGGTGGCTTCCGACGTTCCCGCCGCATCAGCGACGATGGAAGAAGCTGTGCCGGACGCTCCGGTCAGGTTATTCCAGTTCGCCTGCGGCATGGCGCCCGCGACGTCCGTGGCCGCCAGCGCACTGCCCGCGCCGTTGGCTTCATCCGCCGCGAAGCTCAGGCCGATGGACTTTTGCGGCCGAAGCGAGAGCGCATCCGGACCGGCATTGAAACTACCGCGGACTTCGGCCGGGGTCAGCGCCCGGTTGTAGATGCGGAACTCATCGAACTCGCCCTGCATGTTGCTGTCGCCGGTCCAATTTGAACGGCCCAGCCACACGTTCACGTCGTTGATGTCGCTCAGGCGATCATCAGTGACAACGTTGTTCACATAGGCGCCGTTCTCATAAACGCGAACCTCGCCGGAGGCTTCGTTCCAAGTGACCGCGAAGTGCAGGTCCTTGTTAAACGTCGCCGTGCCGCGATCCACGGTCACAATGCCGCCGCCCGCGGGATCTTCATTGCGAATCTCCAGGCGTTGGTAGCCCGCATCGGTCCCGACCGACGCCGAGAGCATGAAGTAATCGGTGCCCTCACCACCCCCACCGGGACCGGTCACTTCAGCCCCAAGGCTCGAGCCAAAGTCAAAAATGCGGCCCCAATTCTGCGCGGCCGTCACCTTGACCCAACCTTCAACAGTCACTTCTCCGGAGCCGCCGCGGCTGGTGCTGTTAGCAGACAGCAGCCCGTTCGGGAGATCGACATACGCCGCCGTGGCAGACGCACCGCCGGGCAGGGTAACGCGCGATCCCGTGAAGTTGGCGCCGTCGCCCAGCACCTGCCCATCCGCGCCGCCGACCGAGTCCTTCACCACTGAACCGCTCGCGGCCGTTCCCGCTGCGTTGCCGAAGCTGTAGCGATGAGCCAATCCCACCGAGCGCCCTACGCCACCGGTCGAGAAATCGTTTTTCTCGAAGTTGTAGTTGTTCGCGACCTGGCCATCGGTCAGCGCCTCGCTGTGCACCCGCAAGCGACCAATCGTCAGCGAACCGCGCAGGTCGCCGGTCACCGTGATCCCGTCCGCCTCCAACTGCGCCGCCAGCGTGATGGGCGTGCCCGCTGCCGTGTTCAAGGAGACGTTCTCCGAGTTCTTCAACACGCCGTCGGAGTAGACCTTGCTGGTGGTGCCATCATAGGTCATCACCAGATGGTGCCACTGTCCGTTCTGCGGCGTGCCGGGCGCGATGGCGTCAGCGTCCAGGCTGGAGTCCCAGCCCAGATCCGCACCGCCCCAGTGCCCAATGGCGCCCCAACGCGCATCCCAGCCGTAATTGAAAGATTTGTTCGACCCATCCGGACCTCCGCGCTTGCCCCACGAGACGATCGTCTCTTCGCGCGATGAGCTCGGGTTCAGAACCCACGCCTCCACCGAGCAGGTCGGGTTCACGCCGGTCAAGGTCGGATCCGACGGCTTGGGCGCGCCGCCGACGGAGTCGACGTGCATCATGTAATCGCCACCATCAAAAACGATTCCCTTGGTGCCGGTGCCACTTTCCTTGATCACCGACGGAATCGTGGCGCCTCCACCGCGTGCTTCAAACACGCCGCCCATGCTGCCTGCATTCGGGATGGACGTGATCGGGCCGATCGGCGCCGTCGTGGCGTCGATGTTCACCAGGACATTGCCAGCGGACTGGAGCTGCGCCTGGACGGACGGCAAAAGTCCGGCCGCAGCCAGCGCAATTGTCAGCGCGGGAACCGCGCGTCGTCCGGGCGTCGCCCCCACGCCTTTGGATCGTTTATTGGAATACATACTTACTGTGGTTGTGCGTTCTGATCGTTGAGTCGCTCCCCCCCGTTTCAAGACGCCAACCCTTCGGTTGGGTACAAAAACCGCGCCATAGGCGTCCATTGCCGGAGGAGAATTGCGCAGTGATTAAACGCTCTGCGTCAATAAAGCAAACTTTTTGTGGCAATACGCCAAACTTTTCACACTGGCTACCCCGAAGTCCTCCCGCCGCCTCGCGGTTGACTGCTCCCGGAAGACGCAAAATCTCCTGCTTTTCGAGGCTTTGCCCACGTTTTCGCCGGCGTTTTCCAACTCCGCTCCACGCCGGGCCAGTTCACCCCAACCGGCCCACCGCCGCCAACTGACACTGGAACAAACTAACGGAGGAGCAAAACAACACTTGAAGTGAAGGCGAAAGCGCGGGCTCCGCCGCCGCAGTTTCCCACCAGCCGACGGCTCGCCTAACACACCAGCCCGCGCCGCACACAAAACTTGAAATCCTGGGTGTCATTGCGTAGTAGAATGACCCATTTTATGCGCGCAAGATCCTGCTCAAGCCCGACCTCTCGAACAATCCCATTTTCCGTCCTCCTGCTCCCGCTGCTCCTCCTGGCGACGGGACTTGCGGCCTCGCCGTTCGAGGGATTTTATCGCGGACTCGTAAAGTTTCGCGGCGAGGTGGCCGGCCGGGTTGTCGAATCCAACGCCATGTGGCTGACCCTGACGGTCGACGCGAGCGGCAATCTGGTCACCGAAACCATCGGCACCGACAAATTCCAAACGACCGTGCGGTATCTCCCCTACGTCCGCGGCGTGGTCCAACCCGACGGCGCGATCGTGCTGGCGGACGGCGCCCCGTTTACACCCGGCATGTTCGATGCCCTGCCGAAGCCGGACACCCAGGTCAGCGGCTCGGTCATGAAAATCACCTCGCGCGACTACACCATCAGCGCCGGCGGCCAAAGCGTTTCGCAGCGATACACACTGCTCGCCACCAACATCAGCGCCATCCCCAGCAATGCGCCACCCCGCTTGAATTACGTCAGCCCGGGCAGCACGAATGTGGCGGAAGGCCTGACCCTCGCGCTCAGCGCAAACTGCGTCTACTGGACCGGGCCCGTGACAGCCCAATGGCGCAAGGACGGAACCGACATCCCGGGAGCCACGAACTTCTTCGGGTTTGACACAGGCCACATCAAGTCAGGCGTGACGCGGGACGACGCGGGGGCCTACACCGTGGTCTTACGAAACGCCTTCGGGGCGATCACCAGCGCCGTCATGAACATCACGGTTTCGGCGGCGCCTCCCGTGCCCGTCGGCGGGGCGGATGCATTGTTTAACCCGGGTGCCGGGCCGGCGTTTGGCTCGGGGGCCAACGTGGTCCGAGGCATGATCGGCGGGATGGACGTCCTGCCGGACGGCCGGGTCATCGTGGGAGGGTTCTGGGATCGCTGGGACAACAAACCCAACCCGGGCCTGGCGCTGCTGAATTCAAACGGTTCCCTGGACGAGAGTTTCGTGGTGGGACTCTCCAATGCGATCAGTCCGACGAATTTCAGCATCAGCGCCGTGGCCGCTCAGGCGGACGGAAAGATTCTGGTCACCTGGCTGGGCGGGCTGGCCCGGTTGAACGCCGACGGATCGCGCGACCTTTCTTTTTCAAACCTGACCATCAGCGCGAAGCAGATCGTCGTGCAGCCGGACGGAAAAATTCTGCTCGCCAACTTCCAGGGTGGGCTCCAGGCACTGGCCCGACTCAATGCCGACGGCAGCTGGGATCGCGCGTTTGCCCGCGGCAATGATTACTACACCGGATCCGCCCGCCACATTCTTCTACAGCCCGACGGCAAGATCGTGGTGTTCGGCCGGCCCCAATATTCCGTCGGGCCAGGCGTGTTCCAATTCGTCAGCGCCAGCCGCATTGTGCGCCTCAATGCCGACGGAAGCCTGGACTCGTCCTTCACCGCGGGCGTGTCCCCGTCGGAGTCTGACGAGGCGGCCGCCGGCGCGGTGGGCCTGCAGGCGGACGGCCACATCTTGATCGGCGGGGCCATGAGCCTTTTCAACTCCACCTACGGCAGCCTGACCAACGTGCACGGCCTGCTCCGCCTGAACGCCAACGGCTCGCTCGACACCGCCTTCAAGGTTGGCGACGGCGTCTGCACCAAGTTCACCTTCCCCGGCAACGTCATCCCGCCGATCTACATGTGCGGCTCCGTGGCGACCTTCTTCGGGCCGGCCGACGGGAAGATTTTTCTCGGCGGCATCTTCACCGCCTACGGCGGGGCCGGCCGGACCAACCTCGCCCGGATGAACAGCGATGGCACCGTTGACTCCGGGTTCGACCCGGCCGCGGCATCGCCGGATGGTGAAGTCCAATTCATCAAGCCGACCACCGGGGGCAAGCTCTACATCGCCGGCACATTCACCAAGCTGGGCCAGGTGCCCCGTGCCGGCATTGCCCGCATCGCCGGGACAACCCCGCCGGCCCCCGACACCAAGGCACCCGTCGTCACCATCACCACTCCCAAGGGACCGACGTTTACCACCAACGGCAGCCAACTCACGGTGTCAGGCAAGGCTACCGACGACGTCTCGGTCCGCCGGGTCCAAGTCAAGCTGGGCGCCGGCAACTACACCGACGCCAGCGGCACCACCGACTGGCAGGCGTCGTTCGAACTCCAGCCCGGCACGAATGTGATCGTCGTGAAAGCCTCCGACGCCGCCGGCAATGCGTCGACCGCCACGCTCACGGTTCTGTACACGGTTTCCAGCGTGGTCCACTTAACCGTCAACGGCCTCGGAACCGTGACGCCCAACATCGACGGCACCACCCAAGTCCTCGGCAAGGCGCTCCAGCTCTCAGCCGTCCCGGCCAAGGGCTGGGTCTTCAGCAATTGGATCGCCGGCGCCCAGACTATTCTCGCGCCCAAAACCAGCTTCGTCGTCGAGTCCAACCTGTCCATCACCGCCAACTTCGTGACCAATCCATTCGCGGCCAGCAAGGCGGTCTTCAACGGCCTCGTCCTGAACGACGCGGCTCCCAGCCACTCACGGTCGGGGTCCATCTCGATCAACCTCCTCGACACCGGGAAATTCACGGGAAGCCTGATCTTTGGCGGGAAGAAGTTCGCCTTCGCGGGAATCTTCGACCTCAGCCGCCAGACAATCGTCTCCATCCCGATCAAGCCGGGCACCGGCAGTCTCACGCTTCGCCTCGCGATGAACGAGCCCGGCAACGCGCTGGCAGGCACGCTGACCGATCTGGAAGGTGACATCGCCGTCCACCTCAACCAAGCCGTCCTCGCCAAGACCGCTCCAGCCATCGCGCTGGCCGGCAATTACACGCTGCTGTTCCAACCCGACGACGGACAGCCCATCGACATTGGCGACGGCTATGGAACCCTGAAGCTCGACGTCTCGGGCAACGCGTCGCTAACGGGCGCGCTCCCGGATGGATCGCCGGCCGTCCAAAAAGTTGCCCTCGCGGCCGACGGCTCCTGGCCGCTCTATATTTCGCTCTACGCCGGCCAGGGCTCCATCGTTGGATGGGTCTCGGTCAATGCGTCGGCGCCCAACGCGCTGCTGGCCACCAACGGCCTGCTCTGGACTCGCCCGGCCCAGCCGAAGCCGCCGTACGCGGGCGGATTCACCAACCGATTCGTCGTCCTGGGCTCTCCCTACGTCGCCCCCTCCACGAACCGGGTGCTGCATCTCGACGCGGGCGTGGTCATCCTCGCCCACGGCAACCTGCCCCAAAGCATCACGAACAGCATCCGCCTCGAACCCAATAACAAGGTCACCAACCTCGGCTCCAACAAGCTCGCGGTCGTGATTACAACCCCCACCGGCTTGATGTCCGGAAGTGTGACGCCGCCTGGCGCCACCAAGCCCATCGCGTTCAAGGGCGCCGTGCTCCAGCGCCAGAATTTCGGCGGCGGTTTCTTCACCGGAACCAACCAGACCGGCCAGGTGTATCTCGGAGAGTAAGAGACCGAAAACCTCCCGAACGCGCCGTTCGCCAACCCGGAGACCGCGGCACCCCGGGCGCAGCGCCCCGCCGATCTCCCGCAGGCATCGTGGGGCCACCGCCGGTCATCTGGCCTTCAACAGCAGAACCGGCACCCGGATGTTGTGCTGGACCCGAATGGCCGTTGACCCAAGGAAGATGTCGGCGAAAAACCGGTGGCCGTGGGTGCTCATGGCCACGAGGTCGCATCCTTTCTTCTCCACCCAGTTCACAATCTCCGTCGCCGGATCGCCGTAAGCCAGCTCGGCCTCGGTGGGAATGCCCGCCGCTTGCAGCTCCGACCGGACCGACTTCAAATACGCCGTGTCCTCGGTGATCTCCGCACTGACGGCGTCCCGACCATACGTCCGCGCCGCCCACCCGTCCGCCACGTGCAGCAGCACCAGGCGGCTGCCGGCCAGCTTGGCCAGCGGTTTGACATGCTCGATGATCGCCCGGTCGGTGGGCGTTCCATCGAGGGTCATGAGTATGGTCTCGTACATGGTGGACAGGTTGGTTAATGGCCGGCGATGACGTGCCAGGCGCTGCGCAGGGATTCCGGCAAACCCCAAAGATCCATGGCCGTGATGAACAGGGCGCTGGACCAGCCGCCCGCAGCCAAAAACCAGCCCAGCCGCCACTTGCCCATGCGCCGCTTCGAGCTGGAGAAATGCATCAACGGAAACATGGCCAGCGGAAGCTGCAGGGCCAGGATGACCTGGCTCAACGTCAACAAGTCGTTCACCGATCCGCTGCCACGGATCCCAATCAGGACGATGGCCGGGACGATCGCCACCGCGCGGGTGATCAGCCGGCGCAGCCACGGCGCCATGCGCCACTGGAGAAATCCCTCCATCACCACCTGCCCGGCCAGCGTCCCGGTGATCGTGCTGCTCTGTCCGCTGGCCAGCAACGCCACTCCAAACAACACACTCGCCAGCGACGTGCCCAGCAGCGGCGCAAGCGTCAGATACGCCACCCGGATCCAGTCCGTCTCCTCGTTGAACGGGATGACCTGCCCCGCCCCGGCGTCGAAGCTCGTCTTGCCATAAAACACGATCGCCGCCAGCACCATGATCGCCGCGTTGATGAAAAACGCGATGGTCAGCGCGGTGATGGAATCGATGACGTTGAAGCGGATGGCGCTGCGGATGGCCGCCTCGTCCTTTTGCAGCCGCCGGCTCTGCACCAGCGCGGAGTGCAGATAAAGGTTATGCGGCATGACCGTGGCGCCAATGATGCCAATCGCCACGAACATCATGCCTTCGCGGGCGAGCCCAGGGCTGGCCAGCGCGCGTCCCATTTCCGCAAATTCGGGCCGGGTTTGCGGCAGCACGAAGATTTCCATGAAGTAACACGCGCCGATCGTCAGCACGAGCAACAGAACCACCGCCTCGATCGTCCGCATGCCGAAGCGCTGGAGACCCAGCAGGAGCATCACGTCGAGGCCCGTGATGATCACCGCCCACAGCAGCGGGATGTGGAACATCAGGTTCAACGCCACGGCGCTGCCGAGGACCTCAGCCAGATCACACGCCGCGATGGCGATCTCGCAGAGAAACCACTGCGGCCCGCGCATCCAGCGCGGATACCAGTCGCGACAGCATTGCGCCAAATCCCGACCAGTGACCACGCCCAGCCGCGCGGCGATGATCTGCATGAAGATGGCCATCAAGCTGGCCAGGGCGACGATCCAAAGGAGGCCGTACTTGAACTGGGCTCCGGCCGCGAGGTCCGTGCCCCAGTTGCCCGGATCCATGTAGCCGACGCTGACCAAAATCGCCGGCCCGGCAAAGGCCCGCCATTGCGCCCAAAAACCGGCCCGATGATGCGGCACCGCGACCGAACCATGGACATCCTCCAGCGAGCGGTGGCTGGAAGACTCACTCGCGCTGGGGCCGGGGTTGTTCACACCGGGTTTCGCGAAGCCCGCCGGCGGTCACAAGGGATGACTCGTACCATGGCCCGACTCCACCACAGGATGGCAGCCGGAGCAAGCGTGGCGCGCAGCCGAGACGACGTAACTCCGGAAGTGGACTGGTGGCATTGGCATTGGCGGAAAACTCTAACGGCCGGCGCCGACGCTCAGTGCGTTTCTTCGAGTCTTTACCTCCTCTCGAAAGGCGGAGTCCTTCCAGGCCCGTAAAGCGTAGAGGGCTACCGCTCGGTCGATCGGGCCACAAAGCCGCGCGAGCGTCCTGGAGATGAGGGCTTTGGGGTCACGTCTCAACTTTCAACAACCTAGCTTCCGCCTGTCGGGCCATGGCGGCCAGCGCTTTGTCGGTTTTCAGGCTCCGACTCAATCGCTGTACGGCCGCGCTCACCGCCGCGTAGTCCAGATCTCCGGCCGCACGGCCCAGCTCCGCCAGTTTCATCGCTCCCTGTGTGTGTGAGCCCCAGTTTGAGCAGTTTGAGGAGTGAGCAATTTGAGTTTATTCCCTCACCTCGTAAATAATGAACTGAGCAACACGAACAGGAGCACGATAATCGTCGGAGCGATGAGAAGCCAGAAAATGACAAGCGACACCTTGGAGAGCGGCGTGCGAACGCCGAAGAACGCGCCGCACGCATTGCACTGAACTCGCCGCTGTCGGCTCGCGTTGTGAAACAGAACGGCGATGAACCCGCCGAGGAAGAAGACAAGCCAACTGAAAGAGCCTCTCAGCGCGATGCCAGCCTTGTAGTCGTCGCGCGCCCCACACGTAGGGCAAGCAACTGTCAGTTTGGGCTGTGCAGGTGCATTGCTTCCCTCCGCGTCGGAAAGGCTGGTACCACACCCTCCGCAAATCGTCAGCGCCGCTTCGTTCTCCCGACCGCAGTATGAGCACACTTTCATGCATGTGCGAACGCCGCCGAGCGCCGCCGAGCGCCGCAACTAACGCCCCGCCTCACCGACCGTCGCCGGCGACGCGCGTCGCCGGGGAGTGCGATGTGCGAGTTCCCGACACCGGGCGAAACCGAGACGTGGGCGGCGGTTCGTGTGGAGCGAATGGTTCGCCGCGTTCATTTGCTCGCATCGATTGGAAAGGTGAGGCTCGTAATCGTCAACAGCGGCAGTATGGATGCGAATCCCGCGTCGTTGTGAATCATGACGTACGTCCGTTTTTCCGCCGCCTTCGGGGGAAGAAAAATGTAATCAGGCTGCGGCACGGCGTACTCATCCCCGTCGGCTACCCTAAGTTTGAACGGAACCCCCCGATGCACCGCCTCTTCAATTTGAGCGATATTCACGGTGACATCGTCTCCCGCCGCCGCCCGACCGTCAACGGAATGATTCTGGCGAACGCAAAGCGCAGGCATGCCGGGCCGATCGCGTCCGAATGCAATCGTGACGATCAACCGGCATGGCCTGCCGCGTCTGTTCGGCGTTCGATGTAAACTCAGTAACATCAATCTCGTAATCCTTATCTGGATACGACTCGCCTGTAATACAAGTAAAGCAAGACAAACCCATCTCCGCCGACCCGCGCTCAAGTGGGCTGTCGCGGTGGTTTTGGGCGCGCCCGGCTTTTTTCGCCAAGCTTCAAAGACCGGATTGCGCCAGGCGGCACAGGCAATTCGGTTTCACTCCCAACTTCCGAACCGGGCTTACCCGCCCTTCGACACACCGGGCCGGTCTGCGGGCGGCGCGTGCCAGCGATCGCGCGGCACCACCACCGGCTGGGCAGGGTCCGCCTCATAGTGGGGCGACATGATCTGCACGCCGAATTCGTTAAACACATCCTGAATGTGCCCGTTCAATTCCGACAACACCGTCGTTCGGCTGGCCGGGGATTCCAGCGTCACCCGCAGCTCGTACTCGACATAGAAATCGCAAAGCCGCCTCTGCAACACGACCGGAGTTATGCCGGTCTTCAATCCCTGGGTGCGGCCCGCGGCCGTCAGCAACATCGCGTGGACCTGCCGCCACGACGTGTTGTAACCGATCGTCACGCTGACGGGCACCTGCACCCCTTCCGCGTCATTCCGTCGCGAATAGTTGATCAGCGCCGCGCCGGCGATCTGGCTGTTGGGCACCACGATCTCCTCGTTCCGCCCGGTGACCAGGCGCGCGGAGAAAAATCCCACGGCCGTAATCGTTCCTTCCAGCTCGCCAATGCGCACGAAATCACCGGGCCGACAGGACCGGTTGTAGACCATCACCAGGCCACCCACCAACTGGGCGATGAGATTGCCCGAGCCGAGCGACAGCATCAGCCCGGCGAGCACGCTGATGCCCTGAAACGCCGGCGTCTGGCTTCCGGGAATGTAGGGAAACGCCACGATGACGGCGGTGACCCAGATCAGAATGAGACACAGGCGCTGCGCGATCGGCGCCGTGGTTGGGTCGAACAGGCGCGTGTGCAGGCGACCCCGGGCCACGACGGTAAAAAATCGGCGCGCCGCGGTGTGCGCGAACCGCGCCATCGCGCCCACCAGACAAACGATGCCCAGGTTGGGCAGGCTCCGGAGCGCGCTGTGGCCAAAGGCCGAAATCGCCCCGAGAAATTGTCCCTCGAGTTGCTCGCCGAACGGACGTGTTTGGGGAAACAGCCGCAGCGAGTACTCCAGCCACCACACGCTGGCGATGGCCGTCGCCGCCCAAAAGAGGACCGTCATGGTCCCGCGCAGAACCCCGACCACATTCTGCCGCCCGGCCAGACGCAGGGTGTGCGAACGAATCTGGCCGGCCTTGTCCGCCGCCACTCGCACCAGCCGTTCCTCCAGCCGCTCCCGGTTCCGGGCCAGAAACCAGATCAACGCCCCCAGCAGCACCGTCACCATCACTCCCCGGGCCACCGCACCCAGCATGCCCCGCCGATCCCGCACTTCCTCCACTTCCGCCACGGCCAGCGCCAGGCGGCTCTCAGTCAGCTGCACCACGGACGCCAGCGTCTCCCCCGCCAGCGCGTTCACATCGTTCGTGGTGACGAGAAACACCGTCTGCCCCCGCACCCGCATCTCAGCGCCCTCAGGGGTCAACGCCGACTCCGTCCGGGCGCCGCTCGCGGACAGCAACGCCTGCTCAATCCTGGCGCGCGCGGCCGTGGCGCGCTGCTCGGCCGAGTAGGTCCCGAGACCGGCACGAAAAACCATCACCTCCCGGTTCAGGACCCGCAGCGGAACGCCCGGCGCGCCGGCTGACCCGCCCGGCGCCGATGCCTCCTGGGGCGCCGCGGATAAACTGAACGCGGTCAACCACAGCGCGGCCGCGATCAGCGCCCAGCGGTGCCCGCGGCGAATGAAATGCGAGGGAATGATGTTCATGAAATCAATGGACCTCAAAACTGGACGCGAATCGCAGCCCGGAAGCCGGCGCGCGGTGTCCCGCCGCGGGGCAGCTCGCGTCACCGCCGGCCGCTTCCTTTGAGGCCACCGCGAATGTCCCCCAACGAGACCCCGAGCACCGTGCGCGCGATGGAATCCAGCGCCGGCTCATCTCCGGAGAGATGAATCGTGCGGTGGACATGGGTCAGGCTCTGGTCCGGCGTCAGCGCGGCCGCCGGTGACGACGACTCCAGCTCGTAAAAAGGCCCGAGCGGTTTGGCGCCCGGCGCCGGCGGGCCATCGTTGTAGCTGTTCGCCGCGTCGCCCCCGTAAGGATTGTCCTGGTGCTTCCACAACGAGTTCACATAGTCGATCGCATTCCGCGGCTGACTGAACTGCATGATCGTCAACACGCCATGCGCCGCATCATAGCTGCCCAGCACCCCTTTGCTTCGGCGCGGCGAAATCCCAATCTTGCTGCGATACCGGCCGTCGCCGCTGAAATAGATGACGCCATCCCGGACGACCAGCCGGTCCGTCGGAACCGCCCCGAAATAATCGGAGGTGACCGCCGGGCCCAGCTCCGAAGACGATCCGTGCTGGATGGGAACAACGATGGTGGTGTCCGGCGAGGGATTGAACATTCCGAGGATCCAGATCGAAAGCAGGCCGGACTCTTTCGCCCACGCCTGGTGGCCCGCGTTGCGGATGCGATTGTCGGTTTCAAATCCCACCACGCGCACCGCCGGCGCCGCGGGCACCCGCAGTAACCGCCACACCGCCCGGGCCGGCAGGAGGCGAACTTCGCGCGTCACCGCCACCTCGAAGTGTGTTCCGGAGTAATTTGTCAGGCTGAACTCGGCCCGGAATTTCGCGTTGGTTCGCGTATGACCCGCCAGCCGGAACGGCCGCGTGTCGATGGCCGGCGGCGTCTGCCAGTCCGCCAGCTCGAACTTCGCCCCCGGCGCGAAAAAGATCGAAAACTGCCCGCCTTCAGGCCCGAGCCAGAACCGATCCTCCCCGCCAAAGACGTTGATGTGCGGCTGAACTTTTCCCGACGCGATCAACTCCCGGTTGATCCAGCCGTGGCTCAAACCAGCCTCCCCATCCGCGGTGCTCGTCAGGACACGACCCTGCCACGCGGCTGAAACCGCCAGCTGGCTGTGGCTTTGCCGATCGGCCAGCACAATGACGTCAGTGTGCTGCCTGAGAAACGCCACGTCGTCCCCAAAGGTCGCCGCCGGCGCGAAAGAGGAAGGAACCGTGCTCATGAGCATGAAAAGGAAACCCGGCCGGTAGAGCAATTGGCGGAGCGCGCGTCGCATAAGCGCCGACACTAGGCCCCGAAAAAAGTTTGGGTCAAGGTTACCGTGGATGGGACGCCAGCCGATAAAAGCGCCCGACAACCGACGCATCCCAGGGCACTGACACCGTCATCAAGCCGTCGCTGCCCGCCCGCAAGCTCCCCGGCACCTCCTGCCAGCGCGCGTCCGGCGAGAACCCGTCGGCCGATTCCAGCCAGTAGGTCAGGTCGGAGGTCGCAAAAAATTCCAAAACCAATTCGGCGCCTTGCCGGCGCGCGGCCAGCGTGACCACGCGAAACCGCGCTGGGTCGTGGATGAACAAATCCACGGAGGCCACGCCGTCGTCGTTGGTGATGCTCACCTTTGCCAGGGACCGGCCCAGCACGGCGTTGGTCGGGCTGCTGAGCCGGACGGAAAAGAACTCGAGCGGCTCGGCTCCGTTGTCCCCGCTCACCGCGATCGCGATGAGCTGGTTGGTTTCTCCCGGGGCGAACGAGATGACTCCGTTCGTGGCCACGTAATCCTGACCGGCGAGAGCCGTGCCGTTCGTGGTGGTGAACGCCACCGACACCGGCAGCTCGCTGGGAGTCGCCAAACGGACCGGCACGAGCGCCCGGTTGGTCACCCCGCCGCTGCCTTCCACCAGGCCGGCGTCGTCGACATAAATCTTGGGCAAGGCATCGTTGTTGAGAATCGTGCAGGTGACGGACTCCGCCGCGAGCAGCGCGTTCACCGGGTGGGACAAGGCCAGCGCGAATGTTTCATTGCCCTCCAATCGCGGATCGCCGGCCACGAGGACCGTCACGGTCGCGGTGGTCTTGCCTGCGGGAATCACGACGATGCCGTTGGTCGGCATGAAGTCGACGCCCGCCTCAGCGGTTCCCGCGACCGTTGCGTAATCGACCGACACCGCGCGGCCGCTGGGCGCCGACAGTTGCAGTTTAAACGTCGCCTTCGCCCAGCCCGAGTTGCCCTCAACCCGCGTGACGTCCGCCGCGCTCAGCAACGGCAAGGGATCGTCGTTCAGGATCGTGAGCACGGCGGCATTCGTGCCCAGCGCCGCGTTGACCGGCGATGACAACGCCAGAAGAACGATCTCGTCGTCTTCGTTGCGCGTGTCGCCCACCACGCTGACCAGAACAGTCTTGTTGGTTTCCCCAGGCAAAAAGGCCAGCGTCGTTTTAAGTGGAGCGAAATCCGATCCGGCCGAAGCCGTGTTCGTCATGGCCTGGGCAACCACCGTCACCTTGCGTGAGCTCGGATTGGACAAGGTGACTTCCACCGGAACCTTGGCCTTGCCGGCGTTCCCCTCCGCCACTTGCACGCTCCTGGCCCAAATGACCGGCACGGGAGAAACCGTCACCACGCCGCTGGCCACGTTCTCCGCCAGGGACGTCTCCGTCACATCCGTCGAGGCGCCGCCCACCAGCGACAGAATCCCGGTTTCTGCGGCCGAAACCGTAACCCGGATGGTCCACGTGGCGCCTGCCGCCAGACTCGGGCCCGTGAACGTGAGGAGACGATCCGAGCGGGTGGCCAAAGGCGAGGATGACACGAACACCGTCCCGGGCGGCAGGGTGTTCGTGACCGTGATGACCCCGGAGCGGGCAAAACCGATGTTCCGGATTTCCATCGCATAGGTCATCACGTCGCCCGCCAGAACCGGCTGGGTGGGCGGAGACAAGGTGACGCGCAGGTTCGGGCGGGACTGGGCAAGGGCGCGCTCCGCGTTGAGCCGGCCGGAACCGCAGTAGATGTTCCGGCCATTCGCGTCGTAGGCAAAGCCGCCGACGCGGTCACACGTGCTGCGGAGCAGCGCGCGGATCTCCGCGGCTGTGATGTACGGGTTGGCGGAGAGGACGAGTGCGGCGACACCGGAGGTGATCGGCGTGGACGCAGAGGTGCCACCAAAATCAAACGTGTAGTCCTCGTTGCCATAGCCGTCGGTCCCGGTTCGATCCACGGTGGTCACGGTGGCCAAGCCACCGTCACTGGGCGCCAGAAAATCCAGCAGCGCCCCGTACTGGCTGTAGTCCGCGCGATAATCGAAGTCCGTGCTCGCGCCGACTGCGATGGTGGACGGGTTGCTCGCCGGATAGCTGACCGGCAACTCCGGCTCCGGCACGCCCGACTGGCTGAAGACTAGAGATTCAAATCCGTTGTGCCCCACCCAGAAGTCAAAATAGTCCCGGCTGATCTCGCTCGAGACCAGCGCCCAGAACCGCAAACGGCCAGGCGTGAGATAGGTGGTCAGCTGCGCATAGTTCGTCTGGCCATGGGTGATGCGCCCCGCCCGCAACGCATGCGAGCCCGGCCCATCCCACCCGGTCAACGCCACGTTGCCGCCCACCCCGTCCGTGACGATCGACCACGCCGAAAACGTGCTGGTGATCCAGCCGTCCCCCAGATCGCCCTCGAATGTCTCCAGCGTCCCGTCCGGAAACTCGATGCTGTCGATCCACACGGTGTCCGCGCCGGTCGAATAGGTGTCCGCCCGGTTCTTCGAGTATTCGAACCGCAGCGTGTAGGTCCCCTCTTCCTCGACCACATACTCCACCGGTTCCCACGCGGACGCGTAATTGCCAGCCGCCGCCATGATCGCGCAGCCGCGACCCCGTCGTCCTTTGGCCGCCGCGTCCGCCAGCGCGGCATCCGTGGTCGCCAGCTGTCCAAAAACCAGGCTGATGTTCAGGACGTCAGCGCCCGCCCAGACCGGTTGTCCGGAGCTGCCCAGACCCGCGGCATAGCGCAGCGCCTTCGCCAGTTCACTGGCCGAAGCCGTGTAGTCGCCTTCCAGGATTTTCACGGGAAGGATCCGGCAGCCCGGCGCCACGCCGCTGGTGCCAATCCCGTTGTTGCCCACGCCGGCCGCCAGCCCGGCGACCGCTGTTCCATGGTTGTCATCCACGCTGTACGGATTCGGATCGGGCAAGCCGACCACGAAATTATATCCGGTCACGTCGTCCTCGATTCCGTTGTGATCGTCGTCGAAGCCGTTCGCGGCGATCTCACCCGGGTTGTGATAGATGTTCGCGCTCAGGTCGGGGTGACTCAGTTGCACGCCGTCATCGACGATGGCGATGACGATGTTCGAAGTGCCGGTCGTGACATCCCATGCTCCGGTCACGTGCGCGTCCGCCCCCGCTGAGGCGCCGGTCTGCCCCGTGTTCCGCAGGTGCCATTGGTCGCCAAAGAACGGATCGTTCGGGATGAAAGTGCGCACCGCCTGGCTCATGAAATTTGGCTCGGCCCAAGTCACCCCGGGCAACGCCGCCTGCCGATCCACTTCGGCCAGGACGTTCTCGGCGGTGCCGTCGGGCAGTGTCAGGACAAATTGATCCGGCGCGCCCCACACCGGCCGCACGTTTTTCCACTGTGCACCAAAATGTTTTGCCGGGCTGATCTCCGGCCCAAGGCGGACGACGAGCTGGCGATCCAAAAGAAGCTGCAGCCCGGTTCGCGGATCAATGAATACCGGATTTACCAGACCGGACCGCACCGCGCGGCGCGCCCTTTGCAGGCGGGCGCGGGCTTCGCCCGCGCCCTCGGTCCCGTTCGCCAACTCGGCTCGTGGCGCAGCCGGGGTTCCGGCTCGCAGAATGACCAGGCCCGAACGCAACCGCTGGGTCTCGCGATAGCCGGCCAGGGCTCCACCCTGGCGCGTGAGTGCGCCCACCGTCGCGGCGCGCGCCGCTTCGTCGCGTCGTGTCGTCTGGACAGCGAAGGCGTCCGCCAAGCGGCGCAGGTGACGCCGACCTTCGGGCCCGGCATAGGAATCGCCGACGTCCACGCTCGCGGCACGCTGGGCCGAAGGCGTCGTCGGTCGGGCCGAACGCACGGTCGAACCCGCCGCGCGCTCGGCGGGTTGGCGCAACCCTGCCTGGCCGTGAACGCTCCCCGCGCCCAGCAAAGCCAGGCCAGCCAGGCCGGCCGCGACGGCCGCGCATCGGCCACGAAGGCCCAATGAAACCAAGGTTCTCATGCTCATCGGTTTTATGGAGCGCCTTGGGTCGAGGAGCGGTGAAGGTCCGGCCGGTTGCCGGTCGGCTCCGCCAGGGGCACGGCCGGTTTGTTCGTGGGCCAAAGGTCAATCGACGTCCCGGATTGCCACGGAATTTCCCGGCGATTCACGTAAAGAACGCGCGGCAGCAGTTCGATCTCGTGCCCGAAGACGTTCAACGTCACCACTCCGGGCAGGAACGTCAGATCCTCGTAAATCACCCGCCCAAAGATTGCCTCCTTCGCCACGCCGTCAAACCGCACAGTGCCCGCCAGGTTCGTGGCCCGCTCGTCGTGAAAAACCAGCCGGACACCCGAAATCCCCAAGGCGGCTTGGTGGACGACCATGGCCGGCGCGCCCGCGGCAGAGCCAACCGGCCCGGGCTCGAAGGTCACCACCCACGGGCCTTTGCGCACCCGCATATGCTCCAGGCCATAATACCCTGCGAAATAGAGGACCAGGACGATCAGAAAGACACCGATCACCGATCGAGCTGTAAAACCGGAATTCTTCAATTGGCGCGAGTTTTCCGACGGGGCGCAGGGAAGTCAAGTGGCCCCCGGAGTCCGGGGGATTTTTGGCTTTGCGCAGGCGCGCCGGGCACCTAACTTCTCGGACCTATTAGCGATTAGCGAATGGACAAACTCGTCCGGGACCTCAAGACCAATCCCCTCCTTCCCGGCTCCCTGGTGGCCGCCATCGCGGGCGAGCCGGCCACGCGGCGCCAGCGTCCGTTCGATCACGCCCAGCTCTCGGCGTTCAACAAGCAAACGACCCTCGAGCTGGCCAGCCAGCTCCAGGAGCTTGGCCGGATCACCCCGGAACAAGCCGCCCGCGTGCTCGCCGTGGACGCCCAGTTCCTGCGCGCCTATCGGGAATTGAAAGCCCAGATTCCCGAGGTGGCCGATGTCACGGGCTGCGACGGCCCGTCGATCGAGAAGTTCGCCCGCGCGCTGTTCAGCGCCCGCCTCTTCTCCGAGCTCCTCGAGATCCTCACCATCCCGCATGTCTCCTACGAGAAGACGGCGCAAGGCACCGTCGACCTGCTGGCCGCGCTCTTCGATGCCGTCCGGCACCTGGTCGGCGGGGCCTGGTCCGTCTTTTTCCCCAGAGAAAATTTCAGCCTCGTGGCCGACGCCGCCGCGCAGTTCTGGGTGTCCTGCCTCTACGCCTCCACCCCCGAGGAAATGGCCGCCGGCTTCGTCGGCCTCTACCGGCGCCCCCACAAGGATCGTTTGCGTTGCCTCAACCGAGGACACCGGCCCGATCGCGGTCTGCATCTCAAGGACGTCATCACCGAACACCTCGACGAGGCTCAAAACAAGGTCAACAAACTCCACGACGCCGTCCAGCCCCACGCCCAGGCCGGCCTGGAAAAGATCTTCGCCGAGATCGTCCGCCTCGTCGGCCGTCTCGAGCTCTCCTCGCTCGTGGTCTATTACTACGAGTCCATCATCCACGATGTCTGCGAGGCCTACTCCGCCCTCGACGGCACGGTGTCCCCCAAGGAAAACCGCTTCATTCAATATCTGCTTCGCCAATTGGACCACCTCTGCCGCGAACAACCCGGCCTGGATGATTCCGGGCGCGGGCCGGACGGCCAGCAGTTCGAACGCCTCCTCCAGGAACTCGACCAGCTCGTGGGCATCGCCGCCGTCAAGGACAAGGTCCGGCAAACCGCCAATTTCGCCCGCGTCCAGCAGCTCCGCGTCGCCCAAGGCCTCGCCCCCATCCCCACCAGCTATCACTCCGTCTACACCGGCAACCCGGGCACCGGCAAAACCACGGTGGCCCGCCTGATGGCTCGCATTTACCAGTCCCTCGGCGTCCTCCGCAAAGGGCACCTCGTCGAATGCGACCGCTCCATGCTGGTCGCCGAATACGTCGGCCAGACCGCTCCGCGCACCAATGCTGTCATCGACCGCGCGCTCGATGGCATCCTTTTCATCGACGAAGCCTACAGCCTCGCCAAGGATCACGAGGATTTCGGCCACGAGGCCATCGAGACCTTGCTCAAGCGCATGGAAGATGACCGGGATCGCCTGATCGTCATCGTCGCCGGTTACCCCAGCGAGATGGACCGGTTTCTCGCTTCCAACCCCGGATTGCAGTCGCGCTTCTCGAGACGAATCGAGTTTCCCGACTACAGCGCGCTCGAGCTCTGCCGCATCTTCGGCCGGATGTGCCGGCGCAACGGCCTCGAGCTGTCCCCCGCCCTGCGCGAAAAAATCGTCCACCACTTCCACCACCTCTGCCAAAAACGCGAAGAGCACTTCGGCAACGCCCGGCTTGCCCGCAATTGTTTCGAGGCCGTCGTGGCGGCCCAGGCCAACCGCCTCGCCCAAAGCACCCAGGTGGACGCCTCCGCCCTCAGCCGGCTTGAAGCCAGCGACCTGGTGTCGCCAGCCGACGCCGCCCGCGAAGCCCACCAGCGCGGCGGCCGCGGCTACACCATGCCGTGCGAACATTGCGGCACCGTTTACTCCTGGCTGCCCGAAATGAATCTGCGCGAGGCGCTCTGCGAGAAATGCGGCAGGATCTACGACGCCGAATTCGGCGCCGTGGCCTGACATCGGGTTCGTCGGTGCCAAACCGTGCAGACTGTCGATTTCGACTCCGCTCTTTCCGTGCAGACCGCAACGCCCCGCTGACGGATGGTCCCGTGGGAAATATTTTTCCCTCAAATTTTTTCCTTTCATCACCGCGCGGAGCCGCCCGGCGCGGCGCGGCGAGGGCCACACGCCCGCGTAGGCGGCGCATGAACTTTCCCGCCGGTTTTCCGGCTCGATCCGCTGCGGGCTGAAATCCCGCGCTCCGGGATGGCACGCGCTTCGCTGGAACAGTCGCTCGAGTGCGGGCGGTTCCGGTTGGATCGTATTGCGATCCGATACCGGGCAATGGCTCGATCATGTGCGATGATGCCGGAGTCTCGCCGGACCCTTTGGATCCCCCCTCCAGAGACCGGCCCGAGAGGCCCGTCGTCGCCAGGATCAAAACTGTCCCCGGACCGGTGTCCGCCCGCACTTCCACGCATTATGAACCGCTCGCACCACGGCAGCCAGAGCGCGAGTCTCGCCGGGACAAGCCCCGATGCACCCCAGCCCGGGCCGGGATCGTTGAACGGGGCTAACGGCTGCGTGAGCAATGAGTTCCCCAACCATGCGGCCCCGCGCGCGAGTCCTGACAACCGCGCGCCCCGGTCGGGACGACCGCGTCATTCCATTAGTCGGCTCGGCAAGCTGGGCTGGTTTTTTGCGGCGCTGCTGATCGTGCTTATGGTGGCCAGGCTTGCCCTCCCGGCCGTCATTCGTTCCTACGTCAACCGCCAGCTCGCGCGGGGTCCCGCGTACACGGGCAGCGTGGGTGACATTGATGTGAACCTCTGGCGCGGCGCCTATGTCATCCGCCAATTGCGGGTGTTGAAGGTCGACGGGCATGTGCCCGTGCCCTTCTTCGAGGCGCCCCGGGTGGACTTGTCCGTCGCGTGGAAGGAGCTGCTTCACGGCGCCATCGTCGGCGAGATCGAAGTTCAGCAGCCCACCCTAAATTTTGTCGCCGGCCCCACCGCCGGCGAAAGCCAGACCGGCCGCGGCAAGGATTGGCGCCAGACCGTCGAGAGTCTCTTTCCCCTTCGCCTCAACCGCGTCAAAATCGACTCCGGCCGGGTTCACTTCCGAAATTTCCAGAGCGAACCTCCCGTCGACATTTACCTGCGCGACTTCAGTTGTCTCGCGACCAATCTCTCGAACTCCCGCGATCTCACGAACCAACTTCCGGCGGGCGTCTTCGCCCGCGGCCATACCATCGGCGACGGCGTTCTCTCGGTGGCATTGCACCTCAATCCGCTGGCGACATCTCCCACCTACAAGCTGGAAACATCGCTGACCAATCTGAATCTGGTCGCCGTGAACGATTTTCTCCGCGCGTATGGCCACTTCGACGTCGACCGGGGCACCGCGGCGATCTTTGTCGAGGTGGCCGCCGCGGGCGGTCACTACGAAGGCTACGTCAAGCCGCTCTTCGAAAACATCGACGTGTTCGCCTGGCAGAAGGAGCGAAAGAAAAACATCTTCCAGATTTTTTGGCAGGCCGTGGTCGGCACGGCGACCACCGTCTTTAAAAACCAGCCGCGGGATCGGCTGGCCACGGTCGTGCCCATCTCGGGCGATTTCGGCGAAAAGCACGTCGGCATTCTCGCCGCCGTCGGGGGCGTCCTCGAAAACGCCTTCGTGCGCGCGCTCCTGCCCAAGCTCGACAACAGCGTCCACTTCGACGAGGTCGTGCGCGAGCACACCCCCGAAGACAAGTGAAACCGGCGATCGCACACCCAGAGACTTTGAAGTCGACGAAATCCTAATCGTCGTCGGACAACAGGATAGTCAACAGGCGTTTCGGGTTCGCCATGAATTGCCGCCTGACGCGCACCGTTCCAGTCCTTTCGACCCGCCCGTCATCTTTCATCTTTGCAGCCCGGTCGGCTCTGCTACTTTCATCGGCCATGATCGTCGATTTTGTCAAAATGAACGGTGCGGGGAATGATTTCATTCTCATCGATAACCGTGCCGGCCGGATCCAACTGAGCGGGGAGCAAATCGTTCGCCTGTGCAACCGCCAGCGCGGCATCGGGGCCGACGGGCTGCTCCTGCTCAAGCCCAGCACCTCCGGCCGGGCCGACTGGGCCTGGGATTTTTACAACAGCGACGGTTCGGTGGCTGACATGTGCGGCAACGGCGCGCGCTGCTTCGCCCGTTTCGTCCAGTCAGTCGCCCCCGTCAAGGACCGAACCTCCTTCGAGACCGGCGCCGGCATCATCGCCGCCACGTTCCACGGCGCGCGCGTGACCATCAACCTGACGGCTCCGCACAGCCTCCGGCTCAACGAGGGGATCCCCGCGGCCGGCGGAAAATTGACCGTGCACTCGCTGAACACGGGTGTGCCGCACGCCGTGGTGTTCGTGCCGGACGCCGACCAGGCCATGGTCCAGGCGCTCGGCGCGGAAATCCGTTACCACGACCACTTCAAGCCCAAGGGCACCAACGTCAACTTCGTGCAGGTGCTCGGCCCAAATCGGATCCGCGTGCGCACCTACGAACGCGGCGTCGAAGGCGAGACCCTCGCCTGCGGAACGGGCGTGACCGCATCCGCCCTCGTCAGCTCCCGGGTCCATGGGTTCACCGCGCCGGTCCAGGTCCAGGTTCAGGGCGGGGATCAACTTGAGGTCAGCTGGACCAAGGCCACCGATGGCAGCGGCGAAGGCTTCGCCGCCGTGACCCTCAACGGCCCGGCGGACTTTGTCTTCCGCGGTTCGATCGAGGTGTCGTGATCGGGCCGAGGCAGTTGCCGGAAAGCCGGCCACGCCTCATCGCACATCCGCGAACGGGCCATCCGCGACGACGGTCAAAAGCTGTTCAGCACATCGATCATCTGGCGCAGCCGTCCGTAGTCGCGCTTGTTGAAATCGAAGGCCAGGCGCGGCAGCTCAAGGAACTGGTTGTCATCGCGCTCTTCCGGCGTGGGCTCCGCTGCGGTGATCCGCCCGCTCGTCACGATATCGGCAAAGTCCTCGTTCAGCCCGTCGATCGCGGTCTGGGACGGCTGATGCTGCAGCCGGATGATCAGCCGGTCGCGCACAAAGCGCATCGAGTGATATCCACGATAGAACCGCGTGATGTATTTCACCGCGTCGTCGCAATTGTCCGTGATGTGATAAAGGTTGAGGTCTTCCGGAGAGATTAATCCATTCCGCAGGAGATGTTCCCGGATATGCTTGTCCCAGGTGCGCCAGTAGGCGCCGCCGGCACGGTCCATCAACACGAGAGGCATGAGCTTGGCCTTGCCTGTCTGCATGAGCGTCAGCGCCTCATAGCCTTCGTCCATCGTGCCAAATCCGCCCGGGAACAGGACGATCGCGTGCGAGTTGCGCACGAAGGTCAGCTTGCGGGTGAAGAAATACTTGAACGTGATCAGCTTCTTGTCGTGCTGGATGATCGGGTTCGCGCTCTGCTCCCACGGCAATCGAATGTTGGCCCCAAAGCTCCGCTCGGGTCCGGCGCCTTCGTGCCCGGCCTGCATGATGCCCGGGCCAGCGCCCGTGATGACCATCCAGCCCGCCCCAGCGATCTTGCGGGCAAACTCCACCGCCTGCTGATACTCCTGCTTGGTCGGTGCCGTCCGAGCTGAGCCAAATACCGTCACCTTCCGGATGTGGCTGTAGGGCTCAAAAAGCCGGAAGGCATACCGCAACTCGCGGATGGCCGTCTGGATGACCCGGACGTCCCCCCGATCTTTCACATCGGTCATCAGCTTGAGGGCCTGATCGATGATGTCCCCGACGAGATCCTGGTTATGGCCGCCGCCCTTGTAGGCAATCATTTCGTCGATCCGGCGTTTCAGCTCCGGATCGACCGGAGGCTTTTCGGGTCTGTCCATGCGACACACTAAAAGTTTCCAGGCGCAGATTGCAACGTTGCCCGATCCACGCCGCGGTCCGACTCAGCGGATCCACCACGGATCCATCGGCCGGATGCCGCGAAGGATAAGCGGCAGCCTGCGACCGGGACAGCCGCGCCCCAAGGTCGGGCGCGCTCTCCCGCCTTCACGATGTTTCGGCGGGCACGGCCGCAGCGCGCCGGCTGGACGCTGCACCTTCGCCGTCACCCGTGTCTGGATGCGAAACCGTGCTGTGGATCGTCGCCGCCAATGAAGCGGCGTTGCCCGCCGCACTCCCCAGCACGGCCGCACCGGTCTGCTGCCCAACCGAGCCCTGGGCCAAGCTCTCAATTGCCAACTCAGCCGCGAGCGGATTTACTCCCGTCCATGACGCCGTCCGACCTGTCCTGGAACCCCCGGTCGTCCCGCCGCTCCGCGCTACGGACGCTGGGTGGCGTGCTGTCCGGCGTGCTGGCCATGCCTGCTCTTGGCGCCGACGCTGCCGCCGCACCGAACGCGAGATGGAAAACCGCGGTCGGCCTGAACGGCTTTGAGTCGTCCGCCCGCAAATACAAGAAAACGTATCCCCTTTGGGAAATCCTGGATTTCGTGTCACGCCACGGTTTCGACGGTGTCGAACTGGTGAGCAATTGGCCGATGGGCGGCTACCCGAAGGCGACCGAGGCCGGGCGTATCCAGGCCTTGCGTCGGCTCTACCACGGTTTTGGGCTGCAGATCTTCTCGATTCAATTGGGCGTGGCGGATGCCTTCGACCCGGAGGCGGCCACGCGCCAGGCGTGGGTCGACCAGTTTCGGGATCACGCTGCATTCGTCCGGCAGGCGGGCGGAAGCTGCATTGGCCTGTGGCCCGGCGGCGGGCTGCGGGGCCAGACCATTGATCAGGCCATCGACCGGCTGGCCGGGTCATTTCGCGAGGCCGCACGGATCGCCGCCGACTACGGGCTCCAGGCCGCCTTTGAAATCGAGCCGCCGTTCGTCTTCAACACCGAGGATCACCTGCGGCGAATCCTCGAGAAGGTCGATCATCCCCACCTCAAAGCCATCTACGACCCGAGCCACTTCGACCTGATGAACGGATCCGCCGGGAGACCCCACGAAATGCTCCAGCGCATCGGCGTGAAGAACATCGGCTACGTCCATCTGACCGACACCGATGGCACCCTGCGCGACGGGGGCACGTCCAAGCACCTCCCGGTCGGGGACGGCCACGCACACATCGAGGAGTCGCTCCGCGTGCTGCGGGACGGCGGCTATCGCGGGTGGATCATGGTGGACGCGTGGGAAATTCCGGACCCATATGACGCGTGTGCGAAGGCAAAGCGCGCGATGGATCAAGCTGCCCAACGATGAGTCGCCTGACGTGGTATTGGCATCGCCTTCGGGCGATGAGTCCGGGCGAGGTGGCCGGTCATCTCCGAAAAAAAATCCGCCAGTCCACGGATGCGAAGCGGACCACGTGGCCGGCGGTCGATCTGCAACGGCCCGCCTCCTTCCCCGTCCTGCCACCGCCTGAGCTCGCCCCCGCGTCGCTGCGGGCCGCGTTGCGCGGGGAGGTCACCGACATCCTCGCCGGACGCTGGCGGTTCTTTGGCCAGATCGAGTTGCAGGTCGACGATCCACCGCGCTGGCAGTTCGACTACGCGGCGGGACGCAGCCAGGAAACCTCAGCCTCGGGCCTGCACCTGAACTACCGCACCATGCCCGCGGGCGTGGACTCGAAATACGTCTGGGAGCCGAGCCGCTGGTCTCAGCTCGTGCGATTGGCCATGGCCGCCCACATTCTCGGTGACGCCCGGGCGGCGGACAAATGTCTCGAGTGGCTCGAGGACTGGGTGCGCTGCAACCCGCCGTATCGAGGCTGGAACTGGACGAGCGCGCTCGAGGTCGGCATCCGGTTGATCCAGTTCACCTGGATCGATGCGCTGCTGCAGAATTTCCAATCCGCGAATGACGAGCGCCGCGCTCGCCCGGGTGAGACCGCCGATCGAAAGGCACTCCCAGCCACCGGCGGCCCGATCTCGGAACGACTCCGGTCTTTGCGCGAGGCGATCCTCCCTGCGCACGTCTGGTATGCCTGGCGGCACCGGTCTTTTGGATCGTCAGCCAACAACCACCTTCTGGGAGAACTTGTCGGCGGCATCGTCGCCACCGCCCGCTGGCCTGCGCTCGAACGATGCGGAACTTCATTGGACGAACTGCAACGACGTTGGGAGCACGAAGTGCTGGCCCAGTTTGACGACGACGGCGGCAACAAGGAACAGGCCCTGAACTACCAGCTTTTCTCCTGGGAATTCTGCTGGCAGGCCCGGCTGGCCCTCATCGCCGCCGGGCGCAGTGTGGACCCTGCCGTGGAAAAACGGCTCCGCGCTGCCGCGCAATTCTTTGTCGACGTGCAAATCCCGTCCGACCCGTGGGATTACGGCGATTCCGACAGCGCCTACGTCACGCCATTCTTCAGCGACGACCGCCAGGTCGTGGCGGAGTGGCACCGCTGGTTTTTTGCACCGGACTCGAGCCCGGCGCTCGCATATTGGCTGGGAACAGTTCCGCTCGCCGCCGAGCCCCAACGAACGCAACCGGCCGGGCGAACTTCGTGGCATCATCTGGAGCCCAGCGGGCATGCGACCCGTGACGTTGGACGGCTGACGTTGCGCTGGGACCTCTCGCCGTTGGGGCTGGGCACGATGGCGGCCCACGGACATCTCGACGCCCTGCATCTTTCCGTCTGGGCCGATGGCGTGGCCGTGGTCATTGATCCGGGAACGGGCGCCTACCACGCGGACAAACCGCTCCGCAATTGGCTGGCCAGCCGCGCCGCCCACAACGGCCCGGCACCCGCCGGCGAGGAATGGCCAAAACGTCTCGGCCCCTTTCTCTGGGCGGAAACTCACGGCCGATTGCGCCTGGAAAACAGCCGGGCCGGAGCCACCGACCAGGCCGGCGCAGAGTGGATCACGCCGGGCTCCATCATGCGACGGGCCATCGACATTGAAAGCGCCGGGACGACCCTGACCGTGACCGACCTCGTCAACGCGCGCGTGGCTCAAACCGCCGCCGGGCAGCCGTTCGTCGTGCGCTGGCAATTCGCACCCGGCACCCGCGTCGAAACCCTCAGCCCAAGACGATTTCGGGTCCATCGTCCGGGAGCATCACCCGCCTCGCCGGCTGCCAACAGCGGCCAGCCAGCGGAGGTAGCCCTTGAAATTGACGTCGGTCCAGCGTGGTCTAACGTCGCCTGCGTAACCGATCCCGGGCAGGTACCGACGGTCGATCCGGGGCACCCTCTCGCGGGAACTGTTTCGCCGACGTTCCGCCACACCCTCTGGGCGCCGTATCTGAAGCTCACCGCATCGGAAACAGATCCTCATACCCGCGGATTCACCACGACATTTCGCGCGCTCTAGCCGGACTTTGCAAATGCGCGCTCGGCCGGGCACAAGGCGCCGGCGCGCTCGCTGCGCCGATGGGCGAAGGCAAAGGCGGTTTGTCCTCCTGGCGGGCAGACTTCAACGCAGCTCAAGCCGCGCAGGACTCCAGCAGGCCCCGCTCATCCCGAACCTCGCGTAAATCAAAAATCGCAATTCGTAAATCGCCCCCTACTGTTCGCGATAATCGAGCTCGTAAGCCGGCATCGCCCCGCCCGGGCCTTTCAAATAGTGCTCCATCCACTGCATCATCCGGAGGTTGTAGTCGAGGCGCGCGGCGGCCTTGCGATTGCCGTGTTGCTCGCCCGGATAGAGCACCAGCCGCACGGGCGCCTGGCTGCGCAATTTGAGATGACGATACAGCTCCCGCGACTGGCCGGGGTTCACCCGCGGGTCCTCCTTGCCATGCAGAATGAGCAGCGGCGTGCGCGCGCGTCCGGCATGAAAGATCGGGCTGCGCTCAAGCAAATAGGACCAGTCCTCCCACGGACGTTTCAACGCATGGACGTTGTATTCCTCATCCGGAATGTCCGTGGTGCCGACCTTTGACACCTTGTCGCTGATCCCGACAAACATGACCCCGGCGGCGAACCGATCCGAATAACGGGTCGAACACCACGCCGTCGCGTAGCCGCCATAGGAGCCCCCCGTGATGCCGACCTTGGCGCGATCGACAAGGCCGCGGTTCACCAAGTGATCGACCGCATCGATGAGATCATCGAACTCCTTGCCCGCCGCGTCGCCCTGGCCCAGCTTCGAAAACGCCACGCCCCGTCCCGTGCTGCCGCGGTAATTGGGATAAAAGACCGCAAACCCGCGCGCCGCCGCCACCTGTCCCGGCAAGCTGTACGTCGTCAACCACCCGTCGCTGACGTGGGATTCCGGCCCGCCGTGCACGGCGAGGATCAGCGGATACCGCTGGCCCTCTTTCTCCTCGAGCGGATGAACCAGAAGGCCTTCCAATTCGAGATCGTCCCGCGCCTTGTGCCGAACCACCTCCTGTTTGGCCCAACGCAGCTTGGCCAGGTCCGGATTGTGGTCCGTGCGCCGGACCGCGGCGGACTCACCTTCCACCCAGGTGAACAGCTCCGCGGGGCTGCTGGGCGAACTCGCAATCAGCGCGGCTTCCCGGCCGCTGAGCGACAGCGACAAGCCCGTGAAAATCGGGCCCTCCGGCCCCAGCACGGGCCTGGGCTCATGCCCGCCAACCGCCACCTCCACCCGCCCCAGGATCGTCCGCACCCCCAGGTCGGCGATGTACATCAAAGTCTCGGCTCCGGCCCACTCGAGATGCGTGACGTGTCCCTCCAGCCCCGGCAACACATCGCGCGCCGGACCGCCCGACGCCTCCGCCACCAGCAAACGCCCAGCCTGCGGATCGTGAATGTCCGCCGCTCCGATCAATCCCACCCGCCGCCCATCCGGACTCCAAGCGATCTCGCCCAGCTTTCCCGCCCGCTCGACCCGCGCGACCACCGACCCGGTCGTGCCGTCCACAACCTGCACCTGCTGGCGCATCATCGAGTCATCCACGCCGGGCGTCGGCGTCATCGCCACCAACAGCCGATCATCCACCGGGCTCCACAACGCCTGGAGAACATGTCCCTCGATGGCCAGCGGCGCGTTCGTGCTCTTCTCAAAGAGCGTCGATAGCCACACCCGGGCGCGACGGCCGTCCTCTTCGTAGACCTCTTGTTTGAAGCCCTTGTCCTGAACCTTCTTTTTCGCATCCGCCTCCGGTTCCGTCGCCACCAGCGCCACCCTTTTGCCGTCCGGTGCCAGGCTGAACCCGCCGATGTCAGACATCAGCTCGGCCGCCTTGCGCGCCTCGCCGCCGTCGATCGGGATCACATACAGCGCCTTGAATTTGTCCTCACCACGCTTGGCCAGAAAGGCGACCTGCTGCGAATCCGGCGTCCATTGGACTGCGGAGACATTGACCTTGCCCGTGACGAATGGCCGGGGGGTGGCGCCGCGCAGGTCCGTCACCCACAACTCACTCCAAGGCTCACCGTCGTCATCGACCAACGGCAGGCGCGGAACGCTCAAGGTGAAAGCGATGCGGCTTCCGTCCGGCGCCACGGCAGCGCTGGTCACGGTCCGCAACGACGCGACACGATGCGCGGTCAGCACGTCCGCCTCAGCCGCCCGGCCCGGCACGACGGATGCAAACAACCATGGCAGAATCGTAACGACAACCGGGAAAGCGCGGGATGATTTCACGAGGATGGAATAAATGAAGGCTGGGCGCCTCAATACAACTGCGTCGGTTCCTCTTCGTGGATTGGCTTTGCAAACTGGTCACTCGTGAGGACCACTTTGAACCGGGCGTCATCCTCCTTGAGCGCCCGGACGATCACCTTCCACGTGGCGGTGTCCTTCGGGGCGAGCATTCCCAGCAATTCCATCGTCAGCTGCTGGCCGTCCCGGGCCACGGTGGTCGCGCCGTCCGCGGACACAAACTCCTCGCTGGCCGGAAGCATGCAGGCAATCCGGATGTTTGTCCCGGGCGCAGTGCCTTGATTGGTCACCCGGATCTCATAGGTGACTTCCTTGCCAATCTCGACGGGATCGGCGAGGTCGACGACCTCCAGCAGGATGGCGGGAACGCCGGCAACCGAGCTGGCGCAGGCGCTTTGGAGCGCCGGCAGGCTGGAGCCGGCCAGGCGCGCCTGGAACGGGACGGGGCCAGCCTCGGTGACCGCCAACGTCGCGCACACCCGATGGGTGGCGCCGGTGGCGATCTGATCGACCGCCCAGACAACCCGCCCCTGCGATCCAATCCCGCCCTCGGTCGCCCTCGTCAGGCGCGCATTGGGAGGCAGCTCGAGCGTGGCGAGCAGGTTGGTGGCGGGGGCGTCGCCCGTGTTGTGCAGGGCGAGGCACACCTCCAACGGACGCCCGAGCACCTGTTGCGGCGGCACCTGGCAATCGAGGCTCAGGATCGGCCGCGGTTCGGCCCCGAGATCCTCGACCAAAAAATTGCTGCACGCCTTCGGAGTGAGGCAGCGATAGCGGCGGCCGCGCGAGGTGAACTCGAAGGCATAGGCTGGCGCCGCCTCCCGGCCGTTCCAGTGAACGTTGTAAAGACAGATGGGATGGCCGTTTTTTCGCGTCGACATGAACGGCAGAACCGTCCCCACGGCAATCGGGTGATCGCGAATCTCGGCGGTCGCCGCGGCGCGATAAAGGTCGTCCACATTTCCCACCCAGCGCCACTGACGAAGAACGGATTCGATGTCAGGGCGCAATGTCGGATCGGCCAGGCGCGCCCGCAGATCCTCCGGGGACTTGAGTGGCGGGGCGAAACGCGTGGCAGGATTCCCGAGATAGGTGGCGTGATGTTCCTCCCCGCGGGCCGACCCTGGAGCGAACAATCCCAGGCCCACCGCGAGGATCCAAGCGAGCGCATGTTTCACGACCGAACCGTCGGAAAATCCCGGCTCGATTTCCAGCCAATTGTTGCGGCCGCACCCACGCGCAACGCCTCCCTGCCCCCCGTACAACCTTTTGTCGCGTACGCGACAAAAGGTTGTACATGACGCAGGGAATTTTGGCGGTCCGTCCAGGTTCCCAGCTGGGGCTTCGGATTGGGCCGGGCGTTTCTTCCCAATCGTCCTGCCGGCCGCACTACGGCTTCGAGATGCGAACGCGATAGTATTTGTTCGTCCCCGTTGCGCCCAGGTCGGTCACGGTGCGGACCGGGCCCACATCGCTCACGGCCACCGATCCCAGGTTGGCAAATGCGCCGGCGTCAGCCGCGGCGCGGCCTTGCACGGCGTAGGTTCGACCCGCCACGCGGGGGCTGAAGATCAGGTTCATGCGATCGACAAAGCCCGGCGCACGCTCGATTCGAAGACGAAAGAACGAGTTCGGATCCGTCGGCACCGATCCCACCATCTCCTCATACGCATTGTTTTGACCGTCGCCGTCCGGATCGCCGGAGCCGATCCCCGCCGGGTTGTTGAGGCCAAAGTATTGAACCTGCCAGGCATCGTCCACGCCATCGCCCGCATACAACCCGAAGTTGTCGCCGACCGCCTCGCGCACCAGCAGGCCCAGGGTGGCACTTTGTGCACCATAGGCGCCTCGGACGGTGGCGGGTGTGTCCTGGTAGACCAGGCCGGCGGTGGCCAAGCCCGCCGCGCTGATTCCCTGGATGGGGCCGTCCACAACGCTCCAGGCGACACCGGTTCCCTCCAGGTTCAAGGTGGAGCCATCGTCCATCGACGCCGACGCCAGCAGCGCACGGGTGGCGCCTTCGTTCAGGTTGGTCGGCGAAGCTGTCAGATGAAGGACGGAGACGTCGTAGAGCTGGCCGGTGTAGCCATGCTTCAACTGGTCGGCCGCCGCCGCGGTACTGACCCCGCCAAACCCGCCCATCGAGCCGGCCTGTTGATAGCTCACGCTGGCCGTGGCGCGACCGCCCCCGTCGAGAGAATCCGTCCGGACCGCATAGGCGGCACTGGACGCCGTGCCGGCCCCGGCCAGGGACGGCAACGTCAGGACGAGGGCCGCGAGGAAACACAGTTGCAGTCCGGAAGCACGCGAACTGGCAGCCGGCCCTGAGGAGCTGGCCGGCCGACGGCTCGGAGACGGCACCGGCTCGGGACACGAACTGTCTTCCGTCGAACCGGCGTGGGCGGGTGGATCCCACCGGCCACGGGCCGAGGGTCGCGGCGAGACTTCCGGCTCGGGCGTTGGCCCGTGCGGGGCAGAGGTCGGTTGAGCCGCAGCCTCGTGTCCCCGATTTCGGGTTTTCGCCGACGAGTTCGTCTGGGTGTTTTCGGAGCTGGGGTTCATGGAGCGGGGCGTCGCAGCGGTTGAAGGGAGGGTCCGATTTACTGGCCGATGAGGACGGCGCGGTCCGGGAAGGCGGTGAGGACGCACGCCTTGGTGATGGTGACGGGCGACGGGTAATTGAACGTGGACGGGAGCGACGTGCCCCCGTTGAGGACGATCGTTCCGCCGGCGGGCGCGGCATTCACGGCGGAGGGGATGTCATTGAACGGGAGGTTGTAGGTGCCGAACTCGAACAAGGGCAGACCGAGCGGGCTAACGAACACGCTGGCGTTGTGCAGGGGGCGCAGGAAGGCGGGATCGAGCTGCATCATGCCATTGCCATAGACGGAGTCCTTGCCGGCGGCGCCCAGGTCTTCCGCCATTCGATAGAGGAACTGCTTCACCCCGGCGCCGGAGATGCGGGAGGGGTTCATGCTCTGGACGAGCGCGGCGCCGCCGGCGACGGCGGGAGAGGCCATGGAGGTGCCGCTCATGTAGCCGTAGGTGCCGTTGGCATTCGCGGCGGTGAAGTTGGTGGTCACGGTGCTGAGGATGCTTGTCCCGGGCGCGGCGAGGTCGATGGCCGAGCCGAAGTTGCTGGAGGCCCGGGGGGTGTCATCGCTTTGGATATTGCTGACGATGAGCGGCCAGTCGTGATCGTTCCAGCCGGCGCTCGGGCTGCTGTCGACGTTCATGCTGTCGTTGCCGGCGGCGACGACCACGATCACTCCGTTGTCCCGGGCGTTGTCGAGTGCGTCGGACTCGGAGCCTTCCAGCGTGCCGTTGCCAAAGCTGCAATTGATGACGTCCGCTCCATTGGCCACGGCGTCGTTGATGGCATCGGCGGCGCAGCAGATGAAGTACTCGCCCTCGGAGGCATTCCAGGAAGAGCAGCCCATGGCCATGAGGTTGGCGCGGGTGATTCCGGCCACGCCGATGGAGTTGTTGCGGATGGCCGCGGCAATGCCGGCACAGTGCGTGCCGTGATCAATGGAGCTGCCTCCACGCCGATCGCGTTTGGCGTCACCGTTCGAATTGTCGCCAAAGCCCCGATTGTAAACGATGCGGCCCGCCAGGTCGGGATGGGTCAAATCCACGCCCGTGTCGATGATGGCGATGCGGATGCTGGTGGAGGACTGGGGCACATCCCAGGCGTCGTCCGCGCGCACGCGGATCGGACCCCACTGCTCAGACCAGCGGGCATCGTTCGGGACCGCCGTGGTCCGGCGAAGGCGATTCAGGCCGGCGGAGGCGACGTCCGGGTGACGCCGTAATTCCGCGACCACGCTGGCGGCATCCTGGCCTGGATCCAGCCGCGCCTTCAGCGAGCGGGCCATGCGCGGGACTTCGTCGGCATTGATCTGCGCCGCCGCCCCGCCCCTGGCCTGCGCGAGCAACCGCCCGGGCATTTCGGCACCCTGCAGCCAGCGTTCGGCGGCCGTGTGACCGGCCACCACCTCGCGGAATCCACGGTGCAGTCCATGAAGCCGCGTTTTGTCCACGGCCCGGCGTCCGGCGCCAACGGGCGACAACTGGCGGGCGACGTCCTCCTTGAGAGTAAACTCCACCTCACCTTTGAGGTAATAACTGCCATCCGGCAACCGGCCGACTTCCGGATCGGCGGCCCACAGGCGGGAGACCACACCGACGACCGCGAGTATCGCGAGCCAGCGGGCGCCAGGCCGGGAGCTTCGACGGCTGAAGGTGGCAGCGGCGTTCTGGAGGCGGTCGCGTCCCTTCATCCACGACGAGCGCCGCGTCGCCAAAGCGGGTGCGGACGGACGGGCCGGCCGATCTTCGAACATCCACACTTCGCCGTTCACCAAAATGTAATGCTTCATAGTCCTGCCCTCGAAGTGGCTTGGCCGTGGCTTACTGCAAGCTGACAAGCACCAGCACGAGCCCGCGGCCCGACGCGAGGGACGACATCGCCTTGCCGATGACGGCGCCCTGGGACCGTGCGTGGTCCAGAACCTTCATTCCGTGGCCGGGAGTGTCCGAGGTGGTGATCAAATCGCCGGGGCGGATGGCACCACTCTGGTCGGCGTCGACCCAGCAATACACGCGGCCGGTCAGGGCGACAGGCTGGCGTCCATCGGCGGCCGTTCCGTGCTGGCCCATCAGCATGCCCGGCTTGACCCCGCCCGCGCCGCTGACCACGCCCGCGACCGTTTTGTCGTAGGCCGAGGCGCTGGTGAGCAGGCGGCCGGGGTGCTCGGGGTCGATGCGAACAATCAGGCCAGGCTTGAGTTCGGTGTCGACGGCCTCGATGTCGAACTGCTCCGACAAATCGGAACCGCCGGTAATCTGGAGCACCTGAGTCGTCACGCGGCCTGAACCGCCGACGTCCGCGTCGATGGTGACGGTGGCGGTTCCGTCGTTTTTGAAGAGCTGGAGCGTACCCCCGCTGGTGCCCGCGGCGGAGAGCTTTGCCGCCATGCGATTCTCGGCGCTGCTGTCAAAGAGAAGGACCTCGCCGAACGACGATCCCCAGAGCCGGATTTGCTCGAGCCCATCCGAACCGTAGGTGCTGATCTGGGAGCCGGCGCCGTTCAGGGAGATCGCATTGGCGCCGCTGGCCCGTTTGACGGCAATGGATCCGGCGCCGGAATCCTCTCCATCGATGAACACGCGCGTGCTGCCGTTCGTGCTGCGGACGCTGATCGCGCCGGCCCCGCCGTCGTCGCCATCGATAAACACCCCGAGGCCGCCGTCATTTTGGTAAAGGGAGAGCTGGCCGCCGGACCCGCCGGCCTTGAGATAAACGCGGTTGGTGGATCCGACGCCGAGGCGCAAGGCGCCGCCGGGGCTGGGGAGCAACGCCGGGAACGGCAGGCCGAAGAACAACGTCTCGTGGGCCAGCAACTGCGCCGTGGTGGAGTTCTCGGTGGTGTTGTCCCGGAGGAGGAGTTCACCCCAACTCGGCCCCCAGAGGCGCGCCTGTTCCTGGCCGTCGCTGCCAAAGGTGCTGATCTGGCTGCTGTTGCCGATCAGGCTTACGCCGGGCGTGCCGGCCGCGGTGCGATAGACGTCCAGCCGCCCATCAGCGGAAGGGCTGCCCAGCGCGATGCTGTCCGCCAGCCGGGTTGAGTCGATGCTGTTTGAGGCGATCTGCGTCACGGACACCGCCCCGGAGGCAATTTTGTCCGCCGTGACGGCGCCAGTGGCCAGCTTTTCGGCCGTAATGGCGCCGTTGACGACATTGGCAGCCATCATGGCGTAGCCGACGGACGTGACCCGCTGGTCGGGGGACAGGAGTTGGGAGCCATTGACGCCGTCGTTGAACCAGATCCTCAGGCGGACGTCGCTGTTCGTGAAGATCGAGGGCGGCAAAGCGGTCATGTTGGCCAGGCTCGCGTCGCCGAGAGCGACGGAATAGAGCCCTTGGGCCACCGTTAGCGCGACGGCCGCCGAGGGTTCGCTGCCGTTGACGCTGGATCCGTTATTGCTCCAGAAGGAAGTCGGGCCGGCTCCGCCGATGAGGGCGAACTTAAATTGGCCGGAGCCCTGATAGTTCGTGCCGCCGACGAGGACCCGCCCCTGATAATTGATGAGCTGCGGGACCTGGGCGGGAAGCAGGGCGGGCAGGGCCGCCAGAACCGACGTGAGCATGAACGCGCGCTGTTTCTTCATACCAGCACCTATAAGAAAACGTCGGGCGGAGATTACAGGCGGTGTTTGATATTTACCGCCCAACCAGCCGTTGGCTACAGTCTGGCTTGCCGCATGGACAACGGTTACATGATCGAGGTCGAGAACTTGACCAAGCGCTACCCCGGACGGGTCGCCGTGGACCGGGTCTCGTTTGCTGTCCAGCGGGGCGAGATTGTCGGGCTGCTGGGGCCCAACGGCGCCGGCAAAAGCACGATCATGCGGATTCTCTCCTGTTTCATGCCCGCCTCGTCCGGAACCGTGCGGGTGGCCGGCTACGACGTCTTTGGAGAGGCCGATCAAGTGCGTCGGCGGATCGGCTACATGCCCGAGAACAACCCGCTGCACCGGGACATGCGGGTGCGGGAATACCTGAAATTCCGGGCCGCGCTCAAGGGTCTGACCCGGAGCGAAGCCCGTGAGCGGATCGACACCGTCCTGCAGCAGTGCGGCCTGACCGACGTCGCCGGGCGGATCATCGGACACCTGTCCAAGGGCTATCAACAGCGCGTCGGCCTGGCGGACGCCCTGGTCCATGAACCGGACCTCATCATTCTCGACGAACCGACGATTGGACTCGACCCAAACCAGATCCGGGCGGTTCGCCAGTTGATCAAGGATCTGGCCGGCCACCACACCGTGCTGTTGTCGACGCACATCCTCCCGGAAGTGGAGATGACCTGCAACCGGGTGCTGATTCTGCATGAGGGCCGCATCCTGGCTCACGACACCCCGGACAACCTGCAGTCGCTGGTGGGGGCGAACGGCCATGTGATTGCGGAGATCGCGGCCGACGAGGCGGAGTTGCGCAACTGCTGGGAAACGATGGCCGAGGTGGAACACTTCGACCTGTCAGCCGCGGAAGGCGCCTACGTCCGGTGCGCCCTGACGGCCCGCGCGGGCCTCGACCTGCGCCCGAAGGTTTTTGATCTGGTGCGCGAGCGCGGCTGGCGCCTGCGCGAGCTGTCCCGCAGCCGCCACTCGCTGGAGGACATCTTTGTCCGCGTGACCCGCCCGGATCGCGAGGAGGAGACCTGATGCGCACCTTCCTGGCCTTGGTCCGCCGCGAGCTCACGTCGTTTTTCCTTTCGTGGACGGGCTATGTGATCATCGCGGCAGTCCTGTTTCTGTTGGGGTTCAGCTTTGACAGCATGCTGCAGGGGCTGAACGCCGAGCCGACGCCGGTGCCGATCACCCAGCTCATCTTCGGCACGCTGTATTTCTGGATGGTGTTGCTGGTGGCGGCGCCCGTGGTGACGATGCGCTCGTTCGCGCAGGAAAAATCGTCGGGCACCTACGAGACGCTGATGACGACGCCGACGGGCGAAGGGCGGGTGGTGCTGGCCAAGTTCACGGGGGCGCTGATTTTTTTCATGGTGGTCTGGCTGCCGCTGTTCGCCTGCATGCTGGTCGTTCGCCATTACACGAACGATCCGACGGCGTTCGACTGGGGCACGGTGGGCTCGACCTACCTGGGCATCCTCCTGATTGGCTCGCTTTACATGGCGATTGGAATTTTTGCGTCGGCGATGACGCGCAGCCAGATCATCGCTGCGATGGTGAGCCTGGCCATTGGGATTTCGGTGTTCATGCTGAGCTTTCTGTCGGCCCGGATGGCGGCCGAGAAGGGCTGGCTGGCGGCGCTGGTGGCACACGTCGCCTTGATGGAGCACATGCGGGATTTCTCCCAGGGTGTCATCGATACGCGACCCATTCTGTTCTACACGACGATGACCATTTTCTTTCTCTACCTGACCTTGAAGCTGGTGGAGAGCCGCCGGTGGAAATGACCGCGATGAGCGACGATCCCCAGGACAATCGCCCCGAGCCGGTGAGCTTTTCACGCGGGCGCCGTTTCAGCCTGAGCCTGAACACGCTGGTGGCCATCGCCGCCGTGGTGGCCCTGGTGGCCATGGTCAATTACCTCGCCGCGCGACATTTTCAGCGGTGGAGCTGGGCCGATTCCGCGCAAGGCCCCCTCTCTCCGCGCTCGCTCAGCCTGCTCCGCTCGATCACTAACGACGTCAAGGTCACGGTCTACTTCGACTCGACCGATCCGCTTTACCCGTTGTGTGTGAATCTCCTGAAGGAATACGCGAACGCGAACCAGCATGTGCATGTGCAACTGGTGGACTATGTGCGCGACCCGGGCGCGGCGCAGGTGGTCAAAGCCAAATACAACCTTAGCGAGCGCGATCGCGACCTCGTCATCTTCGAGGCCCGGAGCCGGAAATCGGTTTATGCCAGTGAGCTGTCCGAATACGACCTCCAGCCGCTGCTCGCCCGCCAGACGCAGGAGATCAAGCGGACCCACTTCAAGGGGGAACTGCTCTTCACTTCCGCCCTCTTCAAGGTCCTCACCTCCGGCCCGCTCAAGGCCTACATCCTCGAAGGCCACGGCGAGCACAACCCGGAGGGCAACGAGAAGGTCTTCGGATACTCCCAGTTCTGCGACGTGCTGACGGAGAACGCGATGAAGTGGGAGAAGCTCAACCTCGATGGCCCGGGCGAGGTGCCCGCCGACTGTCGCCTGCTGATCATTGCCGGACCGCGCCTGGCGTTCGCCCCGGAGGTGCTCGACAAAATCGATCGGTATCTCAAACAGGGCGGACGCATGTTCGCCTTGTTTAACAACGGCGGCATTCTGCACCCAAGCGGGCTCGAGCGCGTGCTGA
Organism: Limisphaerales bacterium; assembly: GCA_044229355.1. GTDB lineage: Bacteria > Verrucomicrobiota > Verrucomicrobiia > Limisphaerales > JADJPG01 > JBGARF01. The sequence continues at coordinate 38,918 of JBGATF010000021.1, forward strand.
CGGGGGTGGTCAGCCGCTACGGCTCGCACCCGCTGATCAAGCCGTTCATCGGCACCGGCCTTTACCTGGTCCGGCCGCGTTCGGTGACCAAGGTGCGCTCGTCCGGGGCGGACGCGCCGCAGGTGGATCTGCTGGCGTCGACGGGACCGGAGGGGCGGGTGGTGACGGACATTCGGGCGGACGGCCGGAGCTATCGCACGCCGAACGACGTGGTGGGCGAGATCCCGCTGATGGCGGCGATCGAGAAAGGCGGGTTGCGCAACGTGAGCGCCGATCGCGGAGCGACTCGGATTGTGGTCACGGGGGATTCCTATTTTCTGGGCAACGAGACGATTGAGCTCGCGGCCAACCGGCAGTTTGCGACGCACGCCTTGAACTGGCTGATGGCGCGGGACGATTTGCTGGTGGCCATTCCCCCGAAGCCGATCAAGGAATACAAAATAACCCTGACCAAAAGCCAGTTGTCCGCCTCCCATTGGTTGCTGCTGGTGGCGCTGCCGGGCTCCGTGCTGGTCCTGGGCTGGTTTGTCTGGCTCCGCCGGAGGCGTTAAAATTCCGGACGAAAACGCGCATGAAATGGAAGAACACCTGGATGCTGGTCGGTGCGGCGGCCGCCCTCTTTGTGTTCATCGTGGTGGTGGAACGGCGTCTGCAGCCGACCTACTCCCAGGGCCAGGCGCCCTCCCGGCTCTTCCACTTTCAGGCGTCCGCGGTGACCAACGTGCAGTTGCGGGTCACCAATCAACTGCTGCTCCAAGTGGAACGCGCAGCGGAAGGCAGCCCGTGGACGTTGTCCGTGCCGATCTCCTACCCGGCCCAAGGGCCGGCCATTGAATGGCTGATCCGATCCTTGCAGGAACTCGCCCCGGCAACCTCCATCGGTCCCGACGAGCTCGGCTCCCGCAAAACACTGGCGGACTTCGGCCTGGACGTCCCGTCCGCCACGGTCACTCTCCTGCACGGCGGCCAGCGCGTTGAACTCGAGTTCGGCGCCAAAACCCCCGTCGGCGATCAGGTCTACGTGGAGGTGCCCAACCGGCCGGGCGTTTATCTCGTCCCGGCGGAGTTATACGACCGGCTGCCACGGACGCACCATGACTGGCGTGATCCCATGCTTTTCAACTCGGGCACGACGCGGTTTCGGTGGATCGACGTGCGCGCGGCGGGCCGTGGATACACCATCGAATTCGGGAACAATTCCGTCTCGGTGACCCGGCCCACCGTGGCGCGGGCCGACCCGGCCAAGGTCAGCCAACTGCTCCAGACTGTCGGGCAGGCCATGGTCAGCCAGTTTGTCAGCGATTCGCCCCGGGTCGATCTGGAGCCGCTCGGGCTTGCGCCGGCGGAGCTGGAGGTCGCCTTCGGCGCCGGCACCAATGATCTCATGGTGGTGCAATTCGGGCGCAGCCCCACCAATGACTCGTCGATGGTCTATGCCCGGCGGCTGGCCCAAACCAACGTCGTGCTGACGTCGCGCGAGGTGCTGGACGCCTTTCAAATCTCCTTCAGCGATCTGCGCGACCTGCACCTCGTGTCCATCCCGCCCGGCGGCATCGACCGAATCGACGTCATCGGCAGCGAGAATTTCAGTGTCCTCCGCCAGACGAACGGCACGTGGGCCATCGGCGACAACACGGCGGCGCCCGCCGTCGCGGCGGATTCGGCCGTGGTGCGGGATTGGATCAATGACCTCGCCCGGCTGGAGGGCACGGTGGAGAAGGACGTGGTGACGGATTTCAAAGGCCTTTACCTGCTCGATCCGCCCGCCCGCCAATACGTTCTCTCGGTATCACAGACGAACAGCGCCGGCGCCGTCAGCAACGTCGTCGTCGGCACGCTCCAACTGGGCGCGCGCCAGGAGAAGAAAGTCTTCGCGCGACGGCCGGACGAAGTGACCGTCTACAGCCTGGCGCCCAAGGACGTGGCCCGGCTGCCGTATGCGGCCTGGCAGCTTCGGGACCGGCGTGTGTGGTCCTTTACGACGAACCAGGTCGGCCGGGTGACCGTGCGGCACGGCAACGTCCGGAAAACGTTACAGCGCAGCCCGACCGGCTCGTGGTCGTTCGCCGAAGGCACGTCCGGCATCATGGACAACTATGCACCGCTCGAGGAAATGATGTATCGGCTGGGCGAGCTGCGCGCCAATTCCTGGGTGGCACAGGGCGCGGCGCGGATGGCGCAGTACGGATTCCACGACGCCGGGGATCAGATCACCATCGAGCTCCGCAATGGGGACAAGCCCCGCCAGCTGGTCCTGGAGTTCGGGGACAAGTCCCGGCCCTCCCCGACCAGCCTCCCCTACGCAATGGCCACGGCCGACGGGCAGACGTTCATCCTCGAGTTTCCGCCTGCGCTCTACTTTGAGCTGCTTCGTTACTTGATCGCGCCCTATTTCCCGGCGGATTCCGGCCCGTGACACCCGTGTGACCCGTCGTCACCATGGCTGTTCGTAAACCAGCGAGTCCGGCCGAACCGACGTCGCCCCCGCGGCGCCGCCGGTTGCGCCAACGATTCGTCGTCACCTTCAAGTGGTGCCGGATCGCCATCCTCCTGGCGATTTTCGTCGCCATCGTGCTTGGCCTTTTCCTCAACCACGTCGGGCTGCCCGGATGGTTTGAAGCCCGCCTGCGCAAGGAATCGGCGGAGCACGGCTGGGATCTGAATTACAGCCGGCTGCGGCTGCGCTGGTATGCCGGCGTCGTCGCCGAGAACCTGCAGCTGGAGCGCACGAACTCGGCGGGGACCGGACCGCACGTGTTCCTGCAAAAAGCCGAGCTCCGCCCCCGATGGAACTCCCTCCTCCGTTTGCGGCCGGAATGGGACGCCGTGATTTTGGAGGACGGGCGTCTGGTCTGGCCGCTGCCGGGCACAAATCGTCCGGCCCGCACGCTGGTCCTGAACCACCTGGGGGGCGAGCTGGTTTTCAACGCCGGCGACCGATGGGAGCTTCGGCGGTTGGAGGCCACCTGCCTCGGCGCACTCGTGCGCGTTCGCGGGGATGTGACGAATGCGTCCCTGATTCGGGAGTGGCGCCTGCCGAAGCCTCCCGCCCAGCCCGAACGCCCGCCCGGTGAAGCCGCGCAACGCCTGCTCGCCGACCTCGAGCGCGTGCGTTTCAACGGCCAGCCCGTCGCGCAAATCATTGTCGCCGGTGACGCCCAAAACTGGCGCGCCTTCGACATCAGCGTCCGGCTGACAGCCCCGGGCGTGGAATCCCCCTGGGGCGGCGGCGCCAACGTCACAACCATCGCCCGCACAGTTCCGCCGACGGCGGCCACTGATCCGCTCCGCCTGGCCTTGCACGTCACCGCCGACGACAGCCGCACCCGGTGGGCGGACGCGGCCCGGTTGGACCTCAAGCTTCAAATCGAACCGTCGCTCGAGCGCCTTCTGCCCACGAACGCCGTCCTCGCCGCGCAGCTCGTCGAGGCCCGCAGCGAATGGGGACGGGCGCGGCAACTGGCCCTCACGGCACGCTCCCAGCCGGACGGGGCCCAGTCCGGGGAGCGCACGACCTGGATCGATGTGACCGGCGATCGGCTGGAAACCCGCTGGGGGCAGGCCGAGCATCTGACTGCCGCGCTCAGCGCGCGCCACGGTCCGACGAATTACCTGCCGGCCCGCGCCACTCTGACGTTCCAATCCCAGGAGCTGCGCACGGAGTGGTTCACGTCCCAGTGGGCCCACGTCGAGACGCACGCCGATCTGCCCGACGGACAGGATCTCCAGGTATTCGCCTCGAACCGCGTCTGGCTCGAGCGCATCACGAACCTGCCCTTCTCCGTCTCTGTCCGCGCCACCAACGCCATCGTGGGAGGTCTCACGCTCGATCGCGCCACCGCCTTTGCCGACTGGCGCATGCCGATGGCTCATGTCGATGTCGACGCCGCCTCCGGCGAATCGATGGTGATGACGGAACTCCTGGGCAATGCACAAACCGGCGAAATCATCTTCACGAACGCGGCCGCGCTTCGGCCGGACGTCGTGACCCAATATCTTTCCACGAATGCGCAACGCTGGATCGCCGCGTTCGCGCTGGAGCACCTGCCCTCGATCACCAATCGCGGGCGGCTGATTCTTCCCACGTGGCACCATTGGCCCACGAACTGGCAGGCCGACGTGCTGCCCTCCCTGCAGATGCAGGGCCGCTTCGAGGCGCCCGGCGGTTCCTATCAGGGAGTGTCGTTCGAACATGCCCGAATCCCCTTCCGCCTCACCAACCAGGTCTGGGAGCTGGACGACCTCCGCCTCGACCGTCCGGAAGGCGCCCTGCAACTCAGTGCCATCGCCGACGAACAGACCGGCGCCTATCAGGTCGCCCTGGCCAGCCGCATCGATTTGCTGGCGCTGCAGCCCGTCCTGACCAATGCGGCCAACGTCTTCGCCATGTTTCAGTTTTCAAACCAGCCACCGCAAATCGATGCCCGGCTGTCCGGCAACCGCCGCGATCCCGCCACGTTCACGGCGGACGCGCGAGTGTCCGTGACCAACGTCGTCTTCCGCGATGTGCCCATCCAGGGGCTCACGGCCCGCGTGACCTACTCGAATCAATGGCTCGCCGTGCTCCAACCCGCGGTCATTCGGGACGGGGAATTCGGCCGGGCCGACGGCATTGGCATCAATCTGGCCCAGCCGCGCCTCCACCTGACCAATGCCACCGGCCGAATCAGCGCCCTCGCCATCGGCCAGGCCATCGGCCCGATCACGAAACGCACCATCGCTCCGTACGTGTTTGAGATTCCGCCCGACGCGCGGGCGGAAGGGTCCCTTCCGCTGGGGCGCGAGGATCGCAATACCGAGGACATGCGGTTCGAGATTGATGGCGGCCGCTTTCACTGGAACGTGCTCAACTTCGAACGGCTCAAAGGCACGGTGCTGTGGCAGGGCAATCTGCTGACCTTGACCAACATCGCCGGCCGCTGGCATGGCGGCACGATCAGCGGGTCCGCCCACTTCGACTTCGACGCGCCTCGCGGCGGCTCCATGACCTTCGACGCACGTTTCAGCCAATGCGGGCTCAAACCCATCGTGAGCGATTTCCAAAGCGGCCGGACCAACAACCTCGACGGCACCATCACCGGACGGATGCGCGTCACCGAGGCTGACGTCAACGATCTCCACAGCTGGGACGGCGACGGCCACATTCAACTGACCGAAGGGCTCATCTGGGACATTCCCCTCTTTGGACTGTTCTCGCCCGTGCTCAACAAGATCGTGCCAGGCCTTGGCAATAGCCGGGCCAAACAAGGGCAAGCCACGTTCACCATGACGAACAGCGTCATTCACTCCCGCGATCTGGAGATCGTGGCGAACGCCACGCGCCTGCGTTACGACGGCGCGGTGGACTTTGACGGCAACGTCTCCGCCCGGGTCGAGGCTGAGCTCATGCGCGAGATCCCAGGGATCGGCCGCGTCATCAGCACGGTCTTCTGGCCTGTGACCCGGCTCCTGCTGCCTTACTCCGTCACGGGCACGCTTGCCAACCCCAAGCTGGAGCCCATCAATCCCATCTCAAGACTTCTCACGCTGCCGCTCAAGCCGCTCCAGGTCATCAATGAGCTGCTGACCCCGGATAAAAAGGCACCGGAGTCCGGCACCAAGCCGCCGGAGGCGGCGCCGAAGCCGGCGGAGCCACCCAAGTGAAGGCGGGTCGCCCCCACCCCGGCAACCAATGCCTCCTCCGTTCAACTCCCAAATTCTGATCGCCGCCTATCGCCAGGGGATCTTTCCGATGGCGATCGACGCCAAGGGCACCATCGGCTGGTTCTCCCCGGACCCGCGCGCGATCATCCCGCTCGACGATCGTTTTCACATCCCGCACGGCCTGCAGCGCACGCTGCGCAAGGGCCGGTTCACCGTCACGGCCAACCGGGATTTTTCCGCCGTGATCGCCGCCTGTTCCACCGCACACGGGGAAACGTGGATCTCTGGCGACATCATTCGTGTCTACACCGAGCTTCATCGCGCCCGCCAGGCACACAGTGTCGAGGTTTGGCTGGACGACACCCTGGCGGGCGGACTTTACGGCGTCCAGTTGGGCGGCGCGTTTTTTGGGGAGAGCATGTTCCATCGCGAAACTGACGCGTCAAAGGTCGCGCTGGTCTGGCTGGTTGAACGACTCCGGGCCCGCGGATTTTCGTTGCTGGACACCCAGTGGACCACGCCGCACCTCATCCGTTTCGGCGCCCACGAGATTCCGCGCAACGTCTATCTGGGACTCCTGCGCACGGCGCTCGCACGCGAGTGTCCGTTTCCCTAAAGCGAGAGGCCTCCTCCTGTCAGAAGCGAAGCCCACGCTCGATGCTCGCGCGTGGCCGGGGCTAGCGTACGCAGCAAGGCTTCGACATCGGAGACGCCTGGCGCCGGGAACGCGGGCCGGACAGCCACCGCCGGCCCGCAGCGAGATCCGCCCCGGGACTATGGCGAGCGGAGGCGATAGTAGCGCGTCGACCCCGCAGCCGGCAGGTCGACAACATTGTTGCCTGCGATCACCTGGGGCGCGACGGAAACCTTGGTCCACGTGGCGTTGCCCAGCGTCGGAGAAGATTCCAGTTCGAATCCGGCCACGGCCTGCCAGAAGATGCGCACGCTTCCGTTGCTCCGCGTCACCGCCAGAACCGGCGTGGACACCACCGAGGTGAGGACGGACGCGGAGTTGTCGGCCGGATTGAGGTCGGGTTGAGCCGATCCGACCGAGACCCGATTGACGAGGGTGCCGATGATATTGGCCCGGGCCACAACCGTGACCTGGGCGCTGGTCCCATTCGGAACGGAGCCAACGTTCCAGGTCATCGTTCGGCCGACGACGTTGAGCGATCCAGCGGAGGACGCCGCGCGCACGACGGAGAGGCCCGACGGAATCTCGTTCACGAACACCACATCCCGCGCCGTGGCCGGCCCGCGATTGGTGACGGTAAACGTGCACGGGAACTCGGTCCCGAGGGCCACCGGTGTGGGCGCCGCAGCCGCCAGGGAGAGGTTGGCGGCTCCGGAGACGCGGTCTGAGGTCTGAATCCGCATGCTCCAACCCCCGATGCTGCCGGCATCCTGGGCGTTGTCATCCACCACATACAGGCGCCACACCCCGTTCGGGTTCAAATTGGTCAGCGTGTTCAGATCACTGTTGTCATACGGAATTCCCGGCGCGGGCGACGGGAACAAGTCGGCCGTGCCCAAGCCGGCAAAGTTCGTCGGCTGATAGGTCCGGCTCAGCAGCGGACCCGCGTCCGGCAGCTGGTTGGTGGCGGTGGCGGAAAACGTCATCGTCACATTCGACACCGGGATATTGCCTCCGGCATCGGACATCAGCGTGACCTTCTCTCCCAGCGGGCTGACCAGCATGATATCGACGTCGTCCGGGAACGAGTGGGTGAAGTTGCTGATCGTGACGCTGATGGAGGTGATTTGGCCGCCGAGGTTGGCCACGTCGATGGTGGACGGGTAGGGCGACGCCGTGCTGTCGTCGTTGATGACGATCGGGGCGGGATTGGAGATGGTGCGGGTGGCCTGGCCGCCGAGCGTGAAGGCAAACGTTGCGAAGCCGTTCGTGGTGCCGCCATCCGTGAGGAGGAGAGTCGCCACGACCCGGTCGCCGGTGTTGCCGACCGCGGTAAAGGAGTAGGTCTCGGACACCGCAAATCCGCCGGCAATCAGTTGGCCGTAGGTCTGCGGTCCGGTCGGCGAGGTGACGCCATTCCCGGGCAGCAGCGTGCCAACGAGATTGACCGTGTTGCCGGATCCGTTGTTCTGCAGGGCGAGTGACAAGGTCACGCGCTCGCCGGGATCGATGATGTTGTTGGTGATCAGGCTTTCCGCGAGCAGAGTGCTTCCGGCCGGGACAATCAGGCTGATGTCATTGTCGAGGATCGTGACGACCGCGCTGGCGACCGCTCCGAGCGTTGTGCCGCCGGTGGGGTTCGAGAGGGTGAAGGCGAAGGTCTCAGGATTCTCGATCAAGAGATCGTCCAGGATGCCGACGGCGATGGTCTTCGAGGTTTCACCATCGGCAAAGGCCAGGACACTGTTCGTGGAAACGAAGTCCGCATCGCCGATGGCGGTCGCCGCGACGGTGCGGTAGCGGACCGAAGCGATGCCCGTGCTGCCGTTCGTGCGGAGGACCGTGATGAGCACGTTCGTGGCGCCTTCCGTCACCTGGTAGGTCGAGGAGGCAATCGTGAACCGGCCGGGGGCGAAGTCGTTGTCCACGATGGTCAGCGTGGAGGACGCGATGCCGAGGCGGTTGGAACTGCTCGGGTTGGCCAGGCTGAAGGCGAGGGTTTCGTTGCCCTCGATCAGGAGGTCATTGACGATCCGCACGTGGAAGCTCTTGGAGACCTCGCCAGGGAGGAAGGCGAGCGTGCCATTGGTCGGGAAGTAGTCGAGCTGCGGAGTGGCCGAGCCGGTGGAGACGGTGGAGAAATCAACGGCCACCGCGGCATTGGTGGCGCCGGAGCGTTGCACCGTGACGACCGCGAAGCCGCTGGCCACATTTTCATTCACGCTGAAGTCGGCGGTGCTGAATCCAACCAGGCCTTCGTTATCAAGGATGCGGAGCACCGCAAACGGCTGGGGACCGGGAGTCGCGCCGCCCGTGTAGCCAAACAGGCTGAGATTCAGGAGCCGATCGCCTTCCGGAGTGAAGTTGTCGATGATGGGCACCAGGAAACGCGCCTCGGTTTCCGCCGTGGGGAACGTCAGCGTCCCGGTGGATGTGACATAGTCCGTTCCGGCGACCGCCGTGCCGTCCAAGGTCTGATACTGAACCCCGACGATTCCGGTGGTGCCTCCGCGGCGGCGGACGGTCACCACCGCATTTGTGCCGTTCTCATCGACGAGGTACTCCGCGCGCGCGAACTCGATTGACCCGGCTCCAGCCACCGCGCCGCCGTGGACGCGAGCGATGCGCAACCGCGGCTTGCCGTCGAATTCAGTAAAGCCGCCGACCAGCACAATCTTCCGGTCCGGCTGAACATAGAGGCCGGCCACGTAAGCGTCTGCACCGCCGCCGAAGTTGATCGTCGAGTCGCTGGTGCCATCGGCGTTCAAGCGGGTGAGCCGATTGCGGGTGACGCCATTGAACTGGGTGAAGTCACCGCCCACGACAATTCGTCCGTCGACCTGCAGGGCCAGGGCGAACACGGATCCATCGCCACCCCGCAGGGGGCTGGCGAGGAAAGTGGCATCGAGGCTGCCGTCTGCCGTAAACCGGGCAAGGTAACCGCGATTGACTCCGGCTGCGGTGGTGAACGATCCGCCAGCCACAATCGAGCCATCGGGTTGCACCACGATGGCACGGACCGCGGCGTTCAGTCCGGCACCCGGATCGAAGGTTGTGTCCAGGCTGCCGTTGGCATTCAGCCGGGCGAGGCGGGCGCGCCCCACTCCGTTGAAGGCGGTGAATTCACCACCAATCAAGACCTTGCCATTCGCTTGCAGCGCCACGGCGTAGACCGGGCCGTTGGCCCCGGCACCGGGGACAAACGACACGTCCACCGAACCGTTCGTGTTCAAGCGGACGACGCCCGGGCGGGTGATGCTGTTGAAGGAGCTGAACCCGCCCGCGACAAGAATGCGACCGTCGGGCTGCAGCGCCATGGCGTAAACGGGGTTATCCGCGCCCGCGCCGGGATTGAAGAATGAATCGTGCGAGCCGTCGGGATTCAACCGGGCGATCCGGCTGCGGTTGGTGCCCAGGACCTCGTCAAAGAAGCCACCGATGAGCACCTTGCCATCCGGCTGCACGACGGTGGAGCGAATGCTGCCATTGGCACCCGGGCCCGGGTCAAAGGTCGTGTCGAGCGTCCCGTTCGTCAGCAACCGGGCGATGCCGTTGCGCACGACCTGATTGACTTCAGTGAAGTCACCGGCGATGACCAGGCGACCATCGGCGACACCCGCTGTCATCTGGGGCGCCACGGCGAAGATGGGACCATTGGCACCGGCCGTCGGAGCAAACACGGTGTCGATCGTGCCGGCCGGCTCATTGAAGGAGCGGTTGTCGACGATGCGGAGTTCCGCCCGCGTCGGCGTGCCCAGCCCGACATTCACGGGATTGGACAGCACCAGGTTCACCACCCGTTGCCCGTCGTTTTCATTGTCATCGAGCAAGGCGACGGTAAACGTCTGGCTGATGACTCCAGGGGCAAACGTCAGGGTGCCGCTGGCGTGCACGTAGTCAATTCCGGGGCGCGCGGTGACGGCTTCGGTCGCATAGTTGACCGTGCCGGCGCCGGCGATGCCCGAGCTGCGAACCACCGTGATGTAGACCGTGCCGCCACTTTCGTCGGCTTGATAGAACGGCTGGTTGAACCCGACGGAGCCGTAGGCATCACCGTCCTGAATCAGGACGATTGCGTTTGTGCGCAGGCCCAGCACGTTGGTGTTGGCCAAGCCGCTGACGGTGGCGTTGCGCAAGACGATATTGAACGACTCGGGACTTTCGGGCACGCCGTCCATGACGAGGGGAACCTCAATTGTCCGCGCGGTGCTGTCGCCATTGTTCCAGACCAGCGTGCCGGAGGTTGCGGCAAAGTCCGCCGGAGCGGTGGCCGTGCCGGCCACCGTGAAATAGTCGACCGTCACTCCGCCCACGTTGCCGCCGGAACGCGAGACCGTAATCCGCGCGACGCCGTCCTGTTCCGTCGCTGTAAACGATGAAGCAGCGAGATTGACGCGGCCGGGCGGGAAATCGTTGTCGAGGATGGTTGCGGTGGCCGTGGCAATGGAGGTTGGAGTGCCCGCCCCCACCTTGGCGCCGCCCGTGGCGTTGGTCAGAACCAGGCCGATGTTTTCGTCAAATTCGACTTCAGTGTCGTCGACGATCGGGATGAAAAACGTCCGCGAAGTCTGGCCCGAGGCAAACGTGAGCGTGTTCTTGACCGGCGAGTAATCGGAGCCGGCCCGGGCCGGCTGGTTGACGTTCAGGGCCGTGGTGAAGTAATCGACCGAGACCTGGCCAGCGGAGCCATTGATCCGCTTGACCGTGATCACGAGGTTCGTCGACGACTCGTTGGTCGCAAAAACCTGGGAGGCGAAAACGAACAGCCCGGGGTTGAAGTCGTTATCCAGCAGATTGAGCCGGGCGGATGAGCGGCCAAGCGCGGCCCCGACCGGGATGTATTCGCCACCCAGGGTGATGCTGCCCCGCGGATTGAGGAACGAGAGGTTGACCACCTCATCCCCTTCCTGCAGGAGGTCATCGAGGATGGGAACCTTGAGATAAATGGGGTCGATCCGGCCGACGCTGATCGGGGCGAAGTTGGTTGGGAAGAGCACCGGGAACGTCAGGTCGATGTTGGTTTGGTAGAAGCCCTCGGCCCAGAGCGTGACCAGGTTCGTGCCAATGAAGTCCGTTCCGGCCACCGCGGTTCCGGCGCCGGTGCCGGCCTCGGCCACGATGCTGCCGAGTCGACCGTCGGTCCGCTGGAGCTTGAGTGACGCAATCCCGGCATTTTCATCGACATAGTAATCCTGGACATCGAAGTCCATGTTGCCGGGGCCGGGTGTGATTCCGCCAAGCACCCGCGCCACGTTATAGCGGGCCCGCTTGTCCGCGCGGGTGAAGACCGTGTAGTAGTTCGGCACGTCGGCCTGATAGGAGGGATTTCCACCAATGTTGGTGAACGATCCGCCGATCATGACGTTGCCATCAGGCTGCACCGCGATGGAGTTCACATAGTTGGGCGGCTCGAAGCTCATCGCCTTGATCAGGCCGGCGAACTGGTTGTAGGCGGTGTCGAGGAACGTCGTGTCAAGAGTTCCATCCCGCCGCAAACGGGCGAAGCCCATGCGCCGCGTGCCATTGAACGACGTGAACGGCCCGCCGATGAGCGCCTTTTGATCGGGCTGCAACGTCACGGTGTAGACCGGGTTGTCCGCGCCATGACCGGGATCGAACGTCTCGTCGAGCGATCCGTCGGAATTCAGGCGGGCGACTCCGACGCGCGGACGCGCGTCGATCGTACTGAAGGCGCCGGCCACCACCACGCGGCCGTTGCTTTCCACCGCGATCGACCGAATCGTCCCGTTGGCTCCGCTGCCCGTGTAAAAGTTCGGATCGAGGGTTCCGTCGGCATTCAGGCGCGCGATGCCCCCGCGGAAATCGTCGCCGTAGACCAGGAAATCACCGGCGATGAGGATCTGCTCGCCGCCCAACCCGTCGGCCACCGCCTTCACATCCCAGATGAGCGCATCGGCACCCGGGCCCGGGTCAAACGACAGGTCCAGCGACCCATCCGGATTCAACCGCGCCAAGCCCGGCCGGCTGATGTTGTTAAACTCCGTGAAGTCTCCTGAGATGACAATCGTTCCATCCGCCTGGATGGTCGCGCTGTAGATGACGCCGTTGGCGCCGTTACCGGGCCGGAAGGATGGATCAATGGAACCATTCGCCCGCAACCGGGCGATGCCGTTCCGTTGAGTGCCGTTGTAAGAGGAGAATCCGCCCACGATCAACGCCTGGCCGGCATTCGTGCTGGAGTCCGGATAGATGAGCACGCGGGTCACGTTGGCGTCGGCGCCCGTTCCGGGATTGAACGATGCGTCCAGCGAGCCGTCGGCGTTCAGCCGCGCGAGGCGATTGCGCGGACGGGAATTCATCGCCGTGAAATCGCCACCGACGATGGTCTTGCCGTCAGACTGCACGGCCACGGAACTGACAGTGAAGTTCGCACCCGGGGTCAGATTAAAAGAGGGGTCGGTCGACTCGATGTTGTCAGGGTTCCACTCCCGGTCGACGGCTCCAGCAGTTTGTTCGTCCGGCAGGATGGTGATGTTGCAGATGCGCGCGAGCGGGTGGACAGGGGGCTGGCCGCCAAGACGGATCAGCCGGATGATGATGTCCTCGGCAAACTCGGTCTCCGAATCGTTGTTGATAATGACATTGAATTCGCGACGGCAAATGTTGGCGAAATCAAGCTCGAGAGTCGTGACCACGTAGTCCGCGTAATTTGTAATCGTGGTCTGGGACGAATCCAAATAAACCGGGTTGGCCAGAACCTGGGCACCACCGACGGGCGCGAAGGCGTAGTCCGAGCCGGCATCCACAGTAGGGCCGCTCAGCGTGGCGCCAATGAGGTTGCCGTAGGGGAAGTTGTTGATGCCGGAGCTAAGCCCGCGCACGTGGTTGTAAAACTCCACGCGCACGCGTCCTCCAGTGTCCGGCTTGATGATACTGACCTCAATGACCTTTTGCCCGCCGGGCAGCAACGGATTGCGATCCGGATATTCATCGGTCCGATAGTGCAGGCGCTCGAAGGCGAAGGCGGGCGTCGGCGTGATGTTGGTGGTTCCGGAGGTGAAGGTCAGGAAGCCCTCGTCGATTTTGACAATGCCCACCGGCGCAACCCCGCCAGGACCCACAATGGGCCGGATCAACCCGGGATTGGCCTGCTCCTCTTCAGGCGCCGGTCGGGGATTGGACAATTGCACGTTGAAAAACAGCAGATCCGAAAACGTGCTGAAAAACAGATTCGTGATGGGCACCACGAAGTTGGCGCTCATCTGGTGATCGTCGAACATCAGGGTGCCACTGACGGGTTCATAGTCGATGAAGGGCTGGGCGGTTCCACCCACGTCGACCGTGCTGTAGTCCACCAGAACGCGGCCGGTCGACCCGTTGGTGCGGACCACCGTGATGAGCGCGCCCAGCGCCGACCGTTCGCGGTCGATGAAGTAGCCCGGGTAGCACGCCTTGGAGAAATCCGATTCGTCCTCGGTGACCATGTAGACGTCATTGGCCACCCAGGTGCTGAAATTGAATTCGCCGGCGGTGCTCGCGATGCTCGCCGTCTCGTCGTCCACGATCGTCAGGACGGCGTTGGTGATCAGGCTGAGGCCAAACGGACCGGTGGCGTTGCGCAGATGGAGGTTGACCGTCTTGTTCGAATTGACATTGGGGTTGTCGATGAGCTGGACGGGGAATGACGCGCGGGTTTGCCCGGCGGCAAACGTAATCGTGCCCTGGGCAGGGACATAATCAATGCCGGCCACGCCGGTCCCGGGGCTGGTGGAAAACTCCACCGAGCCGGCTTCGCCACGAATGTTCAAGACGGTGATGGTGGCATAGCCCGGCGGCGGCGCCTCGCTGGCGGTGTAGTCCGCGAATTCGAACCGCACGCCCGGGACCTCAAGCACCTGCGCCCACCAGGTGCCGAACTTGGACACACCAGCGACGGGCAAGCCCGCGTATTCCTGGATCGTCCACATGCCGACATCATCCACCGGATCGATGACGGTCGAGCTGTAGTCGCCCCAGCGGTTGGCTCCAAAACCGAAATTCTTGAAGTATGGCCCCTCGCCGGCTTTGAAGACATACGGTGCGCGGAAGGCGTTGGTCGGATCGTCGCCCGCGCGAAATGCGTAGGCTGCGTTCGCAAATTGGTTGCTGCCAAAGGTCGAAAAGCCAAGCAAGACGTCGTTGTTGCGATTCACCTCAATCGTTGGATAGGCGAACGAGCGCAAGGCGTTCGTGTCTTCCAGCCGGCCGCTTTGCAGAATCTGACCTGACGGCGTGAACTGCAGCCATTGGACGGCCACGTGGTTCGGGGTGGACGCCGGCAGGAACACATGATGCGTGCACCAGAGCGTGCCGTTGCGGACAACGACGTTTTGCATGCGTGTGTCGCCGCCGTCGATGCCGATTGGGCTGCCCAGCTGCGGGAGCCCAAACCCGAAGGACGGGTCAACCGTGGCCCAAGGACTGCCCGGCGTCATGAACGCCGTGCCCAGATTGATCTGCTCGGCGCCCACCGTTCCGGTAATCGTGCTGACGCGCAGCCGGCTCGCGATGCCTCCATAGAGCAAACCGAGATTGTCGACATCGACCAGGTACATCGTCGAGACGTTGTCGTCATGGGTGATGGCCGGCACCAACGTAAATGAGCCCGCGGTGGTGTCGCGGAACAACGTGAAAAGCCCAACGCCGCCCGCGTAGAGATCGGCCTTGTTGAACGCGTAAACATTGACGCTCTGTCCCGCGGAAGCGACCAGCGGAAACATATTGGCCGAGACCACAATCCAATCCTTGTTGTAACCCAAACTTGGATAGTCGGCCCACTGTGCATCGGTGGCATCCGCATCGATTCGATAATAATTCCACTGTCCGGTCGGATCGCTCGTCTGCGACACCGCCAGCAGGATGGCGGACTCAAAGAAATCCCCGCCTTCCATCGCCACAAAAATCCAGCGGCCAGCTGTCCGGTCGTAGAGAATTTTGGGATCAAACGTGAAGAAGCCCCCGACCGGGATCCAAAAGCCACTCAGCGAAACCGTGCTGACCACATTTCCCTGGCGATCCTGGACCCGCACTTCCGTGTTCAACACGGTCATGACATGGTTCGGGCCCACCGCGCCGTGCGTATCCGGAGGCACGCTTTGGTCATTGTCGCCCAGGGCCTGAAACGAAATCACCGGGGGCGGCGAGGTGATGCTTGACCCCGCGCCTGCCGGCGAAAAGCCGACTTCGTCATTGCCCGGCGCGCCGCCGCCACCAGGGAGGGGCTGGTCGCCAGGCCGACCGCGGGGGATGGCCAGCGATCCGTTTGTGCGGCGGGCATGGCCGTAGCTCTGCTCCAATTTTGCGAGGCTGCGGAGGCTGGCCACAGCATGGTTGTTGGCGGTCATCGGCGTGCCCGAAAGGCTTTGCGCCTCGGCCTTGCTGCCGGTGCCCAGCGCCACGGCGGCCAGAAGCCAGGCGCACACCACGGCGATCGCTTTCGCAACGATGCCCGGGGTTGTCGCCCGCTGTGTCTGGCCGGCGACGAACGAGCCGCCGTCCAATCGCAGCAAAGTGCCGATTAACTTTCTCATAAGATCAGATCGCATACGTAACTCTCTCCGAAGACGGCTTGAGACCATCCGGCTCGCATTTGGCTAGGGCAACTCCCGCAGGCGGTAGAAGCGGCAGTTGGCGTTCGCCTCGAACGCTTCGCCGACCTGCCACAGGTTGCCAGTCGCCCGGGTCGTGCGCGCGGTGGACCACTGGCGAAGGTCCGAGCTTACCTCCAAAGCGTAGCGTCGTCCCGGCACCACCACCAGCTGCAGGTTAAACATGCCGCCAGAAGTCCCGGCGGAAGCGAAGCGGGCCCCCGCCAGCGAGCCCCCGAGGATCCGGGCGATGTGGTTTCGGACCGCGCCGTTCACCATGGTGAAATCGCCGGCGATCAGGAAGTCGTCGGTTGGCAACACATCCAGCGCCAGCACGGAGCCATTCGCGCCCGGGCCCGGGTCCAGGGTGGCATCCAGACTGCCGTTGGAATTCAGGCGCGCGAAGCGATTGCGCGTGGAGCCGTTGAACGTGGTGAAGGCGCCGCCGATCAGAATCCGCCCGGTGCTGTCCAGTTTGAGGGCGAAGATGATATCGTTCGCCCCGGTGCCGACCGCGAAGGTGTTGTCGATCGACCCATCGGTGTTGAATCGCGCGATCCGAACCGGACCGCTGGCCGTGCCGAAATCACCCGCTGCGATCACCTTTCCATCGGGCTGGACCGCCACGGCGTAAACCGTCCCGTTGGTGATGGCAACCGGATCGACGGCGGTATCGAGCGACCCATCCGCCCGCAAGACGGCGAGGCGGGCGCGTGGCACCCCATCGACCGACGTGAAGGCACCACCAATGGCAACTCGGCCGTCATCGAAAAGGCCCACCGCGTGAACCGGGCCGTCGGCGCCGCCACCGGGATCAAATGCCGTGTCCACGGTGCCATCCGACCGGAGCTGGATGATGCCGCGGCCGGGAAGCCCGAAGGCGCCACCCACGACCGCCCGTCCATCCGGCCGCAAGGCCAGGGCATGGATCGAGCCGTTGAAGCCGGCGTTGTTCAAAAACGTTCCGTCCAAATCACCAGCCGCCAGCAGACGGCTGACGCGATTCGCGGCGTGCCCATCCACCGAAGTGAAGCCGCCGCCGATCGTCACCGAATCGTTGGTCGAAACTTCCAGGGTGGAAACGAGGCCATTGGGTCCGTCTCCCGGATCAAAGGTGTCGTCATTCGATCCCGAGCTGGTCAGGCGGGCGACATAATTGCGGAGGTCAGAACCAACCTGGGTAAAGGAGCCGCCGATCAAGACACTGCCGTCTGCAGCCGCACTGAGCGCACGCACAAGACCATTCGGGCCCGCACCCGGATCGAAGGTGCGGTCGAGGCTGCCCGGCCCGACCTCCTCATCCACGATCGTCACCGTCACATCGGTCGGGCCGACAATGGAAGAGCCACCGGTCGGGTTGGACAACCGCACGAGGAACGCCTCGTCGCCTTCGACGACAGCGTCGTCGAGGATCGTGATGGTGATCGTGCCGACCGATTGCCCTTCGACAAAGGTCACAACCCCGGATTTGGCTACAAAGTCATTGGTGGTCGCCGTGCCCGTCTGGGTCTGATATTGGACGGTCACCACGCCGGTCACGCCGTTGGTTCGGACAACGGTCACGGTCACGCTGCCACCGTTTTCGGCGACGGAGTAGTTCGCGCTGGCCACCATGAGGGTGCCCGGGCTGAAGTCGTTGTCGACGATGGAGACCACCGTTGTCGCCGTCTGCAAGCTGGAGCTGCCGGTGGCATTGGTCAGCACGACCGAGAACGTTTCCGTCGGCTCGATCAGCCCGTCATCGAGGATGGGGACAATAATGGTCTTCGAATCCTCACCCGGGGCAAACACGAGAATGCCGCTGACCGGCGTGAAGTCTTCCAGGGCGGTGGCCGTGCCGTTCGCGACGGTGGCGTAACTGACAGTGCTCACCTCGTTGGTGGCGCCGGAGCGATTCACGGTGAGTTGAACCTGTCCGCCGGCCACGCCCTCGCCCACCGCGAAGGTTCCCGAGGCAAAGCCGATCCCGCTGTCGTCGCTGACAATGATGAGAGTTGCTTCGGGAACGACGCCCAGGTCGCCGGCGGATGGGTTGCTGAGCGAGAGGCTGACGGTTTCCGGATCTTCACCGAGACCGTCATTGACGATTGGCACAGAGATCTGCCGTTGGAATTCGCCCTCGGCGAAGGTGAGGGTGCCCACGATGTTCGTATAATCGAGGTTGGGAGTGGCAGTGCCCGCGGCGCTCGCGTAGTCAATCGTCACTTCACCGGCCATGCCGCCGCGGCGGAGCACGGAGATAATGGCCTCGTGCTGCGATTCGTCCGCGAAGTAGTAGGGCGAATCAAACTGGAAATGGCCTGAACCCGAGATCGAGCCGCCATGCACCCGCGTCAGGTAGAGACGCTCCATCCCGTCGAACGACGTGAAGCGGCCGCCGAGAATAATCCGGCGATCGTCCTGGATCACCGCGGCCGTGATCGCCTTGTCGGCACCAAGCCCAAAGTTGATCGAGGTGTCGGTCTTTCCGTTTTGGTTCAGCCGGGTGATGCGGTTGCGGGAGACGTCGTTGAACCGGGTGAACTCGCCGACCACGATGACCTTGCCGTCGTATTGCAGGGCGAGGCCGAGCACGTCTGAATTGGCGCCAGCCACCGCGTTCTGGAACAGGGTGTCCAGCGCGCCGCCAGCCGTCAGCCGCGCGATGCGACCTCGATCCACTCCGTCCACCTGGGTAAATGAGCCGCCGATCACGATGGCACCATCCGGTTGCAGCGCGATGGCGCGAACGGCTCCGTTCGGGCCCTGGCCAACATTGAACGTGGTATCCACTGCGCCGTTGGCCAGGAGCCGGGCAAGGTTGGGCGCCGGGATTCCGTCGACTGCGCAAAACTCTCCGCCGATAATGATCCGGCCATCAGGTTGCACCGCCAGCGCGAGAACGGTTCCCGCCACACCGACGCCCGGGCTGAAGCCGGCGCGAACGGTTCCATTGGAGTTGAGGATCGCCACGCCGGGCCGGCTGATGCCGTTGACGGAGGCGAAACCGCCACCGAGCACGACGCCGCCATCAGGCAACGCGGCGAGAGCAAGCACGGGCGCGTCCGCCCCGCCACCCGGATTGAAGAATCGATCCAGGGTTCCGTCCGCCAGCAGGCGGGCGATGTAATTGCGGTTTGTGCCGGCCACCTGTGTAAACTGGCCGCCAATCACCACCCGCTCGCCTTGCAGCACCATCGCACGCACCGGCGCATTCGGCCCCTGCTTCACGTCGAACGATTCATCCAGGGTGCCGTCCGTGAGCAACCGCGCCACGCGCGTGCGGCTGACCCGGTTCATCATCCGGAAGGAGCCGGCGGCCAGAATGCGACCATCCGGCTGCAGGGCCACGGCATTGACGGAATCGTTGCCGCCCGCGAGCGGATTGAATGTGGCGTCGAGCGAGCCGGCGGGATCGCCGATGGTTTCATCGTCGAGAATATGCATCGCGGCCGTGGGGTAGGTTCCGGTCGCGCTGGCGCCAGTCAGGCGCAGGGTGGCATCCAGGGTCCCGGTCAGATTGGTGTTGTCGAGCAACGTGACGACAAAATTGGTGGCCACGACTCCCGGACCGAAGGTCAGCGAGCCCGCCGCCAGGGTGAAATGAGTTCCGTTGATCGCGGTGCCATTCACCGCCTGGTAATTCACGGTGATCGTTCCACCGACGCCACCTTGCCGCACGACGGTGATCCAGACATTCGTGCCCCGTTCGTCGACGTCGTAGGAGGGCCGGCTGAACGAAAGGCGACCCGCCGCATCGTCTTCCGTAATCGTCAGCGTGCCCGCAGCGACGCCGACCGCCCCGGCCACGGAGGGATTGGACAGCCGCAGCGAAACCGTTTTTGTGGGACTGCCCACCGTGGAATTGTCGATCAACGGGATGGAGACGATCTTGGGCACGACATCACCATGGACCCACGTGAGGGTGTTGGTGACTCCGACAAAGTCCGTGCCGGCGATGGCCGTGCCATTGGTGGCCGTGAAGACCACGCTCAACTGGCCCACGGCGCCTCCCAGGCGTTCGACGACAATCTGCGCAAAACCGGCGCCCTCATTGGTGCTGAACGCCGCCGTCGGAGGCGTGGCGGTATAAAGGCCGATGCGGCCCGAGGGGATGTCGTTGTCGACAATCCGGACGCGCGCGTTGGTGGTGGCGTCGAGCCCGCCCGGCTGGATGATGGCGCCGCCGGTCGCGTTGGTGAGGACGACCTGGAACGTCTTGTCGGCCTCGATCACAAGATCGTCCCGCAGCGGGACGCCAAACGATTGGCTGGTCACGCCGGAGCCGAACGTCAGGGTCCCCTGGGTGAAGGTGTAGTCGCTGCCCGCGATGGCTGTCTCGTCCCGGGTGAAGTACTTCACACTCACGGGCCCAACACTGCCGTTGCGGCGAACGACGGTGACGCGGGCGACGCCGGCATTTTCGTTGGTGGTATAGACCGACGCGCTGAACTCGAATTCACCCCGATTGAAATCGTTGTCGACGATTGTCGCGCTGGACGAGGAGCGCCCGAGCGCGCCGCCAGTGAGAATGATTTCTCCACCCAGCCTGATCGCCGAAACCGGGGTGGTGATACCCAGGCCGAACGTTTCATCGCCCTCAATGGAGGCGTCTTCGGCGATCGGCACTTGAAAATTGTAGCGCTCACCAACGGCGCCCAGGAGAATCGGGGCAGGAATCGGCAGGGCATCCTGGGGCCAGATGACGTTGCCGACGGTTTCATCAAAATCAGAACCGCTCGTCGCGAGGCCGTTGGTCGTGCCGAAAACGACGCCAATCGCGCCGAGTTGCCCGTCGATACGTTGGAGCGGAACCGTCAAAATGGGCGAGTTTTCGTCGACCGTGTTTTGGGCGAGGGAGAACTCCACATTTCCCGGCCCGGGAGTGTAGCCGCCCATGAGTCGGGCAAGATTGGCCCGGGCCCGCTTCTCGGCTCGGTTCCAGACATGAATATCCGTCGACACCCATTCTGGCCGGCTGCCGGGCACGGTTTCGACGGAGGGATTTCCACCAACCTGATAAAACTGGCCACCGATCATGACTTTGCCATCGCTCTGGAGCGCGATGGCATTGACCGCATTTCGGGGCTGGTAATAGAGGTCGTTGATGACGCCGGCAAATTGATTATAAGCCGTATCGAGAAAACTGGTGTCGACCTTTCCGTTCACGAACAAACGGGTCAGCCCCACGCGCCGGGTGTGGTTAAAATCGGTAAACTGTCCGCCCACGAATGCTTTTCCATCCGACTGAAGCGCGATCGAAAAGACGGCGTCGTTGGCGCCGGACCCGGGATCGTAAGAAGTATCGAGCGTCCCGCTGTTCTCCAGCCGAGCCAACCCGGACCGATTGCGAAAATCAAACGTGGCAAAAGCCCCGCCCATCAGCAGACGGCCGTCATTTTGCAGCGCGAGGGCGTGAATCGGGCCATCGGCACCACCACCGGGATCAAAGGTCAAATCCACGACCCCGGCGTCCGTCAACCGGGCCACGCGCGCGCGAAACTCACCGCCGAACACCATGAAATCGCCGGCCACATACACCCGCCCGGCCGCAACCGCCAGCGCGAGCACTGGACCGTCGGCGCCGGAACCGGGATCGAAAGAAGTGTCAACACTCCCATCGGCGTTCAGTCGTGCCACCCCACCGCGAGGGAGGCCGTTCACCGTGGTGAACTCGCCGACGATAATCACTTTTTCATCCGCCTGAATTCCCACGGCCCGCACAACGCCATTGGCCCCCGTCCCCACCGCGAACGTTCCGTCCAACGATCCATTCGGGTTTACGCGAGCGATGCCATTGCGCTGAATGCCATTATAGGAAGTGAAGCCGCCGGCGATGAGGATCTTTCCAGCGCTGTCCGCGCCCGCCGGATACAAGGCGATGCTGGAGACGAAATCGTCCGCGCCCGTCCCCGGCTCAAAACTGACGTCGAGCGATCCATCCCCGTTCACCCGCGCAAGACGGTTGCGGGGAGCAGAGTTGAAGGCTGTAAAATCGCCGCCGATAATCGTGCGGTCGTCGTCCTGCACCGCGACGGCGCGGACGGGGTTATTGGCACCGGGTGCCGGATTGAAGCGCGGCGTGGTCGAAGCGACATTGTCCCGGTTCCATTCCCGATCCAAGGACCCTGCCGGAGTTTCCTGATAGAGAATCTTCACGTTCGCGCTGGAATTCGCGCCCAAGCCCGGGTTCTGTCCGCCCACCGGGATCAAACGGATGAGCAGATCCTCGTTAAACTCGACGACGTCGTCGTCCAAAATCTGGATCACGACCGACCGCCGCCGCTGCCCCTGGGCAAACTGGAGCGTGCCCGCCGCCAGCACAAAGTCCTGCGTCGTTACAAAATTGGTGGTCCCGTCCGTGTAAGTGGGGTTGGTGTGAGTCTGAACCACTGGATGCGCGTAATCGGAAGCGGGATTCAAGCTCCATCCGGGCCGATCCGAACCCAGCAACTCCCAGCGGACATCGCCGCTGGTCCCGCTCGGCTGCAATACGTCGACCGTGATTGTCCGCTCGTCCTCATCGACTGCGTAAAATTTGCGCTCAATGACGAAATTAGTTCCGCGAATCGCCGGCGCCAACGTCATGTTGCCCTGGTTGATCTCGATGATCGTGACCGTCGTATTCGGGTTTTCAATGGTCGGCGGGATGATATCCGGGCTCTCGCTCGCATCCAGGGTCACAGGCCCGATGGTGATGTCGAACTGTTTATTGCCGGAAAGTGCGCCATCCGAGAAGACCGGAATAACGAAACTCTTGCTCGTTTCGAAATCGTCAAAGACGAGCTCTCCAAAAACGGGCTGGTAATCACACTCGGGCACGGCCTGGGTCGAGTTGGTGTCGCCACACGTCCCATCGATATCGACCGAGGCGTAGGGCACGTGCACGCGACCGGCCGTCCCGTTTTCCCGCAAGACAGTGATGACCACGCCTCGGACCGAACGGAAATTCAACGTCGGCGGAAACACCGGGTTGGCCAATGGAGCCTGGGCGGACTCATTTTCCGTCACGGCATAGGCGGCACTGCTGAACTTAAAGCTACCGGCCGGCACGGTCTGGGAGAGCGCGGGCCTCGGGAGAGCGACGCCGCCAAGGATAAGAGCGAGCACCACGCTGGCAACCGGCCATCCGTGGCGGCGCCCAAACAACGATCGGACTTTACTCATACGCTATTCAGTTCTTGGTCGGTTACGACATCGTTCATCGAGCCGGGTCGACCCGCAGACGATACACCCGGCTGGGTGCACCGGTCGCCGGGAGCGGATCCGAGATGCTCACGGGGGAAGTATGCGAACCGTGCACGAAGTTGGTCAGCGTCTGCCAGGGTTCATCGCCGGCCGTGGTCTTGAACTCGACCGTGTTGCGCGAATAGGCCAGCGCGCTCCAGCGCAGGATCGCCGCACGAGCTGGAGCCGCGGCCAGAGCCACGGTGATGTGCGCGTTCTCCGCCACGTAGATGGGCTCGGGATCGTCGCGGTTGACGATGCCATCGCCGTCGGAGTCCAGGTCCTTGCTCCGAACCAGGGCCGCGTTGAACGTGTAGGTGATGCCGTTCGTATACGTGATGTTGGTGCTGCTGTTGGGACCGGCAAAACTCGACACCCAGCGGAACCGTCCGCCCAGCGCCCCATCGAGCTTCTCGACCGAAACGTTGGCGTTGGCGAAATAGATCGTGAAGTTCGGATCGATCTCGAACGTGCGAAAAACGGGCGTGCTCAGGCTGTAGTTGGTTGCCGTGTTCAGGAACTCAAGGTAGTCGACATAAATCGCATTGGAAGACCCCAGCGCGTGAAAGGCGAAACTGCTTTGAAAATCCCCGTCAAAAGACAGCGTCCCGATCGCCAGGTTGTTGGTGAAGCCGGCCGGAACGGCACCCCGATCGTCGCCAGCCCAGTAATGCTCGGTCCGCCCAAACCGCGGCGCATCGGTCCGCAGAGTCGTGCCCAGGAGAGAGCTCGTCGTGGGCCGGCGCACGGCGTTGAAGCCATTCGTCACCGTCCAGTAGTTGGCCCCTTCCAAGCCCCCGTCCGCCAAGCTATTTGTCACTGCCAGGACGAGGGTGCCGGCGTTGATCCAGGAATTCGAAGCGGTCACGTTCCGCGCCTGCAGGCGAACCTCGGATGGTCCCGACAACTTCGGGGGCGCGCTTTCCACGTCCACCACCGGGAAGACAATCGGAATGGTGCCCGTCGTCGTGACCAGGAAGTTGGTCATCAGATTGGTCGTCCCGACAAATGGCGCGCCCGTCAGATCCAGGTCCACGGCGTTGATGTTCAGCGGCCCGCCCGTCGCCGCGATGCAGCCGGGATTTTGCACGCTGACTGAGCGGATGGCGTGAGTGGCGGCGAAATTGGTTCCGTAATTGACGTAGTCGAGGTAGGGCGCCGGGCGGTCCGTGCCAAATGCCTGAAGGCCGCTGGTGGCGATGACGCCATGGTTGGTAAAATGCAGAATTCCGGAGAGATTGGACGCACCGAGGCTGTAGCCGAACGGCAGGGTGAGGCCGTTGAGGAAGTCGACGGACGTGCCTTCGACGAGAAGCGACTTGGAGATGTTGAGCGCGTCAGCGATGACGTGGTTGGTGCCGCGGACCGCGAACTCGTTGAGCGTGACCGGCACCTCGCCCTGCAGGAGGCTTTCCACGATGAGGACGTGGACGAGAACGCTGTTCGTGACCGCGATGCCGCTGGGCTGGTTGATCACCTCCTGGTTGTTCCAGCGCGTGGACCAGGCGCGAAGCTCGCCGCTGAAGCGCCGGACACTGGCCGGCGCCACGTTGGAGATGACCAACGTGGGCTGCGTGGTGCGCAGGTCAAGGTTGAGAAGCGGAGCGTCGATGGTGGC
This sequence comes from Limisphaerales bacterium, assembly GCA_044229355.1. Taxonomy (GTDB): domain Bacteria; phylum Verrucomicrobiota; class Verrucomicrobiia; order Limisphaerales; family JADJPG01; genus JBGARF01. The sequence continues at coordinate 63,606 of JBGATF010000021.1, forward strand.
CAGATGGTTCGAGACCAGGTTGTTGGCCTTGATGATGACCGCGGACTCCGCGCGAATGCGGGTCTGCTCCAAGTTCACCTCGTCGCCGATGATGGTGACGCGGCCGGGGACGTTGGTCACGTCGTAGGGAATGCCGCCGGTCGGGCTGGAGCCGAGGTTGGAGACCTGGGCGGCGTAGGCGGCATAGGTGTTGGTCACGACACGATCAACGAACTGGGTTCCAGTCACCAGATCGTCGGCATAGTTCGCGTTGCCAGGCAGCCCGCTGAAGTAATCCGTCGGAGCGATACGGGTCACCATCATCGTGCTCGGCCGGCGGGTGTTGAAGCTTAGGTTGCGCGAAAGAAAAAGGTTGGTGGTGGTGGCAATTCCGTCGACCAGGTAAATCGAGTTCGTGGAGGTTTCCTGGGTGGCGATGTCGAACTCCGCCGTGTGGAAAGCAACCACCGCCCGGGAGGCCCGTCCGAAATTCGCGAAGCGAACCTCAGTCGAAGAGAGGGGATCGCTGTTCGTGGGGTAGAAGACGATCTGAATGACCGAACTGGTCGCGGAGAGCGTCGAGCGATTCACAGCCGCCGCATAGCCGTTGGTCAGCAGGCTGGCGCTCAGATTGGTGCCGAAGAAAAAGTAACCACCGGGGATGATGGACGAGTTGGTGAAAGTGAATCCAAAGGATCGAGTAACGACGTCGTGCACCGGTGAACTCGGATTGGGCAAAGTAAAGCTCTGCGCATCCAGATTCATCGGGGGATCATTTGGCGTCAGGGAGTTGTTCAGTCCCGTGGCCCAATAGAGGTCGGTGATTCCAACGTCGTTGACGAAGTTGGACGTGCCGAGAAAGGACGTGCCCACGTTGATCAGGCTGGATGCGGAGGACGATCCGGTGCGGATCCCAATGCGGGGCACGTGGACCTTTTTTCCTTCCAGGTGAACGACGCCGTGTGCGCCGGACGAGAGCGGGCCCTTGCTCAGGATGTTCGTTGCCTGGACCTGAAGGATGCTGGCGGTGGAGTCGCTGATCAGGAACTGGCTGCTGAAAAAGGTCGCGTGGTCGGTGGAGATGGAGCCCTCGTTGACCCAAGTGTCCATCGAGTAGCGAACCCCATTGGTGTTTCGATGGAACCGCACGCCGGGATCGAAGGCCATCTGGCCGGACGACGTGTTTGTGAAGATGCTCGTGTTCAGCGAGTCGTAGGGCAGGGTGGAAAAGATGTCGAACGTGGACCGGTTGATCCACACGCGGGCGTCGATGCGGGGCGCGATAGCCGGCGGGGAGATGAGCGGCGAATTGTTCTCGTAAAGAGGCAGCGTCGCTGCAGGGAGCGACAGGCCGGCGCCGGCCGCCAGCGCGGCGAGCGCACCAAAGAAAGGCTTCATGTGTCGGGAAAATTCCATACCGTTATCTGTTTCTCCTCGTGGTGGCGATGTTGCGCAAATAGTCGAGGGTGACGTCCCCAAACACCGGATAAACCACCGGCGGCTGATCGGTGCCGTCAAACGATCCCCAAGCCAGCGGAATGGGGAAATCGCTATCCAGGCCTCCGGGTTCGGCGTCGAAGTACGGGAGCACATTGGAAAAGGCGATGATGATGCCCGGAGTGATCACGCCGGGTCCGCCGGCCGCCGTGCCAACGATGGCCGTGTTGATGGCCGCGTTATTACTCCAGTTCGCCGTGGAGGAACGCCCGCTGAACACCGGGATGCCGAGAATGATGCCCAGATCCTGGGCGGTAAAAATGATATCGGGACGCAAAATCGCGCGGGCGACCTTTTGCCGGACCACCCGTCCGTTGGTCGGGTTGATGAAGGTGTCCGTGTAGCGGTTGGTGATGGGCGTGAAGGTGGATCCGAGAATCGAATCGAAGTTGACGCGTTGAAAGGTCACCTTGTCCACCCCCGGACGCAGCGCCGTCTGGGTGAACCCGGCCAGCACGTTGGTCCCGAGCACATTGGTCAGAGCCACATTCGTCGCGCCGACGACATTCGTGCCGAAGACCGGCCCCCACGGCGAGCCTTTGCCGGTCACGGAAGACGGGACGACTGTCGGCAGCAAGGACTCGAAAGCGATATTTTTCGGACTGAGAAGGTGGCGCAATCCGCCGACATCATCGCGGGTCAGGCCTCGAAAGTACTGTCCCGTGAACAATCCCTGTCCAAGGAGGCTGCCAGAAAGATCGGGGGATTCACCCAGTTGATCGTCGCCGCTCCCGCCCCCGCCGGCAACCGAACTGTAGGCAACCCTGAGCGGGTCCAGCGTGAACCACTCCACCGCGCTGGCCCATTCCGACCCCTGGGGTCCCAACGGCTCAAGGACAACATAGTTGTAGAGCACGCCATTCACGTAGCGGCTCGGCGCGCCCGTGACCGGGTCATAGTTCATCTGAATGACCGAGTAATTGGTGAAATTGTTGGCCGAAAAACGACCGCGCAGGCCGAAGACAAAACGTTCGGGGTTCGCCAGTCCCATTTCCTCCACGAGATACGCCAGAGCCACCGACTTGACGTCGAGCAGGCCCAACGCGCCGGCATCTCCATTTTCACCTTTGGTGTCCAGCGCATACTCATCCAACGTGTCGCTCATGCGCGATACGGGCGGCAAGTCGTTCAAGATTCGAATCGCGCTCTCCACTTCCGCGACTCCGTTGGTCCCAAAGTAGCGGAGAAACGTCGAGTCGAACGCGTAGGTGACCGTCGGAACCGTCCAGCGGTAGCCTTCGGTGGAAAACATCGGGCCGCCGATATCGCCGGGCAATGAGTACCCCAATCCCTGAGGCAAGCCGCCGAAGCCGTCGGTCTGCCACGCCTCGCCGCCATTGGCGCCGGCCTTGAATGGTCCGAGCAGGGAGAAGCCCTGGGCCGGGCGCGCGGCCGCCAACAGCGCCAGCACCGCCGCCGCGGGGCAAAGAATCCGTTGCAACATTCGAATCATAGGCTGTTATCGCGCTGCGGCGTTCGTTTCAAACACCTGCGAGTAAAGGTCGAAACTGCTGGCCCCGGCATAGCCGGACCACACCGTCAGAAAGCGGCCATCGCCCGCTCCTGCGACGGATGGCTGATGCTGCCGGCTCGGAGTCGTGGTGTTCAACGCGAGCTCACCGCCCACCGGCAGTCCACTGGACAACGCGCGGCCATAAACACCCTCGCGCGATCCATCCTGGCCCAGACTGGTCCAGACCACAAACTGCACCGCCCCGGACGTCGCCACGCGGGGGGCGAATTGATCGCCAGCTGTGTGATCATTGATCAGCGTGGAGGGGCTGGTGGGATTCCCCGCCGCCTGGAACACCCGGCCATACACGTTCCAGTTTCTCGAGAAGGTCGCCTCGTGTTGGCTCCAGTAAATTCCAAATCCGTTGCCGACCGCGAGCACCGTGGGATTGGCCACGGCCCGCGTGGCGTCCTCGGCCACCGTAAACTCATCGCCGACCGGCTCACCGGACACCGACAATTCCCGACCGACCAGACCGACCGAAAGGTTGGCGGTGGCCGAGGAGCTGACCGCCTTCTCGGAGACCCATGTCACCAGGAGATTCCCGTTGGCGAGGAGGGCGGCCGAGGGATTGCGTTGGTTGAACCGGTCGTATTGGTTGACCTGCACCTCGGCACCGACCTTCTGGCCGGCCGCATCGAGGCGTTGCATGTAGATGTCCTGCATCCAATCGCCCGTCAGCCGGACCGGTTGGAGCACATCATTGGTGGTCGAGCGGTTCCCGTTGAACTTCGTCTCACGCGAGAGCGCCCACGTATTGGTGTACGTGCGGCGCACGCCGTGATAAAGAACGACCGCCCCGCCGTCGGGCAGGGCGACGAGCGACACGCCCCCGGCGTGTTCGCGCACCTGGGAAATCTTTTCGTTGAACTTGTAGGTCCGGGTTTTGGCCTTGTTGCGGAAGATGCCCGACCATTGCACGGTGCGCTTTTGGTTCATCACCGCGCTGACGGGGCTGACGCGAACATCGGCTCCGCTGGGTGCGCCGGTTGACGGAAGTATCCGTGCGTAAACGCCGGCGTTGGCGGCGGGAGTGCCGACCGAGTTGCCCGGCGCCGTCGTTTCCCAAGCCACCAGCGCAGCACCGCCCGCGAGTCGCACGACCTGGGGCTTCTCCTGATTGCCGGCGGCCGACGAGTTGGCCTGAATCGGAGCTCCGACGACGGCGAGATCCGAGCCGAGCCGGGCGGCGGCGATCCCGCGTCCTTTGCCTGATCCTTCAATGGTGTTGTCCTCCCAAACCAACCAGCCGCCGGAGGAGTCCAGGCTGAGAGACGGCCAAACTTGTTCGCCGTTCAGAGCGCCCAGAGGAGTGGTTTCTCCGCCCACCGGACCCAGGGTTTGCGCTCCGGCTTGCAGCAGGGGACACAGGCCCAGAACCAGCCCAAAAACGGAAAGCACGAGCCCACGGCGGGCCCTTTGCGGAGGTAACATAAGTTCCGATAGATCTACTCGCCGGGGTACCGTTTGTCTACGACTACTTCCGGTTGGCGACGGCACTTCGGCCGCGTTCGACGCGCTCGCGATCTTCAAATCTGCCGGACGATTGCTTCGATGTCTCATGACGTATTTGCGCACGATTTGGCCGGGCTATAACAGGGCTTGCTGCACAGCGTCCGGCTTCTCTTCCAGGGCGGCCCGCAGACCGCGAAAGCCCCACCGATCATAGAGCGCCCTCAACACGTCGACCTTGGGCGACCCCATCCGCAACGCGTCCAGGTCAAACGGCTGAGCCACCGGCCGCAGCCCAATCAGGCGCCGGTTTTTCATCAGGCGATCCGCGCTGACCCGCACGGCTTCGCGAACCCGCTCGGACTTCACCTGGTCGAGTCCGGCGAGAATCCCTTCAATGGAACCGAACCGCTGCAAGAGTTCCGCGGCCGTTTTACCGCCAACCCCGGGCACCCCGGGGATGTTGTCGACCGCATCCCCGACGAGAGACAGCCAATCGACGACCTGACCAGGCCGGACGCCCGTTTTCGCCACCACTTCCGCGTCCGTCCAAATCCGAACGTTTTGGGCTGTCTTGTCGGCCTTGTCCGGCTTGTCATTGGGATTGAGCAAACCGATTTGAGCCGACACCAGCTGCATGAAATCCTTGTCCGAGCTGGCGATGACCACGGACACCGAAGGAGCGGCGGCCTGGGCGATCGATCCGATCCAATCGTCGGCTTCGACGCCGTCCTCACAGAGCGACGCGACGCCGGCGGCAACGAGGTAGTGCTGAATTTCATCGATTTGCGCGCCGAGCGCGTCGGGGATGGCGGGACGTTGCGCCTTGTATTCGGGGTGCTCCGCCATCCGTTCCGCGGCCAGGCCGCCGTCCCACACCACCACCACATGCGACGGGCTCAACGCGGTTCGCATCCGGTCCATCGTTTTGATGAAGCCGAAGATCGCGTTGGTCGGTTGACCGCTGGGACCCTCCAAGTGGCGAATCGCGTGAAACGAGCGATACGCGTAGGCGTGTCCGTCGACGATCAACAGCCGTTCTGATCGAGCCTGTTCCATTTGAGCATTGGCCTGCCCGACGGTGGGAGACACCCTGTGCCTGGGGGCCCGCCCACGTTCCAATTTTCCGCCGCCTGTGGCCAGTTGCCAGTTGCCAGTCGCCAGTCGCCCTACTACTGGGTGACCGCCTTCTGCGACGGATAGGAGCTCTGGGCAAACGGCATGTCCTCCTCCGAGTGCACACGGTTGCCGGCCGGGTCGATGATCGTGGGGGTCACGAAAATTACCAAATTCCGCTTCTTGGTGTTGTTCGATTCGCTGCGGAAAAGTCGCCCAAGGAACGGGATGTCCCCGAGCAACGGCACCTTGTCCTTCACTTTGGTGCTGTCGTCCAACAAAAGACCGCCAAGCGCCACCGTCTGACCGTCCCAGACAATTGCGCTGGTCACCACCTGGCGCAACCGGAAGATCGGCAGCGGCGTGATCTGTTGCAGCGGGTTGCCCGGGCTGCCGGTGCCGCCACCCACCGATTGCGCCTGCGCCGAGAACAGCCGGGCGGAATCCAAATCGTATCCGATGAACTCCTTGATCGTCGGAATGATGGTCATCTGCACCGTGTAGCCATCCGCCGAAACGAAAGGAATCACGTCCAGCACCGGGCCAAGTTCAAACGTGTCGGCAATCGGCTGGATGGTCGAGCCAACGCCGCCGCCCGCCGTCGTCGTGCCGCCCAGGTTGCCGCCACCCCCCGCCGCCGTCTGGTTCAGGTCGAGATCGGTGACAATGTATCGGACCTCGACGGTTTTAATCTGCGCCTGGCGGGCGCTGAGCGTCGTGACTTTCGGAGACGTCATCAGGTTCACGCCGCGCCGCTGTTCAAGGGCGCGGATGACCACCCGGAATTGCGGGTCGGTGAGAATGCCGGTGATGGTGCCGATGGCCGGCGCGTTGACCGCATTGCGCAGACCGGACGTGACGAGATTATCGCCGGCGCTGGGCAAGGTCGTGCCGGGAGACAGGCCGACGATCTGGCCACTGATCGGATCCGTGGCGAGCGGGCCGGGAAACACACCGGTGGGATTGGCCGCGGTGGCCGACGTGCCGGGGGAGCCGTAGGACGGAGCCGAGCCGCCGGAGATGCCAATCGCGCCGTGGTTGGCCAGCGTATTGCCCAGCAGCCAATCGAAGCCCAGCGCCTTCAGGTCTTCCTGCAGGATTTCCAGGAAGCGGGCCTCGATCGTAACCTGCGGTGGCGACATGTTCAGCACCTGCATCGCCTGCTCGATGATGTCGAGCTCCGACAACGTCGCGCGGACCATCAGCATGCCGAGACGATCATTGAAAAACAGAGTCTTGCCCGGCTGGGTGAAATCAACGCCGGCCGTGGTGAAAAACTGGCGCGCGGTCAGAATGATCTGATCGGAGGGCGTCACTACAGTGACGTGGTCAATGCCAGCTCCGAGGCCGAGCGTGCTCTGGCCGACCTGGCCGGGCTGGCCGGGCTGCCGTTGCTGCTGCTGGGCACCCTGGCCCTGGCCCTGGGCCTGACGAAACCCCGCCAGGCTGACCCCGACATATTCCGCACCGCCACTGGAGCCCTGGCCTCCCTGGCCGCCACCACCGCCGCCACCGCCGCGGCCGCCGCCACCACCACCGCCGCGGCCGCCACCACCGCCGCCGCCACGGCCGCCACCGCCACCACCACCGCCGCCACTCTGGCCGCTGCCCGTGCCGAAGTCGAACGCAGTGACACCCTGCATGCCTTGCAGGAACGTGTTCGGGTCAATCTTGAACCAGCGCGTGTGCAACGGCTGGGCTTCGGCTGCACGCAATGAGAAGACGACCGCGTAGTCTTCGATCGAGTATTTAATCGGCCGGTCGGCAACCTTGACGATGGCATCCAGGGCCTGGCGCAGGGTCACATCCGACAACGGGGGCATGATCTTGATCGTGATCGTTGCGAGGTCGCCGCCTTCGGCTTCAGCGGCGGGGACCGGCAACCCGGTGGCGGGGTCAACCTGGGGTGCAGCGGCGGGCGCGGGATCCACGTTGTTGCTGACAATGAAGTTCAAGCCCCGCTTGGTCTGGTCGCGATTCTTGGCGTCCTTGCTCAACGCCTCGACCACCGAGCCGAGGGGAAGGCCGTCATAAGCCACCTCGTCGAGACGGATGTTGTCCAGCTTGAGGTTGATGGCCTGGCGGGCCTTGCTGGTGTAGATGAGGTTGGTCTGGAAATGCTGGTTGGGGATGTTGAGGTCGCGCTTCACCGGGGTGTTCCAGGCGGCCTCGACTTCAACCACCTTTTCGCGGCGGATCTGTTCGCCGGTCTTGGCCGCCATGCTGTAACGGCGATTTTCGAGCACGGACAAATAATAACGGGCGCTGTCATTGCTAGGATCCATCTTCAAGGCCTGGCGCAGCTTGGCCTCGGCCTCGGTCAGCTTGTCGGCTTCGAGGAACAGCTTGCCGTCCTGGACCAGCGTGCTGGCATTGACCTTGTTCGTGAAGGCGGCGGGCAGCTCGGCGATGGCCTGATCGCTCGGGCGCAGGCCGGCCTCCGCCAGGCGGCTGACTTCGTTGACACGGCGCAGCTCGATGACCTGCTCGTTCTTCGGGTCATCACGCAGGATCGCGGCGTAATGGTCGGCGGCGGCGCGATAGTCGCGGGCGCGGCGGGCCTGCTCGGCCAGAACCAGGCGAACGCTCGTGTTGCCTTCGACCGCCTGCTTTTGCTCGGCCTCGACCCCGCTGCCGATATTTCGGACGAGGTTGAGGGAATCGGTGTAGAGGCGCGCGGACTCGGCCAGCGCACCGCGTTGGCGGGCCGCGGCAGCCTCCGCCAGGCGCGAACGCAAATCGATCTTCAGCGCTTCACGGCGCACGCTTTCAGCAACCGCGGCGTCGGTGTCAGTCTGGGCCGGCTGCTGCGCGGAAACGGCAAAAGAAAAGGAAACCCCCGCCAACAGGGCGACGCATAGAGACGTAAGTGCCAGGTTCTTCATGTGTTGATAGTAAGAAATCCGCGTTCAAAAGGCGCCGTCACTGGGGTGGGGTAGACGTCCCAATGGTGAAGCGCTTGCCGTTTGATTGATCGGACAATACAACGGCGCTTTCTGTGATGTCTACGATTTTGTAATTATCGCCTTCGAGCGACACGGAGCCGCCGACACGCAGACGCGGAAACGTGTTTCCGTTGACCGAGTATTTCAGATCGACCTCGTAGCCGACGACGCGCACGTAGGGGCGCCCCGGGGCGAACGTGAACGCTTCGCCGCCAAAATCCTTCAGCTTCCCGGCGAGCTCCGTGGGGGCATCGGCCGGACCTTTGATTTCGCTGATGACGAAGATCTGCTTGTTCGTGTCGTTGACGCTCATGAACTGCGGAATGCGCCGGCGGTTCACGTCGTTGGTCACCGTGGTGTTATAGCCGTTGACGATTCGCTGATCGCCGGTGCCGGAGACCGCGGCCTTTTCAAAGGCGATGGTGAGGTTCAGCGGGCGGATCTTTTCCACGACCAGCTTGGCGGGTCCGATCTCGCCTCCGGTGGCGATCTTGATGGGCTCCTGGTTGCCGCCCTGCACCACCCAGCGCACGGGGTTGAACAGGTTGTGACTCCCGCTCAAGACCACGGCAGGCGGCGTGGCCGCGGCCTCGATGGCTTTTTCGATCGGCGCGAGGTCGACGGGTTTCACGCCCTTGACCTTGCGCCGTTCGAGCTCCGTGGGGATCTCCCGGATTTTTTTTCGCTGTTCCTGGCTCTGCCCGTAAATGATGACAGCGGCGGCGCCCATCAGCAGGAGGACCAGCACGAGCACAATTTTTTCATAGTGCTGGCGGATGATTCGTTTGAGCTGCTCCATAACGATCGCCTCGCTTACCGACTGGCTTTCGAACCGGGACCCGCCTTCCGGGTTTGTTCGGCCCGCACCACAAAGATCAGCAGCGTGGCCTGATAGCGCCGCTCGTTCAAGACCGTGACCGCCTTGTCCGAAGCCGCACCGCGGGCACCGCCCGGCGCCGGGCGAAGGGGTCGCCCGCCGGGACCGGAGGCTCTCGGGTCCTCGATGGGGTCAACCTGGACCGACTTGACGACCATGCCATAGGGCGAGGACGCCATCTTTTGCAGCACGTTGGCCAGCTCGGCGCTGAGGCATTGAAACGTCACCTCGTACGGGCTGATCACGGCGCCCATGACCAGGTTCGTGGTCACGCTGCGGTTGTGATAATCGCTCTGGTGCGAGCTGCGCTCGTCATCGCCCGAGACGCGCGCCCGGCGGACGTTGACCAGCGGGTTGACCCGCGCGCCAATCAGCACCTCGACGATGGCCTGGACATCCGCCATCTGCTCGGGAATCGCCGGAAACGAACGCGGGTCGAAGTCAACCCGGGTGCGCTGTTCCTCGAAGGAGAACGCGTAGGCCAGCCCGGGAGTTTCCACGCCGGCGCTGCGGGCCGCCTCGCGCAGATCGTTCAAAAGCTTGTCGCGATACTGCCGGAACCCGAGGCCGGTGACGCGCTCGACCGGGGGCGCGGCAAAAAACTTCCGCATCCGGTCGACGGCCGTTCCCAGACGCTGGGCCTCGCGCTTGGCGGCATCCACGTTGGTCGTGGCGGGAAACGGATCCTGGGTGTAGAGCCGGTTCAGGGTGCTCTTGTTTTCCTCAAGCTGGGCATCGAGCTCCGTGTTCCGATTGATGGCGGACCAGGCGTAATAGCTTCCCACCGCCAGCAACGCCACCGCGACCAAACCGCCCACGGCCAGAAAAAGATTTCGCTTAAACCAGAGCATGTCAGAGCTTGATGGGCCGCTCCAGTTTCACGTTCACCGTGAAGCGGATGGTCAGGTTGGTCGAGTCGGAGCCGGTCATTTCCCCGGTCACCTTGGTCTCATTGGCGTTCGTGCTGAAAAACGCCGGGCGCGAGCGGAACTCTTCCGCCACCGCCTCCGCCAGGATGGTGTTGGCCTCGGGTCGGACCTGCCGGAGGTTGACGCTCGCACAGGTGAGCGTGAGCGACGCGATTGAATTCGTGTCATCGGCGCCGGACGATGCCCCCGACGCCCCCCCTCCGCCGGTGGCCGCACCAGCTCTCGATCGCTTGGGTTGCGGCGGGGTGTCCTGCGCCGGCGTCGTCCCGCCAGCTTGCCCCGCCCCTGGGGAGTTCGGCACCATCCGCTCGATCCACACGCCCACGGGCCGTCCAAATTCCGTCTGTTTCTTCGCCTCCACCGCGATGAGGGCCTCCCGCATGCCGCCGAGCAACGTGGCCCAGTTGACGCGGTCCCGGCTCCAAACCTGAAACTCGTGGGCCTCGCTTTCGCCCCGGGTCAACGCCGCCATCGCGTTCTTCAGGTTCTGTTCGCTCAATTGCAGCGGCGCCACCTTCGCTTTCAGCTTTTCCAGCGCCTGGTCCTTCTCGTCGGCCACCTGCGAGATGAACCAGCCGTAGATGAAAACGATGAAGATTAAACAGAAGACGGACGCGGCCAGGTAGGGCTTTTTCTGGTTGAACGCCTGACGCTGCAGCGAGCTTTTCGGCATCAGGTTCAGCTCGACCGGGCAATGCGCAAGGTTGCGCAGGCCCAGGCCGACCACCTCGCCCATGGAATGGGCGACCTTCGCCAGATCTTCGCGGTTCAACTGGTCATCCAGCTGCAGATTGCGCAGGGGATTGAAGTACTCGACCGGGAGATTGAGCTTCTCGGAAAAAAACTGCGCCGTGTACGGCATGCTCGTGGCCCCGCCCGAGAGAAAAAGGCGATCCGGCGGCGATCCGCCCTGTTGGCCGCGATAAAACTGGATCGTCTGGTTGACCTGAATGTGCAGGCGGGTCAGGACCTGGCGCGCAATCTTCGAGATCGCCGCCTGATGGGGGTTCTCGGGCTCTTCGTAGGCGCCACCCAGGCTGACGAAGCCCTCCTCGATCTTGAGGCGCTCGGCCTCGTCGAACGACAGCTTGGATTCCTTCGAAAAATCCTGGGTGATGGCGTTGGACCCGATATTAATCCCGCGGGCGTAAACATTGCCTTTCTCGAAGAAAAGCAGGTTGCTGGTTTTGGCTCCGATGTCGAGGAGCATGGTGCAGCCCTCAAGGTCGCCATAATTGTAGCGGAAGGAGTTGCACAAGGCCGCCGGGGAAACGTCGACCAATTGCAGGCGCAGCCCAACCTTGTCCGCCGTCGTGAACAGCCCTTCGACGACATCCGACTTGATGGCCACCAGCAGCACCTCGAGGTCGCCAGAGGGCGCAGCCCCGAGAATCTGGTAGTCCCAGACGACCTCCTCCAGCGGGAACGGCACGTTCTGCTGGGCTTCGTACTGGATGATCTGCGTGACCTTCGACGTGTCGACCGGGGGAAGTTTTACGAACTTGGAAAAAGTGTGATAGCCGGGGGCGCAGATGTTGACGTTTTTCGAGCCGAAGGATTTTTCCGCGAGCAGAGTTTGGAGCGCCTTGACCACCGCCACTTCCCGCGTCGCCTCCTGGGTTCCATCCTGCCCCAGCGACCGGAAGCCATACTGCTTCAGCATCAGACCACCGGCTTCGGTCAACTCGAACTCAGCAAGCTTGAGATTGGTGGCCCCAAAGTCGACCACCAAAAATGATTTCTTGTTCAGCATCTGTCACCATCCATGAGACACACCCCCGACACGTACGCCCGCAAACATGGCGCTCGCACCGGATCGGTCACGGAAAGTCCGTGGTGATTACAAGGAACAATATCCCGGGTCAAACAGAAAAGCACCCGAACTGGTTTGTTGTGCCCACATTACGCCTCGGTGAAATTTTTTCACGCGAATATTTCACCTTTGAAATAACGAATGGTCGACTTCAACCCCTCCCCCAGTTCCACCTGTGGCTCCCAGCCCAGCCAACGTCGCGCCCGCGTGATGTCCGGACGACGTTGCTTGGGATCATCCTGCGGCAACGGACGGAAAACCACCCGGCTCCGCGACCGCGTCGCCCGAATGATCGCCTCCGCAAACTCCAGCATCGTCATCTCCCGCGGGTTCCCGATGTTCACCGGCTCCGAATGCCGGCTCATCATCAGCCGGTAGATCCCCTCGATCAGGTCCGAGACGTAACAGAATGACCGGGTCTGGCGGCCATCCCCGAACACCGTGATCGGCTTGTTTTGCAGCGCCTGGCTGACAAACGCCGGCACCACGCGCCCGTCCCGGATGCGCATCCGCGGTCCGTAGGTGTTGAAGATGCGCACGATGCGGGTGGCCACGCCGTGCTCCCGGTGATAGGCCATGGCCAGCGCCTCCGCGAACCGCTTGGACTCGTCATAACAGCCGCGCGGGCCGATCGTGTTCACATTCCCCCAATAATCCTCCCGCTGCGGGTGGACCAATGGATCCCCGTAGATTTCGGAGGTCGACGCCAGGAGAAAGCGGGCGCCCTTCTCCTTGGCCAGGCCGAGGGCCTTGTGGGTGCCCAACGACCCCACCTTCAGCGTCTGGATCGGCAGCTCCAGGTAATCGATCGGGCTGGCCGGCGACGCGAAATGCCACACGTAATCGACCCGGTCGTGCAAAAACAGGAACTCGGTCACGTCCTGCTGCACGAATTTGAAGTCAGGATGACCGGCCAGATGATCAATGTTCGCCACCGAGCCGGTGACGAAATTGTCGATGGCGATCACCCGATGGCCCCGGGCCAGGAGAAGGTCGACGAGGTGGGAGCCCAGAAACCCGGCGCCGCCCGTGACAACCGAGGTGGGTTTGGACGAGCGCCGACGGGCCTTCGCGTTTGCCATGCGGCTCTCTTAAAGGTAACGCCGTCCCGGATCAACCACGAACCCGCGGCGCGTGGCCTTGCCCAACGACGGAAGGCGCGCCGCTACTTGGCGCCGTCACCCGTCAACACCACCGGAATCGTGCGCCAAAGGATCTTCAGATCGAGCCACAGGGACCAATTGTCGATGTACTCCAGATCGAGCCGGACCCAATCCTTGAAGTCCTTGACCTTGTTGCGCCCGCTGACCTGCCACAGGCATGTCAGGCCCGGCCGAACGCTGAGCCGCCGCCGGTGGGCCGGATCATCGAAGCGCTGCACTTCATCCACGGGCAACGGCCGCGGCCCCACCAGGCTCATCTCGCCACGCAGGACGTTGAAGAGCTGCGGCAGCTCGTCGATGCTGAATTTCCGCAGCAGCCGTCCGATCGGAGTGATCCGCGGATCGTTGGTCACCTTGAAGACCGGTCCGCCCATCTCATTCAGCGCCGCCAGCTCCTGCTTGAGCTGCTCGGCATTGGTCACCATCGAGCGAAATTTCAGCATCATGAACGGCGCGCCGTTCAACCCGCAGCGCTTCTGCCGAAACAAGATCGGGCCGGGCGACGTCAGGCGAATGGCCAGCGGAACGATAATCCACACCGGCGTCAGGGCCACGATCAGCAGGAATGAACCCACCAGGTCCAGCAGGAGCTTGAACACTCCCTGCCAGGATGCCTCAGGCGCCGTCCGAAAGACGAGCACCGGCCGGCCATGGAAGTCATCCAGGGCCGTCCGCGAGATTTGCGTCTTGAAGAAGTCCGCCACCAGCCACGCTTCAACCCCTTCGATCTCGCAGGCTTGTATCGCCTTCTCCACCTGTCCGAAGTAGACGTGCTTGGCGTTGATAATCACTCCGTTGGCGGAAGTTTGGTGCAACAGCTCCACCAGATCGCTGATCGTCTGGTCGTTCAGGTCCAGCTCCGCCAGGATATCGAGGTTCTCCGGGCCGGCCTTCAGCTCCTGAATCATGCGCCGGGTGTCTTCCGGCGCGCCCACCAAAATCACCCGCTTGCGAATCTGGGCCCGGCCAATCTCGCTCCGATAAAACGCCCGCAACATCTCTTCCGCCACCATCACGAGGGTGAAGCTGATGCCTCCGAACATGATGATGACCGAGCGGGCCAGCTCCTCGCGGCGCAGGAACAGCACCAGAATCACGCCGACCACGGCCACCACGCAGCTCTTGCCCAGGAGCCACACCGTCTCAGCGCGCGGCCCAAAGGTCGGGCGACGATAGAACCCCTGAAATTCCAGAATCAAGGGCACCGTCGGCACGATCAGAAAATACAGCCAGCGGAAGTTGCTGAAGTCCGCGATCGGATCCAGGTCCAGGCCCGGCAACAAATCGGTCGCGGCTGAACGCAGGACATGCGCGAGCCACAAGCCCAGCGAAAACAAAACAACGTCCCGCAACTGCAGGACCTGGGTTCTAATTTGTCGAGCGCGACGTAACATCTCGGTTCTTCCCCGGCACCCTTGCCTCCCCGGTTCCCCCCAACGCCGCCAGCTCCGACCCAACCGCCGGCGCCGTCCCATCAGGCGCCAATCCACCCGTCACCCCAGCCACACGCCCGCCGCTCGGCACACGGTCGTGGCCCAGAATATCCGGCCGCGCAGCGGCCACCTGTTTCCCAGGCGGATGCTGAAATCGCGGCACGGTCGCCGCAATCAACTTCGACATCCGCGCATACAACGCCTCCTCCCCACCTTCCGGACATTCCGCCAGACAGGCGATATACGCCCAGCGCTGCAGCACTCCCGTCGTCACCAAATCCCAAGCCATGCTGAACATCCGTTGATTGTGATCCGCCGACACCTGCCCGTCCGCCACAAACCAGAACACATAAACCACCCGCATCCGCACGACAGTCCCATCCGGACGCGTCACGTCCCGCGTCGCGAACATCTTCTTCACGGGCAGCTCGTAGGGCACAGGACCCCCAATCGAGATCCGATCGGAAACATGGGTGTCGATGCTAAATCCCTGGCCGGACAGGCAATACTCCGGCTTGTGAATGCTGGTCCGATCCACCCCCATCAGGACCGCGCTCATCAGCATTCGAACGCCGTCCGGACTGGAATACTCCACCCGGCCATAGGTCGTGTCCCGCGGCAGCCACTCATACTCCGTCCGGCTAATCGTCCCGTTGGTTCCGCGATACCCCGGGACATCCACTGGCAACGCAACCGCGTTGGTCGCCACCAGCTCGCCGTTGTCCCCCAGG
The DNA here is from genome assembly GCA_044229355.1 of Limisphaerales bacterium. Taxonomy (GTDB): domain Bacteria; phylum Verrucomicrobiota; class Verrucomicrobiia; order Limisphaerales; family JADJPG01; genus JBGARF01. The sequence goes on from JBGATF010000021.1 coordinate 79,054, forward strand.
ACACGTTGGGACACCACCGTGACGCCCGGCTGACCCAAACGTTGAAAATCCTTCATCCGCACCAAAAACCACGCAGCCCCGCCAATCATCGCCAAACCCAGCACCAGCAGCACCCAGGCCCCCCGCTGGCCCGCGCCACCCCCCCCGGACCCCGGATGGGCCCCCCTCGAATCAGCCTTGACCGAATTCGCGTCGTTCACGTCGTTGGCCTCGTTGACCTCACGCCTCTTCTGGTCGCTTTGCTCGCTCATACCCGGACCGCCTTTCCCATCCTTAAATCGCCGCCGTCCGCCTTATCTTCGTCCGATCGCTCCTCCTTTTCCCGCAGCCAGCGACCCACCAGCATCACTCCGAGAATTGCCGGCACATACGGCAACATACTGAAGAACCCGTTCTCATGGACAAAATCCCCCGCTCGCTGCCCGAACACCTCGGCGGCCATCACGATCATGATGAGCCGCGCCACGTTCGCGACCACTGCCATCGGCAGCCCCGACGCCAGGACCACGAGAATTCTCCAGGGCGACCGAAAGCTCAAAAACGCATAGACAATCGAAAAGATCGCAATGGCGGTCAGGCTCTGGAGCCCGCTGCACGCCGCGGCCACCTCGTAATGATAATGACCCGAGGCATCCGACAACAGGTTGCCCTGCTGGATCACATCGATGCCCAGCACGCCCCGGCACAGTTTCGCCGTGATCGTCGTCGCCAGGAGTCTGAGCGGAAGGGTGAGTTGGTCCGCCGCCGGCCCAAACGGCACCGTGAACGCCAACAAGCTGAACGGCAACACCGTCGCCCGCAACCATCGCCACCCCCAGAACAACCCCATCGCCGCATAAAGCCCAAGGTGAAACGCCAGGACCGACAACCGCGCTTGCTGGATCAAATACCCCACAAAATGCACCACCAAAGCCCATGCCATCACCAGCAACGCCGGCCACCAGAGGCCCCGAATCTCCGTCCGCAGTCGGTTCCACCGGAAGACGATCAATCCGACCGCCAGCACCGGCATGTAGTACGCATGGGACTCCGTCGGCGTATTTCTAAACGTCCACAGCCACCACCCATACAGCGACGGCGTCTCCACGTAGCCCAAAGTCGAGTTGCCCAGGAAATGGAACAAGGCCACCCAGGCAACCAGCAGGACCCCCAACTCCTTCAAGTAGGGAATGTTCATGCCGGCCGCCGCCCCGCCGCCAACGGGCGAAACAACACCACCCTCGGAACTCGTATTCTTCGAACTCAATGCCATGCGATTGCTGTGTTCTGACAATAAGAACCGGCCAACGCTCAATCAACCCCGCGAGACCCATCGCCACCAACTCCAGCCCCATCACTATCCCCACGGTTCGGGAACCGCTCCAGCCGAAAAACTGCGGGTCGCTGGACCGGGGATTTCCCGGCTCGACCCGCCGCGGACCCCAGGGTCCCTGGGTAGGGCGCGCTCTCCGCAGGGCGCCGGCGGCGCAGGTAACCGCACCGTTGTTCGCACACAACCGCGGACCCGGTCACCATCACGCCTTCCCCGGCGGGCGGCGGAGCGCCCGCCCTCGCCGCACCCCGCAACCGTTGGGGCGCGCTTTCCGCAGCGCGCCGCGACCGAAACCCGGTTGTAACCACGAATTCAAATCGGTTACGGTCCCAACGTGTTCCACGGAACCCGCCGATGAAGCCGTCGGATAAGCCTGCCAGCCCCTGGCGCCTCGCCGTCTCCGGCGCGGCCGCCTGCACACTGCTCGGCCTGGCGCTGTTCGCGTGGAGCAACGAGCTGATCAACCTCGCTTACGACCTGATGTTCCCACTCAAGTCGACCGGCCGGGCCGGGGTCAGCGATGTGGTCATCCTCTACATGGACGACCACTCGTTCGCACAGCTCAACCAGGCCAACCGCACCAAGTGGGATCGGCGGCTCCATGCCGGGCTGCTCGACCGATTGACCCGCGACCAGGCCCGAGTGGTGGTGTTCGACATCATCTTTGACACCGCCAGCGAACCCTCGGCTGATGAAGAATTCGAGCGCGCCATCCGCCGCAACGGACACGTGGTTTTGGCCGCCAGCCAGGATGAAGGCACCCACGTCCAGGTGCTCTCCCAGACCGTGGTGCGCCCAATTGAGCGTCTGTTGAACGCCGCGGCCGCCTGGGGCGTGACCGGCGTGCTGCGGCCGAAGCACGACGACGCGATCACGCGTCAGTTCTTCATCGGCGACGAACTGAAACCCAGCCTCCCCTGGGCCGCAGCCACCGTGGCCGGCCTGCCCCTCACGCGGGCTCGCCGAACGGCGCCGGAAGACACCCGGCTGAATTTTTACGGTCCCCCGCTGCACCTTCCCAACTGGAGCTACAGCGAGTGCCAATCCCAGCCACCCGGTTTCTTTCGCGACAAGTACGTCTTTATTGGCTTCAAGCCAAAGACCTCGGACCCGATGGACCGGGACCCGGACAAATTCGCCACGCCCTACTCCCGCCTGCGCTTCTGGGCGGACATGTCCGGCGTCGAGATCGTCGCCACCGCGTTCCTCAACCTGCTGCGCAACGACGGCATGCGCCAGGTGCCGACCGCAGCTCAGCTCGCCATCATCCTCGCGCTTGGCCTCGCCGCCGGGTTTGGCCTTGCGTTGCTCCGCCCGCTGGTCGCCGGCGGCATCGCCCTCGCGGCCATGCTGGGACTTTTCCTTCTCGCGCTGCAACTGGCCCAGGGCCATTGGTGGTTCGCCTGGACCATCCCCGCGTTCGTCCAGATCCCCCTCGCGTGGTGCTGGGCCGTCGGCGGCCGCTACGTCCGCCTCCGCTTCGAAAAAGACGTGCTCACCCGCACGCTCGAGGAAACCACCCGCCTCGTCGAAGCCACCCGCCTGACCGCCCAAAAACCCGCCCAGCTCGTGCCCGACCACGAACTGGTCCGCCTCGTCGGCAAGGGCGCCTATGGCGATGTCTGGCTCGCCCGCAACGCCGTCGGCGTGTTTCACGCCGTCAAAATCGTCCGGCGCGCCGCCTTCCCCAGCGACGTCCCCTACGAACGCGAGTTCCGCGGCATCCAGAAATTCATGCCCGTCTCCCGCACCCACCCCGGACTCGTCCACGTGCTGCACGTCGGTCGCAACGACGCCGAACGTTGCTTCTACTGCATCATGGAAGCGGGCGATGACCAGACCACGGGCCAAAAAATTGATCCCGACAGCTACCTGCCAAAATCCCTCGGCAGCGAGCTGAAGTGGCGCGGTCGCCTGTCCCCGGAGGAGACCGTGAAACTCGGGCTGGCCCTGGCCATCGCCCTCGACCACCTCCACCAACACCGTCTCATCCATCGCGACATCAAGCCCGGCAACATCATCTATGTCAGCGGCCAGCCGAAATTCGCCGACATCGGCCTTGTCACCGACATCGCCGGCGACGGCCGGGACGTCTCCTTCCTCGGCACGCAGGGCTACATCCCGCCCGAAGGCCCGGGCTCGCCCGGAGCCGACGTCTATGCGCTGGGCAAGGTCCTCTACGAAGCCGCGATGGGCCGGGACCGCGAGCTCTTCCCGGAAGTGCCCACCGCCGTCTACGAGGAGCCCGACGATTCCCTGCTCCGCCGGTTGCAGGGCGTCATCTTCAAAGCCTGCGAGGAGGATGCCGCTGCCCGTTACCGCACCGCGGCGGAGCTGCACGCGGCCTTATCCGCTCTCGCCGCGAACGCGCCAGGTACCGCCCAGTGATCGCCGGAGGAACCTGGTAACGCACGCGTCCTCGCGTGCAGGTCAGGCGGCGTCTCGCCGCCCAGTGCGCGGACCAAGGAACCGAACCTCGTCCCGCGACGCCGGAGGCGTCGTCACCGGCCGGCGTGGACGCCGGCGCTACTCCCTCGTAGCGCACGCGTCCTCGCGTGCCGATCAGGCGGCGTCTCGCCGCCCGATGCGCGGACCAAGAACGCGAACCGCTTCCAGCGCCGGCGCTACGGCCGCAGGCGCGCCAGCGCCTCTTCAAAATCGGCCGGCACCGGGGCGGTGAACGCCCGCCGCCGTTTCGTCCGCGGGTGCACGAACGCCAGTTTGCGGGCATGCAACAACACCCGTGGCGCCTGATACCCGGTCGACTCCATCAGCTTTCGGTTGGCCCGCGCGCCATAGGTGTCGTCACCGACAATCGGAAAGCCAATGTGCTGAAAATGCACCCGCAACTGGTGCGTCCGCCCCGTGTGAAGCTGGGCCTCAACCAGCGTCGCCTCCCGCAACCGCTCGCTGACCCGATAACCCGTCGACGCCTCGCGGCCGTCTCCGGCCGAGACCGCCATGCGCTTGCGGTGCGACGGATGCCGCGCAATCGCCGCATGGATCTCGCCCTCGTCGCGGGGCAATTCGCCACAGACGATGGCCAGGTAAATCTTCTCCGTCGTGCGACCGGCGAATTGCTCGCTCAGTTTCACGTGGGTCTCGTCATTCTTCGCCACCACCAGACAGCCGCTGGTCTCCTTGTCGAGACGATGGACAATGCCCGGACGCGCCACGCCGCCGATTCCGCTCAGCCGGCCCTGGCAATGATGCAACAACGCGTTGACCAGCGTGTGTTCCTCGTTGCCCGCTGCCGGGTGCACCACGATCCCCGCCGCCTTGTTCAAAACCAGCAGGTCATCATCCTCATACAGGACTTCGATCGGAATATTCTCCGGACGCGCCTCAGCCGGACGCGCCTCCGGCCAATGGACGCTGACCCGCTCGCCAGCGCGTGGGGAATGCGTCGACTTCACGGGGTGACCGTTGACTCGGATGTGCCCCTCCTCGATCAACCGCTGCAATGTGCCCCGCGAAACCGCCGGGTATCGACTGACCAGATACCGATCCAGCCGGTCGCCCGGCCACGATCGCTCGACGACAAATTCCTCCGAGCGCCCCGCGGGCGCGGCCATCGGGACGTCGTCCCCGGGCGGATGGGGCGGGATGTTCACCGTTCCGCCCCGCTTCCCGCGTCGGCCGCGGGTCCCGGCCGGGACGACGCGCTGCCATTCCCGGCATTGGTCTGCAAGGACAGGAGGAAAAGCACGCCCACGCCCACACAGATCGCGCTGTCGGCCACGTTGAACGCGGGAAAACCGGCCTCCGTGCCGTCCCGGCGCATGACATAGAAATACAGAAAATCAATCACATGGCGACGGCCCGGCATCAGCCGATCGATCAGGTTGCCGATGATGCCGCCAAAGATCAGCCCCAGCGCCACCTGGCCCCCGAGCGTGTGCGGATCGAAATGATGCCGGGCGAAGACCAGGATAATCACCGCCGCGACCGCGATGGCCGCGAGCAGACCATTGTTGCCGGTCAACATGCTCCACGCCGCGCCGGTGTTGCCCCAATGCACAAGCCGGAAAAAACCGCGCACAACTTCGAATTCCTCAGTGAACCCCAGAAACTTCAACACAATCAGCTTGGTCAGCTGATCGAGAAAGATCACCAGCGCCGCCAATGCGGCAATGCGGACGTTGTCTTGCGCCGTGGTCTTGCTCATCGTTGCAGCCTGAAGTCGCTGGCCCACGAGCACACCGAAAATGACGCCGCGAGGCAAGCGCCGCGTTTGCTGGCAGCGCCCGCGTCCTCGCGGGCGGGTCACGACGCCTCCCGGCGTCGCCGAATCCCTCATCCGCACACAGGGCGGCGGGACGCCGCCTCACCTGCACGCCAGAGGCGTGCGCTCCGTAGCCCTTCGTCGAGAAAATTCTCTGGCGACACTTGCGGCCACCCCTCAGCCAACGGCATCATGTGCTGCGCTTGAACGCCCGACGCGAACGCGCCTGCCGACAAATGAACTCTGCACTGCTGAAACTTTTCGTTCGGACCTTTTTGTTCTCCGCGCTGGCCGGTGCCGCCGCCGCCCGGCCGGCCGCCAACGCTGCGGCCGCGACCGAGGCCCCGGCCAAGGTGTTCGCCGAATACTATGAAGATCGGCTCAAGCTGTTTCCGCTCGAGGCCACGCTGGCCGGTGATGACCGCTACAACGATCGTCTCCCAAACGATTTGACCCCGGCGTATCGCGCCGAGCTGTCGGCCTTCCTCAAGCGGTGGCTGGCCCGCGCCAACGCGTTGAAGAAAACCCGCCCCACGGATCAGGACCAGGTGAGTTGTGACCTCCTGGCTTGGGAGTGCCAGATCGGGCTCGAGCAACTGCGTTTCCGCACCGAACTGCTCCCGATCAACCAATTCGAATCGCGCCACCTCACCATCGCGCAGTGGGCCGGGGGCACGGCGGCGCAGCCATTCAAAACCGTCCGTGACTACGATAACTGGCTGAAACGCCTCACGGCCTTCTCCGACTGGTGCGCCACCGCCCGAGACAACATGAAGGAGGGCGTGCGCCGAGGCTACGTGCTGCCGCGGGCGCTCATTGAAAAGGTGATCCCCCAGGTGACGGACCTGACCAAACTGCCGCTGGAGGAAAACCTCTTTTACTCTCCCATCCGACAGATCCCGACGTCGTTTTCCGATGCGGACCGCCAGCGTCTGACCACAAACTACGCTGCGGTTCTGCGGACCAATCTCCTTCCGGCGCTCCAGGCCCTGTCCGACTACCTGCGCCGGGATTATCTGCCCGCAGGCCGCGCCACCAGCGGCATTTCCGCGGTGCCTCACGGCCGCGAGTTTTATCAGGTCCAGATCCGCGCCTACACCACGACCGACCTGACGCCCGAGCAGGTGTTTGACCTGGGCGCGCGCGAGGTCCAGCGACTGCTCACCGAGATGGAGCAGGTGAAGCAAAAGGTCGGCTATGCCGGCGATCTGAAATCGTTCTTCGGCTTCGTCCGGCAGAAGAAGGAGCTGATGCCCTTCACCCAGCCGCAGCAGGTCCTGGACAATTTCAACGCCATTCGCCGTCGCATGGAACCGGCCCTGGCCCGTCTGTTCAACGTGATGCCCAAAACCGGCTTCGAGGTGCGTCGGACGGAGGCGTTTCGCGAAGCCAGTGCCAGCGCCGAGTACATCCAGGGATCCCTTGACGGCACCCGGCCTGGCATCTTCTACGTCCCAATCCCGGACGTGACCAACTACAACTATTACGCCGACGAAGATCTGTTCCTGCATGAAGCCATCCCGGGACATCATTATCAAATCTCCGTCCAGCAGGAGAACACCGCGCTGCCGCAGTTTCGGCGGACGTCGTGGTACAACGCCTACGGCGAAGGCTGGGCGCTCTATTGCGAATCCCTCGGGCGTGAGCTCGGGCTCTATGACGATCCCTACCAATATTTCGGCATGCTGAGCGCCGAGATGCATCGGGCCATCCGCCTCGTCGTCGACTCCGGCCTCCACGCCAAAGGGTGGACTCGCGAGCGCGCGATCCAGTATTCGCTCGATCACGAAGCCGAGCCGGAGGCCAGCATCATCGCGGAGATCGAGCGCTACATGGCGTGGCCGGGCCAGGCCCTTTCCTATAAGGTCGGCCAGCTCAAAATTCGTGAGCTGCGCGCCCGCGCCGAGCGCCGGCTCGGGGCCCAGTTTGACGTGCGCGCATTCCACCGGCAGATCCTCGAATCCGGATGCCTGCCGCTGAAATTGCTCGAGGCCCGCCTCGACCGATGGATCGCCGCGCAGTCGGCCAGCCGCACCCTTGCTCCCGGTCCCGCCGCTCACTAGGCTCGGCGGATGATCTCAGCCACTACACGAATCCCCGGCGCGCAGCAGCTGGCCATCGCGGCACTCGTCGGCCCGACGCTCTGGGCGGCCTGCCCGCAGGCGCTCGGCGCGGAGCCAGGCTGGCAACAAGCCCTGGCGTTTCACGCCTCGTTTGATCACGGGACAGAGGCCGACGTCGCGCGCGGGGATCGCCGGCTGTACCACGCGCCCGCGCTCAACAAGCGCGCCGACGCCGTCGTGGGCCTGCCGCCCGAGTCCACCGTCGCGCGGGTGGCCGGTCGCGGCCGCTTCGGCGGAGCCCTGCACTTCCAGCGCAAATCGGACGCCACCGCGTTCTACCAGGCGGCCGGCAACTTTCCCTATCGCGCCACCAACTGGAGCGGCACCGTCTCGTTCTGGCTGAGCACCGACCCGGCCACCGATCTGGCGCCCGGCTATTGCGACCCGCTGCAAATCACCCCGCGGGCCTGGAACGACGGAGCGTTCTTCGTCGAGTTCGAGAAACGGCCGGCGAGCATCCCGTTCCGCCTCGGGGCCTACGCGGACTTCAAAATCTGGAATCCGGACAACCGCAAATGGGAATCCATCCCGGTCGCCGAAAAGCCGCTCGTCGCCGTGGACCCGCCGCCGTTCGCCGGCGGCCAGTGGACCCATGTCGTCTTCACCTTCGACCATTACAACACCGGTCAACCGAACGGCGTGACGCGGCTTTACCTGAACGGCCGGCCCGCGGGCGACCTGCCGGTCCGCCAACAGACCTTCACCTGGGACCCGGCCAAAACTCACGTCATGCTCGGCCTGGGCTACGTGGGATATTTCGACGAGCTCTCGCTGTTCGATCGCGCGCTGAGCGAGAGCGAGGTCGCATCCTTGCACGCGTTGCCGCACAGCATCGGCGCGTCCCCTCGGCCCTAATGCACGCGCCGCGCGTCCCGGCCGCCGCGGACCGCGGGTTTTTAACCCGCAGCGGCTGAAGCAGGCCGCCGATTTGAGCAGCTGCGGACCGGACGACCACGCTCCGGAAATGTCGGAGACGTTTCACCAATTGCCTTGAGACGCTCCCCCCGGCCTCCCTTGCGCATTTGCCAAATCACCGGCCAACGCGTTAGGCTGGCGCCGCGATGAACGCCACGCCCTTCGCCGTCCGGCCGGTTCCTGGGCCGCGGCGATTCGCGCCGTGGGCGTCCGGGCTCCTCTCTCTGGCTCTGACTTCGTCGCTGACTCTGCTCGCGGCGGTCGCGCCGGCCGCCGAGCCACCCCGCAGCGTCATCCTCTCCGAGCTCCAAGCAGATCCCCAGGGACTGGCCGATCTGACCGGAGAACGCTCGGGCTGGGTCGAACTTCTCAACACCAGCGACAGCGCCGTTCACCTCGCGGGCTGGTTCCTGACGGACGACCGGACCAACCCGACCAAGTGGCGCTTTCCGGACGTCGTCCTTCTGCCGGACAAATCCCTCGTGGTCCATACTTCCGGCCACAATCAAACTGCGAACCCCGCCGCTCTCCACGCGAGTTTTCAGCTCGACCCGAAGGGCGGCTATCTCGCGCTGGTGGGTCGTCACACCAACGTCGTGTCCGAATTCAGCCCAAGCTACCCGCCGCTGCGACCCGGGACTTCCTTCGGACGCGTGCGCGGCGAACCGGCCATCACCACCGTCTTCAAGCGCCCGACTCCCGGCAAGCCCAACTCCAGCGCCGGAGCCGGCTTCGCTCCGGGCGTCCGTTTCTCCCGGCCCGCCGGAACGTTTACCGAGCCGTTCACCCTGGAGCTGGCTGCCGACAAACCCGGCGCAGACGATGGACCAGCCGCCCCCGCTGTCCTTCGTTACACGTTTGACGGCACGCTGCCCCATCAGACCTCCCCGCCTTACGCCGGCCCGCTTGTCATCTCCAACACCGCGCACCTTCGCGTTCGCGCCTACCAGGAGGGCCGCGCCCCGGGGCCTCCGGCCAGCGTCGTTTATATCAAGCTGTTCTCGAACGTGGTGGATTTTTCATCGTCCCTGCCGGTCCTTGTGCTCGACACTCTGGGCCCGCGGGCTGAGATCTCCAGCCGGATGTCGTTTGCGCACCTGCAGGTCTTCGAACCGGTGCACGGGCGGACTTCCCTGACCAACCCGCCCTCGTTGGTCACCCGGGCTGGGTATCGCGTGCGCGGATCCACGTCGGCCGACATGCCGCAGTCCGGATTCGCGGTTGAGTGCCTCGACGAGTTCAACGGCGAACGGTCCGTGCCGCTGCTGGGCTTGCCGGCGGATTCCGACTGGATCCTCTATGCGCCGAATGCGTATGACCCGGTGCTCATCCACAATCCATTCGTGCACCAGCTCAGCCGGGATCTGGGCCGTTACTCGCCCCGCACGCGCTTCGTGGAAATGTTCGTCGTCAATGGCGCCGGACGTTTGCGCGCGACGTACTATCACGGCCTCCACGTGCTCGAGGAGAAGATCAAGATCGGGCGGAACCGGGTGAATATCGACCGCCTGGAAGCGGGCGATCTGACGTTTCCGTCCGTCACCGGCGGCTACCTGCTCAAGTTCGATCGCCTCGGTCCGGACGAAGGCGGCGCGCATTCGGTGGGCGATCGGCCCGTGGTCTACGTCGAGCCGCGCGAACAAACCCTGCTGCTGCCGCAGCGCCTCGCCCAACGTCGTTACATCAATGGCTGCCTGCAGGAATTCGAGCGGATCCTGGATGGCCCGGATTGGAAAGATCCAGCCAAGGGTTACCCCGCATATCTCGACGTCGACGCGGCCATCGATTTCCACGTTTTGGAGCTGTTGAGCGGCAACGTCGATTCCCTGGTGCTGAGCACTTATTGGCACAAGCCGCGCGGCGGCAAAATCACCTTCGGACCGCACTGGGACTTCGACCGGGCGCTGGGCTCGACCGATGGCCGCGACGAAGATCCGCAGAATTGGAACACGGGCCCGTTCTTCAACGGACCCTGGTGGGATCGGCTGTTCACGGATGTCGACTTCTGGCAGCGCTGGGTCGATCGCTGGCAGGACTTGCGCGAAAGCCATTTTGCCCAGACCAACCTGAATCGCCTGGCGGACGCACTCGCAGCGGAGATTCGCGAGGCACAACCGCGCCAGTACCAGCGCTGGGGCTTCCAGCCTCGCGGCGGGAGCTACGCGAGCGAACTGGCGCACATGAAGGAGTGGCTGGGCAGCCGGACGGAATTCATCGACCGCCAGCTTGTGCCGCCGCCGCGCCCCGTCCGTCCCGCCGGCTCAACCAACCTGCTCGCCTTCGAATATCCCACCAACGTGACCGTGTTCTACACCCTCGACGGATCCGATCCCCGCGCCGCCCAAGGCTCGCTTTCCTCCAATGCCCTGCCCTATGCCGGACCCTTCCTGCTCGCCGGTCCCGGGCCCGTCGTCGCACGCGCGCGCAACGCTAGCCAGCGGCAGCGCGGCGGACCGCCCCGCTCGACTCCGTGGTCGGGCCCGGTTTCACTTCCCCCGCCTCGACCGTAGTCAGCAGCCGAACCTCCACAAACGCGTCGTCGTCCGCAAACTCCGGCGTCAGCGGCTCGTCCGGCAACCCCTTCTTGTAAACCAGCTCGGCCATGACGAACCGCGGCCCCGTCAGCCAGTCGGCATAGCGAGTCCGAATCAGCCGATTCCAAATCAGCGTGCCGTAGCCGTCCATGCCAAAGCTCGCCACAAAGTCGCAGTTTATGCCCGGCACCTGATTGACCCGCAGAAAAAAGGCAATGGTCGACGGGTGCTCCGACTTCGGCCGCACCGGCGCCGGAGCATAATGCCGCTGAACTTTCGCCCCGAGATACTCGTAGACCTCGACATGCGACCAGAGCGCCCGATTCTCCGGCGTCAGCAGCCCCGCCCCTTCGTCGGTCAACTCCACGTGCTTGCGCGTGCAGTAGGCAATGTACCGCTCAAATTCATTGCAGAGGATCTCCTCCAGCTCCGTCTTGGTGGACCAAATCTTCTTCCGCGGCGATCCCGTCACCGGATCCCAATCATCCAACGGCGGCCGCGTCGTCAGGACCAGCACGTCCGCCGGCTGAAACTTCGGAAAGTCCGCCAGACGACGGGTGTCATCCGGATAAAGGAAAATCGTGGTGCCATAGGTCTTGCCCTGGGCCGCCAGCGCGGCGGAAACCTCGTTAAACGCAATCGCGTCCCGGCACTTGAACAGCTCCGGGGCATCGTCCGGACGCACGTTGGAGTAGGTCAGACGGAAGACCCGGCCCGGGTTCAGGGGCGAACGGGGAGCGCGCAAGGAAATGAGTTTGGGGTTCATGGCAGGTCAGGGTAGAAGTGTCTTGTATCGTTGTCATTAATAGGATGAATGTCATTTGGAGGTGGAACAAAATTTCGCGGCGAATTCGCACGCCTTAGTCCTTGAGCAGGTCCACGGCGGTCGCGGCGTCGAGAACGAGCCGGGAGAACACCTTGAGCTCCGGGTTTTCCAGCAGGGGCCGCAAAGCGCGGGCCCGGGTGCGATCGCACAGGCCGCATCGCCGGGCGATCAGCAGGACACGCTTGGACTGCTGCTGCGCCAGCGCCACCAGTTCATCCAGCTCGAAGAGCGTGACCACCCGGGGCCCCTTCTTTTCCCGGATCGGGCCCCGGATCGTGTAAGGCCGAAACTGCACGTTGCCCACCCAGCCTTCGTCCAACAGCTTGCTTCGGTCTTCGCCGGATTCCGCCAGAAACTGGCCCAGGAGATCGTGCTCGTCGTGCATGTCGCCCATCGAGGTGACCACCAGATCAATGGCGCTTTTGGCCGCAAAGGCCTCGCGCACACCCACCCGGGTCTTCACCTCCTCGAAATCCCTCGCCGGCACCAGATTCTCCGCGAACAGCCCAATCTTGCGATGCACGGTCGGCGGATACTTTCCGCCCGTGAACAGCTCCCGCGGCAGCAGGTTGAAGAACGCCGTCGGAGTGTACTCCGGCGCGAACACCGGGCCCCCGGCCGCGATCGCCACCAGCATCAAGTCCGGCACGCTCGGCCGCCGCTGAATCGCCCGGCCCAGGTGCACACAGAAATCCCGCGTCGCCCGGCCCGGCCCAAGCCCCAGGCCGATCGGTCGCGCCGGATCGTGCCCCACCTTCAGCTCGCCTAACAACTCGATCGCCAGGTCCGCCGCCACCGCCGAAACCTTGTCGCCATCCTCCTTGCCCCCCGGCTCCACCACCCGGGTCCACTCCGCCACCACCGTGCGCGGATATTTCCTCGCCAAATCCCGCGCCAGCGTCTGGTTCACCGGCGGCGTCATGCGCACAAACTCCCGGCGAATGGCCTCCGCAATCAGCGGATAGATCGACTCGCGAGTGATCCGCTTCGCCGGACGAAACTCCTCCACCAACCGATCCGCCGCCGGCCCCGTCGGCATTCCGTCCCGAATGAACAGCTCCGCTGCTCGATACACCAACGCATCGGAATAGCTCTCCCGATCCTCGTAGTTGGGCATAACAGTCGGATTCTATCAGTTTCTTTCACAGTGTGAATATAAAGTGTTCAACTGTTACACTTCCAACTGATATACAATCACTTTCAACTGTAAACAGTCTCGTCTACAGTGTGATTAAGCCCTCCAATCGCCGCATGAATGCCGTTCCGTTGGTTCGCGGCGAAACGAAGGTTCCGGGCTGATTCACCGCTCTGCCCGAAAACCAGTTCACTTTCTCGGCGTACCAACAGCGGAGTTTCGCTAAGGAAGACAGCACCACCAAAAACCGCAGCCAACCATGAAATCAACCCTCGCTCCCACCAGCCCCCGCCTCGGTCTCCCCGCTCGCGGCGCCGCCCTTGCGGCCACCATCGCCACCATCACCACCACCACGTTCGTCGCGCAGACGCTCCCCAACGAGCGCGCCGGCCTCATCGCGGGCGAGTTCCTCGGTCCCAACGTGGTCATCCATCTCACCAACGACACCATCTTCAGCGACGTCGGCATCCTTCCGGGAACGATCTTTCAGGCCGAATCAAACGTGACAATCACCGTCCTCACGACCGTCCGGGCCGCAGGCACAGCCGAAGCGCCCATCATTTTTGAGCCAGCCTCGCCCGCAGCCGGCTGGGCCGGCCTGTTTCTGGAGAACACCCTCCCGGGTTCGGTGTTCGACGGGTGCATCATCCGGGGCGCGCGCAACTCGGGCGTTCGCTGCATCCGGAGCACACCGGAATTTCGCAACTCATGTTTCACCAACAACACCGGCCCGTTTGGCGGCGCGCTGTCCCTCGACCTGTCACGCGGCACGCTGATTCTCTCGAACTGCACGTTCCTCGGGAATACGGCCGCCAACGACGGTGGCGCAATTTGGAGCCGCGGCGGGACCAGCCGCCTCGACCTCGCCTATTGCACATTCCGCGGCAACATCGCCAATCCGGACTACCAGCGCCGCCACTCGTCCGGCGGTGCCCTCTGCCTCGAGGGCCAGGCCCGGCTCGTCGGCTGCGTCTTCGCTGATAACCAGGTCCGCGCCTATACGATCTACATCAGCGGGGGCCGCTACGCCGTCGGCGGCGCCATCTCCGCCCAATCCGCGACCGTTGATCTTGTGGCCTGCCGGTTCGTCAACAACAGCTGCCTCTTCGACGCCCACTACCAAACTCCGGACGCCAGCCACGCCTTCGGCGGCGCAATCTACGCGGAGGCCGCCGAAGTGCGCCTGCGCAATGTCCTCATTGCCGACTGCTGGCTCTCTGCCTACCGCAACCCAGACCCCCGGGGCAGTGCGCTCTACCTCGCGTCGGGTCTGGGCTCCCTGACGAACTGCACGATCGTGCGCAATTCGACCGCGCCCGCCCTGCACAACGCCGCCGGCGAACTCGTGGTCGATTCATCCATCGTCTATTGGAACCACGACCACGTCACCCAAATCGCCGGACCAGCCACGGTTCGCTACTCCGACATCCAGGGAGACTGGTCCGGCACCGGCGACAACAACATCGACTACAACCCGGCGCTCGGCTCTGACGACCGCCCTCTCCAGGGATCACCCGCCATCGACGGCGGCAATCCGGACGCCGCCCTCAGGGACGTCTTCCCTCCCGGCCTCGGCTCGGAGCGCGGTGACATGGGGTTGACCGGCGGCCCCGCCGCCCGCCGAGATCTGCCTCCGCAGGCCAGCCCGACCGAGGTCATCCGCGTCGAGACGGCACAAGTCATCCACTGGCCTTCCCGCCAGGACCTCGTCCTCGAGCAAGCCGCGACCCCCGCCGGCCCGTGGTCTGTTTACTCCGGCGAGATCCTTGTCCTCGGTGACCGCCATGCCGCTCGCATCAACCCCACCGACCCGCAGCGCTACTTCCGGCTGCTTAAACCCTGACTCCAAAACTCCAAGCCTTATGAACCCGGCATCTCCATCCGAATTCCACCTTTTGCCCACCCGCTCCGCGGATGGCGACGGATCCCGGGGCGATCCGATTCGCCTTCCCCTCCGCGCCGCACGCCTGCCCGCCAACGGCGTCAGCCACGGTCCTCCCGACCCGACCTTCGAGCCGCTCCGCTCCAAACGCCATCAACACCGCCTCCTCGCGCTCTTCCCCAGGGGCTGCCGCCCGCTCGTCAACGGCGATCCGGCGCCCCCGATCGTCGTGCTGTCACCCGGCGACCGCATCTCGTGGGGCCAGAGCAAGAGCTTTGCCGTGGCCGTGTATCATCGTCCTGAGATCGGGCCCCCACCCGCGTCGTCAGTGGGCCGCCCGTGCCCCACTTGCCGGGTTCCGCTCGCGGCCGACACGCGCACTCTGACCTGTCCGTGCGGCGTGTCCCTCCACTGCGAGCTCGACGCGAAGGACGGGCTCCAATGCGCCCGCGTGTCGCCCAACTGCCCCGTCTGCCACCGTCCCCTCGTCCTGACCGAGGGCTACCAGGAGGCCGGTCATGCCGACGACTGACCTGCTCGCTCCAGTGAACGCCCCCACTCCATCCCTGGTGAAACGAAGCGCGGCGAAGCATCCGCGCCTTGCCCTGCCGCCGGCCATGCCCTTGCTCGGGCACAACGATCGAGCCCTTCAAATCCTGGGCAGGCTACGCGTCGCCATCATCGGCTGCGGCAGCGTCGGCGGTCGGGTTGCCCTCAACTTGGCGCGCTTGGGCATCGGCGGGTTTGAGCTCATCGACCCAAAGAGCCACCAGCCGTCAAGCCTCGCCACCCACGACATCCAACCGGCGGACGTCGGCGTTCCGAAAGCAGAGGTCGCAGCTCGGCGCTGCAAGGCCATCCACCCGGCATTGCGGGCGAAAGTCCACGTCGCCCCCATCGAGTCACTCGATGTGTTTGCTCTCGCCGGCGTGGACATCTTTTTCATGTCCCCGGATCTTCTTTCGGCGGAAGTGGCCACCGGCCAGATCGCGCGCCAGCTCGGGCGCCCGCTCCTGCACGCGTCCGTCCACGGCCCGACGTTGACCCTCCACGTCCGCACGTTCCTCAACCGCGAGCCCGCCGGCTGCTGCCCGGCCTGCGCCTATGGACCGGGCGAATGGTCAATGATGTCCCGCCAGGTCCGCTTCAGTTGTGCTGGCGCCGGTTCGTCGGGCCAGCCCGTCGCCCAAGCCTCACCCGAGGCCCCTGCCACCAACAGTGTCAGCCCGCTCTGCTCCGCCGCAGCCGACCTCGCCGTCCTCCAGATGCTTCGCCTCGTCGTTTCTCTTGGTCAGCCCGTCGGCGATACGATTCTCGAATACTGCGGCTTCACCCATCGCACCATCATCACCCCGATCGCCCGCAATCCCCAATGCCCGGTCGACCACCGCCCGTTGCGCCGCGCTGAGGTCCCACCGGAGGCCGCGCGCTGGTCGCCGGCCCGCTGGTGCACACACGCGACCGGCCTCGGACCCGCGGATTCCACGTTGCTCGAAGTGCCCGGCTTCGCCTGGGTGGAACTGGCCCAATGCGGCTGTCCGCGCCCGACCGTGATCCGCCAATACGTCGCGCGTGCAAGCCGACATCACTCGCACACCTGCCCGAACTGCCGCACCGCACTCGTCCCCCTCGAGTTTCACTCGTATGCCAAAGCCAGCCTCGCGCTGCTCGGTCCCGCGGCAGAACGCCCCCTCCCGGATCTGGGTTTGCGCCGCATCCCCGGCCTGCTCGTTCACCACAACGACGCCGGCTGGCTCCTGCAACGGCAAACTTCATCGCTGAAATCCCCTCCTTCGCCCACCACCACATGAACCCAGCCCAGGCTCCCAGCACACCGTCCCCAATCCAGCCGGCGGCCGCAGCCCCGCCTTCGGGCCCGCTCGCGCGGCTGGATCTGCTCGAGCTCAACCCCATTCACCAGGCCCTGCTCGAGCAGGCCCGCGGCACCGCCATCGGTCCCGCCGCGCTGCGCCAGCGAATCCTCGCCGATGCGCGCGAACTGCTCGCGCTCGCCCAGGTGTCCGGCCGGCTCAACATCCACTGGATCGACCTCGCCCACGGACTGCGCGCCAAGCTCGAAATGCAAGTCCCCGTGCCCTGCCGCCCGCAACCGTCCGGTCCCGTGCAAACCGCGCCCTCCGCGCTGCTCGGCGTGATGTATCCCCCCGAAGCGCTCATGCTCCCCCAGCCGGGCTTCGCCTTCGTCCGAATCCTCGCGCCGCACCCCGTCTGGTCGCCCAACGTCAGCCCGGACGCCAACCAGGCGCTCTGCCTCGGCCCACGCCTGCCCCCCGGATTTCCCCTGCGCGAGATCCTACTCATGACCTACGGCGCGCTTTCGTTTCAGATCACCCAGTTCAACCGGTTCGACCCGGCCGGCCTTATGAACGCCGCCAGCGCCGACTGGTGGCAGGCTCACACGCATCTCATCCCCCTGACTCGCGAACCCTTCATCCGACCGGAGGTCCCCCATGTCACCTGATCCCCGCTCCTCCCTCTCCCCCGCCCGCACCATGCCGGCGCTGGCTCGACCCTCGAACGGGATCGTGGACGCGCTGCGCGCCCGTGATTTTTCACCAACGCCGGTCCCGGGCGAGTTCCAGCGCTGCGACGGCCTTCGCCTCCAATGCACACCCGCCTGGCACACGCTCATCGAAGACACCTCGACACCCGATGCCAACCCCGCCGCGGCGCCGGGGCTCTGGAAAACAGTTCGGACACGATCCGGTTGGGAACGCCGCTTCGAGATCCCAGCCTGGGCCGGCGGCCACACCCCGTCGTCCGATCTCGAATCAACCAATGCCGACGCTCCAGCCTCGTGGATCACACTCCTCGACTGGGCGCTCGCCACACGCCGCGGCACCCTCCCGCCCGGCTGGTCCCCTCCGGCCGCCGACTGGGTCGCCGCCCTTTTGCCGCCAGGTGCGCTGACCTTTCCCGCCCGCGGCCACGTTCGTCAGGGAATCCTTGTTCTTAACCCCGCGCGCTGGGCGTTATCCGCCCCGATCGTCCCAGAGATCCCCGACCGCCTTCCACACCCGCGCCGCGAGGCCCTGCAGGAACTGCTCTTGGACGCGACCTCACGCTGGGCGATGGTGCGCGTGCATCCCGATCACGGCCAGGACCGGGCGCCGCAATCGAGCCCCGTCGCCGGTTCCGCCTTGGCCCCGGCCGCGACCGCCATCGTGGCCACGGTGGATTTCACCGGCGCTCCTCACGACGAACTTCTGCTTTCGGCCGGCCGGGACGTCCTCAGCCATGTGGTGGCCTGGCTGGTCGAAACTGTCGAGGTCCTGGCGGACCCGGACGTGGCCATCACGGCCGGCCTGCCCGGCCTCGACGGAAACCCAAACACAAACCCCAACCAAAGGAGACAGCCATGAGCATCATGGACACGGAGCCACTCACCGCCGTGCCGCGTTCGGTCACACTCCGGATTCGCGCCACCGATGTGACCGGATCGCTGGAGCTGGACACGGAATTGCAGCCCGAGGTGCCAGCCGGAGCCGTCGCGCGCACCCTCGCCCAGCGCATGGAGCTGCCAACCGATGTGCCCTGGGCGCTGCGGGATGACCGCGGCGCCTACCTCGACGAGGAACGGCAAATCGGCGAACAGCTCCAGCCTGAAGCGCGGGTCACGCTGACGCCCAAGACGCACCTGGGCTGACGAGACGCCAAGCGAGGTCTCAGCAGCGGCGGGGGCGGCCGCCAGTTGGCGCGACCCACGCGTCACCCAAGGCTGCCCCCGCCAACGCCGACGCCCTCCGCCCTGGCGTGTCAGTCCGTCCTCGCAGCCATGCCGCAGCCCCATCTCCAATGTCTCCCCACGACCAAGCCGTCGCTCCCCCGCAGGCTGTCGACGAATGCCTCCCGTCCCAGCCACGAAGGGAATCGGTCGCGAAGGTGCGGCCAGCTCCGCCACCGCACCGCCGGCCTCCCAGGTAATCGCATGCCCACGCGTCGCACCATCTCACGCCTCCGGGAATTCGTCGCCGACCTCGCTCTTTCCCATCGCTGGTTCCGCGTTCTCCTCCATCTTCTCGGCCCCATCAGGCGCCCGAGTCACTTCGCCTGGCACTGGAAATGTCTCCGCCGGGAGTTCTTCGATTCACACCACCGCCCGACCCGACCTCTTGACCCCATGACCAAATGATTTCGCCTGCCGCCCCCATCCCAACCCAACATCCCGCGCACACCTCCGCGGTCGCATCCGCTCTCCACCCCGTCCAGCTGGCGCAACCTCTCATCCTCCAGCTGTTCAAAGAGGCCGACTCCCCCATGCTCAGCCGGCACCGGCTCCAACCGGCCGACTTCCGCGAACTCGCCGCCGAAGCCTGGCGCGACAGCTGCCTCCGCGCGCGCCACCCAGCCGTTCCGCTGCGGGACCTCGCCCTCCACCTTCACGCGGTGACCGATGAGGCCGCCCCGCACCGGTGCCTCGGGTTTCGCCTCGAACTAATCCGCCCCGACGGCACCACCGCCACGCAGTTGTTCACCATTCACTCGTTGCGGGAGCTCGCCGATCAGCTCGCCGGCCCGTTGCTCACGGCCAACGCACTCAAGCCCGGCGAACCGTTTCACTTTGAAGTGGTCGTCGAGCCGCCATTGTCCACCACAGCGCCGGTGCCCATGGACGCCCCGCCACCCCAACTTCGAACAGAACCCGGATCGCACGCCGGTTCGCCCTTCACCAGGCCCCTTCAAGGCGTCGTTCGTCGGGCACCGCTGTCGTTCCTGCACCGGCCGCTGCAGCCGCTCCTGGATCTGTCCAAACCCGTCGCGCTGATCGACGAGTCGGTCCCGCCCGTGTTCTACACCGAGGAAGCCTGCGCCCGCGCCGAAGCTTGCGCCCGACGAGGCCAGCCCGCCGGGCTCGAGACCGGTGGCGTGCTGATCGGCTCGCTGGCGTCGTGCCCCGACACCGGCGAGTTTTTCACCGTCGTCCACGACGTCATCGAAGTGCAGGACGCCGAGGAAAAGGAGTTCAGCCTCGCTTACTCCGGCCAGACGTGGCAGCGCATTCAACGCATTCTCCGCGCCCGACAAGAGGCCGCCCCAGCCCGCGCCGAACGCTTGATCGGCCAGGCTCACGGCCATCCCTTCCGCCCCAATGACGGACGCGTCTGCGCCGAATGCCTCCAGCGCCCGACTTGCACGCTCTCCAGCGCCTGGGCTTCCCCGGATGACCATGCCTGGCATCGAGCCGTCTTCGCCGGCCAGCCCTGGGCCCTTTGCCACATCTTCGGGCTGTCCGCCCGCGGCGACAACACGCACCAGCTCTTCGGGCTGCGCGACGGCCGCCTGCAAGCCCGCGGCTTCTATCTCCTAACCAAATTCGACCTGCCCTGATGCCGAATCCCGGACTCGAATTTCCGATCACCCTGCCTCCCAAACGCCAAAAGCCGCACGCCCAACTCCCAACTCCCAACTCCCAACTCCCAACGGATAACCCCTGACCCACGAATCATCATGTCCAAATCCGCCCCAAAATCCCCCGGTGAATTCCAACTACTCCAGGTGATGGTCGCCGATCCGGCGCTTCCCTGGCAGCACCGCGCGATCATGCTGCGCGACCTGCTCAACAACCTGACCCCGCAATCCGAGCCCATCGTCAAGGGCGTGTTCGAGCGCCTCAGCCAGCAGTCGGCCGAGGCTCTTTATCAGGAAAAAACCCGCCAGCTGGAGGCTCTCCTCAAGGAGATGCAGGAGGGACCCATGCGCACCGCCACGTTCATCGAGTTCATCGCCGGCCCCAGCGCGCACATCGCAAACGCTCTCGTCGTTCTCGACGACGGCACCGAGGCTTGCGTCATTGTCCCCGCCCCTGACCATCAGCCGCCACCGCGCCTCGGCGACCGCATCGTGCTCGATGGCAAGGGCCGCGTGCTTCTCCGCCATGCCGCTGCCTCTCTGAAAATCGGCGAAATCGCCCGCTTCGAGCGCCGCATCGATGAACGTCATCTCGAAGTCACCCTTCGCAACGGCGCCGAACGCTCCATCTTTCTCGCCACCCAATCGCTCCTGGACCAGATTCAGGCGGCTCAAATCACCCCCGGCGCCTCGCTCATCGTAAGCCCGCGCCGGGCGCTGGCGCTGGCGCCCGTTCCGCCCGAGAACGGTCTGGCCCACTACCGCTACCTCGACCGCAACCCTGTGCCCGACGTCCGCGTCGATCGCGACATCGGCGCGCCGCCGAGTTGCATCGACGATGTCACGCGTCACGTCCACCGCGAGCTCACCCAGCCTCAGCTCCGCCGCCGCTACCGGCTCCGGCGCTGCTGCACCAAGCTGCTGTGCGGGGTCAGCGGGACCGGCAAAAGCCTCGCCATCGCCGCGATCCACCGCCGGCTCTACGAGGTGATGAGCGCCGTGACCGGCCTGCCCATCGAGCAACTCCCCCCGCGCGTGATCCGGATCCGCCAGGACCAAATCCTCAGCATGTGGCTCGGCGAAAGCGAAAAGAATTGGGAACGGGCCATGGCGGAAGCTCTCCAGCTCGCCGATGAAACGGTCGCCGCCGCCGATGGTCGCCACCTCAAGCTGCCCGTCCTCGTCGTTCTCGAAGAGGTCGACGGCCTCGGTCGGGCCCGCGGCCACGAGGCCGTTCATGACCGCATCCTCACGTCGATCCTCCAAAGCCTCGACCCGGGCCGCCTCGAGCTCAGCGACCGCCTCATCATCGTCCTCGCCACCACCAACGAACCCCACCTCGTCGACCCGGCGCTCCTGCGCCGGATCGGCGGAACCATCGAGCATTTCCACCGGCTCAAACGCCGCTCATTCTCCGCCGTCCTCGACCGGCTCACCCGCGAACTTCCAGCCGCCCCCACCAGCGACGGAACCGACGGTGACGACAACGCGGGCGAGTCGGACGAATCCACGGGGCATCGTCGGATCTGGCGCCAGCACGTCGACCGTCTCGCCGCGTGGTTCTTCAGCCCGAATGGCGCCGACCCCGGCCTCGTGGAGCTCACCTACGCCGGCTCGGCGACCCCGGTCATCAAGTACCGACGCGACTTTCTAACCGCCGCCCTGGTCGATCGCGCAGTCCAACAGGCCGCCGCCGAAGCCGCCCAAGCCGAGATCGACGGCACCGGCCCGGGAGGCGTGACCTTTGAACAGCTGGCTCGCGCCTTCGAGACCCAGCTGCGCGGCATCGTCGATCAGCTCCGCGAACACAACGCCGGCAGCCACACCGACCTGCCCGACGGCGCCCGCGTCGCCACGCTCCGACGAATCCCCCAGCCCGCTCACCTCCCCTTCGCATTCCAGCGCAATTGAGTTCGCCGGTCGCACTTGGATCGCCAACCACCAATCGCCCAACACCCATCACCAACAACCACCGAAACCCCATGAACGAACGTATCCGGCCCGAACGCGCCTCGCCCGACCCCGGCTCCGGCGCCGACCTCTTTGAGAATTCGCCCGATGTCGTCGCCCCGGTCAGCGTGTCGAGCGGCCCATATGCGGAACAACTTCCTGTGGGCAACCGACGCGTCGGCGAGATCCGGCGCCTGCTGGGCGCCCGCCTCGACCTGGATCCGCAGAGTCAGGCCGTGCTCGATGGAAACGATGTCGACGACGACGTCGTGGTTCGCCCCGGCCAGGCGCTGATGTTCACGCGACGCGCCGGCGAAAAAGGAACGGCGCTCTCAATCCGCGGCGCCGAAGTCACGGCCACATCCCCCGAGGGCCAATCCGCGTCCATGCCGCTCGATACATTTCTCAGCCACGTCGCCGGACGTCGCATGGACACCGGCGGCGTCATCCTGCCCGACGGCGTCAAGGCCGTCCTGAGCACAGGCCCGATCACTATGTGGATCCACGAGCGTCCCCCGGGTGTGCACCGCTTTCAGTGGATTGCCCCGAACTCGCCGAGCCCGTTCGGCCCCGGGACCGTCTATCGGCCCGTCCGCCTGGCCTTGCCCTATGTCATCATGGTCATCGTCTTCGCGGCCGATGATCACGGCCAGCTGCGGCTGACCCAGTTCAACGAGTGCTTCTTCCGCAACGCGCCGCTCAAGTCGCTCGAGGATCCCCTCTGTTTCCCGGCTCTGCTGAACTGCTCCCGGTTCGAGCCGCCCGACGGCCGGCCGCTCTCGTGGATCTGCACGCAGCATCTCAAGGTCACACCGGCCATGCGCCAGCCCGACGCCGGCCGGCGCGCCACCGCGTGCTTCGAGGCGGTCCGCCATTGCCTGCTGGAAACCGCCTTCAACCTCAGCTCAGAACACCACGAGCACTCCAGCTGGTTCACCGAGTCCCAATTTCTCGATGCCCGCATCGCCACGGTCGAGGCCTGGGAAGCCGCGACCGCCGCCGACTCGCTCTTCGCTCTCGAAGTCCCCTGGCGGCCCACCGGGCTCAGCGTCCGCCAGCTGGCCGACCGAATCTTCAAAAACCAAAATGCCCACACCCGCACCCCGCGCACCGCCACCGCCTTGGCCCGCCACGTGTTCCATCATCACAACGCGCCAGCCGCCGCCAGCACACCAGCCCCGGCTGACGAGTCCGCCCTGGCCGGCATCGCCCAGCTCCTGCTATGAACCCTCCCCCCAATCCAGCCCTCCTCACTCCCATTCACTTCAAAACTGACCCAGGCGCGCCGTGGCCTGACCGTGAGAAGGCGTTCTATCTGCTCAGCCGCGACGGCTTGTTCTTTTGTCGCAACACGCCGTTCTTCCGCAGCTGCGTGCCCGCCCGCCAATTTCCCGGAGAGCTCGCGTCCCAGGAGCCGTTCCTCGAAATCAACTACCCGCGCATCCCGCGCCAGCTCCTCGAACAAATCGTCGGGTTCTTCGACATCATCGGCGAACGCCACGGCTCCGAAGCCATCGTCCTGCTCGTCTGGAACCAAACCACCCAATGCGTCGAGCCCATCGTGCCCGGCCAGATCGGCTACGTCAGCACCACCGCCAGCGGCTACCGCTACCCCGTCGATCTTGACTATCACATCCCCACCGTCCCTTCCAACTGCACAGTGATCGGCGACATCCACAGCCACGTCGACGGCCCTGCCTACGCCTCCCACACCGATCAGACCGACGAAACACACCAACCCGGCCTGCACCTCGTCGTCGGCCGCATCCTCGACGAGCCACCCCAGTTCACCGCGGAGGCCGTCGCCGACGGCTGCCGGTTTCGCATCCACGACTTCAGCCGCGTTGCCGAGGGTTATCACACCCGCCAAAAAGACGCCGTGCCCGACGCCTGGCTCAGCCAGGTCACCGTCAAACCTTCCCACACCAAACGCTGGAGTTCATGACCGCACGATCACCGTCCAACCAAAGTCCCCCCACGCCCAACCACCTTTGCCCAATCACCGATGAACACCATCTCCCGCCACCGCGTTCTGCAACCGCGCCTCCCGCCGGGCGCCTCCGTCAAAATTATCGGCCTCGGCGGTGTCGGCCAGATCGTCGCCCGCTACGGAGCCCTGTTTCTTGCCTCGCTCGGCCAGGAGGCCCGGCTGGTCCTGATCGACGGCGACACCTTCGAGCCGTCCAATGCCAGCCGGATGTTCTTTGGCGACGTCGACGGCCTGGGTGGCCACAAAGCCTCCGTCACCGCGCAACAATTGCGTCCATCCCTGAGCGACTCGACGATCACGCTGACCGCCATCAAGGAATACGCCACGCCCGACAATCTGCCCCGGCTCGTGCAGGACGGTGACATCATCCTGCTCTCAGTCGACAACCACGCCACCCGGAAGCTCCTGAACGATCACTGTGCCCGGCTGGCCAACGTCTGCCTCATCTCGGGCGGAAATGATGGCGCAGGCCCCGATGGCACCGGGACGATGCGCCGCGGCACTTTCGGCAACGTGCAGATCTACCTGCGCCAGGACGGATCCGAACGATCGTCTCCGCTGACCCATCATCATCCGGAGATCGCTGCGCCGCGGGACCGGTTGCCCACGGAGGTCCACTGCACGGATCTGGTGTCGACGACACCCCAGGTGCTCTTCGCGAATCTGGCGGTCGCCGGCGCGATGCTCAACGCGCTCTGGTTGCACCTGGGCGGGGACCTGCACTATGGGGAGGTCTGTTTCGACATTGCCGATGCCCTCATGCGCCCGGTCACGAAGCTGGCCACGCCTGGTTCCTGAATCGAACCGAGCCACGGCGATCCAGGGTCCGAGCAACCGAATTTTCGGAGGTCCTAGCGGGGTGACACAATCTACTTGCCAGTCTATCTTTTGGGCTGCTGTAGTTGCCCGGTCGCACTGGACCGATCGCTTTCGACGTTCCGGACGATTTACCATCGATGATCGAAAAATCTGCTTGGCCCGTCGCCCTACTGCTCACGGCGGGGCTGCTGCCGGGCTGCGCTCGTTACCACGCCCAGCCACTTGCCCCGGCCGACTTGGCGGCGACATTCCAGGCCCGCAGCCTCACCAACCACAACCTCCGGGCCTTCATCGCCACCAACCTTCCCACAGCCGCCTCCGCGTGGCCGCTTCCCTCCTGGGACTTGACCAACCTCACGCTGGCCGCCCTCTTCTTCAGCCCGGAGCTCGACGTGGCCCGCGCCAAATGGGCGTCCGCCGAAGCCGGCAAACGAACCGCCGCAGCCCGGCCCAACCCCACGCTGAGTGTCTCTCCGGCCTACAATTCCACCACCCACGTGCCCTCGCCCTGGCTCG
This sequence comes from Limisphaerales bacterium, assembly GCA_044229355.1. GTDB lineage: Bacteria > Verrucomicrobiota > Verrucomicrobiia > Limisphaerales > JADJPG01 > JBGARF01. The sequence continues at coordinate 104,651 of JBGATF010000021.1, forward strand.
TGTCCCCCACCATCGACCTGCCAATCGAGACCGCGGGCAAACGCAGCTACCGCCTCGCCAATGCGTCGCATGTCTCCGAGGTGGCCCGGCTCAATCTCGCGTCCGTCGCCTGGCAGATCCGGAGCCGGTTGCGCAACGCCTGGTTCTCACTTTACGCCGCACGGCAAACCCTCGCGCTCCTCGCGCAACAGCAAGCGCTCCAGGATGAAAATACGCGCCTGCTCGACCTCCAATTCCAGGCCGGCGCCATCTCCGCCTTCGAGCTGACTCAGGCCCGCATCGCGGCCGACTCCACCCGGTTGCTGGCCCGGGATGCCGAACGTCAGGCGGCCGAAAGCCAGGTTGATCTCGCCCAGGCCATCGGCGTGCCATCCCGCGCCGTCGAGCAGCTCCCCCTCAACTTTGCCGGCGCGGAAGTTCTGCCGCGAGACCTGCCGCCGATGGAGGTTCGTCAGCAGGCTCTGACGCACCGCACGGACATTCTGGGCGCCCTCGCCGAGTACGCCGCCGCCGAGTCCGCCTTGCAGCTCGAGATCGCCCGCCAATATCCCGACGTGCACCTCAACCCCGGCTATGAGTTCGATCAGGGCGATCACAAGTGGGCCGTCGGCCTGTCCATCGACCTGCCGGTGCTGAACCAAAACCAGGGGCCCATCGCCGAAGCCCTCGCCAAACGCACCGAAGCCGCCGCCAGTTTCAACGCGCTCCAGGCCCAGGTCCTCGCCGAAATCGAAAAGGGTCTCGCGTCCTGCCGCGTTGCGCTGCAGAAGGCTGTCGACGCCGATGCGCTTCGCTCCCACCTGCAGCAACAGGAGACGCGCGCCCGCGCTCAGCTCGACGCCGGCGAGATTTCCGGGGCCGAACTGGCTGCGCTACGCCTCCAGCTCAGCGCCTCCGCCGTGTCCCGCCTCGAGTCGTTGACCCAGGCTCGCCAGGCTCTCGGCCAGCTCGAAGACGCCCTCCAGAGCCCGCTCGACTGGCCGGCCTCGCTCTGGCAGTCCTCGCCCCGGCTTTCCAAATCCGCGCCCTGACATGGGATTTCTGACTTACGATTTTCGATTCCCGATTGGGGATTGGCGGACGCACGTGCAGCTCTCCGGGAAGGTAGGGCGCCCCGCACTGCGGGACGCCGTCCGTGCGGTCCGCCAAGCGGACAACCGGCTGGCGACGGAGCGCCAGCCCTACCTGCGTGCTCGGTTCTTGTGCCCTTTCCGAATCCTCCAGTTTCTGCGGGCGGGGACGCCCGCACCCCGCGGTCATGCCCTCAGATCGCGTCCCACTCTGAAGCTCCCGCCTTCCCATGAAAAAGTTCCTGCTCGCGATCCTGTTCCTCGGCGCCGCGGCCGGCCTCACCTGGCTGGTTTGGTTTCGGCCGCCCAAGGCCGAAGAAGAAGAGAAAGCCCCTGAAGCCGAGGTTCCCGTCCATGTGGCCAAAATCCAACGCGCCACCCTGCACAGCTACGTCACGGCCTACGGCGTGGTGGAACCCGAGCCGGCCGGCGCACACCCGGCCGCCAGCGCGCGCGTGGCCGCGCCCGCGCCCGGCGTGATCGCCGTCGTGAAATGCGTGGAAGGCCACAAGATCGAAGCCGGCGGCCTGCTGTTCCAACTCGACAGCCGCGCCGCTGACGCCGCGGCCGAAAAAGCGCAGCGCCTCGCCGAGTTTGCGGAAAAGACCCTCGAGCGACAAAAAAAGCTTCTGCAAGTGGACGGCGCATCCCAGAAAACCGTCCTCGAAGCGGAGCAGGCCTTCACCGCCGCACGCAACGACCTCACGGCCGCGCAAACCCAGCAGGCGCTTCTGCGCATCGTCGCCCCGCTGGCCGGCACCGTCGTTCGCGTCAATGCCCGGCCGGGCGAAGCCGTGGACCTTGCAAATCCCCTCGTCGAGATCATCGATCTGGATCGTCTCGTCATCACCGCCAATATCCCCAGCGCCGAACTGGCCTCCGTCCGCCCCGGCCAACCCGCCGAAATTTCCAGTGCCGACACCACCAACACGTGGACGTCATCTCTCCTCTACTCCAGCGGACAGGTCGATCCGCGCACCGGCGCCGCCACCGCGCGGCTCACCCTTCCCGCTCAGACCGGCCTGCGCCCCGGCCAGTTCGTCAAAGTCCGCGTCGCCACTGCCGAACACCGGGATTGCACGGCCGTGCCGATCGCCAGCGTGGCCCGTGACGCGGCCGGCGCCACGTTCGTCGCCCTCGTCGACGGCGACAAATCCCAGCTTAAGCCGGTCAAGGTCGGCCTGCGCGAAGGCGACCTCGTCGAAGTCGAAGGCGAGGGAGTCGAGCCGGACAAAACCGTCGTCACCGAGGGCGCCTACGGGCTGGTCATGACCCAGCAGTTCGCCACGAAGATTCGCGTGGTCGAGGAATAGATTCCGCCCGCACCCATGAAGAATTCCTCGGTCGTCGGCCAGTTCGCTCTCCGCCATCGCCTGGCCATCGCCTTTGTCAGCGTCGCCCTCTGCCTCGCCGGCATCTATGCCGCCTTCCACCTCCCGTCCTCCGTCTTCCCGCAAACCAATTTTCCCCGCGTCGTCATCATGGTCGACAACGGCGTGATGCCCGCGGACGAAATGATGGCGACCGTCACGCGCCCGATTGAGGAGGTCATGAAGGACATTCCGGGCGCTGTCCGGATTCGTTCCACGACCGGCCGTGGCTCGGCCGAGATCAGCGTGTTCTTCACCTGGCAGGCCAACATGGTCGAAGCCGAGCTGCACGTCGACGGGCGTCTCAGCCAAATCCGCGCCACCCTCCCGCCCACCGTCAGTGCCACCACCCGACGCCTCACGTTCTCCGCCTTCCCCATCTTCAGCGTCAGCCTGACCAGCCCGCACCGCAACGATATCGAGCTTTGGGAAATGGCCCGCTACGAAATCAAACCCCGCTTCCTCCGCATCGCCGGCGTGGCCCGCGTCGACCTCGTCGGCGGCAACACCCCCGAATACCAGGTCATCGTTGATCCCCTCCGCCTGCAAAGCGTCAACCTCTCCCTCGCCCAGGTCACCGACGCCCTCAACAAAAACAACCAGGTCTCCCCGGTGGGCATGCACGAGGAGAATCACACCCTCTACCTCGCCGTGGTCGACGGACGCCTCGCCGGCCCCGACGCCATCGCCGATCAAATTGTCGCCTACGCCGGTGGCCGCCCCGTTCGCATTCGCGATTTCGCCCGCGTCGAGCGGGGACCGGAACCCGCGTTCAAAATCGTGACCGCGGACGGCGTGCGCGCCGTGCTGCTCAACGTGCGCAGCCAGCCGGACGGCAGCACCATCGACATCGCGGACCAGCTCAAGAAAGTCATGGCCGAGCTGAAGGCCGAGCTGCCTCCGGACGTACGCCTGGTCTCATTTTACGATCAGTCGCTCTTCGTCCGCGCCTCCGCCGGCAGCGTCCGCGACGCCATCCTCTTCGGCCTCATCCTCTCCGTCGTCATCCTCTACTTTTTCCTCAAAAACTGGGGCACCACCCTCACCGCCACGATTGTCATCCCCGTCACGGTGTTCGCCACGCTCGTCGTCATGAAGCTCGCCGGTTTGAGCCTCAACATCATGACGCTCGGCGGCATCGCCGCCGCCATCGGCCTCGTCATCGACGACGCCATCGTCGTCGTCGAAGGCATTCACGCCAAGATGCTCGCCGGCCTGGCGCGGCTCGACGCCGTGCAGGCTGGCATCGGCGAACTCCTGCGCCCCCTCGTCGGTTCCACCCTCACCCCGGTGGTCGTCTTCATTCCGCTTGCCTTCCTGGACGGAATCACCGGCGTCTTCTTCCGGGCCCTCGCGCTGACCATGGTTGTCGCCCTGCTCACGTCCCTGCTCCTGGCGATCACCCTCACCCCCGCGCTCGCCGCCTGGCTGCTGCGCGATCGCGAACACCTCGAACACGGTCACGCGCCCCGCAACGCCGAGGGCGGGTTCCTCCTGACCCGCGTGCTGCGCGTCTACGAATGGGGCCTCCGCGCCGCCCTCCGCCATCGCTGGCTGACCCTCGCCGCCTGCGCCCTCGTCCTGTTTCTCGGCGCCGGCATCTATCAACGGCTCGAGACCGAGTTCCTCCCGCCCATGGACGAAGGCGGCTTCGTCATCGATTACGTCGCGCCCTGGGGCACCAGCCTGACCGAGACCGATCGCCAGCTGAAGATCGCCGAGAAGATCATTCGCGAACATCCGGACATCGAGAGCTACTCCCGCCGGACTGGCGCCGCCCTCGGCTTCGAGGTCGTCGAGCCCAACACGGGCGACTTCCTGATCAAGCTCAAGCCCGGACGCAAGATCACCACCGAGGAGGTCATCTCGGACCTGCGCAACAAATTCGGCGCCGTGCTGCCCGACATCGAGTGGGAATTTCCCGGCATCCTCGGCGATTTGATCGGGGACCTCACGTCCGAGCCCGAGCCCATCGAGGTGAAGCTCTTTTCCAAGGACATCGAGTTCCTCAAGAAAAAGGCCCCCGAGATCGAGGAACAGATCGGCAATGAAAAGGTCAAAGGCGTGGTCGATTCGAAGGACGGCCTTGTCTACGCCGGGCCCAGCCTGCGCCTGCGGCCAAAGCCCGCGGAGATGGAACGGTTCGGCCTGACCGCCAGCGATCTCACCGCCGCCGTCAACGCCGCCATGCTCGGCGAAGTCGCCTCCTCCGTGCTCGAAGGCGATCGCGTCATCGCCATCCGCGTGCTGCTCGATCGACGACAGATCGATCGCATGGCGAAACTGCGCGACCTGCCCCTGCGCGCACCCAATGGCACCCTCATTCAGCTTTCGCAGGTCGCCACCATCGACGAGACCGCCGGCCAACTCGAACTGCACCGCGAAGATCTCCGCCAATTCGTCGCCTTCACCGCCCGCCTCGAGCATCGCGACCTCGGCAGCGCCATCGCCGAAATCCAAAAACGATTGAGCCTCGACAAATCCATTCCGCCCGGGGCGATTGAATTCGGCGGACTCTACCAACAGCAACAAGAGTCCTTCCGCAACCTGCTCCTGGTTCTCGCGCTGGCGGTCTTCCTCGTCTTCACTGTCTTGCTCATCGAATTCGGCTCGTTCTACGAACCGCTCGCCATCGTCTTTGGCGCTGTCCTCGCCATGTTCGGCACCGTGCTCGGCCTTTGGATCACCGGCACCTCCCTCAATGTCGTCTCGTTCCTCGGGGCCATCATCGGCGTCGGCATCGTGGCCAAGAACGGAATCCTCATGCTCGATTTCGTCGAGCACCTGCAGGCTGACGGCGCCACGCTCGAAGACGCGCTCGTCCGCTCCGGACACCGTCGCCTTCGGCCGGTCCTCATGACGTCCATGGCCGCCGCCTTCGGCATGCTGCCTCTCGCCTATGGCATCGGGAGCGGCGCCGACATGCTCAAACCCCTCGCCATCGCCGTCATCGGCGCGCTCTGCACGTCCGTCCTGCTTTCTCTCGTCGCCACACCCACCGCCTATTACCTGCTCCGACGCACCTTCGGCCCACGCCAGCAGATCTCCCGGGCTTGAGACTCAAATCCTCGCCTGACCCAATGACTCGTCGACCACAACGAACCAATCCAGCTCCCGCATGAAAGTCCCCTCCGCCCTCGCGCTTCTCCCGTTCGCTCTAACCCTCGCCGGACCGATGTCCACGCTCGCCGCTGACGCCGGTTACCATCTCCTCAAGGAAATCCCCATCGGTGGCGTGGCCAAGTGGGACTACTTAAAGGTCGATCCCGACTCCCATCGCCTCTACGTCACCCACGCCAGCAAAGTCGAAGTCATCGACCTGGACAAGGGAACCCTCATCGGCTCGATCGAGAACACTCCCGGCGTGCATGGCATCGCGTTCGCGCCCAAGCTCAGCCGCGTCTACACCAGCAACGGCCGCGAAAACACCGCCAGCATCGTCGACCAAAAGACGCTGAAAACGCTGGCCCGTGTCCCCACCGGCGCCAACCCCGACACCATTCTCTTCGAGCCCGCTTCCAATGAGGTCTACACGTTCAACGGCAAAGGCAAATCCGCCACCGCCTTTCACCCCGAGACCGGCAAGATTATCGCGACCATCGATCTCGGCGGCAAACCCGAGGCCGCCCTGGCCGATGCCCAAGCCGGACGCATTTATGTAAACCTCGAGGACAAAAACGAAGTCGCCGTCCTCGACCTCAAGACGCACCAAGTCGTCCAACATTGGCCCATCGCCCCAGGCGAAGCCGCCAGCGGCATGGCCTTCGATTTGGCCAATCACCGGCTTTTCCTCGGCTGCGACAACAAGAAAATGGTCATGCTGGACAGCGCCACCGGTAAAGTGCTCACCACCGTTCCCATCGGCGCCGGCGTCGACGCCAATGCCTACGATCCCGAAACCCAATTCGCTTTCAGCTCCAACGGCGAGGACGGCACGGTCACCATCGCCCACGAGTCCAGCCCCAGCCAGTTGAGCGTCGTCCAGACTCTGAAGACCATCGTCGGCGCGCGCACGATGGCCCTCGACCCCACCACCCACCTGATTTACCTGGCCGCCCCCACCCCGGCGTTTCGCGTGCTGGTCTACGGACGGTGAAGACACGACCGCGCGCCCGCGTCGAGGTCCTGTCATGACACTCGAACCGGTTGCCGCCGGCATCTTCCGCCGCCCGGCCAAAGCACTGGTTGTTTTCGCGCTGGGCGTCGGCGCGTGCTTGGCCGAGGCCCGCGCCGACTGGAGCTATGTCACCGCCGGCGACCAGCGCCAGGCTAGGCCGCCGCGGTCCTTCGACCACCCCACGCCAATCAAGCCCGGCGATCGCTGGCCCAACGATTCCAAATTCCGCTGGCTCGTCGGCGATCTCGAAGTTCCCGAGGCCGTCGGCACCGAGCTCACCGCCGGACGCTGCCTCGCGCTCCAGCTCAATTGCGGCGACGGCGGCGAGGTCTGGATGGATGGCCAGGTCCAGGCCCGCTTCGACAACGACCACCCGGCTCTCGTAAAGATCACGGACGAGGCGCTGCCCGAATCGCCGGTTCGCGTCTTCGTTCAGGTCTACGGCAAGGTCCAGGGCGGCGACCGCTTCGATCAGGCCAATTGGGTCATCGTCGACGATCGCCGCGCGAAATCCGTCCTGCCCCTGCACGTCGACGCGCAGAAGATCTTGGGCCCTGTCCCGGAGGGCCTCGTGGGCCTCAGCCAGGGCGGCGGGATGTCCGACTACGAAGACGCCACCGCCGCCCGGCTCAAAGCCGGCGGCTTTCGCTGGTTTCGCATGGACAACATTTTCACGTCTGTCCTGCGCCGGGAAAAAACCACCGGGGCGCTGCAAACCAATTGGACGGACTTCGATCGACGTCTGGCGTTTGTGCAGAAGGTGGGCGCGGACGCCATCCTCGCGGTTTCCTACATGCCGCAGGTTCTGGACGCCGTGCCGGACAACGAGCGGCACAGCGCGCCGAACAGCTACGAGGCCTGGGAGGATTTGTGTTATCAGGCCGCCCACCGAGCTATCGAGCAGGGCCGGCGCGTGGCCTTTTGGGAGGTCTGGAACGAGGTCAACTCCGGCTGGCTCAAGCCCGGCCCGGAAGACACCGGCGCCGAGCGGTTCCGCCGCATCTACGAGGCGGCCATCGGCGGGCCGCAGACGAACCTGCTGACCATCCGCCGCTTCGAAGCCTACTGCAAACTGTACCGGGCGACGGCGCACGGCGTGCGGCGTGCCGATCCCAACGCCCGCGTGGGCGGGCCCGCCCTGGCCAGCGGGCCGATGGAACGTTCGAAGGACTGCGGCCACTGCTCCAACGGCCGCGGGTTCGCCCGCGGTTTGATGCAGTGGTGCCAGGAGGAACAGTTGCCGCTCGACTTCGTGAGCTGGCACGAATACTTCCAGTCGCCGGAGACGATCGCACGCGAGGCCGCCGTGTACCGCGGTTACCTGGAGGATTTTCCGGATCTGAAGCGCACGGTGAAATCCTTGATGATCACCGAATGGAACACGGCCTGGTGGCCCGATCGGCCGCAGGACCACGAGCTCGGCGCCGCCTGGTGCGCGAACACCGTCACCCGCGCGTTCCTTCCCGCCGGGATCGATCGGCCCTGCTTCTTTTACGCGAAGCAAGGTGACACCGGCTTCCGCGGCGATTACAGCCTGCTTATGGGCTCCAACCTGCCCAAGCCTGCCTTTCACATGGCCTCCATCTTTAACAGCCTCTCCGGACGCTGGCTCTCCGTGGACGGCACGGACGGCGATGTGTCCGCCGTGGCCGCATGGGACGAACGGCGCCAGCGCCTGGCTGTGGTCCTGGTGAACTTTCGCGACCGCTACGCCTTTCCGCGGCACATCCGGCTCAGCATCGATGCCCTTCCGCATCGCCTGCAACGCGGCCAATGGACCGAGCGCCGCGTCGACGCCACCCACGCCAATGCCTGGCACGACGCCGGTCGCGCGGAGCTCAGCTTGCTTGCCAGCGATTTTGTCGACGGCGCCTCGCTCACGCTCGAACGGGAGCTGCCGCCGAATTCCATCGATTGGATCGAGCTCACGCCCTGAACTCGACCGTCCCACACGCCATGAACCCTCGATCGTGGACTCTGCTCGCGCGGCGCCTGACCGCAGTCGCCGGTTTGGGCTTCGCCGCCAGCGCCCCGCTTTTCGCCGCCGAAATTCACGTCGCGCCCCACGGCCAGGACGCCAACCCTGGCACCGCGGGAGCACCCTTTCACACCTTGCCAGCCGCCCGGGACGCGGCCCGCCGCTTCGCCGGCAGGGAACCCGTCACCGTGCACGTCGCCGACGGCGTCTATTACCTGGACGAAAGCCTCGTCTTTTCCGCGGCGGATTCCGGAACGGCCACGGCCCCGGTCGTCTACCGGGCAGATCACGAAGGCCGGGCCGTGCTCAGTGGCGGGTTGAAGCTCGACCTCGTGTGGCGACCGTTCCGCGACGGCATTCTCCAGGCCCGGACGCCGGACGGCCTTGTTGTGGACCAGCTGTTTGTCAACGGCGCGCGCCAGCGCATGGCGCGGTATCCCAATTATGACGCGTCCCGCCCCACCGCGGCCTGGCAGGGCTACGCCGCAGACGCGTTTTCCAAAGAACGCGCCGCGCGCTGGCTCGACCCCACCGGCGCCTATATCCACGCCATGCACGTGGCGCGATGGGGCGGCTATCACTACCGCATCACCGGCAAGAATCCAGACGGCACAGTGGCCTACTTCGGCGGCTGGCAAAACAACCGGCAGATGGGCATGCACCGCGATCTGCGCATGGTCGAAAACATCCTCGAAGAGCTCGACGCGGCTGGAGAATGGTTCCATGACCGTAAGACCGCGACGATCTACTTTCAGCCGGAGCTGGGCTTTGACCCCGCCCGCGCCTCCATCGAGGTCGTGCGCCTTCGTCATCTCGTCGAAGCTCGCGGGACCTCACAGCAACCCGTAACGCACCTCTCGCTGGAAGGCTTCGTCTTCCGCCACACCGCCCGCACCTTCATGGACACCCGCGAGCCACTCCTGCGTTCCGACTGGACCATCTACCGCGGGGGCGCCGTGCTGCTGGCCGGAACCGAAGACGTCACCATTCGCGACTGCGAGTTCGATCAGCCGGGCGGCAATGGAGTCTTCGTCAGCGGCTACAACCGCCGCGCCCGCATCCAGGGCTGCCACCTCCATGACACCGGAGCCAGCGGCGTTTGTTTTGTCGGCCTCCCCTCGGCCGTGCGAAATCCCCTGTTCGAATACGGCCAAACCCAGGACCTCGCGCAAATTGACCGCACGCCCGGACCAAGATCCGAAGACTATCCCGCCGATTGCATCGTCGACGATTGTCTCATCCATGGCATCGGTCGGGTCGAACGCCAGGTCGCAGGGGTGGAGATCTCAATGGCCGCGCGCATCACTGTCCGCGACACGTCTATCTACGACTGCGCCCGCGCCGGCATCAACGTCTCCGAAGGCACCTGGGGCGGCCATCTCATCGATCGCTGCGACATCTTCAGCACCGTGCTCGAGACGGACGACCACGGCTCCTTCAACTCGTGGGGGCGCGATCGCTACTGGTGCAGCAACCACCGCGGGATCTCCGAACCCGCCGTCCGCCAGGATCCGCGCCTGCCGTTCCTCGACGCCGTCGAGCCCACCGTCCTCCGATATTCACGCTGGCGCTGCGATCATGGGTGGGATGTCGATCTCGATGACGGCTCGTCGAATTACGACATCCACCACAACCTGTTCCTCGCCGGCGGCCTCAAGTTCCGCGAAGGCTACCGGCGCAAAGCCTGGAACAACGTCATGGTCAATAATGGCTTTCACCCTCACGTCTGGTTCAACCACTCCGCCAGCGAGCTGCACGCCAACATCCTGATGCGCGCGCACGCCCCGATCGGCCAGCCCCCACTCTGGGGCGAGCTCGTGGATCACAACCTCTTCACCAGCGAGACGGCTCGCCTCCGCCACCTCGCCTCCGGCGGGGACACCAATTCGTTGAGCGGCGATCCGTTGTTCCTCGACCCGGCCGCCGGCGACTTCCGCGTCAAGGAAGGTTCGCCCGCGCTTCGGCTCGGGTTTCAAAATTTCCCGATGGACCAGTTTGGCGTGAAGAAGGCGAGCCTGCGCGCGATCGCCCGCACCCCGGCCATCCCCGTGCTGGCCCCGATCGCAAACGTCTCGGGACCGGCCCGGCACGAGACGCCGCCGGCCTCGTGGCTCGGAGCGACCTTGCGCAGCCTCGAAGGCCAGGAATTTTCAGCCTTCGGCGTTCGCCAGGAGGATGGCGGAGTGCATGTTTTGGCAGTGCCTCCCGAATCGCCGGCCGCCAGGGCCGGGCTGCAAAAGGACGACCTGATTGTCGCCATCAACGGCCAGCTCACGTCTCGTAGCAAGGAACTGCTCGCGATCCTTGCCCGCGCCCAGGGCCAAGCCGTGACCGTACGCCTCGTTCGCCACCAGCAGCCGCTCGAGCTCGTCATCGACCCGGCGCGGCCGTAGCGGCCGCGCCGCTCTGACCTCCTCTCTTCAGCCGATAGTACCCGCTCGCACTCGTGGGTGGCTGGGTGAAAAAAACGTAATCTCCAGCCACCGCGAAAGGCCCGGCCACCGGCGACCAGCTGCCCGAAGCCATCCACTCCGAAAACGACAAGCCGTCGACCAACGGATTGGTCTCCAGCTCGAAGCCAAGCGCCTGGGCGCCCGCCGCCCAACGAACCACCACGCGGTTCGTGCAGTCACAGATCGCCAGGAACTGGGTCAGCCCCTCCGACGCCGGCACCACCGGAGACTGCTCGAACGCCAGTTCGTAGTCATAGTCTTCGTTCAGGCCGTCATCGTAAATCACCACCGTGTACGCACCGGTTTGCGCCACGCACGGCACCTCAATCCGCACGAGCGTCAACGCGAAGGCGCTTTGCAGCAGCCGGGCGTCCGGCCCGTATATTTCTACGACCGGATACTGTCCGGGTCCGGAGGTCCGCCGCAGCGCCACCTTTAACGTGTCCCCGGCGATGGCGTCGATTTGATAGGCATCGAAATCTCCGACCGACAGATGCGCCCGGCGCACCTCGCCGGCCTGCAACGAGGACGGGCCATCCCCGGGATCGGTGGCGTTCGGGCCCGGCACCTTCACGCCGCTGATGACATAATCAAAACTCTCCTCCAGCCCCCCATCGATGACGGCCACCGTGTAGACGCCCGTCTTCGCCAGGCGCAGGCTGCCGGTATACACGTAATTCGGCGCGTTCAAGCCCGTTGTCACCAGCACGCCTTCGGGATCGTACAAATACATCCCCGGCCAGCTGCCTGGGCCGTTCGTCAGCAACGCCGTCACGTAGATCACCTCGTTGCTGGAGGCGCGGAAGCAAAACGTGTCGTAGTCGGCCGGCTCCATGTGACCATGGCTGAACCGGCCGAGGGCCAGCTCCTCCGGGCCATCTCCGGGTTCACGTTCATTCACCCCGCACCCGGCCACGTTGCCGGAAAGGATGTAATCAAAGCTCTCGTCCAGCCCGCCATCAATGAGGGCGATCGTGTAGCGGCCCGTTTTGCTCACCCGCAAATTTCCCGTGTAAACGAAACCGGGCGCGTTCAAGCCCGTCGTCAGCAGCACCCCGTCCGGATCGTAGACATACATCCCCGGCCAGCTGCCCGGTCCGTTCGTCAACAGCGCCGTGACGTAGATCACGTCGTTGCTCACCGCGTCCAAACAAAACGTGTCGTAGTCGGCCGGCTCCATGTGACCGTGGCTGAACTGCCCGGCGATCAGCGCTTCCGGCCCGTCCCCCGCTTCCCGCTCGTTGATGCCGCACCGGGCGAGGTTGCAGGACACAACATAGTCAAAGCTCTCGTCCAGCCCACCATCCAGCATCGCCACCGTGTAGGTGCCGGTTTTGCCCACCCGCAGATTCCCCGTGTAGACGAAGCCCGGAGCGTTCAACCCCGTCGTCAGCAACACGCCGTCCGGGTCATACAAATACATGCCCGGCCAGGTCCCCGGGCCGTTCGTCAGCAGCGCCGTCACATAAACCACGTCGTTGCTGGCCGCGCTGAAACAGAACGTGTCGTAGTCGGCCAAATCGATGTGGCCGTAGCTGAACCGACCCGGATCAATCATCTCCGGGCCGTCTCCCGGCTCGCGCTGGTTCACCCCGCACCGGGCCAGATTGAACGACACCACATAACCAAAACTCTCGTCCAATCCGCCATCGAAGAGCGCCAACGTGTAGGTTCCCGATTTGGCCACTCGCAGGTTCCCCGTGTAGACGAAGCCCGGGGCACTCAGCCCCGTGGTCACCACCACGCCGTCCGGATCGGACAACGCCATCGCGGGCCACGTGCCCGGACCGTCGGTCAACACCGCCATGACATAGATGACGTCATTGCTCGTCGCCGTCAGCCGGTGGAGATTGGTCTGCCCCAGGGCGGTGATCCGACCGGAAACACGGGCGCCCGGTGTGAGGTCGGCTCCGGTTGCAGCGCGCGCCGATGGGCCGAAGGCAATGGAGGCTCCCAGGCCAAACACAACCGGGAGGAACAGCTTGGTGAACGCATTCATGACGCAGGAGGGTGTGTTGCGTGCAGAATCCGCCACCACGGCCGGGCGGGCTTTCCATCCCTTGGCTGAGCTCAGCCGAATTCAGCCGAATTCAGCCGAAGGCCGGCGCGCGGGCCGCCGGGTCCCCATCCAGTCAGGCGCGCGGCGCGGCGGATCCCGGCCGGCTCAAAACCTCAATGGCCTGCAGGGCCGCCGCATTGCGGTTCTCCGCCCCCAGTTTTTCAAAGATGCGCGCGCCATGGACCTTCACCGTGTTTTCCGCGCAACCCAGGATCGTGGCGATATCGGCGTTGGCCTTGCCCTGGGCAATCCACAGCAACACCTCCGCTTCCCGCGGCGTGAGGCCCAGGGACTCCAACGGCTTGGCCGACTCGAAATTCGGCTCCACCTTCGCCATGGCGGCGTGCTCCTTCTCCCGATGGCGATCCAGCCGCGCCCGTATGGCCGAGAGCACCTCCTCCGCGCTCGCCGGCTTGGTCAAATAATCGTCCGCGCCCAAATCCATCCCCGCGCGCAAGTCCTTCCGATCGCCTTTCGCCGTCAAAAAGATGAACGGGATGGCCACCGTCTTCTCGTCGGCCCGCAAGGCTTGCAGAACTCCGTAGCCATCGAGCTTCGGCATGGAGACGTCGCAGAGGATGACATCGGGAATCGCCTTCCGCGCCAGCTCCACGCCCGCCTGGCCGTGGGGCGCCGCCAGCGCCGCGAAGCCTTCCATCTCGAGCATCAGCGTGAGGTTCTCCCGCGTCTCACCTTCGTCTTCAATGACCAGAATCTTAATCATAGGGAGGGGTCCAGCTTCCCGGAACCGCCAAAAAGCGGCAGCGTCACCGTGAACGTCGTGCCCTGACCCTCGACGCTCCGAAAACGAATCGCTCCGCCATGCAGTTCCACGCAGCGTTGCACAATGAGCAGCCCCAGCCCCGTTCCCGGAATATTCTCCACATTGCTGCCGCGATGGAAGGCCTGAAACAGACGTTTTTGATCCCCCTCGGGAATGCCGCAACCCCGGTCCTCGACCCGGCATACCGCCAGGTCGTTCTCCCGCTCGATCACCAATGCCACCGGCTCGCCTGCCGCCGAATACTTCACCGCGTTCGACAGAAGATTGGTCAGAATGTGCCGCAGCAAGCCCTCGTCGCCCACCGCCTCCCCCGTGAACTCCCGAACCGTCAGCTCGATCGGACACCGCCGGTTCGTGGCCGATTCGATCTCGTCGCAGATCCGACGACAGACCGTCGCCAGATCGAGCGGCACCGGCCGAAACGTCACCCGGTCCGTCTCCAGCCGGCCCAGCACCAGCACTTCCTCCATCATGCCGGCCATGCGCCGCACCGCCCGGTGGATCGAGTGGAGCAGCTGTTGCCGCTTTTCCTGCGGCAGCCGTTCGTGATACCGGTCGAGGTTATCCACCGAGGACATGATGATCTCCAGCGGCGTGCGAAATTCGTGCGATACCAGAGACACAAAGTTGCTCTTCAGCTCGCTCAGCTCCCGCTCCCGCTCCAGGGTCTTGCGCAGTTCCGCCTCCGCCGCGCGCTCCGCCGTGATGTCATGCATGATGGCCGAGATGAACATCGGCTCGCCCTGACTGGTGCGCGGAATGACCAGCATCAGCGAAACCGGAATGACCCGCCCGTCGCGATGCCGGAGCTCCGACTCGCCCGCGCAGGCGCCGTTCCGCAGCCCGGCGGGAATCGCCACTTCATGCAGCTGCTGATAAGCCGCCGCCGCATGCACATCCCGGATTCGCAAACCGTCCAGCGGCGCTTCCGGCGCCAGGCCCAGCAACCGGCGCCCGGCGGGATTGATGTAGAGGATCTGCTCCGCCATGTCGGCAAAGCCGAAGAAATCCCCCGTCGCCTCGGCAATGGACGCAAACCGCGCCAGCTCGGCGGTGCGCTCCGCCACCCGCTGTTCGAGAGAAGCCTTTTCCGCCCGCAGCTCCGCGTCCCGCTTTGAAACCCGCGCCGCCATCTCGTTGAACGCCCGCCCCAGCAGCCCAAGCTCGTCGTCGCGCGCCACCGCCGCCCGCGCGCCCACATCGCCCGCGCTCATCTGCTTCGTGGCCCGCAGCAGCTCCGCCAGCGGGCCCGCAATCTGACGCCGCAACGTCACCGCCAGCAGCCCCAGCATCAAACCCAGCGACACCAAGCCCGACCACAATACCCATTGCGCAGATTGAAACGCCTGACGCTGCAGCAACTCCCGCGGCATGGTCGTCAGAAAATGCCAGCCCGGCCCCGACAGCCAGGCGGCGGAGTAATAGTCCCCGCTCGCCGGATCGAACCCGGAAAAGTCGCGCTCGGCCCTCCCCGCCACGACCCGATACAGGCTCGCCAGCTCCGGCTCGCCGCAGTTTTGCATCAAGAGCTGGCCTTTCGTCGCCAGAATCTCCTTCAGCTTCGTCGGGTGCGCCACGATTCGGCCGTCGCTCCGGAATATGACGTGGCGCGCACCAGGCAGATCGCTCTGGGTGATCTCGTCCATCATGCGGTTCACATACTCGTCGTGGCCGATGGACCCCAGAAACTGGCCGTCCCGAAAGATGGGCAGATAAACCGAGACGATCGGCACCTTGGTCGTCGGCTCTTCGATGATGCCCGTCCAGGCGAAGGCGTCCCGCGGGCGCTCCGGCGGCAGCGCCAGGTGAAACCACTCGAGCGGCGTCGCGTCGTAGTCCGCCGGCGTGTCCCAGACCCAATTCGCGATGCGCGGATCGAAGCCGATGTTCAGCCAGGCCGGCCCGCCCGGCAGCACGAAGTAAACGCTCGGAAAGGTGTCGACCCAGCCCGGCAGCAGCTCGTCACAAATGTCCTGCGCCCGCAGCACCTGGGTCTGCAAATCGGGGTTGAGCTGACACGCGCGATGTGCCCACAGCGTTGCATACCGCCGGCCATCCCAGAAATTGGTTTTGCTGCGCCACGACCCGTCGGCGAAAACCTCGAATCGATCCCGCCACTTCTGTTCGATGTCCCGTGGCCGGCCCGCTTCCATGCGCTTCAAAAACTGCCCACGCACCAGCAGCATGTTCGCTTCAATTTGCCGGAACCCAATCGCCTCCCGCCGCGCCCGCTCCTTCACATACGTGGCCAGATGCTGGAGGTCCCGCGCCCGCGCGTTGTCGTAGACAATCCCATACGTGACGCCCGTGGCCACCGCGATGACCACACCGGCTCCTACGGTCACGTGCAGAAGAATGCGCTGGGGAATAGTCACCGGACCCCGATTTTAGTCACCTTCTCCAGCCACGGAAGCCGAAACCCTCCATGTAATACCAAAGCATTACGTCTCTTCCAACACGCTTCCCGACTTCGCGGCCCTTCAGCACTCCGCCAGGTTTTGGACTGCGCCAGTCCTCTGGCGCTTTTGTCCACGCACGCCCGCCCGCTTAAACACACGCTGCAAAGCGGTAGAGGACGACCGCACTCCAAGACGCTTCGCGACTTCGCGGCCCTCCAGCACTCCGCCAGGTTTTGGACTGCACCAGTCCTCTGGCGCTTTTGTCCGTGCCCGCACGCACGCCCGCTTAAACACACGCTGCAAAGCGGTAGAGGACGACCGCACTCCAGCCGCGCCTAATAGCCCAAACGCACGATCAGCTCCCGGCTAATCCCGAAGCGCTATACCGCGCCGCCCGCGCCCCCGTTAAAACCACCCCGCTCAGCGACCATCGCTGCACCCAACAACCTCACTCGAACTGAAATAAAAATAATGAAACGAATCCTGATCCTCGGCGGCGGCTTCTCCGGTGTGAAATGTGCCCAAACCCTGCTGCGAAACCTTTCACCCCAAGAAGCCGAAGTCGTTCTGTTCAACACCGAAAATCATCTCGTCTTCACCCCGCTCCTCGCCGATGTCATCGGCGCCTCCGTCAAACCGCTGGACGTCGTCGTGCCTCTCCGCCAACTCCTGCCAGGCGTCGTTTGTCGCACTGAGGAAATTCTCGCCGTCGACCTTCCCGCCCAGACCGTCGAGTACCGCAGCTCCGACGGGCAGCCGTGCCATCTCGCCTACGACCATCTCGTGCTCGCCTGCGGCAACGTCGCCAATCTTCACGCGATCCCCGGCATGGCCGAATACGCCTATCCGCTCAAAGGCATCGGTGACGCCATCGCTCTGCGCTCGCACGTGTTGGAGCAGATGGAGAAAGCCGAAACCTGCCAAAGCCCGGAGCGCCGGAGATGGTTTCTTTCCTTCGTCGTCGTTGGCGGCGGCTTCAGCGGCGTCGAGGCCGCCGGCGAAATCAATGAGCTCGTCCGCACCAGCGCCCGCTACTTCCGAAACTTCCAGGCCCAGGACGTTCGCGTCACCCTGATCCACTCCCGGGACCAGATCTTGCCCGAGATCAGTCCGGATCTGCGCGAGTTCGCCCGCCGCCGCCTGGAGCGCGCCGGGGTTGAAGTCATGGTCAACGCGCGCGTGGCCGCGGCCACGGCTGAAGGCGTGACCCTGGACGATGGGCGCGTTTTGCCCGGGGCTTCGATCGTCTGCACTATTGGAAGTTCCCCCGCGCCGATCCTCGAGCACATCCAGGCGCCGGCGGAAAAAGGACGCCTGCGCACCGACGCCGATCTGCGCGTCCGCGGCACCGCCAACGTCTGGGCCACCGGCGACTGCGCCCTCGTCATCAACGCGCACGACGGCAAGCCCTGCCCGCCCACGGGACAGTTTGCGGAGCGTCAGGGACGCCAGTGCGCGCTGAACATCGTCCGATCCATGCGCGAAGAGGCCACCCGGCCGTTTCATTTCAAGCCGCTCGGTCAGCTCTGTTCGCTCGGCGGTCATTCCGCCGTGGCCGAATTGCTCGGCCTTCCGTTGTCCGGCTGGCCGGCCTGGCTGGCCTGGCGCGGAGTTTACCTCTGCAAATTGCCCTCTTGGGCGCGCCGCTGCCAGGTGGCGTTTGACTGGGCCTGGCTGTTTCTCTTCCCGCGCGACCTGACACATCTGCGACTGCGACCGGCCGGCCCCGGGCCGCAGCCCCGCCACCCTAACGACGATCTCCCCATCGCAGCGCGCGGCAAAACCCGCCCGCTGGACGCCTGCCGCCCAGCCCGGCGGCTGATGCCTAACGAGTATGGACGACTTCGTTCAGCGTCGGAGCAAGCGCCAATGCCTAACCAATTCAGCGGCGCGACCACGCTCGGGCCGACGGCAAGCGCCTAATACCGAAGCGCTATTTTCGACCACGCGATCCCAGCTTAAAACCCATCCGCATGAACGAAACATTTTTGAACTCGTCCGACGAAGGCGCCGCCCCGGCCGCAGCCCCAACCTCCCGGCCGTCGTCCAGCCACCCGCAGCGCCGTCCTCACAACCCAATCAGCGGCCCGCGCCCGGCCCGGGCCTCGTGCCTCCGGGCCGCCCGCCGACACACGCAGCGCACGGTGGCGTGCAGTCTCGCCGGCGCGGTCGCACTGCTGTCCGGCTGCGCCGTCGGTCCGAATTACCAACGCCTCCGCGTGCAGGCGCCTGCAGCCTACCGCCACGCCCCGACGGAGGCCCCGGGCGGAACAGCTCCCGGCCCGGCCGCGCCCGCCCTGTGGTGGAAGCTTTACGCGGACGACAACCTCTCGGCGCTCATCCAGACGGCCCTGACCAACAACCATGATCTGCGGATCGCGATCACCCGGGTGGACCAGGCGCGGGCGGTGGCCACCCAGGCCCGCTCCCAGTTCGTGCCCGCCGTGGGTTACCAGGGCGAGGTCAGCCGCGGCCGCAACGAGTTTCTCAACAGCCCGAGCCCGGCCGGGCCGGCCGGGCCCAAAACCGGCGACGCGGTCTTTGCCGCGTTGAGCGCGTCATGGGAGCTGGATCTGTGGGGTCGAATTCGCCGTCTCAATGAATCGGCCCGGGCCTCGCTCCTGGCCACGGACGAGGGCCGCCGCTCCCTCGAGCTCTCCCTCGTCGCGGCTGTGGCGCAGGCCTATTTCGAGCTGCTGGAGTTGGATCGACGTCTCGTGATCGCCCGGCGCACCACGGAGTCGTTCCGCCAGAGCGCCACCATCTTTCGGGAACGGTTTGACGCCGGCGGCGCGTCGCGGCTGGACACTTCGCGGGCCGAGGCGGCGCTCGCGTCCACCGCGGCCAACACCCCCGACCTCGAGCGCCAGCTGGCCCTGAAGGAAAATGAGCTCAGCGTTCTGCTCGGACAAAACCCCCGCTCCATCCTTCGCCGCCGGGATTGGCCGGGCCAAAACCTGCCGCCCGCCCCGCCGCCGGGATTGCCCAGCGCGTTGCTCGAACGCCGGCCCGACGTCCGCCAGGCCGAACAGAATTATCGCGCCGCCAACGCCCAGATCGGCGTCAGCGTGGCCGCGTTCCTGCCTCAGCTCGGCTTGACGACGTTCCTGGGCAAGGTCAGCCCGGAGCTCTCCGCCATGACGGCCGGGACCGCCAATGCCTGGTCGGCCGCCGCCAACCTCGCCGGGCCGGTCTTCCAGGGTGGTGCGCTCGTCGGTCAATATCGCGAGGCCAAAGCCAAACGCGAGGAAGCTCGCCTGCGTTATGAACAAGTCGCCTTAAACGCGTTTCGCGAAGTCGCCGATGCCCTCGTCGCCCGGGAAAAACTCGAGGGCATCCGTCTCGAACAGCAGCGCGCCGTCCGCGCTTATGAGGAGGCCGTGCAGCTCTCGCTCCAGCGCTACACCGACGGCAAGGCTGCCTATTTCGAGGTCCTCGAGGCCCAACAACAGCTCTTTCCCGCGGAGAACGCCCTCGCGCGCACCGACCTCAATCAATGGCTCGTCCTCGTTCAGCTCCACAAGGCGCTCGGCGGCGGCTGGGAGTCCGCCAGCAGTTCACCAAGCGCACCCAACCCCAATCACTGACGCGAAATCCAATTCCATGAAAAAACTAAACCTCTTGATCCTGATCCAGGCGCTCGGCGCCTCCGCCCTCATGACCGTCCTGACCGCCTGCGGCACCGCTAAAATCACCGGCCGCCAGTTCGTCAGCCCCGCGCCCGCCGCCCGACCGAAAATCGTCCACGTGGTCGACTTCGATCTCGACGCCGCCGGCATCCATTCGACGAAAGGTTTTCTGCCGTCGCTGCCAGCACCTCCGGGCCTGGGGGATCTCCTGCCTCCTTTGCCCGGCATGAAGCGCGACCCGCAGAAGGAAGCCCGCCACCTCGTCGACGAAATGAGCAAGGCGCTCGTGCAAGACCTGCGGAAAGCCGGCTTCGACGCGCGCCGCTGCTCCACCAACGTCCCCTGGCCGACCGCCGGCTGGCTGGTGCGCGGTGTCTTCGCCAATGTCGACCAGGGGAACCAACTGCGCCGCGCCGTCGTCGGGTTCGGCGCCGGCAAAACCCTGCTTCAAATCGTGGTGGACATCTCCGAACTCGGAGCGGGCGCGCCCCGGAAATTCTACGAGGCGAACACCCAGGCGGATAGCGGCACGGCGCCCGGCGCAGGCCCCACCATTATTCTCGGCCCCGCAGGCCTGGCCGCTCGCGTCGTCATTGCCGGGAAGGATCTCGACCGCAATGTCCGCCAAACCGCCGCGAAGATCGCCGCGGAGGTTTCCCAACGAACCACCCCACCGAAGCCAGCCGAGGCAGCCGCCCGCTAATCTCTGAACAACCGTTCCACCCAACTCCACCGCTCCCGTATCATGAAATTTCCATTTTTCTCCAGCGTCATCCTTACCTCCCTGCTCACCGGCTGCCACCACGAGCCGCCCGCCGCCACACCCAAGGCCGTCGTCCGGACCCAGCCCGCTGAAACGTTCGACGCTTCCAAGCACTCCGGTCGCTCCGAGTACATCGCCATGCTCAAAGGCGACGTCGAGACCGAGCTCGCCTTCAAGGTCAGCGGCGTTCTTGAACGCATCGGACACGACCCGGGCCAGGACTGGCCCGAAGGCACGCCCGTTCGCCGCGGCGACGTGCTCGCCCGGCTCAAGCCCGAAGACTTCCTCAGCTCCGTCAAATCAGCCCGCGCCCGGGCCGACCAGGATCGCCAAAGTCACGAGCGCGAATTGAAGCTCCGCACGACCGGCGCCGTGTCGCAGCAGGAGCTGGAAGCGGCCGCCGCCGCCCGCGAAGCCTCCGCCGCCGCTCTCGCCCAGGCCGAGCAGGCCCTGCAGGACTCCGTGCTCCGGGCGCCCTTTGACGGGGTCATCGCCTCCCGCGCCGCCAACCAGGGCGAAACCGTGTCCGCCGGCAAATCCGTCCTGCGCCTCGCCGATCTCCGGCAGATGTCCGTCGAGCTGGGCGTGCCTGATCGGCTCCTCGGCCAAATCCGCGTCGGCCGCGAGCTGCCGGTGCGCGTCACCGCCCTCGACGCCTCCTCGTTCGTCGGTCAGGTCTCGGAAGTCGGAGTCGCGGCCAAGGAGGGCGCCCGCCTCTTTCGTGTCGTCGTCAAAATTCCAAACCCGGATGGCTTGCTGCGATCCGGGATGACCGCCTCGGTCGCCTTCGACGAACGCCGGGAGACGGCCCGGGACGCCGTGCTCGTCCCGCTGTCCGCGCTCGTGAGCGCCAGCGTCGGGCGTGCCCACAACTCCCGCCAGCTGGCCGTGTTCGTGGTCGGCGACGACGGAGTCGCGCGCGAACGCCTGGTGCGCACCGATGACTTCGTGCGCAGCTCGGTGCTCGTGACCGCCGGCCTCCGCTCCGGCGAGCGCGTGGTGACGGCCGGCGCCAGCACGCTCTTCGACGGCGCCCCGGTCGAATTGGGCGCGGAGGAAAGACCCTGATCAGCCCCCTGAGAAACGACACCCCAACCCCACCCCCAATTGCCATGGAAACTCATCTGAAACCGGATTCCTCCACCCTCCGCGGCGGACTGGCCGAGTATTGCGTAAAACATCGCGAAGTCACCTGGATGGCCCTCATCGCCGTGCTCATCTGGGGCTGGGCGTCCTACCGCGCGCTGCCCCAGCAAGAGGACGCAAAAATCCCCTCCCGCACCGCGCTCGTGATCACCAAATTCCCCGGCGCCGGCACGCTCAAGCTCGAACAGCTCGTCACCAAAAAGCTCGAGGAGAAAATCGACGAACTCGAATCCATCGAGGAGATCTCCTCGCAATCCCGCCCGGGCGTGTCGGTCATCACCGTCAAACAACGTCCCGCCCGGGAAGCCATGGTCCAGCAGGAATGGGATCGGCTCCGCGCCAAGCTGCGTGAGGTCACCCTGCCGGACGATTGCGGCGCACCCGCGCTCGACACCGATTTCGGCAACACGGTCACGCTCCTTTTCGGCATCGTCAGCCCGCCGCCCAGCGAAGCCGAGATCCTGGCCCGGGCCAACCTCATCTCCGACCAGCTCGCCACCTTGCGTCCACCCCACGGTGGCCGCGGGCGCGCCGCCGCGCTGGTCTTTCTCCCGCCCGCCATCGCTCCCCGTCACGCCGCCAGCATCGGCCGCCAGTTCGAGGCCGCCCTCACGCAGGCCGCTCTCGGCACCGACGTCCGCTCTTCGCAGGGCCGCTCCTTCCTTTTGGCCGAGTTCCAATCCAGCGCCCCCCGCGAGGCCATCACGTCTTTCATCCAACGCTTCACCCGGTCGATCGTCGGCTCGGAAAGCGAGCCGCACCCCGACGCCGGCCCGCCCATCGTGCTGCTGGGCGACGAAGATCCCCTCCCCGCCGTGCGCGCCGCCGCCTTGCCCCGTTACAGCCATCGCGAGTTGGAAAAGGCCGCCGAGATCCTCGAGGACGAGGTCAAGCAGGTCGGCAGCGTCGGGCGCGTGCGCAAAATCGGCAACGTGCCCGAAGAAGTGGATCTGCTGTTTTCCGTCCCGGTGCTCAACGGCTACCAGCTCACCGGCGACGAGGTCCTCAACTCGATCGCTTCGCGCAACGCCATCATCCCCGGCGGCACCTTCCGCGCCGAAGGCCAAAATTTCCCCGTCCAGCTCTCCGGCGAGTTCGCCAGCGAGGACGAGCTCCTCGACTCCATCGTCGGCGTGACCAAAGGCGGCGCCCCCTCCTACCTGCGGGATGTGTTCGAAGTGCGCCGGGGCTACGAAAACCCCATTTCCTACAGCGTCGACGTGCTCCACCGCCAGGCTCCCGGCGCCGGCACCAACGTCCATCCCCTGGTCCCCGCCCGCTCCGTCCTGCTCGCCATCGAAATGAAGGAAGGCAACAAGATCGGCGACTTCGACCAGGCCGTTCGCCACGCGATTACAGCGACGCAAAGCCGCCTGCCCGAGGGTGTCGAGATTGTCACCCTTTCCGATCAGCCCGCCTCCGTGGCGCATCGCATCCATCACTTCATGCGCTGCTTCATCGAGGCCGTCATCGTCGTCGTGCTCGTCGCGCTGTTCCTCATGGATTGGCGCTCCGCCGTCGTCGTGGCCATGGCCATCCCGCTCACGGTCGCGATGACCTTTGGCGGCATGGCCCTCCTCGGCATCCCCCTCCACCAGATCTCCATCGCCGCCCTCATCATCGCTCTCGGCATGCTGGTGGATGATCCGGTGGTCGCCTCCGATGCCATCAATCGGGAGATCGCCCACGGCCAGCCGCGCAGCATCGCCGCGTGGTTCGGCCCCTACCGCCTCCGCCACGCCATCCTCTTCGGCACCATCATTAATATCGTCGCCTTCCTGCCCCTCGCCCTCCTGCCCGGAGACAAGGGTGCGTACATCCTCGCCCTGCCTCTCGTCGTCACGCTGGCCCTCATCTCGTCCCGCCTGGTCTCCATGACGTTCATTCCGCTGCTCGCCTATTACCTGCTGCGCGGACAAAAAGGCCTGGAGGCCGGCGGTGAGAAACGCGCGTTCTTCCTTTTCCGGCCGGTCGACCACGCCTTGATCGCCGCCTTGCCGCGCTATCAGCGGCTCCTGCAGGCCTCGCTCGCCCATCCGTTCCGCGCCATCGCCATCGCCTATGGCCTGCTCGCCCTCAGCTTCGGCCTCACGTCGTTCTTCGGATCCCAGTTCTTCCCGCCGGCCGAGCGGAACCAGCTCCTCATCGACGTCGAGCTCCCCGAGACCGCGTCCCTTCAGCAAACCCGCGGCATCTGCCGCCAGCTGACGACCATTCTGCAACGCCACGAAACCATCCAGAGCGCCGCCGTCTTCGCCGGCGGGACCGCCCCGCGCTTTTTCATCACGGTCTCCCCCAAGGAAAATGCCTCCTACCTCGCCCAGGTCCTGGTGGTCACGAAACACGACGCCGACGTGCCCCCGCTCATCGTCAAGCTGCGGGCGGAGTTGGATCGAGAAATCGCGGGCGCTCGCTGCGTCGTGAAACAGCTCGAACAAGGACCCCCGGTGGAAACCCCCATCCAATTGCGCCTCCTCGGCGACGACCTCGACGTGCTGCGAACCCAGGCGGATCACGTGGCCGAAGCCGTGCGCGAGGCCGGCGGCTACAAGGTCCACGATGACCTCGGCCGGCGGATGCCCGTCATCCAGATCGACATCGACCAGGCGCGCGCCAACACGCTCGGCATCCAAAACTCCCAGGTCGGTCGCATCGCCCAGGCGGCGTTCGCCGGCGTCAAGGTCACCGAGCTGCGCGAAGGCGATCACCTCGTGCCGGTCAAGGCCCGCCTCCGCATCGAGGAACGCAACGAGGCCGAAAAAATCCGCACGCTCTACGCCCGCTCCCTCGGCGGCCAGCTCGTGCCCCTCGACAGCTTCGCCTCCGTCAACCTCCAGCCCGAATACGCCACCATCGCTCACTTCAACAAAATGCGTGCGGTCACCGTGAAGTCCTACTCCCGGTTCGGCGAACTGCCCTCCCGCGTGCTGGCGCGGGCCCGGCCCGCCGTCGAACGACTCGCCCTGCCGCCCGGCGTCAAACTCGAGTTCGCCGGCGAAGAGCAGGAGCTCACCCGGAGCCAGCGCGAAATCGGCCACGTCATGCTCATCTCCCTGGCCCTGATCTCGCTCGCCATGGTCCTGCAATTCAACTCAGTGACCAAGTCTCTCGTGGTCATGCTGACCGTGCCGCTCGGGCTGATCGGCGCGTTCACCGGCATCGTGGCGCTCCACACGTCGCTCGGCTTCATGGCCTTTATCGGCATCATGAGCCTCGCCGGGGTCGTGGTCAGCCATATCATCGTGCTGTCTGATTTCATCGAGGAGGCCCGCGCGGAAGGCATGGAGCTCAAACAGGCCCTCGTCCAAGCCGGCCTCGTGCGGCTCCGCGCGGTCCTGGTCACGGTGCTGGCCACCGTCGGCGGCCTCATTCCCCTCGCGCTCACCGGCGGCGAACTTTGGCGGCCGCTCACCGCCGTCCACATCTTCGGCCTCCTCTTCGCCACCACGCTCACGCTCGTCGCGTTGCCCGTGCTCTACTACATCTTCTGCGCCAAGCTGCGCTGGATCCGGTAACCGCCACACTAATACCGAAGTGCTATGGCCGGACTGCGCCGCCCCGATTTAACTGCCGCGTGCTCCGAAACCCGCACCTCCTGCCATGAACCAGACGAAATCTGAACCGGCGTTGTCCCACCGCCGGCCCAGCCCAATCCCCCGCATGCCGCCCCGTCCCCTGAAGGCGTTCATCCCCGTCGCGATCACCATCGCCACCCTGCTGCAACTCGCCCAACCCGCCCGGGCCCAGCTGCCCGAGTCGGCCGCCGCGCCGACACCCCCCGCCGCCCACGGCCTCGAATCCCGCGTCATGCTTCCCGCCTCGCCCGCAGCCATCGACCAGGCCATGGACGGGCTCGGGAAAACGATCGCCGAAATCCGTCACCGGCTCGCCGCCAGCCCGGGCGCAAACGCCGCAGCCGGCGACTCCACGACGGCGCCCGCGGCCGGGGCCCAGGAATCCGCGCGCCTCCTCCAACAGTGGATCGTCGCCCTCGATCAGCGCGTCCGTCATCTGGCCAAGTTGAAGGAGCTGCGCCACCAAACCTCCAAACACACCGCCGAGCGTGATGCGTGGCAGGGGTTCGCTCTCCCCCCAACCGCCGCCGCCACCGAGGAGCTCGCCGACCTCATGTCCGCCCAACAACGGGAACAGGAGGCCGGCCGGCTGTTCCTCGCTATTGTCCAGGGCGAGATCGCGCGCCACGCAGCTCGCCTGACCAAAACCCAAAAAGAGCTCCGCCTCCACCGCGATCGCGCCGACGCCACCTGGGGACGCCCAGCCCTCACCGACGCATCCTCTCCAATCGAAAGCCTCCGCCGCGACGTCAGCGAAGCGGCGCTCGAAACCGCCGAGTTCGGCCGGCTGCTCGCCTCCGAGTCGCTCGAGGAAAACCGACGACAGCTCGATTTTCTCCAGACCAAGCTGGCCGCCGCACGCGCGCAAGCCCGATTGGGCCGCGAAGACCTGGCGGCCGTCATCGCCCAGATCAATGAGAAACGGCTGGCTCTTCAGCAGGAATTGCAGGCCGCCCTCGCCGCCGACGCCACCTCCCCGTCCGCCCCCTCGCGCGCACCAGGCCAGGCCACGACCCCGCCCGAGCCGGCAGCCGATCCCCAGCTCGCGCAGGTGCAGCACGCCCAGACCGAAGCCAGGGAGCGACAGATCGAAACGCTTCGCGGTTTTCTCCAGCTCGCCGATCACGCCCAGGAGGTGTGGGAAGATCGCTTCTGGCTGACGACGCCACGGCCGATCCGCGACCTCCAGGCCAGGCAGGCCTATCACGCCCAGCGCCGGGCCACGTTTCAACAGTGGAAGTTCCTGATCGAACAATCCCTCTCCGCCGCCAGCCAACACGCCCTGCAGTTCGCCCTGAAAACCCGGGATCACCGGATCTCCACCGCCGAACAACACGCCGCGCTGCGTCTTCAGGAAATTTGGCAGGAACGCGCAGCCCTGGACGCGAAATGCGTGGGCGCGCTCGTCTTCGCCGAGGAATTGACCGGACGCCTGCTCGACGAACTGGCCATGCAGATCCGGCAGCGCACCCTCGCCGGCCGCTTTCTCGCCGGGCTGGACGAGGCCGGCGCCTTCCTCCGGCGCGTCTGGAACGTCGAGCTCTACGTGGCCGAGGACAGCGCCATCGTCAGCGGCCAGAAGGTTTCCATCCCGCGCAGCATCACGCTCGGCAAAGTCGCCACCGCCCTGGCCATCTTTGCCCTCGGCCTCTGCCTCGCCATCGGCGCCTTCCGGCTCGTCGCCCGCCTCGCCACCCGCCCGGGCCGCCACGGCGAACGCAGCTCGGAAACCTTCGCCCGCGTCGTCGCCGCCGCCATCGCCGCCGTGTCCCTCGTCGTCGCCATGGCTTCTGTCCGCATCCCCTGGACAGTCTTCGCCTTCCTCGGCGGCGCCCTCGCCATCGGCGTCGGCTTCGGCGCCCAGGCCCTCATCAACAACTTCATCTCCGGCGTCATCCTCCTTTGCGAACGCAACCTCCGCGTCGGCGACATCGTCGAGATCGATCAATATCGCGGCAAGATTTCGCAAATCGGCTTGCGCAACTCCCTCGTGACGCGCAGCGACGGAATCGATCTCCTCGTGCCCAACAGCCAGTTTCTCGAACAAAAGGTCGTCAACTGGACGTTGCGCAACGATCTCGTGCGCTACACCATCACCGTCGGCGTGGCCTATGGCGCGCCCGTCCGGCGGGCCGCCCAGTTGATGGCGCAGGCCGCCACCGAGAATCGCTTCATCCAGCCAACGCCCGAGCCGGCCGTCCTGCTCGACGATTTCGGCGACAACGCCCTCGTTTTCAGCCTCCAGTTCTGGATGCGGGTCCAACCCGGCGTCGATGGCGGCACGGTCCGCAGCGAATTGCGCCACCGCATCTACGAGCTGTTCAACGCCGAAAACATCACCATCGCGTTTCCCCAGCGTGACCTGCACCTCGAGACCAGCCGGCCCCTCGAATTCACCCTCGTCGACCCGCCGTCCCCACCCCGCGTCCCCAGCCTGAATTCCGGCCACGCTCCCGCGCGACCGACCGGGTTCACGCCGCCGAGGCCAACGCCCGCAACCAGCTCCCTCGAGCAGTTCAGCCGCACGACCTAATCACCATTCCCATGTCCGAACGGATCCCCGATCCACCCGCCCCCGCGCCCAACGACTGGCCACCGTGGGACGACTGCGACTGTTTTTGCATCAACGGCTACGCCGGCATCGGCACACCCACTTGCGGCTGGCGTGGTGTTTTCTCCCGGACGCGATCGGAGCTCGGCACCGGGCGACGGCTTTGCCCAGGATGCGGCTGCGCCTCAGTGCTGCGCATTCCGCGTCGCGCCCACCAGGAACGTTGACGCCCGCGAATCTCGACAACATCGGCCGGACCGCGGGTCTTTAACCCGCAGCGGCGAACGACGGCGCGAACCGAAGGTTCCGACACCTTCCGCCAGCCAGATCAGCTCCAGGCCCCTCGCCTTCAGCCCGCGATCCATTCAGCGGCGAATCGCCGGAGTTGTCACCGCACAGTCCGTCCCGGGCTCGTGCACGACGCGCCCGAATCGGCGCGCCTGCCGAATCAACGGCCCGCGCGTGAGGCACCACCACGAGACGATGGGACAACCGGCGGCCCGCAGCCCCTTCGCCAGCCACGTGTTGCAGGTCCAGCAGATGCAATATTTACCGCGGGCGTCGTACCAATCGTCCCCCAGCCGTCGCGGACGTCCCGCTTCATCGAGCTCATGGGTGCAGGCAATGTGCTGGCACAGGCGCTCGAATCCGCGCACCGAAAGATCCACGGCCACGATGGTGGCCCGAGGATCCGCAAAGTTCGCCTCAACTGAGTTCGTGAACCCATCGAGCTGGAGAACGGAGTGCGTAGGCCAGAACAGTCCTTTGGTCACGATCCAGGGCGTTAGCTTCTTGCGGTACCCGTCCGAATCACCCCAGCCCACCTCGATGTATTTCGCATCGGGATAGTCGTCCTTCGCCACCCAGATTCCCGCAGGAACATCCGCTCTGCGCAGCGCGATTCCGGTGTGCCACGGCCCTTGCGTCACCAGATACACCGTCCGTCTCGCCTCGCCGGGCTTGGGTGGGAAAAGCGAGTGCACGGGGGCCACGCACCCGGTCATTCCGAAAGGCAAACCGGTGAGAAGGACCCAGTGAATGGCGCGAGCGATGAGATTCATTGGACGCCTGCTGAAATGGCCCAAGCACCCGCCCAGGGCAAGTCTCCAGTGGACAAATCTCGGGGCGGACATCTTCCAGAAATCGCAAAGTTTTCGCGGAGTCCGGGCTAATACCGAAGCGCTATTCCGCGATCTCCGGATGCGCCTTACAAACAAGGCATATGAAAAACAACATGTTGATCGACCCTCTGGAAGCCCCCGCCGATGTCGCGCAGCCCGACACGCGGCACTGCCGCTCCGTCCACCTGCACGTCGGGGCCCACCAACACCGACCCATCCGCATCACCTTCCCCGCCCGCCGGCACCAGGATTCGCTGACCCGACGCGACATCATCGCCGCCCTGCGCGAGGCGGAATTCGAGCATTGGCAATCGAGCGGAGGAGATTTTCTCAGCCGCGCCTTTCCACTCACAGCGTAACCCCGGCCAACCCCCAGACCTCAATCCCCGATCCTATGTTCGACCTCGCCCTCAAGATGCTCCTCGGAGATCGCGCGAAATACGTCATGCTCATCAGTGGACTCACCTTCGCCTCGCTCCTCATGACCGAGCAGGCCGGAATTTTCTGCGGCATCATGCAGTGGACCGGCTCCACCCTCGACAACGTGAACGCCCCGATCTGGGTGGTCGACCCGATGGTCGAACAGGTCAACGACACCGAGGCGCTGCGGGACACGGACGTCAGCCGCGTGCGCTCGGTCGAAGGCGTCGCCTGGGCCGCCCCCCTTTACCAGGGCAATCTCCGCACCCGCATGCACGACGGCTCGTTCAAGTTCGTGCAGCTGGTCGGCATCGACTCCACCACCTTCGCCGGCGCACCCCGCGAACTGGTGCAGGGACGCCTGGAGGACTTGCGCCTGCCCAACACCGTGATCGTCGACGAATACGGCGCCCGCAAGCTCAGCCGCGATCCCCGCCAGCCCGTCGGCCTGGGCGAGGTGTTCGAGATCAACGACAAGGAGGCGCGCGTCGTCGGCATCTGCCGGTCGCGCCTGTCGTTCTCCGGCAATCCCCTGTTCATCACCACCTACGACCAGGCGATCCAATACGCGCCCAGCCAGCGCAAAATGCTGTCGTGCGTCCTCGCCGGCGCCCAGCCCGGCCAGGACCCGGAGACGGTCGCGCGCCAGATCACCCGAGCCACCGGACTCAAGGCCTACACGAAAAGCCAGTTCCTCTGGGTCACGGTGTGGTGGTACATCCGCAACACCGGAATCCCCGTCGCCTTCGGCGCCACCGTCCTCCTCGGCTTCATCGTCGGCCTCGCCATCAGCAGCCAGACGTTCTACTCGTTCATTCTCGAAAACCTTCGCCATCTCGGCGCGCTCAAGGCCATGGGCGCCTCCGATCGCGTGCTCGCCCGCATGGTGCTTTTGCAGACGCTCACCGTCGGCTTGATCGGCTACGGCTGCGGCGTGGGCCTGGCCACCGTGTTCGGATGGCTCGTCCTCAAGAAGGGAATGCCGCCGTTCTTCCTGCCGTGGCAGCTCCCCCTGCTCACCCTCGGCGCCATCCTGTTCATCTGCTGCCTCGCGGCCACCCTCGGCATCCGCAAAATCCGCGCGCTCGAACCCGCCATCGTGTTCCGCGGCTGAAACCGGCCCGCGCCGCCCCTAATTCCAAAGCGCTATTCCGCAACGCCACCTCCGTCCGCAAAATCCACCCGTCACAAAAACCAAAGCCACTCTATGAAAAATATCGCCGTGAAAACCAATACGCTCTGCAAGGGATTCGGCGCCGGCGAGGCCCGCACCGAGGTCCTCAAGGACGTCAACTTCGAAGCCCGCATGGGCGAGCTGCTCATGCTCGTCGGCCCGTCCGGCTGCGGCAAAACCACCCTGCTCAGCGTCATCGCCGGCACCCTCGCCACCGATCGCGGAGAGATCACCGTGTTCGACGCCCCGTTGCACCAGCTGAGCAAACGGGACGTCACCGCGTTTCGGGCCGCCAACATCGGGTTCATCTTCCAGCAGTACAATCTGATCCCCACCTTGAATTGCCTCGAAAACGTCAGCGTCCCCCTGCGCATCCAGGGCCACCCCGCCAAGGCTGCCGAGACGCGCGCCGCCGAGATGCTCGAAAAGGTCGGCCTCGGCCAACGCCTGCGCCATCGACCCGGCCTCCTCTCCGGCGGACAACAGCAACGCGTCGCCATCGCCCGCGCCCTCGTCCACGACCCGCGCCTCATCATTTGCGACGAGCCCACCGCCGCCCTCGACCGCGAGAACGGACAGAAGGTCGTGGAGATCCTCAAGAACGTGGCCGCCAAGCCCGACCGCTGCGTCATCATCGTCACCCACGACAACCGCATCTTCAATTACGCCGACCGCATGACGCACATGGAGGACGGCCGCATCGCCCACACCCAGGATCACTCCCAACTCAACTGATCGAAACGCCCGCCAACCCGCCGGCGAACTCATCGTCTTTACCGACCGCCTCCCGTTCCCAAACGCTCAAGCAACCAAACAATCAATCCATCAAACCACCACCACCCAAAGAGAAAGCACACCTATGTTAATGAAACGAGCCACGTTCTATGTCGCCTTG
This sequence comes from Limisphaerales bacterium, assembly GCA_044229355.1. GTDB lineage: Bacteria > Verrucomicrobiota > Verrucomicrobiia > Limisphaerales > JADJPG01 > JBGARF01. Next base: position 136,155 of record JBGATF010000021.1, read on the forward strand.
GTCGGAATCGGCGCCACCGCCGTCATGGCCTCCCGCATGAGCACCACCACGCCAATCGATCCACCGCCCATCGCCCCGTCGCCAAAACCCTACGAGCTCAGCGTCGCCGCCTCCGGGATCATCGAGTCCCTCAGCGAAAATGTCGGCCTCGGAGTGCCCGAGGCGGGCCTCGTCACTTCCATCGAGGCGCGGGTCTGGGATCGCGTCGACCAGGGCGCACCCCTGTTCTCCCTCGATGACCGGGCGGTGCGGGCCCAACTCGCCGTCGACACCGCCAACGCCCGCGTGGCCAGAGCCACGCTCGAGCGATTGCGCGACCAACTCGCCCGCCTGAAAAGTGTGAACGACCCGCGGGCCGTCAGCCAGGATGAGGTCCGCACCCGGGAACACGACGTCGCCGTCGCCCAGGCCCAGCTCGAAGCGGCCGAGGCCCAAGTCGCCCAAGATCAGGTCCAGCTCCACCGCCTCACCGTCCGCGCTCCGCGCGCCGGAACCATCCTCCAGGTCAACGTCCGCCCCGGCGAATACGCGTCCGCCACACCCAAAAACCCCGCCATGATCCTCGGCGACCTGGAACACCTGCAAATCCGCGCCGACGTCGATGAACAAAATGCGCCCCGCCTCCAGGCCGGCCAGACGGCCACCGCCTACTTGAAGGGCGACACCACCCAGCCCATCGAACTGCGCTTCGTCCGGGTCGAGCCCTTTGTCATTCCCAAAACTTCGCTGACCGGCGGCGGCACCGAGCGAGTCGACACCCGCGTCCTGCAGGTCATCTACGCCTTCGACCCGCCACGCCAACGCAGCGTCTACGTCGGCCAGCAGGTGGACCTGTTCGTCAAAACCGCCATCTCCACACTGCCGTCAGGCGCCCGCCCGCAAACCGATGCGGCTGCCCGCGCCGCGGAGTAAACCCAATTCTCCCGGAAGCCCAATCATGAACTGTCCAAATTTGATCCCTGTCTCCAGGCCGGAACCGAAATGCCATCGGCAGCCGCTCCGCCTCGCCCTCGTCGCCACCGTCACCCTCGCCGCCTTGTCCGGCTGCGCGCTGGGTCCAGACCACGCTCGACCCACCGTCGCCACGCCGGCGGCCTGGAAGGAAGCGCCCACCGCAACCAGCGTGAAAAGCGCGCCCAGCGAGTGGTGGACCCTTTTCGCCGATCCCGTGCTCAATGCGCTGGAGGCGCAGGCGGCCGCAGGCAACCAGGATCTGCAGCGCGCCGTGGCCCGCGTCACCGAAGCCCGCGCGCTGACCCGCGCCAGCCGCGCGGAGTTGTATCCCACGCTCTCAGCCGGCAGCGGCTACAGCTGGACCCACCTGAGCAAAAACCGCGACAATTCGCCGCGCGCCCTCGAGGCATCCGACTTCAGCCAATCCCTGGATCTCGGCTACGAGCTCGACGTCTGGGGCCGCGTGCGGCGCGGAGTCGAAGCCGCCCGCGCCGACGCCGCCGCGGTCGCGGCCGACTTGCAGGTGGTGCGGCTGACGCTGGCGGCCGACGTCGCGCGCCAATACCACTCTCTCCGCGCGCTGGACCACGAGCGTGCGATCATCGAAGGGACCATTGCGCTGCGTCAGGACGCCTTGCAATTGCAGCAGACTCGGCATCAGGCGGGCTTGATCAACGAGGTGGAGGTGGCGCGCGCCCGCACCGAACTGGCCAGCGTGGAGGCCGAACTCGAGGACGTCCTCCGCAGCCGCAGCGTGACCGAACACGCCCTGGCCATCCTCTGCGGCCAGCCGCCGGCCAGCTTCGCTGTCGCGGCCAACCCGCAACAGACCGCGCCGCCCACCATTCCCGCGGGCCTGCCCTCCGAGTTGCTGCGCCGCCGCCCGGACATTCTCGAGGCCGAGCATCGCCTCGCCGCGGACTCGGCGCGCATCGGGGTCGCCAAAGCCGCCTTTTATCCCACCATCAAATTGACCGGCTCGGCCGGAAGAGCCAGCGCCGATCTCGGCTCGCTGTTCGACTGGCCGAGTCGCGTCGCCCAGTTCGGCCCCAGCATTTCCGTGCCTATCTTTGAAGGCGGCCGCAACCGCGCCAACCTCGACGGCGCGGAAGCCCGCCACGAACAATCCGCCGCCGCCTACCGCAGCACCGTCCTCAACGCCTTTCGGGAAGTGGAGGACGCGCTGTCCAGCCTGCGCACCCTGGTCCGCCAACGCGAAGCCATTGAACGCGCCCTGGCCGCCGCCCGGCAAACCGCCAGCCTCGCCGGCGAACGCTACGCCCGGGGATTGTCGAGCTACCTCGAAGTCGTCGACGCCCAGCGCGCCGTCCTCCAGACCGAACGCGAAGGCTCCCAGCTCCAAGGCCTGCACGTCAGCACCACCATCCTCCTCGTAAAATCCCTCGGCGGCGGCTGGTAACCGCCGCGCACCACCCATTATTTCCAATTCCACGAGTACAACCTTTTGTCGCGTACGCGACAAAAGGTTGTACGCTGCGTTGAGGCCAAGCGCCCGCCATTTCCCACCCGCGGCCTTCTCCATGGCCCTTTTAAAGGCATGACGCCTCGACCTCGCTGTGTTAGGGTCCGCCGTCATCACCCTGTGTCGTCCACCAGCATGAAGCCGTATTTCGCCTGCCTCCTCACCGCGTTCCTCCTTGTCGGCCCCGGCCGGCCCGCGGCCCTCCCTGCCGCCACCCCCGTGGTCATCTCCGAAATGATGGCCGATAACACACGGACCATGGCCGACGAAGACGGCGCCTTTTCTGACTGGATCGAGCTGCAAAATGTCTCCTCGGCCCCGGTCAACCTCGCCGGTTGGCACCTGACCGACGAGGTCGATTTTCCGTCGAAATGGACATTCCCATCCGTCAATCTCTCCCCCGGCGCCTACCTGGTGGTGTTCGCCTCCGGTAAGAACCGCACCAACCCCGCCGGCCGGCTCCACACAAATTTCCAGTTGGATTCGGCCGGGGAATACCTCGCGCTCGTGCAGCCGGATGGCCAAATCGCGCTGGCGTTCGCCCCGGCGTTCCCTCCGCAGGTCGCGGATGTCTCCTACGGAACCGATCGGCAAACAGCGAGGTTCAATTTCGTCACCAACGGCGCCACCGCCCGCTGGATGATCCCGCTGACCGCGGCGGACGCCCCCGCGGAGTGGCCCAACACAAATTTCAACCACAGCTCCTGGGCCAGCGGACGCACCGGCCTCGGGTTTGATCTTGGCCCCTCAAATCTGGTCACCGGCGGAACAGCCACCAACGTCGCGCTCGGCCAGACCGCCGTTCAATCCTCCACGCTTGGCGGATTTACGGCCGATCTCGCGGTCAATGGCACCACCGCTGATTTTACGCACACAGCCGCCGGCCAGAACCTCCCCGCCACCTGGACCGTCAACCTCGGCACCAACTACGGCCTCGAACAAATCATCCTCCGCAACCGGGAAGGCTGCTGCGGCTCGCGCCTGCGCGACATCACCGTGGCGGTCCTGGATTCCGCCGGCGCCACCAAATACAGCTCGGCCCTGCTCAATCCCGAAAACTCCCTCGGCAGCGGCCTCAACGGCCCAGCCTCACTCACGCTCAATCTCACCCAGCTCACCGGCGGCCTTGTCCTCGGCTCCCAGGTTCGCATCACCCGCACGCCTGATCCCGACCTGTCCGGGACCGGCGGCCAGGGCAACGGAGACGAAGCCGATGTCCTGTCTCTCGCCGAAGTGGAGGTTCTCGGCGTCGGCACGGGCGGCAATCTTGCCACCCTCGTGCGCACGGACCTCGCCGCCGCCATGCGGAACGTCAACGCCACGGCCCTCATTCGCATTCCGTTTCAAGTCGTCGCCGAAGAACTGCCGGCGCTCGATCAACTTTTGCTCCGGATGAACTACGACGACGGCTTTGTCGCGTATCTCAACGGCACCCGCGTCGCCGCCGTCAACGCCCCGGCCAATCCAGCCTGGAACTCCGCCGCCACCGCGGATCATCCCAACGCGGCCGCCGCCACGCCGGAAACGTTCGACCTGTCCGCTTATGCCGACCTCCTTCAGGACGGGGAAAACATCCTGGCCATCCACGGCCTGAACCAGGCCGCCGGCGACCCCGATTTCCTCATCCGCCCCGAGCTGGCCGGGGCGGCGACCGGCCAACCCATCGATCGATATTTCACCCAGCCGACCCCGGGCGCCGCCAATGGTGGCGGCGCGCTTGGGTTTGTCGCGGACACCAAGTTCAGCGTCGATCGCGGCTTTTACGAAACCCCCATCAGCCTCGTCATCACCAGCGCCACCGCCGGCGCGGCGATTTACTACACGACCAACGGATCCACCCCCAGCGAGTTCAACGGCACCCTCTTCACCAGCCCCATTCCCATCAACCGGACCACCGTCGTGCGCGCGATCGCCACCAAAGCCGGCTACACCCCCTCGGATGTCGACACGCACACCTACGTGTTTCTCAGCCAGGTCGTGAATCAAAGCTTCCAGTCGGTCACCAACGCGGGCTACCCGGCCACGTGGGCCGGCGTCGCGGCCGACTACGCCATGGACACCCGCATCACCGGCCCAAGCGCGGGCCAGATGATCCCATCCCTGCGCTCGCTGCCCTCCCTCTTCCTGAGCACGAGCATCTCGAACCTCTTCAGCAATGCGGCGGGCAACGCCGGCGGCATCTATGCCAACCCCACCCGCAACGGCATCGCGTTCGAACGCCCCGCCGCCATCGAGATGGTCGACACCAACGGCGCCACCGAGTTCCATGAGAACATCGGCCTTCGCATCCAGGGCGGCTACTTCCGGGATCCCAACGTCACGCAAAAACATTCGCTGCGCGTCCTCTTCAAGGGCCAATACGGCGCCGGCAAACTCCAGCACGACCTCTTCCGCGAAAGCGACGCCGTGCACGAGTTCGACGGGTTTGTCCTGCGCGCCGGAGCGAACGACGGCTACGCGTGGAATGAGGCCAAGGACACCGAACAGTTCACCCGGGTCCAGTTCGGCGGCGACCTGCACCGGGCCATGGGCCACCCCACGCCCCACGGACAGTTCGTCCACCTCTACTTCAATGGCGTCTACTGGGGCCTCTACAATCTCGTCGAACGGCCCAACGAAGATTTCTCCGCCTCCTATTTCGGGGGCGACCCGCTGGACTGGGATGCGAACAACGCGGGCGACGTGAAGAACGGCGACAACAACGCCTGGAACACGCTGACCTCCCTCGCCCAGGCGGCCACGACCGCGGGCGGCTACCAGCGCCTGCTCGGCCACAACGCCGACGGCTCCCCCAATCCCGCCTACCCCGTCTACTTCGATCGCGTCGACTACATCGACTACATGATCGTGAACATCTGGGGCGGCAACTGGGATTGGCCGAACAAGAACTACTGGTACGGACGCGACCGCACCACCAACAGCACCGGCTTCAAGTTCTACATGTGGGATTTCGAGAACACGATGGGCAACAACCGCGCCCGCTCGCCCATCAACATGATCTCCCCGCGCTCCGGCACGGAGAACACCGGCGTGGGCACGCCTCACTTCTATCTCAAAAGCAATCTTGAATACCGCATGGACTTCGCCGATCGCGTCCAGCAGTTCTTCTTCAATGACGGCCTGCTCACGGTCGGCGCCCTGACCAATCGCTACCGCGCGCTGGCCGATCAGGTCGAGATGTCCATCTACGCCGAGACCGCCCGTTGGGGCGACGACAACCTCAACCCGCCGCAGGACATCGACGACTGGCGCCGGGAACGCGACTGGATTCTCGGCAGCTACCTCGTTCAGCGCAGCGACGTGGTCCTGCAGCAGTTTCGCGCGGCCGGCCTCTATCCTGCCGTCGGCGCCCCGTTCTTCAGCAGCTCCGGCGGCTTCGTCGCACCCGATGCCCAACTCACCATCACCCAGACCAATGCCGGCGGCATTCTCTATTACACCACCGACGGCTCGGACCCGCGCCAGATCGGCGGTAGCGTCGCTTCCGTCGCCCGCCTCTATACCGCGCCCGTGCCCATCGGAGGCAACGCGGTCATCCTCGCCCGGGTCCGCGTCGGAACCAACTGGAGCGCCCTCGTGCGCGCCAGCTTCACCACCGCCGCCTACTTCAAGGATCTCGCCATCACCGAGATCATGTACAACCCGCCCGGCACCGCGACCGTCAGCGGCGACGAGTTCGAATTCATCGAGCTCAAGAACACCGGCGCCACCGCGCTCAACCTGAGTGGCGTGTCGTTTGTCAGCGGCATCACGTTCGCCTTCACCAATGACACCCGCCTCGCTCCCGGCGCGTTCCTCGTGCTCGCCCGCAACTCCGCCCAGTTCCAGTCCCGTTATCCCGGCGTGCCCGTCCATGGCGTCTACAGCGGCCGGCTCGACAACGCCGGTGAAACCCTCCGCCTCGCCCACGCCATCGGCGGCAGCCTCTTCGCCGTCACCTATGGCGACGAAGCCCCCTGGCCCCTTGCCCCCGACGGCCACGGCTTTTCCCTCGTGCCGTCCGCCCCCACTGCCAACCTCAACTCCGATCAGCCCGCGCACTGGCGCGCCAGCAGCGCCCAGGGCGGCTCGCCCGGCGCCGACGACCCGACCCCCGGCATCCCTGCCGTCGTCATCAACGAAGTCCTCACCCACACCGTCGTCGGCCTGGATTTCGTCGAGCTGCACAACGCCACCGCCGCACCCGTTTCGATCGCCGGCTGGTTCCTGACCGACGACAAGACAACCCCGCAAAAATTCCGGATCCCCGGTGGCCCTTCCATTCCGGCCGGAGGCTACGTCGTGTTCACGGAAGCCGATTTCAATCCCACGCCGGGTCTCGGCACGAGTTTCACGTTCAATGGCGCCGGTGACGCCGCGTACCTGTTCTCCGCCGACGCTGGCGGTCAGCTGACGGGCTACAGCCACGGGTTCACGTTCGACGCCGCCCCGGAGGCCGTGTCCTTCGGCCGCCACGTCCTGAGCACCGGTGAGGAGCAGTTCCCGCTGCAGCACTCCGTCTCGCCCGGTCAGGCCAACGCCGGACCCCAAATCGGCCCCGTCGTGATCAGCGAAGTGCACTACCACCCGCGCCCCGGCGACGACGCCTTCATCGAAATCAAGAATCCGGGCTCCACCCCGGTGCCGCTCTATCAGGGGTCCACCACCAACACGTGGCGCCTCAATGGAATCGATTTTCGCTTTCCCGCCGGCGTCTCCCTGGCCCCCGGCGGCTTTGCCGTGGTCGCCAGCTCCGCGCCCGACGCCTTCCGCGCCCGCTTCAATGTGCCCGCGGCCGTCCCGGTCTTTGGCCCGTACGGCGGCGCGTTGCAGGACAGCGGCGAACGGCTCCAGTTGCAGTGGCCCGACCCCCGCGGCACGAACGGCATCGTCTTCGTCACGATGGACGAGGTCCGCTACAACGATCGCGCCCCGTGGCCCACCGCCGCTGACGGCATCGGACCCTCCCTGCAACGCCAGCCGCTGCTCAGCTTCGGCAACGAGCCGCTAAATTGGCGCGCCGCTTCCCCCAATCCTGGTCGCGACTTCGCCGGCGGCATCGCGCCCACCATCGAGCGCAACCCGGCCAACGTCACGATCGTCGCCACCCGCGAGGCGACTTTCGAGATCGCCGCCAGCGGACCCGGCGCGCTCTCGTATCAGTGGCGCTTCAACGGCGCCGCCATTCCCGGCGCCAACTCCGCCACGCTGACCTTGACCGACCTTCAACCCAACCAGGCCGGGCTCTACACCGCGGTCGTTTACAATGATGCGGGTGCAGTCGAAAGTGCGCCGGCCACTCTCACCGTGCTCATCCCCGCCCGCATCCTCCAGCAACCCGCCGACGCGCTGGTCCGGATCAAACCCGATCCCCAGGCCGCTCCCGTGACCAACGCCACCTTCGTCATCGCCGCCGCCAGCACGTCGCCGATTTCGTATCAGTGGCTGTACAACGGTTCGGCGGTTCCCGGCGCCACCGATCCCGTGCTCACCATCACCAACGTCCAGCGCGCGAACGAGGGCCTTTACTCCGTCGCAATCACCGACGCCGCCGGCACCATCTTCAGCCAGGCTGCCAATCTTTACCCGCTCATCACCCCCACGTTCGTCGAACACCCCACCCCGCAGGAAGTCGCCCCCGGCGCTCCCGTCACCCTGAGCGTCGCCATCACCGGCAGCCCGCGCCCGTTCACCTACGAATGGCGCCGCGGCTCGACCCCCATCGTCACCAACGTCAGCGCCTCGGCGCAGGACTTCATCACCTTCGCCGCCACCAACGCCGTCCCCTCCACCAATCGCTACCGCGTCATCGTCCGTAACCTCGCCAACGAAACCCCCGGCGTCGCCGGCCCGCTCGTCAACGTCGTCGTCCTCCCCGACTCCGACGCCGACGGCATGCTTGACGCCTGGGAAATCCGCTACGGCCTGAACCCCGCCAACGCCGGCGACGCCAGCGCCGATCCCGATGGCGACGGATTATCCAACCGCCAGGAACACGACACCGGCACGAATCCGAATGATGCCAACAGCTTCCTGCGCGTCGACCTCAACCGCCAAACCAGCCAGGCGCAAATCATGTTCGGCGCGACCTCCAACCGGACCTACACGCTGCAATACGCCGATCCAAAGAACCTGTCGTGGCAACGGTTGGTCGATTTTGTCGGCCGGCCCGCCGACCACGTGGAAACAATCGTCGATCCCATCATCCAAACGAATCGCATCTACCGCGTCGTCACTCCGCGACAGCCGTGAGCCATCATCGCCTGAAAAACACATTCCCCCGGACTGCGCCCGTCCTCCCGCGCAGAAAGGTGGGAGATTTGCAACGGTCGGGATGATCTCAGCCCTCGGATCGTTCGAGCGATTCTGCGGGCGTGGACGCCCGCGCCCCAGGGTCATGGCCCAATCTCCCATGCAGCGATGGAGGCCGAAACCACCCGGGAACCCCGAAAACCGCCGCCTTCGGATTTCGGATTTCGGGCTCCGGATTTTTCTTCGCTACTTCGCCATTGACTGGGCCGGTCGTCAGCGTATGACACGAGCATGGCCTGACCTCTGAACCCCCACCATCCCCCTTTTATGAATGCATCCCGGACACGTCGGCAATTTCTCGCGGAAGTCGGCCAGGGAATGTTGGTCGCCACCGTCGGTCTTGAAGCATCGACCGCCCTTGGTCTCGCCACGCCTCCGGGCGACGAACCGGCGCTGAACTTCGGATCGCTCGAACCGCTGGTCCGTCTCATGCAGGAGACACCACCCCCGCGGCTGCTTCCTCTCTTGACCGAACGCCTGCGCACCGGCGCGGACCTGCGGCAACTGACCGCAGCCGCCGCGCTGGCCAACGCCCGCACCTTCGGCGGCGAAGATTATGTGGGCTTCCACACGTTGATGGCCCTGGCTCCCGCCTACCACATGGCGCAGGAACTCCCCGCAGCCACGCAGCCGCTGCCCGTGTTCAAGGTTCTCTATCGCAACACCGCCCGCCTCCAGGAATTGGGCGGCGGCAAAACAGAGGTCCTGCACGGCATTCCACCGGCGAAGCCCGACGACTCCAACAACCCACGCCCCAGCGGCGACGCGCTGCGCGCCGCCGTCCGCCGGAAAGACGTCGCGGCCGCGGAGCAGACCCTGGCGGCCTTGGCCCAAAGATCCGTCGACGACGCCTTCAACGATCTGCTGTTGACCGTGCAGGACACCACGGAGGTTCATCGCGTTGTCCTGCCGTATCGCGCGTGGGATTTGCTCGGCATCATCGGCCGCGAACAGGCCCTGACGCTGCTGCGCCAATCGGTGCACTATTGCGTCAAGGCCGAGGCACCGGGACGAACGGATTCCTGGAACGAACCCCGAACCCTCTTGCCCAGGTTGCTCGAGGAATATCATCTCCTCGACCGTTCGTCAGAACCAAGGAAGGCGGACGACTCCTGGGTCGACCAGTTCAGCCAGACGCTCTTCAAGTCCTCGGCCAAGGAAGCCGCCGCGGCCGCGGCGGCGGCGTTGGCAGAGGGGATCGAACCGGCCGCCATCGGAGAGGCCATCGCCCTGGCGGCCAATCAACTGGTGCTGCGGGATCATGGCCGCACCCCGCGCGATGAGGTGGCCGGCAAGCCGATCGGCAGCGTGCACGGCGATTCGATCGGCGTCCATGCCTGCGATTCAGCCAACGCGTGGCGCAACCTCGCGCGGGTCAGCCAGCCTCGAAATCGTTCCGCCAGCTTGATCCTCGGCGCGTATCAGGTGGCGCTCGATCGCACCTCTCGGGGCGGGGATTTTCAAAACTGGACACCTCTTCCCTACGGTTGGCAGTTCGAACAGATTCGCCAGCGCACGGACGGGCCCGCCTTGCTCGGCGAGCTCGACGAGGCCATCCGTGGAAATCTCCAGGCTCGCGCCGCGGCGCTCGTCCAGCGCCACGGAGATTTGGGCGGCGAGCCTCGCGCCGTTTTTGATCTCCTTCTGAAATACGCCATCAGCGAGGACGGCGCGCTCCACGCAGAGAAGTTTTATCGCACCTCATGCGAAGAGTTCGCGTCCGCCCGCCCCGCCTTCCGCTGGCGTTACCTCGTCGGCCTCGCCCGAGTCACCGCGAGCGAATTCGGGCGCCCCGCGCCCGGCGTGGCCGAAGCGCGTGAGCTGCTGAAAGTCACGTGAAGTGGCCCAGCGGCTCAACCTGCTTGGTTGACCCGATTCTGGTGCTGCCCAGAACGGCGTCCGGCGCAGATGTGAATGCCAGCCAAGTCCTTTAGCCCAACCGCCTTTGCTCAATGATTTCGGCTGCGACCCACCTAAAAATCCGCCTGCCGCGCTGGCCGCATTCTCGTCCGCCGTGAGTCCCGCAAATGCCGCAATCGCCCCAGAAATAGCACGGAATTAGGCTGGAGGTCTCAACCCGGATCAGGCACAGTCTGGCGCCAGTCCCCCCAGGAATGACGCAGGAGGCGTTCAATGGCGGGCCGTTGATATTGTCCGCGGAAAAGTTGCGCCAGAAACAACCGTACCACCGTTTTCCAACACTTCTGCCGTCGGCCCGGCCGCGCCCTGCCCCAACGCACCGGTTCATCGGCGGCTTCCTCATCCATGAACCTCAAAGTTCCAACTTCCCTCGTCCGGGCCGCCCTCGCCTGGATCCTCTTCGTCGGATCCATGAGCGGGCTCCAGGCCCAAAGCCGGACCAATCCTTGCGAGACAATCCTGGTCTTTGGCACCGGCACCAGCGCCGCCGGCGGCCAGTTGCGCCCCGGCACGGTCGACCCTTTCTTCGACGGAATCAGCGCCAACTTCCCGACGCGCGGCTCCGCTCTCGTTGCCTCACCCATTCCCACCGCCTGGCTGGCCGCCAATGCGAGCCCGGATTCGCAATGGATCGCGCCCACGCTTGACCCCAGCGACGCCGCCGCCGGCACCTACATTTACCGGGTGACGTTCACCACACCGTGTGCCGGCGCCGTCGTCACCGGCCGCTATGCCGCCGCCGATCGCGGCGCCCTGCGCCTCAACGGCGCGGCCGTCTCCTTCCCCACGCCGGCCACCGGCTACTCCGCCTGGACCGCGTTCTCGTTCAGCGGGCTGCCCGCCGGTGCCAACACGCTCGACTTCTACGTCACCAACACCCCCGGCATCCTGGGCGCCGCCGGGCCGTCCGGCCTGCGCGCCGAACTCAGCGTCGTCGCCACGTGCTGCCCCTGCATCGTCTTGAATTGTCCCTCCGACGTCCTGGCCAAGACCTGTTCCAACTCCGTCCCGATCCAATTCACGATCAGCGGCACCAACCGCTGCGACACGAATCTCACCATCTCCTGCCGCCTCGCCGTGGCCGGCGCCAACATCCCCGTCGTGTCCGGCAGCCAATTCCCACCCGGCACGAACTCCGTCGTCTGCACGGCCACCGACACGGCCGGCCACAGCACCAACTGCTCCTTCCGCGTGATCGTGGTCCAGGACAGCCAGGGGCCCCAGATCCGATGTCCCGAGGATATCTTCCGCCTCTGCGGAACCGGCGGCACCAACGTCTATTTCGAAGTGCCCGCCGTCGACGATGTCGATCCGTCTCCCGTCGTGACCTGCACGCCGGCCAGCGGCAGCTTCTTCCCGGCTGGCACCAACTCGGTCAACTGCCTGGCGCGCGACGCCTGCGGGCGCCTCGAACGCTGCGCGTTCCGCGTGATCATCGCGCCGGAAGGATTCACCAAGGTTCTCCAGGCGGGCCTCGCTGACGATTTCGCGACGTCCGGGTTTGAACCGAGCACCGCCGGCCTGTGCCTCGCCAACAGCGGCTACTGGAGCGGCCAGCCATTCGACAGCGCGTGGCCGGGCCGCCAGATGTCCCACAGCTTCCTGGGCCTGCCCAACAACGTCACCGCGGCGCGACTCATCCTCCGCCTCAAGCCAACCCAGCCCGGCTCGCTGGACGATCTCCTGCGCATCGGCCTCTCGAACTGTGGCGCTGCCGCCCAGTGGGCCTTCTCGCAATCCGTCGGCTCGCTCGCCGCCCTCGCCGGCGGCAGCGCCAACTGGAACGTCAGCCCGCCCACCACGCTCACCCTCGATCTCGCCGCCCTGCCCGGCGCAATCAACCTGCTGCCGGCGCTCAACACCGATCATCGCCTGGAATTTGCGGTCGGCACCGAAACGATGGTCGACTACGCGCGCCTCGAACTGACTTACTGCGGGCCTTCCTCCGCCTTCTCCGGCGTGCCCTACGCAATGAGCAACGTCCGCCCGGTTTACCGCCCGGACGCCATCTCCTGGCGGACGGTCAATTCCAACGATCCACCGATCCTTACCCTCGACGCCGGCGGCGCCAACGGCCTCCGCCTCGAGTTCGACGATGGCACCATCGTGCCCTGCGTTCGCGTCCAGCTCCCGGCCACCACCAGCCCCGCCGTCGCCACGGTTCTCGACGAACCCGGCGGCGCCTTGACCCGCGTCAGCCTCTCCCAGCCCGGCAACGCCACCGGCAAATCGATCGAAATCTGGAATGCCGGCCAACTCGTCCTCCGCCGCTTCTTCCCGGGCGCCGCCGATCTCGCCGCGATCATCCCCGCGACCGCCTCCGCCCGTTCGCTCGAGATCGTTCCGTGCATCTTCGTCGCGAACTTTCAACAGCCCATCCCCATCGACATGGCTCCCGCCGGCGGCGGCGAAGGTGGCGCCACCGGCGCCATCGTCGGCGACTCGCTCCGCCTTTCCTACCTCGACGAGCCATCTCCCGCCGGCGCCGGCCTCATCCCCATCACGTTGCTCGGCGGCCGGCTCGACGTCGCCCGATTCTCGCTCCGGCAACAGTCCACCTGGTTCCACGGACGCGGCCCACAGCAAACCACCGTCTCCGACGTCATTCTCTCCAAGTCTCTCGTCGATCTGTTCCAATCTCTCTTCGGAGATTGCATCAACGCGGTGCCCGGCTGGAGCGTCGGCCTCCAGAATCCGGTGGCCGATTGGTGCCAATGGGACGGCATCTCCGAAACCTGCTTCGGCGGGCACGTCGAGATCAACATCAAGGCCTACAGCGGCGGGATTAATTTCGGCGGCCTCAATCTCACCCCCACCCTCCTGCCCACCGACATGTGTCGCATCGACAACACGGTGATCAATTCCTCCGCCAACAGCATCACCATCACCCGCACGGTCGGCTCGCCCATCACGCTCAACAATGTCACCACCGCCGACGTCTCCCACTGGCCCGTCCAGGTCACCGGCAACGCCGGCCCGCAATCGTTCGCGGTGGATTTACCGCCGGACACCACCGTGACGGCGGCCGGCCAGACCTACGCCGCCACCCGCGTCACGTTCACCGCCAACCCGCTCATCCTCGCGGAATTCTACGACGCCTGCGTCGAGACGATCGGGCCGCCTCAGATCTCGATGCGAAGTTTCACGGCCCCGCCGCAGGCTCCGCCCCCGCCCACGTGCGTCACCCTGAACTGCCCGAACGAGATCACTGCCGACTGCGCGGGCGGCAGCGGTACCCCCGTGAGCTTCGTTGTCACCGGCGCCAGCCGCTGCGGAAGCAACGTTGTCGTCACCTGTTCACCACCCTCCGGCAGCCCGTTCCCGCCCGGCGTCACCGTCGTCCAATGCACAGCCACCGACAGCCAGGGCAACCGGGCCAATTGCCGGTTCCCCGTCACGGTCAGCGACCACGGCCTGCCCCGCGTCATCGCGCCCGCCCGCGTCATCACCCCGTGTGATGGCCCGCGCGGCGCCGTCGTCGACTACACCGCCGGAGCTCGCGATGACTGCGATCCGTCTCCCGTCGTCAATTGCGTGCCGCCCAGCGGCAGCCTCTTTCCGATTGGCACGAACACGGTCACCTGCACGGCACTCGACGCCGCCGGCAATCGCGCTCTCACCCGCTTCGAAGTCATTGTCGGCGGCGGCTGCGCCGGCAATCGCTGCATTGAGTTGACCATGCCCGAGGATCTCACCACGCCCTGCAACCGCCCCGGCGGTGCCGTGATCAATTACTCGGCCACCGCCCGCGACATCTGCACCGGCGGTATCGCCACGCCCGCCTGCAATCCGCCCAGCGGCAGTGTTTTCCCCGTGGGCCCAACCCGTGTCATCTGCACGGTCGGCTCCGGTGCCAGCCAGTCGGCCGCCAGTTTCCTCGTCGAGGTCACCGATACCGTCCCGCCGGTGGTCCAGTGCCCGCACGACCTCGTGGTGGACGCGCAAGGCCTTGACGGAGCCGTCGTCACCTACGCGGTCAGTGCCGAGGACGATTGCACCGCCCGCCCCCAACTGCGCTGCTCCCCGCCCAGCGGCAGCGTGTTCCCGGTCGGCGACACCCGCGTGCTGTGCGAAGCCGCCGACGCCAGCGGCAATGTCGGACGGTGCAACTTCACGATCACCGTCAAGCCGCCGCCATCGCTCGCCGTGCACCAGGCCAGCCCCGGCCGCCTTGCTCTCACCTGGACCGGACCGGCCGAGGTCCAGGGCACCGACGGGCTCGGCGTCGGCGCCGAGTGGAAACTCATCGAACTTCGCCCCAGCCAGACCGGCAACCAGTTCACGCTCGACCTCCCACTGTCGGGCCCCATGCGGTTTTTCCGGCTCCACGCGCTGCCGCTTGTGCCGCCACCCGATCGCGACGGCGACGGAGTGCCGGACAACCTCGACCGCTGCCCCGACACGCCAGCCGGGCTCCCCGTCAACGCCTTCGGTTGCGCCATCTCCGATCTCATCGCCACCCCCGATCTGGCCCTCGGGCCGGACCAGGCCGGGCTTCGCCTGATCCGTCGCGACCTCGCCCGATGGCCCAGCGCCGCCGGCCTCGTGCCGACTCTCCCGGATCCCGACCGCCCGCCCACCAATCTTCCGGCGTCGATCTTCCGACGCAACCTGCCGCAATCGCTGCTCGACGCGTCAAATATCGTCCGCCAGCTCGACGCCAGCCTGGCCAGCCTCGTCCGCACCCGCGCGCTCCGCGAGCTGGAGCTCGAACGCAACGGGCCCGCGCTGGACGCGGAACACGCCGACGTCCGGCCGGAAGATCACGAGCTGATGGATCTCGAGCGCATCGAGCAGTTGCTCACCGACACCTATAACCAGCATCGCCAGATCTACTTCAATCTCTCCAACGTCGTCCGCGCCACCAGCAGCATCACGCCGCGCCAACGCCTGCAGATCCAATCCATCGACGCCAAACGCGGGCTCGCCGTCCTGACCGACGGTCGCCGCCTTCTCCTGCCAAGGCCCACCACACCCGGTGCCGGGCCGCTCGACTCCATCCAGGACGCCCTCGTCGAGGGCTCCCTCGTCGACGCCGATCTCAGCGTGCTCCCGGATGGGACCCTCTACGGCGTCACGGCCACCGCCGCCGTCGGCGTCAACACGTCGGCGATCGCGGCCATCAACCCCCGCCGTCTATCCCTGCGCGTCACGCCAGTCGATTTCGGCCTGCCGGATTTTGATCTGGCGCCCCGTCATTACCTTCGGGCCTACCAGTGGGGTTTCACCGAGGATCTCAGCCACCATTACCTGGAGTTCGGCCAGGCGCTCGTCGCCGTCCGGTTGAACAACCCGCTCGGCAGCGGCAGTTACCGCCACTGGCTGCAGATTTCCCACGACTCCAATAACGACGGGTCCTTCACGTCCCTGATCGCCAAGCTCGATGAAAATTCGCCGCCCTTCGTCTTCACCAGCGCCACGCTCCCCCAATACACCGCCTTCCCCATCCGGGTTCGCGAGTATCGCGCCGAGGTCGTCAACCAAATCCCCGGGCCCTCCGAGCTCATCGGGGAAGACACCTACGTCATCGAGCTGAACCCGGCCGGCACCTATGCCGAGGCCTTCTACGACCAGACAGTCTTCGATCTCGCCGACTCGCCCAGCGAGACCGGGCATGGCGTCGCCCAGGTCACCGAGATCGGCCGGCACTTCCCCCTCACCTTAAAACCATCCGACCAGATGAGCTTCTCCGGCGCCAGCTACAAGGCCACCGGGAACAGCTCGTCGTATCCCGTCGTCTTCAACATCGGCCTGAACGAGCCGTTCGCCGTTCACTTCCACGATCCCAATGAGGATCTGTTCTTCGCCAACCCCGACGACGCCGACAAAGGCATCTACGGCCCGGTGCTGAAAGGGTTCAATCACAACAGGGAATTCAACTATCGCGTGCGCCTGCCGTTCATCGCGCGGGATCGCCTGTATTCCTGCCCGGGCGCTCCCACGGACACGTTTTATCGAATCCCCCTCGAAGCCGTCTACTCCGTCAGCCAGGGCAACAACGGCCAGTTCACCCACAACGGCTGGCAACGTTATGCCTGGGACTTCCCCAAAGCCGGAGGCACCACCGTGCTCGCCGCCCGCGGCGGCGTCGTCACCAATCTCCGGGAGTCGTCCACCCAAAGTTGCTGGAGCAGCGCCGCTCAAAAGTGCCAGAACTGCTCCGGGTCCGCCTCGCCCAACTTCGTCAACGTCCGCCACCGCGACGGCACCGTCGCCTGGTACGGCCACTTCCAAAACAACAAGGTCTACGTCTCCATCGGCCAGCGCGTCTATCGCGGCACCCCGCTCGGCGGCGTCGGCACCACCGGCTGCTCGACCGGCAACCACGTCCACTTTCACGTGGTGGACCCCGATCAAACCACAACCATCCCCCTCCGGTTCGAGTCCCTGACCTGGCCCATCGTAATCTTCCAGCCCTGCTATCTCCCCCCCAGCAACAGCCAGGGATTCTCGACCAACCAACAGCCCTAACCATCACGGCTGAGCACGCCCGTGCCGACGCGCAAACCGCTCGCCAGCGTAACGTCCCGAGCGTGGCCGGAGGCTTCCCGGACCGACTCGGGAGCGTCGGCCGGCAAGCCCTACGGCTCCGTCACCAATGGCAGATCCAGCCAGCTCGCGTGCCCGGCTGAATGATGAATCCGTTGCGTCGCCGGACGATAATCCTCCGGCTTCGCCCAGAAGATGTTCGTCACAAAGGTCTGCGGGTTCCGATCGTAAAGCGGAAACCAGCTCGACTGCACTTGCACCATCAGCCGATGGCCCGGCTGGAACAGGTGATTCAACGTTGGCAACTCGAAGCGATACGTCAGCGGCTGGCCGCTCGCAATCGGCCGGGGCTTTTCGAAGCTTTCCCGATAGCGCCCGCGAAAGATGTCCGCCGACACCATCAGCTGATAGCCGCCCAGGCCGGGCTGCCCCGCAACTTCCGGCGGATACACGTCGATCAGCTTCACCACCCAGTCCGCGTCCGTCCCACTCGTCGACGCCACCAGATTCACGACCGGCTGACCGCTCAGGCGCATCCCGTTGGTCAAGGGCTCCGACGTGAACGCCAAAACATCCGGCCGGCCTGAAGCCTCTCGTTGATCGTCGACCAGCCAGCGCGGCCAGCTCAGAGGCTCCGCATATCCAACCGGCTGGATCGGCCGTGCCCGAAATGGCACCGGCTTCGCCGGATCCGAAATGTATTCGGAGAATTCCGGAGCCCCCGCCGGCGGCGGCGAAAATCCAAGCCGCGCCGCGGCTCCCAAATAGAGCGGCGTGTTCTTCGGGATGCAGCCTTCGCTGCACCCGGACGGCCACGACTTGAGCGCGCGCCACCGGTCGGCCCCGGTTTCATACGCCATGACCGGCGCGACGTCGGCCCTCGGCGCGCCCTCCTTCAGATATTGATCCAGAAACGGGCGGAGAATGTTCCGGCGAAAATGAAGCGCCGTGTCGCTCCCGAACCGGAGCGCACCCAGCGAACTGCCGTCGTTGATCTGCTGCCCGTGGTTCCAGGGCCCCATCACCAAAAAGACCTTGTCGTTGTTCCGATCCTTCGGCTCGAGCGCCTTGTAAACCGCCAGCGCCCCGTAGATGTCCTCCTGGTCCCAAAGCCCGTGCACCAGCATCACCGGGATGGTCAGCGGCTGCGCCGCCAGAACCTTGTCGACCGCCTGATCGCGCCAGAAGGCGTCGTAGCTCGGGTGCTCCAGGATCTTTCGCCAAAATCCCGTCTGCTCCAGCCCCCGCCGCCGACCCAGCTCGCCGGCCGACCCCGCCTCCATGAACATCTCGTACTCGTCGAAATGGCTCGTCCACCACTTCTCCTCCGACTTGCGGGTCGCCTGCTGGTCGTAAATGTACGACAGGTTCACCTGGCGAAAGGCGCCGTGGTGAAACCAATCGTCGCCCATCCAGCCGTCCACCATCGGGTTCATGGGCACCGACACCTTGAGCGCCGGGTGCGGATTCACCAACGCCATCAACGGCAGAAAGCCGTCGTAGGAAATGCCGAGAATGCCCACCCGGCCGTTGCTCTCCGGCACGTGCTTCACCAGCCAGTCCACGGTGTCATACGTGTCCGTCGCGTGATCCACCGGCGTCGGGTTCAACCGGCCGCGCAGAGGCCGATTCATCACATAGTCGCCCTCCGAGCCGTGCTTGCCCCGGATGTCCTGCACCACCCGGATGTAGCCGCCGTCGAGAATCACGTCCGTGGCGTTGTCATAGCCTTGCAGCACCGGACCCAGGTGCGAGCTGGTGGCGTGGCTGGTCAACTCCTCCGCATTGTAAGGCGTGCGGGTAAGCAACATCGGCGCCTGGCTCGCGCGCTTCGGAATCAGAATGATCGTGCGCAGCTTCACCCCGTCGCGCATCGGAATCATCTCGTCCCGCCGAACGTGATCAAACCCGCTTCGCGTCGACTCGAACTTCGCCGGCGTTTCGCTCGGCAGGTCAGGATACTGAGGCGTCGCCGGCGGAGTGGTTTGGGCTAGAAGCGTGCCCGTGGCCAACACCAGCGCCGCCGGCGCGCAGGTCCAGAGAGAGGTGGTCATACCGCCGCTCTGTTATTGAATCGCTGCCGCCGGGTCAAGCCGGCAACGCGCCCGCAACCGCCCGACCGCGCAACCCGGGCGCGCCGCCCAACCATTTCGCCAAAGCCAAAACTACAGGCGGAGCTTCGATCGCAGCCGGGCCAGCAGGCGTTCGCCCATGCCTTTGATCCGCGTCAGCTCATCCAGCGACTTGAACGGGCGCTGTTTCACGATGCCCTCAGCAACCTTCGCCGGCAGCCCTTTCACCGCCGCCAGCTCATCCTTCGTTGCGCGGTTGACCGACACCGAATCATCTTTCGCGGCCCGCCCGAGCGACGCAGGTGCGCTCCTCGTCCCCACGTTCGCCGGCGCCGGAGTCGGCGCGCCCGCCGACGGCGACGCGGCCCGGACCAGAGCCGGAATCGCCACCAAAGCAGGGGCAGGAGCAGGGGCAGGCGCAGGCGCAGGGACCGAATACGGGGCGGCAAAGTTGACGTAATCACGCGTGACAAAACCCCGCGCCGTCCACTCCCGCAGCATCAGAGCCAGCTTCCACGTGCCGGGCGACGGCGTCACGCCCGGCAGCTCGAACGAACGCCCCGTTGACTGGTCCTGCCCCGCCAACGGGTCGAAGGCAACGCCGGCCAGCGGCTCGCCCCGGAACGCGCCCCCGTTATACGCCTCGGGCAAAGCCCACAGCTCCAACGCGAGCGTGCCGCTCAGGTTGTCCCCCGCGCGCGGATTCTCGATGCGCTCGACTTGCAAGTGCACCCGCTTGCCGTCGAAACGATAACCCATGTTTCCAGCCAGACTCGGCAGCGAGAAGGATTCGCGCCGGGAATACACAAAATGGTCGTGAACCTCGTCAGCTTCGCCGTCTCGCCTCGCCACCAGCGCGAGGACCATCACATGCTCGCCGTGACCGGCGGGCGGAAACGCGGCCGTGACCGTTTCGAAGTTCTCGGTCTCGTCCGCGAGCTCCGCCATCGGCGGCAGATTCACTTCCGCGACCAAGTGCCCACGGGGCACCTCGCCCGCCGCCGGAAGATCGGAGCACGCCCGCAATTGCAACACCCAGGACCGTTGGTCGGCCAGCGGATCAACGCGGGCGAACATTGCATTGAGCCGGACGACATCGCCGTCGAATCGATACCCGTGGGCGCCGCCCAACCGGGCCAGGGGCCGGACCGTCGTCGTGCCTGTCGAACGCGAGCCTGAAGTGCGAATGGTTGTCATAGACATAGGCCACGAGAAGAAATCGTCCGGGCGTACTACGTCAACACTGAGCCCGCGTCCCGGCACTGAAACCTTTTCATCGAATCGCTGCACGAACCGCCAGCCCCCCCCCAGCCGACCGGCAGGCCCGCCTGGCGTTCCTCTCCGATCCGTTTTCATGTCCCACGTGGGACAAGAATTGGTCGTCGCGCACCGCGACGCGACATAGAATCTCCGGCGCCTCTCGCGGCAATCTCCTCACCCGATCTCTGGCACGACAGTTTTCATGTCCCACGTGGGACATGAAAACTGTCGCGAGAAAAGCGATGACGATGCCGCGAGATCGGGGGGGGTCAGCGGGCGTTGGCTTCGGCCAGGGCGGCATCGAGCATCTGGGCGGTGTTGGGGATCACCGGTCGCAGCCAATCCAGGGAACGGTTGATTCCGGCCACGGTTTTGGCCGCGTGCCACCGGAGCAATCGTCGATAGAGCCCGAGGAATTCGGCATCGATTCCGGCCGCGGATGCACCCGCCGGCGGACGCTGGCCGGTGGATCCATCCTCGGCCGCCGCACAGGCCAGGCGCGCCGCCCAGGCGGAGGCGGGCGTCGAACCCAAGGACGCAGGCGCCTCGGTCAGGCGCGTCCACAGCGGGTGCGCCTCAGCCGGGCGATCGGCCAGCAGCAAGGCCAAGGCGCGTTGCTCGAGCAAGACATCGTGGTTCGGGTGGGTGCGGACGGCTTCGCCGGTCCAGTCCAGGGCGAACTCGATAAAGTCCGGCTTCTGCAGGGCGGCGATTCCGCCCAGCCGCCAGACACGGACGTCCGCGGGGTCCTCGGCCATGAGTTGGTGGATCCACTTCAGCGCCTCGACCTCCTGGCCGACGCTGGCGAGGTGGCGGGCGAAATCGAACCGCACGCTGCGTGCGGAAGGATCTTCTTTCAGCGCGGCGGCGAAGGCGCGCCCGGCTTCGTCGTGACGTTTCATCGCGGCGAGGCACAGCGCCAAACAGTGGTGCGGTCCGGCCTTGAGAATGCCGCGGTGGACGAGCGTGAGGGCGCGCCGTCCGCGCTTGGCCAGGCATTGGCGCATCTGGTCGGCGCCTTCCGAGTAGAGCTTCGACTCGATGCAGGCGAGGCCGAGCACCCAGTGCATGGAGGCGGTCAAGCCGTGTGCCTGGGCGAGGGGCGACTGATACAGGCGGGCGACCTCGGCGTAATGTTTGGCGTTGAAGAGGTGATTGCCGTATTGGGCCAGCAACGCCTCGCGCAGTTCCGGAGACATTTGATCCCTGGGCAGGGCCGACATCCTCTCGAACGCCTCCTGGTAGCGCTCGAGGCCTTCGGTGGCGCGACCGGCCCGGGTCAACTCAAGGCCCAGGTTCATCAAAAGGTTGGGCTCGCCCGGCAGCTCGACGACGGCCTGTTCGAGCAACCGCAGGTTGCGCGCAATCTTGTCCCGGCTGGCCACCACATCCTTCGTGTAACCGTGGTGCAGCAGCGTGGCGTCTCCGAGCTGGTTCTCCAGTCCCCATTCCTCCCGGCGCACCTCGAGGCTGCTGTAAACCTGCTCATGGACCCGTCCAACGTAAAACAGGCCGGGCGCGTTGCGGTAGAGACGCGGCACGTAATTGACGCCCTCGTCCTCCCGGCCCTGATCGATCATCGGCAGGCGATAGCCAATGACGGCTGGGTTGCTCATCAGCTTCCGCAGCTTGTCGTGATCGGCGGCGACCAACTCCTCGTCCGCGTCGAGGAACAGCACCCAGTCACCCGTCGCCCGTTCGAGCGCGGCATTGCGTGCGGCGCTGAAGTCATCGTTCCAGGCAAACTCCGATATCTCCGCGCCATGGCGTCGGGCGATGGCCACAGTGCCGTCGGTGGATCCGGTGTCGACCACGACGATCTGCGCGGCCAGCCCGCGCACGGACTCCAGGCAACGATCGAGGAACTGCTCCTCGTTGCGCACGATGAGGCAAACGCTCAGGCGACCCGGGCCGGAAGCGGCGCGCAGCTCCTCCGGCACGGCCAGGGCCGGCGCCGGTGCGACCGCCCGATTGCCGGCGCCCTTGTTCCTGCCCAGGTTTTTGGCGAGTTTTTGCGCGGGCTTCCATTTCGGAGCCAGAACCCGCGCCCGTTCGGCGAGGGTTTTGGCCTGTTTGCTGTCGCCCGTGGCGTGGGCGATCTCCGCGAGCGTCAGCCACGCCTCGGGATGGAACGGACGGCGTCGGAGCGCTTCGAGAGCAGCTTGCCACGCTGGCAACCACGATTTGCGCTCAAACAACGCTCGGGCTTCGCCCAGATGTCCGACGAGCGCGCACCGCGGCAATTCCAATGCCTTCGTCCGTGGCGCCGTCGTCGAAGCCGGCGCTGGCGTTGAGGATTGGCTCGCCGCCGGGTGGGTGGCGAGCGCGAGGGTCTGCAACCGGCGGCGCGCGATCGCGGCCGCGTGATCCCACGTCCAGCCAGCCAACGCGTGGCGTGCGGCAGAAAAACCTTTGGTCCGGGTTTCGTCCGGGTGAGCCGCCGCCCACGCCATGCGCTCAGCCAGCGCGGTCGGGTCCGGCTCCAGGAACCAGCCGGGCTTGACGAGCTTCATGCCGTTGACCGAGTCGCCGAATTGGCGGCGGACCGACGGGACGCGCCAACCGCAGTCCTCGGTGACGAAGTCATCCGTGGCACCGCCGGCGGTGACGATGACCGGCCGGCCGCAGGCCATGGCTTCGAGCACGGGCAGGCCGAAGCCTTCGCCGCGATACGGGTGCACCAGGCAATCGCACGCGGTGTAAAGTCCCGCCATCTGGTCGGGCGAGAGGTCGTCTGTCAGGTAAACGATTTCCGGCGCATGGGGGCGCGCCTTGGCCGCCGCGATCTGCTGGCTGAAGGTCTGGCCGGCGTAAACGCCCTGGCCGCCAAAATCCTTGATCACGAGGCAGACGTCATCCGCGGCGGTGAACCGGTCGAGGTAGGCCTGCAATAACAAGTCGGGGCCCTTGCGGCGAATGGTTCCGCCGACGAACAGGAACTTGAATGTCTTTCTGGAGGGCAGGGGCAGGGGTCGCGCCTCGGGATGAAATCGTCCTGGCTTAAATCCGTTAGGCACGACCTGGACCTTGGCCGGGTCGACGCCGGAATCGATGTAGACCTGGCGGGTGTAACGGCTGGGCACCCAGACTTCGTCGACCCGGGCAAGCTCACGGATCCAATCGGCGGGCAGCGCGCCGAACTCCCAGGGTTGAATGAGGACCCAGGCACCGGCGCGCGGCCGGCGGAAGTCGGGCGGCCACGCGTGGCGCACGGTGACGTGAGCGGGGCCGGACAACGGCGCGTTCAAGGTTGCGGCCAGCGACTGAATGGCAGGAAACGGCGGGACCGATTGGGGATCGACGGCCGGCGCGCAGCGGGCGAGCTCGAGGCCACCCTGGCGGCGGAGGGCTTCGGTCAGCTCACGATTCACGTGAGACAAGCTGCCCAGATCGAGGAACGTCCCGTCCCACGCCAGGCGGGTGGTTGGGGCGCCGTCGGCCGCGCGGGGCGGCACGGCCGCCTCGGGTTGGATTTCGACAGTGGCGAACCAGGTTTGCTCACCCAATCGCGAGACGAGCGCCCGCAGCTCGCTCCAACGTCCGGGATGGGCGCGGGAGAGGCGGGCGGCGGCGGCGAGGTACGTGTGGGCGGCCGCGCGATCGCCGGCGGCGTGGCGTTCGGCCGCGCCGTTCAGCAGATGGTCGAGCCGCATGACTTTCCGGCCGACCTGCGTGTAGCGATCATCATCGTGCGTCACCCGGCAAAACGGATTGAAGGCCAGGCCAAGACCGGCGCCATGCAGCCGGCGCGAGAAGTCAACATCCTCGCCCTGATAGAAGCCCAGGTTTGGATCCCAGCAAACGCGATCGAGCACCGCGGCTTTGAGCACACAAAAGCCGCCGGTCACATACACATCGAGATCGACCTCATCCGGATCGAGCAGCACCTGTCCGCGCAGGCCGCCCGCCGTCGCCCAATCCCAGAAGCGCGTGCCATCCGGGTTGCGGATGGCGACCGCCATCACTTCATAGTCCTCCCCGAACTGTTGCAGCCCGCGGAGGAAATCCGGCGCGAAAACAAAATCATCATCGCTGAGGATGAGATGATCGTGGCGGGCGCGCCGGGCGAGCGCATTGCGCATGGCGCCGAGGCGTCCATCCCGCGCGGCCGCCTCCAATCGCACGGCGGTCACATCCTCGAATCCCCGGGGAATGTCGCCGCCCACGAGGATCTCGCTCCCGGGCACGTTGAGCGCGCGGATGCTTTCAATTTGTCGCCGGAGTTTTTCCGGCCGCTTGCCATTCGTGATGATGCAGAACGAATACCCGGGCGTGCGGGCGGATGAAGCGCTGGCGGCGGTTGGGTCCGCGACGGACGCGGCCGTGCTCAATGACTTTCGCACCGCGCGCGCCGCCGCCACCAGCTCGCGCCCGCCCCGGCGATCCAGCTCGTCGTCGCCGAGCCGGATGAACGCTTCGAAGAGGGCGGTGCGCCGTTCGGCGAGACGGCGGAGCGACGCTGAAGTCCGCGTGGCCGCGGCGGTTGCCAACACATCTTCGACCGTCCGCCGGACTGCGGTCGTCGAGAGAGTGATTCCTGGGAATTCGCGGGCCAAAGTTGCGGCCAGGCCTGACAACCCTTCCGCGGTCAGCGTCGGCGGAAGTGCGGACGACGCGGCGGCATCGGAAGACTTGGCGCGGGCCACGGCGCCAGGTGAAGTCAGCTCGGAATCGGATTCCCGTTCGCATTCGCCGCGGGCCTGCGCGACGGCGGCCAAACCCATTTGCTCGGACTGGCGATTGAACGCACAGACGTGAGCGGCCACGGCGGCGCGGCGGTCGCCCCAGCGAAACAAGCTCGCCCCGACGAGGACCAGCGTTTCCATTTCCTCCGGGTGCAGCTCGGTAAGGCGCGCGCAAGCGGCCGCGCACGCCCGCGCGTCGCCGGCGCGAAAGGCGGTCAGCGCGGATTCCACCAATGCTGTGACGCCGGACCTGGCCCGGGCCTTGTCGTTGGACTTGGATTTGGATTTGGCCTGGCCGCGGGCATCGACGTGGCCGTTGGCCTGGCCGCCCCCCTGGGAGATTTTGGAGCCATGGCCATGCGCCGGGCTGGATCCGTGCAGGCCGTCGATCAGGCGGAGCAGCCGTTGCGCCTCGGGCACGGCCGCCGCCTGGGCGCTGCGCTCCAGGAATTCCCGCGTCGCGGAGACGTTTTCATATTTCAGCAGGACGAGCGCGACAAGGAATGCGGCCCGAGCGTCGCCGGCAGCGGACGGCGCGGGCGCGTGGGCGGGGCCGTAGCAATGGGGGAAGAGACGGCGCAGGCCGAAGCGATCGACGAGCTGTCGCACGACGCGGGCTTCGTAGGAGGTGTCGGTGCGGCCCTGATGTTGGGACAGCGACTGACCGTGTTGACGGTAAAGGCCGACGACGCTGTGAACGCGATGGACGACACCGCCGGCGGCGAGGCGCGCCCAGAACTGGTAGTCATGCGCGCGGGGAAAGGCCTCGTCGTAGCCGCCAAAGCGTTCATAGCAGGACTTGCGGACCAGCGTGCACACGTTGGGGATGCGATTCTCGAGCATCAGATCGCCCGGCAAGGCCTCGGGCCAGCCGAAATAATCGCGATAAACGCTGATGAAATCGCCGACCGTCTGGTCGTTAACCACGCGCAGGTCGCCATAGAGAACATCAACTTCCGGCCGCTGAGCCAGCGCCTCCACATAGGTGGCGAGCGTGCCCGGGAGAATCACGTCATCCGAATCGACCCAGACGAGGAACTCGCCGCGCGCCTCGGCGATGCAACGGTTGCGCGTCGCAGGTCCGCCGCTGTGCTCCTTGCGGATGTAGCGAAGATTCGGCCGCGCCCAGCGGCGCATGATTTCAGCCGTGGAATCGGTGGAGCCGTCGTCGACCACCACCACCTCGTAATGCGAGTAGGTCTGACGAAAGATGCTCTCGAGCGTTTCCTCGATGAAGCGGGCCCGGTTGTAGGTCGGGACGCAGATGGTGATGAACGGCCCGGCGTTCGCCGCGGACGAGGCCGCCGGGTTCCGCGCGGCGGCGGCGTGGCGGCGGAGGAGGCGATGGCCGGTTTCGCGGGTCGAGTCCGTCTGATTGAACGTGACCAGCTCGCGGTGATGACGCTGCAGTCCGGGATGTTTAAACGCAGCGTAGTCGCGCATCAGCTGGTGCCGGGCGTTTTTCTGGCCCAGCTTGTCGTCCGTGCCGGCGTAGTCATGCCGAATGATCGCGTGCGGCCAGTACATCGTGCGATACCCGCCCCGGCGCAGGGCGATGCGGTAGGAGAGCTCGGTGCCCTCCATCCCGAACAGGAGCGGATCCATCCCGCCGAATTCCCGATAGACCTCAGTTCGAAAGGCGCTGTTGCCCTCTGTATCCACGTCGGCCGGAAAGGCCCGTTCGCCCATGTCGTAATGGCGGGCAAAGCGGTTGTTCGGGTGATCCGATTTGGGCAGGACCCGTCCGCGGTAGCCATCGACGTCGAACTGGGCGAAGGCATCGCGCACGCCCGCGAGGTAGCCGGGCTCGACGATCGCGTCGTCATCCACGAAGGCCACGATTGGTGCGCGCGCGAAGTGGACTCCGACATTGCGTCCCTCGGAGAGAATGACGTTCATGGGCATGCGCACGTGCAGCAGCTCCCGTCGGGCCAGCTCGTCCGCGATGTCCTCGTTGCCGCCGTTGTCGACGACAATAATCTCGTGGGCGACGGGGGCGGTGCGGGCGGACTCGGCCAGGGAATCCAGGCATGCGATCAGTCCGCGGCCGATTCGGTAGGCGACGATGACCACGGACACCCCGGGTGATCCGGCAGGACGCCGATCGTCCCGTGGAAGGGTGTCGTACGACACGAGGCGTTGATACGACGCGCAGGCCGCCTGGGCCTCGGCGAAGCGTCGTTCCTTCAGCAAGTCGAAGCCGCGCTGGAGCTGCGCGAAGGCCTGCGGCTGGGCGTCAGCGCGATTGCTGCCGGGCGCGCGGGAGACGGCGCCGGGATCGGCGATGGCGACCGGGGCGGACGAGGTGGGGGCCGGGACGGGGCGACGGCGGAGCTTGACGGAAAGAATTCCGTAACGGCGCGCCGGGTTGGTGTGATCGTAAGTGACGCCCTCCTCGACACTGCGATAGAGGCCCGCCTTGGGGATTTTTTCGAAGTGTCGCTCGGACTCGACCTCAAAGTCGGCCTTGAATCGTTCGACGATGTCCCAGCCGAACTCGATCGGCTCGCAAGGAGTCGGCGAATGATTCACGTCCGTGAGCAGCAGGAGCGACCCGCCCGGCTTGACCACGCGGGTGATCTCGCGAAGGGTGCGCTCCAAATTCTCGACGTGATCGAGGGAGTTGAACGAGGTGACCACGTCGAAGTAGCCGTCGGGAAACGGAATCGTTTCCGAGCCGGAGGCGACGTAGCGCATGCGATGAGCGGCGGTGCCGAGCTCGCGGTAGCGATCGGCCAGCGGGTCGAGGCCGATGCGCTCGGAGGCGTTGTCGGCCCACTCGAGACTGCCGCGCGGGCCGCAGCCGATATCGAGGATTCGTTTGCCGGCGTAGAACTCGTAGGGCAAACCGAAGTGATCGGTGTAGAACGCCCGGTAATGCCCGTTGGCCAGCGTGCCTTCCTTCGCCTGGCATTTGCGCCAATAGGCCAGCTCGTGTGCCTCCTTGTCGCCCGCCACCGCGCCAGGAGTTGCGGTCGTCGCCGCCGTTGTCGGCGAGATCGACGCCGCGGGTTCGGAGGCGGGCGCGTCGATGGTCATCTCGACGATGCGGGCGCTGGCTTCCGGGTGATTGGCGTCAACGGCCAGGGCGCGCGCGTAGCTGGCGCGGGCGGCATTGCGGTCGCCGGCCTCGGCCTGGATGTTGCCGAGCGAGGCCCAGAGATCGGCGTCGCGGGGTTGCCAACGCACGGCCTGCTCCAGTGCGGTGCGCGCCCCGTCGAGATCGCGCGCGGCCAAGGCGCACCGGGCGCGCTGCAGGCATTCTGCCAAAGCCTGGGCGGGCTGGGTGGGCTGCGACGATGGCGAGGACGGCGCGGCCGCGGAACTCTCGGCCGGGTCCGCGCCGGGGCGGGCGGTTGCCTGGGCGGATTCGCCGGCGCCGGCGAGGGTCCCCAGGTTTTCCCGTGCGAGCGCGTTGTTCGGCTCAAACTCCAGGGCCCGGGCCAGCACGAGTCGCGTGGTCTCGCGATCGCCGGCTTTGAAAAAGCATTTGGCCAAGGCGAGCAGCGTTGGCACGTCCGCGGGATTTTGTTGAAGGATTTCCCGACAGAGGCGGGCGGTCTCCGCCCAACGCCCGCGCTGGAGGCCGACCGTGACGAGCAGACGTTTCGCCTCGATGCCGCCGGGGTTCAAGCGCAGGGCCTCGCGGGCCTGACGCTCGATTCCGTCGAGATCCGTCGCGGGATCGCCTGCGATTTCACGCGACGAGCCAGAGGTGTCGGCGACGCGCCCGGAAGCGATCGCCGGGGCCGGTTCAGGGCGCGGGGTCGCCTCGGTGCCCGCGGCCTCGGGCGGCAGAACGTCGATGCGATCCTCGACGATGCCGATCGCATCGCCGCACTGGAGCCCGGGCAGCAAGGTTCGCGGCGGAGTGTTTTTCCCACGGAGAATTGCGATCTGGGTCTGGCAGGCGCCGGTCTGGGTGTTGCTGCGGGTAAAGCCGATGAATTCAACCGGCAAGCCGTGGCGCTGGAGCAGCGCCTCCAATTCAGGCAGGGTCCACTCGCGCACGTGCGCCTTGTTTTTGGGAGGCCCCATGTCGCCTGGGCCGCGGGCTCGATCGCGATCCGGGGTCGACAGGACGACGAGCGGCACCTGCTCCAAGAGACGCGCCAGCAATTGCAGCAGCGCGGTCGGGTTGACCAGATGTTCGATGACATCGGAGCAGACGACAACCGTTCGGGCGAGCACCTGGGCTGGGACGGGCAGGTCGGTGACCGATTCGAAGTCGGCCTCGAGCCATTGGCCGAAGGCATAGCGGCTGCGGCAATGTTGGAGGTTGGCGCCGTAGTCGACGCCGGTGAGCATGAATTCAGGATGCAACCCGGCGAGCTTGTCGCCCCGGCCGCAGCCGAGATCGAGCACGTGAAACGCCTGCAGGCGGCGCGCGAGGCGGGCCACGATCGGATACACGTCCGGCTGCCACACGATGCCGGTGGCGTGCGTGACGGAGTCTTCGTAGTACTGGGGCTGCGATCGCGCGCGATATCCGGCGGGCAGGCAGAACAAGTCGGCCGGGCTGGAGCTGAGGGACGACGACGCGCGAGGCGAGCCGGCGGAGTCTGGGGTGGACGAGTGCATCAGAGTGGAATGGAGGCAGACACCGGGCAGGCGCAGGACATGCGTGAGCTCGTTGCCGTTGTGGGTCGTGCGCACGGCCTGGCCGGGAGCCCAGTAGTGCGGAGTTTGGAAGCCGTCGAACGCGAACAGGTCCACGTTCAAGCCAAGGCGCGCACAGAGTGCCGCCAGAGCCGCGCCGGTCGATGGCTTCGCAACGGCGGGAAGCAACGCGTGGATGTCGGTCCGCGGCGTCAGCAGCGGCGGGCGGCCGGCCTGTGCCCGGGCGGCATTGTAGGCGGCGACGTTCGCCGACTCCGGCAGGCTCTCCGCAAACGGGCTGAATTCCAGCGGGCCATCGCGGTGTTCGATGTCACGCCAGCCCGACGTGCAACGGTGAGTGGTCCGGCGGCCGACCAGTTCGGCAAAGCCCTCGAGCCGGTAGTTGTTCAGCCGGATGACGACGTCATAGGCGTCGATTGTCGCTCCAAACTTTTCGGACGGCGTGGCGTTGCCGACGATGGCAATGCGCCGGCCGCGCATGGACTCGAGCACGTCCTCGGTCGTCCGGGGCTGGCCACCGGGCGAGGCCGCGGGTTGCGCGCTCGTCGCTGCGCATGAGGCGGGGGGAGCGGGCGGGGCGGGCAAGCGGGTGCGAAGTGGGCGCGACGCGCGGCGGGCGGCGACCAGATCCGGCGCGTATTTCGGGCGGATGTCGGCCTGGTTTTCGGAGACGACCTTTTTCAAGCGGCGCGACGCCTGGAAATGTTCGATGACGACGGCGTCGGCCGGGAAGTGCGAGGGCCGGTCAAAAATTTTGGTGTAGGTGTCGGGCAGCCAGAGCGTCTCGAGCGGCGCGTTCAGGACGAGGTCTTCCCACGCTTGATCGAGCGTGACCTGGTCCCAGAGGCCGGGCTGCGCGGCGGAGATCTCGACCCATCGTTCGAGCAATTGTTCGGCGAGCGGCGTTTGGTTGAAGAAGATGGTCCCGCTGGCGAACTGCCATCCGTCGATCTTGTGCACCG
Organism: Limisphaerales bacterium; assembly: GCA_044229355.1. Lineage (GTDB taxonomy): Bacteria > Verrucomicrobiota > Verrucomicrobiia > Limisphaerales > JADJPG01 > JBGARF01. The sequence goes on from JBGATF010000021.1 coordinate 166,891, forward strand.
CGAAATCGCAGCCCGCCCCATCGAGGAGCGCGGGCCGGGCGCGGACGATGGCATCCGCGTCGAGCCAGAGCACTGGCCGGCGCAGCTTGCGCCAGGCTTCGAGCACGAAGCGCGGTTTGCAGCCGCAATTGGCGACCCAATCACCGCGCGTGGGTAACGGCTCGGAATGGCACTCGAGGCCGAGCGCCCGGCACGACGCAACCAGCCGCTTCGCCTCCTCCTCGTAAGGCGTGTTGGCCGTGAAAAAATTGATCACGATCGGGCGCATGGCCGGAGATGGCTCCCGCCCGACCGGTGCGACCGGGAACGGAGCGATCCCGCCCCACCACAGATGCAGGCCGGGCGCTTCGACGCACGGACCCAAGTGCCCGTATTCCACCAGCGCGCGTTTGGCGGCGTCGTGCTCGGGATCTGGCGCGGACCACAAGAAGGCCACTCCGCCGGGAGCGAGCCAGCGTGCCGCCTGGGCCAGGCCCGCGCCGCTGCGCGCCCCGTCCATGACGATGACATCAAACGGGCCGTTCGTAGCCGGAGTGCCGGGCTGGTCCCAGAGCACGCACTCGCCCTGTTCACCGGCGCGGGCCCGCAGCGCGGGCTCCAACGCTTCGAGGATCGGGCGGGCGCCCCAGATCAGGGCGCGGCCGCCGGCCGGGACGGAAGAGAGGATGCGGGCGACGTGTCGCGGGGCGGGGATGGGCTCGGGCCCGACATCAAATCGGGGCGAGGAAGGCGAGCGAGGCGGGGCGGGCGGCGCCACGGCAGCCCGGCTGCCGGTTCCTGCGTCCGACGAAGTCATTTGATCCTGGGAGAAATCGAGTTCGAAGGGCGAGCGGGCCGGCGGGGCCGGTTTGGGGGCGCGGGCGCGCCGCCGGGCTGGCTGGGCGGACGACAGATCCTGGACAGAAGTTGGCTGCACCGGGCGCGCCGGCTCGAAAGGCTGGAGCAGCGCGCGGGTGAGCTTCGGCCAGGTGCCCCAGGCGCCTTGCCAATGCGCGCGCCGGGCCCGGTCGGCTTCCGCCCGGGTCAGATCCATGTTGTCGTGCCCGACACTTTTGGGTGAGTACCAATAGAGCCCGAGCACTTCGGGGATGTGGATGAAGCGTTCGTGGACGGCGAGGCGCAGCCAGAACTCGTAATCGCCGGCGCTCTTGTAGCTCTCGTCGAAATAGCCATGGCGCTCGTGAACGTCGCGACGCCACACGGGCTGGGGCCCGATGTAACAATTCGCGAACAGCAGCGGGCCGTCGAAGTCGGGCCAGCGATAGCAGCCGCGGAACCTGGGCGCGCCGGAGTCTGGGTGGACTTCTTCGCAAAAGGCGACATCGGCGTAGGCGAGGACGGCGTCGGGGTTGGCCTCGAGCGCCTGGATGTGCCGTTCCAACCCATGTGGCTCATGCCGATCATCGGCGTTGGCGTTGGTGATGTATTTGCCCCGGGCCAGGCGGACGCCGCGATTCCAAGCCACATAGAGGGGCTCGCGCTCGGTCCGCACGTAGCGAATGTTGGCATAGCGCTGTTGAAATTCCTCCACGATGGCGCGCTCGTTTTGTTGCGAGCCGCTGTCGATGACGAGGATCTCCATCTGCCCGGCCACCGTCTGGCGCTCGAGATCCTCCAGACACCCGCGGAGGAAGCGCTCGGAGTTGTAGGTCGACAGGATGGCCGAGATCAACGGGGTCGCGGTGGACGGGTTCGCCACGGCCGGGGCGTTGGGGGCCGAAGGGGCCGGTGTTTCGCGGACGGCTCCCGTCGCGATCGGCACCGCGCCACGGACGGCAGTGGCCCAGATCCAGCGCCCGGCGGTTTCCAAGCCGGCCACGGTGAACCCGCCCTCTTCGAGCAGCGCGCGGAGTTCATCCGGGGCATAGCCATTGCCGTTGAAGCCGTATTGCACTCCCGCCTGGGCTTCCTCGTCGAACTGGCCCTGGCGTCCGCTGCGCTCGTAAACCTGCAGCCGAAAATAGCCGCCCGGTTTCAGCACGCGCCAGGTTTCCCGGAGATAGTTCCGGACCACGGACACGGAGCGGATGTGTTGAAAAACGATGATCGAGTAGACGAGGTCATAGGCGGCGGACGGCAGGCCCGCGAGGTCCGCCCCGGTGTTGACCGTGACCTCGCCGCAGCCCGTCCCCGCGAGATAATCCTGCGCGTAGGCGATCATCTTTTCGGAGATGTCCACGCCGTCGACCCGGGCAAAACGTTCGCGCAGCGGCTTGATGACCCGGCCGACGCCACAGCCGATCTCCAACACGCGCCACTCGGGCTGGTGCGGCACGCCGGACAACACCTGGGCGGCGGAGGCCGCGGCCGATTGGGTCCAGGCCGTTTGCCGTTCCGACGGTGACATCCGGGTGATCTCGGCGCTGGTGAAAACGCGGCCGAACATGGCTTCATCGAGCGTGGCCACGTTCCAAAACTCGCGTTGGGATGCGAGGAACGCCTCGTTGACAGGCGCGGGGACCGGGCGGACTGGCTCCGCGGCCGCGGACGCGGGACGCAGAAAATCCCGTGCGGGTTGGAACGCGGGTTCCACCGCGAGCACGGATTGAGCGGCCTCGATGGCCAGACTTTCGTTCCCGGCGCGCCGGGCGGCCTGGGCGATGTACCAGCCAATGCGCCAGTGGGCGCAGCCGGCGTCGATGGCGCGACCGAACTCGACCGCTGCGTCGGCCCATTGCGCTTCGCCCGTCAAGGCCAGCGCGTGCCAGAGCTGCAGATGCGGGTCCTTCGGAAAATTGCGGCGATACTGCCGGAAGCCACCGGCGCCGTTGGATTTCACCAGCTCGGAAGCGCCGGCAATGCGGGCCTCGGCGGCGAGCAACGCGTCGACATCCGTTGAGGCCAGGCTGATCCCATAGTCAACGCCGGCATCCCCGAGCGACTCGACAAACAACCGGGCTCCGGCCGAACCCGCCGGGCTCTCGAGCACATCAAAGACGGACACGGGTTCGTCCGCCACACGGCCGTGGACGGGCACGCCCCATTTTCGCGGGCGCTTGGGCTCCCGCAGCAGGCGTTCGTAAAGTGGATTCAGCAAGCGCGCAGCCGGCTCGGCGCCGAAATGCGCGCGGGCGTGCTCCTGCGCGGCCAGCCCAAGCCGGCGTCGTTCCTCCGGATGTTGGTGGAGGTGTTCAATCGCGGCGGCATATTCCGCCTCGGTCGCGACCACCAGGCCGGTCTTTTCGTGTTCGACCAGCCCGCGAATGCCGCCGGCCGGGAACACGACCGGGGGAACGCCCACCGCCATCACCTCCTGCAGGTTCAGCTCGCCCGAGGCGTAGGAGTCGGCGCAAAGCGGATAGCCGTAGACATCGAACGTTTCGATGACCGGCCGGATGTCGTGCACATAGCCGCGGAAGTCGAACCGCCCGCCCGCGCCGAGCGCCTGGGCCTGGGCGTGGAGCTGCTGCTCGATGCCGGTGCCGCAGACGATGAAGCGCGCGTCTGGTATTTTCACCGCGGCGCTCATCGGCACGAAATTGCGGTGCATCTTGATGAAGTCGACCGCGCCGATGTAGCCGACGTTGAAGCCTGCGTGGGGGCGCAGGGTGGCGCCGGCCACGCGATCCAGATCGGCGGCATCGAGAACCATGGCGACGCGGCGGTCGCGCTCGGGTGGCGGCAGTTCGCCGAAGACCGGCAGCTCGCGATGGGTCCACGGGTTGGTGGGGATATTGAGATCCGCGAACTCGACCAGCTCGCGCGTGATTCGTTGCGGCGCGTGCTCGCCGGCGATGTGATACCAGATGGCCAGGCGGGTGGCCGGCCAATCGCCGCGGAGAAATTGCTGGTTCTGCGGGTTGTTCCACCAGTGCAACTGGACGATGTCGGCCGTGGCCAGCTCCTGACGCAGCGTCGCCGGATCGGGCGCGACGACCACGGCGAGGCCGGCCTCCTCCGCCAGGCGCAAGGCGTCCGGCGCCGGGCGCAGCAGGGAGATCACGCGGTGCCGGTAGGGGCCGAGGCGGGCGGAGGCCTTCGCGGTGGCGATGAGGGCACGCGCGGCCCCGCCGAGCGACAGCGCCTGGATGACGTGGAGGATGACAGGATTCACAAATTGGCTCCCAAGGGCTGTGCGCCCGCGCGTTCGGCCGCGAGTGCGGCGTGATGGATTTCCTCGGTTTGCACCCTGAGCTGCGCCAGCGTCTCCGGCGCCAGCTCCCGAACCGCACCGTTGACCTCGCCCTGGCGGAAGAACGGCACGGCATACTGATCTCCGCTAATCTGCTTCTCCGCGGCCTGCTGTTTGGCGAAGGCATGGTTGGCGACTGCGCGGCGGCAGGTGTCCTCGCCGGCCTCCAAACCGACGAACCGGCAGACCGCCTGGAGCACGCGGACGCTCTCCGCGTGCAGCGATTCATACGAGACGAACAGGATGTCCGCTCCGCGGCGCCGCGCGTCGAGGAAGCTCTGCGCATGGGCCTTCCACCCCTCCACGTGCTGGAGGCAAAACGCGTCCGGGCCGGCCGCAGCCTTCGCCGCGAGATTCGGGTAACGCCGGTGAAAGTGGTAATACGAGACGAGCGCATCGGCCGCCTGACGGAAGATGCAAACCGCCCGGCCGGGCGCGAGTTTGTCGAAGCGATCGTGCGACTTGAGGAGGGCACACGGCAGGCGCAGGCGACGATCGACATCTCCGGGCTGGCCGACGTGCAGGTCGGGGATCACGTAATCCGCATGGATGGGAAGCGTGGTGTCGGTTTGATAGCCGTGCTGCTGGAGAATGACGTCGGCGAGCAGCAGGCGCAGCCAAGTGTTGCCGGAGCGCGGGTAGGACGCGATGTAGAGCCGGGCCGGATCGTGGTCCGCGAGCAGCTCATCGGCCAGGGCGCGGGCTTTGGTGTGGCCGGGCTCGACATTGAGCAGGGCACGCAAATCGGCCATGGCTTCGTCCCGGCGTTTCAAACGCGCCAACGCCACCGAGCGGCCAAACCGCGAGCGGGACCCGGCTCCGTGTTGAATGGCCCGGTCGAAGCAGCGCAACGCATCCGCCTCCCGCCGCGCGTTGAGATGCGCCACCGCCTCCCGCAGGACGGCGTCCACCACGGGCACAGTCGCCGGCACGGGCGCCGGCGCCCGCGCCGGCCCCCCGGCCGGAGTTGAAGTTGCGACACGATCCGCGCCCGCCGGTGATGGGACGGAGGGCTGCCCGGCCGGCGTCACGCCGCGGGCGCGCCAGGCGAAGACGGTCACGATGTAATGAGGCGATTTGCAGGCGGGGAACGGCGGGGTGAACGGCGAGTCGATCCATGTGGCCGCGTGCAGGTCGCCCAGCGCGTAATCGAAGCCATTTCGTTCCAGCACGGCGAGCAGCTCTCCCAGCCGCCCGTCCGCATCCCGAAAGCGGTGCACTTCGATGAGAATGTTCTGCACCCGGTCCAGTCCGCCGTCGCAATCCTTCACCACGGCGAACTCCGCGCCTTCGATGTCGAGCTTCAACAGATCGACCGGCCGGGGCTGCCCCGCCAGGAAATCGCGCAGGCGCGTCGCGGGAACCGTCAACGTCCGCCCCGGCTTGTCGCCGGCCGCCCGGGCGGCCACGTGTCCGGAGTCGTCGGCGGTCGCGTCGAACGAGACGCTGTCGTTGTTCGTCCAGAGCGCCCGGCCGTGCACGTGGACCGGGTGCAGTTCGAACGCGCCGACATTGGCGGCGAGGAGCCCGGCAATGTTCGGATCGGCTTCGAACGCGTGGATGGTGGCCCGCGGAAAGCGTCGGGCGAAAAAGAGCGAGGCGAGACCGATGTGCGCACCGCCGTCGATGATGATCGGTTGGTCGGAAGCCGGCTGGAACTCGTAGAGTTTCTGCCCGAAGATCTGCTGGGCCTGGTGGTAGAGGCTATGGAGGTCGGCATAGGCCAGCGGGCGTCCATCGAGCTTGATCCGGCCGGGCGCGCGGCGCGGGTGGCCGGCCACCAGCGGGCGGAGTTGCTGGAGCAAGGATTCCGTGGTGGCCTCGAGCATAAAGGAACGGGAGGACGCGGCCGCGGGCGCGGGCGCGCCGGGCGGGCGGCCGGCCGGCCTGACTTTGCCGGCCCGGTCGGTATTGGATTTTGGCGAAGGGGATGGGAAGGGCGGCAGGCTTTCGAGGAGAGCGCGCAACGCGTCCGCGGTGCAGACACCTTCCTCGCCGAGCTCGGCGCGGGCCAGGGCCCGCTGGGCCGGCACTCCGTCGGGGGCTGCGGCGGTGGCGAGGGCGGCGAGCTGAACGGCGGCCGGCAAATCCAACTGCGGGGAGAGCTCCGCCAGCTGGGCCGGGTTGGCGCCGTGATACGACGACGACTGTGGCACCAGGCGAACGGGCAGGCCGAGCGCGGCGGCGTAGTAGACGCAGCTGCCGAGTTTGTTCGCCACGACCTGCCGGCTCGTGGTCAGCAGGCGCAGGAGCCGCGGGAGAAACTCCGGATCGAACATGTGGCCGGCAGTGACGCATTTCAGTCCGGCGGCTTCATACTCCCGATGGCGCCCGAGCTGGACATCGCGCCAGTAGAGGCAGACGCGGACCGGCTGGAGCTCGGCCGGCAGCGCCAGCAAGGAAGCGATGAGCGCTTGCTGATCGAACTCCACGGTGACGTGATGGGTGGAGTGGGTTGGGAACACGAGCGTGCCTCGCGCGCAGGAGCGGGCGGCCGCCAGCTCGTCGGCCATGAGCCGTGCGGCGTAGAGGAGGGGCGACCCGATGACGTGCACCGTCTTGTGCGGGCACTGTTGCTGGTAGAGCACCCGCTGCTGGGCGGAGATGGCCAGGATGGTGGCGCCGGGATGCTTCAGCTCGAGATCCCACAGGCGCGAGCAAAAGCTGGGGCCATGGGGCATGATCGCCCGGATCATGAAATCGGGCGGCAATTGCGCGTAGCGCTTGAGCCACGTGGCGTGCCCGTAAAAATCGTTTGGCGTGAACGCTTCCACCGTGTTCAGCGGGCGTTCCGCTGCCAGGGATTCGAGCTCAACGGTGGTCATGGATGTTTGCTTCTTTGCGACGTCACAGGTTCACCAAGTCCCGCCCGGCGGGCGGCCGGATCGGCGACGGGCCGCGCACGGGCCGGGCGCGGTCGAACTCCACCAGCCCGACGTCGTGCAGGCGCTCGACGAAATGGCGCACCTCGGCAAACGGAAGCCGCACGCGCGTCGCGATGGCCGCGATGGAGTTGGTGCCGTCCAGACAGTCCATGATGCGCAGCTGATCGCGATGGGCGGACAGCTGGCGGTGGCGGTCGACGGCGAGGTTGCAGCCGGCAAGGAAGACTTCGCCCTTGAACAAGTTGATTGGGATCTCGTTCGCCTCCCAGGCCTGGACCATGGCCAGGACGGTCTCGCGCGAGCGTTCGAGAGCCGACGGGCTGACGGAGCTGATGTCATCCGCCGCGGAATGGTACTCGCGATAGGGCCGTTGTGGGTGGCCCCAGGGATGAGCGCGGGCGTAGGACAGCATGGGGACGCGGACGCCGGGCGCGTTGAATTGCCGCTCGTCATTGCCCACCACGCCGCGATAGGGGGCGCTCCAGGCGCCGGGCTCGGACGCGAGATGGATTTGCTCCAGGCACCGATCGATCTCGGTGTCACCCGCGTAGGAATGTTGCAACGCCGGCGGCAAATCGACACCGGTCATGTCCAGGAACAACCCGCCAACCATCTTCGGAATCAGCGCCTCGTGCCGGCTCAGCCAGGCCACGCTCCCGATGGTCTCGGGCACGATCAACAGGCGGTAAGTAAACCGCCGGCGCGGCTCCCGGGCCAGCGCCGCCATGACGGCCAGCGCCGTGACGACGCCGCTGAGCCCGTCATTGGCCTGGGCTGGATGACACAAGTGGCCGCAGAGCACGAAGGACTCGTCGGAGTCACCGGGCAGGATCCATTCGCCGACTTTCAAGTGGCCCGGCTCGCGGCGGCTGCGCACGCGAACCCGATAGGCCGGGTCGTTCAGGCGCGCCCGCACGGCGTGGCTGGCGCCAAACGACCAGGCGTCCTGATAATAGTGAAACAGGAACGGCGGCGCGTCGGGGGCGAGCGGGTGGCTGTGGACTTGTTCGAGCAATTCCGCCCGCGGGACCATGCGATCGACCGGGCTGGAGTACGAGCCGACGTGCAAGGGGTGTCGCGTCTGATCGATCAGGCGTTCGCCGGCGGCCGACTCGATCCAGGCCTCGTCGCAAATCCATTTTTCCGGCACCCGCCAGGTCCAGCACTGTTCGCCGGTCGCATACATGTGCCGGGTGATTGGAAACCGCCGGCACAGGCGATCCAGGGCGTCGTCGTAGCCCTCCGAGACGAGGTCGCGACGCAACGGCGCCAGCTCGCGAATCAAGGCGAGCTGATCGACGGACGCATCGGATCCCGGCGGGCGGTTCATGCAGGCTTACGGCATTCGATTTTCCAGAGAGCGTTCGTGACGTGGCCGGCGTTGCGTTCATCAGTCTCGAGCAGATGGGTGACGCCGCTGAGCTCGAACCTGGACGCGAAGAGACTTTCGATTTCGTCGGGGGGCACGAAGTGAGCCACGCCGAGTCCGGCGAAGTAGCCGCCGGAAAACTGATCGAAGCTGTTGTCGCCGAGGTTGCGGCCGAACAGGCGATCGGGATGTTGGGCGCTGTAGATGAGCGAGAGGAAACGCCCGCCGGGCTTGAGCACGCGCCGGGTCTCGTCGAGCGCGCGAACCAGCGTGTCCCGCCGCACACAGGTGAGGGATCCGCGATCCAGAACGAAATCGAAGCTCTGATCCGGCCACGGCAGGCGGGCAAAGTCGCCCACGCGCAGGTCGGCGTGGAGCCCTTCCGTCGCGAGGCGCTGCCGGGCGTGAGCCACGGCGGAATCCGAACCGTCGATGCCCGCCACGGAGAATCCTTCGCGGGCGGCGAACCACACGTTGTTGCCCGCGCCGCAGCCGAGCTCACAAAACTTCAGCCGGGCCCGATCCGGGGCGTTGCCGAAGTGCCGGAAGACAAAGCCGACCACCGCGTGGTGCGGGTAGCGGTTCAGATGGCGGCCCTGGCCGTAGACATTCTGTTCCCAGGCGGGGTCCCATCCGGACGGGGCGCCGGTCGTGAGGGGCGCGGAGGCCGGAGCGGGCGAAGGACAGGCAGCATTCATGGCGGGGGCGATAGGGGGCTGGTTCAAGCGGCGCGCGCGGCCGGGCTGGCGTCCGTCGCGGAGGACGCATTTCGGGCGGATAAATGGTCGAGGATGCGTGGCAGGGAAGTGAGGGCCTGCACGGTGTCGGCCGTCAGCTCGAGCTGGAACCGGGACTGCAGAGCCAGGAGGATGGTGATGTGGCCGAGCGAATCCCAGCGCTCGAAGCGGTTGAGCGCGGCATCATCGGGAATGGCCTCGGGCGCCACGCGCCACTCATCGGCCAGCACGCCCTTCACGGAGTTCAGCAGGTCAGGTCGGGTCATAAATTTCCTCCATACGCGCGCGCCTTGCGCCCGTCATTCGCCACCAGCTCGATGAGCAGGCCGCCCGTTTGGACGGGCGACAGAAAGAGCACGCGCTGGTACGGACGCGGGCCCAGATGGCGTCGCCCGTCGAGCGGCTCGTAGCCCCGCGCCTTGAAATAGGGCAGGGCGTCGTCGAGGTCGTCCACCTCGAGGGCGACGTGGTGGAGCGGGCAGCCGGGGTTGCGCTCGACGTGGTGGCGGACGCGGCTGTCGGGCGTGACGGGATCGACCAGCTCAATCGTCACGTCGAGTCCGGCATGATACTCGCAGTTGACGCCGAGCTCCGGGACGATGCCCTCGGCTTCGAGCTGGCAGCCGATGGCGCCGAAGAAGTCGCGGATGCGGTCGGCGTAGCGCGACACGATGCCGAGATGATCAATCCGCCGGACGGGCGAACGGGTGGCGGCGAAGGCAGGTCGCTGATCGGCGGCGAGGAGGAGAAGGGGGTTTTCGGTGAAGCGCGGGCGGGCGAACTCCGCGAAGTCGGTCAGGCGAAACGCCTGCAGGCGGCAGAGGCCGACCGTGGCGCTGCGGACGGCGGGAGTAGCGGCGAACGCGAGGCCGAGCTCGGTCGCGTCAACACTGACCTTGGGTCGTTCACTGCGGGCGTACATGAAGAACGAGCGGCGTCGGGTCTGGCCGTCGCAGACCACGTCGCCTTCGAACCGTTTCCAGTGCCGGTAGGGCACCTGGACCATTTCCTCGAGCCAATGCACGTGGGCGGCGCCCTCATGGAAGCCGCAGCCGAGCAGGAGCTGCTTGGCCCCGAGATCGTGGAGGCGCTGGAAGACGGAGTCGGGGCCGAACGAGGTCAACGCCTCAGTGGCGGCGAGCTCGGCGGCCAGCGGGCCGGCGGCGGTGACGGAGTGAAACGGAGGCGCCCAGGTGCGTCGGGTGCCGGGCAGCTGGCGGAACGCCTCGGAGAGGACGCCGGTGCGGGCGGGGGATCGTTCGCGATCGAAGGGCACGCCGGCACAGAAATCAAAATTGAACGCCGGCATGACCAGCGTCCCTTCCGGCCCGACGGCCGCGCGCAAGGCGGCGAGGGTTTCGCCGACGGGGTTGGCCATGAGGCCGAGCGCCGCGAGGGACGACGCGACGTAGACGAGATCGCCGCGCTGGAGGCCGACCTCGTGGAAGCCGGCCTGCAACCGTTCGGGAGTGACCTGGAGCGGGTTCATGGGTGCAGGCGGCCGGGCGTGCCGCGGAGCGAGCGGATGAGGGCGCGATGTTCCGCCAGCACGGATTGCAGCGTGGGCGGCCACTGGTCCGGGTCGAGGCCATGCTGCGCAAAGACCGCGAGGCACCACCGGTCGAGCCCGAACCCGAGACAGGCGCTATGGGCGGGCTGGCCCGTGGAGAGCCGGATGTTGAACGCGACGCCAAAGTAGTCCTGGTGCTGGTTGACCGAGCCGATGGCCAGGGTCTCATCGGTGTTGGGCAGCCAGGCCTGGACCTCGTACTTCAGATCGAAGCTGAGCTGGAAGATCCGTTTCTTGTCGTAGTCGTCGATGAAGAATGGATCGGAGGCGGTGCGGACGGTGGCGCGGAGCTGGCACCGTTCGAGCACGCGGCGCTGGGCCTCGAGCAGGAGGGTGCGCCAGGACTGCACGGCGCCGGGCGCGCCCAGGACCATGATCTCGCGCATGTTGAACTCGCGCAGGCGATGCAGCTCGCGCATGGCCCGGCCTTCAAAGCGGAAGCACGAGCCCTGAGCGGTGGCGGCCAGCAGCTGGCCCGGGGCGAGAACCAGGCCGGCGTGGCGCTGGAAAAAGTGATAACAGACCGTCGGCGCCAGCGCGGTCCCTTCCGGATCCACGCTGCCTCCGCCAGTCACGCAGCACGCGTCGACCGCGGCGCCGGCCGCCGACGCCTTGGCTTTGAGGCGCGCCCGGAAATCCTCGATCGCCTCGGCCTGCTCCGGCAGATGGCAGACGAAATTCGCATGGTGCGGAAAGCTGGCGAGGTAACCGGACGCCGCCAGCACGGGCAATGGCAGCAGGGCCGGGAACTTGTGTTCCTCCGCCTCCAACCGGTAGGCTTCGCGTCGAAACTGCAGATCGAGGGCCTGGAACATTTCCAGGAACAGGCCGCTGTATTGATGCGTCCCGCCCGCGGACGGCTTCAGCCAGCCGCGTTTCACCAGCTGGCCGTAGGGCGTGCCGGCCTGGCCCGAGGCGGTCGGGATCACTTCAAAAGCGATCTTCGCCGGCATGGCCTCGAGGCAGCGGATCAATTTTTCCGCGGACGCCCGGACGCGATCCTCGAGGCCGCTCGGCGCCGGACCCGCGTAACGGCACAACAGCCGCTGCCCGTCGTCCGGATCAAATGTAAACGCCTCGATCCCCGCGTCGACCCAGTAGAGATTCTTGACGATCTCCGGCTGGAACTCCCGCGGCACAGGCTGGGATAACCGCACTTCAAGCATGAGCCACCTCCGCTGACGGGCTCCGCCGGCCGCGCAGGGCCTTCTGCAACACCGCCTGTTCAATCTCGCGCAGCACCCGGATGGGTCCCTGGTGATCGACCAGGCCGCGCGTCCGGCTGCGCATCGCGCGCAACTCGGCCCGTTCGGCGGACAGCCGGCGCACCGCGGCCACGGCCGGCTGCAGCGAACGCCCGGTGACCAGACCGCCATTGAGGCACACGCCCGCTTCGAAGAGCTCGGCCAGCATCGCGGCGTGCTCCGCCCGCTCGAAAACGTTGATCGTGGGCAATCCGGCGTGGACGGCCTCGATCGTGGTCAGCCCGCCCGCCATCACGCCGAGCGCGCAGTTGCCGAGGATTTGCCACATCGACCGGTTGGCCTTGGCCAGGATGATCTCATGTCGGAGATCGCTCCGGACGGCGTCGACCAGCTGGTGGTAGGAATGCGCGTAGCCCTCCCCAAGCAGGACCCAGATTGTCGTGGGCTGCTCGAGCCCGGCCAGCGCCTGCAGCACGATCAGGGTTTTGTTGGCCGCATCCGCGCCGCCCATGCACACGCCGATGGGCAGCTCGGCCCGTGTCAGGCTGCGCTCGTAGGTGGCGTCGTCGATGGCCTGGCAATGGTCGTTGAAGATCGCATACTGGAGCCCGCCATGGACCCGCGCCGAGCCCAGCGCGACGTTGCGCCGGGTCCGCGTGAAGACCACGTCCATGCGCGCAAGGTGCTCGAAGACCGGTGAGATCGATCCGAGAAGAAACCCCGCCGCGGCGGCCTCGTCCATCAGCGTCGCTTCAAACCGCGTCGTGTCGAAGATCAGCGCATCCGGCCCGAACGCCCGCAGGCGCTCCACCGCGGCCGTGTCGGTGCGGACGAAACGAACCGGGCAGCTGAGGCCGGCGAGGACATTCTCCAGCTCGGGCTCGACGATGGCCACCACCTCGACGTCATGCCCGGCCGCGGCGTGGCGGGCAAACGTGCGGGTGCGCAGGAGATGGCCGAGGCCTTCCTGCACCGAGCCGCGGCAGACCACCTGCAATTTCACGCCGCCACCCCCTCCCAGGTGATCGCCTCAAATTTTCGGAAACCGCGGCGAGCCCGGCCGCCCACCACCCGCGTCGCATCGTCCGGCGTGAGCGGCCCTTCCGGCCGCACGATGAGCACGTCCCGCTCGGAGATGGTTTCGCCCGGCTGCAGATCGCGCGCGGCGTAGAGCGCGCGGCGCGCACGCTGGCGCACGCCGGCCTCAGCGGATTGGACTTTCTCGACCGGCGCACGGCCGGCCACCTCCGCCGCCCGCAGGTCGGTGGCATAGGCCTTCCACATGGCCGGCTCCATGGCGTAGGCATGGTCAAAGCCGGCCGCGGCCCGGTCCAAGGTCAGATGCTTCTCGATCCAGGTCGCGCCCAACGCCACCGCCATGGCGGCGGCCACGCTGCCTTCGGTGTGATCGGAAAAGCCCACCGGCAGGCCAAAGGTGCGGGCCAGCGTCTCCACGAAGCGCACGTTGGCCTGGGCTGTGGGACACGGATACACGGACACGCAATGCATCAGGACAAGCTCCGTCGAGCCGGCCTGTTGCACGGCCCGCACCGCTCGCTCGATCTCCGCCAGCGTCGACATGCCGGTGGAGAGAATCAGACGCCGGCCGCGCGCCGCGGCCGCCGCCAGCAGCGGCGTGTTGTTCAAGTCGCACGACGCGATCTTGATGTACGGCGCGTCCAGGGCCTCGAGCAGATCGAGGCCGCGCCGATCAAAGATCGAGGCGCTCAACGGCAGGCCGCGTTCGCGCGCGTGATCGCTCAGGCGCCGCCAATCGTCATCGGCCAGCATGGCCGCCTGCCGCTTGGCAAACACCTCGTTGGGCACATACGCGCCGTTCACGAAAAACTCCGGCAGGTACAAGCCCTCGGGGTAGATGACCTGGAACTTGACGGAGTCTGCGCCCGCGGCGCGCGCCGCGTCCACGAGCTGGCGGGCCGTCTCGAGCGAGCCGCCGTGGTTCGTGCCGGCCTCGGCAATGAGATGCAGGGGGCTTGTGGCTGGGACAGGCGCCGCGTCGGATCGGGTGTTCATCGTGAGGCTGCTCATGGGCTGACGGTGGAGGGGACATCCTCGACCGGGCGGAGCTGGCGTTGGCGGGCGGCGCCGGCGCGGCCGGGGCGGCCTTCCATCGGCACCGGTTCCCGACTGGCTGGCCCGACCTGGCTGCGATACGCGCGCACCTCGCCCGCGAAGTGGCGAAAGCCGTCGAGCATGGTCGTCTGCAGCTTGTCCCAGGTGGGTCGCACGCTGGTGCGCAGGCCGCGCAGATCCTTGAGGTGGCGGTAGCGCTCGCGGACTTTGGCGGCGACGTCGCGCGTTTGCATCATGTCGATGTTCCAATCGCCGAACCCGATGGTCTCGACCAGGCTGAGCGCGCGTTCGTCGTAGCTGATCTTGATCGTGGGCGTGCCGAAGGAGAGGCAGGGCAGCATGGAGTGAAGGCGATAGGTCACATTCACCGCGCAGCTGCGGAGCAGCGCGAGGTAGGTGTAGACATCGCCGGTGTAGACGTAGTCGATGTCGGGGAAGGAGGCGGCGAAGCTGATGTCGCGGTGATCGTGGCAAAGCAGGCGGACGTCGGCATAGCCTTCGCGGCGGAGGAGGGCGATGATCTCGAGCACGTCCTGGTAGACCCGCGCCTGTTTTTCGAGCGGGATGCTCATGAGGGCGGGGTGGCGGATGGAGATGAGCGCGGTGTGGCGATCGCATTCGGCGAGGGCGGGCAGACGGTCGGCCATGCGATCGACAAAGATGGTCGGGCAGCCGCCGAGGATGGGATCGCAGCCGATGCGCTGGAGGTAAGTGAATGTGGCCTGGTCGCGGGCGAGAGAGCGGCCGGCCTTGCGGTGGAGCGCCTGGATGACCCGATCAGGCATGGCATCCGTGCGAGGCACGAGCTGGCCACGGCGGTTGTAGATCCGGCCGCGGGACAGGCTGAAGAGCAGGAGGGGGACTTCGAGCGACGGCAGGGCGTCGAGGTTCACCTCGAGCTCGCCGTTCTCGTAGAGGTTGCCGCCGCCGACGATGACGCCGTGGCCGTATTGATTAATCTCGTAGATGGTGCGGGCGGTGAGCCCGGCCTTGGCGTGGCTTTCGTAGCGGGAGGTGGCGGGGACGGAGATGAGGTTGACGACCTCGCCGAACGACTCGCGCAAGAAATGCTGCAGGCCGAGGAAGATGACGTCGTTGCCGACGTTGAAGCCGTGAGGGCGGATGCAGAAAAGGTTGATCATGGGATTCAGGCAGCGGTGGCAGGGCGAAGATCGGCGGGGGTCGGGGCGGCGGCTGGCCCACGGCACCCGGCCAGCCAGGCCTCGACCGGGGCGACGTCATCAGGTTGATCGACGGTGAGCCGGGGCAGCGGCAGGATGACCTCGCCGGATCGAGCGGCGCGGGGGTTAATCAGGTTGTGCAGGCGAAATCGGTCCGGGTTTTCGTAGTAGTAGAGAGTGGCATGCTCCCGATGGTCGGGCCGTTCGAAGCGGGGGTAAGCCTCGGCATAGGTTGCCGTGCGCATCAGCTCGACGCTGATGCCGTAGGGAAAGGTGCGTGGGTGCAGGTTCGTCACCAGATCGAAGTAGCCGGAGTGGAACGCGTCGGCCGCGCGCTGGAGGAGGTCGGGGTCGAGGCAGGGGCTGTCGGCATTGACGCGGAAGAAGGCGTCCCAGCCGGCGGACCAGGCGCATTCGAGGAGGCGACGGGCGACATTGTCCGTGCCGCCGCGGAACACGCCGAGGCCGAGGTCGGCGGCGAAGCGGGCGATGGGATGGTCGACCGCGCGGGCGGTAGTGGCGAGGACGATGCGGCGTTCGAGCGCGGGGACCAGGCGGCAGCGTTCCGCGACGTGGGCCAGCATGGGTTGGCCGGCGAGCGGATGGAGCACCTTCCCGGGGAAACGCCGGGAATCGAACCGGGCCACGATGATGGCGCCTAGGATGGCCACGCGGCGGTGTCCTCCCGGCCCAAGCCCGGGCCGTGGTTTCGTCGGTTGTTCATTGCAATCCGTGCAAAGCAGCGGCGATGCCGCAGGGCCGTCCGTCGAGCGGGCCGCCGAGGGTGGTCAACCCGACGGTGGTTTTTCCCCGGCAGCAGGGCAGGCGGCGGTGGCAGGCGGGACCGTCGAGGCGGGCTGGGCGCGGTGGCCGCGCCGGGTCCAGGCCCAGGGACGGGAATCCTCGCGGGCCCGTCGGCCCCAGCGAAAGGGTTTGGTCTCAGTGGCGGGCTGGCCCTCGGTCCAGGCGCTGTCCCAGGTTCGCAGCTCGAGGTACATGGCGCCTGGGAGCCGGCGGGAGGTTTACTGCAGGAGCCGCAGCGCGCTTTGCGGCAGCTGATTGGCCTGGGCCAGCATGGCGGTGCCGGACTGGACGAGGATGTTGAAGCGCGCGTATTGGGTGGATTCCTCGGCCACGTCGACGTCCTGGATGCGCGAGCTGGCGGCGCTGAGGTTTTCCCGGCTGATCGTGAGCTGCTCGGAGGTGAAGTTCATCCGCGACTGATAGGCGCCGATGGTGGCGCGGTCCGTGGCCAGCTGGGTGATGGCGGTGCGCACGGCCGCGAGGGCAGCCATGGCGTTGGCGGTGGTCGTCACATCCGCGTTGATTGCGTCGGTGTACGACGTCGCGCTCATGTCGATGCCAGCCATGCCGAACGTGCCGCCTTCGGAGTCGATGGTCACGTTGAGCGAGTTGGCCGAGAACAGGCTGACGCCATTGAAATCCTTGCTGGCCGCGCTGGTGATGTAGTCGGTGAGCTGCTGAAACTCCGCGTCATAGAGGCCGCGATCCGCATCGCCCTTGGTCACGTCCTGGGCGAGGATGGACAGCTCGCTGAGGCGATCGAGCGCCTTGGCGATCTTCTTCAGGTAGCCGTCCTGGGTTTGCGTGAAGGAGATGGCGTTGCCGACGTTGGCGCGGGCGGCGTTGATGCGCTGGACCTGCGCGTCGAGGCGCATGGACACAGCGAGGCCGGCGGCGTCATCCGCGGGGTTGACGATTTTGGATCCGGAGCTCAATCGAGCCAGGGACTTGCTCAACATCGATTCGCTCGTGCTGAGATTGCTGGCCGCCGCCATGGCGTGCGTGTTCGTATTGATGACCATAGGAGTTTGTGCTCAGTAATTCGGGTTCAGCGGAGGCGACGGCGGGCGGGTTACGACGGGGTTCCTTCGGAGGCCGGCGGCTCGGTCGCGGCCGGGGCCGGGGCCGGGGCTGGGGTTTTGGGCAGCCGCAGGCGGCCAGGGGCCGGGCGGCCGGCCGCGAGCGCGGCCTGGTTGCTTTTCTGGATTTCTTCGTAGATCTCCTGCCGGTGGACCGGCACATCGGCGGGCGCCTCGATGCCGAGCTTGACGAAGTTGCCCTCCGTCCGCACGACCTTCACGATGATGCGCCCATCGATGACGATGTTTTCGTTGACCTTGCGGGAGAGAACAAGCATGGGGGGTAAAAATGGGTTGAGGCAACCGGGGAACGAGAGTCAGGCGGCGACGGGCAGAGCGGCCACGGGATGTTGCAGGGAGTAGGACGCGACGTTGACCGGGATGCACTGCTTGGCCACGAGCGTGCTTCGGTTGATCACGATGGGCCCCTTGAGGTTCACCGTGGTTTCGGTCCCGCGAATGGTCACAATGTTCAGAAGCAGGGCGTCGGCCGGCGAGCGGATGCCGAGGAATTCGATGTCAGGCGGGCTGATGTCGGGCGCGTAGTCAGGCGCGACGGCGGCCGGTGACACCACGACGAAGCCCTGGTTGGCTTGGTCGAGCATCTGGAGCCACTGAAATGGTTCCTCCTCCGGATTCGACAGCAGCACGTAGCGTTTCACGTGCTCGAAACCGAGCAAGCCGAGCGGCATGGAAATTATGTTCTCCGGCTTGATCTGGAGCCGTTGCTGAGCGGTCGTTTCGCTGGCCGTATTCATCTGGCAGTGGTTTAGCACCGTGCATGCCAGAGCCATGCCGACTCCCGGATCCGCCCGCCAACCGGGCACGTATCGTTGTTTTCCCTCCGGATCTTTAATTTGCCGCCCCGCGCCAGCCCCCCTTCGACCGCCTCGCGCCAGCCGATTCCACGTCACCGTAGGCAAGATTAGCCTAGGAAACCCTCGGGGTGAGACGGTCTTTTCCTACCACGGCCGGTGCGAGCCTACTCCGCCGCTCTGCCGGGCAGGAGGTGTCCGCGGTCCATGACCCGTAAGCAAGTCCGTCAGGAACAAGGGGCTCTCCATGAATCTGCCTTCGGGGTGTCCGCAATGCGGGGCAGAAAGGTGGATGTTGTCCTTACGTTTCTGCGGGCGAGGACGCCCGCACCCCGGGTTCATGGCCGCAACTCGCGTGCGGCTTTGGAAATTTCGCCTTCCGCGGCCGCAATCGCTTCCCAGTTGCGAAGTCGCCGCCGGATGGGTCGTTACCCGCCGGCGGAGACGACGTCGACGCGAAGGACGGCGCGAGGGATCACTCCACAAACCGCAGGACGCGAACCTTCTCGGCGCGCTTGCGCTGGTTTTCGTCCAGGATCTTTTTGCGCAGCCGGAGGTGGCGAGGCGTCGCCTCGACGTATTCGTCGACGTCGATGTATTCGAGCGCGCGCTCGAGGCTGAGCTTGAGCGGGGCGCTGAGCTGGATGCCCTTGCCATCGCCCTGGGACCGCATGTTGGTCAGCTTCTTCTCCTTGACGGGATTGACGGGGATGTCGTTCTCCCGAGCATTTTCGCCGACGATCATGCCGCGGTAGACCTTGTCGCCGGGGATGACCATGAGCCGGCCGCGTTCCTGGATGTAATCGAGGGCGTAGGAGGTGGCCTCGCCGTCCTCCATGCTGACCAGGCTGCCGTTCTTGCGCGCCGCGATCTCGCCTCGGTCCGGCCCGTATTCGTGGAAAAGGTGGCTCATCACGCCCATGCCGCGGGTGGAGTTGACGAGGTCCGTTTCGAACCCGATCAGGCCGCGCATCGGGATGAGGGCTTCGATCGTCACCTGGTTGCCGTGGTGGCTCATGTTCGCGATCTCGGCCTTGCGGAAGGCGAGATTTTCCATGATGGGCCCCATGTTTTCCTGGGGGACCTCGACGAAAAGCTTCTCGATTGGCTCGAGCGGCTCGCCATTGGGGCCTTTCTTCCACAAGACCTCGGGCCGGCTGACCAGGACCTCGTAGCCCTCGCGCCGCATCTGCTCCACCAGGATGGCAATCTGCATCTCGCCGCGGCCGGCGACGGAAAAGAGCTTGGGATCCGCCGTCGGCGAGATGCGGAGGGCGACGTTGGTGCGGACTTCCTTCTGCAGGCGTTCCCAGATGTGGCGGGCGGTGACGAGCTTGCCGTCCTGGCCGGAGAGCGGGCCGTCGTTGACGGCGAACTCCATCTGGATGGTGGGCGGATCGACCGGGATGTAGGGCAGGGCCCCGCGCTCGGCCTTGTCGCAGATGGTCTCGCCGATGAAGACGTTTTCAAATCCGGTGATCCCGATGATGTCGCCGGCGTGCGCCTCCTGGATCTCGATGCGCTTCAAACCTTCGAAATGGTAGAGCATCGTGATCTTGCCGGGGGTCACCTGGCCATCGCCATGGAGGCAGGCGGCGGCGTCGCCGACCTTGATCTTGCCCTCAACAATTTTCCCGAAGGCGATGCGCCCGAGGTAGTCGGAGTAATCGAGGTTGGCGACGAGGACCTGGAAGCCTTCGCCGGCCTTGGCCCGGGGCGGCGGGATGTACTTCACGATGGCGTCGAAGAGCGGCTCCATCGTCCCGCTGACGTGATCGAGATCGAGCTTGGCGAAACCGGCCTTGGCCGAGCAATAGACGAAGGGAAAGTCGAGCTGCTCGTCGGTGGCATTGAGCGACATGAACAGCTCAAAGACCAGGTCGAGGACCTTCTTCGGGTTGGCGTTGTCGCGATCGATCTTGTTGATCACGACGATGGGCTTGGCGCCAGCCTCGAGGGCCTTGCGGAGCACGAAGCGGGTCTGGGCCTGGGGGCCTTCCGCCGCGTCGACAACGAGCAGCACGCCGTCGATCATGTTCATGATGCGCTCGACCTCGCCGCCGAAGTCGGCGTGGCCGGGCGTGTCCACGATGTTCACGTGGTAATTCTTGTATTTGAACGCCGCGTTTTTGGCCCGGATGGTGATGCCCTTCTCGCGCTCCAGGTCCATCGAGTCCATGATGCGCTCCTCGCTGGCCTTGGCCTCGTTGGCTCGAAAGGTTCCCGACTGCTTGAGCAGACAGTCGACGAGCGTCGTCTTGCCGTGGTCGACGTGCGCGATGATGGCGATGTTGCGGATGTGCTGCATAACTTAATTCTCAACCGAGCCGGGTAAGATGAAGGTTTCCGTCCCAAGGTCAAGCCGTCTTCCAGAGGGGAAAACGACGCAACGACGCGATTTCAGGCCGGGGGAGACGGCTTCCGGGCAGGTGGCCGGACGCCGGCGTCAGGTCGCGGCGCTGTCGATGGCCGCGAGCTTGGTCGCCTCGGCCTCCCAATCGGCGGTCAGGGATGACAAATCGTCCTGGACGCCGACGAGCTCGCGGTTGATCTGCATGGCGCGTCCGGGCGCCTCGTAGGTCTCCTGCTTTTCGAGCTCGGCGGTGAGCTCGGCCTGGCGCTGTTCCAGTTCCTGGATTCGTTTCTCGAGCTTGTGCACCACCTGCTGCTGGGCCTTGCGTTGCGCGGACCGGGCCTGGCGTTGCTCCGCCTCCAGCCGCTTTTGTTCCCGCCGATCGCCGGCCGGCTTGAGCACCTCGGCCCGCGCCATCTCCGGCCGCGCTCCAGCGGTCAGGGCCGCCCGGGCGGAGCCGGCCTTGGTTTTATCGAGGTAATACTGATAATCGCCGGCGTAGGGGGTGAGGACGCCGGCGTTGACATGCATGACCCGATCGGCCAGCGCGCGGATGAAATAAACGTCGTGGCTGATGAAGATCAGGGTGCCCTCAAATTGATCGAGCGCGTAGAGGAGGGCATCGATGCTCGACATGTCGAGGTGCGTGGTCGGCTCGTCCATCAACAGGAGGTTGGGCGGATCGAGCAGCAACTTGACCAGCGCCAGCCGGCTTTTTTCACCCCCGCTGAGCACGCTGACCTTTTTGAACACGTCGTCGCCGCGAAAAAGGAAGCTGCCGAGCAGCGTGCGCACGAACTGTTCGGTCACCCGCTGGGGGGTATCGAGAGCCTCTTCGAGCACGGTGCGGGACGCGTCGAGCATATCGACGCGATATTGGGAGTAATAGCCGGCCTTGACGTTGTGGCCGAGCAGGCGTTCGCCGGCGGCCGGCGTGAGCACACCGCCGAGCAGCTTGAGCAGGGTCGACTTGCCGGCCCCGTTCGGACCCACCAGGACGACGCGCTGGCCGCGTTCGGCCTCGAAGTGCATATCCTGGTAGACGACGTTGGGTCCGTAGGCGAACCGGATGCCCTTGAGCGTGATGACCCGTTGACCGCTGCGCTGGGGCTGGGGAAAGGAAAAACTGACTCGCCGATCGTCCGAGGTGGGCGCCTCGATCTTCTCCATTCGATCGATCTGCTTGAGCTTGCTCTGGGCCTGGGCGGCCTTGGAGGCCTTGGCCCCAAACCGGTTCACAAACTCCATGAGATGGGCGATCTCGCGCTGCTGGTTTTTGTAGGCGGCCTCGAGCTGCGCCTCGTTCGCCTCGCGCTGGACGAGATACTCGTCGTAGTTGCCCCGGTAGCGGACCAGCCGGCTCTGGCGGATCTCCACCACGCTGCCCACCAGGTTGTTCAAAAACTCGCGATCGTGGGAGATGACGAGGATGCCGCCGGGATAGGTCTGGAGGTAGCCTTGGAACCAGATCAACGACTCCAAATCCAAGTGGTTGGTCGGCTCGTCGAGCATGAGCAGATCCGGCTCCATCGTCAGCAGCCGGGCCAGATGCGCCCGCATGACCCAGCCGCCGCTCATCTCCCGGGCCGGCCGATCAAAATCCTTCTCGCGAAAGCTGAGCCCGGCCAGAATCTGCTTCGCCTTCGCCTCCACCTGGTATCCGTTCAGCTCGTTGAACCGGTCGTGCACGTCGTCGTGCACCAACTCCGGGTGCGCCGCCTCCGCCGGATGATCCGACTCCCAGGCTTTGATCACGCGGCGCAGCCGAACGAAGTCGGGTGCGATCGACGTGGCAATCTCCACCACCGTCTCGTCGTTGACCGGCGCGCTTTCCTGCGGCAGGTAGCCCACGCGCAGGCCGCGCTGGCGCGTGACCTCCCCGGTGTCGGGCGAGTTCTCGCCGAGGATGATGGAAAAGAGGGTGGATTTGCCCGCGCCGTTCGGGCCAACCAGCCCAATGCGGTCCTCACGATTGACCTGCAGCGTGACGTCGTCGAAGAGAACGCGTCCGCCGTAGGCTTTGCTGATGCCGGCCAGTGTCAACATGACAAGGCGGGCAGCTTACCCGGCACCGTGGTCCAAACTCAAAACGATTTAGTCAGCTCGGCCAGTGCTTCGCCCAGCGCCTGTTGCAGGCCATCCGCCACGGCCGCCGCAGTCCGCTCCCGCAGTGGGACCGTCCGGGCGACCTGCCGGGTCGAGACGTCTCCGGGCAGAGGAGACCCCTGACGCCGGGTGATCAGGGTGAATTGCAGGGCGATCGACGCGACCGGCGTACGGCCCGGCCGCAGGTCGCCGTAAAATTCGCTGACGTGGATCTCCCCCCAATAGCCGGATGGGCCCGGGCTCTCCGGGCCGAGCACTTCCCGGAAAATTCCTGACTGGCGGCACCACTGACGGATGGCGGCATCGAGCATCCGGTCGGGCGCGACCAGGAATTGTGCGTAGGGGTCGACCTCGTAGGCGGTGTCGGAGAGGCGATAGACCAGCGAGCGGCCGGCAAACGGGGCCGCCACCGAAACGGGTCGGAGCTGGATCCCTTCGCTGAACTTCCGGTTCGGCGCGTTGGTCGAAACCGCCGGCGGCGAAACCAGAAAGACCTCCCTGCGCAAAGCGGGCTTGGACAGACAGCCGGTCAAGGTCAGCACCGCGGACAACAGAACGACGCCGATGGCCACAGCCCGGGGTGCGGGCGTCCTCGCCCGCAGAATCTCCCGGACGCTTTTGGGGTGGGACCAGTCCCAGCCGTTGGCTGTTTCCAGGCTTTCTGCGCCCGTGGACGGGCGCACCCCGGAGCGCGGGTTCTCTGGAGTGCGGTGACGTTCACGATGGGTGATTGGTGATGGGTTATTTTCAACGGGCGATTTCCGAGCCAGACAATCGCAATTCGCAAATCGTAAATCGTAAATCGATGGTTCCATAGGTCGAAGGCGGTTCAAGGCCGGGGGCGGTCGACGCTGCGCGCTGGGGTCGGCGGCTGGCCGAAGAGGAACCCGGACGGGTATTGTTTGAGCTCGTGCAGGACGTCGTTGAGCTGATCGGTGGCTTCGCGGGCGTTGCGCAGGGTGGGGCCAAGCGCACCCGTGTCGAGTCCGGCCAGCGTAGTGTCGAGGCGGCCGACGAGCTGTTTTACCTGATCCACCAAGGTCTCCGCGCGGCGGGCCAGCCCGTCGAGCTTGAGATTTTCCACCGCGCCACGCGACTCGTCGAGGAAGGCCTTCAGTTTGAGGTTGGTCCCGCGCAGCTCCGTTACGAGGCCGTTGACGTTGGTGCCGATGCTGGCCAGCTGCATTCCTTCGAGGTGGTTCAGCACCTTGCCCACGGCATCGAGGCTGTCATGCAACGACAGGTTGAGCAGCTCGAAGTCGACCTTCTCGATGTTGCGGAGGGATTTCTCGATCGAAGCGAGCATCTGGCTGAACTGCCCCGGGGCGGAGGGGATGTAATGATTGACCGGCGTCCAGTCCACCTTGAGGGGTGGGTTCTCGTCCGGGTCGAGGTACTCCAGCGAGACGACGCTCGTGCCGGTGATGCCCTGCCCCTTGATGCGCGCGCGCAGGCCCTTGCGGATTTCCCCGAGCAGGCGCGCCTCGCGTTCGGTTCCCTTGGGCAGCGGGGTGACGGCGTCCTTGATCTCGAACTCGACCAGCACGTAGCCCTTGCCTCCGTCTTGGTATTGGTTCCACGTAAAATTGATGCCAGTGACGTGCCCGACGGGAACACCGCGCAACTTGACGGGCGATCCGACCGAGAGGCCTTCCACATCCTCGGTCACGTAGGTTTCGAAACGGGTCTTGGGCTCGAGTCGCTGGCGGATGCCAAAGGCGAAGAGGGCGCCGACGAGGACAGCCAGCGCCGCCAGCACGAACACGCCGATCTTGAGATTGTTGGTTCTGGCACTCATGAGCGTGAGGATTAGTTGCGGGACGCCTCGCGGTTGAAAAAGCGGCGCACCCAGGGATTGTCCGAATGCTCGCGCAATTCCCTGGGTCGTCCCTCCGCGAGGATGGACTTGGTCGGGCCATCCAGCATGATGACGCGGTCGGCAATCGTCTCGATGCTGGGCAGCTCGTGGGTGACCACGACGAAGGTGATGCCGAAATCTCCGGCGAGCTGGCGGATCAAGGCGTCCAGATCAGCGGAGGTGATGGGGTCGAGCCCGGCCGACGGCTCATCGAGAAAGAGGATGCCCGGATCCAGAGCCATGGCCCGGGCGATGGCCGCGCGTTTTTGCATGCCGCCGCTCAGGTCAGCGGGCATGCGGTCAGCCGCCGCCGCCAGACCCACCAGCTTCAGTTTGGCGAGCGCCACCATCTCTTTCGCACGGGCTGGCAACGAGGTGAAGGTGTCGAGAGGCAGGAGCACGTTTTCCAGAACGGTCATCGAGCCGAAGAGCGCGCCGCTTTGATACATCACTCCGAACCGGCGCAGCACCTCCCGGCGGGCATCGCCGACCGTCGCCACCAGATTGGTGTCGCCAATCCACACCTCGCCGTGCAGCGGCGGGTACAGGCCAATCATGTGTTTGAGCAGCGTGCTCTTCCCGCAGCCCGACCCTCCGAGGATGACGAAGACCTCGCCGCGGCGGACGACGAAGTTCAACTTCTCGAGGATGATCCGCTCGCCATAGCCGAGCGTCAGCTCCTTGACCACGATCGCGTTGTCCTGGTCCGCGCTCATGCGTTCCAAAAGAAGAGCACCACGGCAAAGGCGGCGTCCGCCAGGATGATCAGGAGGATCGAGCTGACCACCGCCCGGGTGGTGGACTCACCCACCGCGCTCGGGCCTTTCCGGGTCTGCAGGCCGCGCAGGCAGCCCACGCCCGCCACGATAATTCCGAAGACGATGCCCTTGGAGGATCCGACGACGACGTCGTGGATGGACACGCCGGTGATCATCTGGTTGTAGATCGAGACCAGGGGGAAGCCGAGCCCGAGCATGACGACCACGCCACCGAGCACGCCCATGAGCATGGAATAAATGGTCAGGAGCGGCGCGAGCAGCACGCCGGCAATGATGCGCTGCACGACCAAGAACCGCACCGGGTCGAGGCCCATGGTCTCGAGCGCGTTCAACTCCTCGTTCACCTTCATCGTGCCGAGCTCGGCGGCGAAGGCGGACCCCGACCGGCCGGCCAGCATGATTGCCGTCATCATCGGACCGAGCTCCCGCACCATCAAGAGCCCAATCATGTTCGCGATGAAGATCTGGGCCCCGAATTGCGCCAGCGGCTGGGCGGCCTCAAACGCGATAATCAGGCCGACGAGCAGGCTGATCAGGGAGACGATCGGCAAGGCATTCACTCCGGCCAGCTCGAAGACCCGCAGGATCTCGCGCCACCGCATTTGCCGCGGTCGCCGCAGGACCGCGACCAGCGCGGCGGCGACGCTCCCCATAAAAGCCACCTGCTCGACCAGATCCTCCGCGGCCAGGCGCACGCCCAAACCGACATCCTCCGCCATATGCCCCTTTGGCAAGGGGGCCGGGCGGAATTTCTGCAGGTCCTCCGCCGTAAACTGCTCAAATAGTTTTTGAAACTGCGGCTTGAGCCCCCGCAGCGAGATCTCAGCTCCCGGGGTCATCCCGCCCATCTGCAGGTATTGCAGCAGGGCAAGGCCCGCGCCGTCGCAATATTCCAGGTCGGTCGCGTCCACCTCCAGATGCCTCGGGCGCGTCCGCCCCAGCTCCTGCTCGAGCTCCCGCCAGGGGACAGCCGCCGACTGCACATCCAGCCGCCCGCCCAGCACCAGCCGCGCCCGATCGTCCGCCTCCCGCGTCAGGCGAAACTCAGCGCCCTCGCCGTCCGGCTGTTCTCGTTGCTCGGCCACGGGGCCGCATCGTAGGGAGGGGCCTCACCAATTGCAACGGCAGCGAAGGCCCTCCTCGGATCGTTGACTTACGCTCTACGATGCACAACCGCCTCAACGGCCCCAGATGAAAAATCACCAATCACCAATCACCAATCACCAATGACCGATCGATTTGTCATTTGTCATTTGTCATTTGCGCCCCGACGTGAAGGTCCCTACTCCTGACCGGCCGGAGCCACGTACCGAACGGTGCCGTCCGGCTGGAGCGCCAGCTTTTGGCGGGGATCGGGTGAGGCGCCGGCCCGGGCTGACGCCATGCGCCGGCGGATGTCGGCCGCCATCTCGGCATCCTTTCGCTGCCGATCAAGAAACTCGACGTCGAACAGGCGTGATTGCAGGGCATCGAGGTCGACGCGCTGCTTGGCCAGTTGCGCGCGGAGCGCTTCGCGGTCGCGTCCGGCCTCCGCGAGCTGGCGTTGCAGGGCGGCGTTTTCGCGGACGGGATCCGAGCTGGCCGCGCGCCGCGCCTGTTCGCGCGACTGTTCGTTCTCGGCTTCGAGCAGCACGACGCGCGCGATGCGCGCCTGGAGCTGTTCCTGGGTCGAGCGCGCATCCGTCTGGGCGGCCTGGAGCAGAAGATGGGTTTGCACGAGGCGGTTCGAGATCACGTTGAGATCGGCGGTCCGCTTGTCGAGCTGATGCTGCAAATTGCTGCTGGTCGAGGCGGCCGTGACCTGGGCGAGCGTCATCTTGGTGCGATATTCCGCCACCTGGTTGGTCATGGTCTCGAGATCTTTGGTGGCGGCTTCGGCCGCCCGGCTGGCGGACCCGCGCTGTTGGAAGAAGGCAAAGGCGAGCACGGCGACCAGCAGGCCAAGGACAATGACAACGGGTTTCATGGGGGAGGGGAAAGTCGGTGGTGAGCGGGGAGCAGATGGGAGGGTCCGGGAGATTTGTATCGATCAGGGACGAACCGCCGCGGCGGAGATCAGGGCGGGGGCCGCGGCGGGTTGGGCGCCGGACGGCGGCGGTGTCGCCGCGGCGGCTGGAGCTGGCGTGGGCGGTGTGGCCTCTGGAGCATCCGGGGTGAAATAACGCACGAGGAATGTCTTGAAGTTCTCCCGGCTGCGGCCGCTCAGGGTGCGCTCGATCACGCCACTCGTTCCGCGCAGGCGCAGGCGAACGTCCTGGGCGTTGGCGATCGCCACCAACAATTCCGGGGCGGCCCGGTAAAACGTCGACGTGAACCCGCGGCGAGACTGGAACGAGGCGCCGGGCGGCGTGGACGTCAGGCCATGGCGAACGCCATCGACGAGCAGGACGAGCGACTCGCCGGAGGACACGAGCGTGAAGTCCGGCGGAGGGATGAGCTCGGTGTAGACGAAGTAATCGTTGGCCAGGCCGTTGGTCGGGAGGATGACCTGATTGGTGATTGAGGAGACAACGTGATTGGTGACGAAAAGCACCACGGAGTTGGTTTCCATCGTGACGACCAGGTTGGTCATCAGCGTGACCTGGAGATTATTCGACGTGGAGGTGATCTGGTTGTTGAGCGTGCGGACGATCTGGTTGTTGGCGCCGCGCTGGCTCGGGCTTGCGAGAGCCGAGTTGTTTTGCGCGAGGGACGCCGTGGTGTTGGTGCCCAGCAGGACCGGGGTGTTTGTGGCCGTCAGCCCGGGCGCGTCAGAAACCGTGGCCGCCGCTGCGGCCGCCGCCTCCCCGGAAACCGGCCCCGGCGCCGCGCTCAACGCCGGCGCCAGATTGGTCATCGTCGTGGCCAGATAATTCGTCGCGATGGTGATGGTCTCGTTCGTCACCGTGGAGACCGTTGAATTGGTGACGGCGATGACCGTGACGTTGGTGAGGGCCGTGATCGGGCGGGATTCACGCCGGGCGTTGAGGCACACAATGACCTTCTGCAGCGGCGCGGAAGAGACATTGTTCCCGACCATCTGATCGATCTTGACCGACTCGAACTGGTCGATGCGGGACTGCCCGCGCGGATGGGTGCCAGCGCAACCCACAAGCATCAGCGGGATGAGAAATTGGAGAATGTGTTTCACAAGTTCCTTTTTCCGCGGGCCCGCGATTGAAGTCAAAAGTGATCCGGCCCGGCCTTCGGGATTTTGCTCGTCCGTAACGGTTCCCGCATCCATTCGTAACAATTCCGACTCCGTTGGGTCATCCGCGCGCGCGGCCGGGAGGCGTGTCGCATCCGGCCCTCCTTGTGTTCGAAAAAGCGGGACGCCCCACCGGCGCGCGAGGACGCGTGCGCCCCGACGGAACGGGGGAGCCCGCTGGGGCTCCCCCATTGTAATAGACCGGTGGGTTGGCAGAAACCGGCTACTGGGCGAGAACGCGGAAGAATTTTTGTCCGCCGCCCGTCGAGATTGGCGCAGTCGTCAGCACTCCCCCGTTTCCGCTGATCGCACCGCCTTCATTCGTCCATTCCGGAGTTCCGTCGAGGCTGATCGTCGACTTGACCTGATAGCTGACGCCGGTCTGGGACGGGAACGACAGGGTGACGCTATCCGTTCCCGGGGCGATGCTCAGCGTGGGCGCCACCGGCGTCACGGAGATGACCGGACGCGGCTGGCCCGCGCCGGCGCCGCTCATCAGGCCGGACTCCGCGGCGAAGGTCCAATCCGCCGCCCAGTTGACGCCCGCGAACGCGCCCTTGTAGGCGACGGGGGTGTAGAAGCCGTCGTTGGGTGCGGTCAGCGCGCTGGTCAACGCCGGGCTGCCCGCCTTCGGGCGCGGATCCAGCTGGAACGCCGGATCATTCGTCCGGCTGATCGACGTCAGCATCGGATCCACAACCGAGTTGTTGTTGGCCGCGTTGGTCAGCACCCACATGGCGTTGGCGTTCTGCCCGTAGGGCGCCGGCACCCCGTTGGCCGCGAAGTTCCAGAAGATATTCTGCTGGAACGT
>JBGATF010000054.1:0-38847 GCA_044229355.1 Limisphaerales bacterium
CAACGCCGTCAGCCGATCTAAAACGATCTGGCTTACCCATCGACCCGCAATGCGCACCGCGTCCAACACGCACACCACTTTCCACTCACGCCACCAGCTTGTCTAGCAGAAACTTTTGTGGGTAAAGAGGAGGACTTGTCCCCGCTTTTTCTCCGGGCGACTCGTCGCCCGCCGGGTCCAGAGACATTGCCGCCGTCACCCGCTCAACTTCACAAAAAATTTCCAAAATTTCTGCACCGTTGAGGGGAATTCCCTTCTTTACGGAGCAGCATGATCAATCGTTATCCGACCCGGCATTCCGTCGCCACCCACCGGCCGTGGGTCTCACATTTCGGTTCCGGCCCCCTTTTGGCCCTGTTGATGGGGTTAATTGTCGCGCCGGCGCCGGACGCCCGCACAGAGATTGTTCCCCTTCATCACGTCCGCATGGGCGAAGCCGAGGCAGATGTCCAACCGGGCACCGCGGTCTTTGTCGTGCATAGCAGCACATCCGCCACGAATCTTTACGCCAACGGCGACGCCGCCTACACAACGGCCGGCCTTGGAGCCGCCGCGCGAGATGGCTCCTCATTGGCCGTCCAGCTCAACGGGACGGAATCGTATCTTTACAACCTCGGCGTCCAGCCGCTACCGGGTTCGGACTTCGGAATGGAAATCTGGGTGCGGCCGGATTCGTTGCCAGCCGGCTTCGCCATCGTCGCCTACTCGGGCGACACGCGTTTTAACGGATTCGGGTTCTATCAAAACGGAGCGGAGCTTGGGGTTTCTTACGGTGGGTCCGGCCGGTTCGGATCCATTGTCGCCACGGTCGGCCGGTGGGTTCACCTCGCCATGGTCATGGAACACGGGACGTCAACGTTCTATTCCAACGGCGTGGCCGTGGCCACGACCAACCTGGCCATCGCTTCGCCGACCAAAGGGGTTGCGGTCGGTGCTCATCCCCAATCTCCACCGGGCGAGTACTTCGCCGGAGCAGTGGATGAGCTTCGGCTGTTCACCTTCGAGCCAGGCGGTTTTCGCCCGACGGATTTGTTGGTCTACCCGCCAGTGCAAACGCTGCCGCCAACCAACATCGGGCTGGAGACCGTCACCATGTCGGCGCAGGTGGCGCCGACCGAAGTGGCCACATGGGCGTGGTTCGAATGGGGTCCCACGAACGGAGCCGCTAATGGCCGTCGGACGGAACCTGCGATGGTCCCGGCTGGCGCGAGTGTCGTCACCATCAGTCACACGCTCACGTCGCTGGAGCCGAGCACGTGGTATCGATTCCGGGCCGCGGCTTCGAATTCCTTCGGCGTCGCTTTCGGCGCCGAGCAGATTTTCAACACCCCGTTTGCAGTGACCAGCCTGGCCAGCGACGGTCCGGGAACTCTGCGCCGCGCCTTGAGCAATGCCATCGACGGAACGGAGATTCAGCTGACAGCAAAAGGCACGATCCAACTTTTGGGTGTTGGGCTGGAAATCGGCAACGCCGTGAAGATCGTCGGCGGGGACCCACGGGAACACTTCATCGACGGGGGAGGGACCTGCCGGCCATTTACCGTGCAGTTGGGCGGAGCCCTGACGCTGGAGGGACTGACCATCCAGAACGGGAAGGCTCGGGACGGGAAAGCCGGTTATGCCACGGATCAGCCGGCCGGCCCGGGTGAAGACGGCGGCGGAATTCTCAACCGGGGAGACTTATTTCTAATGGGCTGCGTCATCCGCGGGAATGCCGCCGGCCGCGGGGGCGATCTCATGGTCACGGGCGGCGCGCACGCCACCGGAGGTTTTGGCGGACGCGGGGGTGGAATCTTTGTCCATCCCGCCGCCAGCCTGGTGGCGAGCAACTGTTTGTTTTATCAGAACCGTGCAGGCGATGGGGGAAGGGGCGGGCCGGGTTCAACTTCGCTTCGTGCCCAAAACGGCGGGGTCGGCGGCAGTGGCGGCGGCGTGGCCGGGGTAGGCACCACGGCGCTCATCAATTGTAGCGTGGTTGAAAACACCGCCGGACAGGGCGGCGCAGGCGGCGACGAAACAACCGCCAACGCCGGGGCGGGCAATGGCGGAGCCGGAGGTGACGGCGGCGGTCTACAATCCACGTTCTTCAACACTTACGTGGTGCAATGCACTTTCAGCGCAAACCGAGCCGGCCTGCCCGGACCGGCCGGTCAAGGCGCCGGCGGTCGCCCGGGCGACTTTGGTGCCGGCGGCGCCCTGCAGAGCCGCGGCGTGGTGCTGGTCTACGCCAGCACCGTGGTTTCCAACCAGGCCTTCGGCACGGACACGAGCGGCGGGCTCGACCTCAACGAAGATGACACCGTGGTCAGCTCTCTCGTGGCCGGAAACCTCGCCAGTAACACAGCACTCGACGTCGTCGGCACCTTTCAGTCCGGCGGACACAATCTCTGCGGCGCAGTGGAGCCCTTCGTCGCCCAGTTCAATGCCTGGATGGATTCCGACCGCTTCGGAAGTCCAGAGTCGCCTCTGAACGCGGACGTCACGCCGCTTCGCCCTTACTCCGCCACAACCTGGGTCCACCTGCTCCGGGCCGGCAGCCTGGCCATTAATGCTGGCACAAACCTTGCACTGAATGGCATCGACACCAGCCGGGATCAGATTGGCGGACTACGTCCCACGGACAACACCGTGGACATTGGCGCCTGTGAGTTCACCGCTCTGCCCGCGGAGCCGATCGTCCTTACACTGGGTGCCGAGCCCGGTTCCACGCCCGAGGGTCTGGCGGCGCCCGCAACCGTGCTGCTGCGCGGCGCCATCAACCCTGCCGGCTTCGAGAGCGTCGCCTACTTTGAGTTCGGCCAGACTACTAACTACGGCCAGAGCATCCTGGTTCCCGGTCGTTGGAACGGCAATGAGCTGAGTCTGGTCCAAGCCACGGTCGCAGGCCTCACGTCGGGGACCCCATATCACCTTCGATTCTCCTGCTCGAATGCCCTGACCACGGTCCACGGAACTGACAGGACGTTCACCACGACACCACTTCGGCTACTGGGCGACGCGAATGGCGATGGCATCGTCTCCAGCGACGAATTGGGGCGCGTGCTCAGGAATTACACGAGCGCCCTGCCCTGGCTCGAATTTGCGCAGCCGGCAGGCCTGGGCCAAAGCAACGTGACATTCTCGCTCCTCGGGTCGATTGCCAGTCCGATTCAGGTAGAAGCCACGGCGGATCATGTGCACTGGGAAAACGTCGGGCCCGCCGTACCGCGGTTTGAATTCCTCGATACCAACAGCCCGGCAATCTCTCCTCGTTTCTACCGGCTGAAGGTCGAGTAGCCCGCTTTCACGGATTCGATCACACGGGTGCGCAGAGGGGCGGTGTGACGGTCAGAGACACGCAGGCGGCCGCCATTTCAATGGCCCACGCGGTGCGGTTCGCCCCGTGTTTTGAACGTGACCACCAACCGGGGCACCGGCTCGCCCTCGAAATCACAGCTGAACTGGACCGGGTTTTTCCCCGGCACGAACACGGGCAGCGCATTGGTCAGCGGCACCGTTTTGACCGAGTTCCCTTTCGCGTCATAGATTCGAGCCACGGCATCGGCTTCGACGAGGAGCGATTGCCCGGCCCTGACCTCGACGGGAATGCGCAATGTAGCGGATTGGGCAATCTCCAGCGTCGGGTTGGCAATGGCGCCGTTGGTACCCTGGACTCGGAGTTTGAATTGAACGGGCTGACGCGCATCGGGGTTGCTCACGTCCCACGAGGCGCCGGTGGGCTCGCCTGGTTGGCGCACAAGCTGTTCGTGGGCGAACTCCGGCGACGCGTGGAACGGATACAGGTTCCATCCTCCGTCCGGCCGCGTTTCCAGGTGGAATTCCTTTTTGGGATCACGCAGACCCGCGCGCAGCTCCGTCGGGATTGCGCCCGAGCGCCGCGCGTGTTCCCACTCGCGGAGGGAATCGAGGATGCGTCCGCTGTCCGGGTTTCGGCGCAGGGCCGAGGGGCTGGTCGCCAGCGCGAACCCGGCGTCAAATCCGGCGGCCCGTGCGAGCATCCATTCCATGTCCGAGAGGCAGGTATTTGGCGTCAGCAGATACCAGCCGAGCATCTTGGGCAGGTAATTCCGCTCGCAGAAGGCCTGATTGTTGATCCGATATTCCTGCATGCTGTCGCGGAAGCCGCCATACCAGGGCTCGCCCCAGTTGCAGTAGCTGTTGATGTGCCAGTAAAAGTGCGAGAGCGGCGGGCTGGTGCCATTGATGACCGTATGCCCGGCGTGATCATAAAATTCCCTGGCGAACAGCTCGTTGCCATAGGTCCCCTGCCCCGACGCGAGGCAGCCTTCGTGGCCGTCGAAATCCAGATGGCTCAGGCCGGTTTCCTTGAACAATTCCGCGAGACCCCGCGCGATCTCCGCCTGCAGCTCCAGGTTCGGAAAAAACACCTTGTAGGAATGATCCATCAGCTTGCCGACCGCGGCCCCCTTCGGGTGGGCGGCGACCCTCGTGCCGTACGCCCCACGCTCGCAGTCCAACAACTTCCAGGGCGCACCCGCGGAGACGGACCGGTAGCGCACCAGTTCCTGGCCGATGACCACCGTGTGCAGCTCGTTGCGATCGCGCTGGGAAAAATACTCGGGCGACGCCACCGGCAGATCCCGGGCGGTGGCGTCGATGTCGTCCGTCAGCACGCTCGCGCCCGTTTGCACAAGGCGCGGATCGGGCACGGGCGTGACGTAGGAATCATGCGTGTTGATGAAGTTGGACAGCGTGTGCGCGCCCAGCCGGATACCGAGCGCGCGCGCCTTGTCCGCGCATTGTTTCACGCCGGCCACGCCCTGCGGAAAAAACTTTGGATTGGGCTGGTAATGGCCCCAGCTCTTGAACGGATTCCCGTGATACAAGCTCATCAGGTCCGCCCGCTTGACGTAGCCCAGCATTTCGTCGATGTCGCTTTCCGAGAAATCAGCGATCAGATACGAGCGTCCACGCTCGGGCGAGACCTTGGCCCAGATGCCGTCGATCATCGGGTGGGGCAGGCCTTCCGCCACCTCGATCTGCCCGAGGCGCTCGAGCGCCATGGCCGGTGGACACGCAAACAGCGCAATGGCGGAGCCGATGACCGTCTCTCCCGGCACTGGCGTCACCGGCATGTTGGGAGCGCGTTTTCCCCAGACATCCACCTGGCGCGGCTGCGACCGATCCAGGGAGTAGGCTTGCAGGACGCTGCCTCGCTCGGTCTTGCGGGCCGCGTACGGCCGGTCGGCGCTGCCCTCGTCGTTCTCCGGATAGCCGCCCAGCGTTTTGGGATTGAGCGCCTGCAGGCCGACGGCCACATCGTCGTCCCGCACCACGCCGACGACCTCGCCGACCGTTTTGGCCACATCGAGCGGGTAGGGCCCCCACAGGGCCACGGCGACTCGCGACACGGCGTCCACCGGGCGTATCTCGATCAATTCAAGCCGGACGTGAGTGGGCTTGGCATCGACCTGGACGACGGCCACGAGGGCCGGCTCCGGATAGCGTAATTCCAGCCGACGACGCGCAGCATCCCAACTCGCCGACGACGGAGCGCGGAACGTCACCTCATTGCGCAGGCGGAGGCTGAGCAAGGGTGCGCCGGGCCCGGCGGCCGCGCGGTTCCGTGAATCGCCGCGGAGCGAAACCGTGGAGAGCGTTCCGCTGGAGCCAACCGTGAACCTGGCCTGGTCTGATTCCCAGGTTGCTTCGGCCGCGGGGGCCGGCGCGGCGAACGACAGAGCCACCACAAGAGAAACCAGGACCCACCAACCCGGGCGATGAAGCGCCGAACGCCTGGGGCATGGCGGGAAAGGCTGCGCATGCCGGCGGGTGGCTGGGGAGATGGGCAAGGCGGGCAACGGCTGAGGCGTGGGAAAACTCCAAGCTTTCTGCGGCCGGGACGGCTGCACGCCGGGAACGGGGCCGAGCGGATAAGTCGGTGTCATGGGCGGATGGTGGCGGGCTCCCGCCTGAAGCCAAGCTTCGATTCCGTCGCCTCGGCTGATCGCTGCCCTCGAAAGCCCATGCTGAAGCCGAAGTTGCCACCGAACGACGCGCGGGGCTGACGGCGCACGGGCCGGTTTGGCCGCGCCAGCCGGGCTCAGAACAGGCTGCCGACGACAAGTCCGAGCACGCTGAGCGGGCCCTGATCCTCGAGCGAGTCCGTGGCTTTATCCAACTTCTGCAGGCTTAGCTTGGCGTTTTTCAGGAACGAGTCATCGTTGATCAATTTGCCGACGCTGCCCTGGCCCTGATTCAGCTTCTGGAGGATCTCCCGGAGATTCGTCATCGCCACCGACGTCTCGTTGTAGAGGGTCTCGTCCTTGGCCAGGCGGCCCAGCGTGCCGTGGCCCTGGTTGATGTCGTTGATCAACCCGCGCACGTCCCGGAGCATGCCGTCCGCCTGGCTGGCGACGCTCTTCAAGTCGGCCCCGGCATATTGGAGATTCGTGATGGTGGCGAACGCCGAGACATAAAGCGCATCGTCCATGATCAAGCGTCCGACCGTCCCGCGCCCCGTCGCAATGTTATCCGAGACGGTGCGCATGTTGCCGATGACCGCGGTCAGCGGGCCGGTGTTTTGTTTCACGAAATCCGTGAGCGGGCCGAGCAAGGTGGAGATGTTGTCGGTGCTGAAGCTTTTGGTGAGGTTCTCGACGCCGGTGGCGACGCCTTCGAGCTTGGACATGAGCGCGCTGAGGTCGGGCTGCTCAAAGGTCTGGAGCGTGCCGGCGGTGAGGAGCGGGGCGGCGGCGGTGCCGCCTTCGATCGAGATGAAATTGTTCCCCATGAGCCCGGTGAACTTGATGCCGGCGCGAGCGTCGGTGCGGATCTCCACCTTTTTTTGGATCTTCATGGAGACCTGGGCAAGGCCGCCCTTGAGCTGGATGTCCTCGACCCGGCCGACCTCGACGCCGGCGACCTTGACCGGGTCGCCTTTCTTCAGCTCCTGGGCGTTTTTGAAGCTGGCCGTGACGGTGTAGCCGCCCTTGAAGAAGTCCGCGGCGCCGACCATTTCGAGGACGATCACGGCAACGACGAGGGCGAGGGCGAAAAAGATGCCCAGGCGGGTTTCGAGCGTGTTTTTCATGACACAACAGAAGGAGGGTTGGGGTTGAAATCCGCGTGCAGAAAACGGTGGATGAGCGGGTGGGTGCTGTGTTTGATGTCGTCCACGCTGCCCAGGGCGAGCAGTTCACCTTCGACCATGACGGCGATGCGATCCGCGACGCCAAAGGCCAGGTCGCGATCATGCGTCACGACGATGGAGGTGACATCGATGCGTCGTTTCAGGCTGAGGATTTCCTCGCCAATGACCACGGCGCTGAGGGGGTCGAGCTCGCTGGTCGGCTCGTCGTAGAGGATGAGCTGGGGTTCGATGACGAGGGCGCGGGCGATGGCCACCCGCTTGCGCATGCCGCCGGACAGCTCGCTGGGATATTTGTCCTTCACGTTGCGCAGCCCGAGCATCTCGAGCTTCTCGATGGCGATGCGGTCGATCTCCTCCGGCTCGCGCAGGCGATGCTCGGCGAGGTAAAGGCCCACATTTTCGAGGACGTTCAACGAGTTGAGCAGGGCGCCGGACTGGAAGACCAGAGCCAGGCGATATTTATCCATCACGCCCGGGCTCTGGATGGACTCGCCATTGATCAGAATGTCGCCCTCGTCCGGGGGCTCAAGCCCGATGATTTGGCGGAGGAGGACGCTTTTGCCACTGCCGCTCGGGCCCATGATGACGAAGGTCTCGCCCCGGGCGATCTCCAGGTTGATGCCCTTGAGCACGGGCATGCCGTCATAGCTCTTGCGGATGCCGCTGATGCGGACCTCAACGCTTTGCCGGCTGCTCAAGGGGGCTGGGGCGGTCATGTCAGTCCTCAAAATACAACAGAAAGCGGGTCAGGAAATAGTCGAGGATGAGGATGAGGACGATGGAATTGACGACGGCCTTGGTGACCGAGCGGCCAATGCCGCGGGGCCCGCCGATGGTGATGAGGCCCTGGTGGCAGCAGACGACGCCGATGACGATGGCGAAGACGGTGCTTTTGATCAGGCCGTTGATGACGTCACCGAGCTCGACGACGAGGCGGAGGTTGACGAAGAAGGCCTGGAAGGTGATGCCGATCTTTTCGTTGAAAACGGCCACGAGCCCGCCGCCGAACCAGCCGACGAGAACGGCGAAGAGGACGAGGATGGGGAGCGAGATCGTGATGGCGACGAGCCGCGGCAGGACGAGGTAATGGATCGGGTTGATGTTCATCGTCCGGAGGGCGTCGATCTCCTGGTAGACCCGCATCGAGCCGATCTCGGCCGCCATGGCCGAGCCGATGCGTCCGGCGATCAGGACGGACATCATGACGGGGGCGAGCTCCTTGCAGACGGAGAGGCCAACGAGGCCGCCGATGGAGCTGGCCAGGCCGCGTTCGGCGAGCACGGGACCGGTTTGCAGGGCGATGACGCCCCCGATGAAAAGGGCGAGCACGCAAGCCATGAGGAGGCTGGCGTTGCCGATCTCGAAAAGCTGGTCGGAGACCTTCTGGCGATGCCGGAAGGCCAGGGGCAAGGCCCGGAGCGTTTGCCCGAGCAGCACCAAAAGCTCACCGATGTTCTGGAACATGGCTGTGGTCAGGGAGAGGTTACGCCTGCGGTCTTGGAGGCGGGTTTCTTCGCACCCCAAGGCACA
The DNA here is from genome assembly GCA_044229355.1 of Limisphaerales bacterium. Lineage (GTDB taxonomy): Bacteria > Verrucomicrobiota > Verrucomicrobiia > Limisphaerales > JADJPG01 > JBGARF01. The sequence continues at coordinate 8,645 of JBGATF010000054.1, forward strand.
AAGAAGGCCCGGCCGCGGCGTCCTTCCGCGTCGGATTCATACTGAAACAGGCCAAAGAGGAGCGAGCCTTTTCTGGATTCCCGGGTGACGTCGCGACGGTACAAATTCCACAGGAGCGACTGGCTGGACTGGCCGGTTTTGGGGTTCTGCTCGGCGCGCCAGATCGACCAGAGCGGAGCGAGGTCCCGCTGCAGGCTGGTATTTCCCGGGAGCAACGGCTCGAGCGGGGCCAGTAGCTGCAGGCGGCGCCGGCCGTCGAGTTCGCGGGTCGACGAAAAGAGCGGCCAGCAATCGATCCGCCGCTTCTCCCGATGCGTCGCCGTATCCCGCGTGTGGGTGTCGGAATAAAGAAAGAACAAAATGCGGGTGCGCTCCCGATCGAGCGGGGCGGATTGGAGCCGGTTGTATTTGTAAATGGGCCACGCGTACCACGTGCCGGTCAGGGTCTGGTTGGTGCCGTGGCTGAAGAACGGCCAGACGCGATTCATGTGCTTGCCCTCGCCGCGGGCGAACACGACCAACGGCCAGGGCGTGCCCCATTCTTCGAACTTCTTCTCGCGATCAACGGTGTGCGTGTACCCGAAGGGCCAGGGAAACGTCGTCGAGTCTCGCAGCGGCGAGCGCGTGAACGAATACAGGGGAATCAGCGCCTGCGAGTGCGCCTGGTTCGTCGTGCCCAATCCCAGCTGGTGATCGGTGAAAAAGGGCCAGAGAACAAATGTCTTGCGGTGTCCCGGAACCGATTCCGGATCGCCCCATACATTGGTCGTAGTCGTGAGTTCCTTGCGCTCCCGGCCAATCAGCGGCCAAATCTGCCACCCCTGCAGGCCGGAGCCATGGCGGAAATGGATGACCGGAAAGAGGTAGTTATCCGTGACCACATCCTTCTTCCACGACTTGAGCCACAGCGGGAAGGCGGCAAAATGGATCTCGTCGCGCGAAAACCGGTTCTTCAACGTGCCGTAGAAGGGGAGCAGCGCCGTGTAGTTCTTCTCGGGGATCGGGGAGCGCTGCTGGAAATAAAAGGGGTAAAGCGTGAACCGATGAACATTCGTCTCGGACTGCGTCGCGCCACCGGCAAAGCTGAACAACTGCACCAGCTGAAACCGGTATTCAGACCCGTAGGTGTTGTACGAGATCACCTTCCAGAGAATGTCAGTCTGCGTAACGTTGATCTCGTCGAAGGCCGAATGCGCCACCAGCGGTGGCAGGGCCCACGTCTTCCGCCAGGTGTCATTCTCCTGCACTTCCTCCCGATAAAATAAGGGGCTGACCACCTCGGTGCGATGCCCGGGATCCAAGGTCAGCCGAAACTCCTGCCACAATGGTCCCAGCCGGACGTCCTCGCCCGCCATCGCGACCAGACGGCCGGAAAGCAGGCCAGCCAGCACGAACCCTGATTGGAGCAGCCGCAACTTCATGAACGGAGCCGGACTATACGGCCGCCCCCGCGGTCGACCAACTTAAAACCAGCAGAGGCCCAAAACCCTCATTGGCGGAAGTTGCCTGCTCCGTTAGGATGCGCCCGGCAATTGCAGATGCACGACGCGTCGTTCCTTCAGGACCTGGCTGTGGTCATGATTGTGGCGGGACTGGTCACCGTCACGTTTCAAGCGTTGCGGCTGCCGGTCGTGCTTGGCTACATCCTCGCCGGCGTCATCATCGGCCCGCACGCCCTGCCGTCGCCGCTCATCTCCGATGAGAACAGCATCCACACGCTCTCGGAGCTGGGCATCATCTTCCTGCTCTTCGCCCTTGGCCTCGAGTTCAACTTCCGCAAAATCCGGCAGATCGGCCTGACGGCCTTCATCGTGGCTCCATTGGAGACGGCCCTGATGTTCCTGGTCGGTTACGAGATCGGCGCGGTCTTCGGCTGGGGCGACGCCGATCGGGTTTACCTGGGCGGCATCCTGATGATCTCGTCGACCACGATCATCACGAAGACGCTGAAGGATCTCGGCAAGAGCCGGGAATCGTTCGCCGAAGTCATCTTTGGCATTCTGGTGGCCGAGGACATCATCGCCATCCTGCTCATTGCGTCCCTTTCCGGCGTGGCCCGGTCCGGAGGGTTCAACCTTGGAGCGGTGACGGAGCTCGCGACGCATCTGGCGATATTCCTTGTGGTGACGGTTGTGGCCGGATTGCTGCTGGTCCCGAAGTTGTTCCGGCTGGTGGATCGGCTGCGGAGCGAGGAGACGCTTTTGATCGTGACGCTTGGCCTTTGCTTCGGTCTGGCCCTGGTGGCGCTCAAGCTGCAATACAGCATTGGCCTGGGCGCGTTTATCATGGGCGCGATCATTGCCGAGTCCCACGACATCCGGCGGGTGGAACGTCTGACCGGGCCGTTGCGCGACATGTTCAGCGCGGTTTTTTTTGTGGCGATCGGGCTGCTGATTGAGCCGCTTCAGCTGCGCGAACACGCCGGGCCGATCGCCATCATCTCGATCGCCCTGGTGGCGGGCAAGATCGCGGCGTGTTCATTTGGATGTTTCGTGGCCGGATACGATCGGGCCACGGCGTTGCGGGTTGGGCTGGGCCTGGCGCAAATCGGGGAGTTTTCCTTCATCATGGCCGCGCTGGGCATGAAGCTGGGAGTCACGGGAGGATTCCTCTACTCGATTGCGGTGACCGTGTCGGCGGTCACGTCCATCCTCACGCCGTTGCTCATCCGCAACGCGGATCAGCTGGTGGCGTGGCATGATCGGGTGGCGCCCCAGACATGGAGGAATTATCAGCGGGATTACACGGCCTGGTTGGCGCGGCTGCGCACGGCGCGAAAGGCCAACGTGCCGCGCCGGATGTTGCGCGTCATGCTTGTGCAAATTGCCATCAACCTGGCCCTGATCGCAGGGCTGTTCCTGGGCGCCGCCCTCATCGAGCAGAAGGATTGGCCCTGGCTCAACCAGCTGCCCGACCGGCTGGGCGGCCGCCGCACGATCCTCTGGCTGGCAGCCACGATCTGCAGCCTGCCGATCGGAATTGCCACGCTGCGCAAATTGCAGGCGTTCAGCATGCTCACGTCCGAGATCGCGGTGCACCGGCGCTCGTCGGCGAGAGCCACCGTGGCCATGCGGGCGCTGGTCGCGAACACCACCCTGTTCGCCGGCATCGTCGGGCTGGCGCTGGTCATCCTGGTGTTCAGCTCATTTCTGCTGCCGCCCCGGGAGGTGCTCGTCGTGCTCCTGGCAATTCTGCTGCTCGTGGCCGTGCTCCTCCGGACGTTTTTCATCCGCGTCTACTCGCGCGCGCAGTTCAGCATTCGCGAAGTGCTTTCGCGGGAGCCGCCTTCGTCCGCGCCATCCGCCCCACCCGCGCCGCCAGCGTTGCTCGACGAAGCCCGCCTGCTGACCGTGAGCATCCTTCCTGGATCCCTGGCCGTGGGCCGGCAGATCCGCGAACTGGAGCTTCGCTCGCGTACCGGTGCCACCGCCGTCGCCGTCCGCCGCGGAACCCAGACCACGTTCAGCCCGGAGGCCGAGCTGGAATTCCGGCCCGGCGACGAAGTGCTGCTCATTGGAAACCCAAACCAGCTCGAACAAGGGCGTCGTTTACTCACCGCGGCGTCGCCCGCCGCATCATGAAGATCGCCATCTCCGTCGTCATCCCGGCCTTCAACGAGGAAAAGTTGCTGGGCGCCACCCTGGCCCGCATCCACGCCGCCCGCTCGGCGGCCTTCGCCGCCCGCGGCTGGGACAGCGAAGTGGTCGTCTGCGACAACAACTCCTCTGACCGCACCGCGGACATCGCGCGCGCCGGCGGTGCACGGGTGGTCTTCGAACCCGTGAACCAAATCGGCCGCGCCCGCAACACCGGCGCCGCCGCCGCCACCGGCCAGTGGATTATCTTTGTCGACGCCGACTCCCTGCCCGGCGACGGACTCTTCGCCGATGTGGCCACCGTGATCCAGGAAGGCCGCGCCGTGGCCGGCGGCAGCACCGTCAAGCTGGACGGGCGATACCTCGTCGCTGGGTTCTTTGCCGGCTGCTGGAACGTGCTCAGCCGGCTCCAACGCTGGGCGCCGGGGTCATTCATCTTCTGCGAAGCCGCGGCCTTCCGCGCCGTCGGCGGGTTCAACGAGCGACTCTACGCCAGCGAAGAAATCGAGCTTTTCCAACGCCTGAAACGGCACGCCCGCGCCCAACGCCGCACCATTGTCATCCTGCATCGCAACCCGCTCATCACCTCGGCGCGCAAGCTGCACCTGTATACCCCGCGTGAGCACGCCAGGTTTTTATTGAAAACCGCGGTGGCGCGTGGCCGCACACTCCACGACCCGGCCGCGTGCCACACGTGGTATGACGGACGTCGGTAGGAGAATTCGCCGAAAGTTTCGCGTCAGAAAACCGCGGTTTTCGTGGAGGAATTGTGGGGTTTCCCGGGTGCGGGGGCACCGGCAACCGAAGTTGGCGTTCGCTCAAAGGCTGCGTTAATCTAATCCCACTTGCACTCGCACCCGGATAACCGCCTGAGGTTGTTTCGACGGGCGGCCGCGGCTTTTCTTGCTGTCGTCTGCCTGGTTGGAGCGACGCCGTCCACGTCCGGAGTTGCACCGCCGGAGCCACACTCCAGACCAAACGAAATCCGCCCTGACTTTGACCGGCGGCCGTCCAACCGGGACAGAGCCGCCGCCCGCGGTCCCGCCGTCGCCCGGAGTTCCGCCCGACAAAAGCTGCAACAGATTCAGCCCGGAATTCAGATCCACTTCGACGCCCGCCGCGGCTCGCCGCGGTACGTGGCGAGCCCGCACTCATTTTTGACCGGGCCCGGCGGCGAAGGACGGACCGTGCCACCCGGGCGCGCGGCGGCCTTCGCTCGCGGTGGCCTTGGCCACGCTTCCATCAAGGCGTTCGTGGCCGAGCACGCGGGGTTGTTCGGACATGGCCCGGAGCTTCTCGATCAGGCCGCGATTCAACGCGAGTTCACGACCCGGCACAACGGGCTCCACACTGTCATCTGGCAGCAATCCCTCGAGGGCATCAAGGTCGACGAGGGCGTCTTCATCGGCCAGGAAACCTCGCGGGGCGAGCTGGTGGCGGTCTCGAGCCTGCTCATGGCGGATCCGGCGGCGGCGGCGGACCGCGGAACCCCGGAGATGGAAGCGCGCCGGGGCGCGCCCACGCTGCCGGCCACCCAGGCGATGCTGATGGCCGGCGAACAAGTCGGAGAGGCATTTGCCCTCGGCGATCTGGTGGCATTGGGCGGGGTGGTTGGCGCGGATCGACTCCAGCGGTTTCGCGCGGGACGCGCCCCGGGGGAAACGCAAGTCCACCTAACGTGGCTTCCGCTGGACGAAGCCAGCTTGCGCCTGTGCTGGGAGGTGCGGATCTCGAGCCGCGCGGGCGGGGAGCGATATCGAGTGCTGATCGACGCGGTGACCGGCGATGTCCTCGTCCGCCAGCGGCTCACGATTTATTTGAGCGACGTCACCTATCAGGTGTTCACCGGCGACAGTCCGGCGCCATTTTCCCCGGGCTGGCCGACCCCGAACAGCAATCAGCCGCCAGTCGTGGCGCGCTCGCGTGTGACCTTGGCCGCCTTGAACACCAATGCCTCGCCGCTCGGCTGGATTGCGGACGGCGAGAACGAGACACGGGGGAACAATGTGGATGCGCACACCGATGCGGATGGCGACGATCAGCCGGACCTGCCGCGCCCCCAAGGCTCGCCTTTTCGTGTTTTCTCCCCGCCGCTCGACCTCAACCTGGCGCCCGCCGCGTCGGCTGACGCCGGTGTGGTGCAGCTTTTCTACTGGTGCAATTGGACCCACGATCGACTTTACGAACTCGGATTCGATGAAACTTCCGGCAACTTCCAGAAGGACAATCTGGGGCGCGGGGGGCTGGGGGCCGATGCCATCATCGCCGACGCCCAGGATGGCTCCGGCGTCAACAACGCCAACTTCACCCCCTCGCCGGACGGGGAGCCCGGCCGCATCCAGATGTTTGTCTGGAGCGGTCCCGACCCGGATCGGGACGGTGATCTCGACGCGGAAGTCATCGTGCACGAATACGTGCACGGGCTCAGCACCCGTCTCGTGGGCGGCGGCACGGGCATCAGCACAGTGCAAGCCGCGGGCCTGGGTGAAGGCTGGTCGGACTTTTATGCCCTGGCCCTCCTGAGCGAGCCGGGCGATGACCCGGACGGGGTCTATGCGTTTGGCGCGTACGCCTCCACGCAATTGGCCGGCCTGGCCGAAAGTTATTACTACGGGATTCGTCGCTACCCATACTGCACGGACCTGGGCAAAAACCCGCTCACGTTCAAGGACATTGATCCCACCCAGGCCAGCCCGCACGACGGCGTGGACGTGAACCCGACCAACCCGTTCAATCCGCTGAACGCGCCGGAAGTTCACGCCCAAGGCGAAGTCTGGTGCGCCACCCTCTGGGACGCTCGCGCGAACCTGATTCACCGCCTCGGCGCGGAGGCCGGCAACCGGCTCATCCTGCAGCTGGCCACCGACGGAATGAAGCTGTCTCCGCCGAACCCGGATTTTCTCCAGGCGCGCGACGCCATCCTCCTGGCCGACCAGGTGAACAACGGCGGCATCCATCAGCCGGACCTTTGGCGCGCATTTGCCAAACGCGGCCTCGGTTTCAGCGCCGTCAGCCCGGACAGCTCAACGACCACCGGCATTCGCGAAGCCTTTGATCTGCCCGACAGCTTTTTCCTCCTGACCGCGAGCGGGCTCTTCTCGAGTGGGCCACCGGGCGGCCCATTCGCGCCCGCGTGTCAGTCCTATTCGGTGACCAACCTCTCCACCAAGCCCATCCGCTGGACGGCGGCCTGTCCAGTCACCTGGGTGCAGATCGCGCCGTCCAACGGCACGCTGGCCGCCGGACAAACCGTCGTTATCACCGCATGCCTGAACTCCAACGCCAGCCGCCTGCCCGTGGGCACCTACGCCAGCTCTCTCGCCCTGGCGAATCTCGAGAGCGGCGTCACGCAATCGCGTCCCGTCGAACTGCGCGTCATGGTCTATCGCGGGCTGCCCTTCACCGAAGACTTTGAGGGCGGCGAGATCCAGGACTTTTGGTCCATCACTGGAACCGGACGCCATCGCGCCCAGGTCACCCCCCTCAACGGACCGCATGCCGGCAACTATCATCTGGTCCTGGACGCCGAGTCCGGGATTCGTTCCCGCAACGAAATCACGCTCGGCCTGGACCTGGCCGGCTACACCAACGTCGTCCTCCAGTTCTGGGCCAAATCGTTTGGCGACGAACCTGACCCGCCCCCGGCCGGGCCGATCATTGGCGGAGCCGATTTCGACGGAGTGGCGATTAGCGAGGACGGCGTCCGGTGGCACGAGGTCGCCAGCCTGCGAAATCTCCCGCCGGACTACGCCGAACAGACAATTGATCTCGACGCGGCCATCGCGAACTTCGGATTGCACTACAACCCTTCCTTTCGGATCCGCTTCAACCAGGTCGACGACTTTCAGGTGCCTTTTGACGGCATCGGGCTTGATGACATCCAGATCACTGGAGTGCCGGCGTGGCGGCTCTTCGTGCGTGCCCCCAGCAACTCCACTGAAGGATCGGGGGTTCTGCCCAACGCCGGCTCGGTCGAGCTCGCCGTGCCACCATCGCAGGATGTGGCTGTCGTCCTCGCGTCCAGTCAGCCCGCCCGGCTCCAGGTCCCGGGCTCCGTCGTGATTCAAGCCGGAGCCACCAACGTCACCTTCCCCATCACCGTCCCCGAAAACACCCTGCTCGACGGAACGGAACAGGTGCAGATCTCCGCCACCGCATCCGGCCACGCCCCGGGTCAGGCGACCGTCGAAGTGGTGGACAATGAGACCGCCACGTTGCGCGTTGGTCTGCCGGCGCGGGCCAGGGAGGGGGATGGGCTTCTGCGCGGAGCGGGCGTCGTGACGCTGAACGCCCGGCCGGTGCGGGATGTTTCCATCACTCTCACGTCCAGCCTGCCCGACGTGGTGGCCGTGCCGAGAACCGTGACGCTGCCGGCCGGGCGAAAGAGCGCGGAATTTGATCTCATGATCTTCGACGACCAGCGCATCGACGGTCCACGCCGCGTCACTGTGGGCGCTTCCGTGGCCCACTGGGTGCCGGGAGCGGATGCGATGACGATCGGGGACAACGACGATCCGGCGGTGACTCTTGAACTGCCTCCGGCCATCGGTGAAAACCAGGGAACCAACTCGCACCTGGCCGCGATCAAACTCTCCGGCCTCCTGCCTACCAACCTGGTGGTCAGCTTAACAAGCAGCGATCCCACCGAGCTGCGGGTCCCCACAACGGTCGAAATCCCGGCGGGCCAGCTGCGGGCGGGCTTCGACCTGATCGCGGTCGACGACGAGCTCGTGGACGGGACGCGGACCGTGCGGGTGACGGCACGGGCCGCGGGGTTCACCAGCGGCAGCAGCGCATTGCTGGTCCTCGACGACGAGACCCCCTCGGCCTTGTATCAGCCATCTCCGGCCCACGGGTCGACGAATGTCGCACTCTCCGTGCAATTGCGATGGGGCACCGGGCAGGGCGAAGCACTGATCAACGGAGGATTCGAGACCGGCGATTTCACCGGTTGGGTCACCACCAACGCCGGATTTGGCGCGTGGTATCTCGCCGACGCCAAATATGATCCGGAAGGGCCCGATGCACCCGGTCCGCCGCTCTCCGGCGAGCATCACGTGATGACCGCTCAGAATGGCGCCGGCTGGCATTTGCTTTACCAGGATGCCTTCATTCCGCTCGACGCGGCGACCGTGACTTTTTCGTGGACGGATCGCATTCATAATTACGCGGATTACTTCGCATGGCCCAACCAGGAATTCCGCGTGGAGGTGCGGGACACCAACAACGTCGTCCTGTCCACGTTGTTCCGGACCCAAGCTGGAGACACGAACCTGCAGCCGGCCACCCGGCGGGAGTTTGACCTGTCGGCGTTCCGCGGGCGAACGGTCCGGCTGGCGTTTGTCCAGCAAGACAACCTGGGATATTTGAACGTCGCGATTGACGACGTCAGCCTGGAATTGGGGGCAGCCGGGACACCGACTGAATTTGCCGTGTACCTCGGGACCTCGGCTGCGCTGCGGTCGACGGATCTCCAGGGCACGACGACCAATGGTTTCTGGTCACCGCCACGCCTGGCGCTGAACTCGACGTATTTTTGGCAGATCGTCGCCCGGCGCGGGGGCAGCGTGGTCAAGGGCCGGGTCTGGCGCTTCACGACCCGCGCGATTGGCGAGGTCAAACGTTTCGATTTTGGACCCATTGCCTCTCCGCAACAGGCCGGACAACGGTTCGCCGTCACCGTGACGGCGCGGGACGACATCGGCAACGCGGTCCCGACCTTCCGCGGTCCGCTGCAACTGACCGCCCTGGCCGGGACGGGCACGCGCTCGCAGGTGGCCATCACTGAAGTCGACGTCGGACCGAACGACCAAGTGGAGTTCGCCAACGTTTCACGGGACGAACTGGACCTGTCGGGCTGGAGCATCTCGTTGTTCGACGCCGTCTCGTGGCCGAACCCGCTCACCCGGTTCGTCGTCCCGCTCGGCACCCGCTGCGCGGCTGGACAACATTTCGTTCTCAACGACAGCGGCACGGAGCCGGGCGATTTCCCGTCGTTCAACGCCCGGACCAACGTCTCCTGGAGCAGCGCCGCCATCGGCAACCCGGTGGCTGTCCTGCTGCAGGATTCCCAAGGCGGAATCGTCGACTTCTTCGCCGCCGGCGATGCCCGGCCCGAGCTCATCTCAAACCCGCGTCCGATCCCGGCGACAGAATGGTCCGGGCCGTCCGTGGTCCCGACTGGGATTGCCAACAGCGCGTTTACGCTCCAGCGCCAGGGCCAGGTGGACACGGACTCCGACCGCGATTGGGTCGTGGCCGAGTCCAGCTACGGATTCCGCAACCCCGGATTGCGCCTACCCTTCCCGACGCGCGGAACCCTGGAGATCGTCCCGGCGACGCTGACCAACTTCACGACCGGGGTATGGGTGGGATTTGTCACGGCGCCCGTCCCAATCGACCAGATGATCCTCTCGGCGAGAGACCCGTCAGGTCATCTCGGCGCATCAGCTCCGTTCAGCGTCGGAGCGCGCGACGACGTTGCGGTTCAGCTCGTCGCCAGCCCGCGCCTCACCATCATCGGGGATTCCGTGACCTATCAGGTGGCCGTGACGAATTCCGGCACAAACGCCATCGCCGGACTCGTTCTCACGAACACGCTCCCGCCCGAAGTCCGGTTCATGTCCGTCCGGACCTTCAACGGCGCCTGCTCGAACGTCGACGCAACCGTCATTTGCGGGCTGGATCCCATCGGGCCGGGCGACCGTGCCCGCGTGACAATCGAGACCCTCTCCGTGGAAACGGGATTGGCTATCGGCCAGGCCTTCGTCACCCGGCCCGAAGGCGATCTTTTTCCGGAAAACAACGGGACGTCGGTGGAAACGACCATCACTGGCCCGGCCATCGCCTCGTCGGGCATTTTTCTGACCGAGGGCTCCACCACGACGAATGTCGCCCGCTTCAACGTGCAACTGTCCGCGCCCTGCCGGCTTCCCGTCCGGGTGAATTACGCCACCAGCAACATCACGGCCCAAGCCGGCCTTGATTACATTCAGACCCAGGGCACGCTCGTGTTCTCGCCCGGGATCACCAATCTCACCGTGTCCGTTCCGATCATTCCCGATCGGATGGATGAAGCCTCGGAACAATTTGCGCTGGTTCTCGACCGCCCGGTCCGTGGCGTCGTCGTGGTGCCGCCCCTGCGCTGCCGAATCACCGATGATGACCCGCCGCCGAACCTGACGCTGACCGATGTGGCGGTGACCGAGGGGCGGTATGGGGACACCCAGGAAGCGGTCTTTCGCCTGCAGCTGTCCGGTCCCAGCGCGCTCTCCGTGCGAGTGAACTATGCGACGGTCGACGACACCGCGCAGGCGCCGTTGGACTACCGCGCGATCTCGGGCGCGGTGCAATTTCCGGCAGGTGCGACCAATCAGCTGGTGCGCGTCCTGGTCCGGGGCGACCTGCGCTACGAACCGGACGAGCAGTTCTTCCTCCGCCTGTCCCAGCCGGAGGCTTGCGTCCTGATCCGCACCCAGGCGGTCTGCCGCATCATCGATGACGACGCCAGCGAGGTGAACACCTACGAGTGGAGCCCCGTGCCTGGCCCGCAGTTCGCGGGGCTGCCGTTTGCCGCGACGTTGACGGCCCGCGATGGCCTGGGCCGCCTGGCGACAAACTATGCGGGCGCCGTGGCGCTCAGCGCGGTCGCGGAAGGGCGCGAAGTTTTCGTGGGGAACGGCACCAACGTCCGGACCTCGCCCTTGGGCACATTTTTCCACGACCAACGAACCCAGGTGCTGATCCCGCGCGAAGATCTCGGCGGGCCGGGCACGCTCAACGCCATGACCCTGGACGTGACGCGCGCCCCCGGCCAGATGCTGAGCAACTGGTCGATTCGGATAAAGACCACCGCGGTCCGGACCGCCACCCCCTCGTGGGAGTCGAACGGATGGAGCACTGTCTACACGCGGGACGAGCTGATTCTCGAGAGCGGGCCGGTCACGTTCTTTTTGGAAAAGCCATTTGCATATGACGGCACCAATTCCCTGTGGGTGGATTTTTCCTTCAACAACGCCAGCTACTCGACCGACGGCCTGGTCCGCTCCACCGATTCGGGCCAGCCCAGGTCGTTGACTTTCCAAACTGACAGCGCCTTTGGCGATCCGTTGGGGTGGACGGGAATATTGCCTCCGCCCAAGGTGACCACGTGGGTTCCCAATCTTCGCCTGCAGTTCGAGCGGCCCCTCACCACCCGGCCGAGCTCGCCCCTCCCGCTGGTTCACGGCGCCTGGATGGGATCCGTGGCCGTCGAGGATCCGGGAAGCTCGGTCGTGCTTCGGGCCAACGATGGCGCAGGCCGGGCCTCGGACAGCCAGGCGTTCGACGTGCTGAGCGTCGACGATTCCGACGGCGACGGCATTCCGGACAGCTGGGAGCTGGCCTATTTTGGCGCGTTGGGAACGCCCGACGGCCAGGCTAATTCGGATCCGGACGGCGACGGTCTCACCAACGCCGGAGAGTTTGAGGCGGGCACCAATCCGCTTGATGGCGCGAGCGGCGCCCGGCTGACCCGCGTCGAACGCCACGGCGCCCAAATGCGGATCTACTTCCCGACTGTGGCCGGCCGCCGCTATTCCCTGGAGCAACGCACCGCCGGCCTGCCGCGGGCCTGGCGAAGCGTGGCAGGCCCCATTGCCGGTGCCGGTGCGGAACTGTCGTTTGAGATCTCGGTCGGGCCGGCCGAGCCGGCGCAGTTCCTTCGCCTGCGAGTCGAGCGGTAGCCGCCCGCTCCAGGCGGAACCCGCGTTCCCGACGGCGGCCCCGGAATGAGTTCTTGCGCCTGCCCGATGGTCGATCATCCTTGCCGAATGCAGATGGACCCATTGCTCCACCTGGAGCTGCCAGGCATCCGGAAACTGAAGAGCGGAAAAGTGCGGGAGATCTTTGATCTCGGTGACGCCTTTCTTCTCGTGGCCACCGACCGCATCTCGGCCTTCGACTGTGTCATGCCCAATGGCATTCCGCGCAAGGGCGAGGTCCTCACGCAGCTCTCGCACTTCTGGTTCGAGCGCTTCCGCGCGCTGGTTCCGAATCATCTGCTGGCGCGGGCCGGAGACCCGCTGCCGCCCGCCCTGGCGCCGTTCGCGCGGGAACTGGCCGGCCGCAGCATGATCGTGAAAAAGGCCAAGCCGCTGGCCATCGAATGCGTGGTCCGCGGCTACCTGGCCGGCTCCGGCTGGAAGGAATATCGCCAACAGCAAACCGTGTGCGGCCAGCGGCTCCCGCCGGGTCTCGTCGAGGCGGCGGAGTTGCCCGAACCGATCTTCACCCCCGCCACCAAGGCGGAGTCGGGCCACGACGAAAACATCCCGCTGGCCGAAGCAGAGCGCATTGTCGGCCCGGCGATCGCCCGCCAGGCGCAGAGCTTCAGCCTGGGCCTTTATCGGGAAGCCCGCGACTATGCCCGGCAGCGCGGCATCATCATCGCTGACACCAAATTCGAGTTTGGCCTGTTTGACGGGCAGCTCATCCTGATCGACGAAGTGCTCACGCCGGACTCGTCCCGCTTTTGGCCGGCGGACCAGTATGCGCCGGGGCGGGGCCAGCCGAGCTTCGACAAGCAGTTTGTCCGCGACTACCTGGAAACACTCGCCTGGGACAAGACGCCGCCCGCGCCTGCGTTGCCGGCGGATGTGGTGGCCAGAACTCAGGAAAAATATCTGGAGGCCTACGCCCGCCTGACCGGGCACGAACTCGGCGCCCCAGCCGACGCCCGTCCTCCTCAACGGTGGTCCGGGGAATCCAATGAGCGCAGAAATTAATCTGTCCGATCTCTTTTCGGAGGCCGTTCCCGCGGTGGCCAACCTGCCCCACGTCATCACGCCGCTCGACGCGGATCTGATCGGAAAGGTCAGCCACCTGACGAAGTCGCGGCCGGGGCTGTGGCCGCTGCCGGCCCCGTTCGACGAGAGCGATCGTTACGACGAGGTCCGGGAACAGGCCCCCTTCGTCAACTGGGCGCTGGCGCTCAACCAGACGGAGGTCCAAGCCATCGGGCGCCTGATCAAAGACGCCTTGTTCGGGACCAATCTCATCCTCATGACCGCGGAGGTGGATCAGGCGAGGATGGCGGCGCTGACCGAGGCGCGGGGACGACGGCTGCCAACGGGTGCATGGTTCACGCCGGGTTACCAGGATCTCCCGAGCCTGCCCGAGGTTGTGGAACTGGCCGGCTGGGTGCTCATCCCGCTTGGCCCCAGCCGCAGCCGTGCCCTCATCGTTGCGGCTCGTGGAAACGCAACCCTGCTGACCGAACTCGAAGCCTGGTGCGGGCGGCAAGGGCGGGACACCTGGAAGGTCCGGCCCACCGCCGACGGCGCCACGCTCGAACATCACCCCGCGCCCTCGCCGAGCCGCGATGCGGCCATCCGGCGTCACATCGACGGGTTTCTCAGCGAAATGGCGCTCTGGTTCGATGGGATTCAGGACGAACTTGCCGCCCGGGTGCAATTGCGCATCGATGACCTGCGCAAGCTGAACGAGGACATAGAGCGCGCCCGCCGCCTCACCTAGCTGTGGAGGCCCTGGTCGAAGATTTCATTCAATACCTGCGCAACGAGCGCGGGCAGTCCGAAAACACCCAGAAGACCTATTTCGCGCTGCTGCAGCGATTCGTGGCGTGGGCCCAAACCGTCCAGCTGACCGACTGGCGTCAGGTGGAGGCACCCCATCTCACCGCTTTTCTCCAGCACGAGCGCGTTCGCGTTCCGGCAGGCGAGCCGCGGGAGAGCACCCGCCGGTTGAAGGCGGAAAGCGTTTATCTGGAGGTCGCCGCCTTGCGCGCCTTTTTTCGTTTCGCGGAAAACGAGCGGCACGTCAGCCTGAACGTGGCCGAGCAACTCTCCCTGCCGCGTCGTTGGAAGCGGCTGCCCAAAGCCCTGACCAATGACGAAGTGGAACGCCTGCTGACGCCCGCGTTGCCTGAAACTCCAGCCTCGCTTTGCGATCAAGCCATGCTCGAGCTGGCCTACGCCTGCGGGCTGCGGATCTCCGAGCTGGGCAGCCTCCGCATCGAACAGCTCCAGCTCGAGTCGGGCTTTATTTCCGTCATTGGAAAAGGCAACAAGGAGCGGGTCATTCCCCTCGGCCGAAAAGCGATTGAGGCCCTGCAACGGTATCTCGCAAACGGCCGGCCAAAACTCGTCACCCGGCGCACCCCGTCGCAGGTGTTCATCACCCGCCGCGGCTCAGCCTTTTCGCGGGCCGCCCTGTGGAGGCGGATCAAGGACCGCGTCCGCCGGGCCGGCCTCGAACGAAATGTCACTCCTCACATGCTGCGGCACAGCTTTGCCACCCACCTGCTGGAACACGGTGCCGATCTGCGCATCATCCAGGAGCTGCTGGGGCACGCCACCATCAACACCACCGAGATCTACACCCACGTCGCCGGCAGCAGGCTGCGCGATGTCCACCGTCGATTCCACCCCCGCAGCTGAACCCCGCGGGGAGGCACGCAGGACCTGGGTCCGCCGGAGGAGCCGCCATCCGGCCGGCGCTCATTCAAAATCGTAGACCACCACCCGCGCGCAATTCGGCTTGAAGACTTTCTCCACGAACTCCACGTGCAGCGGGTGCACCTGGTAGTCGTCCTGGCTTTGCTTGCTCGGGAACACGAGGTTCAACGCCACCTGATAGGACTGGTCCACCACCGGCCGATGGCTGCCCGCCATCCGGCCCATGTGAAAATGCAATACGCCCGGGATCGGCTTCAGGTAGCGTTCGGCCCCCGCGATCAAGGCATCGGCCGCACCCGGAATTTCAGGCTTGGTCCAAAAAATCACGACGTGAGAAAACATGTCAGCGCTTTCAGTTTCTTCGGTTACAGACAATGGGAATGGCCCGCGGCCCAACCGGCGGGCGCGATTGTTCGAGTCCACCAGCGCCGCCGCAAGCACGAATTTTGCGCCTTCCCGCTGGTCTTCAAGCCGGGCTTTTTCTACGATGCGCCCATGATTGAGCTGTCAAAACCGGACGTCGTCATCACTCACGAGAGCGATCTCGACGGGCTTGTCTCCGGCCTGCTTCTGCAGCGGCTCGCCACCAACCGGTACGGCCAGACTCCCCCATTGGAGGCCCACCACTACAACACCTGGCGCCAGCGGGAGCTGCGGGAGCCAGCCGCCTGGGTTGCGGATCTGGGCTATGAACCCCGCCTCGATCGACGGGGCTGGCTGACCGTCGACCACCACGCCACCGGGTCCACCCCCACCCAGGGGCAACTCGTCCACGACGTGGCCAAGTCGGCCGGCCTCCTTTGCTACGAGCTGTGTCGCGAGCACGGCCTTGGCTCCCCGGAGCTGGATCGGTTGATCCATCTGAACAACGTCGGCGACTTGTTTCTCGAGGCGGATCCTGACTTCGAAACGGCCAATGATTACGCCAATCTCGTCAAGGTCTACGGGTTCTGGAACGTCCACGCTTTGATCGAAGGGCAGCTGGAACGACTGCTCGATCACCCGCTGCTGGAAGTCATGGTGACCAAACGGCGCGTCGAAGATCCGCTCGGCTTCGAGTGGAGCAAACGCAACATCCAGGAGCTCGCCCCGGAGATCGGTTTCGTCGACACCGTCGTCGGCAACAACAATCGCATCGTGCACCAGCTGCTCGAGCAAAAGGCGAGCCCCTACCCCGTCCTGGTCACGCTCTTTCGCCGGCCCAACGGACTGGTCATCGCCAGCCTGCGAAGCCGAAACGGCGAGGCGTTGAAGGTCGCGGAAAAAATTCAAGGCGGAGGCCACGCCAATGCGGCGGGCGCAACCCTTCCCAAGTCCGTTCGATCCGTCCCAGACGCCCTTCTTTTTCTGCGACAGACGTTTAATCCCAAACCCGCCCCGGGTGCCCCCGGGCGGAAAATTCTCGACGACCTTGTCGCCGCGTTCGATGGGCCCCGGCGCTAGCTCCGGCTGGTCCCGTTGCGGCACTAATTATTTTCATGACCAAGCCAGACAACTCCCCGGGCGGGCGGCGGGCGGACGGCCGCGCGCTCGATCACCTTCGGGCGATCACCTTTCGGAACCATATCGCCCCTCACGCCAGCGGCTCCACCCTGATTGAGTGGGGAAATACGCGGGTCATTTGCGCCGTGAGCATCGAAGAAACGGTTCCCCGCTGGATGAAGGAGCAGAGCGTGACGGGCGGCTGGATCACCGCCGAATACTCGATGCTCCCTTATTCCACGCTGCAGCGGAAGCCGCGCGACATCACGAAAGGCAAAATCGACGGGCGCTCCCAGGAGATCCAGCGTCTGATCGGGCGCTCCCTGCGGGCCGCGCTCGACCTCGAAAAGGTGGGTCCGCGCACGCTCTGGGTCGACTGCGATGTTCTCCAGGCCGACGGCGGAACGCGGACGGCCGCCATCACCGGAGCTTTCGTCGCTCTCAACCTGGCCGTTCGCAGTCTGCTGGCCTCAGGCCGGATTTCCGAGAGCCCCCTGCTGCCGCCCGTGGCCGCCGTCAGCGCGGGCGTGGTCAACGGCCAGCCCATGCTCGACTTGTGCTATACGGAAGATGTGGCCGCCGCCGTCGACATGAACGTCGTCATGAATGCAGACGGCCAGTTCATTGAAGTCCAAGGGAGTGGCGAGGAAGCCACGTTCAGCGAAGCGGAGTTTTCGTCACTCGTGTCTCTCGCCAAGGGCGGGATCTTTCAGCTGATTGAGCTGCAGCGAAGAGCCCTCAGCCAGCCGTCGTGACCATGGCTGCAACGCCAATCCCGTCCCGGACCCGCCTGCTGCTCATTCGCCATGGCGAAGTCGAAGAGCGCTACCACCGCGTTTTTGGCGGCCGGATCGACATGAACCTATCTCCCCGGGGTCACCGTCAAGCTTCCCACCTGGCGGAGCATCTCAGCGCAGAGGGATTTGATGTTGCTTACGCAAGCCCCATGCGGCGCGCCCAGCAAACGCTCATGCCGCTCTCGTCCCACAGCCGGCATCCGGCAGTGACCCTGCCGGACCTGCGGGAGGTGGACTTTGGCGACTGGACCGGCCTCGCCTGGGACGAGGTCCATGCCCGCTTTCAAGTCAGTGCGTTTGATTGGCTGGCGCAGATCGAGCAGGGGGCGATTCGCAACGGCGAGTGCGGCCAAAGCCTGCGAACGCGGGTCGAGCCCTGCCTGCGCAACATGCTGGACCAGCACGCCGGCCAGTCGGTGGCCGTCGTCTGCCACGGAGGGGTCATCCGCATGCTGCTTTCCATCCTCATTGACGTCCCGCTCGCCAAGACCGCCGCGTTTGAAATCGACTACGCGAGCGTGACCGAGGCGACCGTCGCGGGGGGCCGGGCCGAAATCCAGCTCTTGAACTTTGCACCATGGCGGGGACGCGCTTGAAGCGGAAGGCGACACTCCAACGCCGGGATTTGGTGCGCCTGCGGATCGCCGTCGACCCGTCGACCGAGGACGCCGTCGGCTGGCTCCTGGAGTCCGAATTCGGTCAGCCGGCGTCGATTTATACTGATGCCCGCCAGAATCGCAGCTGGGCGACCGTCTATCTCGCCCGGAGGTCCGAATGGAACCCCGCCCGGAAAGCGCGCTTGCTGAAAGGCCTCCGGGATCTGAAGGCGTTCGGCTTGCCCATCCCAAGAGTCCACGTGGCCGCTTCAGCCGTCCCGGGGGAGGATTGGGCCGAGTCCTGGAAGCGTCACTTCAAGCCATTGGTCATCGGCC
This sequence comes from Limisphaerales bacterium, assembly GCA_044229355.1. Taxonomy (GTDB): domain Bacteria; phylum Verrucomicrobiota; class Verrucomicrobiia; order Limisphaerales; family JADJPG01; genus JBGARF01. Next base: position 26,908 of record JBGATF010000054.1, read on the forward strand.
GGAAGCTGGTGGTGCTCCCCAGTTGGAGCCGGCGCCAGCCTAAGCCGGGCCAGGCCTTGGTCATCCTCGATCCGGGATTGAGTTTCGGCACCGGCAACCACCCGACCACCCGGTTTTGCCTTGAAGAGCTGGCTAGCGCACGCTCCGGGTCCGGCAAACGCTCGCTGCTCGACGTCGGCTGCGGCTCCGGCATCCTCGCCATCGCCGCCGTCAAACTCGGGTATGACAACGTCCTGGCATTCGATTTCGACCCGGCTGCCGTCCGGGTCGCGCGCGAAAACGCAGCTCAGAACAACGTGACCCGCGGGCTTCGGCTCCAGCAGGCAGATATCAGCGCGCTGCCCCTGCGTCCGGATCAGTCCTACGACGTTGTGTGCGCCAACCTGACGGCCGACCTCCTCATCCAGCACGCGGCAAAGCTGGGCCGCCGGGTGGCTCCCAGTGGGCGACTGGCTCTGGCGGGCATCCTGAAGTCCCAATTCGCCGAAGTGGTCGCAGCCTTCCGTCGCCAAGGCTTTCAGCTCGGCCGGGCTCGCGTCGTTCGGGAGTGGCATTCCGGTTCATTTTCCCGGGGTTGAAGTCGGGGACTGTCCGTGCGCGAAAGGAGGCGGAGGCCACAAAAACTCCGCCCAAGTACGGATGGAAAATCCCCGAAAACGAGCCATCTTTTCTTGAACCTGGCTGGTCGCCAGCCGGTCTAATGTGCACCATGAGTTCACGAGTGGTCGAAGCGAGTGGTTTCATGGAATGGACGCCTCAATGCCGGAGTCTGCACCTTCTCTTCCGGCAGTACCCCACTGTTGGCTCATGGGCCCAAGGTAAACCCAGTCCCCCTATGACAAAATCGAACGAAGCCATCGGCGAGATCATCCGCAATCCGAAACACTCATTTCGGAAAACTGACGACCGTCCGCTTAAAGCCCAGAAGCATCGCTACGAACGCCGCAAGGTAAAGGAGTACATCAAGCACAGCGACTGGGAAAATGGCTCCTAGCCAGCCACGCCGACGCGGAGCCTAGCCCGGTCCGCTCCGGCTGAAATCGAAACGGGGAAGGCCACGCTGCGGCGTGGCCTTTCCATTATGGAGCGGCGGGCTCACTGACACCGCGGGCAAACTCCGAAAAACTCCAACCGGTGGGTCACCTTCTTGAATCCGTTTCTCACCGCGATGCGGCGCTCCACCTCGTGCGGAAAGCATTCCTCCAACTCCACCACCGCGGCACACTCCACACAAACCAGATGATGATGATGCCCGTCATCCCCCTCCTCCAACAACTCGAACCGCCCGCCTTGGCCGAAGTCGACCCGCTTGACGATCCCCTCGCCTTCCAGCATGTGCATCGAGCGATAGACGGTTGCCAAATTGCAGCTCGCCGGACCCAGGGCGTCAAAAATTTCGCGCGCGCTCAACGGACGCCGGCTCCGCCGCAACACACTCAGGATCGCCTGCCGGGGCCCCGTCACCTTGCGCGACCGCTGCCGCAACCGTTTGGCCAATGCCCGCACCCCGGCCTCCGCCGGAGCCGGGCCCGGCCGCGATTGCCCTGCGCGCCAACCGCTCATGCCTGCGCCCCACGCGCCTTCCACCCCTGATGGCTCCGCCACCGGCCAAAGAGGAACGTCGCCAGAAACAGGCCGATGGACACGAGCACGATCGCCGGCCCGCACGGCACGTTGAGGTGATAGGACATCACGGTGCCACCGACTCCACCCATCGTGCCCAGCACCACGCTCATGACAATTTGCTGCCGCAGATTACAGCTCACGTTGCGCGCCGCCGCCGGCGGAATCACCAGCAACGCCGTCACCAGGACGATGCCCAGCAACCGGATGGTCAACGAGACGGTCAGCGTCAGGACGCCGATGAACAAATAGTTTGCCCGCCGCACAGGGATCCCGCAGACCTCGGCCATCTCCTCCTGCGCCGTGATCAAGCTGAGCGGGCTGAGCAAGGTGAACACGCCTACGCCTACGCCCAGCAACAGGGCCAAGGCCTGCCAGACCTCTGATTCGCTGACGGCAAAAATGTCTCCAAAAAGATAACCGTGGATCTCCCCCGGCCGGACCCGCAATACGCCCAGCAAAATGATCCCCACGGCGACCGCCCCGGATAGAAGCAGAGCCATGATCGTATCCGGCGAAAGATCAGTTTTTTCTTTCAGCCAGAAAATTGCAGCAGCCACGACCAGACCGACCGCCATGAGCGACCAGGTCGGCTCCGCCAGACCGAGCCAGATCCCGACCGCAACCCCCGCCAGACCGGCGTGCGCAATAGTGTCGCTGAAAAACGACATGCGCCGGGCCGTCAAGAAAACCCCCAGCAGGGCGCAGAGAGGCGACAAGAACAGCGCGACCAGAAGCGCCCGTTGCATCCAGTGCTCAGTGAACATGACTCGGATGATGATGATGGTAGGGCGAGACGTGCATTCCGTAGGCCTCTTTCAAGGACTCGGCGTTGATGACCTCCTCCGGCGGCCCCTGACAACAGACAACGCCGTTCAATGCGTAAACCCACGACGCATGTCGGTAGACCATTGAGAGATCGTGCGACACCAGCACTGCGGAAAGCCGATGCCGGCGTTGCACCGCGGCAATCATGTCGTAGAAGGACTCTTCGCCCTGCACATCGACCCCCGCCGTTGGCTCGTCCAGAAGCAGCAGGTCCGGCTTGTTTAAAAGACTGAAAGTGATCAGCACCCGCTGCAATTGACCGCCGGACAACGCGGCCAGGGGCCGCTCGAGCAGCGGCCGGACTCCCATCTCGACCAGAGACTCCTCGATCGCCTCATCGGTGGCCCGTTTTGACCGCCAAAACCAGTGCCGCGTCCGGCGCAACCGCAATGCCAAAAACTCCCGCACGCTGAGAATAAAGCTCCTCTCCAGGTTGATTCGTTGCGGCACGTACCCGATTCGTCGCAGCCCGGCGCGGCGGTCCGCGGACCCAAACAACAGGATCTCGCCCCCCGACAGCCGCTGCAACCCCAAGACAGCCCGCAGAAATGTCGTCTTGCCCGATCCATTCGGCCCAATTAAAGCCACCAGGCTGCCGGCAGGCACCTCGAGATCCACCCCGCGCAAGATTTCATGACCTCCCAACGTAACCCGAACGCCGCACGCCTTGACCACCGGCCCGGAGGCTGCGCCCGACGAATGGTCGTGGCAACTGCAAGGCTGGCTCATGGCAGTGTGCTTTGCAGGCTTTTCAAGTTTCGACGCATGCCCGTTTCGTACGCGTCCCGCTCCAATGGTCCGTTTTCCAATGTATCGAGAACTCCCACCTTCAAACCCAGATCTGCCCCCAGTCGCTTCGCCAATTGGGACGAATGACGGGGTTCGGAAAAGATCGCCCGAGCCCGCCCATCACGAATGCGCGCTGAAAGCCTCGCTAGATGTCGGGCGGACGGATCGACGTCCGGAAGCTCCTCGATGACCCCGACAATGACCAGCCCATACCGTCGCGCAAAATACGGGAACGCATCGTGAAACGTCACCACGCCGAGGCCCCGCATTGGTTCGAGACCGCGCCGCAGCTCCCCGTCCAACGCCTGCAATCGGCGCACATACTCCGCCGCATTTTGGGAATACTCCACAGCCCCTGCCGGATCGACATCCTGGAATTCCCGCCAGACATTCGTCACCATCTGCAGCATTAATTCCGGATCCAACCAGACATGCCCGTTCGTCCCGCTCCGCCCAGCCCCTTCCTGATCGCCTGCAGGCGCCAGGAAATTCCCGTCAAGCCCCCGGGAAACCTCGAGCACTCGCAATGACTTCGGAGCCAGCGCCAGCGTTTTCTTCAGCCAAGGCTCCATTCCCAAGCCATTCAGGAGGAAAACATCCGCGCCTTCCAACGCCGCGCGATCACGGGGGGTTAATTGGTAGTCGTGACCGGCGCCATCCGTCCCGACCAGGCAACGCACGTCAACTCGATCGCCTCCCACATTAACCGCGAGGCAGTAGACAGGGAGGAGGGTCGTCACGACCCGGACCCGTGGCCGGTCAGGCGCGGCGCAGAGTTGACCGGCCGCGATCAGCAACCCGAGGAAGATCAGAATTGAGCGGATCCAGGCACCGCGCGGCGACCTTCGCCAGCCAATGGCGAAGCCGCACCCTCGCCATCCTTCGCCGATCCGGATGCGGGCATGCGGTCGAGTTGTCAGTCGGCAGATCATCAAGCGAGAACCTTACATGCCCAGACCGGCCTGCGGCCGGACAGCAGTTGCAGCAGGCTAAAACGCCGGAAACCAAATGCAAACGTTTTGCAATAAGACGGCGGGGCCAAAAAGAAACCCACCGGGGTTGGAACCGGTGGGTGCACGGCCGGGTGGCGCGCTGGGAAACGGAGACCGGAAAACTACTTCATGAGCAGCATTTGACGGGCGCGCTTGATCTGCGTGTTTAACCGGCGCTGGTAATGTGCCGGCAGGCCCGTGTATTTGCGGGGCAGGATGCGCCCGGCATCGGTCACGAACTGGCGGAGCAGCGTCGAATTCTTGAAGTCGATCGCCTCGACCGTGAAATCGATCTTCGGCTTGGGCCGGGGTGTGCGCTTTTCAAAACTGCTGGAGCGGCCGCGACCGCGGCTGCTTTTCCGGTCGGTGTTGGTCTTGCGGGGCATAAGCTGTTCGGTTGCTCGATACGCAGGTGAATTTCTTTGGTTGAACCAAAGCTTACTTGACCTCCCGGTGCACGGTATGACGCCGCAGAGCGGGGTTATACTTTTTGATCTCCAGACGCTCTGTCTGCAGTTTCTTATTGCGGGTGGTCGTGTAGCGCGACGGCGATTTGCCCTCTTTGCGCGCTTCCGTGCATTCGATGGTGATAATCTCTCTCGGCATAAGTCTCTTTCAGGTTCGGTTACTCTTTTTCACGCGCCGGCTTTTCTTCAACTTCGTCGTCTTCTTCCGCCTCGGTGCCGCCCGCGCTGTCAATCGTGCCGAGCGCTCCCAGCCGCTTCTGGCGCAATGCTCCCTCCCGCTCCAACTGGGCTTGCGCCTCCACCGTAAACCGGGTCCACGGAATGGCATCCAGACGCGCCTTCGGGATGGGCTTGCCGGTCAGCTCACAAATCCCATAAGCATCCTTCTCGATGCGCTTCAGCGCCTCTTCGATCTCGTAAACGGCATCCTGATCCGAAGACAACAGGCTCAAGGCAAAGTCCCGGTCAAAATTATCAGTCCCCGAGTCGGCCATGTGCAGACTGTAGCTGGCCATTTCCTCCGCGGAATCCTTGGCCAGGCCATTCATCTGCGCCAGCAATCGCTCCCGCAGCTCGAGCAGATGATCGTAATACTTCGACCACTCGGGACGAATCTTCACCCGGCGTTGGCCGAAGGTGACCTCACCCGCCTTGTTGGCCTTGACCACTCCTTGCCCCAGAATGCTCGCCGCTGTCGCACTGACACGCGGCTTGCCCTTTCCACTGGGGACAGGCCCTTTTTTCTCCGGTTTCTTATTGTTGCTCACGACAAATCCGTATCGCGTTTCAGGTGTAATTGCCTGGACTCGTTGATGATTGCTCGCCCATCAGGCAACGAGAGTGCGCGAATGTATCAAACGACCTCAAATAAGCCACTAAAATCTCGGGCAAAAAACGATCCCCTTTAGCAAGATTCCGTCGGACAGCGTAACTGCCGCGCCGATTCGGTGCGCCGAGGCATTTTGTGCCACCTCCATCACCCGCCATTGGTCTCCGCCTTCGGACTACCGCAGATGTCGGTCCGCGTAGTCGAGGAAGGCCGACCAGTCCGCCGGTCCCATGGAATGCTTCCCGGCACGAATGAAATAACCAAGGCGTGAGTCGACCAGACGCCCCGGAGCCGGCATCTCCCGCACACCCACGGCGCCCCCGCCAGTTAAACGATAAGCGGGTTCGGCAGCCAACAGGAGTTCAAATTGGCCTTCCGGGTTCGCCCACTGGTCGTCTACCGCGTTGGACAGGAGGACCGGCCGAGGCGCGCACAACGCGATCAACAAATGCTGGTCAAACGGCAGGCGCTCCGGCTGATCATTGAACTTCTTGAACTCGGCATTAAACCAGTGCGGGAAGTTTCGGTTGATAACGGCAATCGTCTCGGCCGTTGGCCGTCCATTGACCTGCGGCGCCGCCAAACGTTTGGACACGCGACTTGGACCCGTACCGCCGGAGCCAGCCTGACAGGGAATTGCCAGAGCAATCCGCTCATCGAACGCCGCTGCAAGCAGGGCAGTTTTGCCGTTTCGCGAGTGGCCCACTGCCGCGATACGGCGCGGATCCACGGCCGCATCGGTCACGAGGTAATCCATGCTTCGGTGAAATCCCCAGGCCCACGCGGCAATACTGCCGCGGGAATGAGCCGACGAAGCAAAGCCGCTTCCCGCCTTCGTTGACAGCCATCGATAAACCCCTTCGGAAATATCTGCCTGGTCCGAATCCACGTCACTGCTGCAAAAGCTGGCAAATCCATAACCCCGCCGCACAATTTCCTCGAGCGGCCAATCGCCAGCCTGTCCGCCGCGAGCCGCCTCGGTGGCCAAATTATTGGTACAACCTTTGCAGCTGTTGTAGAGCCAGCCACGCGCCAACGGAATTCTCCGATCCGCGGTCAGGGCATGATTGCCACAAAAATTCATGGAAAGAAAAAGCGGCACGGCCTCTCGTTTTCCGTTCGGCGTCACGACCATCAAATCAATCCGGGGCGCTATGTCGTCGGAACCAAACGAAATCGTCACCAGCTTCAACGTCGCCGCCCCATCAAGAAAATCCGGATAGGTGCCCCGGATGGTGAATTCGACCGTGGAAGGGCGCGGCGGGAGCATGCCGTACATGTAGTGCTGAAAAAGCGCCTTCAATTCCGGCCGGCGTTTTTCCTCCCACTCCTTACGGGTGGTAACTTTGCTCCCGTCCCGCATCACCAAGGGGTCAGCCCATCCTGGACTGGGCGGGAGTTGATCTACAGATGGAAAAGTTTGGGCCAGGGTCGACATGACAGTTGCGATGAGGGCCGACGCCAGGAACCCTGGCAGCCAGCAGGAATTTCGGTGGAAAATCATGAGCACAATGTTACCTGACCCACGAGCCTCCGGGCAAGGTCGCTGGAAATTCCGCCGAGGAGATGTCGGAAGTCGAGGATTGCCGTCCCGCACCAGTAGCGCAAACTCCCCTCATGAACGCCACTCGTCGTCAATTCCTCGGACGGTCACTGATCGGGGCTGCCGCGGCAGCGAGCCTCGCACCTCTCTCTTCGAGCGCCGGCGAAGCCGGCCGCAATCGTCCGGCGGGCGACCGTATGAAACTCGGAACGGTCACATACAATCTGGCCAAGGACTGGGATCTGGAAACCTTGATCAAGAACTGCGAAGCGACCGGCTTCGAAGGCGTCGAGCTACGGACAACCCATGCGCACAAAGTGGAGATCGCACTCGGCAAGGACGAACGAGAAAATGTTCGTCGCCGGTTCGCCAATTCGAAAGTGGCCCTGATGGGGTTGGGCAGTGCGTTTGAATATCACAGTCCCGATCCGGAGCGGCTCAGACGGGAAATCGCTCAGTCGCGCGAATACATTGTCCTGGCCCACGATGTCGGCGCCTCCGGCATCAAGGTCAGACCGAACGGCCTGCCGAAGGAAGTGCCCACCGAACGGACGCTCGAACAAATCGGGCGTTCCCTCAGGCAACTCGGGGAATTCGGCGCAGACCACGGCGTGGCCATACGCCTGGAGGTTCATGGCCAGGGAACCTCCCTGCTGCCGAACATAAAGACGATCCTGGACCACGCCGACCATCGCAACGTCGGCGCTTGTTGGAACTCCAATCAATCCGACCTCGACGGCGGAGGCTTCGATCACAATTTTGATCTCGTGAAAGACAAAATCTTCAGTGTGCACATGCGCGATCTTTATCTTTCCGAATATCCTTTCCGTCGGCTGCTCGGCCGCTTGAACGAGATTCACTTCGACGGCTTTTGCCTGGCGGAGATTCCACCCTCGGACGACCCGTTGCGGGTCATGCGCTACTTTCGCGCACTCTGGCTGGCGTACCAGGGACTACAATAGGGCTTAAGGATCGCCCGCAGGCGGACCGCACCCTGGAGAAGAGGGTCTCACCCGCCCCTTCGTAACCCGTCGCCGGAAATTCCCTCCCGAATCTCAGTCTCGCGAGCCGGTTCGATGTGCACGGTCACATCGTTAATTCGATACGGCGATTGCAGGAGGCAATCCTTCACCGCGTGGGCTATGTCGTGGCCACGCCGCACCGAAAGGCCACCATCGACGACCACGTGAATATCCAACACGAGATGCAGGCCCGCCTTGCGCACGCGGCACTTGTCAATGGCGATCACACCCTCCACGGTGGCAGCGATCGAACGCACCGCACTTACGACTTCGACCGACACGCTGGCGTCCATGACCTCGTTCAGAGCGTCCCGCATCAGGCGGGTCCCATTCCAGGCGATGACGCCGCAGGCCACAAGCGCCGCCCAATCGTCGGCGCTTTCGTATCCTGGCCCGCCAATGAGGGCGATGGCGATGCCCACCAAAGCGGCCACGGACGTCAATGCGTCTGAACGATGATGCCAGGCATCGCTTTTTAAGGCAGTGCTGTCGAGATTCGCCCCCATCCTGAATGCAAGACGAGATAGCCACCCTTTCACGACCACGACGATCACCAATAATGGAAGGGTGAACCAACTTGGTCCCTGACTCGGCTCAAGGATCTCGCGAACGCTCTGAACCGCGATTAGTATCGCCGCGCCCAGCAGGGCACACGATACGACCACAGCGGCAATCGGCTCGGCCTTCCCGTGGCCGTAGGGATGATTTTCGTCCGCCGGCATGGCCGACACCCGCAGGGCACTCCAGACCACGATCGAACTGAAAACATCAGCAATCGACTCAATGCCATCGGCGATCAAAACATACGAATGGCCGAAAACGCCACCCGCGATCTTAAACGTGGCTAACAGCGCGTTTACCAACGCGGCCCACGTGCAAAGGCGAAGGCCGGCATTCACACTCATGGCCTGACGATTTCGACCGAACTCTGAGCCCGACTTGCAACCGCGGAGGCCATGGTTCCCAGCGACAAACGACCGCCGTGATGAATTCCGCGCGACCCGATAAAAATGGCATCCGCACGCCACTCGTCCGCCATGGTCAGCAATTCATTCTTCGGGTCGCCCACCAGAAGACACGTCTCAACCGTCAATCCGGATTGGGACAACGTTCGAGCGTCGGCCTGCAAAAGTCGAAGCAACGCATCGCGGGCACCTTCATCCGATCGCCGGCGAAAGTCGGCGCGCCCCCCGGATCCAAACGTTATGGTGCTCTCCATTCGCTGGTCCATCACGGTCGCCACTCGAAATTCGCAATGCGATTCCCAGACTCGGCCTGCCACGACCTGAACCGCCGCCTGAGAATCGGCGGATCCATCCACCGCAACCACGATCCGCAGTTTTCCTCCACCCATTGAATCACTTCGAGGTCTCGCAATTCGAACCGAGCACGTTGCTTCTGCTGCTACTTTCGCCGAAACGCTGCCGAGGAAAAATCTCTCCAAAACGGAACGACTATGTGAACCCAAAACAACAAGATCTGCCTTCCACTCGACGGCTTTGTGCAAAATTGCCCACGCAGGCGAATCTCCGCAGGAATACGGGGTCACCGTCCATCGCGGATGCAGGATTGCCAATTGTCTAGACGCATTGGTGGCTAGCGTCGCCATTCGAGCTATTGTTTGTTCAGCCCGAGCCAGCGCATCTCGAACGGCAGCAGGGTCTGTGTCTGGATACGGCGCTGAACTCGGATTTGCGGGCAGCCAGACATCGGCTACTGACATCACCAAGATCTCGCACCGCGGTCCCAAGCCGCTCCTGGAAAGTTCCTCCAAAGCATTTTCAGACTGAGCCGAGGCATCATAGGCTACGAGAATCCGTTTCATAAGGCACTGTTTAAGCCTCAAAGCATCGGAGCGTTCTCCAACTGTTGCTGAAATGAAGTCGGGAGTTGAAAGAAAAAGGCCGCTCACCATCGGTGAGCGGCCTGTGATAGCTAGCTAGACTTGGTAGTTATTAGGCCTTACGGCGGCGCAGGAGAAGCGCACCGAGACCAAGGGCACCGAGAGCCACGACGGACGGCTCCGGAACCACTTCAACCACGTTGAACGGCTTCGCACGAGCAGTGCTGGCACCGGAGGCGCTCTGCCAAACCACAGTGCCGGGGCCGGAGGTCGGACCCAGAGCAGTGGTCTGAACCGTGGCAGATTCACCGTAATGGGTGATGCCAGCGGACTGGGCACCGTCGCGAGCCAAGGCCGGAGTAGCGCTCGGGCTGGCCGAGTTATACCAAGCGGCGATCTTCAGGAAGACAGACTCGCCAGGAGCCGTTCCCGGAAGCAGATAAACCGCTCCACCGTTGAACAAACCAGCCGACGTGACTTTGGTCGTCGCGTCCGCCAACGAGAGGCTATTCGCCGAGCTTCCATAGAAGACACCAACAACAGCGCCGGCGGGAAGGTCAACGGCAGTAGAGCTGGACGTCTCGAGGTATTTGATCTTATTCAGGGCCGTATTCAGAAACTGAATCGAACCTGATTGCGCGTAGGTGGCAACAGCCGAGAGAGCGGCAAATGCCAACGTAAGCAGTGTTTTCTTCATATTTTGGGTTTTGGGTTGTTGTTCAGAGTTTAATCGTCAGGATTTCTTTAGTTAACACTGAAAGAGCGAGTCCAGTTGACGGAATCGCCAGGGTTATAGAAGAAGAAACCCTGACCAACCGTTGGCGTAGGAGCAGTAACCGGAACACCTTCAAGCGTCAGCCATTGAGTTCCATCATTAACGATCGGGTTATCGTAGTTCTGCGATGTCGCATTGAACGAGAGATACTGCGCGTCACCGATCTGCGGGAAACCATTGGCTGCCGTCAGGGCAATCGTTTGGGGAACGATCGACGAAATCAGCGAGAAGTTAGGCGGAAGAGTCACCGCCAGAGCACTTCCCTGCGGAACCTCACCGACCAACGTGACAGTGACGTTTCCTTCAGCCGGATTGAAGAAGAAGAAGCCATTACCCGGATCTGCGGTCAGCGTCGAAGGAGAGCCATCGGGCTTAATCCAAGTCGTGCCGTCAAACACCTCCAGAACGTAATCGTTCAAGGCGTTGTCGAATTTCAAGACCTGGGAATCACCCGGAACGCCCGTCAAAACATTGTTCAACGAGTTGTTCGGCGTGCGATTCAACTGGTTGGCAACCAAGTTGAAGTTCGGTTTCATCGTCAGGTTGATGTAACCGACCGCGTTGACGGAATACACCTGCGCCATCGACGAGGCAACGCCCGCGAGGCTCAGAGCCGCAGTAATAAGCAGAGTTTTTGTTCTCATGTGTGTCGTGTGTTTGGTTCTGTGTGTGCGGCGAATATTCCAAAGGCACTACAGGGTGTCAATCGATTTTTAAAAATTCTTTTGAACATTTTAGGCGTCCAGCCCTCACGATAGCTGACGGACTTGGACAGTCTTGGTGGACGAGCACCACTTCCCGGAATTCGCCCGTCACCCCAGGCGCTCCCCAAGCGCGCGTCCATTGGATAGCCTGAGTGTTGATTTTCGGGTCACCACTGATCGGAAAGGTCGGCTCACTCACGGGAACCCCACAACGGGCGCTCCAAGACCTTAACCCGTTCGACCATAATAGCTTAGAACTCAATGTCAGCGGAGCAGCGCCGTCCAATACTTGGTCAACCGTCTTCATTGCATCGATAAAAGCAGCTTGCAATCCAACGGAATAGAGTCATAACTCAATACGGCTAAGCCTGTTACATATTAAGCTTCGACCTGCACCGACGAACTCGCGCATGTCGACTCGAAGCGGTGCCTGGTATTCTCGCTTCGCGCCGGCATCGGTCCATTCCAAGATTTCCGCGTGAAGTGCGTGATTCGCCAATCCAAGCCGCTCCTGCTGATTCTGGG
>JBGATF010000055.1:0-38688 GCA_044229355.1 Limisphaerales bacterium
CACCGCCTCCATCCCCATCACCTGCAGCAACCGGCTGACTCGTTTGCGATTCACCGACCACCCTTGCCGGTTGATCATCACCGTCAACCGCCGACTCCCAAACGTCGGCCACTTCAGGTGCAGCTTGTCCAACTCCAGCATCAACTTGAGGTTCTCCTCCGACTCGGGGCAGGGCTCGTAGTAGTAGCCGCTGCGGGAGATGTCCACCAGCTCGCACTGTCTTCGGATGCTCAGTTCCGGGCATGGCAAGACCAGCTTCTGCCGCTCGCTCAGAGGCCCAATTGTTTGCACTTTTTTTTAAGCCAATCCGCCTCCACGGTCAGTTGGCCGATCTTTTCGTGCAACTGCGCGATCAATTCTTGGCTGTCTTCTCCGGGCCCAGGCGCCCGCTCAAACAGCTCGGGCAACCGATCCCGGATCACTCCTTTCCACTGCGTTACTTGCACCGGATGCACATCATACTCCCGGGCAATTTGACCCACCGTTTTGACGCCCAAGAGGGCTTCCATTCCGACCTTCGCTTTGAAGGCCCCAGTATGCCGTTTCCGTTTTGTCTTGCTCATGGCGCTGCCGATCTCTCACGCCCGGCAGAACCCTAAAAGTCTAACTTAGCTACTGGTCCGAATTTTGGGGTCCATTTCACTGCGCCCTGAAGCGCAGTCAGCGTTGGAGAACGCGCTTATCTCATTTCGGGTTTGGCGGCTTCTTGAACTGAACTGGGTTGATGCTGCCATCAAACTCATTCGAGTAGATGGGCACTTTGCCTTGAAGCTGGTAACGCACCTTGGTCTTCATGGGGCCAGAGTAAACCGGCGCGCGAAACTCCCAGTAATGCCCGCGGGGAAGGTAGACGCTGTGATAGCTGTTGCCGCAGAAACTGGACGGAAGATGCTCGATAGGCTTCCAGTCACCACTTTGGTTCCGTGCTTCACAGATGATGTCCAGCCGGGAGTCGCAGGCTGCAAATGCCGCTTCAGACTTGGTACGGTTGACCAACAGCAGGCGAAAACCTCGAAACTCTCCCTTGAACGGCACTAATTCGGCGGGCAGCGCGACAAGGGTAATCTGACCTTCGGACCCCGGAGTCTTGTCGGTCATGTTTTTGGGGGCGTTGTCCGAGGTGCCATATCCGCCGACTGCCTTGTCGTCCTTTCGGCTACCACCGTAGCAGTAACCGTCAGTCATGGCCTTGGGTTCAAATGGCTTTAGGTCTGCCGCCTTCGAGAACCCGTCCAGAACGACCAACGAGAGAACAGTGCAGAGTGAGATTTTCATACCAGTTGCAGCAGAACAAAGGTGAGCATCCATCGCCGTTCATGCAAGCGCCAATGGAGTGCTCTTATCCAGATGTGGACCGGTCAGCAACAGCGGCTGCTTGCTAAGATTGCGCGGCATTTACGGACTACCTTCAGCCTCGTTTCGTTGAACTGGCAGTTGGTCAGGTTGTGTGCTTTCAGGAACGCCCCGGTTGGCCCCTCGGCGGGTTCGGCACTATCCGTTGCTTTCGCAGTAGTCAGGTGATGGAACAGTTCGTAGAACAGGCGACGCTCAGGATTGGTTTCGCGCTCCACAATTCGCCGGTGCTCGTCCGCCGTGATGGCGCGCTTCTCTTTGTAACGAACAGGGGGCCATTGACGTTTCGGAATTGCCGGCCACGGCAGCCAACTCATGTCCAAGACGAAATTGTGTAGACGACGCAGAAAAACGTTCGTCGCTACGGTGCCAGAGTGGAGGGCTTTGAGGAAATGCTCAGCGCGCGTTTCGGCCAACGGAAGGCTTTTGAGGGCCGTATACGCCGGGTCCTTAATCGCCGTCTGCCACCGGTCCCGTGTCGGCCCTCTGACCGTTTTCAAGACTTCGTCCATGACGAACTGCCAAGTCCGGAGGGCGATGGCCGGGTCAGCGGCGGCGAGATAAGCCCGCGCCATCTGGATGTTGATGCCGGGGCAAAGGTGAGCTTCGTTCTTGGCGTGGAGCAACCGGTCGGCTTCGACCTCGTTCTTGGTGCCGAGGGTGCCCTGCCTGAGTTCGCCGGACTTCCGGGAATCGTTGTCCTGCCAGTACCAGTAGCCGCTCTTTTTGGAGAGGAACTTCCCGAACTTCTTTCGCATGTCGGCGCTCACAGGTTGTGAGGCTACGACAGGTCGAATTCACAGCGTTACGGACGGGTGGCACACATAAGTCTGCATACGCAGAAAGGTGTCACACGGGCCAGTTTGCTGGAACTCCGACCTCCACCAATCCCCAAAGCACGCGGCTACAACCGCTTGGAGTTGGAGGCCAGGTTCGGAATCGGACCCTCGCACCTCATCAGCCGACCGACTGCCGTTCCGGATCGAACCCCAGAAACTCCACAATCTTCGCGCGGTTAGCTTTGATCGGACGGTTCTGGTTCTTCTCCCATTTTTCAATGGCAGTATCGGTAATCCCACCGCCTAGGATCTGGCCCAAATGGGCCATTGAAAGCGACCGGTCGACTCGCTTCTTTCGCAAGTGCTCGCCAAGGGTTCGTGGATGAGACGGATAATTCCGCAACCGTCGGAAATGAATGGAATTGAGTGGTTTGCGAGTGACAATCCTGCGGTGACAAATAGCCAACAGGGCCAGTGCGGCCCGTGAAAGGCGTCCTGCCCATCGCGCTCCGCGCGCGCGCCGAAGGCCGGCGCGGACTGCTCGTGCCGGCCGAAAATGCGGCCGAGGCGGCGGTCGTCCAGGGACTCGATGTCGTCCCCATCCGCAACCTGCGCGAAGCCGCGACATTTCTGGAAGGGGAGGCGGGTATCCCGCCAACCCGGGTGGATGTGGCCCAGCTTTTCGGGCGGCCCGTGGAGGACGAGTTGGATTTCGCCGAGGTCAAGGGCCAGGAATCCGTGAAACGCGCCCTCGAGATCGCCGCGGCGGGCGGGCACAATATTTTGCTGATTGGCCCGCCGGGGACCGGCAAATCGATGCTGGCCAAGCGGCTGCCGGGGATCCTGCCGCCGCTGACTCTCGTGGAGGCGCTCGAAACGACCAAAATCCACAGCATCACCGGCCTGCTGGCGCCAGGGCAGGCGCTCGTGACCCGGCGTCCGTTTCGCGCACCGCATCACACCGCCAGCGACGCCGGCCTCCTGGGGGGAAACGCCAATCCCACGCCGGGCGAAATCTCCCTGGCCCACAACGGCGTCCTCTTTCTCGATGAGCTGCCGGAATTCAAGCGCAGCGTGCTCGAAACCATGCGCCAACCGCTCGAGGAAGGCCACGTGACGATCTCCCGGGCCGCAGGTTCCATGACCTTCCCCGCCCAGTTCATGCTCGTGGCGGCGATGAACCCGACACCCGACGGCCGCATGCCCCACGAATCGCAATGTTCCTCCCGCGAGATCCAGGCCTACCTCGGGCGCATCTCCGGCCCTCTCCTGGACCGGATTGACCTGCACATCGAAGTCCCCGCCGTCCGCTTTGATCAAATGACCGCCGGCCAGCCCGGCGAAGCTTCCGCCACGATCCGCGAGCGGGTCATCACCGCGCGGGACCGGCAGCTCCATCGCCTGACCGGCCGGCCGAATGTCACCTGCAACGCCCGGATGACGACCCGGGACATCAAGGCCCACTGCGCGCTGGACGCGGCGTCCCTGGACCTGCTCAAGGCGGCGATGGGAGATCTGCAATTCAGCGCTCGCGCCTACGATCGCATCCTCAAGGTGGCCCGCACCATCGCCGACCTCGCCGGTGCGGACCGACTCGGCCCGGATCATCTCAGCGAAGCCATTCAATGCCGCTCGCTGGATCGCCGCATCTGGGGGTAGCGGCCCGTCCCAACCTCCCGGCGCATAAAAAAAGAGCGGGCGATCTCGCCCGCTCTCGTAGATACCAATCGCCTGACCCCGCCGGACTAGTCCGGCTTGTGCGCGCTGTGACAGCCCTTGCAGTTCACAGCTTCCTTGTAGCGCGACGCTCCGTCCGCTTCACCCTTTTGCAGCGCTTCCGCCGCGTGCAGCAGCTTGGTCGTCTTGTCCTTCCAGCTGGCTTCATCCCCTTTCGGCGGCTTGGCTGTGCACATGGCCTTGTAGCCGGCCACGAGATGAGCCAGCTCCGCCGCCGTTGCTTTGCCATCGGCGGCCTTCTTGCACACCGGGTCCACCCCTTTCGGCGCCTTGTGGTAGGCCTTCATGAAATCCTTCGTTGGATTCCTCCCCTCCGCCGCCGGCAAGGTCAGCGCGCCGCCGAGAATAAGGGCCAGGGCGCCCACGCCCGTTCCCGCGACAATGTGTTTCAGCTTCTTCATGGTAAGTCGGTCTGGATTTGGTTAGGTCGAATACTGGTCAGCGTTACGGGACGATAGACAGCCGCTGCCCGCGGGCGGTTGCAGGAATTTTTGGGGATGAACGCGTCGGGATCTGACCTGGACGGCCCTTCCGTTTTCCATCTTGGAAGATCGCTTCGTTGATCGCCACAAACACACCACCGCCGACGACGGCACTCTGCTGATCGACGCGAACCGCCCAGCCGGTCGGGTTTTTACAACGCGATCTTTGGCGTGCCCGGTGCGAGCACCAGCACGCCGCAGGCACCTCGATTTGCTGGCTTTCACCCGTTGCCAGACGCCGCGGTCTCTGTCACGGTGCCGTGCCGCTAACGGACGCCCGTCGCCCAACAGCCCGCCATATCCGATGCCCGAGCCCGAGCCCCAGCCTCAACCCCAGCCCCGGCCCGAAACTCCCCAACGTCTATCCGACCGCCCCGGCGCGGCATATTTCGCCACCACCCACTGGAGCGTCGTGCTGCGCGCGGGCGAGTCCGAATCCGACGCGGCCACCCACGCCCTGGGACGCCTTTACCAAAGCTATTGGTACCCGCTCTACGCCTACGTGCGACGACAGGGACACAATCCTGAGACCGCCCAGGACGTGGTGCAGGAGGTGTTCCTCGCGTTGCTCGAGAAGCGGCAACTGGCCTCGGTGACGCCCGGGCGCGGACGGTTTCGCTCGTATCTCCTCACCGCTGTCAATCATCTCCTCGCCAACGAATGGCACAAGCGCCACCGCCAAAAACGCGGGGGCGGCCAGGCGCCCATCTCCCTCGACAGCCTCGCGGCGGAGCAGAGGTTCCGGCTCGAGCCAGCCGACCTGCGCAGCCCCGATCAGATCTACGAGCGGCGCTGGGCGCTGGCCGTGCTGGATGGCGTCCTGAGCCGGCTGCAGTCGGAATGGGAGGCGGCCGGCAAGAGCAACGCGTTTGCCGTCATGCGCGTCTTCCTGTCGGGCGAACCGCATCCCGACGGCTACGCCGGCGCCGGCGCGCGCCTCGGATGGAGCGAAGGCGCCACCCGCGTGGCCGTCCACCGGCTCCGCCAGCAATATCGGGAACTCCTGCGCGACGAGATCGCGCAGACCGTTGACGGTGACGGCGAGGTGGAGGCCGAATTGCGGCACCTCTTGACCGTCCTGCGCGGCTGACTGCGCTCCGCCCACTCAACGCGCTTCCGCCACGAGGTGAACGTCGCCCCGCGCCGTGGCGTGAACCGGGCCGCTGCCGTCCCCGGGAAACAAGGGTCCCACACGCCGGTCGAATGAGAAAAACAAAAGCGTTGCGGCATCCCGAGTCAGCTGGCTCTCCGGCTTGAACTCCGCGCCATAGCGCGCCCCGCGACTGATCCGAACATCGTCCGCGCTCCCGCGCCAGTAGATGAACGGCGAGGAAAAATTGTGGGTGTTGAACGCGCCGTTCGGCCGGGCACCAATGTAGAGCGACTTGTCGGAAGCCAGGCGGGCGCCGGTGACGTTCGTGAAGCCCGCCGGATGTCCGTTCACAAACAGAGTGATCCGGGTCCCGTCGAACACTCCCGCCAGATGAGTCCAGCGGCCGGGCACCAGCGGCTTCGCCGCGTGCACGACGACCGGCGGCTTCAAGTTGGCCGCGCGGCTCGGGTCGACCGACGCGTCATCCGTCTGCACCCGGAACTGGGGCGTGCCGGCAACTTCGAGGCTGAATCCGCCGACGCGCAGGTTCGAGACGATCGCTCCATTCGTGTCCCGCGCCCCCTTGACCCAGGCCTCCACCGTAAACGGGCCGTCGGGCAGCGGCCCTTGCTTCCGTTCAATCTCCAGACAGGCGTTGGTGCCGTTGAGCGCCACCACCTGATTCTGCCGGACGGCGGGCCATCCGCTGCGGGGCGCCGCCAGCCGCACCGGGGCCGGCCGGCTCCAGATCGGCATCGCCAGCCGCGCCTCCGGCGTCAGGACGTCAAACCGCAGCTCGAGCTCTGGCGCGGTGAAGCCCGCCAGACCATTCGTGGGCGAACGCCGACACTCGAATTCGAAGATCTGAAAGCGGCCAGGTTCGATCGACGCATGGCCGTG
This sequence comes from Limisphaerales bacterium, assembly GCA_044229355.1. Lineage (GTDB taxonomy): Bacteria > Verrucomicrobiota > Verrucomicrobiia > Limisphaerales > JADJPG01 > JBGARF01. The sequence continues at coordinate 6,345 of JBGATF010000055.1, forward strand.
GTCCGGGGCAAAGCGCCAGGCGGGATCGCCCTTCGCCACGATGACGGCGTCCAGCGCGAGGGAACACGTGTTGGTCAGCGCCACCCGGATGTGGCCGGTCGCGGTTCCATCCGCCTGCACCTCCAGCGGCGGCGAAACGATGTCATGCAGCGTGAAGCGGGCCGCCTCGACGTCCGCCCATCGTTCCGGCGTGAACTGACGCGGGTCGAACACCGATCCGACGGGAACCGACGCCATGGAAAACCCGTCGTCCCGCACTGTCACCATGTTGTACTGATGCAGAAGTCCGAAGTAGCGGTATTCCATTCCGGGAATGAGGGAGGCGCCCGTCGCCGCCAGCGCGTAGTAGGCGATGCCGTCGCGCACGCCGTCGTAACGCATCTGATGAATGTGCCCCGCGATGACCGCGCGGACGTTGCCGTTGCGCGCGAGCAGGCGGTGCACTTCATCCCAGTTGCTGCCCGGGTAGCGCTCGCCCCACCAGAACGGGTGATGCAGGAAGACAAAGACGTGGCGGAGCGGCTTCATCTTTTCCAGCTCCGCCGCGATCCAGTTGAGCTGCGTGCGGCTGATCTGCTGCTGCTCGGCGTCGCCGAAATCGCGCGGCCGCCCGTCGGGATGGCCTTCATCGGAAAAAAGCACCAGAAAGCCGCAGCGCTTGTGTTCGAACCAATACCAGAGTGGGCCGAAATGTTTTTCGTAGTGCTCCTCGTGCTCGCGGGATGGCTTCTCCTCGGGGTGCTGCGCATCGCGCCGCCAGTAAATATCGTGATTGCCAGCCACCGGGAACCAGGGGCGCTTCAGGTGATTCATGGTCGCCCGATATTCCTCCATCTGCTTCATCCAAACGTCCGTCTGGTTGTAGCCGTTGACGAGGTCGCCCACCGTCATCACGAGGTCCGGGTCGAGCAGGTTGACCTCGTCGACGGCCTGGGCCAGAACCTTGATGCCCTCAGCCGGGCCGCCCGTTCGATCGCCGAAGATGACAAACTGAAAGGCCTCGTCGCCGCGGGGCGTCGGCAGGATGCGGGCATCCGGCCGCGAGGTGTGAATGTGGGGCGCCTCTTCCGGCGCGCCGGCCACAACGCCGGAGGACAACACCGCGACGACGGTGGCCAGACTAGGAAGGGCGAAAGATCGAAGCATGCGCGGAAGGTGATGCGGGCGGCGCCATCCGGCAAGAGGCAGAATCGCCCCGCTCGCTTACGCCGCCTTGGCCTGACCTACGGCGGCTGGCAGCTCCAGGGTGAACGTGGCCCCGCGCCCTGGGCCGGCGCTGGCGACCGAAAGCAATCCGCCCATCTCGCGCGCGGCGTTCGCTCCACTGTGCAGGCCAAACCCGTGGCCGTCCTCCTTCGTGGTGAAGCCGTATTGAAAGATCCGCGTGAGATTCTCCGCAGAGATGCCCTCGCCCGTGTCGTGGACCTCGATGCAAACCTGCCCGGCGACGCCCGAATGGATACCGATGGTGACGCGGCGATCTGGACCATCGTAGTGGGCGATGGCGTGTTTGGCGTTGGCGAAGAGATTGATCAAAATCTGCAGAACCTTGTGGCGATCGACGGCCACCTGGGCCGTCTCGGAATAGTTCCGAACGATTTCGATCCGGTGACGTTCCATGGATTGGGCCTTGATCGCGAGGGCCTCCTCGACCAGCGCGGCCGGCGCGAGATTTTCGGTGACCCCGGAGAGGTTGGCGTAGGCCTGCTGGCGGGAGACGACCTCCTTGATGTGGTCGATGTTGTTGGCGAGCGCCTTGGTTTCGGCGAGCAGCACGGCCTGCTCGGACTCCAGCTGGGTGCCGAGGGCGGCGAGAAATCCTGGCAGCTGCCGGCCGCGGGAGTCGGCGGTCAGGAACTCGGCCAGCCGGCCCTCGTTTTCGGCCAGCAGCCCGGCGACTTTCGACACGCTGGCGAAACGGGAATCGCGGACGTAGGTCTGGATGAGCGTGGCCGACACGTTCACGCTGTTGAGCACATTGCCGACGTTGTGCAGGACGCCGGTGGCCACTTCGGCCATCCCGGCGTGGCGCGACGCGCGCACGAGCTGGTCGTGCGTGGCCGCGAGCTCCCGCTCGACCCGCGCGCGGCTGGCCAAAGCCGCGGCCAGCTGGAACACCTCCACGTTGTCGAACGGCTTTTTTAGAATCAGAAACCGATCGCTCTGCGCCAGTTGCTGGTTGATCTCGTCCCAGGAGTAATCAGAGAACGCGGTGCAAATGATGGCCAGCAGGCTGGGCTGGACCTGCCAGCAGCGGACGATGGTTTCCAAACCGTCCCAGCCCGGCGGCATGCGCATGTCGACAAACGCCACCTCGTAGGGCCGGCCTTCGGACATCGCCTGCCGCACCATGTCCAGGCCCTGCTGTCCCTGCAGCGCAGTGTCGACCGAAAACCGGGTCGAGGTCGGTGCGGTTTTTCGCTTGAACAACGCGCTCGCGGCGGCGGCGATCTCTGAACCAAGCGCGCTGGGCGGCAGGAGGATCTTGCGAAAATCGCTGTGAATGTCGGCGTTGTCGTCGATGACCAAAATGCGCGCCGGGGATGGAACAGTGGCGGGGGTGTTCATGCGGCTTGTCGGTTGGCCGGCTGGCTCTGCCCCGCGACGCGCGCAGGCAGAACCAGGGTGAAGGACGCTCCATGGCCGGGCCCTTTGCTGTAAACATTCAGTGCGCCGCCCATTTCCCGGGCGGCCAGGCAGCTCGCGTGCAACCCAAAGCCATGCCCGGTTTTCTTCGTCGTAAACCCGTGGGTGAACAGGCGGCTGAGCACTTCCGCCGGAATGCCGGGCCCGTTGTCCGTGACCTGAATCCGCACCTGGCCGCCCGGCTGGCCCTCGCTCCGGATGCGAATGTGGCGATCGGGCCGGCCCGACTCCACCAGCGCCTCCTGGGCATTGCGCACGAGATTCACAATGATCTGTTCAATCTTCACCTTGTCCAATAGCAACGGCGGCAGCTCGGCGATCTCCCGCTCGAGGCGCACCTCGTGGCGCGAAAGCGACGCCTCGGTGATGGCCAGCGCGTCGTCGATGATTTCGGTGACGGAGGCGGGCTCCACCAGGCCGGACAGTCCGCTCAGCGCCTGCTGGCGTTTCACCACCTCCTTGATGTGCTGGACGTGGCCGGTCAGCGTCTCCGCCTCCTTCAACAGCGTGGCCTGCTCCTGGCCCCAGTGCCTGGCCAGCAGCGCGAGGAATCCCGGCAGTTGCTGGCCCTGCGGATCGGTGGTGAGGTAGGTGCCCAGATCGCTTCCGTGTTCGCGCAGCAAGTCCGCCGCCGCCGGAAAGTCCTTCAACGCCGAGTCCCGCAGGCGATCGGCCAGCATGTTGGCGGACACATTCACGCTGTTCAACACGTTGCCCACGTTGTGCAAAACACTGTTCGCCACCTCGGCCATGCCCGCGCTGCGCGACGCCTCGACCAGCTGCTTGTGCAGCTGCGCCAGATCTTCCTCCGCCTTCTTCCGATCAGTCACGTCCAGCGCCAGCACGAGCCGCGACCGCCGGCCCTGAAATTCGATCTGGTGCGACGTCAGCTCCACGTAGATGACCGTCCCGTCCTTCTTTCGATGGCACACGTTCCACGGCACCCGCGTGTCGGCGGGCCGCTGCTCCCAGCCCGCCCCCGCCTCCGGCTCGGTCGGGCGCAGCTCATGGATCGTCATCCCAAGGAACTCCTCCTCAGTGTAGCCATAGTGCCGCACCGCCGCGCTGTTCACGGCCAGGAACTGTTGCCGCTCGAGCTCGAACACATACATCGGGACCGGGCTGGACTCGAACAGCAGGCGGTAGCGGCCCTCGGAATCCCGCACCGCCGCATCCTGCGTCTCGATCTGGCCCAGCATCTGGTTGAAGGCGTCCGTCAGCAACCCCAGTTCGTCATCGCCCATTTTGAGCGCGCGCACGGAGTAATCGCGCTGCAACGCAATGCGCTGGGCGGTCTGCGCCAGGTTGAGCACCGGCTCGGTGATGAAGCGCTGCAGGCGCGACGCGACGAGAATCGCCACGACAAACGCGCTGCCGAACACGAGCAGCAGGATCCCCGCGTAAAGCCAGACGAGCTCGGCGTAGGTTTTGCCGAAGTCCGCCCAGATGGTGAGGGAGCCGAGGCTCTGGCCCTTGTGCACGATGGGCTGGCTGACCACCAACTCCGCCCCATGAAACGACGAGACCCCGCCCGGGGTGACGGTCGTATTGGTGTGCTCGCCGCCCAGATTGGCCAGTGCGCTGCCGTCGGCGAGCTGGATGAGGGCACTCTTGACCTTCTGTTCCACGGCGAGCGCCGACAGGATTTCCTCGGCGGCCTTTTGATCACCGAAGGCGACCGGGCCGGCCGCATTGGCGGCCACGACCCCGCTGAGCGTTTCCAGGTCGCGGGCGAAGGTCTGTTTGAAAATGAAGACCTGAAAGCCAAACAGGCCGACACACGCCAGCAGCAGAATGATGGCGCAGGCCGCCATCGTCACGACCAGCAGCTTGCGTTTGACCGGCAGGTGGCGGAGGAAGGCGAAGCTCATGGAGGCGTCGTGGTTTTGACCAGGGTGGCCATGCTGGAAAGCTTGGAGCTGATGCGGAGGCCGACCCGTTCGGCCGCGCCCAGGTTCACCTCGAAGCGGAACGTGCGCTCGTGACGAACCAGGTTGATCATCCCGCCCCGCTCCCCAAATTGTTCCACCTCGCCCACCGTCAGGACCGGCGCAGCCTTCAGCCGGGCCAGCACGTCCGCCAGCTGATTCCGGCGCGCCCGGCCCAGAAAGAGAAGATGACAACCAGCGGCTTCCTCGCCCTCCCGCAAGCTGACGACCTTGATCCGCCGGCCATCAGCGAGCTTGCCCTCGAGCGCATGCGCGATGATGGGCATGGCCGGGTCGTCGGGCAAAAACCCGATGACGACCTCCTTGTCGGTTCGCGCCAGCTTGTTGGTGGGCCACTCGACAAATCCGATGAAGTTGTAGAGGAACGCCGCCTTGACCTTGTACTCAAGTTCCGACTCCTGCGCGCGCCCCTCGCTGCCGCCAAGGCCGAGCAACACCAGGGCAATCACCACCGACCAGGCGGCGCGCGCCCAGCGGCCCGAAGCCAACCCGGCTCCGGGCGCAACCCCGCCCCGGGCATCGCGCCCGCGGTCGCAGAGGTGTTGCTGGTGAGTCATGAGATCAGTCCGGCCCTCGGCTAAAGCCCCGGCCGGCGACAATCAAAAACGCCACGTCAGCTTGGCCCGGAACGTCCGCCCATCCTGCACGATGGCCGACTGCCGATAGTCCACCGCCACCGGATCCGCATAGCGCTGGTCGAACAGGTTGTAGATGCTGAACGACGCCTCCACCCCCTTGACCACCTCGTGGCTGAACAACGTCAGGTTGCAGATCGCAAAGGCATCCACCCGGGTGTTCCGCACCGTCAGACGGTCGCTCATGGTCTGGACCTCGGCGCTGGCCAGGAGGCGATCGCCGTAGATCGGGATCGTGACGCCGAACTTGCCCACATGGCGCGGGGAGTTGCTGAGCTGATCGCCGGTCGCCCGGTCGTAGGCATCGGAAAACGTGTAGCTGGCTCGCGCCCGCCAACCGCCCGGCCACTGGGCTTCCACCTCCAGATCGCCACCCCGGGCCACCACCGAGTCCGTGTTCCGGAATATCGAGTTGCCGGTCAGGCTGTTCACCTGCTTGGTGATCATGTCCTGGATCTGGTTGTAAAAGAGCGAGCTCGTCAGCCGATAATGCCGGGCGAAGCCCTGCTCCCAGACCAGTTCGCCGGACCGCACCGTCTCCGCCTTGAGGTTCGGATTCCGATCATACGTCGGGCTGATGTAGCCCACCTCGAACGCGTTCGGAGCGCGGAACGCCTGGCCATACAGCGCCTTGAACACGGTCTCCTTGAACGGGCTGTAGATCAACGCCGCCCGGGGGTTGACCGTGTCGCCAAATGTCCGGAAGTGATCGAAGCGCACCCCGGCGTTGAGCGCGAGCGGCCGGAAAAGCTTGAGCTCGCCCTGGCCGTAGAGACCGAAATTGTCGGCGTTGTTGTGCGTGTCGGTGTAGGTCGCGCCGGACACGACATCGAAATTCTTCAGGTCCAGCGCCAGATCCTTGCGAAACTCGCCCCCCACCGTCAGGCGATGCATCTCCAGGAAGGTCTTGGTCACCTGCGCCTCGCCGCCCACGAACTGGGAGAGCGAAATGTCCCGGTTCAAGGTGTAATCCGCCGGGTTCCCCACCCCGCCGTAATCAAACACGTAATACGAGTCGAAGTGGTAATGGTCGTAGAACAGCCGGCCCAAGACCGACCAGTCGTGGCCGATGTCCTGCGTGTACTTGAGCTCGGCGAAGGCCCGCTGATCGTAGTAGACCGACGGCTTCTCGTTGAACACGACGCCCACCGCCCCGTTGGGGATCTCCTTGCGGCGATCATTGTAGCCGCCCGACAGGGACAGGCTCTTGTATCGCATGGACGCGAAAAAGTGGTTTCCGTGATCGTGATCCAGGTCCTCCGCAACGCCATTGTTGACGTCGTTCCACTCCGGGTAATGCAGCCGCTCGTGGCCAACCTTGTCGCGCACCGTGCCGGAGGCGATGAACTCGACCGAGTTCGTGAAGACATGGCCCACGGTGAACCGCCCGATATAGGTGTCCAGGCTGCCCACGGACCCTGAAACCTCACCCCAGTTTACGGACGACGCCTTGCGCGTCACCACGTTGATCACCCCAAAGACGGCGTTGTTGCCGTAGAGGGAGGACCCGGGGCCGCGAATCACCTCCACCCGCTCGATCAGGTCGACATCGAGAAATCCCTCCGTGCCCGTCAGGGCCGAATCGTAAACCGGATCGTTCAAACGATGGCCATCGACCATGATTAGCGTGCGGCCGCCGAAATCCCCCGGCCGGTTGACCCCGCGCACCCCGGTGAAGGAATAAATTTGATCGTGCGTCACGTAAAAGCCCCGCACGTTGCGCAAAATCTCAGAGAGCGTCCGATAGCCGTTGCGCTTGATGGTCTCGGCCGTGACGATGCTGACGTTCGAGGGAGCCTCGGTGATCTTTTGTTCGTGCTTCGAGGCGCCATACACCATCGGCACCTCGACCTGCATCAACTCCGCCAGGTTCAAGCCGGTGAAATCTTCGCCGTGCGTGGACGCACCGGGGGCCGAGGAGTCGGATCCGGCGTTGTCGCTCGGCGCCAGCCCACCCGGCGGGGCGCCGAAATCGGCGGCCAGCCCATCTCCGGCCGATGCGGCCAGCCCCAGCAGGGCGAGGAGCGAACGCAGGCTGAACCCGGCGACCGTTGCGGCCAGGGGCGACCCTGCGCGGCGGCCTCCGCTCGCGCGACGGGCGCGGCGGGTGGGAGGGTGATGCAGACCCAGTCGAGCAAACGACTTGGGCCGAGCGGCATGAACTGATTTCATAGGCAGCTTCTCAAACGTGACGAGCCGCCCCAAACGGCTGGGCGTGCAACTCGCCGTCCACCACCCCATCGGTCGACCCGGAAATGTCTTGAGAACCAATTGATGCGGAACGCCATCGCGGGAGCACCAGCTCCGGCCCAAAACGGGACCCTCTCTCCAGGCCAAACCCGGGAACGATGTGGCGGAATCTCACGCACGGCTCGCCGCGAAAAATTTGGCCGCAAGATCCGGAGTGTCATCGCCCCCTGTTCCTGTAAAATGCACGACCAATGAAGACAGATGAGGCTGTTGCCGCCCGGTTCGTCACCGACTCCTCGCGCTGGCGAGCGGTCACCCGCCGCGATCCCCAAGCCGACGGAGTCTTCGTCTACGCAGTACGCACCACGGGGATCTACTGCCGGCCTTCGTGCCCGGCCCGGCGTCCACACCGCGAAAATGTTTCCTTTCACCCCACCTGCGCCGCCGCGGAGCTGGCCGGATTCCGCGCGTGTCACCGCTGCCAGCCGTCCAGCCCCACCCGCGCGCGTGACCATTCCCAGAAAATCGCCGCCGCCTGCCGCACCATCGAAAGCGCCGAGGCCCGCCCCAGTCTCGCCGCGCTGGCCCGCGCGGCCGGATTGAGCCCCGGCCACTTTCATCGGCTCTTCCACGAGACGACCGGGCTGACCCCCGGCGCCTGCGCCGCAGCGGTGCGAGGCGAAAGGGCCCGCCGGGAACTGGCCCGACGGCGCGAGGTGACAGAGGCGATTTACCACGCGGGATTTCAATCCAGCGGGCGGTTTTACGCCCAGGCCAGCCGGCTCCTCGGCATGCGGCCCGCTCGCTATCAATCCGGCGGCGCCGGCGAAACCATCCGGTTCGCCGTCCGCCGCTGTGCGCTCGGCAGCCTCCTCGTGGCCTGTTCGGAACGCGGCGTCTGCGCCATGGCGCTGGGCGACAACAGCCGCGCGCTGGCGCGGGATCTCGCCCGCCAATTTCCTCGCGCCCGCCTGATCCCTGGCGACCGCCAATTTGGACGGCTGGTCGCCCAGGTGGTGGCGTTCGTTGAAGCACCAAGACTCGGGCTCGATCTCCCCTTGGATCTCCGCGGCTCGCTGTTCCAGCGCCGGGTTTGGCAGGCCCTGACCCGCATCCCGCCAGGCACCACCCTGTCCTACTCCGATCTGGCGCGACGCCTGCGCATGCCCCGCGCGGTCCGTGCGGTGGCGAGCGCCTGCGCCGCCAACCCGATCGCGGTGGCCATCCCGTGTCACCGCGTGGTGCGACAGGACAGCGGCCTCGCCGGCTACCGCTGGGGAATCGATCGCAAACGCTCCTTGCTGCAGCGCGAACAGCGCCCTGCCTCCACCGGCGACGCCCCGCCGCAAGCCAAATCAAACGCGAAGGGGAACCAGGCGGCACCCGCAACTCATTCCACGTCGGCCTCGGGAAACCGCTCACGAATCATCCGCAGCAGCCGGTCGACATCGTCCGGCTGATAGAGCCGCCGCACCACGCGGCGGCGCACGGCGTCCAGCAGCTCCAGCCAGTCTTCCAACGGCGGATTCTCCACCGCCTCCCATTGCTCAAAGCGGCGCTGGCGCACGAAAAATTTCCACTGCTTGCCGACGTGCCGCGCGTAGTGCTCAAAGCGTTCGCCCTCCTCGGTGCGGCTCTCCCAACCAATCTCAGCTTTTGAAGACATGGCGTGCCGCCTCCCTTCAGTGCGGCAGATCAACGCTGGCCACCGCCATCGCCGCAATCCCCTCCTCGCGTCCCACAAAGCCGAGCAGCTCGTTCGTGGTCGCCTTCAGCCCCACCCGGTTGATGTTCAAACCCAGGGCCGCCGCGATGTTGATCTTCATCTCCTTCAAATGCGGGGCAATCTTCGGCGCCTGCGCGATGACAGTCGCATCGACATTGATGATGCTGCCCTCGCGGAATTTCACCTGCCGCGCCGCCTCCTCGACAAACACCCTGCTCGCCGCATTCTTCCACCGCGGATCCGTGTTCGGAAAAAAGTGGCCAATGTCGCTTTCCCCAATCGCTCCCAGCACGGCGTCAGTGATCGCGTGCAGCAACGCGTCGGCATCCGAATGCCCATCCAGCCCCTTGCTGTGAGGAATCTCCACCCCTCCCAGGATCAATTTTCGCCCGGCCACCAAACGGTGGACATCATAGCCAATGCCGACGTGATTCATGCGGGCGGAGTATGAAAGGGCCGGCGGCCGGCGGGAAAGGACAATTGTGCTGAAGCCACGGGGCGCGGCCGGCAACGAAAAACCGAGCGAAGGTCCTGGGAGGCGATGCGGCAATTCTTCGACAACGTTTCAAGGAAGTCGGCCGCGGGCCAGCCGCGCACCCCGGGTCGCAAATGCCCGCCTCACGGCCCCGTCGGCGCCGCGTCCAGCGCCGGAGCGGCGGGCAGCCGCACTGTGAAGATCGAGCCCCCGCCTGTTTCGCCAGGCGGGCCCACCCGCGGCTCACAGACGATCGTTCCTCCGTGGCGATCGACAATCGCCTTGGAAATGGCCAGCCCCAGTCCCGCGTTGCTCCCCCCGGTTCGAGCCGAGTCCGCCCGGTAAAAGCGCTCAAAAACATGCGCCCGATCCTCCGGCGAGATGCCAATCCCGGTGTCGAGCACCGCCAGCGTCACCAGCCCCGCGCGCACTTCGCCCCGCACCCAGACTTTGCCCCCTTCGCGATTGTACTGAATCGCGTTGGTCAGCAGGTTCGTCACGACCTGCGACAGTCCGTTGACGTCACCCACGCACGGCAACGCGGGCAGGTCGACTTCCACCATGACGCCTCGTTCGCCGGCCAGGGGCCGCACCAGATCAACGCAGTCCCGCGCAATCGCCGCCAGATCAAGCGTGGTCGGCGCCATCGGTTCGCGACCCGCATCCAGGCGCGCCAGGGCAAGGAGCGACTCGATCAATCGTCGCATCCGCTGCGCCGCGCGCTGGCAGGCCTCCAGCGTCTCCCGGTACTCGCCGGCCGTCCGCTCCCGCGCCAGGGCCATCTGGGTCTGCGTCAACAGGACGGTGACCGGCGTGCGCAGCTCGTGGGCCGCGTCGGAAGTAAATCGCGTCTGCTGGAGAAACGCCGCCTCCAGCCGGGCGAACGTCGAGTTCAACACCACCGCCAATTGTCCCAGCTCGCTCTCCGTTTCCGTCAGGTCGATGCGCCGGGACAGATCCCCGCTGGCAATCCGCTCCGCCGTCGCCCCGATGCTTTCCACGGGTCGAATCGCGCGGCCCGCCAACCACCAGCCGCCAGCCAATCCAAACCCCATCACCGCCAGGCCGGTCATGGTCAACCACGCCGTCCGCCGGTTCATCTCCGCCAAATCCGGCGCCATCGACCGGCCCACCAATATCAAATCGCCCGGGCCACCCAGGCCGAAGCCCTCCCGCAACTCACCCCGTGTCCGCGCCAGCGGAAATCCTCCCGCAGCCCCGCGCAGGGGCGCCGGTATGGGCAACGGCGCCTTCGCCGATTGCGACAATATCCGCCCGTCGCGCGCCCAAACCACATAGTAGAACGGGCTCGCCTCCCGATCGAAAAGACTGGCGTCCTCCGGCGACAGACGCAGCTCGCGCCGAAATGGTCCCAGCCGCCGCCCGGGCTCCCCCACCCCCGGCAGCTCGCGCTCGTCACCGCGCCCTTCCCCTCCCCGCTCGCGTGGCGCCGGCAGATCAAATTCGTCATTGCGCGGCGGGCCGCCCGGACGATGGCGCCCTCCACCCATTCCGGGCCCCGGCCCGGCCGGCGGCGGACGCAGCGCTGCCGCCAGCACCGCCACTCGCTGCTGCAGCTCCTCATCCACCCGCCGCAGCTGCCGCCCCCGATCCAGCCGGTCGGCCGTCAACCCAAACCCCGCCAGCACGACCAGCAGGATCAGCCCATACCAAAGCTGCAGCCGCCAGCGGATGGATTTTGGAAGAATGCCCATGCCCAATCACTTCCCACTCAACCCTCGATCACATAGCCCAAACCCCGCCGCGTCACGATGAACTCGGCCCCGACCTTCTTGCGGATGTTCGACACATGCACATCCAGAAGATTCGACAGCGTGCTGTCGTTCTCGTCGAAAAGATGCTCGTAGAGTGCCGTCCGGCTGATGACTTCGCCCCGGTGCAACGCCAGGTATTCCACCAGCGAATACTCCCGCGCCGTCAACGGAATCTCGCGGCCGTCGCGCCGTATCCGGCGCGCCGCCAGATCAATCTCCACCCCGGCCAGGGACAGACGCGACTGGGTCTGGTTCGTCGTCCGCCGAATCAACGCCCGCAGGCGGGCCAGCAGCTCCGGCAGGTCGAACGGCTTCACCAGATAGTCGTCCGCCCCACTATCCAATCCCTTCACGCGATCCGCACTCTGGTCGCGCGCGGTCAGCATCAACACCGGCGTCTTCTTCTTCCGCCGCAAACGCTGCAAGACCTGCCACCCGTCGAGCTTCGGCAGCATCACATCGAGCACAACCGCGTCGTAGTCCCAGCTCTCCGCCTTGTAGAGCCCATCCTCCCCGTCCGCCGCCGGGTCCACCGCATACCCCTCCTCGCGCAAGGCCTGCGCCAGGCTGCGCAACAAATCAGGCTCGTCTTCCACCACCAGAATTCTCATGGGCAGTTTTTAACCCGGCTCCCGCCGAACTTTCACGCCGGAAGATCACCGGAACGGCCTTAAGGGAAGATGAAGGGGAGTGATGAGGACGCCATAACGAGGGACGAGTGCCAACTGGCCCTTCGGCCGAGAGCCAGGACGATGGACCAGGCGCACCGGCGGGTGGGCGGGGCCGCCAATCCCGGCCGGGATCAGTGGGCGGCGGTGACGACGAGGGTCTGTTCGAGCGTACTGATGCCCTCCCGCACCTTGTCGAGGGCGGCGTGGCGCAGGGTCTTCATGCCCTGGTTGATCGCAATCTTGCCGATCTCCATCGAGCTGGCCCGGGCGATGATGGCCTTGCGGATCTCGTCGGAGACGGTCATCGCCTCGATGATGGCCGCGCGGCCCGAATAGCCGGTGTTGTTGCAGCGCTCGCAACCACGCCCGCGATGAAGGGTCAAACCCTCGAAAAAGTTCGTGGGAATGTTCAGGTCCCGATACATGGTCGGCGGGTAGGCCACCGGCTCCTTGCAATGCGAGCAGATGCGCCGCATCAAGCGTTGGGCGCACGCCAGCACCACCGAGGACGAAATCAGGAACGGCGCGATGCTCATGTCGTCCAGGCGCGCGACGGCGCCGGGCGCGTCATTGCAGTGCATCGTGCTCAGCACCTGATGCCCGGTGAGCGCCGCCTCGACCGCAATCTCGGCCGTCTCCGTGTCGCGAATCTCACCGATCATCACGATGTCCGGGTCCTGCCGGAGAATGGATCGCAGGGCGCCGGCGAAGGTGAGCCCGATCTCCTTGCGCACGGGCACCTGGTTGATGCCCGGGATTTGGAACTCCACCGGATCCTCGACCGTCACGATGTTGTACTCGGGATTGTTCAGCTCGTTGAGGGCTGAGTAAAGGGTGGTGGTCTTGCCGGAGCCCGTGGGGCCGGTCACGAGAATGAGCCCGTGCGGGGCGTCGATGGCCGAACGAAACCGCCGGAACGTGTCGGCGTCCAGGCCCAGCTTGTCCATGCTCGCCGAGAGGTTGCTCTTGTCGAGCACGCGCAGCACGCATTTCTCCCCATGCACCGTGGGAAGAAAGGACACACGCAAATCGAAGTCGCGGCCGCTGACCTTGACCCGCATGCGTCCGTCCTGGGGCAGACGGCGCTCCGCGATGTCGAGGCAGCTCATGATCTTGAGGCGCGAGGCCAGCGCGATCTGGAGATTCTTGGGCGGCGGCACCTTGTCCACCAGCGCGCCGTCCACGCGGTAGCGCAGGCGAACCATCTTCTCAAACGGCTCAATGTGAATGTCCGACGCGCGCTCCTTGATGGCCTGGACGAGGATCAGATTGGCCAGCTTGATGACCGGCGCCTCTTCGCTGGACGCGGCGAGCTTGTCGAGGTTGACCTCCTCGACGGTCTCCTTGACGGTTTCGAGGCCTTCCGCCTCGCTGGCGTCCGCCGCCATCGCGTCATTGATGATGTCCTCCATCGTGCCGGCGCGGCCGCTGTCCAGATGGTGGAGCTTCTCCACGATGGCCTTCTCGGAGGCGATGAGCGGGGAGATCTCGAGGTTGGTGATCCGCCGGACGTCATCGATGGCGAGGACGTTGAGCGGGTCGGCCATGGCGAGGAACAGCTTGTTCTCGAGGCGCGAGATGGGGACGACCTTGTGGTTCTGGCAGACGTCCTTGGGGATAAGCTCGGCGATTTCCGGGTTGATGCCGCACCGGGGCAGGTTGACCGGCGGGACATTCAGGACGCGGCCCATGGAGACGGCCATGTCCTGATCGGTCACCAGGTTTTTGTCCGTGATGATTTTGAGGAGGCGGGTGCCTTCCTTTTTCTGCTGCTCGAGCAGTTCCTCCACCTGCTTGGGGAAGAGCAGACCGTCCTCGACGAGGGCGTCGGCGATGCGTTCTCCGAAGGATTTGACGGCGGCCATAGGACTCAACGGATGACGCGGCGAAGCGCCCGGACAATTTCGGCCGGGGCGGCAAGGTACCAGACCAGGCGTTGTTTGATGCTTTGCTCGAGCTCGGCCACGACCTGCTTGTTGAACGGGTTGGCCGTGGCGACGAGGACCGACTTGCTCATCCGGTCCAGTGGCAGAACGCACCACCGCCGCAGGGTGTCCACCGGGCAGGACCGGATCAGCTCAACGTCCAGTTCGTAGCGTTCGATGGGCAGATAGGCGAGGCGCTGCTTTTCCGCGATGAGCCGCAATGACTTTTCGATCGGCAGGATGTTCTTGTCGGCCAGGACCTGGATGAACGGTTCGATCACACCCTCGGGCGAGACGGACAGGTCCTGCTTGGGCCAGTGCGCTTCAAAGTCCCCCATCGCGATCAGCTTGGAATCGACGAACAGCTTGCGCATGTGCGACTGCCCGTCTTCGATGCGGACCTGCGCCGACGCCCCGGCGCCCTTGGCCGCTGCGTCCTTCGGCGAAGGACGGAAAAACTCGGTGTTGTCGCTGGACGGCGCCGGGAGGTTCAGGGTGTTGGCGCGGCTTTCCAGATCGCTCAACGCCGCCAGCACCTGCGGATCCTCCGGATGCCGTTGCAGAATGCTCTCGTACTCGAGAATGGCCGACGACAGCTGGCCCATCAGGACGTAGGCCTCCGCGATGCGCTTCGAAGTCCGGATCAGATCCTCCTCGCGGCCCAGCTTGTGATAAGCCTCCTTGAGGATTTCAAGCGACTGATAGTCCTGCGGCTGCGATTGGACGATCACCTCGAACATCTCAATCGTCTGGCTGAGCTGGGCTTCTTCGCTGGCGGTTAATGTGCCAACCATGATGTGGGCAAGACCGTCGGTTTCGTCACGACAAACAACTTGCAGCCGGCACGGTGACGCGCGCGCGGCGCGCGTCGAACGTTATCATCAACGGAGCTCAAGCCCGCCGTTGCGTGCCGGTTGCATGGAATTATCTTCGGCAGTTTTCGGAAGCCCTTTAGATCCACGCTGCCGCCCGGCGCCGAAGCCCGGCCCGGGCAGGGACTTGCCACCTCAACATTTTCGTGTTGAGCCAAACCAAGGACTGGCTCCCCACCCCGCCCGCGCGCCCGCATGCCATCCGGCCGCGGCAACCACCGGGATCTTTTCTCCCGCCGGAGCCGGTCCATGAACCCGTTCCCGGGACCGGCCCCGGTTTTTCAGGCCGGACGTGGGCGGGTCGGAAGCCGAACGTTGACTTTTCCAACCAGATGCCGATTTTTCACGTGCGATGCCTCTCTATGAGTATGAGCTCTGCGCCGGCAGCTGCGCGGCTTGTGGCGGACGATTCACCCTCCGCCGCCCGGTCAGCGCGCCCGAATTGAAGCAGTGCCCCGCCTGCCGCAAGCCGGTCCGCAAGATTATCTCCCTCTTCAACACCCCCACCCACCTGAAGCCTTTGTCCATCACCGACGCCAAGAAGGCCGGCTTTACCGTCCTGAAGAAGACCGGCAAGGGTGAATACGAGCGGCAATAATGCGCGACACCCGTGTCTATGATTTGGTGATGACGCACAAGCTGGATGCGGACGACTTTTTCATCCATCAAATCCAGAAGCTGGCCGCGGAGGCGCGCCTCAATTTTTTCCTGATCGAACCGTTGTGGGTCGAGCCGTTCCGCCAACAACTTGAAGAGGGCCGGGTCTGGCCCCGGGCGCTGCTCAACATGCACAGCGAGCACCACCAGCCCGAGGACGTGTTCCATCGCCTGGTCCAGCTCGCCGCCCGGCGCGGCACGCGGGTCATCGACCCCCCCGATCTCGCCGCCGCCGCCTTCGACAAGGCCCGGTTGCACCCGCAACTGGTCGGCGCCGGCCTGCCCGTGCCCTGGACGGTCGTGGTGCCCCGCGACCGGCCGCCGGACTGGCGCCTCACCGAGCAGGAGCGGGCCGCCATCGGCACCCCGTTCGTGATCAAACCGGCCATGGGTTACGGACGGCAAGGGCTCGTCCTCGATGCTCAATCCGAAGCCGACCTCGATCGATCCGTCGCCGCCTGGCCGGATACCTCCTACCTGTTTCAGTTCCGCGTCCAGCCCCGCCAAGTCGCCGGCCGGCCAGTCTATTTCCGCGCCTTTTTTGTCTTCGGCGAGGTTTGGATCACCTGGTGGAACTGCTTCACGGACCTCTACGCGATGACCCGTCCCGAGGATTGGGACACCTTTGACCTCCGCCAGGTCGAGGAGTTGGCCCGCCGGCTCGCGACGCTCACCGGCATGACCTTTTTCTCCACCGAGATCGCCCAGGATCAGCAGGGCCAATTCGTCCTGATCGACTACGTCAACGACCAATGCCACATGCTCAGCCAGTCCGCCCATCCCCAAAAGGGCGTGCCGGATGAGTTGGTCGTCGCCATCGCCCGCCGCCTGGTAACCTCGATCGAAGCCATGATCCGGCCTCCGGCCCGATGATTTTCCGGGCCCGCCAGTTCGAATTCGCCTTCCCCCGCCCCACCCTCATCATGGGGGTGCTGAACGTCACGCCGGATTCATTCTCCGACGGAGGCCGATACGAAAGCCCGTCCGCCGCCATCGACCGCGCTCTCGCCATGGCCGCAGAAGGCGCCGACATCGTCGACATCGGCGGCGAATCCACCCGGCCCAACGCCGCCCCCGTGTCGGAAGCGGAAGAGCTCCGTCGGGTCTTGCCCGTGTTCGCCGGGCTGTCCGGCAAACTCCAGGTGCCCCTGTCGATCGACACCATGAAGCCGGCCGTGGCCCGGGCTGCGATCACGGCCGGCGCAGCGATCGTCAATGACGTGGCCGCAAACCGAACGGACCCCGCCCTCTGGGCGTTGGTGGCGGAAACCGGCGCGGGCTACGTGGCGATGCACATGCAGGGCTCCCCGGCCACCATGCAGAAACAGCCGCATTACGAGGACGTCGTGGCGGAGGTCAACGCCTTCTTCGGGGATCGGCTGGGCCAACTGGCCGCCGCCGGCGTCGCGTCCGAGCAGGTCGTGCTCGACGTGGGTCTGGGTTTCGGAAAGACACCCGACCACAATTTGCAGTTGCTCGCGCATCTCGACAGTTTTACAAAATGGCGTCGCCCCATGGTGTTGGGGGCTTCCCGCAAGTCGTTCCTCACACGCGTGACGGGCGAGGTCAACAGCCCCGGTTCGGCCACGGAGCGGCTGGGGGGTTCCCTGGCCTGTGCCTGCTGGGGCGTCGGCCGCGGCGTCAACATCGTGCGAACCCACGACGTGATGGCCACCCGCCAGGCGGTTCGCCTGTTCGAAGCCGTCATGGCCCGGGAAGATTCCCGCTAAGCCGGCCCATCCATCCGCCGATGGATCGGGGAGCGCCGCCAAAAAACGGCGCCGCCTTGACCGCAGACCTGCGGGCCAGGAACGGCCACGCGGAACAACGCGGCAACCTGCAAACTACGGACGGAGACAACGCCGGCATCGATGCTGGAAGTCATCAAACATATTTGGCGGCCGGGACTGGAGATTCTCATTCTCGCGGTGGGAATCTATTACGTGTTCACGTTCGTTCGGGGAACACGCGGCGCCGCCGTGGTCACGGGTTTCCTCGTGGTCATGCTCACCCTCTGGCTGATCTCCCGCCTCCTCAAACTGCTCGTCCTGACCTGGCTCATGGGGAGCATCACCACGTTCTTCGTCGTCGCCATCCTCGTCATCTTCCAGCCGGAGATCCGCCGTCTGCTCGCCCAGGTCGGGAATTTTCAGTTCTTCAGCAACGTCCTCGAACAACGCGAAAACATCGAGGTCATCATCCAAACCGTCGAGCGCCTCGCCGAAGTCCGCATCGGCGCCCTCATGGCCATCGAACAGGCCACCCAGATCCAGGGCGTGGTCGAGTCCGGCGTGCCCGTCGATTGCGTCGCCACGCCGGAAATGCTCGAGACCATCTTCTTTCCCAACAACGCCATGCACGACGGCGGCGTCATCCTCAAGGGCGACCGCATCACGTTCGCCACCTGCATCTTTCCCCTCACCCGCCGCCTCGACCTCAGCAAATCCCTCGGCACCCGCCACCGCGCCGCCATCGGACTCAGTGAGGAAACCGACGCCATCGTCATCGTCGTCTCCGAGGAAACCGGCTCCATCTCCTATGCCTACCGCGGGCAACTGACCCGCGGCATCAGCGCCGAAAACCTGCGCGCCTTCCTCACCGCCCAGCTCGTCAAGGCCGAACGACCCAAAACGTTCGCAGACTGGCTGCGCGCCGTCGGCACCCGCCGCGAAACAGCCCCGGCCACCCGCGCCTCCAACCCGCCCGGCAACGCTCCCGCACCCCAGGGCGGCCCAGGCCCCGGAATCTCCAAGACGCCACCCCCGGCGCCCGGCGCGTTCCGCACCGGAACCGAATATTGACTCCTGCCATGTGGCTGCGCTCCCTCTTCCTCGACCACATCTGGCTGAAGCTGTTCTCGCTCCTCCTTGCCACCCTCCTCTGGCTCGCCGTCGACGCCAACATCAATCGTGAAATCGGACGCCGCGAGTTCGACCCCGGCGACATCACCACCAACTTCTTCGCCCGCCCCGTCCTCATCGTCACCGACGCCGGTGCCCACGGCCCCGTCAAAATCGAACCGCCCACCGTCGACATCGCCATCCGCGCCCACCCCGCCGTCCTCAGCCGGATCGATCCCCGCGACATCCGCCCCTTTGTCCGGGTCCCCGATCGACCCGATTTCGACAGCAACGTTGCCGTCCTCGTCCAATTGCCCGACGAAGCCAGCCTGATCATGGTCTCACCCTCCGTCGTCCGCATTCAACCCGGCCCCGCCGAAGCCGCGCCGCCTCGTTGACCACCCTTTCAACCCCGACTCGCAGAACCCTATGAGCACCCCCAAGGAAAAACGCACCTCGATCGATCGCCGCATCTTCGGAACCGACGGCGTTCGCGGCATCGCCAACATCGAGCCCGTCACCGCCGAAACCGCCCTCCGCCTCGGCCGCGCCGCCGCCCACGTCTTTCGCAACCTCGAAAAAGGCGCCCGCGGAGCTGCCCGCCACAAAATCGTCATCGGCAAGGACACCCGCCTCTCCGGTTACATGCTCGAGAACGCCCTCTCCTCCGGCATCCTCTCCATGGGCGTCGACGTGCTCTTCATCGGCCCACTGCCCACCCCCGGTGTCGCCTACGTCACCCGCAGCCTCCGCGCCGACGCCGGCATCGTCATCACCGCCTCCCACAATCCGTACGCCGACAACGGCATCAAATTTTTCCGCGCGGACGGCTACAAACTCGACGATCCGATCGAGCGCCGCATCGAAGAGCTCGTCTTCAGCGGCGAAATCGAAAATATCCGCCCCACTGCCGAGGCCGTCGGCAAGGCTGTCCGCATTGACGACGCCCTCGGCCGCTACATCGAATACGCCAAGTCCTCCTTCCCCCGCAACCTCACGCTGGAAGGCGTCCGCATCGTCGTCGATTGCGCCCACGGTGCCGCCTACAAAGCCACTCCGTGCGTCCTTCGCGAGCTCGGCGCCGAGGTCATCGTCTATGGCAATCAACCCGACGGCACCAACATCAACCGCGACTGCGGCTCCATGCACCCGGAGGGCCTCTGCGCCCGCGTCCGCGAGTTCCGCGCCGATCTCGGCATCGCCCATGACGGCGACGCCGACCGCGTCATCCTCTGTGACGAAACCGGCAACCTGATCGACGGCGATGACATCATGGTCATCGCCGCCCTCGACCTGCTCGCCCAAAACGCGCTCGCCGGCAAGACCCTCGTCGCCACCATCATGAGCAACGCCGGGGTCGACGCCGCCATCAAGGCCGCCGGCGGCCACGTCATTCGCACCCAGGTCGGCGACAAGCACGTCATCGACGAAATGCTCCGCGGCGGCTTCAACCTCGGCGGCGAACAAAGCGGCCATCTCATCTTCCGCGACTTCAGCTCCACCGGCGACGGCCTCGTCGCCGCCCTGCAAATGCTCCGCATCCTGCGGACCCGCGGGCAGCCGCTGTCCAAGCTGCGCCAGGTCTGGACCCGCTTCCCGCAGCTCGTCAGCAACGTCAAGGTCCGGGAAAAGGTGCCGTTCGACAAACTCAGCGGCGTGCTCGAACTCGTCGAGCAGGCCGAGGCCGCGGTCAAACCCGACGGCGGCCGGGTGCTTCTCCGCTATTCCGGCACCGAGCCCAAGGCCCGCCTGCTCCTCGAAGGCCGCGACCACGGCACCCTCAAGCATTGGAGCCAACAGATCTGCGACGCCATCCAGCGTCACGTCGGCGCTTAAGCCACCTCCACCTCACGGCCACGGCTCGAGCCGGTAAAATCGACGCGGAACGACCACCGCCGTCGGATCCGTCCATTCCAGACGGCCGTCGACCACCGGGAGCTCCCGCCACGGAGACCACGTTTCCAGGTCCGCGCCGATGAGGATTCGCCAGTTCCGATCCAGAGATGCCCGATACCGCACAAACAACCGCCCCGATTCGTCTCGGCCCATCGCGTCAAGCGCGAGGAAATCTTGGAGCACCGAGATGCTGAGCTGGTTCGGCCACTCGGGAAACGCCGTCGACCACCGAATGGAGTACCCAATGCCGGCACGCACCTGAGCGACCACGACGTTGTCCAAATTCGTCTCCGAGTCTGGCACCGGCCGGAGGCCGCCCCACTCCGCGCCTTCAAAACATTCCACCTGTTCCGACGATGAGCCCGCTTGCACTCGAATCACCACTGGGCCCGAAGCTGGCGCCGTCCACCCCCACCACAGACTGCCGGTAACTGCCTGCCCCCATCTCGTGCGCGTGGCGCCCGGCTCTGCCGACTCGAGCGTCGAACCGGCCGCCAGCGTGGTCACGATCACTGCCGGCCCCGCCAGATGCAGGCGCCGCGCGAAATCGTCATTCGCCGGGACCGGTAAACCAACATGAATCGTGATGGGAGCGGTCCCCACCCGCCACAGCCCCACTCCGTGGGCCCGCGCCGTCACATTGTGCCACCCGGGCCAGACCGGAACAAACATGGACCCAAAGGGCGCCTGTTCTGCCCGGGCAACCGGCCAGCCATCGACGAAATACTCGACCGCCTCGATCGCTCCGCCCCCGGTGCCAGCGATTGATACAGCGACCGGCATGCCGGAAGCATACTCCGCGTTCCAAAGCGGCTGCGTTAAGCGAATGACCGGGACGCCGCCGGAGGAAACTCCCAGCCGGGCGTCACCGGCACTCTCCACCTCGAAATGATACCGCGCCCCCGCCACCGCTGAAAAAGTCACTTGCGCAGGCACCCCGCTCGTCCTCACGACCGGCACCAGCGCGCGTTCATCCAATGCGCCATAAACGGCGAGCAACAGGTCGCCATTTCGCGGATCAAATGCCGTGACGGTATGAAGTCCTGCGCCCGGCGCCACCCATTCCCACCATCCCCGCCCCGCCGCCCTTTTCCCGACTACGACCGGAGTTCCCATGATGGACCACGCGCGGTCCCGTGTGTGGTTCAAAGCCTGCAGACGGGGATAAACCGGCTCCGAGGCTGATCGAAAACCCCGCGCGTCCACCGCCACCGCGATGAAGCCAGGATGAATGTCTGGTCCCTCCACCGGAATCTCGAGCCGGTACGGCGCTTCGGTCCGGCTGGCAATCCACTCCACCCCCCGATAAAACTCGACCCGCCCAATCGGCCCGCCCGAGTCGCCAGGTGAAACATCGGCCCTTAGCACCAACGTCTGCCCGGCTACGCAACATTCCGCCGGCTCAGCCGTAAGCTCGATGCCCGGCGGACGCCCAGGCTGCAAAACAATCTGCGCCGCGGTGGTCCCGTCCTCCGTGGCGACGCTGAAGGAATACTCAGTTCCCGCCACCGCCGAAAATGTCTTCTGACATTGGGAAGGGCCCCACCAGTCTTCGAAGCTCTCCGCCGGCACGTCCTCCAGATTTGCCTCATCCATTCCAGTCTGGATGCCGACCGAAAATTGGTGGCGCGCAGCGTTCGTGACCAAAATGGTCCATGGCCCGTTCGACGGTGCCGTCCACGACCACCACGACCGCTCGGCCGTCGCCCCCGTAATCCAGTCCTCGCTCGTCGCGCCATGCACGGCACCCGTCGCCACCAAATCGGCCCCCGCCAAGCGGGCCCGCCAGACGAAGTCACCATTGGGCAAAGAAGGAAACGACGTCGTGGTCCTCACGGCCGCGGAGACACCCCGTCGCCCATCAACGTCGATCGCCTCCGCCCACCACTCCTGCGGCCCATAGCGATCGACAACCGTCGTCAGTTCGCCGGGCGGAGCAGAAGTCACACCCAGATCGAAACGCGCCCCATCGAACCACCGCAGTCCAAAAAACCTGACCTCCCGAACGGCTGTGTCGGCGACAACCACGGCTCGAAGCGTCAGCGGCTCCCCCGGCGTTAGCCGCATCCCGTCCGCGGGTTGACACAGCGTGACCCGCGGCGGCGTGCCCGGAAAAACCCGCCATCCGGTTCCCGGCGCCGCCCCCAGCAACGCCAATGCATAGACCGTCCCCGCCGCCGCGTGCACGGTCAATGGACGATTGCCCCGCGCCACGCCAACCCCCTGCAACTCGCTGAGGACCGTGCCGACAAAAACCTCAAGCATCCCACCCTCGTCGCCCTCCACGAAAAAGGTGTGGCTCCCCGCCGCCGGCGCCGTCCATGAATACCAGCGAGTCCCCATCTCCTCCGGCACCTCCCCAGACACCGTCGGTTCACCGGCCTCGCGCGACGCAAACGAAGCGTCGTCGTCGATCGTCACGGCCGCCGCAGCCCCCGACAAGATCGTCCGTCGCGCGAAGTCGTCGTTGGCCGGGCGCACCCGGACAAGCACCGGCGCCGAACTCCCCTTTGCTCCCTGCAAATCGGTAGCAATCGCTCGCAGATAATAGATCCCTCCAGGCAGGTTCGTCCGCAGCGCATACGGCGGCGAATCGACTCGCGCCAGCGCCACGCCGGATGGGCCCCACGCGCCACCATCCCGGAAAAACTCGACGTGCGCCAAATCTCCGTCGGGATCCGACGCGAACGCCTCAAGCCGCACTCCGCCGGACAGGACGGCATCCCCGGTTGGCGCCGTGAGGAAGACCGATGGCCGGGACCCCACCCCCACGTTCATAACCATCCCGTTGGTCGGGTTTTGAAAATCCCCGACTTGGAAATGATAGGTCTCGCCGCCGCGCGCCTCGAATGTCGACTGAATGGTGAACGGCCCAATCCACCACAGCTCATCGATCGAGGGAATCTTCCGTAACACCGGCAGCGACTGGCCAGCAAAGATAGCCAAGTGCCTCGGCCCCGGAACCTCAGTCCAATCTCCAAGCGGAAACAGCCGTCGTTGTTCCACCGTGACGGTGACCGGGCCCGAAGTGAGCGCCGTCCACGACCACCAGGCCGAGCCCACGCCCGACGCACCCGGTTCAAAGGGCTCCGCGGCGGGCATCCCCACGATGGCTTCGTAGCGCCCGCCTCCGGACGGAAGCTGCGCCCGCAGTGCAAAATCATCGTTGGCCGGCGTCGCCCCCCAAACCAATTCGAACGATCCGGAGATATCCTCGCCGCCCGCCATTGCAATCTGGTAGACCGTCCCGGACTGCACGGGAAACCAGACCGTGCCGTCGTCAAATCCTCCGAACCGGCGTGGAAAGACAATGTTCGTCACCAGCGTCAGCTGGCTCACTGCGCTGCCGACGAAAACGGCGCACTCCGCCCCCTCAAACGAAGAGCTCATGAACGCATTGACCGACGCGTTCAGTCGAACCTGCCCATCGGCCGGCGCGGTCCAGCTCCACCACATCGAACCGCTGTAAGGCAACGGTTCACCAGGCTCGACGCTGGCTAACCCGGCATAGAACGAGCCAGAAACTCGCGCACCGTTAAGTCCGATCCGACGATCGAAGTCGTCATTGAACCAATTGAGCCAATCCGAACCCAAGGCCGCGAAACCGTCTCCCCAAAGCAGGCACGCCACGATCGTCAGAGTTAGCTGGCCCCATCGATGAATGCGCGCGCCCCAGCCGACCCGCATTGTGTTCCTCATGACGCATGCTGGTCCGCTGGGGCGAAGGCGAACAGTCCGCAAACCATCGGACCACGGTGGCAGACTCATGAGAACCGGTTACTCGAGCCGTACAACCTTTTGTCGCGTACGCGACAAAAGGTTGTACGCTGATTCTCCATTTTGCCCTGCCAACGACTCTGATTTTGTCGTCGCCTCCGATCGCCGCTCGACCGCCGGCCCTCACCGCGGCCGGGCTTATTTCTCACTCGGCCGCAAAACCACTTGCCGCAGATCCATCACCGCCACCCCCGGCTTGGTCTTGGGCTTAACTTTCAAAACATGTTTCCCGGCCCGTGCCAGCCTCACCGTCCCAGTCTCACGCGCGACGAAATTTTGAAAGTGTCCCGTATCCTGAACCGTAAAGCGCAGCGTCTGGTCATCCACCACCACCTCGACCTCGCTCCCGCCGCTGCCTTTGCCGCAGCCCTGCAGCAGCTCCACCGAAAATTTTCCTGGAGCCCGCACGTTGAACACCCACTCAACCCAGTCCGTGGCTTTCACCCAATACCCAATCGTGTTCTTGTGCGCCGGCGGCTCGTAGCGAACGGTCGATCCGTGGATGATGACCTCATGCGCCGGCAACACCACGCAACCGTCGGCGCGTTGCGCCAGCGGCACCACCTCATACGCCGCGTTCGTCGTCATCATCTGCGCGTCCACCGACCGGCGCCAATCGGCCAGCTGTTTGGCCAGACCGTTGGCCCGATCTGGAAACGCGCCCGCGCGATTCGTGGTCTCCGACGGGTCGTCCGCCAGGTTGAACAGCTCGAGGTAGCCGCTTTCGTAGTGTTCGATCAGCTTCCAATCACCGGCTCGCACCGCGCCACCCGGCTTGCCGCCCTGGTTCGCATAATGGGGATAATGCCAGAACAACGTCGGCCGCGATGGCGCAGCCCCGCCTTTCAATAGCGCCGCCAGGCTCACGCCGTCCGTTGGCGCGTTGGTGTCATGCGGGACCCCCGCCAGTTCCAGAATCGTCGGCAGCCAGTCCGTTGTGATCACCGGCGTGGCGCTGACCTGCCCGGCCGGAATCACGCCCGGCCATCGCGCGGCCAGCGGCACGCGCAACCCGCCTTCATAGAGATAGCCTTTGCCTGCCCGCCAGGGGGCATTGGAGGTCGCCGGCGTGTGGGGCCCCTCCTCGACCGACAGGCCGCCGTTGTCCGAGCTGAAAACGACCAGCGTCCTTCCGTCCAAACCCAGCGCCGCCAGCTTGGCCAGGATGCGCCCGACGCTTTGATCCACGCTGTCCACCATTGCCGCATAGATCGCGTTCGACTGCGTCAGCCCGGGCGAACGCGCGCGATATTTGGCGATCAGCTCCTTCTTCGCCGTCAGCGGGATGTGCACGGCATAGTGCGCCAGGTAGAGGAAGAATGGCTGCTCCCGATTTTTCTCGATGAATCGTTCCGCCTCGGACGTGAGGCGATCGGTCAAATACTCACCGGCCCGGGCCCGCTCCAGGCAAGGCATCGTATAGCCTCCCGCGCGATACGGGGCCACATAGCTGCGCGGAGTGCCCGTCTGATCGCCGGCAATGTTCACCTCGAAGCCGTGATCCTGCGGCAGTGAACCGGGCCCGCCGAGGTGCCATTTTCCAATGTGCGCCGTGCGATAACCCGCACCGCGCAACGCCTCGGCCAGCGTGAACGCGCTGGCCGGCAGATTGGTGGCCAACGCGGGGCGCGCCAGTTTCTGATCCTTGCGATCCGGCCGGCCGGGCAGCCAGTCGGTCAGGTGCAACCGGGCGGGCGATTGTCCCGTCAGCAAGGCCGCGCGCGTTGGAGAGCAGACCGGTCCTGCGGCGTAGGCGGACGGAAACCGCGTTCCCTCCCGCGCCAGCCGATCCAGATTTGGCGTCTGATGGTAGGTGCTGCCGTTGAAGCCCACGTCAGCCCAGCCGAGATCATCGGCCAGAATGAAAACGATGTTGGGCCGTCCGACGTCCGCCGCCGGCGCGGCGGCATTGGTCAAGAGCACCACCCAGAATCCAACCAGGCATCGGGTCAATCGACGTCGTCGTGCGGAATCCATGGGCGACATTGAAGCCCATCTCCATTCGAACCTCCACGGAAAACGCCCGCCACCTTCGACCTCCCCATGAACCGAAGGGTAGGGCGCGCTCTCCGCAGCGCGCCGCCTGTGCGGACCGCCGTGCGGACGTCCGGCGGGCGGCGGAGCGCCCGCCCTACCTACCGTGCTCGGTTCATGGCCCGTGCGCAGGTTCGCAAGGAACAAGGCTCTCTCCATGAAGGGCCTGGCCCCCAAGGACAACCTTTTGTCGCGTACGCGACAAAAGGTTGTATCACCCGCGCTGACCAAAAAAGCCCAGGGACGAGTCATTACGAGAGGTGTCGCCTCTGGCCGGCGTGACTCGCGCCGGGGCGGCTACGAAACCAGCGCGCGCAGCACCTCGCCCTCGACCCCGGTCAGCCGCGCGTTCAACCCCTGAAACTTCACGGTCAGACGAGTGTGCTCGATGCCGAATAGGTGGAGCATCGTCGCGTGAAAATCGTGGACGCTGACCGGGTTTTCCACGGCCGCGTAGCCGAACTCGTCGGTCGCGCCATACGTGACGCCGCCTTTAATCCCGCCGCCCGCCATCCAAAGGGAAAAGCCCTTGATGTGATGGTCGCGCCCGTCGCCGCTTTGCGACATGGGGGTCCGGCCAAACTCGCCGCCGAAGATGACGAGGGTATCGTCGAGCATGCCGCGTTGCTTCAGGTCGCGGATGAGCGCGGCGCTGGCCCGATCGACCTCGTTTGCCTTGAGCTTGATGTCCGCCTTGATGTTTCCATGGTGATCCCAGTCGCGATGATAGAGCTGGATGAACCGGACGCCGCGCTCCGCCAGGCGCCGGGCCAGGAGGCAGTTCGAGGCAAAGGATCCATCGCCCGGCACCGCGCCATATAGATCGAGGACGTGGCGCGGCTCGTCGGAGATGTCCGTCAGGCGCGGCACGCTGGCCTGCATCTTGAACGCCATTTCATACTGTTCAATTCGGGTCAGAATTTCCGGATCGCGAACGGCATCGTGCTCCAGGCGGTTCAGCCGGTTGACGACGTCGACCAGTTCCCGCTGGGCCTCGGCGGTGACACCGCCCGGGTTTTGCAGGTAGAGGACCGGCGAGCCCTTCGACTCGAATTTCACTCCCTGATACCGGCTCGGGAGAAAGCCGCTGTGCCACTGGCGCGCGGCGATCGGCTGCATCTGGCCACCCTTGCCCGCGGAGAAGAGCACGACGTATCCCGGCAGGTCCGTCGCTTCCGCCCCCAGCCCGTAGAGCAGCCAGGAGCCCATGCTCGGCCGGCCGGCCACGATCGCGCCGGTGTTCATAAAGGTGTGCGCCGGGTCGTGATTGATTTGCTCGGTGAACATGGAGCGGATGATGCAAAGATCATCCGCGACGGCGCCGAGGTGGGGAAACAGCTCGCTCATCTCCTGGCCCGAGCGGCCGAAGCGGCGAAACTCGAATTGCGGCCCGAAGCACTTCAGCTCCTTGCCCTGGAGCTGGGCGATCTGCTGTCCCTTGGTCAAAGACTCCGGCATGGGCTTGCCATGCATGTCTTTCAACTTCGCCTTGAAGTCGAACGTCTCGAGATGCGACGGGCCGCCGGCCTGATAGAGAAAGATGGCGCGCTTGCATCGCGCCGGCAGATGCGTGCCCGCGAGGACGCCGCGGCCGGTGTCGGAGGCGAGCAACCCGGGCTTCAACAACGTACCGAGCGCAGCCGCGCCCACGCCATAACACGCGCGGGTCAGAAAATCACGCCGGCAGGACCGAAGAAGGTCATGTGGGTTCATACGTGGATCAGTAGCGGGTGATGGTTTCGTGCAGGTTCAGGATGGCGCGCGTCACGGACGTCCAGGCCGCCAGTTCCACCGGGTCCGCATGGCGCGGAGCCGGCGCTTCACCCGTGCGGACGAGGGCTTGTGCCGCCGCCGGGTCGGCGCGAAACCGGCTGCGTTCCCTCGTCAGCAGCTCGAGCAGCAACGCGCGCTCCGGCTCGCGGGCCGGACGGGCCAGGGCCCGTTGCAGGGCCCAATCGACCCGGCTCGCCGCCGAGCGCCCGCCTTCGCGCAGGGTCCGGCCCGCCAGCACCCGCGCCGCCTCGACGAAGATCGGATCGTTCAACAGCACCAAGGCCTGGAGCGGCGTGTTCGAGTTCGGCCGGTTCACCGTGCATTCCTCGCGACTGGGCGCGTCAAACGCGAGCAGGCTCGGATGCAGAAACGTCCGCTGCCAATGCGTGTAGAGCCCGCGTCGGTACAGGTCGGCCCCATGCCCGGCCTGATACTCCCGCTTCGGAAAATTCAACGGCAGATAATACCCCTCGGGCTGATACGGTTTTACGCTCGGCCCGCCGAGACGCGACACGAGCAAACCGGAGATGGCCAGCGCGTTGTCCCGGACCAGTTCCGCGTCGAGCCGAAACCGGCCCTGCCGCGCGACCAGCCGGTTGTCGGGATCGCGCGTCTCCAGGTCCGCGCGCGAGGCCGAGCTCTGCCGATAGGACTGCGACGTGACGATCAGGCGAATCACATGCCGGACGTCCCAAGCGTGCGACGGCCCCGCCGACTGGCCGCACACCAGCGACGGCGTCATGAATTCGCAGGCCAGCCAGTCGAGCAGTTCCGCGTGGACCGGCCAATCTCCCTGGGCGCCGAGATCCTCCGGAGTCCGCGTCAGCCCCGCGCCAAAGAACTGCTTCCAGAGGCGATTCACATAAACCCGCGCGGTCAGCGGGTTGTTCGTCGACACGATCCAATCGGCCAGGTCCAGCCGGGTCAGGCGGCGTCCGCCCGTTTCGGTCGCCCTGAAAAACGACGGCACGGCCGGCCCGACCTCCGCGCCGGAGTCGTCCATCCAATTTCCCCGCGGCAAGACCCGCATTGTCCGCGGCTTGGCCACCGCTTCGCTCACCAGGGTGGAGGCGACGCCGGCCAGCACCAGATTGCGCTCAGCTTCGAGCCGCGCGAGCTCCCGGCGAGCCTCCGCAAGCGACGGTGTCACCCGCCGATAATGGTCGGCGATGGTCCTTTCCTGATCCTTGTCCCGTTTGGCCGGCTCCACCTGCACAGCTTTGGCCACCGCCTCGGGCATGCCTTTGCCGTCGATGGATGCCAGCGCCAGCGCGTGCAGCGCCAGTTTGAAGCGCCCGATCGTGGCCCGGCGTCGGGAGGATTTTTGTTCGATCCGCACGGTGACCACGGTGTTGCTGGTGGTTTCCAATGCCCGCGCGAAGTGAAACGCCGCCTTGTGATCCCGCGAATGCCCGGACGTGATGGCCCATCCCGTCGCGGTGTCGCCGTCGATCATGCCGAGCGCCGGATATCCCTCGCCATCGGCATCTGCCACCACCTGCGACACTTTCCACGGCCGGGCTCGGCTCCCGCCGGTCTCCGCCACCTCCACCCGGAATTCAGAGATCACAAAGCTGGTCCCCGCCCGGGCGATGCGATTTCCCGGAAAAATTTCGTCGGTCAACGTTTCGAGCCGGATCGATTCCCACGTGCCGGGTCCGGGGCGAAAGTCCACCCGGTAGGTGTCCGTGTCGGGATTGGGTCCGCCGGCGGTGACCGTCTGGTCCTCGCCGATGGTCAGCGTGGCGCCCCCGAGCGACTCCACGCGCGTGGGGCGTTGCGTTTTCCATTCGAGATTTTTGGCGCCAGCGAGCGCCCGCACCTGCGCTTCCCACATCTTGCGCCCTGCCGCCAGGACGGCGTTCGTCACGCTGTCCATCCGCGCGCGCGCCGCTTTCACGCGACGGTCCAGACCATCCAAACGCCGCTGCTGCTCCGGCGTCGGCAAGGTCATTTTCGGGCCCCAATCGTTCTTGTCGAAGCCGTCCGCATAAAAGCCCCGCTCCTTCAGGTCGGCAAAAAACGCGCCGAGCGAATAGAAGTCCCGCATGGAATATGGATCGAACTTGTGATCGTGGCACTCGGCACAGCCCATGGTCGCCCCGAGCCAGACGCCGGCGGTCGTGCGCACGCGATCGGCGGAATATTTGGCGAGGTATTCCTTGTCCTGCACACCGCCTTCGGTGCTGATGCGCAGCAGCCGGTTGTATGCGCTCGCCACCTTCTGCTCCGTCGTCGCGCCTGGCATAAGGTCGCCGGCCAACTGTTCGCGCGTAAAGCGATCAAACGGCAGGTTGGCTCGAAACGCACGCAGCACGTAATCACGATACGGCCACACGCTGAAATCACAGTCGCCATGAAATCCGATCGTGTCGGCATAACGCACCCAATCCAGCCACGTCATCGTCATCCGCTCCGCATGCGCGTCCGTGTCCAAATATTCTTCCACCAGCCGCTCGTACGCGCGGGAATCCCGGCTGCGCACAAAGGCCTCCACGTCCCGCGGCGCCGGCGGCAGGCCAGTCAGGTCAAGCGCCAGCCTCCGGATTAACGTGCGTCGATCGGCCTCAGCCGACGGAGGCACACCCGCCGAGCGCAGCCGGCCCCGGATGAACGCGTCGATCGGATGATCGGCATCGCCGACCGCCGGCGGCACGGGACGCCCGGGCGGGGTGTACGCCCAATGCCCCTCGTATTGGCCGCCTTGCGCAATCCACCGCCGAAGCAGGTCGATCTGCTCAGCGGAAAGCTTTTTGCCGGTCTTGGGCGGCGGCATCATCTCCTCGGGATCGGACGACGCAATCCGGCGCATCAGCGTGCTTTGCTCGGGATGTCCCGGAACGATTGGACGCCCATCATCGTGTTCGGCCCGCGCGTCCGCGGACAGATCGAGGCGGAGCTTGGCCTTGCGCGTGTTCTTGTCGGGCCCGTGGCAGGCGTAGCACGAGTCCGCCAGGATGGGGCGGATGTCGCGGTTGAAGAGAGGGGCGGGTTCCGAATCGGCTCCATGGAGTCGGGCGGACAACGCGGCGGACAAACCGATCGCGCCCGCACAGATGGCCCGGAACGCCCACGGCCGCGATGGGCGGCGAAGCAGCAGGTTCATGGTTGCCCGCGAGGGTACGAAAGGGCCTGGGCCTTGTCGCTTGGAATTTGCGGTCGCGACATCCGCCGGTCCGGAACCAGATTGCCCGCAGGCCGACAAGATTCGCGCAGATAGAACCGCCGATAAAAACCCCGAGTTGCGCCGGCGCCCGACTTTCCCGCATACTCCGCGGCCATGGATCCACTTTTAAAGTTGCTGCACGACAACGCGGCGCTGAAGCCGGCCGAACTGGCCGCCATGCTGAACGAGCCGGAAGCGAAGATCACCGCGCGGATCAAGGCTTACGAGTCCGACCAGGTCATCCTCGGTTACCGCGCGATCCTCAACGAAGAGAAGCTGGATCTCGACCTGGTCCGGGCAGTCATCGAGGTCAAGATCACCCCCGAACGCGGAGGTGGCTTCGACCGCCTGGCCGAACGCATCGCCAAATACAGCGAGGTCCGTTCCTGCTATTTGATGTCCGGCGGCTACGACCTCCTTGTAGTCGTGGAAGGCCCGAGCCTGCGCACCGTGGCCACTTTCGTCTCAGAAAAGCTCGCCACCATCCAGGGCGTGCTCTCCACCGCCACGCACTTCATGCTTCGCCCCTACAAAGAGCAGGGCGTGCTCATGAAACGCGAGGTCAACGAAGAGCGCCTCGCGATCACCCCTTAACCCACCCGGACTCCCGACTGTATCATCCGCAATTCATCGTCTCGCTTTGCCATGTCCATTCCCACTGAGTTCAAAAACGTCACCGCCGTCGCCAAAGCCAACATCTACTTCGACGGCAAGGTGGTCAGCCACACGATCCTGTTCGCCGACGGCAGCAAAAAGACCCTTGGCTTGATTTACCCCGGCAAGTTTCACTTTGGCACCGACAAGGCCGAGCGCATGGAGATTGTGGCCGGGTCCTGCGTCGTGAAGCTCGACGGCCAGCCGGCCGTGAAACCCTATCCGGCGGGCCAGGCCTTCGACGTACCCGCCAAGTCCGGCTTCGACATCGAGGTGTCGAGCGGCGTTTGCGAATACATCTGCTCGTTCATCGGCTGACGGCGGCAAGGCCGGGATCCACAGCGGCGTAGGCCGATTCGTCGGCCCTTTCCATCCGGGGGGCACTTGTGCCAGCCGGACAACCTTTTGTCGCGTACGCGACAAAAGGTTGTCTGCGGGAGGCTGCAGGCTTTCGCCGAACTCGGGGGAATCGAGGCGGCAGGCCTTGGAGGTGCCGTGCGTGGCGCGGGTGACGAGTCGCCCGCGGCAAACGCGGTGACAAGCCCTCCTCTTTACCCACAAAAGTTTCTGCTAGACAAGCTGGTGGCGTGAGTGGAAAGTGGTGTGCGTGTTGGACGCGGTGCGCATTGCGGGTCGATGGGTAAGCCAGATCGTTTTAGATCGGCTGACGGCGTTGTCGACGA
>JBGATF010000056.1:0-37891 GCA_044229355.1 Limisphaerales bacterium
CGCGGCAAGCAGAAAGGCCTGCGCATTCGTGTCTTGGACAATCAATCCCAGCTTTTCGACCAACCTTCAGCAACCATTGTGTAGTATGAATATGGCTCCAACGATTTCAAGATGACATGATTCGCCCCGCTAAGGTTGATTCGATAAAGCGTTCCCTGAAAATCAGCGCCCCCGGCTTCTGTCGTTCCATAAAGCGTCCCGCCGTCATACGACAACCCGCCGGGGGTCGCCCCGTCTGTGCCTTGAAACGATTTCACCGTGGCGAAGTTCAGACCGTTGAGGTCGATGCGGAAAAGTGTGCCAAAACCGTCAGGCCCACCCCAGGTTGTCGTTCCATAAAGCCGGTTTTCGGCCAGCACTACGCCCGCCCGCGGCCATGCCCCGTCGTTCCCGCCGAGGCTTTTCATCACCAGGTAATCGGAGCCGGTCAACGTCATCCGGTAAACCGTGCCGCCGCCACTGACGCCTCCCCCCTCGGTTGTCCCAAACATCGTGTCCCCGAAGAGCACGAGCTCGCCCGACGGATTCGCCCCGTCCGTCTCGCCAAAAGATTTTAAGACCGCGAAGTTGGATCCAGTTACATCGATTTTGAAGACCGTCCCAAGCCCGTTTCCACCCCCGCTGTACGTTGTGCCGAACAACGTACTGCCCCCGACGAGGAATCCCAGCGTGGGCGAAATCCCGTCCCCAAGGTCAAAATCCTTCAATACAGAAAAGTTGGTTCGGCCTGGGTCAACTTTAAACAGGGTGCCGTATCCATGTCGCCCGGCGGCCAGAGTCGTCCCATAAATCGAGCCGTCCGGGCCTTCCACGAGCTTGGCTGTCGGCCACGACACTTCGCCCCAAGTCACCGGCCCGAACTCCCGGAGAACCTGGAGCCCGGGGTCAGCCCACGCCGTTATCGTCGTCAAAACCCAGAGGCACAGAAGAATGACCGGCGCTGGCGCCCTCCAGGATCGCACCGTTTCCCCGCCGAAATGGCCTTTCGCCTTCATTCCCTCCTCACCCGGTAAAACTGCTGCGGCAACAGCGGCGGCCTGTTCGTGAATCGCCAGACGCCAGGCACCGCGGCGATGTTGGTCGCGATCGCCTGCCACTGGATTGGCGGGAACAGGCTCGGCGCAGCCTCGACGACGTTGCGCACGCCGGTCGAGGCACTGCTCACGGCGAAGGAAACGCCACCGCTCTCTACGCGAATTCCGCCGATGGGTGCGAGCACGACGAACTCATTCGTGCTTGCCGCAGTCGCTGCTTCCGTCTCGACCACGATCGGCCCGCTCACCGCCTCCTCCGGCACTTGCGCGTCGAACTCCTGCCACGTGCCGCGATCCGCCGGCTCGGTCAAAGCCGCCCGCACCGCACCGAACCGCACGCCCGTCACCGCAGGGTTCAGCCCGTCCAGGAAATTCGTCCCTCGCACCGTCACCCAGGTGCCCGGCAAGCCCGCCGCCGGAGCGAAACTCCAAATGCTCAATTCCGGCACGGCGCTGCGCACGGATAACGTATAGGCACCCAGCAAACCGCCTTGAGACGTGCTCACCCGAATCACGTAATCTCGGGGTGCCAATCCCGAGTTAGGCACCTCAAGTTGCAGCGTCGCGCTCTCCACGTAATGAAGCACACTCTCATCTGCCAGGAGCCGCACTTCGATAAACGGCAAAAACGCCAGCGAGTCGACTCGGATGCTCAACCGTTCGCCACTCGACGCCCCGCGCAGCAGGTAATCGTCGTGATACCACCGCCCGGCCCCAACGGCCGCCGTGCGGTTGGTCGACGACAGATCGGTGTCGTCCAACGCTTCGCCGATAACGTCCCCAGGCCGAACGGTTCGATACAGTGCAATCTCATAGGGCCCGGACTGGTTTGGCAAAGCACTGCTCACTTGAGCCAGGTAGGATCGCGGCGAAGCATTGGTAAACAGGAGGGTCGCCGCCCGGTCCACGCCCGCCACCGTGCCCAGCACGTTCCCGTTCAGCGATTCCAGCAGGGCCAGGGACGGGACGAAGCCCCCGCCGGACTGGACGGCGAACGCGTAGCCGGCGCCGGCAGCCGCGTTCGTCATGTCCAGGTGAAAATGATCCGCCAAATAAACAGCGTCGCTTCGACGCCCATCGTAATCGTCGAGAATTTCCAACCGATCAGCGATCCGCTCACCCGGCCGCAGCCAGCGGAAATCCCTCAAATATGCGTAGCTCGCGCCAGAGTCCGGATATGACTCGAACAAGCCGTCTTCCAGACTGGCGCCGACCACCATGGAGTTCTCGGACACGCTCACGGTGGATCCGAAATGATCCCCATCCCCATTTGCCGGGAGCGCGTTGGCCTTGAGATAGGCCTGCTGAACCCAATCTCCGCCGCGGCGGACAAAGACATAGGCCGCCCCTGACTGCGGCGCGCTGTTGTCCAGTTGATTGCTGTTGAATCCTCTGGCCGCGCTGTCTTCCCCGGGAGCCCCCACCAAAATCGTGTCGCGAGAAATCGCGACTGAGGCACCGAACTGATCCCCGTAGGGATAAAAGTCACCTCCCGTATTGGAGGCCTTCAAGTAGGCCTGCTGGCTCCACGCGTTCCCGCTGCGGACGAACACGTAGGCCGCGCCGGAATTATGGGCGCTATTGTCCAATCCATTGCCGTTGGCACCCGTGGCGCTACTACTTTCGAGTGGGGCTCCCACCACGATGGTGTTGCTCCAGATCGCCACGGAGGCGCCGAAGCGATCGCCGTCGACAAAAGCGCCGCCACCTGTATTCGACGCTTTCAGGTATGCCTGCTGGCTCCACGAGGTTCCACGACGTTCGAAAACATAAGCTGCTCCTGAATACGCTGCGCCATTGCTGGCCTGGTCGCCGTTAACGCCGGTGGCCCCGCTGGCCTCTTCGCTCGCTCCAACGACAATCGTATCGCCAGAGACCGCCACGGAACTGCCAAACCCATCGCGATTTTCCGCGTTGGAGGCCATCAGCAGCCCTTGCTCGCTCCACGTAGTCCCGTTCCGGTAAAAAACGTGGGCCGCCCCACCGTCCGATTGCGGCGCGCCCACCACGATGGTATTCCCGGATATCGCCACCGCTTCGCCGAACCGATAATAGAACTTAACCTCCTGGAGATTTGGCTTGAGGACCGCTTGCTGTGTCCAGGTCCGTCCATTGCGGACGAATACGTAGGCGGCACCCACGTTGTCATAGATGAACCCAAACAGGGTCTTGTTCTCACCCGGCGACCCGACGACCACCGTGTCTCCGGAAATCGCGACAGCCATTCCGAAATTGTCGAAGCCCGCTCCGCCTGGTCCTTTCAGGTATGCCTGCTGCGACCAGCCCAATTCGCCGCGGACAAAAACATAAGCCGCGCCCGAATCCTCCGAGATGTCATTGTCATCGAATTGATCGCCATCGACTCCGGCCGCAGCGCTGTCCTCGCCCGTTGCGCCAACGATTAGCGTATCGCCCGATACCGCCACCGCCCGGCCGAAGTTGTCGCCCTCTCCAAAATTTGAGGCCTTGAGCTCGGCTTCTTGAATAAACGTCGGATCAATGACCAAGGGGTATTGAGCGGCCCCTTCGATGACATCGACGTAGACCCGGTTTCCGGACACTCGCAACGCGGCTGGAAATTCAATGCCGCGCGCATCCCACACTTTCAAGTTCCGATAGGACAGGACCGTATCGCCACGGCAATTCAAGAAGGCCAAATTCTGGCCGTCGGCGTGGGACTGAACCGCCAGATCGCCCGATATCTTGAGGACCACTCTTAGCGGGCCCGAGGTCGAAGATTGGGTTGGGCGCACGTCGAGAGTGAGACCATGCTCCAACCCCTCCGGAGCGTCTTGATACCATTCGATAATCTTCAACTCGTCGCGGACCGACTCCGAGCGCTGCCCTACGGTTCGCAATTGACCCGGTGGCACCGCTGTTTGCGCGGACCCGAATCCGATGCTCTCCAGCACCCATCGCACCCGGTACGTGCTCTCACCGGATCGCACTTCGAGATGAAGTCCCTCTCCGGTAAGTCTGCTGGCAATTGAATGCAGGACGCGATAGTTGCCGCCTTGTTTATCCATTTGGAAGATCAGCCCCGAAGAGTTTTGGGGACTTTCCTTGAATGTCCCGTAGATAAGACCGTCACTGGCCTCCATCACCGCGCTGACCGCCGCCTCCGCCGGCGAGAGAAACGGATCCCGCTTCAGAATCTCGAAACTGGCAGCCGACGCCATCTGTCCCCACGAGATTAGGATCGTCGCCAACACCGCCGCCCACGTCCAGCAATGCGCCCGGAGCCTTCGCAATAATCCCCGCGCGCCAACTCGGGCTTCACCGATTCTATGGAACGGGAGGACGTGCATCATCGCATCACCCGCACCCGGTAAAACCGCCCCGGTGCCGCCCCTGTCGCCCCGCCGTCATCCACCCACGCCACCTCGCCGCCGGTGCCCGTCACTTCGCCCGCGATGTCACTCCACGCCCCGATTGCCGCCGGCTTCCATTGCACCCGATACCGCCGCCCTGCCTCAGAAACCCAGGTCAAGCGGGCCCGCCCGCCCGACAGCGGCGCGATGCCGACTCGCGGCAGGCTTACCGGGAAGGTTGTCCCAACAGCGATCCAGCCGTTGCCGATCGTCACCGGCACGTCGGCTCCGGCGTTTTGAAAACTCGTGCTGAAGCCTTGCACCTGGGCCAGACGCAGTTCGTAAAACCCGGGCGCCACACCCGTCGTGTCAATCGTCAGCGTGAAGAGCAACCCTTGTCCAGACACCTTCTGGCCCGCCTGTCGAAGGGAGAGGCTCGGATCAAATACCTGCCCCGGCAAAACAACCGTGGCATTGGAATCGAAACCTCCGATTGCCCCGCTCCAGACGCTGCCAGCATAGCTGATGGTGCGCAGGACCGGGCCCGGTGTTCCTCCCACCAAAGGCCCGCCGTCCCCTAACTGAATGGCCGCCGCCATGTCCGTCAGCAGATCACCCCCTGTGATCTGAATAGGAATCTGAATGCCGTTGGTGCCCGCCGGGACTACTCGATTGCCAACGTCAATGCGCAACGCCGCCGTCAAGGTCTGCGCCAGGCAAAAGCTTGAAACAACCAAGATGCAAAAGTACTGCCGCCAATGGTTCATGACGATCGCGGATGATTTTCCGGCCGTCCCTTGCGCAGACCATGTTCATACCATGACGGACGAGGTTCCATCACGGAAAATCTATGCGAAGCAAAAGGCGCTCCTGGAGTCGTTCCGTGCTGGAATGTGGACCATATGGAGACTCTGGCGCCCGCCCTCGCGTCAATTCCCGTCCGCAATGCGGATCCCGCGACTTTGAGCACCGACCCACCCGCGTCCCCAAGGCCCAACGCGGCCTCGGAGTTCCCGTTCGGGTCGCCTCGATCGATTCCACGCACGTCTAATCCTGCTGAACCGGCCGGGATCCGTTGAAATGCCGCCCCTGTCCACAGGATCGGAATCCATCCTGTCCGGCCGGCCCCTTCGACCGGCGCGGGTGCAACCGGTGACGCCGCCACCGCGCCACCAACTGCCAACGGCGTCAACTTCTGCATCGGCTCCGCGACGGCGGGTCCGCCCTCCCCAATCACGCGCGCGACCACAGGCTGACCTGGGTCTGCCTCCTTTTCAGCCGTCGCATCAATCGCCGGCTCGGCACCTGGATGACTGTCGGACGTCAGCACCAAGCCGTCTGGTTCGGGCGTTCCGTCCACCGGTGCCGGTGCCGCCCCGAGTTCGCCGCCGACCTCCGCGCCCGTTTCGCTCGAAGCCGCTTCCCCGGCCGCAACGGGAGACCCGGCCAACGCACCCGCGGCCGGCGTAATCAAGCGAAGCGCCGTGGCCGGCGTTGTGGTTCGATCCCGAGGCACCGCCGCATCAAAAGCGTTCACCAGGCCGTCGCGATTGAAATCAACCGGACTGGTGATGGTCACGTGGTTCAGGAATCCGCCTCCGAGTTGTATGGCGCGAAGTCGATCCGCCCCGTCGACAACCGCGTCCGCCACACGATCGCCGCTTTCGCCCGGGGCGTTGCCAAAATAGAAGACATCGTCGACCGAAAGACCAGTCGCCGCGCCGGCTTTCACTTTGACTCGTAACCAACGATTCTGAATCGCGCCATCCGCCCAGATGATCGTGATGCGATCCGATCCGCCCGCCCCGGCGCCGCGGCGCACAGTGACGCTGATCGGCGCCGGCGCCAGGGCCCAAGCCGTCGGATTATTGTCATTGCCGATCCGAAACTCAAAGGCACTCGAATCCAGAACGCCCTGGGTGGGCAAGCCGGCCAAGTCGATCAGGATGCCGTTGAGGCCGCGCGTGTAGTTCGTGTAATTGGCGGCGCTGGCCGTCTGGCCCGGCCTCAGAGCGGCTTTGTCCGTCGCAATGGCCCCATCATCCGCTGCCGACGGGCCCGGCGTCTGACCGTCATAGACCGAGTTGTTGTAGAAGACCAAGCGATCAACGACGCCTGCCAGCACGGTAATCAGCGACGTCGCCACTCCTCGCTCCGGCGTGGAATTATCCTCGTCCGATGCAGCCACCCAAATTCGGTAGGAACCCGGTCGGGCATAGACATGCCTCAGCACAAACTCCCCGCGTCCGGCCACCACGGTCTCGTTGCTGCCGTCGCCATATTCCACCGTGGCCAAGAAGGTATCCGCCTCAACGTCCACGAAGCTGCCGGTCATCGTCAGCACCTCGCCTGCGGTCACCGTCTGGGCCGCTGGGAGATTGACGTCCGGCACGAGGTTGACCACCTCGAGGCGCTGCGTGCTCGAGCCGACTCCCCCGTCCTTGTCGGTAATGGTGAACGTGATTTCGAAGATGCCATCATCGGCCGGAACAAACTGGAGCGTTGCTCGGTTGCTGGAGGCCACCACCTGACCGTCGCTCGCTGTCACCGTCCAGCGGTAGGCAAGCGAACCCCGATCGGTCGATCCGGGCTCGATTTGTGCCAGCGTCAGCGCAGACGCGAAGTCGACGGGAACGCCTTCTGGCACCGGGTCAATCGTTGTCGATCCGTTGACCGTCATCACCGCGCGGGGCGCGGCGTTCTCCGCCACCACCCTGAACGCCAACACCGCGGCGGCTCCCTGTGGATCGTGGACGGTGACGGTGACGCTGTAGGCGCCATTATCTACGGGCGCGAACGCAAACGTGGACCCGCTTCCGGCCGGAACGGCCTGGCCATTGTTGGCCGTCACGACCCAGGCATAGCTGAGCCCGGCCTGATCGCCCCGCGCATCGGTTCCCGCCGCGGCCAGGGACAACAGGTCGCCCTCCCGCGCCGAGACGGTGGATCCGTTGGTCGCGCTCAGCGGCAGCTGGCCCGCAATCGTCACGGTCGCCGCAAGCCGGGGGGCTGCATTGCGGGCCACGATGTTCACCACGTCCTCGCCGAACGCGCCGCTGTTATCCGTGACCCGCAGCCGGACCTGGTACGTACCGTCATTCGTTGGACGGAAGGTGAAGAACGCGGTGTCCGCTCCCGCTTGATCAGCCGCCAGACCCGAGCCCCCAACGACCGTTACCGTCCACCGATAGGTATAGGTGTCATTTTCACCCGGGTCCCGGAACGTCGCCCCGCGTTGAGCCACCAGATTGATCGCGTCCTCCTCGAAGACCGTCAGGTCCGTGCCCAAGTCGACCGCCGGCGCAACGTTCGCCACCAAAACGGTTCGTGTGCCTGTCCGGACATTTCCCTCGTCGTCCGTGACCGTGAGCGAGATATCGTAGCTGCCTTGATCGATTGGAACGTAGGCGAAAGCCGGCCCAACTGAGGCGAAGACGATCTCGCCACCGAAGCGGACGGACCAGACAAAAGTTGCGTCGCTAATCGGATCGCTGGAAGGCGCCACAACCAGCCCGGGCGCCCGGCCGTTCAAGCTCAAGGGCGATCCTTCCAAGGCATTGGCCACCGCCGGTAGGTTCACCACGGGCAAGACATCGGTCACGGTGATCTGCACCGTCTTCGTCACTTTCGATCCTTCGTTGTCGGTCACCTCGAGCGTCAGCTCGTAGGCGCCCGGGTTCGACGGAGTGAAGTTGTAGGAGGCGGCCGTGCCGGCGGTCAACGTCTGGCCGTTGTTCGCCTTCACCGTCCACCTGAAGGCCGGCGCTTTGTCGCGATCAGTCGTCGGCCACGTCATGACCGCACTGGTCAGCCCATTGAGCGTAATGGGCGCGCCTTCCGGCGCGCTGAAATTGGCGAGGCTGATGACCGGAATCACGTTCGCAGCGAACACCATCACGGACGTAGTATAAGACAAGCCGGTGTCATTGTCGGTCACCTGGAGGTAAACGCGGTACGTGCCCGCATCGAAAATCCACCCTGTCAGTTGAGCCGCGGTCCGGCTGACGCCCGTCTGCGTCAAGACGGGGCCATCATTGCCGTTCACGACACTGCGCACCGTCCACAAATACGACCGGTTGGAGCTGAGAGTGCCGCTTGGAGCCGTCAGGCTAAACGCGAACGTCTGAGGCGCGCCTTCGAGGACCGCCCGGTCGGCCCCGACGGAATACAGGGAGTAATTACCAAAGTTCCGCGGCGCATCGAAGGCTTGCGGCGCCGCCAAAACCAGAACCGCGTGTGTGCCGTAGGCCGCGGCATCCAGCATCTTCAGGCCGCTGATGCGAGGAGTGACCTCGACCTTCGCGCTGCCCGAAGCGATGTCCGTTTGGACAAACACCATCGAGCGTCCGTCGGCCGCCACCGCCGGCTCGACTCCGAAACCCAGGAGAGTCATGGCCTTCGTTTGCGTGTCGTACCAATAGAGCTTGCCCTGGTCCGGCAGCGGATCGTTCAGTTGGAAAAAGTTGACCGCGTCAGAGCGGAAGAGAACGTAACGGCCATCACCGCTGACCCGCGCCCGCTCGCTGCCCGCGCTGCCGGTCTGCCCGGGAACGTCCCACTTGCGGCTGACCAGGCGAGTCGTCAGCGGGCTGGCAAAGCGTCCTGCCGAATCGGGCTCCCCACGATCGACCCAGAAGACATCACCCGCGTTGTTCCCGTCCGCCGCTGCAATGTCCGTCGCCAGGGATTGATAAGTGAGATAACGACCCGTGGCGCTCATCGAGGCCAGCGTGCTCGCGCCGTTCGCCCACCCGTGGCCGGCGTTCTCGCTGATTCGGCTGAGCTGACCAAGTCCTCGGTCGAACACGAAAATGTCGCTGGTCGTTCCGGTGTCGCCCGGCACCAGGTTGCTGGCCGTGGATTGGAAAGCGATCCATCGCCCGTCCGCGTTCAATCCCGGGTTGGTGCTGTCACCGTTGGCCGCCGTGCCACCCAGGGGCACGCTGGCTCGCCACAAATCCGTCGCCGAGACCTCATCGAACAGGTTGTCCGCGTCGACATCGCGATCGAGCACATAGATGTCCGTCCTGACATCGGAATCGTTGCGCAGGGCGCGCGCGGTCTGAAACGCGACGAACCGACCGTCGGCGCTAATACTCGCGTTGGTGGCCGCCGAGTTGGCCCCAGCCGGATCGGGGCTGATTCGCCGGTAGCCGCTAGTGTCGCGGTCGTAGAGGTAGATATCCGTAAGGCCGTTCGCGTCCGAAACGCCGCCAAGAACCGCGGCCGTCTCGAACACGACATAGCGACCATCCGCACTAATGGACGGGTTGTCCGCCGCAACCGCCGGGGAACTGATCAGTCGCAGCAGCGTGGCCCCTGGTTCGTCAAATACTCCATTCCGGTTGGTGTCACGGTCCAGCAGGTAGACGCGCTTGATTCCCGCGCTGAGCGGCGTGCCCGTCAGAAGATCGGTCGCCAGCGAAACAAACGCGAGCCAGCGCCCGTCGGCGCTAATGGCCGGCACGCTGCTCGCCGCATTGGCCGGGTTGCCCGTTGGGGTGACGCTGAGGACGCGCATATTGTTTGAACCCACGTCTCCCGGACTCGGGCTCGGGGTTGATTGGGCGCTCGCGCCCGGCACGACCTCGCTCACCGTGTAGACGCCCAGCGGAAGACCGCCGAAGGCATAGTCGCCGTTGACATCAGTCGCGGTCGCCAAATCCCATGGAACCGTGCTCACCCCCAAATCGTTGTTGACGTCGAGCCGGATGCGGATCCCGTCCACGCCAGCCTCGCCGGGGTTCCGCACGCCGTCGTTGTTAACGTCATTGAACTTCGAACCGGCGAGATAGCCGCTGTCGACATGAAGCGTAAAGACAATCTCCGCGCTGCGTCCGTGATAGTCGCCCGGCGCACGGTCTCCGTCGAAGACCGTCAGCCGGATGGTCACGGGACCGGCGAACCGCACGCCCGGAGATCGCTCTGCCGGCACCGCGATGCTCAGGGCGCCCGCAGCGACGTTGCCAGTCACCAGCGGGTCGCTCGTGAGCACGCGATACTGAAGACCGTTGGCGTCCTGGTCGGGATCGCTGACCAGTCCGGCCAGCGGAATCAGCAATGTATTGCCCGCCTTCCACGGCCTGGTGTCGAGTAGGGCGCCCGTCGCAAAGGCAGGCGCCGTGGCGTCGGCCGCCGCCGACTGGCCCTGTTGGCTAACGAATTGACCTGAGAGAACTCCTTCGATCGAAAAGGCTGTCCCGGGATCGTCCGTGGCCTGGGCGCGGAGCAAGCTCAGGTAACCCGCGCGGGACTGTCCGGCCACGTCGAGATCATACGCGCCGTTGTCGAGCGGATTGCCCCGGACGTCGATCATCTTGAAGGGCGCCGTCGCCACCCGCACTAACCGGATCGCATCGGCGGTTACGATGTCGTCGGCCGCGCTGTTCAGAGTAATGTCGACCGATCCATTTTTGACCGCGACAATATCCGGCATCACCTGCCACTTCAGTCCGCGGAACTCAGGGCCGGTCGGCGCGAGCTTCTGGTTCACCGTTGCGTCAAACGCCGGCCGGCTGTCGATCGACACGTGGTAAGTGGCAGAGCTCGACCGGCTGGTATTGGGCAGATAACTGACCAGCAACTGATACTCGCCGGCGGGGATCCCGGCAAAACTCCACGTGGCCGCGGCCGTGCCATCGCCCGGGAGGTGGAACCGATAATCGCCGCCGTAAGCGGCTTCGGTCACGTTGACATTCCCGAACCAGCCGTTGTCCGGGAACAGTTGCCCCTCAATGGCGCGGGCGTGGAGGCCGGTCTCGGCATAGCTGGCGCTGATGACGGGTTCATCGTCGGCCACGACCTGTCCGGCCAGCGGGCCGAGATCCGTGATCCGATTATTGCGAAGATTGACGTACTCGATCTGGGTCAGGCCGAGGAGAGGCAGGACGCTGTCGACCTGCTGATTGCGGGCGCTGAGCCAGCGCAGTTGGCGCAGCGATTGCAGTGCAGCCAAGCTGGTCAGTCCGCCCACCGCGCCCTCGGCACTGTCCAAGCTAAGGAACTCCAGCCCGCCAGACGTCCCGATTCCGGCCAGCATTTCCAGCGAGCCCGGCCGTTGCAGCTGAACTTGCACCGCGGCTCCCGTCAAATCCGTGCTGATGA
This sequence comes from Limisphaerales bacterium, assembly GCA_044229355.1. Taxonomy (GTDB): domain Bacteria; phylum Verrucomicrobiota; class Verrucomicrobiia; order Limisphaerales; family JADJPG01; genus JBGARF01. The sequence goes on from JBGATF010000056.1 coordinate 11,450, forward strand.
CATTCAATGACTCGACCAGCGTGCGGCGGGTCACGTCGAACGTGATCCAATATTGCCCGACCTGTTCGCCGCGCACGGTCACGCGGTTGGCTCCGACCGCCGGCAGTGCCGCCAAGGCCGCCTCCACGGTCGCGGCCGAAGCCGTCGATGAGAGCGGACCGGTCTTCTGACCGGCCAAGTCCAGGACGAAGGTGCCGCCGGTCGCGCCCGTAATTGTGACCAGGATCTCCTGTCCGCTCAGCCAATCCAGCCCGGGTGTCAGTTTTTGCAGGTCGGCGCTGATCGACTTCAGTGTGCGCAGTTCGGAGATGACCGCAATGTCGGCGCTTGAGAGCTGGTTGCCGTCGAGCGCCAGCCGTTCGAGCCAGGTCAGCCCGAGCCGGAGTTCGAATTCCCGCCCTTCGCGGATCCCGGGCACCAGCGGCGAATAGTTCGGCAAACCCGGAAGGGCGATCGGAGCTCCCAACGTAGCCAACGCGTTGTTCGCCAGGTCTAACTCGCGGAGGTTGACGGCGTACTCGAGGCCGGTCAGATCGCGGATCGGAATATCCGCCGCCCCGTCGATCGAACGTGTGCCGGGCGAGCCGGCATCAAGCGACCAGAGCCCCGCCAGGTCGCTGGCGTAAATCGGGCGGGTGAACGCCGTCTCGAGGCCGAGCACTCGATACGACGCGCCCGCCACTCCCGCGCTGGTCAAATCCACCGCAGAGGCCAGATCGGGCGAGCGATGCAACTCAATGCGGCCGGCGTCGATGGCCTTGACGTAGTAGCGAGTACCCAGACTCAACGGCGCCGGCAAGGCCCCGCCCGCCGCCGCCGTGAACTGCACCACATCGCCGCTGTTCAGCCCATGGTTGGCCACGGATATCTGGTTGGTCGCGACGTTGACATCGAGGCTGGTGAACGAACGCGCGCGCTCCATTTGGTAGATCGAACTCGCGACACCGGCAGTGGTCAGGTCGACGAGCGAAGCCAAGTCGGGCAGCCGATGCAGCGCGACGTGATCCGAATCGATCGCCTTGATGTAATATCGAGTGCCCGCGGCGAGCGGCAACGGCAACGGCGCGCCGGACGCCGAGCTTACTTGCACGACGTCGCCATCGTGGAGCCCGTGATTGACCAGGGTGATCTGGTTCGTCTCGAGGTCGACTTTCGCGGCCGTAAATGTTCGCCCATGCTCGATGTCCCAGGAAACCGCCACGGCCAGCGCCCGCGCGAGGGCGGCCCGCAGGCCCGCATCCGGGAACGCGGTCGCGTCGACCTGCCGGTCATACGGCCGGCCGTAGCGCGTATTGCTGTCAAGGAATTCGCCCCACTCGGCCGGAAGCAACTCATCGTAGTCGGTGTTGAAGTAAATGCCGCGCTGCTGCCCGGCCAGCGGCGGCGTGAGTTGAATCGTGAACTGGGGCGCCTGCGTCCGCGTTGGCTCGTAAACCTTGAGGTAGTACGTGCCGGCGTCGAGATACCGCAAGTCCATCAGGGTGCGCCCTCGGGCCAACCGAACGCCATCCTGGGTGTACAAATCGAACACCACGCCCTTGCGAGAAGACGTGTCGATCTCCAAACGCGTGGCATTGCCGGGAACCGGCGGACGAATCGTCAGTTGCAGCTGGTCGGCCTGAGTGGAATCCATCTCGATCCGGAGGGTGAGCCGGGTCCGGCCGGCCTGCAGGGTCTGACGGATCACATCGCCGATGTCGATGGATTCGACCCCGCTATTCTGATGCAGGACGAAAGCGGGTTGGCCGACGCTGGAGAGTCGGGACGCCGTGCCATCGCTCGACGTCAGCAGGTTGTCCCCTTCTTCGCGGAGCACCGCCAGGTTGATCGAGGCACCGAGGTCCTGTCGCACTTTCTGAGTGTTTGCAGCCGAACCTTCGCTCTTCCAGAGATCGCGTTTCTTGTCGGTGTCATTGTCCTGAGCAAGAAACAGGATGCCGCCCCGGAAGGCCACCAGGCGATCCCGGTCCATGCTGGCCCCGTTTCGGTCCGGGTTGATGTCACGCACCATCTGGGTCGTGGCCGCCGTGCCCTCCGAGACCCAGAGCTCGTTCGAGATCGGGTCTGACGTTTTGGCGATGAAATAGAGCCGGCCGTTGCTCCAGGTCAGGTTCTTCCGATCGCTCGAGGTCGGACTTCCGCTGGGCAACTGCACGTTGACGACCTTCACCCGCTCAGCGCCTCCGACTTCCTTCCAGCGCCATAGCTCTGTATCCGAACCGGTCCCACTGACCACAAAGAACAGGCCGGCGCCGGCCGCCGTGATCTGCGTAGGTGCCGCGGCCAGCTGACTCGAACCGGTCAGGCGGGTCGGGGTCGCGGCGACGCCATCGGTCCGGTAAAGGTCATTGCCCGATCCAAAGACGAGGAAGTTACCCAGCGCCGCGAGTTCGCCGAAGGCGCTGAACGACGCCGACGACGTGCCGGGCACGACGGTCGCCGCCCCGTTGCTCACGCGGTACAGCTTTTCGCCATTGGCCACCACGTAAAGCCCGGCCCCGACCGCCGTCAGCTTTTGCGGTGTCAGCAGGGCTGCCTCGTTCGCAGTGTCAGCAACCGCCGCGGCGGTGACGCCGTTCTGAACCCGGAAGAGCTGAACGGATCCGCCTGGCAGTCGGCCGGTGACAAATAGATCCGCGCCCACCGCCACCAAATTGGTGGGCGTCTGCACGCTCTGGCCGGCGGAGAGCACCTGAACAACATTCACGCCGTCCGTGCGCCAAAGCACGGCCGTTCCTCCAACCGTCGGGCTCGCCGAGAAAAGAATCGCCGGGCCCAACGTGGTCAACTTTCCGGCTCCATACAGGGCCACGCCGGGCGAAATCCGCGAGAGGCCCCAATTGCCATCTATGCGCCAAAGTTCCGCCTGGCCGCTCGACGCGATCGAAACGAAGTACAGGCTGTCGCCCAACGCCACCATTTGGCCTGTTTCGGATCGGATATCGAACGGCGTGGCATCCGGCTTCCGGATCAGCGTCGTGCCGGCCCGAGTGCCGTCACTGCGCCAGAGTCGCCCAAGCGAGTCGCCGAAATAAATCCAGTCGACGCCTTTCTGCCGGACCACAGTGGCCTCGGCCAGGGTGCCTTTCGGGTTACCCGCCGGCTGATCCGGCCCGTTGAATTGGCCGGCGATCGGGAACACACCGGTGTCGGCCGAAGCCGTGTAATCCAGTTGCAATCTCGCCTGGAGCGCCTCCAATGCCTCCGCCGGCCCGGCCATCAGGCCGAGGAACGCCGAGAGGTCGAATTCAAAAACGCCGATCTCGCGAGTGGAACCACCTAACAGGAGATCCTGCCCGGGCCCACGACTCACGGCGTAGTTGTCCGAGCCGGTGAGCGAGCCGGACTGAGTGGCGTAGAGCTCGGTGACCGTCCCGGACTGCGGCCCAACGCTGAGGAATGATCCCGGCAGCGCGTCGCCGGCAAACGTAAATTGGAACCACGATGCGAACTGCACCGGATCGAGATCACGGACAAACGTGACCACCTGGCCAGGGTTCGCCGCGACCAGCGGGTTCCGCCCTTCGAACGGCCGGTTCCCCAATTCGTCAGCCACAGGTTTTTGCCAATCGACGGGTCGCTGGCCGTGGCCATTGAGGAGGTAAACGACCCCGGCGTCGACCTGGACCTGCGACCCGAACACATCCGCCTGCGAAGCACCAACCCACAGGTCATTGATGCGATCGCCATTCGCATCCAGGCCCGGCGCGGCCGCCAGATGATCCACGTAGCCGCTGCGCCCGCTGCTCGTGACCACCCGACCCGGCACCGATCGGCCAGCCTCCGAAAGATTGACATTGCCCGAGAGCGACGCCGCCGTGTCGAACAGATACACATTTCCGGCGGTCAGGGTGGACCGGTCCGGCGCCTGGTTCGTCGCCAGGCCCTCCGACTGCAGGACGGCGAGATCCGGGGCGCCGTCGCCCGTGAAATCCCCGGCCGTGATGAAAAGCCGGGCGTGCGCCGCCAGCCCGCCCGCGCCCAGCACTCCCGTTCGCACGAGACCCAACGGCGCTGCAAAACCGAGGGGATCCGTGACCCGGCCGGTCGACGGGCTCCGCACCCGGCCGAAGTAGACCAGGACCTTGTCCTCGATCGTCGCCCAGTTGAACAGCGGGTTCGGTTCCCGCCGCACCACCGCGAAGTCGTCGTAACCGTCAAGGTTCACGTCGCCAAGAGCAAACAGCCCGCCAATGGACGCGCCGACAATGCCCTCGAGATCGGGCGCCACCTGGCGCAGGCGCCCGGTCACTTCCGGCCCAAGGGTCAGATTGATCTGCGTCGAGCCCGGCTGACCCAGCAGCAGGTAAACGGTTGACGTCGCCGCCGTGCTGGTCGTCGCGACGCCAAGATCCGCCAGCCCATCGCCGTTCACGTCACCCAGCGCGCGGAACTGATAGCGATCGCTGGCCGCCGCCCGATTCACTTCAAACCACGGCGCGGGATCGGTCAGCACCGCACCGGCAGCCGCGGACGCCAGCGCCGCGCCGGAATATCCGTAGGCCACCCGCGCCGCCCCGCCGTTGCCCTCCACCGTAATCAGCAAGTCCGCCATCCCGTCTTCATTCCATGGCAATATCAGGGCGCCCACCGCCATGCTCGCGTCCGTCCAGCCGCTGGTCGACGCCTGCAGCCGAAGCGTGACGTCGGCATCGAAAATCCCATCGGCGTTCAAGTCTTCAAAACGAAATGCGCGCTGGCGGATCTTCCTCGCCAAATCTTCACCCCAAAGAATCCGCACGACCAAGTTTTTGCTCACCGCATCCCGCTGCACGAACACGAGGTCGGACTGGCCTTTCCCGTTAATGTCGCCCATCGTTGCCGCCGGTGCGCCGAGACGCGCCAGATCGAACACGGCATCCGCCCGCAGGCCGATGTCTTTGAGCGTCCTCAGCTCGATCGGCCCGTAGATCAAATACGCCACGTCGCCCCCCGTCGCCGTGAAGAGAAAGTCCTCGAACGTGTCGCCGTTGACATCGCCGACGCCCATCGGTTCGGCCAGTTGGCCTTGCGCCACGCTGCCGATCAAACCGACCGCCTCATCAAACGTCTGGCTGACGCCGTTGGCCAAATCCACGCCGCGCGGCAGAGTCACATTGTCAGAGGCGACCGGCGGGGCCGCGGCGAATTCATATTCGTTCTCCCGGACGAACCGGACCGCGTCCGGGGCGGAAACGTTCTTCCAAGTCACCCCCGTCACCAGGTTCAAGCCAGCCCCGGCCGGGCTATCCCGAATGACCCAGTCGCTCAAGTTGTCGCCGATGACCGATCCGACGCCCGCGATCAGCTGCGTCTCGCCGATCCCGGCCGGCCGCGCGGCGTCGGTCGAAACAAAATAAAGCGGAACGTGCGGCTCGATTCGGAGGCTAGGCTGGTCGTAGGAGTTCGCCTTGAGCGCGTTGTCGCCGCCGAAGTAAATCCAGGCAACTTCGTGCCAAAGGTAACCACTAAAGACGATTTCGCCGGAAGGATTCGTAATCAGCCGATCGGTGGCGACCAACTCAGATCTTCCCAAGTCGGCATAGTTGCGAAGCGGAGCGGTGCCGCCAGCCGACTGCAGTTCACCAACGTTGCCGAGAGGCACCAGACGACCCACGCCCAATTCGACCACGTCGGTGCCCATCGCCAGCGTGAGATTGCCGGTGCCGCCGATCAACCAGCTCTGGCTCGTGCCCGAAAGCAGCAGGTCGTTCCGGCCGTCGCCATTGAGGTCGCCCGCCCCATACAACTGGTAGCCGGTCGGCAGACGCGTGGCGCTGGTGGTCTGGGCCGCGCCCGCCAGGGTGGACGGCAGCGTCGAACTCGCCGTGCCTTTTACGATGTAAATCCGCCCGTTGCCGCCGGCCGCCAGCACGGCAAAATCCGAATAGACGTCCGCGTCGAACCGCCCAAGACCGGCAACCGCCGCCCCCAGGTTCTGGCCGGCGGTCCCGTCGATGCGCACGTGGGTCGCGCTGTTCGGTGCCCCGGCGGCCACGGTCATGGGCGTCGACCGGAGCAGGATGTTGTCGACCAGCCAACCTCGGTTGCGGTTGCTAATGTCGTCGCCGCTGTCAAAGACGAACCGAACCCGAAGTGAGCCAGCGTAGTTCGCGGGCAAGGCCAAGGCCACGGGAGCTTGGCCGCTCCCCGCAATCCACGCCTCAGTCTCCGAAAGCAAGCGAACGGGCAAATCACTTGACGCGTTCGAATACAGAGGTGCGCCCGTCCAGGTGAGACCATCGGTCGAGTACTGAACCACGGCTTTGTCGAAGCCATTGTTGGCGGCGTTCTCTGTCTTCAACAAATAATCCAACCGCATCTGCAGGCTCGTCCCATCAGCCAGACGCAGCACGCTCATGGTCGCCGTGGCCATCTGGCCGGCCACGCGCCCGGCTCCTTCGTACGTGCCCGTCGCCGGGTCTCCAAAATAGAAGGCCCACTGACCGGGCGCGTACTCATACCAATTCCACAGGTTCTGCCCATCGGTGGCTGAACCGGCTAGCCCGCCCGCTTGCCGCGCCAAGCCATCCGGCAGACCCGCCGTCACCGGGCCGCCGCCGAATCCGGCCCGGATGAGTTCCCGGCGCTGAACCCAGGTCGTGCCACTGAAGAGATGGAATGCGCCGTTGCCGCCGTTGGCCGCGGCGTCGCCCACCAGCAGTTCGTCCCCGACCACGCCATTGATATTGCCCGCACTGGCCACGGCCAGGCCAAATCCGTTGGTGCCGTTGCTGACAAAGCCGTCGATGACGACGTCGTAGTCGGCCTCGAACGCTTTCGCGGCGTCCGCCGAGATCAACAGCGTTCGCTGGCTCCAATCAGCCCGAGTCCGGCCGACCAGGATGTACACCTTCGCCCCGACCGCCACGACCAGGTCCGATCGGCCGTCCGCGTTGAAATCGCCGGACGCAAACTGCACGCCCACGGTCGCTGAGCCCTTGTCCACACGAATGGACGGGGCGCTCCGGCCCAAGACGACCGAGTCCGCCGACTGCGCCTGCCCAAAGAAGATCTTGTAGGTCGATTGCGTGGCCGTGTCCTCCGCTTGCGCCAGGAAATCCGCGTAGCCGTCCCCGTCGAGATCACCAGCCGCAATAAGCGTCGGCCGATCCGCCGGAAGGTCCGAGGTTACTCGCACGGTGCCCTCCGCCACTGACACAGCCGTGGTCTGGGCGATTTCCTTTCTAAACCGCAGCTCGTAGGCACGGGAAGGTGGAGCGATCTCGGTGGATTGACCGGCTGCCAGGAAAAGGTTCTGCTCGGCCACCGGGTCAACCGACCGAATTTCCAGGACCTGGCCGGCACCCGCCCGCAGGAGCAGGGTCAGTCGCCCGCCCGCCAGAACCGCGTCGACCTTTCCAGCCACGAGCGGGTTCGCACCGAGTGCGGTTTTCACCGCCGCCAACAAGCCATCGTCGGTGCGATGCAACGCCGGGTTCGGATCGGTCGCCCTGGGGTCAAACGGCACGGAGACGAGCCGGCTGGCCTGGCCGTCGACGCTGAGCTCGAAGGTGGCGTCCACCTGCCCCCACGAGGACACCACACCACCCGAGCCCAGGATGGCGCGGGTGGCTGGATTGCTCACGCGGACGAAATAAAACTCCGGCACGCCCTCAAATTGATCGACCGGAATGATCGAGTTACCGCTGCGCACTCCCGGATAGAGGAGGAAGCGCGGGCCATCAAAGAGCTGCTGAGCCGCCGCGCGCTCCGGGGTCAGCGCACCATCAAAGGCGTCGAGAGCGCGGTTCCACAGGTCCTGGAACACCCGTCCGATCAGCAGATCGCTGAAGCGCACCTCCAGCATCGAACGCAGGACCATTGCCCGGTCGTTGCCACCATAGTCGCGTAGCGCCGGCGGGGCGGGCAACAGATACCAGTCGTCTTTGTCGCCTTGGTGGAACGTCAAGCCACGAACAATGAGCGGATAGGCCGCCGAAGCATTCCGCAGGAAGGCGTCAAAATCTTCGTCGAGCAGTGCCGCCGACGCCGCCGAGTCATTCCGCTCCTGCCCGCTCGGCCCGGTCACCTCATAGCGATCCGGCACAGTCGAAACGTAGCCCTCAATGGTGTCGGTGCCATCGTCGCCCCGCAACGTGTCGCTGCCCGCGTTACCCTGGATGACGTCAACACCGCTGCCCCCTTCCAGCCGATCGTCGCCGACCCCACCAAAAAGCCGATCGTTCCCGTCACCCCCACGAATGATCAGATCGATCACCGGCGCGCCTTGCTGACGGTCCCCGGCAGAGATCCCCCACTCCGACGGATCCGCGTCGAAATGGTAGCCCGGATCCGCGTGGATCTCGTCGTTGCCCGCCCGGCCGTCCAACACGATGAACTGCACGTCGCGCATCTGGAAGAACACATACTCGCGATCGAACGGAACATCCGCCGGAGTCGCGCCGACCGGAACGGTCTTGACGAACTGCTGCTCCTGCGTGTCCCAAATCAGGCTGGTGAACTCATAGCGGCCCAGAACCGTGTTGTAGCGTAGGGCCACGTGATCGGGCACCGGACGACCCGCCGCGTCCAGGTCGCCGCCTTCAAAGAGCACCTGGTTGCTCCCCGCCCCACCGAACATCAGGTCGTAGGACGTTGGCGGATAGGTCGCGGTGGAGCCCGCGAGCTGCGGCAGCCGATCCGGGATCAACTGAAACGCGTCGTCCCCCTCGCCGCCAAACAAGAGATCACCTAGTTGCCGATCCAGCCCTCCGCTCAGCACATCGTTGCCCGGCCCGCCAAAGATCCAATCTTCACCCGGGCCGCCGATGAGGATGTCATTGCCTTCGCCGCCCAGCAGGACATCGCGCCGCTCAATCGGTGAGGCCAACGCCGGATTGGTGAAGTCAAACGTTTGATACGCGGTCAGGTCCACGATCCCGCCCAGCACATTGACGCCGTCGAGCCCCAGAGCCCGCTGATTGCCCACCGCCGGAACCAGAGCGTACCGGCCCACGCCATCGGGCGTCGACAGCCGCAGTCGATACGTCTTCCCCAAGCTCAGGCCGGACAGATCCAGCTCGATTTCGTCGCCGCCGGGGCCGGAGGACACTTCGGTGAGCAAGGCGCCATCTTCGTCCCGCAATTCGGCCAGGAGCCGCGGGAGCGCGTCAGGGTTGCGCACGTACAAGTGCCGATACGGCAGTTTCAACAAAGTCGCCGCCGTATCCTGGCTCCCCACGGCAAGCTGGAAGGTCAGACCCGCGGCCGCCGCCACCACCCCGAGGACGAGCGCGCGGCCGGACAATCCCGCCCGGATCACGCCATCGAGATGGGCGGACTTCAACGCCGCGTTGACATCCTTCACCAGCCGTTCGGCCCGGCCATCCAGGTCCGGGTTGCCGCTCCCGTCGACCACGTTGTTGTCGACCGTATCGCCCGCGTGGACCGTCACTACGGTCGACTGGCCGGTCCCCAACGTGATCGCAAAAGTGGCATCGGAGCCAAGGACGGCGTTGGGGTGGTCCAGATCCACCAAGTCCGCGGTGCCGGTCCAAAGCGACAAAGCCGGCGCCTCCAGCTTGAAGCTGAATTCGTCCGCGTCGCCTCCAATCGCCTGCAGCGCGCCCCCCGTCACTTGGTAGATTCCCCCCATGTCTCCCAGCGGGAACACGGTGACCGGGAGTCCTGCAGGCGACTCCGTTCGGTCCGGGCTGCTGGCGAAGACGAAACTCATGTCGTAGACCGTCGGCCGGACATCCGCCTTGACGCGGACGAGGTAGGTGATGCCCGGGTCGAGCCGACGCGCTCCCGTCAGTTCCAGACGGACGGTTCCGGCCTCGCCGGTCCCCGCAGCCCCGACGTCGCTCAAAGAACCATCCGTGTTCGGGCGAAAGAACTGAACGGCGAAGTCGTCCTCAGAAGAACTTCCTTGCAGCCAGAAGACATCTCCGCTCCCGGTGCTCGCGGCGACGGTAAACGAATACCAATCTTCATCTCCAGGATGGTCCAGCGTCAGGCCGGTGAAACGGGACGTGCGGCTCAGGACCAATCCGGTGGCCGGCGCGCCCGTGTTGGCAAAGCCCAGCCGGCCGTCGGACCCGAGCACCTGAAGCGATTTCGTGTTCCCGTCGATCGCCATCAGGAACAAACGATCGGCCTGATAGCTGGCCACCACCCGCCCGGCCAACGCCGAGTCATTCAGCGCGGAGTTGAGGTCCTTGACCAAATCGGCAAGGCTAACGTTTTCAGCGGTGGACGTCGCGCTGACCTCAATCCGAACCGCAACACCGTCGTCCAGCTTCAGCTCAAACCCGGCTGGCTCGTCGAGCCGGAACGCTTCCGGCGCGCTCTCCGCATCGATCCGAACGAGACTCAGCGGATAAGCCGTGGCGGCGGTGTCATTGCGCCGCGGCTGACCGTCGAAGACAAATCGCTCCGTTTGGTCAACCAGGATGGCATTGCCCGTCAGTACCTGAATGCGATCGTCCCCTCGGCCGCCATCGATCCAGACGGTCTTCTGGACGGTCGGACCCACGGTGATGACATCGTCGCCGTCCAACGCGTCGATGATGATGGCCAGGAAGCTGCCTTCGGAGGGAATGGCGAAGAGTTGTTCGAGATCGGTCTCATCGATCGGATTGGCCAGCGCCTCGCCCCGCGCCTCGAGGTCCCGGGTATTAAGTGCCTCCAGACGGAGACCGAAGTTGGTTGGATTCCAGATTCGTCGGCCGTCAGCATCGACTGCTTGAAAGTCGAGACGAACCTGGGCGGCAAAAGTGAAGTTGCCGTTGTTGTTGGTGAGTCGGGTGATGAGGTGATGCCCCTCGAGCAGGCCGGGTTCGGTCACGAAATCGACGTTGATGACGTCGTTGGCGTTGGACCCGCTGACGTACCAGACCTTGTCGGTTGACCGCGCGTAATCTTTCCAGGCCGCGTCCTGGCCGGAGTCAAATCCGACATAGGCATCGGCGCGGTCGCCAAACGGGTGCCCGGTCCGATCGTAGATGACGTCGCCACCGCCATTGCCGTAGAGGAAGTCGAGCCCGGCCCCACCGTAGAGTTGGTCGGCATTCGGCCCGCCGAGGACTCGATTGATGCCCGTGTCTTCAGGCGGGTAAGCCGCCTTCGTGGGATCCAGATCAAGCCGGCCGTCCTTGTCCAAGTCCCCGCTGCCCGAGACCAGCGAGCCATCCGGGCGGACGAACAGGCCGAACTCGGGCACAATCTGCGAATTAGGCACGCCGTCGTCGTCCGCCGCCGGATCCCGGGTCCAGGCGTAGAGGAGATTGCGGCCGCTCCCTCCGAGCAGATCATCGTTCCCCTGGCCACCGAAGAGCCGGTCAAGATCGCCCGGATTCCCGTTGCCACGATCGCCCCAAATCCGGTCGTCACCAGCCATCCCGTAGAGCCAGTCATTGCCTTGCCCGCCGTCCAGTTGATCCCGGCTCGACGTGCCCCACAAATGGTCATCTCCCGGGCCTCCATCCAGGTTGCCAACCCAATCCGTCCGGCTGGCCGCCAAATCCGCCACGTCCAGAACGTACATCGTCACCCGACCCTTGTTGTTCGTGTCGACGTCCGTGGTGCTTCCCACAAACTCGAGGGTGTCGTCGCCGCCCAATCCCGCCACGTAAAACTGCTCGATTAGCGGACTGCCGTCGTCTGCCCGCCAACGCACATCGATCACCCGACTGTTATGGATGACCCGTAACATTCCGTCCTTTGGGCGACCCGGCACATTCTCCGTGGCTTGGCCAATGCGAATGGTATCATTGCCGCTCTGGGCCGGAAGAGGGCCGCTCCGATCCGTGCCGAGAATGTAAAGAATGTCGGTCGCATTGTCGTCCGCGCCATCGCCAGTGGCGGTCGAGCCATGACCGTCGATGATCCTGTCACCAGCGTCGCGATAAGTCGGATCCACATCGAGGACGATGATGTCGTTCCACGCACCGCCGTAGTTCGAGTCGTGACCATCCTGGCCATCCAGCCAGTCCGAGTCCGGCCCGCCCCGCAGTTCGTCATCGCCGCCACCGCCGTAAAGCTGATCCTCGCCGCTGCCTCCGATCAACAGGTCGGCCGCGCCAATTCTAGCCGCATCGAGGTTATACGCGTAGTTCGGACCGGCCAGGGCATCGCCGCCCAGATAATCCTTGCCGTCGCCGCCGTCGAGGTAGTCACTTCGCAAATTTCCATACAGCCAGTCGTTGCCAGCGTCGCCATACAGTTCGTCCCCGACGTTTCCTGTCGGCACGAATTCTGGCGCGTACGCATACAGGATGTCGTTGCCCGGGCCCCCGTGCAGTTGTTGCCCGCGTTGGGACCCGTCTGCGCGGCCGGCGTCGCCAAACAGTAAATCATTACCCTCGTCACCATAGAGCAGGTCGATGCCAGCGCCGCCCCGGAGGACATCGCTGCCCGCACCACCACGAATGACATCATCACCATCCCCACCGATCACCCGATCATTACCTGAGCCGCCATCAACGTAATCCGGATCGGACCCGCCATCGACCAGGTCGTCGTCCGATCCGCCAAAAACCCAGTCCCGCCCCGGGCCACCCAGCACCGTGTCCCGCCCGTCCAACGGCGTCCCGCTGACCGACAAGCCCGCCACGATCACGGGGGAAAGCCCATCCGAACCAAACCCAGCGGATTCGAAGTTAACGCGCGCAAATGACGCCACACCACCAAACAGAAGGTCGCTGCCCTCGTCACCCGACAACTGATCGTCGCCTGCATCGCCGACGATCTCGTCGTCACCGGTCCCACCCGCCAGCACGTCGTCGCCGATTCCGCCATTGATATAATCCGCGCCCGCGCCGCCCTGGATGACATCGTCCCCCGCCCCGCCGTAAAGCGAGTCGTCGCCGTCCTCTCCCCAAATCTCGTCGTCGCCCGCCAAACCAAGCACCACATCCCTGCCAAGTTGCCCGTGAATGATGTCTCGCCCCACGTCGCCATAGATGAGATCTGCGTGGTTTACGTCAATGGCGACGCCGGTGGTCGAGTCTCCATAGATGCGATTGATATCGGCCGAACTGCCCCCGCCCGCGCTGGAGGTGCCCGCGTAAATCGTGTCCGCCCCCCAGCCGCCCTCGATCAAATCGCTGCCTTCGTCGCCGTAAATCGTGTCGACCCCCAAATCGCCGTAGATGGTGTCATCCCCCGGGCCGCCTCGTAGCGTATGAACCGAATCCACGTCGTTACCCTGGGTCGTCTCACCTGCGTAAATCAAATCGTCGCCTGCCCCGCCAAGGATGTCGTCGCTGCCCAGCCCGCCATAGAGTTGATCGTCACCCGGCCCGCCCTCCAGGTGATCGTTGCCCGTGTCGCCACGAATCGTGTCTCGCCCGGCCCCGCCATAAATCTCATCGTTGCCCGGGCCGCCGGACAAATCGTCATTGTCGTCTGCCGTCGTATCGTCATCGCCGCCCCGCAGATAGTCTGCGCCTTCCTCGCCCAGGAGCCGATCATTCCCATCGCCACCGTAAAGCCGGTCGTTGTCCAGACCGCCCATCAGGAAGTCATTGCCCGCGTCGCCATAGAGGACGTCGTTATCCTCGGAACCACGCAACGTATCGTTCCCGGCACCCCCGTGGAGTTCGTCCGCACCGAAGCCTCCCGTCAGGTCGTCGTCATCCTCGTCCCCAAAGAGCTGGTCATTGCCCGCCCCGCCATCCAGCCGGTCCCGACCCACCCCACCCCGCAACAAACCCCGCAACAAATCGTTGCCGCCCAGGCCCAGGAGAACGTCGTCGCCCGCCCCGCCCTCGATCACGTCGTCGCCGGCGCCGCCGGTCAAAGTGTCGTTGCCCTTCCCGCCCCGCAACGTCGCGCGCCCGCCTCCCGCCGTCAGGCGGTCGTTCCCATCGCCACCGTCGAGCACGACAGGAATGGTGACCCGCGGATCGATGGTGATGGTGTCATTGCCCGCGCCAGCATTGGCCCGAATCTCAGTGACGCCCCGGCGTGTTTCGGTCCATCCGAAGGCGTCAATGACGACTTCATCGGGCGTCGCGCCGGGGCGCACGGTGAAGGTCTCATTGCCATCGCTGCGGTCGCCGTTGACGCGAGCGGACGCGCGGTCGCCCATGTTCAACCAGAGGACACCGGCCTGCTGCGGATCCGGATCGAAGCCCGACAGCACCGGGGTTTGGTCCGAGTGCTCAAAGTTGAAATCGAACAGGGTGATGCTGACGATGTCCTTGAAGATGTCGACGAGGGTGACGTTGCCGACGAACGGGACATCGACTTTGAGTTTGAGATAGGCCACCAGGCGTGCATCGAGCGAACCGGACACGTCGAAGAGATTGAGAAAACCACCGGCAAGGTTCTGCTCGAGTTCTTTGAGGCGGACTTTTCCATCGTTGTCGGGGTCGTGCAGATTGAAGTTAATGGTGGCGAAAATGCCTCCAGCCACGCCCGCTTCAATCTGGATGGGATTGGGCGGGAGCCAAAGCTCCGCCCCGGCATAGAGCCCGCCTTTCAACGTCAACTCGGGGACGTCGGGCCCGGTCCCGTCGGCATTGCGCCGATCGCTCACGTAGAAGCCATCCAGAGCCCGTCCCAGGCCGCGGCGGATGCCGGAAGTGTCGTAGCCGAACGAGAAGTGAGCGGTCGCGCCGATGAACCCGGTGATCTGGGCATAGATGGGGAACGGCGGAAGCACCGGAGCCGGGCTGCGCCAGGTGAACGAGAAATTGGCAACGAGCTGAGGCATGTCGTAAGTGAACAGCACCACGTCCTGCCCCATGAGCAGTTTGAAGGCTTGCGTTGGATTATCGAGCAGTGGGAATTCCATGCCCTTGCCCTGGCTGCTCTTGATGCCTTTCGTCTGGGCCAGGTAATCCGCCGAGGGCGCCCCCATCTGCTGGTAAATGTCCGTCCGAACCGCTTCCGCTTTCCGCGTCGCCTGCGACAGACTGGTCGTCTTGCGCAGGTCGTCCGCAATTTCAAAGCTGCCAAATTGAATTTCCTGGTTGGCGCCGGTCGGCAGCCGGTCCACCAGAGCGAGAATTTGCTTGGCGGCGTCGATGTAATCGCCGGCCTGATCAATCCCATACGCCTCCGCCAGCGAACGCAGGGTGATCGGTCGCCCCGCCAGATCGCTCAAGACCGGAATCGGCTTTTCGAGCATCTCGATGATCGGCCGTACGGGTTCGATGATGGTCTTGATTCGATCCAACACCGGCCCCAGCAGGTTGGCGAAGAAGTCACCCATGGTCAGGCGAACGTTCCCGAATTTCACATTCGGCACGCCGCCGAACGAGCCTTTGGCCGCCGAGGTGTCGGCCGAATCGAATGCCCATTCGATTGAGAAATCGGCGCGCACCTCGGGCAGGCCGGTTCCGATCGTCGCTGCGAGATCGAGGTTGATCAGGGCCGGGCCGCTCGGGCCGTCGAGTTCGGTCGACGACCCGTTGGCCAGGTGCAGCCGCTTGGCCGCCGGGTTCTCCGCGCTAATCCCCGTCAACTCGAAGAAGCCGCCCTGAACGTGGGTCAACACCAGGCGGCCGTCCTGATCGCTCGCCCGCAGCTCGCTCGCCCGCAGCTTGCCGGACAAGCCCGGCGTCGCCTGGATCGCAGCATTGAGGTCCGCCACCAAGTCCGCCAATCGCGCGTTGTTGGCCACGGCCGACTGTCGAAGAATCAGGCCTCGCACGGGCCCGCCGTCCAGCGACACGCCAATGACCGCGTCACCCTCCGCCGCCGGCCAGCTTGCCTCCGCCGGCTGCTTGCTCCAAACCGCCGGCGCGCGGGTCGCAAACGTCGCGCTGACCAACTGGCTGGGGTTCGAAAGATTGGCGCGCAATTCGTTCAACGTGAGCCGCTCGTCACCGCTCGGTTCTTTCAAGTCCACCGCGAACTGGCCGGTCAGCCGTGACTGATTGGTGCCGTCGTCCGCCGCCGACACGGTCAGGAAGCCGAGCGTCCCTGTGCCCCTCAGCCCCGGTATGCGCGCGTCCAGGAACACTCGAAATTCATTGGCGTTCGACACGTCGAGATACATGCCGTCGGCTTTGCTGACGCCGAACGACAGGTTCATTTCGAAGCCGAGCATCACGCGAACCGCGCCCTCAAGCTTGAATTCAAGACCGGGAATGCCCACGTCGAAATCAATGGATGTATCGGCGTCGACCAGGCGCAGGGACTGGCCCAGGCGCAGATCAAAACGCACGTCGATCACTTCGAGCGGATTGCCCGGCGCCCTGATCAGCGTGGGAACGACATCCGCCTTGGTCACGTCCTCGCCCACGTCGGGCGAATCCTTCAGCCAGTCCAGCCCGCCCGGGCCGAGCGCGTCGTAAAGCGCTTGTTGCAGCAAATCCACGCCAACCTGAGCCAGTCCCAGGCTCGAGAAGTTGTCCAAAACCCGTGCCCGCAGATCCCGGATAAAGCGAAGGGCGTCCCGCAGCTTGTCCGAGATGAACGGTAGTTCCACGCCAAACACCCGCCCGGCCAGCAGTTGATCGATCAACGCCCAGGCGCTGTCCCAGCCGTCAATGAGCGAACTCAGGTTGGCCGGGAGATCGAGCCCGTTGATAATGTTGCCCAGAGACGGCGTGATGAGCGACGAACTCGTCACCGGGTTCTGCAAGTTTCCAATGCGCAAAACCACCTGGTTGTCTGGAACGTCATCGGGCACGCCATTGGCGCCCGTCAGATCCGCGGTCGTCCCGCCCAGCGGATTGGTCTCCAGCGGAGCAAAAAGCGGCAGGATTGCCTCCGCCTTGCCGTCGAGATCCACCTGCGTGTCGTTCAGGATCGATTCGCTGAAATAATGCCGGCCGTCGCCATTGCCGTTTCTCAGGCCAATCGTAAAGAGGGCATATTCGCGGTCCGTCCGGTTCTGATCCCTGCCTTCTAGAACCGCCTGCCCGCCGCGGACAAAGATGCCCAGCGGACCCAGTGCGGCTTCGAAGTCCAGGCCGGACGCACGAAACTTCGCGCCAAGCTCCACGCCGGTTGAGTCGTAGACAAAGGCGCGCGGGCTCGATGGGTCGGACAGGTCGATGCCGAGGTCGACCCTCAGGGTGGCTTTGAAGGCGACATCGATCAGCGCTTTTCCACCCACGTCCACCAGGCTGCCCACGCCGGGGATGCCTTTTGACGCCAGGGACAGATCGACCGGCAACTGGCTCGATGAAGATTTTCCGAAGACCAAATGCAGTTTGAGCGCCCGCCCCGTGCCGGTCCCTTCCAGCGTCACGCTCACGTCCGGGCTGTTTGCCGGTTTGCCCAAAGCCTGTTTCAACGCGTGGTCCAGCGCCTGCACGACCGTGAGGGCCGCGCCCTGCGCATCCAGCTGGCGCAGAATGTCCCCGAGATAGGGCTCGAGCCCGACCAGCTGCAAAACGCTCCGGTTAATGATCGGCAACGGCGTCGAGAGCAATTCAATCGCCGAGAGACTGCCGAAATAATCCTTCAGCTGTCCAAAGGCCGCACCGATGCCCCCGGCATAATCCACGTCGAGCAGCCGAAGGTAATCCTTCGCATCGTCGTTGAACTCGATCCTGAGGGTCTCGGGCTCCCGGAAATCGGACCAGGTCAGCGTGGCCTTCGGGCTGCCGGGAAGGCGCAGGTTCAACAAAGTCGCCCCGAGCGGCAGATCCAAATTGGCGGAGCCCGTGAAGGTCACTGACGGAAGCAACGCGGCGCGCATGCTGGCATTGCCCAGGCTGGAAAACAGTTCGGACAACGTGATCCGGCCGTCGGCTCGTGCGCCCTGTCCCGGATCGCCCAACCGCAAACTCACTTTGGCTCCGACGTTGCCGCTGCCGTTCGTCACCGAGACTTCCGCGAAGCCCAGCCGCGCCGAGGCATCCAGCTCGTCGATCTCCAAGGCCAGCCATGCTTCCACGAGATCCTGCTCTCCAAACCGGATAAAGAAATGCTGAGCCAGGCTGTCCGAGACCAACTCCACCCCCGCCAGCACACCGTCGCCGTCGGCATCGCTCGCCACCAGCGTCAATGCCGGCTGTCCGCTCGGTTCGTCGTAGCCCCGGATCGTCTCAACTTTGAACGTCCGCACGCCGCCCACGGTCGTCTGCACCACATAACGCCCCGGACGAGACGACGAGCTGTCCGCCGACACGGTCACTCGCCCCCCGGATGCCGTCGCGATCCGACTTTGCACATCGGCCAGTCCGACCGCGCCGTCGAGGTTCACGTCAAAGGTGCTCCCGTCTCGCAGGGTGAAGCGGAACCCGCGGTCGTACGGCGCAAAAATAAATCCCGCGGTGAAGGATGATTTGAACCGGCCCGTCACCGCCGCGTCGGCCGACGTTTGAATGTCCGCAAATGGGCCCAACCCAGCGCTCAAGTCCAGGTTGACCCGGCCCGATTCGAACGACTGATCCACGACCACCTGAAACGTCAGCTCCCGCGTCGCTGCGTTGTAGGTTCCACCCGTAAACGCCGCCACCTTTTCAAACATCTCCTGCACCGTCAAAAAGCGCGGCTGCCCGGCATCATCCACCAGCAGCGTGTTGATGGTGTCCGAGACCGCCCCCGCCAGGTCCAGCCGATCGCCCAACCCCAGCGCCTTGGCAAACGGCATCGAAACATCGAACGCCGGCGACCCGCGCAGCTGATCAAACCAATCCCGCAACTGCCCCAAGGCCGATGCGAGATCGGCCGAATTCCACCCGCTGAACGTCAGAATGCTGGTGTCGACGGGGCGGATTTTCGGCACCGCCCCGTCGAAGAAATTGTCGCCGCCGGCCATCTCGATCAGCAAGGTGGTCGATGCGACGGAAATCCCACCCAGCCGGGCCGTAACGGGGAGCGACCCGGAAACGCTGCCGGTCGTGGTCGCATCGGCAATCAATGACGACAATGGCGTGCCTAACAGTTCGCTGATCGTGATTCGGCCGTCGGCATTGTGGTTGGGGTTGTTCAATGCCAGCTCGACACCGGCGTCTAGATTGATCTCACTGTTTGGCCCCAGCTCGAGGCCCAGAACTCCGATGCGTCCTTTCAAGGCGCCGCCACCCGTGTCCAGTCGCGCGCGCGCCGCGACCTGGAAGGTGTCGAGTTGCAGATAGAAACCATTCCCGGTCGCCGACAACGCCGCGCGATCGATGCCGAGCGTCACTCCAAGCCTCACCGAAAAGGTCACCCGCAGAAAGGCCGCACCGTCAAGACGGAGCCCGATGGCATCGGCCGCCTGCCCCAACTGCAGCTCATGGCTGGTCGTTCGGGTCACCGCAAGTTCAAGCGAGAGCGCAAATCCGTTTTGATCCGGCACGCCGACCACGGAAGCCGTCAGGCTCATGCCATCCCCGCCAAGGTTGGCGCTGGCGAGCGTCAACGCATCTGAATTCAAATACCCTGCCAGTCCGGCGACGGTTGCCTCACCGTCCGTCGGATTCGCAAAATAGGCTTCCAACGAAAGGCGCAACGCTTGATCAAACGACGCCTGAAGCCCGATGGCGTCCCCCAAAGTCCCCCCGGCCGCCACATAACCTTCACCGGCCGAAAGCCGGACCGCTGCCAAATGCAATTCCTGCTTGGCCACCGGGTTCGGATCCGTCAAGGCCAGTGCCTCTACGGCTGCGGCCAATGTTGTGCTCAAGACCAACCTGGCCCCGTCGAGGATGGCCCGCACCCGATCGCCTAACCCCACGGCCGCCAGAGCCGCGTTCACATCGCTGACGAGATCCAGGCGAGCCGCGTTGGCAGCGTCGGACGGCACAAAAACCCGGACGGCAGGCTGTTCTCCAACTTGCAGCCAGAAGATCGCCGGACCAGTCAGTCGGCCCAGAAAATCAAGTTCGCCCGCCCCGCGGATGCCCCGATTTACGCTTAAAAAAGGAAGCGATTGTCCCATCGGGCCAGAACTAAACAACTGCGGGGTCCAATCCAGCAGGCTGCGCAGGCCCGTGGCGAGATCCGCGCTTTCGACCGCCGAAACCGTTTCGTAAACGTTGGCCGACGGATTGTTCAGCTGACGGACCGTCAGGCGATCAAACTCCCCGCTGGCCAACAAAGTCGTCCGGTTAACCGAAGCCGGTAGTCCCAGCACGGTCACAGCCGGGTTCGCGGCCGCGGCGACCAACGTCACGCTGCGGCCAGCCGCCTCTCCGACCGCGTTGAGGCTGATTCGCCCCCCACGCACTTGCGCGACCAGAAGGCCAGCTATGTTCGAGGTGTTGATGGCCGCGTTCAGGTCCGCCGCCAGATTGGCCAGCCCGACCCGACCCGATGGATTGACGTTTACGCCAATCGGCTCCGAGAGATCGACGGAAACGAAAAAAGTGATCGACGCGGTCAGCCGCACGTCAGGCGGCAACACCCGAGTCGTTGTCACCCGGGTTTGGAAATCCGTGATCGCCGAGCCAGTGCGCAAGCCGACGATACCGTCGACGACCAGCGAAGCCGACTCGTCGTCAAGATAGCCAAAATAGTTGAGTCGCTTCTGCAACGCCGCGATCTGCAGAACGTTGCCGCTGGACACGAACGCAGCCGGCTGGGTCTGGCCCGTGTAACCTGCCACGATCGACAACGACAGCGGCTGCAGGCTCCGCTGATAGTGACCCGAGATTGTCTTGAAAGAGTAAACAACGCTGATCGTGCCCTGGAAGCCATGCGCAACGGGATCCGTGTCTCCGGCCAATGCATCCGAGTCGGCCAGGGCAAGATAAAACCGGCCGGCCGTCTCAAACGGCCCGCCGGAAGTTCGATCGGAGAAGATGACATAGCCGAGAGTTTGGCCGCCAATGGTCAGAACCAAGTCATGGCGCGAAACGTTTTCCGAAACCTCGACCGGCAGCGGACTGCCCACGACGCTGAAGGACAGGCGATTGGGATCGCCCGTCGCGATTGACCGAGAGTATCCCTGCCGCGGCGAAATGACGGTTTCGTCAAGATCCACCCCCAAAAGGTCCCCGGAAGCCCCACCCGCCGCGAATCCGATGTCATCAACACGGACCCGAACGGTCGCGGCATTGGTTTTCAATTCTAGGCGCAGCCGCGCAATCCCGCCCCGGAGATCCAGAGGAATCGGCAATAGAACGACGCGCCCGGATTGAGCTAAAATGGAATCATCCAAGCCGATCGAAGTCTCATGCCGCCGGCCGTCCCCAGACTCGATTGTTGCCACCAACTGACCGATTGCCGTTGTCCCCACCGACAGGTAACCCAGGCCCCGGGCGGTCAACGTCAGAATCCCGGCGCTGACGGGCAGGTAAAAGTAGTTGTGGACCTTGGTCGCCGCCGAAGGCGTCAGTTCCAGCCAGGTCGTGACCCCGCCGCTTGAATCGACAACGACTTGTCCGGGCCCGCCGCCACCGTGATCCAGCCACCCCGGAAAAATCCCGGACGAAGACCAGTGGGATAAGCCACCGTTCACGACGCCGTTCGAAAACGGGCGCCACACTGGAGACCATCGGCCGGACTTGAGTTGATCCGGAGTCAGTCCGGCAGCCACCAGACCGTTGGCTCCTCCATTATAGCTCCACCCGTTACCGGTGCGCGTGACCAACATTTCCGAAGTCCAGTAATGATCGAGGTTTGTTCGACCGATCTGCGGCAGGCGCGTGCCATCGGCCGTTAGGATAGGGCTCAGGCCATCAATGAACCGCGGTTCCACCGGACGCGAACTCTCGCGTTGGAGCACTCGACTCCAGCCGTAGCCATATTTTGGCACGGACCAGATCGCGTCTTTACTGGTCGGCACTGTGCCTAGATAAAACGCGTCCCAGACGCGGGAATGGGGTCCTGAATCGGTGTGCAAGGCGGTCACAATGTCTGTGACGTCGACATTGAACGCTCCGGGGATCGGTCGGCCGTCCGGATCAAGCAGGTTGAACGGGGTGACTTGATAATAAACGTCGGCAAACCCGACGTTGTTCCAGACCGCAGCTCCGTAACTGCGTCCGGAAACAGGGGCGCTCGACGGCAATTGTGGCAGCCCGAGATCGTAGAGCCTCTGCGGGCCGTCGACCGGCAGGTCGCCGGGCGAGACGATACTCTCGCTGCCCTGATCGAAGTCGTGCGGGTCCAGATAGGTTAGGTGGTCGACCGGCACGCCAAACGCCGCCAAACGTTCGACGGCTTCGCTCGTTACGGCCGCACCAAAGCTGTGTCCGATGAAGTGCAGCGGCGGGTTTGCGTCACCCTTGGACGGGTCAATCAAACCCAGCCCAACCAGTTGGGCGAACAACGCATCCCCGGCCGCTTCGCCCCAGCCCGCGGAGCCTTTGCTGCTCTCGGCTGCCCAGTCGAAAAGCAGGACGACCTCCCGCGGATCGCTCAGTTCGGACGTCGCCGGCGAGTATGAGCCGTATCTGCTGTAGCCGGATGCTCCATCCAGCCCGCGAAGTTCGTAGTCCAACAGCCAGCCGTTCGACAAATCCCTAATCTTCTTGGCCAACGGATACAGCGAGTCGCCATTACTGATCATTCCCAGGAGTTCGTCAGACCCGCCCGGCTGAAAACCGTGAGTGATGATCGTGACCCCGGAAATTTTGGAGTGGTCGATCCAACTGGCAGCCTCGGCAAGATCGGCTAACGGCGCGAGCACGTTGAAACCGGACACTTTGCGAGTCGCGACATTCACTGAAAGGCCCGCCTTCCAATAAACGCCCACCTTGAACTGGGCATCCACCTTGCCAACCACCACCGGAATCTCCGGCCCGATCTTCAGCCAGTAACCCGCCGTGAAATTGGCCCCGGCGGAAACCGTCACCGTGATATCCTTGCTGGCATTGAGGATTCCCAGCACGGTGTCCCGCCTGCCCAGCAGTTCGGCAATCGGAAATACACTCAACGGCGAGGCGTCGTAGATGATTTCCCAGATCGAGTCGCCCCAGTAAGGAATGAAGACATCCGCCAAGCCCGCATAAAATTTTTGGTGATTGGTGTAGCTCGGCCCGAGGAATTCGCCGACGGTCAGCGTCGCTTCCAGGGTCAGGGTTCCCTCCCCTTTGATCTCCGACTCAAACTCGGCTCCCAGGAACGTTCCCAAGGCCAGTTCCGGGTCCTGCCCGACCCCACCCAGGAAGCTGATCCCAAACGTGACGGAGTCAGATGCCTTTGGTTCGAGCAGGGTGTCGAACTTCGCGTAGATTTCGGCACCAATGCTCGCCGGCCCGACGGCCAACTCCACCGATCGCGACAGTGTCCAATTCCCGCCAGTTCGGCCAATCGCCCACGAGACCACCCCGTCCTTTTTCAGCTTGCTCAGGTCCCAACCCGGCGTCCAGGTCAGGTTGTATGCCCCGGCAAATTCGAGACCGTTGGTGGTCAAACTCGCCAGGAAAAAGCTGGGCCCCAGCCGGACCTCAGCGGCGACCTCAACCGCAAAAGTAACACTCATGTCACCGGAGACACGGTTGGCCGCCGGGACCGCAAAGTTCGCCAAACCCGTGCTTAGGACATGATTGGATACCCACTCGAAGGTTTGCTGGTTTTTTGCGAGCGAGATGTTGAGAAAATCTTTGACAAAGGCGCTGTCGGCCAGACGGGACCACAACCCTTTCAGGTAAGCAATATCCGGACTTGATTCGGAGGAGAAGGTTACGGTGACCGAGTGATCCTGGCTGCCGGGACCATCGAGGGATAAGCGGACCGATTCGAGCGATGGATCCGCTGGGGCCACGAAATGGTCAATCACCAGTTTGAGAGATCGCCCGGCCAGCGCGGAACTGATCGTCACTCGGGCCAAGCCGCGGTCGAGCACGACTCCCTGGGCCACGGTGTTCCCGCCGAAATCCTGGATTGAGACTCGGGCGTTGTCGGCCACTCGCCAGCCAGAGGAGCCTCCGGGGCTAAATTCGACACGAAAATCATAGCCTCCAGCCACCCCGAAAAAAACGGCCACTTCGACCGGCAACTCCTGACTCGACCCTGCCCACCAGGTCTTAACGGCCCCCAACTCCGTCGAAAGTTCCGCCACATTCCGCAGAGGATCCTCGTTGTCGACGCCTGTGTTTACAACATTGGCATAGCCCAGAAGCCTCCCCGCCTCGTGCGAAATCAGAGCGGCTAAATTCCCCGAATACTCATCGAAACTCGATTCCGCCCCGGGCAAGTTATCGCTGAATACCAACGCTTCGTCCGACCGGTTCTGATTGCCGAAGTCAACCCCTTCCGCCAAACCACGGAATGGGCTGAATTTCGAAAACCTCTTGTCGTCACCGCCCACATAGATGGTCGAATACGGTTGTGCCGGGGGCCCCCGCGTCGTAAACGTGACCGAGATCCCTTCAAACAGATGGTTTAGCGTATCCACCACTCGCGTGATGATCTCCTGCTCCCATCCCGCCAATGTGCCGGGAGCGACAAACGCCGGGATGGTCAGGCCGCTGAGTGTAATCGGCCCGGGTCGGCCAAGATCAAACCTGGCAACGCAGGCGCCCAACGTTGGCCGACCTCTTGTGGGGATCCTCCGGTGCCCCCAGAGTCCGTCAGCCGATCCGTATCTGCATCGGCGCCCGCCAGCACCAGACCAGCCTCACCTCCTAGCTCGGCACACGCGGCCTCCGATGCTCCTGCGGGCACCGCCCCTTCGGGGTTGCCGTCCAAGTTTCCGCCGTCGCACCCGTCGAAGATCGAAGCCAACTCCACCGGAAAAAATCCTAGGTCTTCATAGCCTCCCGGCCCCTCCGCTGCCGGGGTTGAATCAGCCAGCTCTCCGGTTTTAAGGAACTCCTCCACCGCCGACGCGCTGAGCGCCGCGCCCGCAGCCCCGGGGCTTAATTCCAAATCCCCGGCGGACCCTAGTGCGCCCACCGGCGACGCCGACATTAGAATACGCCCCTCGAGCGCTTCCAGCCTGTAAATTCTATGCTCTGAACGGCTCACAGAATAACCACCTCAACCGGGAATGTGCTCGCATCAAAATTTGTTGCTGAGGCCGCAAATAATGCGTGCACGGTCGCCGGCTTGGCAAGAAATAACTTTGGATTCTTCCGTTGCGGGTCCGGGATTCCCGGCGTTTGCCGTTTTGCCTTGAACCTTCAGGCGTTTTTGCATTTTGATTTCTCGACCTGCATTGTGACTCCGAAAACGAAGGGGATGTGCCTTGGACTCGGAGATTGCGAGACTTACTCCGGGAGCAACGAAGCAGCCCTAAGGGGCACGTGGCCAATTACATCATTGAGCTGTGATTCCCAAGAGACCTGCCCCCATGCGTATCTGCGGTATCTGCGCTTTGTTGTGCGCATTCGCTGCGTCGGTCTTGTCACAGTCCGTTCCGCCGCTCATCAACTATCAGGGCCGTCTGGCGAATCCTGACGGTTCGCCAGTGTCCACTGCCGACTACCAGTTGAGCTTCCGCATTTACGACGCTGCCACGAACGGAGCACTGGTGTGGGGGCCCCAGATATTCGACGGACTGGCGGCGCAAGGGCACGGCGCCAGGGTTCCCGTTGTGCAAGGCTATTTCAGCGTGATTCTCGGGCCGTCCGACATAAACACCAAATCAATTGCCGATTCCTTTACGGGGCCCAACCGCTACTTGGAAGTGACCATGAGCAACCGTCCACCTCTTTCCCCGCGACAACAGATTCTGACTACCCCTTACACCTTCCTATCTGGAACAGTGGCCGACGGCGCGGTAACCATGCAGAAATTGGCATCTCGCCCGATTTCGACCGCGGCGTCCATGGGTGGGCTGGCCCAAAGCGCCAGGTTGGATCAATAGGAAATATCTGCGACGGTGGCCGCACCCAGCGATATCGCAGTACTTGATATCTCACTCACGACGACAGGGCACCCGGTTATGGTCCTCTTGGCGGCAGCTGAGGGAACAGCGATTAGCGGCGGCGTCTCTACGACATCGCATCTCGAACTTGCTCAAGGTGGGCCGAACGTTTCCGCTCAGATTGGGCTAAAGAGGGATGGCAATGTAATACAGGCATATAGATTAGGACTTCCATCGTTGGCTGCAGGTTTGCTGGTGCCAAGTTCTACAATTCAATTTATCGATGCTCCGCAGGCAGGTACTCATACCTACCGATTTCAGGCGGCCACAGAGGGTGCTCCGACCAAGCTCATCTTGCGCAACATACGGGCATATGCGTTTGAATTCTGAGGATGAATCAGTTTGCTTTTCATTCAGGCGAGCGCGTTTTAACGGGCAGAGTCTCAACATCTCCTCGCCACCCGGCCGCAGAACACCAAATCCGTCAGCTCGCCGCCGCGGCCGGTAGTGACACCGAGGGCGGGAAGACAACGGGCTGTTTGGATCACGACGGCCCACGTGCGCACGCGGACCGCCGGATCGCTCCCGGCGAGCTGCGCCCGGGCGATCTGCATATTAATCGCGGGCTGCAGCTCCGCTTCGTTCTTTGCGTGGACGTTTCATTCGGCGCTGACCTGATCAGAAACGCGAAGGCTTTGTTGTTTGCCGGTCTGGGTGTCCTCGCAGTACTGTACCGCTGCGAAGTGCTGTGAAGACGTGAGGCTGGATCGTTGGCGGATTGGAGGAGGGAGGAAGGTTCGTGGATCCGACAAGAGAGCGGCTTGATCGGCCGTGACGGATCTGGTTTCTGTTCCGCATTCAAGTTCGCA
>JBGATF010000057.1:0-32280 GCA_044229355.1 Limisphaerales bacterium
TTTAAAAAATATGCGTATCGCCTTTCGCGCAGAAAGGAGCCGCCTGCTCGGCGCGACGTGGTAGCATATCCGCGACGGATCTGTGACCGAGGAGCAACAACGCTGGCGGCTCCTTTCTGCACGAACCCTTCGGGCTGAGCGCCTTTGAGCTTTGGCCTTCGCGGATATGCTCCCTCGTCGCGCCGAGCTGGCGGCTCCTTTCTGCGCGAACGGCGATACTCATAGTTTTTAAACGGGCTGCTAAGCGGTCCGGTCCGGCCGAACTTTTTCCCCGGCGATCACAACCGCACCGCCCGTTTCGTGCGCGCGCTGCGCACGGCCGCGTCCACGATCTCCTGGCCGATGCGGCTGATGCGAATACTGACGGGGCCTTCCAGCGGGCGTTCCCCGGCCAGGCAATCGATCAGGTACTGGACCGGGTTTTGATTGGGCGCCTTGGGCGCCGGCGCGGGCACGCGGTGCGGCCTGGGACTGCGCCGGGTCTGGACGGTGACGTAGTCGTCGTAGTCGTAGCTCGCGACCGTTCCTTCCGTGCCCGCAATGATGAACCCGCAACGCGGCTGGGGCTGAATGATCCATGGATCGGTGAACGTGCCCCAGCGGGTTTCGAACTTGGAGAGCCCGTGGGCATAGCGCGCGACCACGATGCTGTGTTCGTCGACCTCCAGGCCCTTTGGCGCATCGACACACGCCGTGACTTCGATCGGACGGCGTCCGCCTTGATACCAGGTGCCCAGCGTGGTCCCGTACCCGAGGTAATCGAGCAACGAACCGCCGCCGTGGGCTTTTTTGTAAAACCAGGACTTCGTCTTTTCCCGCGCCACCTGCGCCGGGGTCTTTTCGTCCTTGTCCGCCCCGTGCCAGAGCGGGCCGCGGTTGCCGCCAAAATGCCAGACGTTCAGCACCTCGCCGATCTGCCCGGCGGCCACGATCGCGTGGGATTTTCGATGCGAGGCCACCCATTGAAGCGGCCAGTTGATCATGAGCGTGCGCCCGCGCGGCATCGCCGCCACCATCGCATCCGCTTCCTTCAAGGACGCGGCAAACGGCTTCTCGACCAGCAGATGCACGCCATAGGGCGCCACCTTTTTCACCCATTCGCCGTGCTTCGACGCCGCCGGACAAAGAATTACCACATCCGGCCGCGTCCGCTCGAGGCACTCCCGGTAATCGGCAAAGGCGCGCTCGCGCGGCACCCCCAGCTTCCGGATCGCCTCTTCCATCCGTGCCGGTTGTTCGTCGCTGATGCCCACGATCTCCACCTGGGGATGTTCCTGCGCATAGCGCAACAGGTCGCCCATGTGAAAATGATCGAAATTTATCCCGGCAATTTTCCAGCGTTTCATAGAGATAATGGCGCGCTTCTCAACTCGTGGGACGGCAGCGTAGTGTTTCGACGTTGGTCATTTCAAGTGAAGTCAGGCAGGATGACGGCACCCTATGCGTTGGGAACGCGATCGCTACACGCTGCTCGATGAGCCCGAACAGTTGGACCTCGAGGCGATCACCGCGTTGCTCCAGGCCACGTATTGGGCCGGCACGCGCTCCCGCGAAACCATCGCCCGCACGATGCGTCACTCGCTCAATTTTGGTTTGTTCCACGGCCGCCAGCAGATCGGCTTCGCCCGCGTCGTCACCGACCACGCCACGGTCGGCTACCTTTGCGACGTCGTCATCGCGCCGGCCCACCAAGGGCAGGGTCTGGGCAAATGGATGCTCCAGGTGATCCTCGATCACCCCGAGCTGCGCACGTGTCGAATCGATCTCTTCACCAAGGACGCCCAGACGTTTTACCAGCAGTTCGGCTTCGGGCCGCACAAGTTCACCAATCTGGTCCGCTATCCCGCCGACTACGCCGGCGGCGGGGCGCGTTAGGTGTCTCCTTTTGAGACAGTCCGTCCGAAACGTGGACGGAATTTTGAGGCAGTCGCGACCGGTTCGATGGATAACCGCCTGGGAAACCTCAGCGGCGGATGCAAGGCGCCCGTGGCACTGCGCGTGCTAAACCTCATGCCGTGCGTCTGTGTTTGGGTTGTTCTGTGTTTGGAGCGGGCTGACCCCTAAGCGGACCGGAATGCGCACCCCGGGCCGCTGACTCTGGCTTCACGGCTGGAAAAGAGTCAGCCCGCTTTAATTTTTGGAGGGCTCCCCATGAACCGCACGGTAGGGCGCGCTCTCCGCAGCGCGCCGCCGTGCGGACCGCCGGCTGGCGGCGGAGCGCCAGCCCTACCCAACTGCGTGCTCGGTTCATGGCCCGCGAGCAGGTCTGTAAGGAACAAGCAGCTCTCCTTGGATCTGCGGCGTCACTCCAGCTCGATTCGGCCCCAATCTTCGGGCCGGCCCTGCACGCCGGAACGAGGGGACCACGCAATGCGGGATTCATTGATGTTTTCCCCGGGCAGTGCCCCAACCTTGTCGCCGTCATAGACAATCACATTGAAGCCCAGCCGGCGGCCCCGGCCAGGTTTCACGCCGATCTCGTCGAATGGAATCGAAGCCTGGACGCGATAGCCATCCGGAGTACGAGTCGAAAACAAGCGCGTGCCGGGCGCCGTCTCCTCGACCAGACCCTGGTTGGCGTCCGCGTCGCGCGCCGCCCGCACCACTCCCGTCGCATCAAACGGGAAAATTCCCAGCTTGTAACAGGCCATGGTGTCCTCGGCGCCCGCGGCTGGATCCAGGCAAATCTCCACCGAGTCGCTCCGCCAATGGCCCTTGATGTCGTTCGACGCGATGTTGCTGATGACCCGCTCGTCCAGCACGCGCACGTCGACATACAAACGACGCCCGTCATGCGCCAGCCGGACCGAGGCGCTGCTATCAGCGTCGTCGGTCACGCGCCCCTGCACCAGGTCCGTCGGGGCGATGCGCAGGGCTTCCGTTCCCGGCCAACCGGCATCCGTGCCGTCAAGCGCGGGCCCACGCCGGACCCGTCGGACCGGCGCGAACGGCACCGGGTGACCGATCCCGGTGGCCAACGACGGGGCGCCGCCGGCCAAAAGAGTTGCCGTCATTTCGCCATCGGCGGGCCGGCCGGCCGGCGGGGTCACGTCGAAGGTGCATCGTGATGGGACCCCAGCCCGGACGAACACGTCGACCTCCGGGCGGGCCACCTGCCAGCCCGCGGGAACCTCGAGGCGAACCGTGGCTGACGCCCCGATTTTCCGCGGAAGCAACTCGAACACGTCCACCCTGACGCGATTAACCTGGCCGGCGACGAGTGGCAGGTCGGCTTTGAACCGTCCGGCCAGATGTTCGACTCCCTGCTGTTTCACCCAGTGCTGGTAGTTGTCGATGGCGGGACGCGGGACAAAGGCGAGCCCTCCGCGAACTGGGTGGGTGGCGGCCTTGAGGTCAAGTTGCCCCGGTGGAGAATCCGCGAGCAGGTCGGTTTCGGGCGCCGGGTAGCCTCCCGCGCTCTTCGCCAGGGTGAACGTTTGTGGACGGCTGAGCCACGGCGCGTTGGCAAAGCTGCCAAACGCCTGGGAACGATGATTGGCCAGTGCCACGGCTGCCACCTGGGCCGGCGTGCGACCATCTGGCAAGGCGTCCTGGACCGAGATCGTCGCGGTGGCATTGGTCCCGCCGCCGCTGATGTAGATCTTGCGCGCCTGCCAGACCGACAAGCCCTCCCGGTGAAGTTGTTCGGGATAACGGGCGGGATCCGCGGCGGCGCTGAACGCTTCAATCGCGAGAATTCCCGCCGCTTGATGATGTCCGTGCTGACCGGGATTGGGCGCCGGATTCATGGTGACGATCACTTCCGGGCGATACACGCGCACGGCGCGGACCACGCGGCCGAGAGTTTCGTCGTGGCCCCATTTGCGCAGGGTGGCGGTGAGGCTCTCGGTGTAAGCCCAGTCCAACTGATCGAGAAAGCACACATGCCGGACGCCGAGATGGGTCAGGCAATCGCGCAGTTCGACCTCCCGCAGAAGCCCGAGGGCCGCGCCGGATTGCGTGCCGACCATGTTGCCACCGCCTTCGCCCCGGGTGAGATACGCGTGGCCGACCGTCTTGCCCCGGCCGAGCGCGTAATGGGCAATCGTGGAGGCCACTCCGGTTTCGTCGTCGGGATGGGCGAACACCCCGAGAAGATCCACTTTAAGCAGGTCCGCACCTTGCCGGGCGCCCCCGACCGAGGCGGCCGCGCAGTGGTTCATCGCCAGAACGCTCACCAGCGCCAGCCGGGCTAATCCGCCGGCGCCGTTCGCCGATGGATGCAGGAACCGGACGAGGCGCCGGACCAACGACACGCTTGAATTCGGATGATTCATGAGATGACGCCCAAGCCGCCGCCAATGGCGCACGCGTCGTCGCGTGCCGGCGAGGCGGCGGCGTCGCCGCCCCATCCGTGCGCAGCGTATGCGAACCTCTTTGCACGACGCAAGGGTGACGGGGGCGATGGACGCAACTTCGAACGCCGGGCGGCCGAGCCCGGCCGCCGGGGTTTGCCGATGCGCGCTCCGCAACTGCCTGCGACGGCCCGGCGAAATGTCCGGGCAAGAACGGGCTCGTCAGCCCACCGGCGGTGTGGCAGCGTGATCCGCAGCGCCTCGTCCTCAGGGCCAGGCCGCGGCCAAACATGAACGCACGCCAGCTCAGTATCGTCCTGCTGCTGCTCAACCTTGGGTTGCTCGGCGTGGTTTTCTTTCTCGCCACTCAACGGCCAGCGAACCACTCCGGCGATCCTTCCCCGGCCGGTGAAGGCGCGATCGTCACCAACACGATTACCCAGATCGCAGTTCGAAAGATCAACGCGACAAATCTGTTCGCCGCGCTCGCCAACCGGCCGATGAGCTGGCTCGCGCTCGAGTCGACCAATTATTTTGTTTACGCCCAGAACCTGCGCAATTTCGGCTGCCCGGAGGAAACCGTCCGCGACATCATCGTGACCGACGTAGCCAAGTTCTACGGCCAACGGCGGCAGGCCTTGCGCGCGCAGGGGCCGTTGCCCGAGTACTGGAAGCCGTCTCCCAACGCCGACGGGTCACCGGCGGAATCGCCGGAGCTGGCCCATCAGATCGCCGAGCTCAACCGAGAGGAGGACCATCTCGTGCAGGAGTTGTTGGGCGTGGAGCGGGAGGCGGAGGTGGCTCTCTACGTGCGTTCGAACCGCGCGGGCGGCCCGGTGGTTTCATTCCTGCCGGAGGCGAAGCGCGGCGACGTGGCCGCCTTGCACGCCCGCTATGCCGTCTTGACCGAAGCCATCACTCAGCGGGCCAGTGGTCTGCTGCTTGAGACGGATCGCCAGGCGTTGCTCGAGCTGCAGAAACAACGCGAGACCCTGCTGGCCCAGCTGTTGACTCCGGAGGAGCTGGTCACCTACAACCTCTACAATTCCGAAACCGCCAATCGGCTGCGGTCCGGGCTGGCGGGGTTCAACGCGACCCAGGACGAATTCAACCGGATCTTCCAGCTGGAAAAATCCTTTGCGGATCAATACGGCGCCGGGGCGGCGGGCAACGAAACGTCGCCGGGCGCGCTCGCCGCCACGCAGACCCTCCAGGCTTCCCTCCAGCAATCGCTCGGCCCCCAACGCTACGCCGAATATCAGCGTGCCCAGGACGGCGATTACCGGACCCTGCTTCAACTCGCCGACCGCTACCAGCTCTCGGCGGAGGCGGCCAACAATGTCTACACGATGAAACTCACGGCCGAGCGCCAAAAGCGTCAGGTCGAATCCACGCCCAACCTCACGGACGTTCAACGCACCCAGGCCCTGGCCAAACTCGCGGAAGAAACCGAGCGCAGCGTCGCCACCGTGCTGGGCGGCGCCCTCTACAAGGATTACCAAAACGGCCCCGGCCAATGGCTGAACAATCTCTACTTTTTCAACGAGGAAAATCTCCCGCCCGAGCCAGCGCCCGAATCCGTCCAAAACCCGCCGCGCCGACCCATGCTGCCTCCGCTTCCCCCGGGCATCTTAAATTCGCTTCCACCCGGATACCGCGAGCTGTTGCTTAACACCCCAGGCGCATTGCCGCCCGGGCCACCGCCGCCAGGCGGCCCGATCCGCCCGTGACCCAAACGTCGAACGTTTGGACTTCGGATTTCGGGCTTCGCACTTCGCACTTCTACATCCGGGCTGCTATTTCCAAGAACGGCGACCGCAGCTCGCGTGGCAGCTCCGGAGTCGCTCCCGCGCACGACGCCACATGCGCTGCCACCCGATTCGCCCGCTCGTTGATCACGTCCAGATCCCAACCTGCCAGCAGCCCCAAGGTCATCGCCGCGGTAAAGGAATCTCCCGCGCCGACAGTGTCCACCACTGACACCCGCACACCGGGATGGTCGGACCACCGCCCGCCCGACAACAACACGCTGCCCCGTTCGCCCCGCGTGCAGGCCACCGCCACCAGACGCCAGCGGACTGCGAGTTGCTCCAGTTGACGGCGCGGCTCCGTCCCCAAGTCAAAAACCTTCGCCAGATGCGGCAGCTCCGCGTCGTTCACCTTGACCACATTCGCCCGAGCCAGCGACTGCTCCAGGATCTCCGGCGTGTGAAACTCCTGGCGCAAATTGACATCGAGAACCCGCAGCGCGGTCCGGGGCGCCAAATCCACCAGCGAGCAGATGGCCGCGCGCGCCATCGCGTGGCGCTGCGCCAGCGTTCCAAAGCAAACCGCATCGATCCCGGGCATCAACGCCCGCGCCGCCGCCTCGCCAGTCAGGTGATCCCAGGCGACGTTCTCGTGGATCGTGAATCGCGGCTGCCCGCCGGCTCCAACCGTCACCGACACCGTTCCAGTCGGGACCTGGCGGTCCACCTCAACGCACTCGGTCCGCACGCCCCGGGCGAGCAGGCGCGAAAGAATTTCCGCTCCGTCCGCGTCCTGACCCACCCGGGAAATCACATGCGCCTCGGCCCCCAAGGCGCGCGCGTGACACGCGAAATTGGCCGGCGCACCGCCCATCTGGCGACCACCCGGCAGCAGATCCCAGAGCACCTCGCCCAGGCCCGCGATTCGGAAATTCATGCGCCGACCCTACGCCGTCGCGCCCCAGGAATAAAGGCGGTTCGCCAAGCCCCGCTCGCAAACGAAAAACCGCCCTCCACCGAAGTGGAGAGCGGGTGGCTCGAAGCCGGAAAACCCAAAACCGGTTTCGAAAGGATTGGCCGCGGCTAGTTCTGCGTCGGGACGGTCTTTTGCCACATGTTGACGCTGAGGCCGAGGAAGACGTCGTAAGCGGAATACCAGGCGGGAGATTCCTTGCCCCAGCCCTCGTTGCATTTCAGGAAACGTTTGCGCAGACCCAGATACTGATCAGATCCGTTGATGGTCACCACATAGTCCTGCCGCAGATAACCGTAGGCCACGGCGTAGTGCCAGAGCCAGCCGAGCCCGATGACCCCAGGCCGTCCGGACTTGATGCCGTTGGCCACCCGCGAGCCGGAGCTGTCCCAATCGTCGCCCCAGAAGTCGTAGGCATAGGAGTAGGAATAGCCGACAAGATTCTGTCCCTTGCCGAAAAGAATCGAGGAGACGCCCAGCTTGTTGACGACGGGATGGACATACGAGAAGAAGCCTTCGATCAAATCCGAGGGCGTCGTCGCGCCGGCGTCGCTGAACGGATCGCAAATGACGTCGCAATACTCATGCAGCAGCCGGTAGGCGGCCTTGACCTTGGCCTTCTTGGCGGCGGTGTTGAGGAACTGGGGAGCGTCAATCGTGCTGATCGACGAGAAGGAACTGGCGGACGTATAGAAGGCGCTTTCGACGCTGTGTTCATTCTCCCACCACCCGAGGAGCATGCCGAGGGCGGTCGGCCCGCAGCCGACGGAATCGCACCAATCGGGATCCTTGAGCTGCCACCACCGCATCTGGTCCGACCAGGTTCCGGCGTAGGCTTCGGTGACAGTTTTCCAATGCGGAGCGGACGACGAGGCGGCCGCGAAGCCGATCTCTTCATCGGCGGCGAGGGCGGCCCCGGCGGCGGCAACTTCCACCACATAGCGGGTGACGGATTCGTTGACACGAACCTTGATGCCCATGCGGCCGGGAATGAGCCCTTGGATGCGCAGGCCGCCGAGGCGAAGGAT
Source organism: Limisphaerales bacterium (assembly GCA_044229355.1). Taxonomy (GTDB): domain Bacteria; phylum Verrucomicrobiota; class Verrucomicrobiia; order Limisphaerales; family JADJPG01; genus JBGARF01. Next base: position 8,045 of record JBGATF010000057.1, read on the forward strand.
GGGCGCGACGTTGGCGATGACCCGTTCGCCGGATTCCACCTCGAGGGTGACGGCGTCGACCTGAACCCCGGGAAGAAACGTGGCGGTCTGGCCATCGGTCACGCGGAGGATCGCAGGGAAGATGCCCCGCTCGGCGTCCCAAAACGCCTTCGCGTGCTGGGCGCGCCGATCGCGCAGGATTCGGTAGAACTGGTTCGTTTTGTAGTCGTCCTTGAACTCCGCGTAATTGCGGTAGTAGGTGGGCGTGAGCTTTCGGCCGGTTGGCGGAGGTTCGTGCTGGCCCGTCTCGGAGTCGCCATTGCCGATGACCGTCTGGGAGGTTAACTCCAGCATGCCTTCCGGCGGGCGAAAGGGCTCCGTGCCATGGTTGGCGATGAGTTCGCCGCGCTGATTCTCCGCGACCCAGAAGCTTGCGCCATACCGGATGATGCGGGCGGGCGTGAGGTCACCGCACTTGCGCAGAAGACTTTCCACCGGCGTGCCACCTTCGGTCGCAAATTCGACGATGGGCAGGTCGGCCCGATTGGCCGAACAAATCATGTAGCCACGGGTGCCCTCGCCGGTTTCCTCCGAATCGAATCGGCGAAAGCCGGTCTCCCGCGCCACGCGCGGTTTGCGGACCAACTTGAACTCGTAGTGGGAGGGTCCCTGGCTGTCGCCGGACTCCATCAGAGGCGCCGCAAACGGCGCGATCTCCACATCCTCCAGCTGATCTCCGAACTCCGTGTCCGGTGACGCCAGCAGACGACTCAGTTGGCTTCTCGCCGCCGCGAATGTTTCCGATGGAACCTGGGCCAGCGTGACCACCGGGATGGATGTGTCCCGGCCGCCGGCCGCCACGCGCAACCGAAAGTACGCATTGGCGCCTGCGTCGGTGTCGACCGTCACCGCCCCGGTAGGGCTGACCCGAACGGAATCAGGATTCACCGTCCGCCATGGCCCGCCCGGGTTGGCGGCATATTCATAAATGAGAGTGACGGCCTCGCCGGCGTGCACCGGCGTTTGTGGCAGCGTGCAGGCGGCGAAAGCCACCAGCGCGAGTCGACGAATGTTCAGGCAAGCTTTAAGCATAATTGGTTCGGGTCGTTTTGGTTGGTTTCCCACACCCACCCCTCCAAGAAGAAAAGCCGCCGGCATGATTACACGGGCCGGCGCTTCCTATGAACCTCCCCCCGGGGTGCGCCCGTCCTCGGGCGCAGAAAGCCGGGAAATTTTCAAGGGTTGGGATTGTTCCAGCCCGTTGGTAGTCCGAGAGCTTCTGCGGGCGAGGACGCCCGCACCCCGCGTTCATGGCCCGTGAGCAGGTCCGTAAGGAACAAGAAGCTCTCCATGAACCGCAAGGTAGGGCGCGCTCTCCGCAGCGCGCCGCCTGTGCGGACCGCCGTGCGGACCTCCGGCTGGCGGCGGAGCGCCAGCCCTACCTGCGATGCTCGCGTTCATGGCCCGTGAGCAGGTCCGCCAGGAACAAGCAGCTCCCCATGAACGGTGGCGCCGAGCGTTCCCCGCCAAATTCAAGCGCGGCGGTCCCAGTCCATGAGGACGGGCCTGGCAACGGATCCCCGGCGGTTCGTGCGAACAATTTTCTTGCCGCCCATCTTTTTGCGAATCTCTCTCCGGCGTCGTAGGCCTACAATGTCGGGATCAACAGGCGCCGCCCTTCCATGTATTCTGCAACGATGCGATTGGCCAGGCGCAGGCGCGCAGGCCAGTCCACCTGCGCCCGTCGATACAGGAGCATCAGGCAGACGCTCAACACGTCGCCGGTCCCGGTGGCGCGCACCGCCTTCGTCACTGGCGCGGGAGGTTCGATATACATCTCCGATCCGCTGAAGTACCCGGCGCCGTGAGCGCCATGGTGGAGGATGACCGAACCGGCGCCTGACCCGAGGACGCGGCCGATGGCCGCATGGATGGAATCCGCCCCGGCAAACTCCATCAGCTCACGCGCGTTGCCGTGGACCAAATCCACCAAGGGAAGGATGTCCCGGATGGCGGCCTTGCGCCGCTGGATTTCCGCCGCGTCCGCCTGGCCCCAGGCCGGATCCCAGTTCACGTCGACCGACGTGGCCAGCCCGAGCCCGCGCGCCGCCTCGAACAGGCGGCGATTGCCTCCATAAAGCATCGCCTCGGAAAACCAGACGTCGGCCCGGTAAAGATGATCGCACTGCGCCAGCGGCGACAGATCCAACTCCTCGAACCGCAGGGCGCGATTGTTCGGATGGCAGCTCAAAAAATGGCGGGCGCCGTCGTCGTAAACCAGGTTGATGGTTGTACCGGTGGCCAACTGCGGCGAGCGGTGCAGATAACACCGGACCCCGGCCCGGACCAACGTCTGCTCCAGCTGCCGGCCAAGCGCGTCGTCGCCCACCTGGCCGACAAAGTGGCAGATCGCCCCCAGCGCCGCGGCCACGGCCGCGCTGTTGGCGCCGCCCCCGCCCAGGGTCTCTTCAATCGCCGGCACGGTCGTCTCCCCGTCGGCAAACAGCCGCGCTCCGGACGCGAACGGGGCCGTCTTGACGTCGCGATTGATGTTGCCGACGACGCACAGGCGGGCACCTCGCAGGAGGGATTCGTCGAGCAGCTCGCTGGCGGTGGCCATGGTGTCCGGTTCGGTGTGCGCTCAGGCGCGTCCGCCCTCGGGCAGAACGCTGTCTTCGGGCAGCGGTCGGCCCTTGGTTTCCGGCAAAAACAACAGCGCGACGAGTCCGAGCAGGAAGACCCCGCTCATGTAGGTCGCGGCGGTGCGGAAGGCCTCGATCTTTGCCTCGGGCGTCGTGGCGCCCGCCTTCAAAGCGGCCTGGAGCTTGCCCAGCGTGAACGGCCCGCTGGCCGCGAGGAACCGGCCCACATTGTAACAAAAGCTGGTGCCTGTGCTGCGCAGGCGCGTGGGGAACAGCTCGGGCAAATAGATCGCAAAACCCGCAAACAACGCCAGCTGGCACCCACCCATGATGGCGCTCATCCAGATGTCAGACTTGCCGTTGAACAGGCGGAAATAGCCCACGGTGGCCATCAGCGCCAGGAGGAACGCGATGCAGAACGACGGCCGCCGGCCAATCGCCTGGGACAACCGCGTCATGCCGATCATGCCAAAGAATGCGCCGACGTTGAACACGATCGAGTTGATGCCGATCCACGTGCCCCTGGCGCCGGCGATCTGCTCCGGAGGAAGGTTTTGCGCACGCAACGAACGCTCGATGACCGGCCCGACCAGCTCCGGTGCAAAAAAACCAATGCCCCACAGCCCAATCACTCCGGCGACGCACAACAACATCCCCGCCAGGGCGGGTCTCCGCCAGCGGCTCTCTCCCAATAACGACGTGTAGGACCCGAAGGCCACGCCCGTCGCCCGCCCGGCCTCGCGCGCCCGCACCCATTTCTCAGGCTCCCGCAGTTTCATTTGGATGAAGACACACAAAAACGCCGGCACCGCCCCCAGTAGAAACATCAACTTCCACGACCACGCCGGGGTCACAATCTTCTGCGCCACCATCTGGCCCACCGCCATGCTGATGAGTCCGGCGGTGACGTTGCCCACCGCAGACAAGGCCTGCAAGGTGCCGAGCGCACCCGCCCGCGAGCGGTCCGGCAGGGCGTCGGCGATCAACGCCACCGCCAGGCCAAATACGCCGCCCACGCCCAGGCCCGTGACAAACCGGTAAATCGCAAAATCAATCCAGCCCGTGGATAACGCCGAAAGCCCGGTAAACACCGAATACATCAACACGGTCACGGTCAGCGTGCGCGCCCGGCCAATCCGATCGCCCACCGCGCCAAAGATCAGTCCACCCGTCGCCCAGCCCGCCACGAAAATGGCCGTCGCATAGCCGCCGTATTCATTCGTGTCCAATCCCGGCGGCAACAAGTTCACCATCGCCGAGTTTCGCGCCAGGATGAACAGCTGCTGATCGAGGCAGTCGAACAGCCACGCCAGGGACGCCATCGCGAACACAAACCAGTGATAGGAGGTGAGGTCCCGCCACCACGGACCGGCCGGAGGTGATGAATTCATTCAGAGGCAAACGAACGGACGAGAGGATTAATTCGATTTCGTGTCGGGCTTGCCCTCCGAGCGGTGCATCCCGAAGTCGTTGAATCGGAGCGCGGGTCCTGCCATCGCGGGATCCGCCGCAGCTGGGCCAGACCACGCACGTCCGAACCTTCGAGCGTCGTCGCCAGCCCAGCCCGCTGCGGGCTGAAAGCCCGCGCTCCGGCGGTGTCGCGAACATTGACCAACAACTTCGAGAGGAAAGCCCGCCATTTTCTGACCGGAACGATTCCGCCCGCCGCCCGCGCCCCAGCATGTTCACGCCGTCTCGTCGACCCAGAACCATGGCGGCCGGTCGCATTCCCGACAGCATTGGCGACGAACCTTCGAACCCTTCCGCGCCCGGCAAGGCGACAACCAACCAACAGATGCGTTAAAATATCCGTGGTCCGCGAGGCCAAGATTGACCGAACCCTGCGCCTCTGATAATCGAATAGTCGACCAGAACAATGAAGACGCCTCGGTTGGAGCGCAAAGCCAGCGCGTTGCCGTAACGCTCTCAATCCGCCGACACGTCTTTCCCTAAACCAACCCAGTACATCAAATATGAAATACCGACATCTGGCCTCCGCTCTCGTCTTGGGCGGAGCCATCGGCCTGCCCGGGCTTGCCCCGGCCGCAGGAATCATCAACGACCTCGTCGTCCACCTCAAATTTGACGGGGACTACGCCAACACCGCCCCCGGCTCCACGGTGGCAGCCTCGCCCGCCGGCGCCCCCACCTTCGAAGCCGGACGCATTGGTTCCGGGGCCGTCCGCGTCATTTCCAATCGCGACGCGAACTCGTTCAATTACGTCACGCTGGGGGTACCCACCGAACTGAACTTCGGCAGCACCACGGATTTTTCCGTCTCCTACTGGTCCAAGATTACCAGCGTGCGCAGCGATCCCTCCTTCCTCTCCAACAAGGATTGGGGTTCGGGCGGAAATGGGGGCTGGGTCATTGCCAGCGATAATGGCGCCGCGCTCCAGTGGAACTTCACCGAAGATGGCAACGGCCGCGCCGATTGGGACGGCCCCGCTGTCTTCGGAGACGGCCAGTGGCACCATGTGGTGGTGGTTTACGCCCGCGCCACCGTCGCCTCCACCTACGTGGACGGCGTTCTCATCAACAGCAGCACCATCGGGCCGGCCACCGGCAACATCGACACCGGCATGCCGACCAACATCGGGCAGGACGGCACCGGCCATTACACGGACGGCGATATCGACGGGCTGATCGATGACGTCGCCATTTGGCGCCGCGCGCTCGATGCCGCCGACGTGGCGGGCATTTACAGCGCCGGGACCAACGGGCAGTCCGTCCTCGACGTTCCGGATCCGCAGCACCCGGTGCTGCTGAGTTTCTCACCCCGCAGCGGCGAGATCGACGTTCGCGTCGATCGCGCCATCACCGCAGTCGTCCGCGACGGCATCGCCGCTCTCGACCCGGGCACGGTTGAACTGACGATCAATGGAAGTGCGGCCGCGGTGAACTTCGACAAGGTCGGGCTTTACACCACCATTTCTCACCAGCCCGCGGCTCCTTTCGCCAACAAGACCGTTTATAATGCCCGTCTGATTTACGGCGGCGCCACCACGCGTTTCACCAACACGTGGCAGTTCACCACCGTCGCCGCCGATCAAGCGCCCGGCATCACTGGTCAGTGGGACTTCGACAATGGCCTCGCCGCGCGCATCGGCTCGCCGCTGGAATACCTCGGCGGAACCGGTGGTCCCTCGCCGGGCTTCGTCGAGTTCGGCACCACCACATCGTATGACATCCCGGACATCAACGGCGTCCCTGCCACCGTGATGCGCTTCAACGGACCCCACACCTCCCGCCCGGACGTCGGCCTGATCATGAAGCACGGCGCCGTCCCGAATGGCGGGCCGACCGCTTCGCGCGTCAACCAATGGACCCTCATCGTCGATGTGCTGGTCGATGACACCAATCGCTGGTTCTCCTTCATCCAAACCGATCTCACTGGCGACGCGGACTTGTTCAAAAATGAAGGTGGCGGCCTTGGCATCAGCGGCAATTACCAGGGCGCCATTGGCGCCCGCGAGTGGCACCGCGTGGCCTTCGCGCTCGACCTGGTCGGCGACGCGCCCGTCATCTCGAAATTCATCGACGGAGCCAAAGTGGCCGACCAGAGCCGGACGGCGCCGCAGTTGGATCTCCGGCACTCCCTCGGCCCCGTGGCCTGGCTCTTTCAGGACGAGAACGGCGAGTCTCAACTCGGCTACATCAACAGCATCCAGTTCCGCAATTACAAGATGCGTGACCAGGAGATCGCCGCGCTTGGCGGCCCCGACGCAGATGGCATTCCGCTCGTCAGCGGCCAGTGGGACTTCAACAACGGCGCCACCACGTTTGATCAGGGTCTGGTTTCCACCGTGGGCGCCGACCTGACCTATTTCCCCAATACCGAGTTCAACGCCCTTTATCAGGCCGTGCCCTTCGGCGACCAGACCGCCGATGTGCTGAGCTTCACCGCCGCCAGCGCCACCGACGGACTCCTCATGCTTCACGGCGGCCTGCCCAACGGCGGCGGCCAGAGGGTGAACCAGTATTCCCTCATCATGGACGTGAACTACCCGGCCACCTCGACCGGCTACCGCGCGCTTTGGCAGGTCAACACCAACGCACCGGCCGGCGACGACGCCGACCTGTTCGTCAACGACCAGAACGGCATCGGCATCAGCAGCCAGTACCAGGGGAATGTCACTCCTGACACCTGGCACCGCATCGCTTTCACCTTCGACCTCACCAAACGTGAGCTCGGCAAGTACATCGACGGCGTCAACGTCCTCACCGGTCCGGTCGGCAGTTCGCCGCTCGGTACCGGCCCGTTTCAATACCTCAGCGCCAGCTCCGGCGGCGTCGACCAGCGCTGGTCGCTATCCCCCCTCGCTGCGCTGTTCGCCGACGAAGACAACGAGATCGGACCGGTGCTCGTGAACAGCGTGCAGTTCCGTCCCGTCACCCTTACCGCCGACGAAATCCGGCGGCTCGGCAAACCCACCGCCAGCGGCATCCCGACGCAGATCCCGGCGGATCTCAAGGTCCAGTCACTGACGCGCGCCGACGAGTTCAACTACACGTTGCGGTGGTCCGGCGGCACGGCCCCGTATCAGGTCCAGTTCAAAACGAGCCTCAACGCGGCGTGGGAGGATTACAAACTCCCGACCTCCGAGCGCTCGATCAACATTGAGCTGATCGACATCGAAGGCGATAACGCCTTCTTCCACATCATCGGCCAATAACCGGTCGCGACGACAAAGCCCTTTCGAGGCTTAATTCAGGGGCTCCTCCAGGTCACTGGAGGAGCCCATCTATTTTGGGACGACCCATCCAGACGGGTCCGCCGGGCAACCGCCCCCTGCGCTGTCGGTCGGCGTTCAAATCCGCGCGCCCCGACCGCCTCCCGGCGCTTGTCAACCATGCCGGGCGCCGATAAGGTCCGGCCTTCGATCGAAAGCACGAGACCGAACTGGAAGAACTGAAATCATTTTATGCCTGCTGCATTCCCGAAGATCAAAGCCATCCGCTACGAAGGACCTGACAGCCGAAATCCGCTGGCTTTCAAACATTACAACCCGGATGAGCTGGTGGAAGGAAGGTCCATGCGGGAGCACCTGCGTTTCTCGGTGGTGTATTGGCACACCATGCGCGGCATGGGGGCCGACATGTTTGGCGTGGGCACGATGAAGCGTCCCTGGGAGGACGGCACCAACTCGCTCAAGATGGCGCTGAAGCGGGTGCCGGTGATGTTTGAGTTCTGCGAAAAGCTGGGCGCCCCGTTCTACGCGTTTCACGATCGCGATGTGGCGCCGGAAGGCCGGAACCTGCGGGAATCCCACAAGAACCTCGACGTGGTGGCCCGGGAGCTGAAGAAGCTCCAGCGCGACACCGGCGTCAAGCTGCTCTGGGGCACGGCGTGCCTGTTCGTCCACCCGCGGTTCATGCACGGCGCGGCCACCAGCCCAAATGCCGACGTGTTTGCCTACGCGGCAGCGCAGGTGAAGAAAGCACTGGAAGTCACGCACGACCTGAAGGGCGAAGGCTACGTGTTCTGGGGCGGTCGGGAGGGCTACGCCACCCTGTTGAACACGGATCTCCGGCGCGAGATGGATCACCTGGGAACGTTTTTGCACATGGCCGTCGCCCATAAGAAAAAAATCGGCTTCCCAGGTCCGTTCTATATCGAGCCCAAGCCGAAGGAACCCACCAAGCACCAGTACGACTCGGACTCCGCCGCGTGCCTCAACTTCCTCCGCGAATACAAGCTGCTCGAGCACTTCAAGCTGAACCTTGAGACCAACCACGCGACGCTGGCCGGCCATACGATGCAGCACGAGCTGGAGGTGGCCATCGCGGCCAATGCCCTCGGCTCCATCGACGCCAACATGGGCGACGTGCTCCTCGGCTGGGACACCGACCAGTTCCCGACCGACCTTTACCTCACCACCCAGGTGATGCTCAGCATTCTCAAAATGGGCGGCTTCACCACCGGCGGCACCAACTTCGACGCCAAGGTCCGGCGGGAAAGTTTTGAGCCGGTCGACCTGTTTCACGCGCACATCGCCGGCATGGACACCTTCGCCCGCGGCCTCAAAATTGCCACGGCGCTGCGCAAAGACGGCCGGCTGGACGCGTTCGTCAAGAATCGCTACAGCTCGTTCGACTCCGGCATCGGCAAGCTGATCGAAAAGCGACGCGTCGGCTTCAAAGAGCTGGCGGATTACGCGCTCAAGCTGGGCGAGGTGAAGACCAACCAGAGCGGTCGACAGGAATATCTGGAGAACCTGATCAACGAGTTCATTTAAACCCGCCGACCGACCGCTGGCCCGAGCCAGGCAGGTCGGCGTCGAGCCATGCAAGGCGTGCCGCGTGAGCAAAACGCTTGAGCAGATATCAGACGAACTGGCCGCCTGGCTGACGGCCCAGCCGGTGTTTTTCGTGGCCACGGCGCCACTGGCCCGTTCCGGCCGGATTAATTGCTCGCCCAAGGGCGGCGACGGCTTCCGCGTGCTGGGCCCTCACGAGGTCGCCTACGCTGACTGGTTTGGCAGCGGGGCGGAAACTGCGGCGCACCTGCGTGATAACGGCCGCATCGTCCTGATGTTTTGCGCGTTTTCCGGCGATCCGGAGATCGTCCGGCTCCACGGCCAGGGCGAAGTTATTCTCGCGGAAAATCCGCTGTTCCCCAAGCTCGCAGCGAAATTCCCTCCTCACCCCGGACTCCGCTCCATAATTCGGATCGACGTGCAACGGGTATCGAGGTCATGCGGCTGGGGTGTCCCCCGGATGCGATTCGAAGAGCATCGAACCGGCCTGGAAAGTTGGGCGCAAAAAAAAGGAAGCGAAGGCCTGGCCGAATACCGGGCCCAAAAGAATGCGGTCAGCATCGATGGCCTGCCCGCTTTTGACGCACCCCACCGCGAGTAGCGGAGAGCACGCGTTCCGCAGGGGAACCGCATCTGTGTTCGGCCTCTTCCCCGTCGCGGCGCTTGGCCGTCACCGATTGAGCGGCCCGCGTTCAACACGGCCGACCAACCCGGCCGCGCGTCAGCTCAACCAGGCCCCGAGGGCGATCCCACACGCCAGCGCAGCGCCGGCCTGCAGGCCGCGCCGGACCACCGAGGACTTGACCCAACGCGCCCCCATGCCCACGGCCAACCCGGCCGCCGCCAGCACTAACAGGTGATACGGACTGGTGATCAAATGCACCACGCCAGCGTCCGTGAGTCCGTGTCCGGGATGAGCGGACGCCGGCAGGCCGGACGAAACCAGCCAAACCGCTCCGGCCAGAGACCAAACCCCGCCTCGCGCCCCAATGAGCCGACCCCGGTCGCCGCAAATGCTCTGCTTCGAATCGTGTTTCATACAGTCAAGCGCTGGGCGCCGGTCGCCGGTCGCCGCATCTCGCTCCCGGCATCATGCGGATGATGGCTTCTGAGTCGAGACCTAAGTAGCCGGATCCGGCGCGGTGCCCCAGGCATCGCCCGATGGCCCCGGGTCCTCGCACCGTTCGGCTTCGGCCGCTGCGGGTTGAAAACCCGCGACCCGGAGTTTGGACATTTTCGCAGCCGAGCTCGGACCCGCTCGTGGAGCGCCCTGTCGACGCGTCCGCGCGTTTATCGCCAAGCTGGCGCGTCCTCCGCCAGGTCTTGGACTGCGCCAGTCCTCTGGCGCTTTAATCCCGCCGGGAAAATCGACAACGGGCAAATCGGCGCGCTCCTCATCACTTCGCCCCAGAAAGCGGTAGGACTACCGCACTCCGAGACGCTTCGCGAGGCGACCACGCTCAATGCTTCACGCGCCTGACTACGTCACCTTAGGAAACCACCCTTTACTCGGTGGCCGGTTTGTGCACGATGACGCTCGTGGTCGTGTGACGTCCTCGTCGAGGTACGCAGTCGCTTCCGCTGGGAAAACCTAGGGGAATCACGGATTCGGCAAGCCGTAAGGGGCACCGAATCGATCCTCGTGCCTTGCCCAATGGCAAAGGGCGCCACCGCGGCCGAGTGTTTTCAAACGACGGGGGCAAACTCTGTCGGCAACTCTCGTTTTTGCTATGAACTGGAAGAAGCGTTCCGCGGCTTGGCTGATTGGCGCCTACATCGGGGTATTGGGGATTGTCGGCGCCCAACGCGATCGGGTTTGGGCCAACGAACTGACGTTTCGCGAGACCGTCCGGAACACCGACTTTGTCACCGCCGGCGTGGGCGGCCTCCGAGACGCCACTTCCGCGTCGCTTTACATCAACGGCATCAAGGGCACGGTCCGCAAAGCCTACCTCTATTGGCACGGGCCGATGAACACGGACTACCCGCTGGCCAACGCGTCCATCCGGATGAACGGCCAGACGATCACTGGCGTGCACATCGGCACGTCGGACGACAACTGCTGGGGCTTCCTGAACAGCCAGGCCTACCGGGCTGACGTCACGGCGCAGGTGACGGCCAGGCGCAATGGCGCTTACGCGCTGTCCCAGTTCGTCAAGCAGGGCACCAACATCAACGCCAATGGTGCCTCCCTGCTCGTCTTCTTCGACGACGGCAACACCAACAACAACCGCGACATCGTCCTCTTCGAAGGCAACGATTCCAACGCCCCCAATTCGTACGATGACCTGGGCTGGAACGCGGTCCTGCCCGGCGTCATCTATGTCGGCGGCACCGGCTACCTCCAGGTCCACGTGTCCGACGGCCAGATTTACCCCGACGACTCGGTCATCCTGAACGACGCCGTCTTTAAAGGCCGCGGGAGCACGTTCCAAGGCGTCACCGTTCCCGCGGACAACACCGGCCCATACGGCTGGGGCAACCTCTGGGACATCAAAACCTGGGATATCACCAGCTTTCTCACCCGCGGGACCAACGATCTCCACCTGACCCACGGCTACATTGAACGCGATTGCATCAGCCTCGTCGTCGCCGCGTTCAACCTGCCCGCCGCGTCTGGCCCGACACCTCCCCCCGGCGCCACGAACACCGCCCCGACCGTGGTCGGCCAGCCCGAGATCACTCTCCGCTCACCCGCCCCCGTGGTGCTCGAAGCCGACGCCCGCGACAACGACGGCGACAGCCTCGACTACACCATCACGGTGGACTCGGCCATTCTGCAGCTCGGCGAGGTCCCCGCAGGCTTCCCCCAAACCATCGGTCGGCTTGGCCTGACCAATGCATTCACCGTCGGCGAACATATCGTCGTCTTCACCGTGAGCGACGGCCGCACCAATGCCAGCTACACCACCCTCGTCCACGTCATTGACAACACGCCACCCGTCGTCAATGCGCCCAACATCGTCGTGCCCACCGATCCCGGTAAAACCACCGCGCGCGTCAATTACACGGTCACCGCCACCGACGATTTCCCCGGCGCCGTCGCCATCGTGTCCCTGCCCGCCCCCGGCAACGACTTCCCCATCGGGGTCACCACGGTGACCGTCGCCGCGGTCGACGCCAGCGGCAATCGAACCCAGACCACCTTCACCATCACCGTCCTCGACGCCATTCTGCCCACCATCAACTGCCCCGCGGATCTGGTCCGCCTCACCGACACCAACGCCAACGCCAAAGTCGCGCACGTGACCTATACCGTCCCGGCCGGCGACAATCAGCCCGGCGTCAACGTCGTGTGCACCCCCCCGTCCGGCAGCGCATTTCCCGTCGGCACCACGCCCGTCAATTGCGTCGCCACCGACGTCGCCGGCAATCAGGCGCGCTGTGGGTTCAACGTGATCGTCAGCCTCCGGCCGCCCGTCAATCGGCCGCCCACCGTCACCGGCGTGACCAACCTGGTGCTCAATTCCAACGCCCCGGTCGTCCTCACTGCCACCGCCGCAGACCCCGATGGCAACCCGCTGGCGTATGTCATCCGCATTGACGGCGTCGTCGTGCAAACCGGCACCGTGCCCGCCGGCTCCCCGGCCACCCTCGGCACCTTGACGGTCACCAATGCCTTTTCCCTCGGATCGCACACGGTGTCGTTTGAGGTCAACGACGGCCAGGCTTCGGCCACGCTTGTGACGACCGTGCGCGTCCTGGATGACACCCCGCCCACCATCAACGTTCCGGCCAACATCGTGGTGCCCGTCGATCCCGGCAGCGACCACGCGATCGTCACGTTCACCGTTGAAGCTCACGATAATTTCCCCGGCGATCTCCAGGTCGTGATTCAGCCCCCCAGCGGAAGCAGCTTCCCTGTCGGCACCACCACGGTGGTCGTCATCGCCACCGACTCGTCCGGCAATTCCAGCACCAACCGCTTCACCGTGACGGTCGTGGACAACCTTCCGCCCACCATCAACTGCCCGGCCGATCTCGTCCGCGTCGCCACGCCCGGAACCAACAACGCCGTCGTGACCTATGCCGTGACGTCATCTGATAATGTCCCCGGCCATTCCCTCGCCTGCGTGCCGCCGTCCGGTTCCGTTTTTCCCGCCGGCGCCACCGACGTGCGATGCACCGCAACGGACGCCGCCGGCAATCACGCCTCCTGCAGCTTCCGGGTCACCGTCCAGCTCCAACCCGGCAATCGCGTGCCGCGCCTGACCGGCCAAACCAACCTGACGCTCACATCCAACGCACCCGTGGTGGTTTCGGCAACCGCGATCGACCTCGACGGCGACGCGCTGACCTATTCGATCCGGATCGACGGCATCGTCGTGCAAACGGGTGCCATTCCCGCCGGAAACACCATCACCAGCGCGGCGTTGAGCATCACCAACACGTTCAGCCTCGGGGACCACACCGTGACCTTCGAGGTGAGCGACGGCCTGGGTGTCGCCACTCTGACCACCGTGGTTCACGTCATCGACAACACCCCGCCCGTCATCCAGGTCCCGCCCAACCTGACCATTCCGCTCGAACCCGGAGCGAGCAACGCCGTGGTCACCTACACCGTGACCGCCACCGACAATTTCCCCGGCCCAGTCGACGTCATCGTCCGCCCGCCATCCGGCAGCGTCTTCCCGGTCGGCACCACCACCGTAGTCGTGATCGCCCGGGATTCCTCCGGTAACTCGGCCACCAACACCTTCACCGTCACAGTCGTCGACACCATCCCTCCGACCATCATTTGTTCGCCCGACCTCGTCCGCACCACCGCGCCGGGCGCCACCGGCGCCAATGTGGAATTCACCGTCCGCGCGTACGACAACCTGCCCGGCGCAACCGTCACCTGCGTGCCGCCGTCGGGATCCTTCTTCTCTCTCGGGACTACCACCGTGACGTGCACCGCCGCCGATGCCACCCGCCTTTGCTCGCAATGCACGTTCACCGTCACCGTCAACCGACCCAACGGAAATCCGACGAACCACCCGCCGGCAGTGGCCGGCCAGGCCGAGATTATCGTCAATCGCCCGTTCCCCATCGAGGTGGAGGCCCTGGCCCGGGACGACGATGGCGATCCCCTCAGCTACACCATTGAGATCGACGGTGTCGCGGTCCGATCCGGCACCATTCCGGCCGGGTCGCCGCAAACGCTCGGCCATCTCGTGGTCACCAATGCGTTCACCCTTGGCAATCACCCCGTCGTGTTCCGCGTCAACGACGGCTCCACCAACGCGAGTTTCACCACGCTGGTGCGCGTGGTTGACAACACGCCCCCGGAGATCCACGTGCCGGCCAACATCGTCGTCCCCGTCGATCCGGGCAAGACCACCGCGCTCGTCAACTACACTGTCAGTGCCGTCGATGAGTTCCCGGGGACGGTCACCATCACCAGCCAGCCTCCTTCGGGAAGCCGCTTCCCGCTCGGCACCACCACGGTCGTCGTCACCGCTGTCGACCAGGCCGGCAATCGCAGCACGGCCTCATTCACCGTGACCGTCGTCGACAACGTGCCCCCCATCATCCGCTGCCCGGGCGACATCACCACGTGCAACGATCCGGGCGTCCGCGTGGCGATCGTTCGTTACACAGTCAACGCCACCGACAACGTCCCCGGGGTCACCGTGACCTGCGCGCCGCCGTCCGGCTCCGCCTTCCAAACGGGAACCACCGTCGTCAATTGTGTCGCCCGCGACGCCGCCGGTAACACCGACACCTGCAGCTTCAAGGTCAAGGTGAAGGATCTGCCTCCCGTCGTCGTGATTCCGACCAACACCGTCGTCGCCACCGACCTGGGCCAGTGTTCCGCGGTCGTCAATTACTCCGTCCGCGTCGTCGACAACGCTCCGGGGTGGACCATCGCCTGCTCGCCTCCTCCGGGCTCCTCGTTCCCCAAAGGCGAGACCCCGGTGATTTGCGTGGCAACGGACTCCGCCGCGAACCGGGTCACCAATATGTTCAAGGTGATCGTGCAGGACCGCGAGACGCCGCTCCTGCGCGTGCCCGCCGACATCACGGTGCAAGTGGCCACCAACGCCGCCTCCGCCGTGGTCAACTTCACCGCTACAGCCACCGATAACTGCCCAGGTGTCGCCGTGGTCTGCGAGCCGCCATCGGGCTCCACCTTCCCCGTGGGCACCACCATCGTGCAGTGCACCGCCACCGACACCTCCGGCAATGTCGCCATCGCCAGCTTCAAGGTCCGAGTGCTCCGCAAGCCGGGCTGCCGCGGCGACGATGAGCCGCCGACCATCCAATGCGTCACCCCCAGCAAACGCTGCCTCTGGCCCCCCAATCACAAGATGGTGACCGTGACCTTCAAGACCTCGGCCACCGACAACTCGGGCCAGCCGGTTTCCGCGGAGGTCGTCTCCGTCACCTCAGATGACGCGTCCGGATCGACGGGCAGCAGCCCGTCCGCCCGCGACTACGCGATCACCGGTCCGCTCACAGTCCAGCTTCGCGCCGAGCGCAGCGGGCGCGACCCGCACCGCGATCGCACATACCGGATTGTCATCGCCGTCCGTGACGCCGCCGGCAACATCGCCACGGAAACGACCAGCGTCCACGTCCCGCACGATCAGAGCCGCTACGACGCCCTCATCGCAGCTGACGCCATCCAGCCGAAGCCCAATGTCCCATCGTTGCCGGTCCGGCCTGCCAAGATGAAGTGGAACTGGCAAGGTCCCTGGCGCAATTGACGGACCATCTCCGCGCACGATCCCCGCACCGGGAAAAAAATTCGCAGCGCCGCCACCAGGTGAATCCGCGCGCACCGTGTGCGCGCGGAACGCCTGCGCCGACCGGAAAATTTCAAGTCCGTCCTCCGCGCGTCCATCGCGCGGCATCGTGGTCACCGCACAGAATATATTCCGTGTGGATCGACTGAAACGAATGCTTCGACGACGCGGATTTTCGGCGGAGGCTATTCGCGAGGCGGGCTCACCCACCGGCGGGAAACGTGTCACCGCGATGAAAAAATCGATCGCGCTTCGATCGATCTCGGGTGAATTGCGGAGTCGGAAAATGATGGGCGCAGGATTTTCATGCTTGCGTTGTTGGCGTCAGTGCATGACAAACAAAACGAAATGCACGATGCCGCAAGGCAGAAATCTCGGCAGAGCGACTCTTCGCACGACGCGAACGACCTCCGACTTTCTCTCGACACGATTTCCATCCAGAAAATTTCTCTCGCGAAAACGGTCCGCTTGGGCCGCTCCTTTTCGCGAGCGCAGTGAACATAAACCAACCAAAAAAAACTGAACGGAGGTGAGTGACGATGGCCGCGAAGAAAAAAGCGAAGAAGGCAGCGAAGAAGAAGAAGTAGCTTCCTCCAACCAACAGGGTGGAGATCCGTGCAGTTTGGGCGGGTTTTCCACCCTGGTTCGTTTTCCGGGTCCGCCATTTACCGAGGTCCGCCCCACCTGCACGCCGACTCCTCCGATTGCCGTCCATGGCCACGCTCGTCTTCGACATCGAAACCACTGCGCAGCCACGCGAACATTTCGATGAGGTTCAGCAGGAATACCTGTTTCGAGACGCCGCCCGGCTGACGGATGAACAGGAACGCGCGGCGCGGCTGCTGGAGCTCGAACGGATGATGAGCCTGTGGCCGATCACCGGGCGCGTGGTCTGTGTGGCCATGCTCAACGCCGAGAGCCTCCGGGGACAGGTGCTCTTTGTGGCCGACGACTACGAGGAGGATGCCGCCGAAGGCGGCCCGGTCGAGTTCGTGCCCTGCGTGGATGAGATCGAACTGCTGACTGCGTTTTGGGATGTGGCCCGTCACTACGAAAACGTCGTCACCTTCAATGGGCGCGGCTTCGACGTGCCGTTCGTCTATCTCCGCTCGGCGTTGCTCAACGTCTCCATCACCCGCAAGGACTGGCTCGGCTACCGCTACCAATGCGAGCCTCACTGCGACCTGGCCGAGCAGCTCACCTTTTACGGCGTCAGCGGGCGCGACGGCGCCGCCCGCAAGTTCAACCTCGACTTCTATTGCAAGGCCTTCGGCATCGAGTCGCCAAAAGCCATGGGCGTTACCGGCATGGACGTCAGCCGCCTGGTGGAGGAGGGCCGATTTCGCGACATTGCGGAATATTGCCTGCGCGACGTGCACTCCACCGTCCAGCTCTACCAGATTTGGAAACAGCGCCTCGCTGGCATCAAGTGAGGGCGGCGAAGGACGGACGCGACGCCGGCCCCAGGCCATGACGCTGGTTTGCTTCGCGGTCAAGGAGGAGGCGCGCTGGTTCAGGCCAGAACCCGGGGCGCACGTTCGCATTCTCGTCACGGGCATGGGCGCTGCCCCGGCGGCCACTTCGTTTCGGCAATCACTGCAAGGTTGGAGCGGAGCCGCGCCGGCTCTCGTGCTGACGTGCGGCTTCGCCGGCGGCCTCAATCCGGAACTCGGTCCGGGCGTGGTTCTTTACGAAACCGCTGACACCACGATTGCATCGCGGTTGATGGCGACCGGCGCTCGACCCGCCCGCATCCATTGTGCACCGCGCGTTGCGGTGACCCGGGCCGAGAAGGCCGCGTTGCGGGAAGGGACCCAGGCCGACGCCGTGGAAATGGAGTCCGGCGTCATCCAAAAACTGTGCGCCGACGCCGGACTGCCGTGTGCCACCGTGCGCGCGATCTCCGACTCGGCCCTGGTGGACCTGCCGATCGATTTCAACCCATTGATCACACCACGCGGGACGCTCCGCATTGGCGGGTTGATCCGCCAGGTGCTGCTCAATCCTGCAAAGGTGGCCGGGCTGCTGGCCCTGCAGCGCAACACCGCGCGGGCCGCGCGGGCTCTCGGGCGTTGCTTGGAACAGGTCGTCGTCCGCCAACGTTAGTGGGGTGTCTCACCAACGACTGACGAGTCGAATCACAAAGTTCAGCGGCGGCTGGTGCGCCCCGCGCCGATGAAGCGCGCACAGCAATGCCAGGGGAGCTTCTTGTTCCTCTCGGACCTGCTCACGGGCCATGAACGCGAGCATCGCAGGTAGGGCTGGCGCTCCCCCTTTCGCTCTGAGCTACGGCGGGCCGAAGCCGCCGCCAGCCGGAGGTCGGCACAGGCGGCGCGCTGCGGAGAGCGCGCCCTACCTTTCAGTTCATGGGAAGCGCATCGTGACGAAGCGCCGCGCCATCTCGGGAGGTTACGGCCATGCAGGGTAAAAAAGAGAGGCCGGCGTGAGCCGGCCTCTCGTGAGAGTTGAAATCTGACCGCGGTCGGGACCTCCCGACTCGGTCGATTAGTAATCCATGCCGCCGCCCGGACCGTGACCCGCGGGAGCGGCCGGCTTTTCCTTCTCCGGCACCTCGGTGATGAGGGCTTCGGTGGTCAGGAGGAGACCGGCGATCGAGCTCGCGTTCTGGAGGGCGGTGCGGGTGACCTTCTTGGGATCCACCACGCCGGCCTTGACGAGGTCTTCGTAACCGCCCGTGGCGGCATTGAAGCCTTCATTGCCTTTGCGGCGCTTCACTTCCTGGACCACGACCGAGCCTTCGTAGCCGCCGTTTGCGGCCAGATGCTTCGTCGGGTACTCGATCGCGCGCTTCACGATGTCGACGCCGATCCGTTCGTCGTCATTTTCGCCCTTGACCGACTCGATGGCCGGGGCGCAGCGGAGCAGGGCCACGCCACCGCCCGGCACGATGCCTTCCTCAACGGCGGCACGGGTCGCATGCAACGCGTCTTCGACGCGCGCCTTCTTCTCCTTCATCTCGGTCTCGGTGGCCGCACCGACGTTGATGACGGCGACGCCGCCCGCGAGCTTGGCCAGGCGTTCCTGGAGCTTTTCCCGGTCGTAGTCGCTGGTCGTCTCTTCGATCTGGCGGCGGATCTGGGCCACGCGGCCCTGGATGTCGCTGCTCTTGCCGTTGCCTTCGACGATGGTGGTGTTTTCCTTTTCCACCACGACGCTCTTGGCGCGTCCGAGGTCATTCAGGTCGAGATTCTCGAGCTTGAGGCCGAGGTCCTCGCTGATGAACTTGCCACCGGTCAGGATGGCGATGTCTTCGCACATGGCCTTGCGGCGATCGCCGAAGCCGGGGGCCTTGACGGCGCAGATGTTGAGGGTGCCGCGCAGCTTGTTCACCACGAGGGTGGCCAGCGCTTCGCCTTCGACCTCCTCGGAGATGATCAGCAGGGGCTTGCCCACCTTGGCCACCTTTTCCAGGAGCGGAAGCATGTCCTTCAGGCTGGTGATCTTCTTTTCGTAAATCAGGATGTAGGCGTCCTCCAGCTTGCACTCCATCGTCTCCGCGTTGGTGACGAAATAGGGCGAGAGATAGCCCTTGTCGAACTGCATGCCTTCCACGACCTCGAGGGTGGTGTCAATCGACTTGGCTTCCTCGACCGTGATCGTGCCGTCCTTGCCCACCTTGTCCATGGCGTCGGCGATGATCTCACCGATCGTCGTGTCCCAGTTGGCGGAGACCGTGGCGACCTGCTTGATCTCTTCCTTGTCCTTGACCTTCTTGGCGATTTTGTCGAGCTGCGCGACCGCGGCTTCAACGGCCTTCTGGATGCCGCGCTGGATGCCGATCGGGTTCGCGCCGCTGGTCACGTGCTTGAGACCTTCGCGGAAGATGGCCTCCGCGAGAACGGTGGCCGTGGTCGTGCCGTCGCCGGCCGCGTCGCTGGTCTTGCTCGCGACCTCGCGGACCATCTGGGCGCCCATGTTCTCGTAGGGATTTTCCAGCTCGATCTCCTTGGCCACCGTGACGCCATCCTTGGTCACCGTGGGGGAGCCGTATTTCTTGTCGAGAACGACATTGCGGCCCTTGGGGCCGAGAGTCGCCGTCACGGCCTTGGCCAGTTGGGAGACGCCCTTGAGAAGTTGCTGCCGGGCGGCCTCGTCGAAGAGAAGTTGTTTTGCTGCCATAATTCAGTTCGGAATGGTTTTAAGTTTAAACAGAGAGAGTCGTGCTTACTCGATCACCGCGATCAAATCGTCGGCGTTGAAGATTTTGTATTCCTTCCCATCGAGCTTGATTTCCGTACCGCCGTATTTGCTGACCAGGACGCGGTCGCCGACCTTGACTTCGAACGGCGTCTTCTTGCCATTGTCGTCCGTCTTGCCGGTACCCAGGGCGCGAACGATGCCTTCCGTGGGCTTTTCCTTGGCGGTATCGGGGATGATGATCCCGCCCTTTTTCACTTCCTTCTCTTCGGCCGGTTCCACGAGGACGCGATCGCCAAGAGGCTTTAGGTTGGTGCTAGCCATAGTTGCGTTTCTTATGTGTTTGTTGGTTGTTTTCGATTTCGATCGAATCAAGTCCCATCGCACGCACGACAGGAAAATCTTTCGAACAACGGGCCGGGAATAACGACGGCGATTCGCCGAACATTCTCCCGGCCTGCTCGAATTCGTTACTTCTTTTCGTCGACGACTTCGGCGTCGATGATCGGCCCCTGGTCCTTCCCGGACCCAGCCGCGCCCGGACCCGCGCCTCCCGTGGTCGACCCAGGCCCGCCGCCGGTCGACCCAGCGGCTTGGGCTGGATCGGAACTCTTCTTGTATAGGATCTCGCTTACTGCCTGCCAGGCTTGATTGAGCTTTTCCGAAGCGGAAGCAATCACCGCGGGATCCGCTCCCTTGAGCGCTTCCTTCACTTCCGCCAGCGCTGACTCGATCTTGGCCTTTTCCGCCGCCGGGAGCTTGTCGGCGTTGTCCTTGAGCATTTTTTCGCTGCGATAGACGGCGTTGTCAGCCTCGTTGCGGGCTTCCACCTCTTCGCGATGCTTCTTGTCTTCGTCCGCGTGAGCTTCTGCGTCCTTCCGCATCCGCTCGACCTCGTCCTTGGACAGTCCGCTGCCGGCCGTAATCGTAATTTTCTGCTCCTTGCCCGTGCCCAGGTCCTTTGCGCTGACGTTGAGAATGCCATTCGCATCGATGTCGAACGTGACTTCGACCTGCGGCACGCCACGCGGGGCAGGAGGAATTTCGGTGAGCTGAAACTTGCCCAGGGATTTGTTGTCGCGGGCAAACTGACGCTCGCCCTGCAGCGCATGGATTTCAACTCCAGGCTGATTGTCGCTGGCGGTCGAGAAAATTTCCGATTTTCGGGTCGGGATGGTCGTGTTGCGTTCGATCAGCCGCGTGAACACTCCTCCCAGCGTCTCGATGCCCAGCGACAATGGCGTCACATCCAACAGGAGCACGTCCTTCACGTCGCCCTTGAGAACGCCGCCCTGAATGCCCGCGCCAATCGCGACGACCTCGTCCGGGTTGACGCCTTGATGCGGCGGCTTGTTGACCAGCGCCCGAGCCGTCTCGACGACACGCGGCATGCGCGTCATTCCACCGACGAGAACGAGCTCGTCAATCTTGTCTGCGGAAAGGCCGGCGTCCTTCAGACAGTTCCGGGTTGGCGTGATCGTGCGTTCGAACAGATCGTCGCAAAGCTGCTCCATTTTCGCCCGGGTGAGCTTCAGGCTAATGTGTTTCGGGCCGCTGGCGTCCGCCGTGATGAAGGGCAGGTTGATTTCGTACTGTTGGGAACTCGACAGGGCGATTTTAGCCTTCTCGCACTCTTCCTTGATGCGCTGCAGGGCGTCGGGCTGCTTTCGCAAATCCATTCCCTGATCGCGTTTGAACTCTTCAAGCACCCAATCGATCAGTTTGTTGTCCCAATCATCCCCTCCCAGGTGAGTGTCACCATTGGTCGCCTTCACTTCGAACACGCCATCCCCAATCTCCAGCACCGAGATGTCAAACGTTCCGCCACCGAGGTCGTAAACGGCGATCTTTTCATCCTTCTTCTTGTCGAGCCCATAGGCAAGGGACGCAGCCGTCGGCTCGTTGATGATGCGCAGGACCTCGAGACCCGCGATCTTGCCGGCATCCTTGGTGGCTTGGCGTTGGGAATCGTTGAAGTAGGCAGGGACGGTAATGACAGCCTGGGTAATCTTTTCACCCAATCGGACTTCCGCGTCGGCCTTTAATTTGGCCAGAATCATGGCCGAAATTTCGGGCGGACTAAAGCTCTTCGCCTTCCCTTCCATTTCAATCTCAACGTGGGCGTCACCGTTTGCCGCCCGCACCACTTTGTACGGCACCCGTTTGATCTCTTCCTGAACCTCATCAAATTTGCGTCCCATGAACCGCTTGATTGAATAAACGGTGTTCCGGGGATTGGTCACCGCCTGGCGCTTTGCAGCCTCGCCCACCAGTCGCTCGCCATTTTTGGCGAACGCAACCACCGACGGGGTCGTGCGCTTGCCTTCCGAGTTCTCCAAAACGGAGGGCTCACCGCCTTCCATCACGGCCATGCACGAGTTTGTAGTTCCCAAGTCAATGCCAAGTACTTTTGCCATAAAGTCTTTTAGTTAAGCTAAAATCGTCGAGCAGGGGAGATACCATGGTTATTGAGAAACTTAATATGCTAATATTGAGCATATTACAACTGAACTCATCCTTGACGCAGTAGCGGAAAAAGTGTGCCATTGCGTCACATTGGCTCAATTACGGGCTTTTTGGCACACGGTTGAGGGGCTTGGGTGGCACCGCGACTGCCTCCCATTGAACGTCTTAGGCGCGCTCGGAGCGTGCCACGGACGAACCCCGCTTGAGGTGAACCAAGAGGAGACTGATGTCCGAGGGAGTAATTCCCGAGATTCTCGACGCCTGCCCAATTGTGTGGGGGCGGGTGCGGCCGAGTTTCTGACGAGCTTCCGCGCGAAGACTTGGAATCGAGTCATAGTCGATTTCGGTCGGGATGACCTTTTCCTCAAGAGAACGAAATCGGTCGATCTCAAATTCCTGGCGTTGGATATAGCCCTTGTATTTGATCTCGGTCTCGACTTGGTCGATGACTTCGGACGGGAGGTCCGTACGGGCAGCGGCGAGATCCCGATAACGCTGGTCAGGTCTCCTCACCAACTGCTCCAGAGTGGCACTGCCTTCACGGGCCACGGCCAGTCGTCGCAACTCCTCGTCGATTAGTTTCCGCACCTCTTTTACTTTCTGAAAATGGCGCACCGGAAGCAGACCAACTTCGTAGCCGATTTCCGCCAGGCGCAGATGCGCGTTGTCCTGACGAAGGGTCAATCGATATTCCGCACGGGAAGTAAACATCCGATATGGCTCGACGGTTCCCTTCGTGGTCAGGTCATCAATGAGGACACCGATATACGCTTGGTCTCGGCGGAAAACCACCATGGTCTGACCCAGTGCCTGCCTCGCTGCGTTTATCCCCGCAACGATTCCCTGGGCGGCGGCCTCTTCGTACCCTGAGGTGCCGTTGATTTGTCCGGCAAGAAATAGACTTCGGCAAACTTTCGTTTCGAGAGTCGGGTGTAACTGCGTGGGCTCTGCAAAATCATATTCGACCGCGTAGGCCGGACGCATGATCTCGGCACGTTCACATCCCTTGATCGAGCGCACCATCTGGACCTGTATCTCGAAGGGTAGGCAGGTCGAGAACCCATTGACATAGATCTCATCCGTCCCGATACCTTCAGGTTCCAGGAATATCTGATGGCGCTCCTTATCGGCGAACTTTACGAACTTGTCTTCGATCGAGGGACAATACCTCGGACCAACGCCTTCGATGACCCCACTGTACATCGGGGAGCGATGAAGATTGGCGCGGATGATTTCGCCCGTTCGCTCAGTCGTGTGAGTGATATAGCACGGGAGTTGGCCTCCGTTTCGTTCCAGAACCGATCCGGGGGGAAACTTGCCTTGGGATGGAGCAGGGACCTCTGACGGCGTCCGGCCATGTTCCACGTGGAACATTTGATCATTCCAGAGATCGTCCTTCCAATACGTAAACCACGGAGGCGGATCGTCTCCGAGTTGTTCTTCCGTTTTTGAAAAATCAATCGATGAACGAACCAATCGCGGCGGCGTTCCAGTCTTGAGCCGACCGAGGGTAAGTCCAATTTCCGTCAGTGAACCGGATAACCCCAGTGCCGCAGCTTCCCCGGAACGCCCCCCGGACTGTTGGTTTGATCCGATGTGCATCAGGCCGCGCAAAAAGGTTCCAGTGGTCACCACCACCGTTCTTCCGCGGTATTGAACCTCCAACGTGGTCTCCACCGCGACCACCGCTCCATCGTTGCAGACCAATCTGGAGATTTGGGCCTGTTTGCAATCCAAGTTTGGCTGACGTTCGCAAACCCATTTGAGGCGAAATTGGTACGCTTTCTTATCGCACTGAGCGCGCGGAGCCCAAACCGATGGGCCCTTCTTCGTATTGAGCATGCGGAACTGCAGCCCGGTCAGGTCCGTGTTCTTTCCCATCTCGCCGCCAAGCGCATCAATTTCTCGGGCGAGGTGACCTTTAGCGAGACCCCCAATGGCCGGGTTGCACGACATCTGCCCAATCGTATCAAGGTTGATCGTTAACAGGAGCGTCTGGC
>JBGATF010000003.1:0-506741 GCA_044229355.1 Limisphaerales bacterium
GGCATCGAACTGCCCGGCAATCCGCGCGTGACGGAGCGAAGCAAGTCTTCGTCTGTTGGCAGCGACTGGCCGGGTGTGGATTTTATTTTGAATAGTCCAGCACTGAAGTTGCGCGGCTTGGGATAAAGCCATACCGAGGCCGGGCCATTGCCGTCACCCAACTCACCATGGCAGGCGGCACAGTGCTGGCCATAGACTGATTTGCCAATGGTGGAAGATGGTGCGGTCGGTTGCGCGTCCAGATTGAGCGCGGTGAACACCAGCGCCGCCAGACCCAAATTGAAAGAGAAAGCGTTCTTCATGGGCTTCTGGCAAACGAAGGTAGTCGTGCCCTCTGGGAATGACTTTGACTTCCGTCAAGCATCACGACTGTTTGTTACTGTCGCGGGGTAAACTGCTGGCGAAGTCTATGGCTTCGGCGTTCAGCGGGCGTCTAATACGAATCAAATAGGCCGTCCACTTTCGTGTACGCTTTTTGCGCGTCGGCATTTTGTTGGCCATTTCCGCACTATCGCATGAGCCAAAGCGCTGGAATTTCGGCATGACAGTGGTCGTGCCTTCAATCGAATGTGAAACTGGTGTCAGCTAAGAGAAAAAATAACCCAAGGATCGCAACGATTGGTGGCTTGGATTGCCAATGACGATGTGGTCGAGAACTTCGATTTTGAGAAGCTGGCCCGCTCGGATGAGGTCACGGGTGATTTTGATGTCCGCCTCGGATGGAGTCGGCTCGCCGCTCGGATGATTGTGCGCGATGATGATTGCGGCGGCGCTCGCCATAATGGCTAAACGGAATACCTCTCTGGGATGACAGAGAATGGTATCCATCGTTCCAATGGACACCAAGTAGTGACCTTTGATGCGGCGGCGGGTGTTAAGGATGAAAACCACCAGACATTCACATTCAGAATTGAAGTAAGGATGGGTCGCGATATGCGCTTTCCAATAGGCGGCTGCCTGATCCGGTGTTTCGCACTGTTGCATGGTGTTGGGCGTGGGGCATTCCCGAAGTGATACAATTTTCCATTCCTGTGGTTGGGGTGGAAATTTGATGGGTTTGACGATTTTGTTTTCCGGTTGCGGAGCGATAGCGGGGCATCCATTGGCGATGAGGTTTTCCGTTGTGTTCATGTTTTGCGTTTCGTTCTGAAGGAGCGGGACTGCTCTCTTCACCTGCCCCGAGAGAGCAGCCCCGCTCCTGGCGAAACGCACCCGTGTGTGCCCGCGCCGTCGGGCAGCGGAGCATCAGCAACGAAGTGACAGCGGGCGAAAAGATGTTTCGACCGCTGGCGCGAGGTTGCGCGGAGCAACCAGAGGCGCGGGCACGGGCGGGATGAACACGACGGATAAGTTCAGCGATGGATAACTGGCAGTTGCCAGCGCATTACTGCCTGAAGTTGGTTGCTTGAATAATGCGAACCGGGCGACAGCTTAATGTCACAAAAACAAGATAGTGTTTGTGACAAGCATTTCCATCTCATCACCCGCTCCGGTTACGGTTGCAAACCGACCCTCGCCTCCGAAATTCTTGGTCATTTTTGACGAGAAGAGTGCCAGCAAAAGTGCCAGCAACTCACCAGTAAATGAGTTCGCGCAGACTTTTTTGTGAGTAGTAACTGAGTTTTGGCGGGCTTGACGACGAGTGCGTTTCAGCCTTATTTTATAGGCGTTTTCGTAGCCTGTCATTCGATAGAGCTGTGAATGCGGGAGTTGGAGACGGATGGAGCAGTGTGGCCAAAAGCCCCTGAATTCGTTCGATTCCGACCCTCGCCTCCAAACCGAACTGTGTGTGCAGCAGAGGTTTGGATTAGATCAGTGGGCCGATCTCCAGTAAAAGCTCCAGTAGTTTTGCTTGGCGGTCACTAGTCCGGCACTAGATCCGGACCAGTCCCCCACTCGCAGCTAACGCGGCAGGGCGACGCTCTCGTATCCTCAGCAACCATGTGGATACGCATGACCCATCGCTACCGCCTCTTCCGCCGGGGTTCCGGCATTTTCTTCCTCGAAGATCGCACGACCGGCCAGCAAGAAAGTCTTCGGACCAAAATTCGGGACGAAGCCGTCCGCCTCTTTCACGCTCGCAACGAAGCCAACCGTCAACCGGCCCTAAACCTGCAAATCGCCCGCGCCTACCTCATGGCCGTCGATCCCGCCATCGCTACGCGGACCTGGCAGCACGCGATGGACGAGATCGTGAAATCAAAACACGACGTCACTCAGGTGCGGTGGACCCGCGCCATCAACCAGCACGCGTTCGATTCGATTCGCAATCTCCCCATCCTCGAAACCCGGGCCGAGCAGTTCTTCGCCGTGCTGCAATCCGGCACCGTCTCGACCAATGTCTATCTCCGGCGAATCCACAACTTCGCCCTCGATATGAACTGGCTGCCGTGGTCGCTCATCCCCAAAAAGCAGTGGCCAGCCGTCCGGTTCCAGGAGAAACGCGCCGTCACGCTCGATGAACATCGAAGAATCATCGCGCGCGAGCCGAATGCCGAGCGCCGCGCCTTCTACGAACTCTGTTGGCACCTGGGTGGCTCACAATCCGACATCGCCTGCCTTGATGCCAAGGATGTCGATTGGCCGAACCGCACCGTGAGCTATTCGCGCAAGAAAACGGACGTGCGCGCGCTGATTCACATCGACGAAGACGTGGGGAAGATTCTTGAAGCGCTGCCCAAAACGGGGCCCCTGTTCCCGTACCTCTGCACGGTCCGGGCTGGGGACCGAGCGACGGAGTTCAAGCAACGCTGCGTCGGGCTCGGAATCACCGGGGTTTCGCTGCACTCCTATCGTTACGCCTGGGCAGAACGCGCACGGGTGGCCGGCATGCCCGAGCGATTCGCCCAGGAAGCCCTGGGGCACAATTCCAAAGCCATTCATCGCGCCTATGCCCGCAAGGCCCAGGTGAAAGTGCCAAGCCTCGGCGATTACGAGAAAGCCATGGACGACCGAAAAGTCGTCGGCGTGGTTTTTCAGCCGGAGTCGAAGATCCCAATCGCGAGCCCGGGGACGAATCTCGGATGATTCGTTCGTTCTCCGGCGCTCGCTCGAACTGATCTGCCTACTCGGATGGGACACGATGGAATTCACGGCGGCAACTCTCCCCTCCGCGCGAAGTGGGTAATCCTCGGCATCAACCTGCTTGCACCACGCGAGTTTCTAGTGATAGTCCGCCAGAACTGATGAAGACGTTCCAGGTTCAAGTCGCGGATTATCTGGCGGCGTTCACCATGAATGCCGATGCCGGCAAAAGCGCCTCTCTTGACCATGTCGTGGCGCTTGCCCCATCCCGCTCTCGCGCTCATGATTCTGCGAATTGACATCCACTGCCGCCTTTCAATGCGGCTCCCTCCACTCCATGCGACAAGTCGTCCTTGATACAAACGTGCTGATCGCCGCGGTTCGCTCCCAGAGGGGCGCATCGCACCAACTCCTCCTCCAATTGGCGGGGCCGCGACCGTGGACGCTCAACCTCTCCAACGCGCTCGCCACGGAATATGTCGCGATCGTTCACCGCGAAGGCGTCAAACTCGGACACACGCCCGCGCAACTCGACATCTTCCTCAGTTTCGTCTGCCACGCTGCCGTGGAACGGGAAGTCTTTTTCCGGTGGCGACCACTCCTCTCTGACCCTGATGACGAGATGGTTCTGGAACTGGCCGTGGCCTGCGCTGCCACGCACCTCATCACCTTCAACAAACGGGACTTTGCGGGCGCGGAAAGATTTGGTATTAGTGTCCTGACGCCGGAAGCATTCCTGGCCGAATTGCGAACCTGACTATGAGCACCATACATGCCGAAGTGCCGGACAAACTCTTCCAGCAGGTCAATGAACTGGCCCTTCGCGAAAACATTCCCGTCGAACGCTTGGTCTCGCTCGCCTTGGCCCAGGCCATGGGCGCCTGGCAGACTCAGAGCGTCATCGCCGACCACGCTCGCCGCGCCAGTCGCGAAGACTTTCTCCGTTTCATGGCCCATGTGCCGGATCAAGAGCCAGTTGAAGGCGACAAAGTGAGATGACACTGTCCTTACCGCTCAGATCATAGTCCTGAGCCTGGGCGACTACGAAAAGGCGATGGGCGACCAAAGGATTGTCGGAGTGACCTTTCAGCCTGAACCGACCGTTACAAACCCGTCGCCTCGCCTCGGATGCGCCTGACCATCCCGGGGCTTCCACATCATACCGCTTCGGCTTCGGATCCTTCCTCGTTGATCGGGGCATTCGAACTCCAAGCGCGATTGCGTTTTCGATTGAAGGTGATCAGTGCATCGGTGGCGCGAGTGAGCCATTTGCGATCGGCACGGAGGGCCTCAAGTTCACAGGTG
Organism: Limisphaerales bacterium; assembly: GCA_044229355.1. Lineage (GTDB taxonomy): Bacteria > Verrucomicrobiota > Verrucomicrobiia > Limisphaerales > JADJPG01 > JBGARF01. Next base: position 4,330 of record JBGATF010000003.1, read on the forward strand.
GCGAAATGCTTCGTGCCGTTTTGTGAGGGACGTCCGAGCGGTTTGAGAAGGCCCGCTGACACGAGGATCGAAACGTGGATCGGCAACATGTTCAGATACCACGCGGTTTGCTCAGCGGTCAGGCGCGCCGGAAGGGTGACGAGGCTGAAGAAGGCTCTTTGCTCGGGATTCATGGCGTTGGCTGAATTCTGTGGCTGCGGCGATGACGTCCAGCGTTCCGACGGAAGGGTAATCAATGGATGCGACTGGATTGTGCATATCGGGCACAAAGTTCGCGGTTAATCTGAAGCCGCCTGCCAGGCCGACGGACAAATGCCACCACATCCGTTCGCGATTCCACTGTCTCCCGCTCGTAGCTCATCATCATGTGGACAGGATAGCGGCGGTTGAATGAGCGAAGTTGTATGTGATACACGTCTTTTTATTTTTTGGATGGGACGGTTGGGCGGATAGATTCGGGAATGCGACTCGGAATTTGGTCGGGTATTTGATCCGCGGAATTCAGGAGCGGCCGCGTCTTTTCCCAGGAGAATCCGGGGTGAATTCAAAATCAGTCCACGGTGCGTTGGTGGCAAACATTTCAAGCCGTGAACAGATTTCGTGCGTGAAGTCCTAGGAGTAGGCCGTGGCGTCCGGGGCCAGCTCCAGGAGGAACGGAACGCGGCGAACCACGCGACAGCGTGATCGAGCCGACCCGTAGTATCCTGGAACTGAACCCGGACGCCATAGAATCGCCTGCTCGCCTTCACGCACCTCCACATCCAACCTTCGTTTGGTTTACGTCGCGACTGTGAGCGAATGCATTGATGTGTCCACGGGCAAACTTGGCGATGAACGTCGGTGAGTCGAAGCGCCGGGCCTGGCAAGTCGAGGCGCAGTGCAGCACTGTAGTTTCGGGTTGGCATCAACAGAGTGGTTCGCCCTATCCGACGCGAAGTCCGGAGCAACCATCTAAGTCTTGGGCTCTCTTCTGAACGCCATTGAGCCCGAGATCCAGATCGAGTGGACGGTCAAGGCGTTCAAAACATCCGGAGAGCAGCAGGGGTGATCGATGCGTGCGGGTGGTTATCGAACGAGTCATTCGTGTCGCCAAATTTGTCGACGAACTGTGGCGCTGGTCGAAGGAACTGATCTCGGCGCTGGATCGGGTCCCAGGCTATCGGAACTCATTTTAGAACAGGGCATGCCTAACCCCGAACATTCGTTTGGTTTTTTGTCCGCGATATGTCCGCATAATGGACTCGCGATGTCCGCGCAAAGTCCCCGGAACGGCCGAAGGCGGGTCCGCGCTAATGTCCTCGGCAATGTCCGGGAATAGTCCCTGCCCAGTCCGGGCGATAGTTTCCAGGATGTTCGCTCTGAGTTTGGACGATGGACGCGCAATGTCCGCGCTCAGTCCCGGGAGTGGCAATCGCGAGTCCGCGTCCCGGCCCACCATGTCCGCGGAAAGTCCGCGGCGCTGGACGCACGATGGCCTGAAAAGGGAAATGCTTTCGGCCGCTGAAAGGCCGCGCAATCTCCTTTCTGTGGCCCGGCCATGTCCCTGCGATGTCCGCGCACGTTTCCGCGGTGCGTCCCGGATAAGGCCCAGAAGTGTCCGGACATTGTCCCCAGATAGTCCGGCGACATGTCCGGCCGTCGGGCTCCCCAAGTCCGCCCGAAGTCTCGGTTATGTCCGCCTATAATCCTGCCAATGTCCGCGAAGCCGTCGCGGGATTCACGCCGCGGCGTCAGCAGCGATTCCACGACCTTGCCGGTGCCGTTAGCGCTCACGAGGGACGATCCTGGCCTGAGCAACGGGAAACCCTTCACTCCAATGCCACTCGCTGCCTTGCACTTTTCATCGCGGCTTGACCTCAACACGAAAGACCCTGACGAGCATGCAGTGGTATTGCCGGCGTCAGTCCACGCACAGGCTGCAGCTGCGAATTGTCCGCGGCACCGCTCAGTCCGTGGACAGACAACAGACAGGCGACGATCAGGGCACGGGCAGCCGGTGGTCGCGCCTTGGCATGCCCATCCGCAAAATAGTCGTACTAAGATCGCAATCTTCCCACCACATCTTCGATGCGGCCGGTGACTGTCCGTAGTGCGAGCGCGCCGCTTGCCGCGCCAAGTCCGCGACGGGGGCCAGGAAGCATCGTGAAAGAAAGAATTCACGGGCGGAACGTCACCGGGGGCACGCGCGTGGAAATCGCCCAGGCCATTGTATGGCGGTGCGAGAAAATTCCAGGATACTACGGGTCGGCTCAATCCCGCAGTCGCGGGCTTGGCCGCGTTCCGTTCCTCCTGGAGTTTTCCCGCACCGCCGAGGGCCTGCGTTTAGGATTTCACGCGCCGCTTCCATTTCGCCGCCCGGAAACAACTCCGGCGACTCAGACAGGTAGCATTCGGGCAGCGGGACATGGCGGTGGGGTGGCACGAGACGCAGCAGGCCCCGCCGCAGATGGGGGGCTCATGAGGCGCACCAGTCGGCGCATCACTAACGACGCATTGAGGGAAGCGTGCGGTGGAGATCCCGAAACGCTTGCGCGTCGCGCTGATGCGCGGGAAGTGCAGCTATGCGGCAGCCACAGCGCGCAGCGGTCGTGAAACAGAAGTGAAACGTCGTGGTTCGCGTCGCGACTCACGTGGCGGTGCGCATTGTGGTGCGTGCCGGGGTTTTCACGCCGTGAATCAGCTCCTGGAGCATCATGCGAAGCGTCGTGTTCGCAACACGCGAAAGATTCGCGCAGCATTAGGCGAAGCAACCTTGATGCACGAAATGCCTTCCGAATGGAAGGGGTAGGGCGTGCGCGCGAAAAAATGATGAAGTGGGGACGCTATCGCTGTGGAGGTGATGCTGCATCCTCGAGGAAGATCAGCTCAAATCGGCGGCGCGGAGAATGGATCTCGTTATGAGGAGCATTGAGTGGTCGGTGATGTCACGCGGGGAGTGTAAGCAGTCCACGGGCAGAGCTGAGAAGCTGAAAGAGAGGCGCGTCGTCGAAAGCCACCACCCACTTGCCCCGGTGTGGAGTCTGTGTCTTCTGACACTCGTTTGGCTCTGTTCGAGTCGGCAGGTCGACGCACAGGATCCCAATGGCTTTCGCGACCAGATTGTGGAAATCGGGCCGCATCGACGGGTCGTGGCACGCACGGTGGCGGAAACGCTGCCGGATGGTCGAGTGGTCGATCGGGTTTACCGCATCACGTCCATGGCTAACGGATTGTACTATCCAGATGGCCGAGGCGGTTGGGCGGAATCGCGAGAGTCATTCGAGCTCTTCCCGGAGGGAGCGATTGCTCGACAGGGACCTTCCAGGTGATCATCTCCGAACATCCAGTCGGCGGTCGTGATTGATATCTTCACGCCGATCAGCACCGGTTCCGCGGAAACATCCTCGGCGTCGGTGTTCACGATGAAGCCACGCAGGCCAGCGAATTGATTGCTGAGGTCAAGGATTGCGTCGGGCAATGGAATCCCCAGCACCCAATCAAGTTCTCTTCCTGACGCCTTCGACGGACTGCACGCCTCGGTTCGATTCGCCCGTCGTCGAGGCGGCGTGTCCCAGGAGGTTTTGCTGTTGGATGGGTTCGATCTGCCCCCAAATTTCAATCCCGCCACGACGCGATTGGAAATCTGGAGGAGTTCTTGACGGCGCCGGAGCCGGTCAAGCAGGCGACCGTCAACGGCGGGATGGAACATGAAATCTCTTCCTTTGGCGCAACCCGGATGGGATCAGGTCGCGCGTTTGCCATTAGACCAGGGCGAGAACGAAGCCGGCAACTCGGTCCCGGTCCCGGTAGCGGCGCAAGTGTTGATCGAATATTGCGGGCATTCGCGGCGAATTGAAGCGCTCGGTGGGGTTCAACAGGCGGCTGTCCGTCGTCCGGCTGGCGCGGTGCTGGCGAGGGTCGGGGTGCAGGCGCGCCATTCCTGAGTGCGCGTCACGCTAAAGGCCGCTCCGGCTGGTGGGCCGACCGAACGGATCATTGAGGTGGCGCAGGCGTCACCCTCCGGGCGGACCCGCGGATTCCTGCTCGACTACGATTTGCAAGCAATACGGAACTCACCCTGGCCGCCAACGCGACCTGCCTATCATCGGCCGGTGGTGCTGGTGACGAATCTGATCGCCGAAGGCGGATGCGTTTTGAGTACGACAGCAACGCCGTCCAGGAGGTTGCAGCCGGCGGCACGATCGATTTTCGCACGGACCCCTACCGGCCAATCGTGATGACATCGGTCAACGATGGTTCCGTTGAGGTCGTGGGGACGGGTGCGTTGACCGGGTATTACGCCAATCCCGCCTTGCGCTTGCATACGCCAACCACCAACGTGCCTGCCATCTGCGCGTCAGCTACGCCCGGGAAGCCATTAACCTCGATGGCACGCTCACGGTCCGCCACGGCCAATTTGCCTGCTGCCAGAAGGGTCTCGCCCTTGCCGGCTCGACAGGTGTGATTGAAAACGGACTCTTCTACGCCGTGAGCAACGTGGTGTACGGCCAAGGCTTTAGTTTCCATGGCCGCCACCTGACGGTCAATCAATGCGCGAGTTTTTCCGGGGACACGCAAACCAACGGCTCCGTCACCCTGACCAACTCGCTGTTGGTGCAGCAAACGAACTGGGGCGTCTCGACGTTCGTGACCAACTTGATCGTCGTGACGACGGTCAACCCATTCCAAACCGTCGGCGGGGGCAGTTGTTACCTTGCGCCCAATAGTCCATATCGCGGGATCGGTTCGACGGGGATACCGGTGGATTTGGCCGCGGACCTCAAGACGATGACCACCTACCCACCCGTGACGATCGAACCGGCGGCTTGGCGCACCAACCATTTGTTCCTGGCCCCGCGGACCGACCTCGACCTGTCCGCGCAGGATTTGGGATATCACTATCAAAGACTCGACTTCGTTGTGGGCGGACTGGCCATGACGAACGCCACGTTGGTCGCTTCCAATGGCGTGGCCATCGGGACGTGGTCCCGCAACGGTTATGGCCTTGGCTTGTTGGGCGGATCGACTTTTGTCAGCGTCGGTCGGCCCGACGCTCCGAATCGTATCGTCGGCTACAACGCGGTGCAGGAGGAATCGACCACCAACTGGTATTACAACGGCACGGTCCGCCAAGTCGCCTCGAGTTGGCTCGCCACCGCCAATCCACCTCGGATCGACGCCCGGTTCACGCACTGGTTGGTAATGGGAACTGAGATGCCACAAATCGATTTCTTTGGAGAGGCGGGTGGAACCAATGTGGTCCGCGATTCGGAGTTTCACGGCGGCACGGTGCAGACGCTGGGGCCGACGTTGCTCGCCACCAATTGCCTCTTCAACCGGTGCGTTGTCGGCTTCGACGACTCGGCCTATGGCCTCCAGATGAACCCGGTGCTGGCCAGCTGCACTCTGTATGGCGGGGATTTCTGGATCGTCCGTACCGTCGGGGGAACCTGGACGTTCGAAAACAACATCTTCGACACGGTCTCCGTCCTCGCCCAGATCGGTGATGTTACGAATCGTTACAACGGTTACACCACCAATGCCACGCGCCTGACGCCGAATGCCAACACGGATGTTCGCCTGGCGTCCGCCAGCGTGGGATATCAGACAGCTGGGCTCGGGCGATTTTATCTGCCCACAACTTCAGCGTTCATCAATGCCGGCAGTGTGACCAACGCCGGCAGCGTTGGGTTGTGGCACTTTTGCACCACAACCAATCAGGTGAAGGAGACCAATTCTGTCCTGGATCTGGGATATCACGTGGTCGCTTTTGGGGCTGGCGGCGCGGTGGCCGACACGGACGGAGACGGCCTGGCGGATTATCTGGAGGACTGGAATGGCAATGGGGTCAAGGACGCGTCCGAGAGCAATGTGAATTTGGTGGATACCGACGGGGATGGAGTGTCCGACTTCGCGGAGTTTCTCCAGGGACGAAATCCGAACGCCGCGAGCACGAATGACGTTTCAGGCTTGGTTAATCTTCGCGTCTTCTCGCCTCTCCGCTGAAACCCAAACCGAACGCAGCAATGAAAAGGAGCGAAATCATGACGCGGTCTGCACGATATCCAGGCTGTAGCCGGGTGCGATTGCCAATCCTGCTGGGCGCAATCTGGGCAGGCTTCTGGATCGCAGGGGCGACTCGAGCTGGCACGGTTTCAAAAATCCTGATGAACGCTTCGGCCAACGGTTGCCCGGGGTATGCCGCGACGTATTCACTTGGAGGATCCGACACGTTCGGTTGGGTGGGGTGCATCGGCACAACGATTGAGATAGCGAACTTCGAACTCGATGAAGGTGTGTCCGTGGGTGGCAGCATCTCGATCTCCCAGAGTACGATGGACTCCGCGCAGGCCAGTGTTGATCCAGGATGCTACGAAGCGTGGATGGATGGTCAGAATGTGTCCGCGGTTTTTTCCCACCCGTTTCCAAACTACAACGGCGCGACCTGGGGATTCTCCTTGGCAGTCCAATCTCCAGACCTGTTCGACTGGGGTGGCGATGTCACGAAGGCTGCGGGCAGCGGACGCTACGTGATGAGTTCTGGACCGAGCGCCGTTGCGCGGCCGTCGGGTCAGTCTGCGGGTGTCAGTCCGAGTGCCTACAGTTGGAGCCTTCCAGCGGCACCGCCAGGCTGCGCGATTGATGGCAATGGCGTGATTTCCGGCTGCACCGGGCCCGGCACCGTCCGGGTCAAAGGGACGTTCGGCACGATTTGCTACGAAGCGAGTATCGACGTGGATGACTGCGACGGCGGCTGTTCCAGCGGCGGCTGCCTGAACTCAAGCTTCGTCAGTCCGAGTTTCGGGCCGGTCGGGTCAGGCATCACCAGCCTTGGGGAATCCGGCGCCGCCGGCGAAATCCACGGCGGCGGCCCCAGCGGAATCGATGTACGGTTCCATCTGGGTTGGTCGGCGGTTCGGTCCTCCGCCGGGTTCATCCAGATCCAGCGGGAGAGTCCCGCGGCGGCCACTCCCGCCATCCTGTCGTATAATTTTGCGCGTTCGGATGTCAAACGGCTGACCAATGCCGCCGGACTTCTGCAACAACTGCGGACGCCGACCCTGTTGGTCAACGTCGTCACCAACACAGCCTTTGATTTCCGGGTCGATTACTATGACGCCACCAACGTGCTTTGGTACACGAACATCGGAAACAACGTTTACCAGTACACCCTCAAGACCAACGCGCCGACGTTCCAGTCGGTTACGTTGACCAACCTCAACAGCGACATCAACAAGCTGCGCATCAGTCAGTGGCGGGAAAATGTCGAGACGCGGTGGGATTTCTCCTGGATCACCAACGGATGGGAACTGACTTCCGGCAGCGGCCTCCGGAAGGAGGTTCACTCCACGGCGTGGTCGGAGACAAACACGCTGCGCACCGTGACTTATCAAGTACGAGACGGCACCGATGCCCTGGTTTTCCAGCGCGTCCAGAGATTCCGCACGAACGCGACCTATGGCGAGCGCATCATCGAGTCGGTCACCGGCACCGGATCTAACGCGTTGACTAACACGTACGTCTGGACCGGAGCCGGATATTTGCAGAAAGCGGTGCGTGCCGACGGGTCCTGGGAGTTCTTCGTCTACGACGCGCTGAACCGACCCACGAATATTTACTCCAGCTTCGCCAACCAGGCGTTCACGACCAACAAGGCGTTGTGTCGGTTCATCGAGCACGATTATTCCAGCAACGCAATTCCCGGCGCGCTGGACGGCGGGTTCTTTGATTCGACGACGCCGCGGCGCACGATCGAGTGGGTCTTGGACAAAGAAGTCGGCCGACGATATTACGTGGCCTTGCCGGCCGAGCGCCGCGCCTACCAGGCTGTTGCTCCGGGCGCCTCTTGGAACGATTCGAGCAACCTCGTGACCATCACCAAAATGTTCACGAACGGCTTCAACCGGTACGAAGTGCAAAGCGTGTTGCGCCCTGATAAAACGATCGAGATCTCCCAGCCCGGGCCAGTAGTCCTCTATTCCACCAACTTGTTTCGTACCAACATAGTGCTCCAAGGTCAGCCCGACTCAGCTGGTACAAACATCCTCCAAGGCATAAAAACAGTGACGGTCATCGGTTCCCGCGGCGAAACCCGATCGCGGATTGTCTCCGACGTGCCGTCAGGCCTCGTCCTTTCCAGCGAGGCCTACGGGTACGATGGCTACAATCGCCTGACCAACACCACCTATCTCGATGGCCGCTCCAGCACCACGAGTTATGATTGCTGTGCCATCAGTTCTTCGACTGACCGCGAAGGAATGGTCACCAGTTACACGGTCGATGCTCTCAAGCGGGTCATCACTTCGACAAGCCTTGGCATCGCCCGTTCCAACGTCTACGACGCCGCCAATCGCATTCTGGCCACCGTTCGCATCGGCACGAATAATACCGCCATGACGCTCTCGTCCGCCACTTTCGATGATGCCGGTCGACAAAAATCCGAGACCAACGCCGTTAATCAAAGCACGCTGTTTACCAACTATTTCAATGGCAGCGGCCAGGCCGTGCGGCAAATCTCCTACCCAAACCTTTCCACGCGGATCGAGACCCGCAACCGTGATGGCTCTCTGGCCAGTGTCACCGGTACCGGCGTGCGTGGCGTGCGTTACGACTACGGCGTCGAGCAGGACGGCACTGTCTGGCGCGTGCGCACGCAGGAGATCAAACTCGACGCTGCCGGGTCCGATACGTTGGAGTGGACAAAGACCTTCGTCGACCCGGCAGGCCGGGCCTACAAGGTGGCCTACCCCGACAACGCCACCGCCACAACGTACTTCAATACTAACGGCCAGATCGTTAAGCGGGTCGACCCAGACAATGTCACCACGCTCCTGGCCTACAATGGAGTGGGCGAACTGGAATTCACGGTGATTGATATGGATGGGAACGGCGCGACCAATCTAGCCGGTCTGGATCGGGTCACGCGCACCGTGCGGGAAGTGGTCAACAACGGCGTGTCGGATGTGGAGCGTTTAATCACCTATGCGTGGGCCACGAACAATGACGGGACCGCCTCGGTCGTCGGGGTGACGGAGAGGTCCACTGACGGCCTGCGTTCGTGGAACGCCACGTTCGGGAATACGAATTTGAGCCGGGTCGTTTATTCCGGGACCCACCGTTACGTCACCAATACCGCGCCGGACGGTTCGGTATCCGTCAGCGACTTTCAAGAAGGCCGTTTGCTGTCGACCACTCGGCGGGATTCCACCTGGGCGCAACTCGGGCAGACCACCTACGGCTACGATGCGCACGGGCGTCAGACGCTCGTGACGGACGCCCGCACTGGGACCATCACCAACGGATTCGACAACGCCGATCGCGTCATCTCGACCGCCACACCGGCGCCGGCCACAGGTCAGGCCTCGCTCGTCACGACGATGGTTTACAACAACATGGGGCAGGTCGCGACCAACACCGCGCCGGACGGCGGCGTGGTGGTGAGCCAGTTCCTGCCCACAGGCGAATTGGCCACTAACTTCGGAGCGCGCACTTATCCAGTGACCTACACCTACGACTACGCTGGCCGGCTCAAGACGATGACCACCTGGACAAATTACGCGACCGGATCCGGGGCCGCGGTGACCACCTGGCATTACGACGCCCTGCGGGGCTGGTTGACGAACAAGGCATATGCTGATGGATTGGGCCCGAAATACAGCTATACCAGCGCCGGGCGGCTCTCCACCCGCACGTGGATGCGAGGCGTCTCCACGACCTACGGTTATGGTGCCGCTGGCGACTTGGTCACCGTGAATTACTCGGACAGCACTCCAGATGTGACCAACGGATACGATAGACGCGGTCGCGCCATCACCATTGACGAGGGAGGCAGCGTGACGACGACCCGGGGCTACAAGGATTCGGGGTAACTGCTAAGCGAGGGCTATACTGGCGGTGTTCTCTCCGGCTGGAGCCGGACGAACACCTTTGACGGTTTTTCCCGAGTCACGCGACTGCAGACTTGGCTCAGTGGGACGCTCAAAATGCAGCACGATTATTCGTATGACGCGGCCTCTCGGTTAAAAAAGGTCTGGCAGGGCGTCGCGACGGAAATGAGCGCCAATTATTCGTATCTGACAAATTCGGCCCAGGTGCAGCAGGTGGCGTTTCGGCACAACGGAACCAATCGGCTGGTGACCGACCGCTCGTTCGACTCTGTCGACCGCTTGACTCTAATATCCTCGGCGCCGTCGGCGGGCTCGACGATCAGCTTCGACTACGCACTCAACGCGGCCAGTCAGCGCACTTCCGTGACCAACGGCAACAGTGCCTGGTGGAACTATGGCTATGACGCGCTGGGGCAGGTGACTTCAGGAAAACGGCAATGGTCCGATGGAACGTGGGTGGCCGGGCAACAGTTCGAGTATAGCTTCGATGACATCGGCAACCGCCGCAGCGCCGCGGCGGGCGGCGATGAATGGGGCGCCAACCTGCGGTATCAGAACTACACCGCCAACAGCTTGAACCAATACACGCAGCGGACCGTCCCGGGTTACGTCGAAATAATCGGTTCAGCGACCAACACGGCGACGGTGACCGTCAATAATCAACCGACCTACCGAAAGGACAGCTACTATCGCGCTGAGGTGGCCGTCGGCAATTCGACGGGGCCAGTGTGGCAGGCGATCACGAATCTTGCGGTGATCCCACAGGGCACGAACGCGGACATTGTCACCAATTATACAGGCAATGTCTTGGTTCCGCCGGGCACGCAAACGTTTAGCTTCGACGCAGACGGCAATTTGACGAACGATGGCGTCTGGGCCTACACATGGGATGCCGAAAATCGGCTGCTGTCGATGATTTCGCTGTCAAGCGTGCCCAGTTCAGGCCGCAAATCGTTGAAATTCGGATATGACTTTCAAGGGCGTCGGGTCAGCAAGGTGGTGAGCAACTGGACGGGCAGTGCCTGGAGCCTCGGGTTCGAAAGGCGGTTTCTTTATGACGACTGGAATCTGATCACCGAGTTGACGAGCGCCAATGGAACCGTTCGACAGTACATGTGGGGCACAGATATGAGCGGAACTCGCCAGGGAGCTGGCGGAGTGGGCGGATTGGTGAAGGTGTTTGATGTGATCGCCAACGTGCAGTATTTCCCGGCATTTGACGGAAACGGTAATGTCGCAGCGTTGGCACGAAGCGACACCGGGACGGTCGATGCGGAGTATGAGTATGGGCCTTTCGGCGAATTGCTGCGTTCGAATGGCGCCATGGCGACAAACAACCCAATCCGCTTCTCTACCAAGTATCAGGATGCCGAAACGGAGATGCTTTACTACGGCTACCGGTATTACCAGCCCACTACCGGCAGATGGCTCAGTCCCGATCCACTGACCGAGCTAGCATTCGGAAAAGTAGGCTTGGCAAATGTTCCAAAGGGCAGATCAGATTCCAATCCCTACCGATTCGTTCGAAACAATCCTGCATCTCACGCTGACATGCTTGGACTGCTTTGTATCAAGAGTTGTCCCTGCGGGGAAGAGGCGACAGCCATCAATGCGGTGGGCGCAATCAGAGCCTTCCGAGCATGGCGCCTCTCCGAGGAAGCAAAAGATATGACCCGGCGTACTGGGTTGCGAGGCGGCATGAATGGCCCCGCAGATGCATTCAGACACTGCTATTGGTCGTGTCGGATGGCGCAGGAGTTGAGCACGTTGTTGGCTGAGATAATCGGCGACATTCACGAGCGCTGCCGCAGTGGCAAACCCGCAGAGAACGCCATGGATCTGGCTAACAACAAGAGCGGCCGGGACTTTGCCACTCGAGGCGCGGACTGCTACGGCCTATGTTTAGGAGCGGTCTACGAAGGTTCGTTGGTCTTGTCCCCCGTCGGGATCCCTCCGTCGCTGATGTATTGTTACTAAGCTATGAGTTCTCGCCCTCATCGGTTGTTCATCGCCGCGACACTTGCGACCGGCATCGCTGCTATCTTATTGGCCGCCGGCTACCATCTCAACGGCGTAACCGTCCTTGTGAACAACGCTAGCCCAGCGAGTTTATCCTCGGTAGAGGTGAGGTTCGCAGGTGGGACCAATGCGCTCCTGAGGCTAGGCGCTGGAGAAACGTTTAAGTCCAAGGTGCGTCCTCATGGGGAGTCAGCACTCACGCTGGCTTTCGTGGACGCCGATGGGCGAGTGCACACAACGGAAGTTGATGTATACTTGGAGCCAGGCTACGGTGGCTCGGTTGAATTAGCTGTTGGCCGTAATGCGCGAGTCACATGGAGCGATAAAAGCAGTACTCGCTGGTTCTTGCCCTGACGGTCTGACAGGCAATAGTAAGCGTAAAGGCAATGGGGCCGCAGTCACGGCCAAGAAAGCAATTGGGGCCGAGTCTCAACATTCAACAACACGGTCGCCGATGGTGAAGTGGATGAGTGCAAAATTGCGGGAATTGTCTATGACACCAACCCCGAACCTTGCGGATGTTCACCGTGCGGCGGACCTGCTTGGGCGACGTCCGCTTGGCCATCGCCCCGGCTGTTTGGCTGGCTGTCGTTTGTCGTTCGGAAGGGGGGCCAAGTCTATTTCACGTCAGCATTCCGAGAACGCGACGGTAAGGGATGCGACCATTCAAGCTGCGTCGGTCTGGTACGTGTTTGCGGCCGCGGAGGCGCGCCACGAGCAGCCTCGCTCGTGGCGAATGATCCCAATGCCGGTTCTTCAGGGCGCTTCGCCTCCAGTAAAACCTCCAGTATTCGGCTGGTGACTGTCGGTTGGAGATCTTGTTCCCAACTTCTCGTTGCGTAGTGGCAGTAGGTTGGGTAGAAATTCCTTAGAAAACTTGAGGATGCGCGGTCGATTCCGACCCTCGCCTCCAAGTATCTTTGCTTCAGTATATTCTGAGGATTCTGCTTGGTGATTTATTCACCAATTCTCCACCGAGGCGATAAGTGAAAACCGATCCTCGCCTTGAATTACTGATCCTCGCGCACCTACGCTTTTAATGACGAGGTCCGGTATGAACGCGCGTCCTGCCGTTCCTCGGCTCGTTCGTGGACTTTGTACCAAGAGACACCTTGATCCGTTCTACGGATAGAGCAGAATCGCTCGCAACCGGAGCAGGCATCGCTCGACTCGGGGCAGTTTTTGCTGCAACCGATATTTGAACGAAACCGCAATGGCACGGAAAAGACAGGAGGTTAGCTATGGTTGAAAGCGATAAGCCGCCAACGTTTGTTCACATCGTTGTTGATCACCGGGAAAAGGCTTCCGGCGTCCACGAGCATTTGTCGGCATTGCCGAATGTCACTATCGAATTCAGGGAACTTGACTTTGGCGACTACTGGGTGAACGACCAGCTTATTGTCGAGCGCAAGACGATGCGAGACTTCGCTGAGTCGATCATTGATGGACGCCTTTTCACGCAGGCGTGGCAACTCACCCAACGGGTGGAACATGTCGTATTCCTGCTGGAGGGCGGAATATCACAATGGGAGGGACTCAAGATGAGACGAGAGTGCCTCCAAGGTGCGATCATTACTTTGACCCTGCTCTATGGATTCCCGCTGCTTCGGTCACTCCACGCCGAGGAGTCCGCGAGGTTGATGGTTTACGCAGCACAACAACTTCAGCACTGTGCCAGAGGGACCGCCCATCAGCCCGGTCGCAAACCAAAACGAAAGCGAACTCGACAGCTCCGGATCCTCCAAGCGTTGCCTGGCATAGGTCCCGAACGTGCTGAACTACTCTTGGATAAATTTCTTTCGGTAGAAAAAGTGATGACAGCCGCCCAATTGGATTTGGAGGCGATCGCCGGGATCGGTCCTAAGACGGCTGCGGGCATTCGGTCGGTTCTGAGCTAAACCAATAATCCACCATGGGCCTTACGATTTCTCACACACTTAAAGCCCGACCGCAGTTTCGGGGTCCTCGATCCACGGCTCTTCCGCCCGAACCAAATTTGGCTCGACCGGCCACGGGATCGATTTCTGCGGAAATTCTCCATCCAAGCAGATGATGTCAAAACTTCACATGGGTGTGTTGGATGAAACGGGTGGAACCGGAGGACAGGAAGAATGGAATAAGTGTCGCCGGATCGCCGAACCGTGCTGACATCGTTATGGCCTTCCTTGGGAGAATGCGTGCTTCGCTGGGACCGCATTTCAGTTGACTGAAATAGCAACCGTCCTTGTTTCATCTATCGCCTGTCTATTGAAACAGTGAAATCCTCGCCTCTTATGGCCAGGAAATCTCATCGCGCTGCCCCTGCAGCGCGAACCCCGCCAGCGAGGAAACACCGTCTTTATCGGCCCGGATCTCGAGCCACATCCAGACCAATGGGCGTTTCTCGCCTCCATCGCCAAGGACGGCCTGCCGCCGGCCCTGATCAACCGGTGCGTTCGTCTCGCGGCCTTCCAGAATCCCGAGTTCTACCGGGCCCAGGCGATGCGCCTGCCGACCTACGACAAGCCCGGGATTATCCAGTGCGCGGAGGATTTGCCCCAGCACATTGGTTTGCCGCGCGGATGCCTGGAGGACGTGCGCGCTTTGCTGCGGCGCCTTAAGATTCAGGATGCATGGCGGGATGAACGGGTTTCCGGCAGACGGTTGGAAGTGGCGTTTCAGGGAGAACTGCGGCCGGACCAGCGGGCCGCGGCAGAAACCATGGCGGCGCACGATACCGGGGTCCTCTCCGCAACGACCGCCTTTGGGAAAACCGTGCTTGCGGCCTGGCTCATCGCCCACCGCAAGGCTAACACTTTGATCATCGTCCATCGCCAGGCGCTGCTCGAGCAGTGGGTCGAACGACTGGCGTCTTTCCTGGGCGTGCCGGCCAAGTCGATCGGCCGCATCGGCGGTGGTCGCAAGAAGTGGACCGGGAACATCGACGTCGCGCTCGTCCAGAGTTTGGCCCGAAACGGCGTGGTCGATGATCGCATCGGCGACTACGGTCACCTCGTCATCGATGAGTGCCACCACCTCTCCGCACACAGCTTTGAATTGGTGGCCCGCCGCGCCAAGGCGCGGTTTGTGACCGGCTTGTCCGCCACGGTGACCCGCAAGGACGGTCATCATCCAATCGTCTTCATGCAATGCGGGCCGCTTCGCCATCGGGTCGACGCGCGACAACAGGCGGCGGCCCGTCCGTTTGTCCATCGTGTCATGGTGCGGCCGACGGGCTTTCGGAGTTTCGACCCGCCCGACCAGGACGTGCGGAAGGCATTCCAACGGCTATATACGAGCCTGGCAACGGATCATCGGCGCAATGAGTTGATTTGCGCCGACGTAGCGGCCTGCCTGCGCGAGGGGCGGTCGCCCCTGGTGCTGACGGAACGCACCGAACACATGGATGCGCTGGCGAATCTCCTGGGCCCGGTCGTTCCGCACCTGATCCGTCTCCGGGGTGGCCTCGGGCGCACGGAACTCAAGGCGCTTCGTGAGAAGTTGAGTTCCATTCCGCCGTCGGAGGGCCGGGTGATTCTCGCGACGGGCAAATACATCGGAGAAGGGTATGACGATCCGCGCTTGGACACGCTTTTCCTGACGCTGCCGGTGTCGTGGCGCGGGACGGTGGCGCAATATGCCGGGCGATTGCACCGGCTGCATGATGGCAAGCGCGAGGTCCGGGTCTACGACTACGCCGATCTCGACGTCCCCATGCTCAGCCGGATGTTCGACCGGCGCTGCCGCGGCTACGAAGCGATCGGATACAAGATTCTTTTGCCGGCGAGCGCTGTCCCAGGCTGGCCCGCTGAAATTCCGCTGCCGGTGGATCCGGAGTGGAAGAAGGACTACGCCGCCAGCGTGCGTCGACTCATCCGCGACGGCGTGGATGCGCCGTTGGCGAATCTGTTCGTGCACGCGGCTTGGTCTCCGACCCCCGACGCCGAAGGCATCGCCAGGGCACGCAGCGCCAGTGAAGCCTTTTTCTTCCGTCGCCTAGAGTCCCTGCCGGGCACCGCCAATCGATTTCGGTTGAACGAGGACCTGCCAATCCCGTTTGCCGGCCAGTCTCGAATGGAGGTCGATTTTGTCTGTATGGACGCCCGATTGATCATCGAACTGGACGGCGCGCAACATTTGGGCGACTCGGAAGTATATCGAAGAGATCGGGAAAAGGACGCACTTCTACAGGAGAACGGATACTTCGTCCTGCGATTCCTGGTGGAGGATCTGAGTCAGCCCCTTGACCGGGTGTTGGATACTGTCCTGAGGGTCATGGACACCCGCACGCGCCGAATCTGAAAACGGCTTTGCGCGCCTGACCATCCTGTCACGATCGCATTAGCAATGGTCCATTGCTGGAACGCCTTCGGGATTCATCGCAACGATTACTGGTTCCTGACACCCTGAGAAGCTAGTTGTCGTGCACTTTTTCCCATTGGGATTCCAAACCTCGGCGTTTGACCCAGTCTCGGATTTCCTCCTTACTAATCTGAGGGCCCGAGACCATTAGCATGGACCGGATGTCACGCAAATGCTTCTCGGAACCCCCTTCCCGGAAGTATTCGAGTTTCCGAATGATGACGTATTCAGGGGGAGCGACGCTCATGATTTCACCCTGATACTCCAAGCGACGGGCGTTTCGAAATGCCCATGCATGAAGCTCGTCGCGTCCGCTGGTATAGAAATCCGCCTTAAAGCCAGTCTCCAGGTGAATGACGTTAAAATGTCCCCGCTGTTCCCGGGCGACCTCGTCCAAAATAACCTGAACCGGCGGCAGGTAAAAGTCGCTCTTAGAAAAAACCTCCGGAAATCGCCGAACGTTCTCCGGATTCAAATAGATGACGAAATCCACATCATGCGTTAGTCGCGGCTCCCCGTAGATAATCGCCGCAATACTGCCGCTGACAATGTAACGCGCGCCAATTTGGTTGAGCGGGCGGATGAAGAGAAGAGAGAGCTCAGGTTCTGGCATTGGCGAAGATACGGGTGACTTCCCGCGCCACTTGCGCGTCCGTCCAATCCGTGTGGCATTGTCGAACCCAGGCAGTCTTGAGAGAGCGCGCGGTCCAATAGAGGCGTTCGGCCAAAGCAAGCCGCCGCTCTGGTGGCATGCGCCGGTAGACTTCCACTTGTTCCGGACTCATTTGTTCATCGACCAACACAAGGGCAGTATGCACGGCCTGCAGGCCGTGCGCAAACAAAGGAATCCCAGCGTCGATCTGTGCAAATCGGGCGTCCGATCCGCGCCGACCATGGCTAACAAAATGGCTAACAAACGGGGGTAACAGATCGCGCCACATATTGAGTCTCCTCGGATAAGACATTGGCCGCAGAGGAGGCCAACCCAAGCTTTGAGTGCTGAGCCGTTGGACGCATCCACCCCACGAGGTGGTGACGGTCGTGATTTTGGGAAAGAACGTCAGACCGAGCGGTAATCGCCTGTGGGCGATTGGGAGAGCGAGCTTTCGCCCGCTCTCCCGCTATTTACTCATTGAGAAACAGCTTCCATTCGGCAACGCCGTGGGCATTGCGGAGATGAGCCGTCACCGGCAGTTCCTTCGGCGCTCGCGGAACGGACAGCAAACGAAGGCCTGCTTCGTGCGGAAGCCGGTCGGCCTTGCGCTGGTTCACGTCCTTCGCGGACCATACAAGGTTCTCCCAAGTGTCTTTACCGCCGCGCGAGCGGGGAACGACGTGGTCGAGGCTGCCCTCTTCTGGGCGCAAGACCCGGCCGGTGTATTGGCATCGATTACCGTCGCGGTCCCGGATATTCCGGGCGCTGAGCTTTGGGCGCTTCTTCGGCACCCTGGCAAAGTTCACAGCAACGATGACAGTCGGAACTCGGATTTCCCGGTTGGCCGTTCGCACGACATTATCGTGCGGACGAATTGGAAGGTTAATCCATTCCTCCCAGGTGACAGGACGGATATGGTTCTCGCCGTCGATGTCCAAGCCTGTGGCGACGTTGGTTGCCATTTGGCAGAACGCATCTTGCGGCGTGCGAATGTTAATCGCCTGCCAATTGCGGTTCAGCACCAGCACAACAGATTTGTTCAGGATGTCGGACATAAAAACCGTTCGATGGCGTGCAGGTTCACGCAATGGTGTCTGCTCTTCGTTGAATGGCGGCAGTGATAACCATTGATAGTGTGGCCTCCGATGTCAGAGAGCCGCCTTCGCTACGCTTCGACAGGCCAGACCGGCGCGCTCCTGATTACGCCACGAGGCAAACTGTAAATGGTCGCCTGGGAAGGTTCTGCCCCCTCGACTTCTGGGTGTAGGCCAGACGTGATGCTATTTCACTACCAGGCGGAATGCTGGCTGCCTCGCTTGGATTTGCACCAAGACCGTCGGGGTCAAAGTCCGATATGCGGCTGTTACACTACGAGGCAGAAAATCAGGTGGGAGAGGAGAGCAAGGTAGCATGTCGTGCCCGCCTACGCCGAGGCTTCGGCGGGCCGCCTTTCCGAGCCGCACGAACGACTTGGTGGCTCGCCTGCCGAAGCGACAGCGAAGGCGGGAGCCGGAGGTAGTTGCAACCTCACCCAACCGGATTAAAAGTCCGGTGCCGGTCTGCTGTGGCTTCGACTCCGTAGAACTGGCCTGCCACGCCGTAGCCGACGGCGCGGTGTTATCCGGCCCGCCTACGCTGCGCTTCGGCGCGGCTGCCTTCACCTGCTCCTGGGTCGCAGGCGAAGGCTGGTGGGCGAGAGAGCACTTGCATCCTGCAACGGCGGGACTCACAGATTCTCGATCTGTGGGGTCTGCTGTTCCCGCTGAACCACTCGCCCGAAATGGAATCTGCACCGCACGCCGTTGACCCCATAGAACGGATTTAGATTCGCTGGTTGCTGCGGCAGAAAAGCCAGATGGCGCGCCAGGCCGAAGCCTTGGCGAAGGCTGGTCGCAGTCTCCGGTGCTGCCCCGGACACGGCGGGCTTATGAAACCCACGTGGGCGCTGGCCCGACTGCGGAGCCCTCCCCCGGAGTTGCACCGAGCTGACTCGCTGACCGAGCGAATGCATCGCTGACAATGCTTTGAGGGCAGAAAGGTGGCGTCCCAGATTCCGCATGGCGGGATGATCTTCTGCATGAGAGCCAGGCATGTTGACCGGACTACATCACAGGGCAAATGGTGGGAACGAAGCGTGCCGCCCGCTTTACCTCTCGTGTGTCAGACGAGTGCTCTACGGATCAGCTACGCTCCCGGATATGATGTCCTCAGCCGTCCTGCGGCGGCGGGATCACCAGCAACCTGACGCTTAGGACGCGCCCGCTCTCTGCATTGAGCTATGAGGACGAAATGGCACGCGCGTCCAGCCTGACATCCGTAGCTCTGAGCGAAGGATGGTAACGCTCCCGCCTTCGCCAAAAACGCTGCGGCGGGCCAAGCCGGAACCCGGCACCAATCTGATGCGATGCGGGGTATAAGGCCGCTGGTGGCCGCGTGCTAACGCCTCTCTTTGAGCTACGCGCGCGTTTGTGGCCGCCTGCAAAGCCTGGCGGAATGCCGTGGACTCGCACCACACTCCCGTTTCCGGGAGCCCACTGTTTAGCGGACAGGTCCGGCTCGCTCGTCCGGTTGACATTCCAAATTGGGCTGCCGAGCCGACCTACCCGACGAAGCGGGCGAAGGCGGAAGCTCGACAGAACGAAGGATGGTCGGCGTGGGGAGACTTGCACTCCCAAGGCTGTTCGATCTTGAGTCGAACCGGTCTGCTATTCCCGATTAACCACACGCCGGCTGGCCGGGCCGAATCCTTGGCAAAGGTTGGTCGGCGACCCGGGACTTGCACTCCCGCATGGCGGGACTCGGCGATATTAAGTCGCCGGAGTCTGCTGTTCCCGCTGAAGCCAGTCGCCGTGAAATGGTGGGCATGAAGGGAATTGCACCCCCAAGGCTACCAGATTCTGAGTCTGGACC
Source organism: Limisphaerales bacterium (assembly GCA_044229355.1). Lineage (GTDB taxonomy): Bacteria > Verrucomicrobiota > Verrucomicrobiia > Limisphaerales > JADJPG01 > JBGARF01. Next base: position 24,121 of record JBGATF010000003.1, read on the forward strand.
CTCTGCTATTCGGGTTTAACCACATGCCCGTGAATTGGCTTGCCGAGCCGAAGCGCGGAGCACGAACTGCGACGGGGCATTGCCCGCCTTCGTCCTGCCGGACTACGGCGCGGCAACCCCACTCTGCGCTTCGCTCCGAGTGAAGGTTGGTGCATCCGGCAGGACTCCCACCTGCAGACTCTCCGTTCGAAGCGGAGGATGATAATAATTTCACCACGGATGCGAAATGGAGCCGCTGGAGAGACTTGCACTCTCGTGGGGCAAATGCGCCCGGCAGTTTATCCCGCAAGGCGGGACTGCTGTCGCCGCTGAGCCACATCGGCGAAATGGCCTGCCAGGCCGTAGCCGGACTGGAGGCGAAGGCTGGTGGGCCGCCACGGTGCTGCCCCGTGCTCTGCGGTTTAAGAGACCGCTGCATCGCTGCAATGCTTGCGACCCGAACGCGACACGAAGGCGGATACCGCGCTGCGGGACGCCGCGGCCAGGCCTGTGAAGTCCTAGCCGACACCGGTATTCGCGTCGCGAGAAGTGGACTGCCAGGCCGTAGCCTTGGCGAAGGCTGGACGAGCATCAGGGTAGCGCGCCCTGTATTCCGGTTTGGAAGACCGGCGTGTATCTCTCAACACTTATGCTCGGAAATTGGCCTGCCAGCCGAAGCCCGCCTTCGCTAAAGCTACGGCGGGCAGCCTTCACCCGCTGCGTCGCAGCGGGCGAAGGCTGGTGGCCGTGCGCAGGCACTTTTGCAAACCGCCGCCTGAGCTGCTCGGCCAACGGGATGGAAATTGAAAGTGCAGGCGGAAGCTTTCGCTTCCGCCTGCGTTGTTACCGGATCCTGGCGTCCCTGAACCGTTCCCTAATCGCGAACAAAGTCCGCGATGACGGCAGGGACGGACGTGTCGAAACCGACCACGTCGAGCATTCCGTGGTCGTTCGGATCTGCGAGTGTGAAGCCGTTGGAGGTCATGCCCACAACGACTGCCTTCGCGTCACCGACGAACTCACTGCGATACTGGCGCAGCGCCTGAGCCGGATGGATGCCGCCCGCCCAGGTTTCGCTGTCCGTGTAGGTCACGAAGCCCGACACGTTCAGCTTATTCCGAGCGGCCCACAGCATCGGCAGGGCGCAATCCGTGCCGCCCATTGGGATCTTTTCGATCGCCTTGATGACCTCGGCCAGTCTCATGCGTGGCGAGACGTTCACGCGGGTGATGCCCGGCTCACCGCCACCATGCATGCCGCCGTAACCTCCACGCCCGGGAGCAGAAAACGCGATGATTTCGTGTTCCTGCTCTGTCGCTGCCGTGATCAACGCCATGGCTGCACTCGCTTCCCGGGCCGAGATGCACAAACCAGCGATGTTCGATGCAGCCATCGAACCGCTCACGTCCAGCGCGAGCAGCACCGGCTTGTTGCACGGTTCCACGTTGCTAAACGTCGCATAGAACCCTGCGTCCAGTGCGTCCACAATGGCCGGAACCGCCGACCACGTGAGCGCGCCCTTCTCGCCGTGACCCTGGGCATAGATCTTCTGCGCCACGAGAACGGCGAGCGGGTGGATGCGGGAACGCTTCAGCGCCGTTTCATCCTTCAGTTTGCGGATTACGAGCTTCTTCGCGTCGCTGAACGGCTTGAAGAGGCCGAGGCTCGTCATCTTGCCGAGATTGCGGATCATCGCCGTCATCGGCATGCGTTCGAGCAAGGCCTCCCATACTTTGGCTTCATTGAGCCACTGCGTCGGGACGGCTTCACGCGGGAGTTCGAAGTCCGTGATGAGCTTCACGATTTCCTCCTTACTCGACGCGCGCTTCGCTTGCTCGAACGCCTCGATGAGCTTCGGCAGCGCACCAGCCGCGCCGTACTTCGCGACGCGATCTTCACCGCGAACCTTGCGCTTCACTTCTCGTTCACCGAGTGAATCCGCTCCCAGCATCCAGCGGAAGACCGCGTCATGCTGAGGCGAAGGAGCCTTTGGGTGAGCGAGGCGGAGCAGGTCGCCGTGCGACCAGCCATCACGCTGCTGATACTTCACGGCCTGGCGCGCGAGAGCGTCGGCCTCCCGTTCCACGTACCAACCCGCAACGGCGTTACGCAGACCGCGGCCCCAACCGCGCATCGCGTTCACGTATTCTGCAAAGTGGAAGAGGTGCGTGCCAATGCGGCAAACCTTGCCCAACTTCGAGAAGGCGTGAGCCTTGGCCTGCCCATCGCCGTGCGTCACGACGAGAGCAAGGGCGAAAACGGCCGGATCGTTCTGCGGCGCGCGACCGCTGTCGCTGATTTCAACGATGCGGTTCACGACGCGGACGCCGTCGGACTTGATACAGCGCACAAGGGTGTCGTGGCTCTGCTTCACCAAATCGCGTTCGGCGATGTAATAGGTGCCGCCCTCAGCGCCGAGGATGAGGAAGCGGTCCAAGCGCGTCCAGTCGTCGACTTCCCACGAGTAGCCGCCGCCCGAGTTGCGGACTTGGTTCGAGCCGGGAATCGGCTGCGACTGCGGCGTGGCGCGGCGACTGAAGAGCTTTGCGTAGTTGATAGCCATGATGGCCTCCTTTCATTTGATGCGCCGCCCAACTGTCGGCACGATTGCGTTGGTCTGAAACTGCGGACAAGTTGGTGAACGTGGGAATTGTCTTCTTGGGAAGAGAAGGTAATCCATGTCCTTCGGCCCGCAGAAATGGATTGCTGATTGCTGGAGTCGAGCCAATTACATGCGATAACCCACAACTTCGACCCATCAAGAAGCAGCGGACAAGAAAGCGACTGTGGAATTGCCCGGTGTGCTGAGAGTTGCACCACCATCGCAAGCGACGGACCGGATTTGCGCCGGTATCGCCGGGTTCACGAGAACCCACAATCTACGGCCCGCTGAAAGGACCGACGGATAAGAAACGAACTGGGAATTACGTGCTCTACCACTGAGCTACCCCGGCATCTGGAGCCGGAGGCCGGACTCGAACCGGCGACCACGCGTTTATGAACGATAACCCAATCCTGCGACCCGTCGAAATGGTGAAGGATGGACAAGGGGCGGCCTCGATGTTTCTGGACGGGAATCGAACCCGCATCTTCTCGTTTTCACGAGGCGCTCTAACGCAGTTGAGCTACCAGTTCGATAACCGAAGCACAGCGGCCCATCCCCAAAGCGAACGACGGACAAGAGGCGAGATGGATCGTCAACCGGTTGTCCGGTTGCACAGGATTTGAACCTGATTGCGGCACGAGGCCGCTTTTGCCGATAACCCAAACTCAACGGCCCGTCGAAATTGGCGCGCCCGATGGGCATCGAACCCGGACCGCCAAGGAATTCGCCACGGACGGTACGCCCTCCTGATGATGGAGGATAACCGATCATCTTCGGCCCATCTAAATGAAATGGTCAGGGCGACGGGATTCGCACCCGCACAGTCCGCGTCACAGGCGGAGATGCTAACTGTTACATCACGACCCTGATCAAACTGGAGCCCCTGGTCGGACTCGCACCGACGAATACAAGTTTACAAAACTCGTCCTGTAGCTGCTGAGGCACAGAGGCGAAATGGCGTCCGCGGCAGGAATTGCACTTGCGACCTCCACCTTCGCACGGTGGCGCTCTGATCTATCTGAGCTACGCGGACAAAATGGCAGCCGTGATCGGACTTGCACCGATTAGGCCCGACTGGAAAGGCCGGCTGCGCGAGCTGCTTTGCATTCACGGACAGATAGGGATATGGCCTGCCAGCCGTAGCCTCTTGCGGCAGTATCCGGCCTGGACTCGCCTTATTGAGCAACGACACGCCACGGTTGGGCGAAGGCTGGTCCCCGAGGTTGGTATCGCGCCAACGTCTCCTCGTCTTCAGCGAGGCGCTAATCTGCCTCAGCTACTCGGGGGGAAAGGGCTCGCCGGGCCGAAACTCAGCGAGCAAAGACTGGCCTGCCAGCCGTAGCCTTGGCGAAGGCTGGTCGTCCCGGCAGGTAACGCTCCTGCGTCTTCCGGTTATCAGCCGGGTGCTCTGCTATTGAGCTACGAGACGATCGTGTGAATTGGCGGAAGGCGTCGGTAATGCTCCGACCTCGGTTTGTGCCGATCCTGTTTTCGAGACAGGTGCAGCCAGCTTATATCTGCCTGCCTTCCATTAAATGGTCAGGGTGGCAGGAGTTGCACCTGCGACCTCCTCGTTCCGAACAAGGCCGTCTGCTGCTGACATTACACCCTGGAAAATGGCTGCCAGACTTGGACTCGCACCAAGACAAGCGGCTTAACAGGCCGCCGTGCTACTTTGACACTATCTGGCAATGGTGCTGCCGGCAGGATTCCCACCTGCATCGTTCCGTTTAGAAGACGGATGCCTCATGTATTCGACCACGGCAGCAACTGACTCTCATCCTCCCCGCGATGAAATGGCCCGCCAGCCGTAGCACGAAGCTGAATCGAGGCGGTGCCTGGCCCGCCTTCGTCCTATCGGACTACGGCGGGCTGCCTTCGCTCGGCGCTTCGCTTCGGGCGAAGGCTGGTGGAGCCGGTGGGTAACGCTCCCACATAACCCTGCTTGCAAGGCAGGTGCATTGCTTGTCTGCCACGGCCCCATGAAATTTGGCAGGCCGCCTCGGTGCTGCCCCGAGCGAACTGAGTTTTGGAGACTCTGTCGCGCGAGCTGGCGCGCGGCCTGAAAACCAGGATGGCCTGCCGGCCGTAGCCCGGAGCGTGAACGGCAGGAAGACTTGGCCCGCCTTCGCTCTTTCGAGCTACGGCGCGGCAGCCTTCACCCGACGCTTCGCTTCGGGCGAAGGCTGGTAGCGGTTGCCGGCTGTGCCACGATAGACACCCGGACATGCTCTCTGGCAGGGAGCTCCCGCAAGGCGGGACCGTTAAATCACAACCGCGGAAATTGAAGGGCCAGGAGCATCGCGCTCCTGGCCCATGCCATTTCAACAAAGAACAAACACCTCCTGGCGATCTCTTCGATCCCAGCCCGCGGTTTCACGGCGGCTGTTTCGGTGTTTGGGGGCACACCTCCTCCGAAGCCCTTAAATTGTAAATTCTTTGCCAACGTCTCCGGCGCGCGGGAGGACCAGCCATGGGCGCACTCCACCCGTGGAAAGCCGTTGCTTCCCTTCCAAATTTTCGTCTCGCGCCGTCAGACATCATCAAGATGTCGCTGAGTGACCCATCACAGTTCGTTCACCTTCCGTTCCGGTCATCCGTCTGTCCCACCGATAAAACAAAAAACCCTGCTTACTCGGGGTAAGCAGGGTGGAGAAATCTTGTTCGTTTCTTTACCTGCTTACCTCCGGATTATCCAAGCCAGCTTCGGGACGTTGTCCACGATACGACCTGGATCTCTCAAGGCTGAACATACAACCTTGGTTTAACCGACTATGACGCGTCCCGAACCGCGGGATCCCGCGGACGCGGGACCAAGTCTTCGCTGATATGTTCATGCAGATTCTCATTGAACGCGTGAGACCAGTAACACAGTGCCATCGACACGGTCCACTGAATTGTCCGCAAAGTTGCAGTGACTTCAAAATTTCATATCGCGATGCGTAGATGGTAAATCACGGCGCTCGGTTGACCTCCGTGAGTGAACCATTGCGGTACATCACGCAATAAAGCTGAAACCCATCTCGTAATTAGGGACGAAGTGCGTTGCGAGAGATTTGGGCAACAGCAAGGCGCAAGGAGAGATAAGATTCGCCACCTCGTTTCCTGGTTCATCGAATCGTTCCGGCCCTAATGCTTGCAGGCAAATCGACAACGTGCGTATCTGGAATCGTCCGTTGGGGGCTGGCGAGATTCAGATTCTGGCCACCACGGCATTTTAAGAGTGAAAAGCGGTCAGGGACCGGGTAATCGCCTGATCCGATAGAAGTTCATCCCATTCGTGGCCACGTCGGTGAAGGTCATTGGATTGACGTTGGCGGTGTTGCTCCAAATGGTGGCCCAATTGCTCAACGTCGTGCTGCGTTCGACCTCGTAACGCAGACCGATATCCGCCGAGTAGGAAAATACGGACTGCGTACCGTAGGACCGCTGTATGGCTCCGATCACGATCGGCACCAGGGCGACGACCGTCAGGGTAACTTCGTTGCCGTCGCCACCGACGTAACTGATCCGACCCGGTATTCCATTCAGGTAGGTAATAGTCCCCTCAGGACCCAAAAATTCCCCGGTCCCCCCAAACCTGCCCAGGATCGGACCTGGAGATGTTTTCTCAAGAATGGTGAAAACCTGACCGGGCAGCGGATTGAACCCAGGAGACGGAAGAAGGTGGCCGCCGGATAACCTGACATCGCCAGAGGCGACGAGCTTGCCGTATTCGCCGACATTGGTCCCGTTTAGATGTATATCCAGCCAGTTGTTTAGAATGACGGTTTTGGCCGAAAGCACGGAGTCGAGCGCGATGTGGCCAAATCCTCCCGTGACATCTCCGATCACGCCGTCACCGCTCAGATGACTGGCTGACGCACTCTCCATTTCAAACTGCATGTTGATGTCGAGGTTTGGCTGTAAACCCTGGATAAAGATGGTGCTGACCTGAGTCTCCAGCGAGACAGGGTTGGGGTTATCTCCATAGAGCGCCAAGTCGGCGGCAAACAGGCGAATGCTGCCTCCAGTGAATTGTCCCCGGATAACCATTCGCACCCCGGCAACGGAGAGAGCGCCACCCCCAACATTTCCAACCACGGTCAACTCAGCATTAAAACGAGAACCTCGGATTGTGGGAGACCCGAAACCGGGAGTTGAAGTTGTTCCTGTGAAAGCCAAGTCGCAGGCAATTACATTCGTTCCGTTGTTGACTACAGCATTCGCACGATTCGTCAGCATGATCGAATTGCCGCGAATCGTGTGCCTACTGGCCGGCTCGAAGGTGATTGAGCGGAACAACCCATCGATTAGATCGTTGGTGCTAATCATGTCTGCGGGCGAAGCGCCTGGAAACACCAGGTCGGCGCCGTTCGTGGGCACGCCCGCCGGAAACCAATTGGCCGGTGCAGACCAGTAGCCGGATGCATCCACACCGGTCCATGTAATCTTCGTGGGGATAACACTCAGGTTGATTGTTTGATCCGCTCCGTACACCAATCCAAAGGCATTGGTGGCAACCAGGCGGTAGTGATAGATGGGTCCGGTTGCCAATCCGTCGAGCACGCCGTTGAGGTACGACGCGCTCGAACCCTGCCCGATGTCCTGCATCCCGACTGAGTTCCCATAATTCGTGGTCGTTCCCCACTCAAACCACGCGGCCGTGGGCCAGTTGTGCGGATTGGCCTGCCCCTTCAAGCGCGCGCTGGTGTAGGAAAGTGGATCTGCTGCCAGAGTTGTGACGAGGGGCAATTGAGCGTTTAGATTGAAAATCTTGTCCACGCCTGCAAAGAAACCGAACGCATTGCTGGCGCGTGTGCGGAAATGATAGTCCGTCTTGCTGACCAAGCCGATCAGCACGTTGGAGAATGTCACAAAATTGCTTTCGGCTCCTACGAATTGCGACGGAGTGGTGTTTCCATAAGCGAGCGATGTGCCCCATTCGAACCACACCGAAGTCGGTGAGCCGCCTGGATTGGCCAGGCCATTCAAGCGCGCGCTACCGGGTATGAACTGGTCCGCCGGTAGTGTCACCGCCACGGTCAGTTCAACGACGCCATAGGTAGGTGCGGCTGGGTCCTGCAGACCGGAATTGTCCGATAGAGACTTCCACGAGCCGAGAGGCCAGTTTTCCGTCGGGTGACGAATGGCGGCGTAATCCTCCCCGCCCACGCCGGGATACCAATTGGTGAATGTGACGGGCTCGCCGTTGGCCCAGACAAACTGGCCCGCATGGGCCGCGTCGTTCAGCCCGATCCAAAGCGAGGAGTAATGAACTCCGGTCAGGAAGAAGAACGTATCGAGGACCCAGCGGTTTTCGGCAGCATCATCGATCGTAACCAGATGGCCGCCGAGCCCACGGGCCTCAGCTTCGGAAGCCGTCCAGGAGTTGGCGCTCAATAGATAGTAAATGTGTCCGCTGACGGCGTTGGTAATGGGACCGGCCAGAACCGCCCCCCTGGCACCAGAGACCGTGGCGAGGCTCAACACAATGAGGGCGAGGAACTGATGAATCTTCATAACGTGACGTGGCAAAGAAAGTATCATCGAAGCCATTTCTGTTCTGACCTCTTCAATCCGAGCGCGCGCGATAGAAGCGGTTCGGGTGTTGGACCCAATCTGGATCGACAAACTCGTCGCCCTCGCCCATTAGCGAGTTGGTCCAGATGGGTTGCCAATTTATCAGGTTGGCGCTGGCCTCGACCACGATGGTTTGATTGGTGAGACGGGCGAGAGTGAAGCCGAAGCCACCCGGTTTAATGCCCGTGTAACCCGGCGCAATTTGCGGCGGGCACAGCATCGCGGTCGGCAAGCCGCCGTAGCTGCCTCCCCATCCGGTCTTGCCACAATAGTAATAAACCTTCGCGCCCGCGCCAACGTTCTGGAACTGAGCAAATCCGCCATCCATGTCAAAAATGCGCAGCGGTGCGTTGCCCAGAAAGGTGAAGTTCGTCAGCCTCGAGGAGCCGAGAAACGCCGCATACCCGAGATTGATCACGCTGGCGGGAATGGTCAGGCGAGTCAGGTTCGAACAGGCGGAAAACGCCCCAGACCCGATGTTGGTGACGCTGTTGCCAATGATCGCGTTTGTCAGGCTGGTGCAGGAGGCAAACGCGTTTCCTCCCCCTCCAGCATAAAGAGAAGTTCCGATCTGGGTAACGCTGTCGGGAATCGTCGCGCTGGTCAGGCCGGTGCAGCGGTAAAATGCCCCACCCCCGATGCTGATGAGGCTGTTTGGCATCGTCACACTCGTCAGGTTGCTGCAATCGTAGAATGCCCGAGCCTCGACGGTGGTGACTCCGTCGGGAATGACGTAACGGCCGCCGCGTCCGGGAGGAAAAATCACCAAGGCTGTTCGCGCCTTGTTGAACAAGACCCCATCGAGGCTGCTATAAGCTGGATTGGCAGCATCGACCAAAAGGTTCGTCAGGCTTTTGCAACCGTCGAACAGCAGAAAGCCGATGCTGGTGACGCTGTTGCCAATGGTCACGCTGGTGAGGTTCGCGCAGCCGGAAAACGCCGATTGCCCAATGCTGATGACGCTGTCGGGAATCGTCACGTTCGTCAGGGCGCTGCAGGCGGAAAACGCCCCACTCCCGATGGCGGTCACGCCGTGAGGAACGGTCACGCTGGTCAGGTTGGTGCAGCCGGAAAACGCCGCTGGTCCGAGACTGGTGACGCTGTCGGGGATAGTCACGTTCGTCAGGGCAGTGCAGTTCACAAACGCCGAACCTCCGATGCTCGTGACGCCGTCGGGGATGACGTAACTGCCGCGACCGGGTGGAAGGGCAATCAAGGTCGTTTGCGCTTTGTTGAACAAGACCCCGTCGAGGCTGCTGAAGGCCGGACTGGCGGCATCCACTGCGATGGTCATCAGGCTCCTGCAGCCGGAAAACACCGGGCTCTGGATGGTGATGACGCTGTTTGGAATCGTCACGCTCGTCAGGTTCGTGCATCCAGCGAAGGCCGAATTGTTGATCCAGGTGACGGGAGAGCCGAAGTAAGTAGAGGGGATGACAACGTCACCGGAAGCGTTGGGGCTGCCAATGACCATGACACCACCGACGCCGCTATTGAACAAATAGTTGACCTGGGCCATGGCCGGCAGCGCCGCCAGCAGACTGGCGAGGGTGAAAAGGTTGAGTCGTGCTCTCATGATTTCAGGGGTTCAAGTTCCGGCCCTTCAATCCGCGCGCGCGCGATAGAAGCGGTTCGGATGTTGGAGCCATTCGGGATCGACGAAATCGGCGGAGGCGCCGGGCATGGTGTTGGTCCAGATCGGTTGCCAGTTCGGCGGATTGACGCTGGCCTCGACCACAATGGTTTGATTGGAGAGGGAGGTAAGGGTGAAGCCGAAACCGCCCAGCTTCGCGCCCACGCTACCCGTGGCGATTTGCGGCGGGCACAACATCACGGTGGGCAACCCGGAGTAGTTTGTTCCCCAACCGGTGGTTCCGCAGTAGTAGTAAGCCCTCGCGCCCGCCCCGACGTTGACGAACTGGGTAAATCCTCCAATTTCAAGGTCAGGATAAAGCGCCGGCGGATTGCCAAGAAAGGTGACATTTGTGAGGGCGGGGCAGTTCAGAAACGCCCCGCTCCCGATGCTAGTGACGCTGGCGGGAATCGTCACGGTGGTCAGGCTCGTGCAGTGGATAAACGCATAATCTCTAATGCTGGTGACGGGATGGCCGTCGTAGGTGGAGGCAATGACTATCTTCTCACCGCACCCTCTCGCGACATAAGCGGTGTTGCCGTTAATTCCGTAGCTGACCTGCGCCTGAACCGGCAACGTCCCCAGCAGGCAGGCCAGGATGAAAAGGTCCGGAACACGAATTCGCGTCTCGCGCCACCGAGCCGCCGCCCGGGGAGAGGCGACGGTCGGGAAACTCAAAACAAGGAGGCCCATGCAATGCTGAGTTCTCATGCGTGGGCTTGGCGCTGTGTGCTCATACTGGTCTCGATCGGTTCGTCTCAGGCAAAACTCGGCTCAGGGTTACAGGCGGCGGGAAAGAATTTCGGAGAACACCGTGCCATCGATTTCGACCCGCCCCCGAGCCCGGGCGATCCGAAACTGACCGCTGCCGGCATACTGAAGCTCGATTTCCGTCCCGGCCGCGCCCGTGACGGCGACGTCGACGCTGGATTGAGTGGTGGGGGATCGACGGGTAGCGGCCGCTTTTCCGGCCGGGTTTGAAATGCCCGGCGGACGCAAGCCAGCGACGTGTGTCGGCCGAACTTGTCATATCCTGAACTCGAACGGCATCAACTGGCTTCAGTCGCAGACCGCGCTCCGGCCTCCGCCCGCGCACGGCCATCACGGCCCGATGTGGACGACGCCGGTCCCAGGGATCGCGAGGATGCGCTGGGGTCCGACGAGGCGGCCGGTTTCGGCGTAGGTGCCGCCTTGCACCCAGAGGCGCGAGCGCGGGTTCGGGTTTTGCCGGGAAGCGTTGGTCGAGGCTCCTTGCAGCACGCTCGCCCAGGGAGAGGCAAGGGTTCCAAATCGAAATTGCGACGGGACCGAGGCCTGGCGGTGGTCCACGTAGCCTGAACCGCCGCCGCCGTATGCGGCTACGTTGTATACGTCGGAGTAGTCCGAATCGGTGAGATGATCCCGCTGGCCTAGGCTAGTAAGGAATTGATTCTGGGTTCCCGTGATGGTGGCGTGCTCAGGGTGATCCGAACCGCAATCATCCCACTTGGAGAACGAGCAGCCGCCGTATTGCATGACCGAGGAATAGTCATAGGGCGTCGACATCGTGCCTGCGAGCCAATTGGCATAAAGTTTGAAATTATGCTCCTCCCCATCTTTGACGTTTTCAACGTGGAGGTTCACGTAAGTGTCTCGGTCCGGGCGTGACTGCTCGTGGTAAAGCCCCAGCGTGTGGCCGAGTTCATGGGCCATGACAAAGGTCTCGGTCCAGCTGTGGATGTTGATCGTGCCTCCGCCGCCACTCATGCCCACGGGGGAATTGTTCTCGTCGGAGTTCTGGATATGGATGTAGTTCGTCTGGCCGCCGCGCGGAATGAACGCGACGTGCAGCCGGTTGGTGTCCTTACCCTTCATCCACTCATCCATCGCGACGAGCATTCCGACGCGATTGTCTGAACTGACATTGGCATCGAACTGAAACGGCACCACGCCATCGGGCCAGGCATCAGGGCCGGGTGTGCTCGCTAGGACCAGACCCGTGGCCGCTACCGGCACCTGGATGTCCCCCTGAAGCAGGAACCCACTCGGCACGCCTTTGCGGCCGAGCGGCGGTCCGGTCCAAATCCCCGTCATGCTGGCCAGCCGGGCATCGGCTTCGGCAGCGACAGCGGTAACAACGATGAAGTTCGGCACAACGGCGAACATGGCCAGGATGACGCCAGACGCCAGCTTCCAGCGGCGTGTTGACTTGGCTGAGACGGTGATCATACGCGCGTTCTCCACGGAGCAGGCGAGGACATTTAAGGACGAGCCGAAGTGGCTTCGGGGCGCATGCCCAGAGCACGTTCGATAGCGGAGAGCCGGGCGGCTAGGATTTCGTTCTCCGATTTCAGGCGGCTGAGTTCGGCGTCCTTCTCGTCCAGCTTTTCGTTCAAACCCTGGATGGCGGCCAGCGCGACGCCGTCGGCATCCACGGTGGTGATGTGCTTCTCATCGTGACCGACGGCGAAGGCGGAATGGAAATCCTGCGCCATCGGGCCGATGTGGCGCCCGCCGGGCTGGGTTTTGTACTGCCACTCACTGATGGGCAAACGGGCAACTTTGGCGAGGACGGCGCGGGGGTTGACGGGCGTGAAGACTTCTTTCGCGTCGCGGTCGCTGGTGATGTTGACCGCGGTGCAGGTCACTTCGGCGTCCACGACCAGTTCCTCGATGCCCGCCCGGCCGGACTTGGTGAAGTGAAGACCCCCATCCGTGTAGGTGGCGACGGACCACTTGGTGTTGTTCTCAGGGTTATCGAAGACGACGGCGGAGGTGCCGGGGAAGTTCGTGGCCCCGCTGTCGCCTTGGATCGTCAGCACGCGGGAGGCAAAGCCGGTGTAATCCGCCGTCGTGCCGAAACCGACATTGTTGTCATCCCGCACAACCAGGCCAACCGCACCGGGCGTGCCGCGCAACTGCACCGCGCCGTTGACGTCGAGCAAGCGGACCGGAGCATTCGTGCCAACGCCCAGATTGCCGTCGTTGTAGTAGATGTTCGTTTCATTCCGGACGGAGAAGGGACCGGCCGAGACGGTCAGCCGGCGCGCGCCGGTGTTGGTGGTCAGCGTGATGTTCGCGCCCGCCAGCAGCGACACCTCATCCTGCAAGCCATTGAACGACTTGACCACTTCGCTGGCGGCGATCTTGCCCGCCGTGATGGTTGCATTGGCGATGCCGGCGCCGGTGATCGAATTGGAGGAAACGCCGCCGGCAATGGTCGCGTTCGTCGCCAGGGCGGCGATGCTGGCAAAGCCGGCGCTGGCCGCGTTGTCCGTGAAGCCGGCCTGTGGGGCGTAGAGCGCGTAGGGTGTCGCGGTCAGTTTCTGGCGGGGCAAGAGGGTGACGAAGCTCGCGGCGTTGTTGGTCGCGCTGGGGCGCACATCAATTCTCAGCCAGTAGGCGGTGCCATCGAAGACGTTGGTGCCAAAGTCCAGGCTGGTGGTGAACTGGCCGTCCACCACCGACACTCCGACGTTCGTTATGGGGCCGTAAGCGAAGCCCCCTGTGGTCGCGGTTTTAAATAGACGGAAGCTGAAATCGAAGTCGCCGGTGGCCGGCCCGTCCGCGTCGTTCAACTGGCCCTGGTAGGTGAAGCTGTTGTCGATCGGCGCGGCCAGCGCCGGGGCCGGCAACCATGCGGTCAGGGCGACAGCGGTAGCAAGAAGGAGGGAAGCGAGAGAGCTTGTTTTCACGAGAGTTGGTTGGGCTGATGATTTGGAAAATGGATGGGTCGGTTCAGCGTTTCTGAGGGGGGAGGAGTTGGTCGATCTGCGCAGTGAATGGCCGATGGGGCCACGAAGGCAAAAGGATTGGTAGTATTCCATGATAGTGGCAGGCTGTTCCGCATCCTTTCAGCTCAACTTGAGACCAAGCTAGGCCAGTTCAGCACCCAAAGTCCAGATTGCTTTACCTAGACCCATGCATCCGTGTGGCGGAGGATCGACGAACCCTCCCGACGAGAAGTTCGGAGACCGATTAATAGGAGCGTCCGTCCCGTAGATCTGCTCCGTCGAGTTGCGGCGGAGAGGGCGGGTCGGACTCCCGCGAGTAAAGTCGGCATCGGGTAAGGAGGAACGGACGACTGCTTAAGTCCCGTGAGCTAGTCCCGAGTCCTGGTCCAATTCTGCGATGACTCGCCCTCAGTTTAGGCGACTCGCTTGGACTCAATTTTCAAACAGGCCGTTAGACTATCGGCGGCGGGGAAGAATTTCGGAGATCACCGTGACATCGATTTCGACCCGGCCCCGGGCCCGGGTGATCCAAAACTGACCGCCGCCGGCGAATCGAAGTTCGATTTCCGTCCCCGCGGCGCCCATGACGGAGCCATGGGCGCCGGGCTGCGTGGTGGGAATCGACTGGTAAAGGCCGCTTTCCCGGCCGGGCTTGGAATGCCCAGCGGAAGCCAGCCGGCGATGTCCGTCGGCGGAACTTGCCATATCCGACCAGGTCACCCGCAAGCCCATCGCAGCGATGGCCGCTAAACGCCTGGTTCAAAACTCGAATCAAGTCGTCGTCGCGGAAGAACTCGGCGCCCGGGCCACAGCACGGCACTGGACCAAAATCGATGCCGATCATCAATGGAGCAGCGTCGCTTAACCGGGGAACAACGAAGCCCGCGGATCTTTTCCGCGAAAACCCTCTGGGCGGCGGTTTGTTTGCCGGTGGCCCGTATAAGTGAGTGATTGGCTCCCAGGTCGGCTGACGTCAAAGATGCCGTTGGTGGTGATCTGGACGGAGGGATCGCACCCATCCGTCACGACGACGCCGGGATCGAGAAAGGGGGTGTTCAGATACCAATAGAACGGAGAGCCTCCCACAAGTTCGATGGACGGCGATCGCCAGCGACGAGGCAGGCCAGGACCCGATTTAATGCGGGGCGGAGCCGGCCGTCGCCCAAGCCCTCAGAAACAACCGTCCGTTCTCCACGGGGCGGGGCAGTTGCCACGTTTCGGCAGCCCGCTGAGCCACGTTGGTCAGAGCGGGCGTCCAGGTCCGCAGGTCGGTCGAGGCTTCGACCACGTTGCGCGTGCCAGCGGAAGTCAGGATGTCAAACGCCAGCGAGTTGGAAGATGTTGCCCGCAGGTTGTAGAGGACGCTCGGTCGGGCGGTGTTCACATTGAAAAAGTTTGTGACGCTTATCTGGTTGCCTCCGCGATCGGTGGCCGTCACGACCAGCTCGTGCCGTCCCGCCTGCAATTCGGCGACAGGCCGATCGAAGCTGAGCCCGGATCCCAGAGCTCCGTCGAGGCTCGATCGCCACTGGACATTGGTTCCGAACAGACTCCCATCCTCGGGGTCGAACGCCACGGCCTGAAAATAGAGTCGCTGGGCTCCATTAAAAGGGGCGGAGTTGGTTGGCGAAACCACCAAGAGAAACGGCGGGTTGTCGGGGAGCCGGACTGCAGCAGACAGCGCGGAGCGGCTGGAGAGGAAACCGTCGGAAGCTTCCACCCGAATGCGCACATCCTGGCCGCCTTTGACGAGATAACGCGGGATGACACATTGCGTCTCGCGACAATCGCCGGCCAGCGCGGTCCACGTCAATCCGTCGTCGGCCGTGTACTCCACAAAGAAGTCGAGTGGATCCCCGTCCGCGTCGGCGCCATCCCAGGCGACGGTGATCGCCTCGGCGGAGGACGAACTCCCGGGCGGAGGAGAAACGAGCGACACCTGGGGCGCGTGCGCACTGGCGGTTTTGAACCAGATCACCTGGTCCAGATAGCGAATCCGCAAGGCCTGAAGTTCGGGTCGATCGAGGATGAGCTGGAACAGATCGCATCGGGCTGTGCCCTCAGAGTCGATTGCGGGCCGGAGATTGCGCGCCTCGAGGACATGGCCCTGCGTGTCCAGAGTTTCCAACACCAATGGGCTGGGCTCCAGGTCGGCCGGCGTGGAGATCCCGTCGATGCGCCGAAGCGGCAGGACCTCCACTGCGAGGGTCTGCAAGTCGATGGCGCCCCGGATGACGATTTGCGGCGCCCGGGGCAGGACGCCCGCTGCCTGAAACGAGGCGGCCCCGGGGCCGAAGCGACTGCGCACCGCCTCCAGAATGCTGATGTACGAAGGTTTGCCCGGCCAGGTCCGCTTGTCCGAGCAGTACGACATGAACTCGAAATGGTCCGTCGGGTCGACAACGTTGACATCTGTCACCCCCCCGACATCGAGCCCATACACCTTTGGATCTTCTCCCTGATTCATGGGTCCCAACCCGGGCCGCAACTCGGACTGCCCCGCCGGGCGGTAGTAATAGGGATACGGACTTGCGTTGGTGGAAGCGACTTCCCCACAGGTCCCGCGATGGATGAGTATCGGGATTGCGCCCGGGTTTGTGGAGTCGAGCGTTGCGGCGGGATAAGGATGGTGGCGTCCGAGGCAGTGACCGAGTTCGTGCACGGAAGAGCCGTTGCCCCCGTTGCTAACGAAGGAAAGTCGCGCCGCGCTGAGAATTCCGGGAACGCTTTCCGCCAAACCTCCGCCCGCGGAGACCGAATCGTCGGAGTGGATGATGACGGGCAGGACCGCCTGGTGGAGCGGACAGTCGCGAGCTTGGAAGCGCGCCAGATAGTCGGGGAACGATCGGATTTGATTGTAAACCTTGTTGAATGCGGTCACGTCAGGCAGATCCCGATGTCGAATCTGGCAAAGGCCTCCGAGTTGGAAGGCGAGGGAGGGCACCGGGAGTTCGGCTCCCGCGATGCGCGCCAAGGTAACAACGTCTTCCATCTTGCTGCGGTGGATCAGCCCGTTTTCATCTTCCTCGGCCGTCAGGTGGAACTCGACCGGCAGAGGGGGAACCTCGACGAAGTCGGCCGCCACAATGCCATCGGCCGCCTGGCCGTTCGGCTCGGCGGGCTCGACGAACTCGGGTTTGGCGTTGAGCGCCTCGAACTCGAGGGTCACAGATCCTTTCAGCCACTTTCCGGGGAGCGAAAAGTTCAGCGAGCCATCCAGCTGCCCACGCACCGAGGCCGCGTCGCCCGGGACCGTGGACAGCGCCGGCTCGTCGCTTGGCAGTGGAGACCCCGGCAACTCGAGCCCATGGAGCCGACCGTGCAGCTTCCCGCGAATCGGCTCCAGCGGCTTCGTCGGATCCGGGTTTTCCAGAAAGACGCGCACCCGCGTGGCCTTGTCCGCCACCAAAGGCACGGAGTTCAGCCAGTCCTGAACGGACTGGTTCACCTCGATGGCCCGGACGCGAACCTTCGCAAAGGTGGCCACGCCTTCCACCGCATCCAGGGTCACCCCGGGGGCCGAGGGGCTGGTCACCACGAAGCCCACATGCAGCGGCTGGGCCACCGCGGAGTTCGTCAGTCGGACCGTGGCCGCGACCGTGACCGACGCCTCGTTGGCCAACTCCGGCAGCTCGAGCCCATTGAGCGACGTGATGCTGCTGGAGACTTCCTGACCTGCCAAAAAATATCGAACCTCCCAGGCCGATCGCCCCTCCGACGTCGCGACCGAAGTCAGCCGGAATTTCTGCGGCAACTTGCCACGATTCACCAGCGCGACGTGGAACGCAGTCGCCCCATCGGCCGCGATGGAATGCGTGTTGACCTGCGGCCCGCTGGGCACCTCCTGGTAGACGTCCGGCGCCTGATAGTCCTCGACCGGCTGCTGGCCGGATTTGATCAACAGATCTCCGAACAGTCCAATCCGAACCACCTGACTGGTGGCCACGTCGCTCACGGTCAGCAAGCCATTGGGGAGCGTCGCCTGGGCCGAGCCGCGCATGCGCACAAACCCGGCCTGCGTCGCGTGAAAGCGATACTCGACCGTCTGCGTCCCGCCCGCGGCCAGGGTTGACGCGAGGGCCGGCGTCGGTCCGGATCGAAGTGCCAGGTCGCCAGTGCCCGCAAAGGCAAGCGGGGCCGGCAGCACTTGCAACGCGGTCACAGCCGCGGCGGATGTGTTTTTGATTACGGCCGTCACCGTGAAATCGTCGTCGACCTCGACCGCGTCGCGGTCGGGCGTGAGCGTCAGCCGCAAAGGCGAGGCGACGGTCACGTCGGGGCTCGTTAGAAGGCTGGTGGATGCCGACACCGGCCCGACCGAATTCGTGCCTTGAACGCGGAACCGGATGCGGGACTTGCCCGACCCCTTGGTGCGAAACCCGTAACGAATCACCCCGCTGGCGCCCGGCGCCAGACTCAGCAGGCTGGACGGCGCCCGCACCCAATCCAGGATTAAGTCCCCGTTCAGAACCATACTCGGGATCTGGATGCCAACCTGGTTGAGCGGAACATCCAGATTGTTTCGCACCGACAAAACCAAATCAAAGGAGTCGCCGATTTGCAGGTGATTGGTGGGCGCGACGGATGCGACAACGTCCAACGCCGCCGGGGCCAGGATGGCGGGTCGAGCAGACTGGATGGTGCCCGGCGGCCCGCCCACATAGGCCAGCAGCAGGCCCGTCGCATTCGCGTCCGAGAGAAAAAACGTCCGCGGCAAGCCATCGCTGTCAATCGCCTGGGCCCGGGACCAGCTCCCCTTGGACCACACGCGCAGTCCGTCGTCATCCGACGCCAGCACCTGGCCGGCGTTGCTGAGCTTCAAACCGCGGTAGCTTGCCGGCTGGGTCTCGCCCAGCAGATGCAGCCCGCTGGTCAACCCGTAAGCGGCCGCCGGCAGGTGGAGCCAGATCTCGCCCGTGGCGGCGCTCAAACCCGCCAGTTCGCTTCGGTCGTTGAACGTGATGACCGATGATGGCGGATGCGGAATAACCGGGCCCGTGGCGGCGGATTGGCCGTTCCACAACCGGGCTCCGATCAGGTCACGGGTCACCGGATCCGTGTCGTAGCGCAGGTAAAAGCCCTGCTCGTTTTGACGCGGCGGCCCCAAACCCAGCGGGTCATTCTCGGCGAACGCATACATCACGGCGGCCGCCCCGCCGGCATCCCACCGGAGAATCGACCCATGATCGCTGGTTCCAGCCACCCCTACAGCCACACCCCAAACCGACCCGTCATTGTGCAGCGTGGTGGGAATGACCCCATCGCTGAAGATCGGAAACTCCGACGGCGGACGCCGCGGATCCCGGAGCTCGACATACGACGATCCGTTCCACAGGAACCGGTGATCGAAGCCGGGCGAGCTCTCCGACGTGATGAACTGGCCGTGGTTGTTTACGTCGACCACGGGGAATTGCCCCATCCAGCCGGTCACAGGCCCCGCGATGCGCTGCACTCCCGCGGGATTCGTTCCATCCACCGTTGGCCGGTAGATGATGAACTCGGTCCTGGTGGTGAGGCCCTGCGGCGTCAGGTTGACTCCATAAACATTCCCGTGGTCATCGATCCGGCTGGCGCCCGGGACGGCCCAGACGTTTGGCAGATAGGCGATCTGATAAGTCTTGAGCGGCAAGGCCGCCGCCCGACTGGACGCCGGGGCCAAGAATATCCCCGCCACCATCGCCAGAATCGTCACCAAAACCCTACGGCCGACTGCCAGCAGTCGCGACAGAAGGCCGAGCCATGAAGCAAACCAGACGGACATTCACCCACAGAAGCGCAAACCGCTTCTGAACTTTACAAAAGAGTTACGCTGCCTCCCCAACCAGGACGATTTCATGCAGAGAGGCCCGGCCGGCCACGGCGGCGAGCTCATCCTCGGATCCAAATTCCTGCGAGTTCAAGCGGAGCACGCGGGCCTCCGCGGCCAGGAAATCCGACAGCGCTGGTTTGCTCGCGGCCCGTGGGGAGATAGCGCAGCAGCCCAGGCAAGGGCTCTGGCCGGGTGTGAGTGACCCCCGCCCAGCCGAATGTTGGAGCCTCCTTACAACTTCGCTCGGAGGAACAGAAGAAAAGACAGCGGCGTGTCCCCGTAGGCGCCTTCCAGACCCTGTGGCAACCAGTGCACGCTCCCGACGCCACCAATCCCGGCTTTGAAATATTTCCAGCGCGGGAAGTCATAGACATAGCCGAGGCTGAGTTTCGTGACGGTGAATTTCTTTCCGGCCAGAGGGTCACCTTCTGCGAACAATTCGTCTTTCTCCACATTCTCACCCCGGGTGAAAACAGTGTGGGTATCCCGGAAGCGGACCGCCGATTCGACCAGGAATGCATCGAGATTGCGCCCGGGATCGTTTCGGTTCTGCCCCCACGCCGCCGTGGTCTCCCAATGGTTGTCCGCCCACGTATGGTGATAGGTGGCCGAGACGGTCGTGCGACGGGTGTCAATGTCAGGATGAAGTTGCTCGGGACTTTCCAGATCTCCGTAGCTCGCCTGCAATGACCAGGCCGCGGACGGATTCCACGAAAGGCGGGCCGACCAGGAGTCGAACTTCGGCGCGTCAAAATTCCAGCGCTCCTCATCAGGCTCCCGCCCGGTGAAGACGGATCCCTCGATCTTCACGCAGCGCCAGACGTATCCGACCGTGGTGACGCCGTAGGTGATGTGGGTCGAATCCAGCCAATGATGCGTAATCGGCGCCTCCGGATTATCCATGCCGGAGAAGCGGTGCATAAACGCGGGCGGACCCAAGGCCGGCTCACCCGGCAGACCGAAATAGGCGAACGCCGACTGGTCGTCGGATGAAATCCCCATCGTGATGGGAATCGTGCATGTCCGCCGAAGTTTCCTGCGACAGATCACCATGCTTGTCCATCGGGGGCGGCGGGTGGGCAAGCCCTGAGACGGCGGAGATGATAACCAGCGCAGACCACCGGACCGCGGGTAGGCTGCACGGCGGAACGGGTGAACCGGATTTCGACCTGGGCTTCGCTGGATAACTTCTCATTCCATTGCTGGAGCCCTTTCCATGGGAGGATTGGGGCTCGACGGCTTCAGCCAGCGGTGTGCCACCGAGGCGATGTCGTCGGCGGCCCCATCGGCAAGCCAACCCACGCAGGCACAGGCGGGCAAGCTGCAATTTTGTGGAACTGGCGTTGGGCGTTTTGCCCGCAGTATTCCGACTCAGTCTTGCCGGTGTTATGGGACAAAGCGGTTGCTGGCCGTCACCACCCAGCGAGAAAACCGTGTTTCAGCTCGATAATTGTCAGGGCCAAACCTGGAGAACGGGAGCAAGGTCCATCCCCCCGACAGCCAACCGTTCGGGAACAAGGGGGAGCCGGAGGAGCCCGGCCCATGTTTTTTCACAAACCCTCAACGGCATCGCTGCGCGTGGCATAGCACCTGCAGTTGGCAGCCCGCGATGGCCAGCCCGGCCGTCATGCCATGCGCGAACAAGCAAAAAATTTGCGACGCTCCCGCGGGCAGTCGCCGTTGTTGGTCCTGGGCTCACTCGCCCTTGTGACGGCGATTCTCTACGCCGCCCGAACAGTCTTCATTCCCCTCGCGCTGGCGATTCTGTTTACCTTCATCCTTGCGCCGATTGTCACGGTGCTGCGTCGTCGTGGTGTGGGCCGCACCGGCTCGGTCGTTCTTACCGTCACACTCTCGTTCGTTCTCTTGGGCGGCATCGGGGCTGCCCTGTTCATCCAATTGAGGGGTTTGGCTGATGACCTCCCGGCGTATCGCCAAAACATCAGCCGCAAAATTGCCGATCTCCGTCTCGCCAGCCGAGGCGGTCCCTTGGAGAAGGCCCAGGAAACGGTCCAGGCGGTCATCCAGGACGTGAATCAACAGTTTGGTGGTGTGACAACAAACACACCGGCGGTGCCGGTGGTGGTGTCCAATTCGTCCACGGCGTCGTCGCTGACCGCGGTCATCCTTCCCCTCCTGGAGCCGCTGGCCACGGCGGGCCTGGTGGTTGTCCTCGTGATTTTCATGCTGCTCCGTCGCGAGGACCTGAGAGATCGGCTGCTGCGGCTGGTGGGGCGAGGACATCTGGCGACCACCACGAAGGCCATCGACGAGGCGGGGAAAAGGCTGAGCCGATACCTGCTGCGGCAATTCTTGCTGAACGCCGGCTTCGGCGTTGCCTTGGGCACTGGCGTTTTTCTGATCGGGCTTCCATACGCGTTTTTCTGGGGCGCGCTGGCCGGCGTGGCCCGCTTTGTTCCCTACGCCGGCCCGTCCTTTGCCGCCCTTGCTCCCGTCGTCATGAGCCTGGCGGTGTTCGATGGCTGGAACCAGCCCCTCATGGTCATCGGGCTGATTTTGATTCTCGAGCTCGTCCAGAACACCGTGGTGGAACCTCTGGTTTACGGCCAGGGCATGGGCGTGTCCGAAGTGGCACTGCTCGTCATGATCGCGTTCTGGACCTGGCTGTGGGGACCGATTGGCCTGGTGTTGGCCGCGCCGTTGACGGTCTGCCTGGTGGTGGCGAGCCGGGATGTGCGTGAGCTGGAATTCCTCAGCCTGCTGCTCAGCAGCGATCCGGCGCTGCCGCCGTCGCATGTCTTTTACCAGCGATTGGTGGCGAAGGACGCCGACGAGGCGCAACAAATCGTTGACGAGAAATTGGCGAAGCAGGGCCTTGCGGAGGTCTATGACCAATTGCTGCTGCCCGCGCTCGCGGCCTGCCGACACGATTACCAGCAAGGTCGTTTGACGGAGGCCGATCAAACGTTCGCCTACCAAACCATCCGGCAGATGATCGAAGAAACGGGCGGCGCCATGGTCCAGGTAACGTCCAAAAACCCGCCGCCCACGGCCGTCGATCATTTGCAGGGAAACCCTGGGCCGCAACCGCTGGCCGTGCTCGGTCAACCCGCGCACGACGAGGCGGACGAACTCAGTCTGCTGATGCTCGCGGAACTGATGCGCGCGGCGAACTGTCCGATGCGCGTGCTCTCCTCCCACCTGCTTTCCGCCGAAGCGCTCGCGGAAGTGACGGAAGCTCCGCCGTCCGTCCTTTGCATCGGCAGCCTGGCCGGTGGCTCGCTCTTCGCCGCCCGGCAATTTTGCAAGCGCGTCTGCGCCCGGCACCCGGAATCCACAGTCGTTCTGGCTCGTTGGATGGCGCAGGACTTGGAGCCCGGCCGGAAACACATGAACGGGCTGGCCGTTGAGGTTGCCGGCACCATGGCTGAAATAAAGAACTACCTCATCCAGCTGGCTCGGACCCGATCCGGACCGGAAGCCAGCTCAGGGCAAACTCGGTCCAGTCCCACCGAGCCTGCAGTTTCAATTGCTCCGACCGGCGCGGGAGTCGCGGCCAATCATTCCCACTCAGAGCATCGCCGATAGGATCAGGAATTTTCTGCGCACGGGCCCGGAACCCATCTCATGAACAGGGAGGAGGCGAGTGGCGGGAGATTTTTGGCGGCCGCAAGGCGCGAGGAAGGAGAAGATTCGCCAGCATCTTTGACCGATGAGCAACGCAGCCGCCACCGAACAGAGCCGCAGCCCTGCCGGCTGGAAGCTGGCGAGCCCCCTCCCTTTTCATGGGATGGGTTCTTTGCATTTTGCACGGACCACAACGCCATGAGCGGGCAAATTGCAATATCGAGGTCAGCTTCATCGTAACGCGCGCGTGGAATTTCCGGTCATTCCCGGCATGGGCCCTGCAGGAAGATCCCGGCTTATGAAAACTCCGGACTTTACGACATCGACCCAATTGCCAAAGCCGCATCCCGATGACATCGCGCTCGCGGCGTATCATCTGTATGTCAATCGCGGAGGCCAGCATGGCCACGCCAGGGAAGATTGGCTGAGCGCCGAGCAGGCGCTGTGCAAACAATTGGCGGAAACTGCCGACCACGATACCGCGGCATTGGTGAAGCCGTTCCCGGCCGTGCCACAAACCTGGTCAGAATGCTGCCAATGAACCGTGGCTTCCTGACCAGGAGTGTTGCGCCGGCAGGCAGACTCGAGCCCCCACGCGCATCAGGAGAGTCGTCGTTCGGCTGGCGGATGTTCCCGCGGGATTTGCGCTCAAAAGTGTGAAGGCCCTCCCGCAAAGGTCGGCGCCGAGATTTGGTTCCGCGACCAAGGCGGACCGAGCGAGGAGCCACGCCGTCCGGCGGGTTGACCTCGACCCTGAACTCCAACAACTGCGGGAGGAATTGGAGGTGGAGCGGTTGGCGTTGCAGGCCGAGCATCGCGCCCTGGTTGAAGCGCAGCGGCGCGCCGAAGTGGTGCGCGCCGTTTATCAGGACCTCTACGATTTCGCCATGGTCGGCCTGGCCAGCCTGGACCTGGGAGGGTTGATTTGGAACCTGAACGCGACGGCGGCGGCCATGCTGGGGCGGACCGTTCACCATTTGGCGGGCCGGCCGATGGCGGGGGTGATCGTCGGCAGCGATCATGGACGCTGGGTTCGGTTCCTGCGCGGCATGGCGGCGAACGACGGCGAACGCCGGGCCGAATTTCGCATTCGCAAGAATGGGGATTCGGAAATCATCCTGGAATTCACCGCCCTGCGGCAGCGGGTGGGCAAGGCGGGCAGCGATCGCCTTCACCTGGCGCTGCGCGATGTGACGGCGCAGCGGCAGGCGGAAGCCGCGGCGCGAGCCGCGCAGAACGATTTGCGGTTTGTCGCGGACTGCGCGCCGGTGATCATCACGCGCTGCGGACGCGATCTTCGATACCGATATGTCAATGAGGCCGGCGCGAGGTTTCTGCAGATGCCGCGGGACAAGATCGTTGGCCGGCCGATGACCGAAATCGTGGGCGACGCGGTGATGGAAGCGACCTCGCCCTTCGTGGAACGGGTGCTGCGAGGCGAGACCGTTGAATACGAGCGGGAGCTCAGCTATCGCCGGGCCGGGCCGCGCTTTGTCCATGCGATTTACCAGCCGGAGCACGACGAGCGGGGTCGGGTGAAGGGGTGGCTGGCTGCCATCACCGACATCACGGAAAAGAAACGGGCGGAAATGGCCCTGCGCGAATCCGAGTCGCGCTTTCGCCTGATGGCGGATTCCGCGCCGGTTCTGGTCTGGCTGGCGGGCCCAGACATGCTCCGCACTTACTTCAACAAACCGTGGCTGGACTTCACCGGGCGCACCATTCAGCAGGAACTGGGCTGGGGTTGGGCCGAAGCGGTCCATCGCGACGACTCCACGCGCTGCCTCACTGTCTACACCGAGGCATTCGAGCGGAAGACGGAGTTTCAAATGGAGTACCGCCTGCGACGGCGGGACGGCGAATATCGGTGGCTGCAGGTTCACGGGGTGCCCCGATTCGGCGATGAAGGGGAATTCGTTGGCTACATCGGGTCCTGCGTTGACGTGACGGAGCGAAAGGAACGGGAGCAGGATTTGCGCGAGGCGCGGGATCTCCTGGCGCGGCGGGTGGAACGGCGCACGGTTGAATTGCGGACGGAGGTGACGGTGCGTCGCGACGCCCAACGCCTCAGCGCCCAGCTCGCCGCGATCGTCAAATCGTCGCCGGACGCCATCATCGGTTACGACCTGCAGGGGCGGGTGACGAGTTGGAATGACGGCGCGCTACGCCTTTACGGGTACCGCGAAGAGGAGATGCTCGGGCGGCCGCAGCGGTTTCCCTCCGAATCCGCCAGCTACTTCGCCTCGGCCCTCCACGACATCCGGCTCGGCCGGACCGTCGAACCCGTTGAGACCGACTGCGTGGCGAAGGACGGCCGGCGCGTCGCCGTCTTTTTGCGCCTTTCGCCGGTGAAGGACGAGAGTGGCCAGGTCGTGGGCGTCTCTCACGTGGCGCGGGACATCAGCGACCGGCGTCGCCTGGAGCGGGAGGTTTTGAGCATCAGCGAGCGCGAACAACGGCGCATCGCCCAGGATTTGCACGACAGCTTGGGCCAGCAACTGGCCGGCTTGCGGATCCTGGGCGCGTTGCTGCAAAAGAAGCTCGCCCAGGACAAGTCGCCGCGCCTGGGGGAGGCCGAGACCATCTCGCGACTCTTGTCCGAAATCGCCGGCGAAGCGCGGTGCCTGGCGCGCGGCCTCCACCCGGTTGAAGACGATGACCGCGGCTTGCTGCTCGCCCTGGAGCACCTCTCCCAGCGGGTGAGCGAAACGTACGAAATTCGTTGCGTGCTGCGGTGTTCAGCGCCGGTCCTGGTCCGCAACAACGCCGCCGCGACGCACCTGTACCGCATCGCCCAGGAGGCGATCCACAACGCCGTCCGGCATGGGCGCGCGCAGCGAATCGAGATCGCGCTCTCCTCCACCCCGAAACAAATCCGGTTGGCCATCCGGGACAACGGGGACGGCATCGGCGCAAAGCGAACCCGCCGGCACGGCCTCGGGTGGCGGATCATGAACTATCGAGCGCAGATGTTTGGCGGAACCGTGCAGGTCACCGCCCGCCGCAGCGGCGGCACCCAGGTGCTCTGCCTCTGCCCAAAGGAATGAAACCAAATGAAAACCAAACCTGAGCCGCGCCCGGCGGCAACCAACGCACCCCGCCCGCGCCGACACCAGATTTTGATCGTTGAAGATCATCCGGTGTTCCGCGACGGACTGTCCCAACTCGTCTCGCAGGAACCCGATCTGGCCGTGTGCGGCCAGACCAGCCGGGCGCATGAAGCGTTGCAGATGACGGGGACGACGAATCCGGATCTGGTCCTGGTGGATCTCACCCTGCCGGGAAAAGGAGGGCTGGAGCTTATCAAGGACCTGCGCGCACTTCACCCCAAAGTCCCGGTCCTGGTGATTTCGATGCACGAGGAGTCGCTATACGCCGAACGCGCCCTTCGCGCCGGCGCCCGCGGCTACATCATGAAGGATGAACCCCCCGAGAACATGCTCCGCGCCGTGCGCCAGACCATCGGGGGCCAGCTTTACACCAGCGCGAAAGTGGCCTCGTCCATCCTCGATAATTTTTCCGGGAGCCGGCCGAAGTCCGTCCACTCGCCCATCAGCTGCCTGAGCGATCGCGAGTTTGAAGTTCTTTCCCTGCTCGGGGAAGGCAAGGACAGCCGCGCGATCGCCCAGCAACTCCATCTCAGCTTCAAAACGGTCAACGCTCACCGCGCGAGAATTAAGGAGAAACTGAACCTTCGAAACGCGACGGAGCTGATTTGCTATGCGGCGCGCTGGGTGGAGACTCAGCATCGGAACGCAAAAAATTAGCGGGGGACGTGAAATACAACACACGTCCCCCGCCAGCCGGGGCCCGAGTCTGAATGACGGCCATCCGGCCGACCTCGTGCCTCCGCGTATCTGTCCGGACAACTTTCGTTGCCCGGATGACCGTAAGTAACGTAGCGGTTTTTCAGCCCGTGCAGCGCGCCTGGTTTAAACTCCTTGCGCTTCTCAGATTCAGCCGCCCTGCACCGCGACTCTCCCTAGCGTGCAGTCATCGTCGCAAAACCCGCCCGGGCCGGCAATCGGCGCCGCATCTCGATCGGATTAGAGAAAATTCCTAACCATGCCGCCTCCCGTCCGTAGCCGTCGGCCGGGGGAACCACCGCGAGAGCACGGAGACACAGGACCTGCCAGCCTTCCCCGATTCTCCTTCGCTCGCCGCGGGCGGACCGCCAACTCGGCATTTTGCCTAGTCGGCTTGCGCTGGTTGCCCCCTAGCCAGGTCCCGACAGCGTTCCATAATTACTCTTCTTCAATCAGCGGGGCAGCCGTCCCAAAAGTTTGGGTGTCAGCAGAAAGCAAACATTGGTCGCGAGCCGCAGAAATTCGGGACGATCGATGATTGCCGGTGGCGGGTATTGCAGCGCGTCAGACGCCAACCTGCGGCGAGAGGGGCCGCGGACTTGGGGTCGGCAGTCTCGCGCGTTCGTCCTTATCCGCATGCCCCACACCGGCATCACCCGCAAATCCAGTCTCGTTCCAGCCGCGGCCCGCCAACTCAACAAAACGTGAAAAGTCGTTCTTACATGCTGGTGGTGGCGGTCTGGCTCGCGCTGTCAATTGGCAGCGTGGTGCTGGCCGGGGTGACGTGGCTGCGGCTGGCGCGCGAGTTGGAGGCCGAGCAGCGCGCCGTAAAGATTCGCACAGCCACGGAGCGGGTCCTGCGCCTGATGGTGGACTGCGAAACCGGCCAGCGCGGCTTTTCGCTCACGGGCGTCGAGCTGTTCCTTGAGCCATTGCAGATGGGGGAGACCAACCTGCTGCACGAGCTGGGCGGATTGGTGGAGCTGACCCAAGGCGACGCGACGCTGCAGCCGCGCGCGCAGGACATGCGCGCCGAGATCCTCACGGCGCTGCAACGCCTGCATCACATCGTCGAAGCCCGCCGCCAACGGGGTGAACGCGCGGCGGCGGCCATCGTCGGAGATGGCCAGGGCAAGGCGATGATGGATCGCATTCGATTTCTGGCGGAGGACATCACCCGCCGGCTTGCGAATTCCTCCGGGGACGGCGCGGCCTCGCGTACGCAGCTTTCGCGGGCCATCTGGAGCGGATTCGTGGCCGGCGCCTGCGGCCTGGCGGCCGGGCTCTACGCGTTGTGGCTTTGCCATTTGACCGTCAGGCATCAACTCAGGGAGCAGCAACTGATCGAGGCCCGCTTGCAGGCCGAGCGCAACAGCCGGGAGAAATCGGCCTTCCTCGCGAGCATGAGCCACGAGATTCGCACGCCGATGAATGCCATCCTGGGCTTCAGCGAGTTATTGGTCGGAGAGCTGCAGGACCCGAGACATCGGCAATATCTCCAGAGCATTCGCACCAGCGCCGATTCCCTCCTGCAAATGATCAACGACGTGCTGGATATCGCGAAAATCGAGGCCGGAGTTCTGGAGCTGCGGCGCGAGCCGACCAATCCGAAGGAGCTGTGCGAGTTCGTGCACACCATGTTTGCAGAAGCGTGCGCCAGGAAGGGAGTCAAGCTCGTCTGTACCGAGGCCGACGACCTGCCGTCCGCCCTCCTGGTCGACCGCATTCGCCTGCGTCAAATCCTGGTCAACCTGGTGGGCAACGCCGTGAAATTCACCGACCAGGGCGAGATTGCCCTGCGCATCACCTGGGACAAAATCTGTCGCGACAACCGGCTGACCCTGCGGATCGACGTGGAGGACACCGGCGTGGGGATTCCCGAGGCCATGTTGCAGGACATTTTCAAACCGTTTGTGCAGGCCGGCGTCCATCGCGATCGCGAGAAGCAAGGCAGCGGGTTGGGGTTATCCATCGTGCGGCGGCTGACCGAGGCCATGGGGGGCACCGTCAGCGTGGCCAGCCTGGTCGGGCACGGTTCGGTGTTTCACCTCTGCTTTCCCGAGGTTGAAATTTCCCCTGGGCTGCCCGCCGCCAGGAAACTGGACAACATGCTGCCGGCGGATTTCAACGAACTGCGTCCAGCCACGATCCTGGCGGTCGACGACAACAAGGCCAACTGCCAGCTGATCGAAGGATATCTTCGCGACTCGCACCACCGGCTGATCTTGGGCGGCGACGGCCAGGAAGCCGTCCAGAAGGTGCGCGCGCATCGCCCGGACGTGGTGTTGCTCGATCTGCGCATGCCGGGTCTGGACGGTGAGCAGGCCCTGGCTTCCATCCGCGCGACCATTGGGATGGAACGACTGCCCGTCATCGCCGTGACCGCCTCGGGCTGGACGAGCGAGGAAGACGAACTGCGCAAGCGATTCAGCGGTTATCTGCGCAAACCGTTTTCCAAGGGCGAGCTGTTTGCCGAACTGGCTCACTTCCTGCCAAAGCACACCCCGTCCCGCCACAGCGAGCCGGCCGTCCCATCTCTGGAAACGGTCTCGACCCGGCCGGCTCCATCCGCCCATTCCCCAGAATTTCACCGGCGTCTGCGTCGGCATTTGCAGGAGGACTGGCCCGCGTTGCGGCACAGCCTCGCCTTCAATGAGACCAAGGCCTTCGCGGCCAGGCTGACCGAACTGGCCCAGCAGGCCAACTGCCCGCCGCTCCTCACTTATGCCCATTCCGTCGCTCAAGCCGCCGAGAACTACGATGTGTTGAGCCTGGAAAAACGGCTCGCAGACTTCGGCAACCTGGTGGAAGAACTGGACGGCAAAGTGTCGCCCTGAGCGGAGGAGAGCCTGTCCGGCAAATGAGCAAGTTCCCGCGACGCGGACGGGAGGAGCACCCCCGAAGCGTGCTGGGATGCCCGAGGCAACGCAGGCCAAGGCCAAAAGATTCGCCGGGGAAGGCTTCCACCTTCCGGCAAAATGGAAGAGGCTCGCGCTCATGCCGCATGCGCTGACACAAAGCCACCGGTTGTTCCTCCAACGGAAAGGACCTGTTGATGACCAAATCTGACGAGGCGCGCCCCGGCGGGGCGGGCCGCTGGGTTCCAGCGGCGGCGGGGCTGGTGGTGCTGGTGGCCGCTGGTTTGCTTTGGTCGACCAATATCCGGCTGCGCGGGGAAATCGAATCCCTGCGATCGCGGACAGAGCCGGTCGTTCCGGCCGATCCGCCAACACCGAAGACGGCGGGCACAGGCATGGCGACCGAGGAACAATCCAAAAAAGATCAGCTGGAACTGCTCCGGCTGCGCAATGAGGTGCGGCAACTGCGGGAACAAGTCGCCCGATTGCCGATTTCCACCCCCGCAACGCCCACCGGGGCCAACGCGGCCACGGCCACGCCGGCCGATCCGCCGGTCGAGGATCCGCGATCGCTCATTCTCGTGGCCATGGGGGGCGACCTGAGCGCCTTGGACACGCTCGCGAGGCTGGTGACCTCGAGCCGCGGGTTGAATCCCGCCGAACGCACCGCTCTGCTGGCCAACGTCCGCGTCGCCTTCGATCTGCTGGGCACCGAGGCGGGACGCGGCAACGCCGGCGGACTGAAGGCGCTGTGGCAGGCATCCCGCATCGGCGAGCTCGAAGGATTTGCCGTCAAGGCGCTGGGCCAGGCCGCCGGCCTCGGCAACGAAGAGGCCCTCCGGCCCCTGCTCGATCCCGAGGCCTACCACCTCCTACGCTCCACAGCGACGTCCGCCCTGCAACCGGCGGCCGACGCCGGCAGCGAACCGGCCATTCAGGCACTGGCGGTGACGGCAGCCGATCCCAAGCACGCCCCGCTTTGGATGATGGCGGTTCAGGGCCTGACCGGCGCCGCGGCCTCGGGAAACCCGACCGCCATCGATTCACTGGCCGCCGTCGCGGCCAGTCAAAATCCGGCCGCAAGCAAAGCGGCCGTCCTGGCATTGGAAGCGGCTGCACGCAATCACCAGCGGCGAGCCGAGGAAGCGCTGCAAAAGCTCGGCTGGCGGTGAGGGGTGATTTTTGATTTACGAATCTTGGCTTCCAAGTGAGTCGGACAATCACCAACGGCCTGCATGGCCGCAATTCGCGTGCACCCTTGCCGGTTGCGGATGGGGAAGCAGCCGCGTCACGCGCGGGAACCGTCCTCAGACAATGGTAATTCGACCCAGAAGCGGCTTCCGCGGCCCGGTCTGGAATCCACGCCCACCCGGCCGTTCATGCGCTCCACCACCTTGCGCACGATGGCGAGGCCGATGCCTGTGCCCTCGGGGTTGTCGGCAAGCGGCTGAAACATTTTGAAGAGCCGCCGCTGAGCTTGAGGCGCGATGCCGATGCCGTTGTCCTTCACCCAAATCCTCACCGCGCCTTCCTTCATTTCTGACGAGACACGCACCCGCGGGCGGGTTCCGGGCTTCACAAATTTGACCGCATTGCTGAGCAGGTTGGTGAAGCACTGCGTCAGCGCCGCTTCGTCTCCGAGAACCACAGGCAAGCGTCCCTCGATTTGAATGTCGGCCCGATCGGCCTGGAGATGGGGGTAGGTTTCAATCAGCCCGCGCATGAGCGTGGACAGATCGACCGGCCGCCGGACGAATTCCTGGTGGGCAAGCTTGCTGTAGCGCAATGAGTCCTGGATCAGCTGATCGAGGCGGTTGGCCGCGAGGCGAAGCCGCCGCCCATAGTCCTTTGTCTGCTCCCGGGTGGCCTGCGCCTGGCACATCAGTTCCACAAATTCATTCATGGCGCGCAACGGCGCGCGCATGTCGTGGACCGTCGCACACGAGATGTGCTGCAGTTCGTTCACCATTTCCTGCAGCTTGGTCGTGCGTTCCTGGACCAGCTTTTCCAACTGCACCGCGCGGTCGGCCAATTCACGCTCCGCCTCCTTGCCGGCCGTGATGTCCTGCACCGTGCCGACCAGGCGGACCGCGCGCCCTTGGTCGAAAGAAACCTGCCCGGTCGCCGCCACCCAGCGCGCAAGGCGGTCCGCCCGGTGGAGAACACGATACTCGGCAAAAAATCTGCCGCCGCCCGCCGGATCGAGCGCGCGCGCCAACTCGGCTTCGGTCGGCCCGCGATCGTCAGGGTGCAGCCCGCCGACAAAGACGTCGTAGGTGATCGGCTGATCCGGGCTGACGCCCCACAGCTGCCGCACCCGTTCATCCCACCGGATTTCACCCGTCGCCACGTTGTAGTCGTGGATGCCCAGCCGCGCGGCGGCTTTGGCGATCTGCAAGCGCTCCTCACTTTCCCGCAGGGACTGATTCGCCTCGCGTCGCAGGCGGGTCAGTTTCAAGTGCGCCTCGATTCGCGCGGCCAGTTCGCGGGCGGAAAATGGCTTGGTCAGATAATCATCCGCCCCTGCGGCCATCCCCTCCACGCGAGCCTCCTCGCCGGCCCGAGCCGAAAGGAGGATGATCGGAATGGATCGCGTGCGCCCTTCGCTGCGCAGCCTCGAAATCAGGTCGAAACCGTCAAGGCGCGGCATCATCACATCCGCCAGCACCAGCTCCGGCGGGTTTGCCTGAATTCGTTCCAACGCGTCTTGCCCATCGGCCACCAGTTCGACCTCGTAGCTCCGGGCCAACAGGCGGCGGAGATACTCCCGCATGTCCGCGTTGTCGTCGGCGATGAGAATGCGGGCGCCGGCCACATCCGGCGAAGCCGTCGAACGCGGACGGGGCGACGGCCGTGCGTCCCCGGCCGATGGGACCTCTGATTCACTCTCCTCCGGCAGCCATCGCAGCGCCTCCTCAACGAACGGCGCCGCGCCCAGGCTCGGGCTTCCTCCCGGCAGGCGGCGTTGAATGCGCCCGGGCGGCAGGTGATTCCTGCCGGTTTGCACGACGACGCTAAAGGTGCTCCCCTGCCCTTCCTCGCTCCGGACGGTCACCTCGCCGCCGTGCAGTCTCGCCAATTCCTGGACGAGAGTTAGCCCAATGCCGGTGCCCTCGTGCGTGCGCGCCCGCGCATTTTTCACCTGATGAAACCGTTCAAATATCATGGGCAGCACGCTCGACGGAATGCCCACGCCGGTGTCGATCACCTGGAGTTCGACCCGATCGCCCAGCCACCGCAGCGTCACCCGGATCTCCCCTTTAAAGGTGAACTTGAACGCGTTCGAGAGCAGGTTCAGCACGATCTTCTCCCACATCTCGCCATCCACGTAGACCGGCTCCGGCAGCGGCGGACAATCGACGACGAGTCGCAGACCGGCTTTCTCAATCGCGGCCTGGAACACGCCGGCCAGGTTTGTGGTGAAGGCGGCCAAATCCGTCGGCTCGAAGCGCGCGTCGATGCGTCCGGCTTCGATGCGCGAAAAATCCAGCAGCGTGTTGACCAGCCGCAGCAGGCGCAGACAGTTGCGATGGGCGATCGCCAGGTCCTTGGAAGCTCCCAGCGGAAGAATGCCGTGCGCGTTGGCCAGCGCCTCTTCGAGCGGTCCCAGCATCAGCGTCAGCGGCGTCCGAAACTCATGACTGACATTCGAGAAAAATGTGGTCTTGGCCCGGTCCAGCTCCGCGAGCGCCTCCGCGCGCTTCCGTTCCTCGTCGTAGGCCCGCGCGTTGGCCACGCCGGTGGCGATCTGGCCCGCGACCAATTCGTGGAAACTGCGATACAGATCATCCAGCCGGAGACGGGCGCTCACCCCCAGCACGAGGACTCCCGCGGACTGGCCGGGCACGTTTGACCGGATTGGGACCACCACCGCCTGCCGCGGCCGATCCGACCATGGCCCGGCTGGCACGGCCTCCCCAAATCTCCCGGCCAAATCATCAACGATGCAAAGTGCTTCCTGCTCCATCACCTCGGCCAGGGGCCACGGGCTGGTCGGGTCCGTCAACTCGATGACAGCCGATCGAAGAGGAGAGTCATCGGCCACGCCCACCGCCGCCGCCAGGCGGAGGCGTTTCCGGTCCAAGTCGATGAGATACGCCAGGGCAAACGGAACATCCTTCGCATGCGTTCCCAGCGTTTGCAGCGCCGACACGCAAGCCTCTTCAGCGGTCCTGGCTTGCGCCACCGCCGCACCCAGGTCGCGCAGGGCCAGCACCCGCCGCTCGCCGATGATCTTCTCCGTGATTTCGTGGACGTTGGCGAGCACGCCGCCGATTCCGCCGGCGGCCGCATCATCGGGGACCGGACTGTAGGCAATGGTGAAATGCGTCTCTTCGAGGAAACCCTTGCGATGGATCTCCACGCACAAGTCCTCGTTCCACGTGGCTGGCCCGCCGTGAAACGGCGTGTCGATCAAGGGCCGGAGAACGTTCCAAATCTCGCTCCAGCACTCATGCACCGGCCGCCCGAGCGCCCACGGATGCTTCGTGCCCAGGATCGGCTGATAGGCGTCATTGTAGATCGAGACGTACTGCGGTCCCCACCACAAGAGAAGGGGAAAACCGTTGGCCAGGACGAAGCGGGTCGTCATCCGCAACGTCGGGGACCAACGATCCATCGGACCCAATGGCGTGCTGGCCCAATCGAAATTGCGGATGCGTTCTCCCATCTCACCACCGCCTCGCAGCCAGGAAGCATTTCCCGACACTTCCCGCGAAGCACGTGCCTGGGCGCGCCCGGAAGTTATTTTTCCCCGCGGTTTGGACAAGCCGCCCGCGCCCGCTGCTTTCAGCCCGGTCGCGAGGCCGGCATTTCTCCTGCCCCCGGCTCGCCCAGGCCGCGAGGTTTTCCTCACGCCCTTCGCCATCTTCCCAGACCGTCTTTGGCCTGTGGTCGCCCTTTTGCCTCTTCCCGATTTCATGTCACCCGTCTATTCCCTGAATGCGCTTGGGCCGCGATCGTGCAAAACGAAACACCACGCGCAAGAACAAAGCCAAAGTCCCGAAATTTTCCAAATATGGCATCCTGCAATCCGGCAACGTTCCCTTACGGGAGATTGCCCGGTCTAGCCGGAGCCGCCCCGGCCGAACGACCATGAAGGTCGACGTTTTCGCTGGCACTTCCGTTGCTGAAGAAGGTCACGCCCGGCGCCTGGGACGGGGACGACCAGGCCGCCGGCGCGCCGGAAGAAATCGCATTTGATTGGGGAGTGCCGAGTCCGAGCATCCGCCGTCGTCGATCAAAAATTTCGTGGGAAGAGTTCTGGCCGGATGTCGATCCGACCACCATTGTGCTGGCATGAATACAGAAAAACTGGCGTTGAAGATTCGGCGGGCCAATGATCGCGGCCATGCCGACCATGGCTGGCTGGATTCGCGTCATACGTTCTCGTTCGCGGACTACCACGATGCGAACCACATGGGCTTTCGGACGCTGCGGGTGATCAACGATGATCGCGTGGCGCCCGGGCGGGGTTTTGGGACACACCCGCATCGCGACATGGAGATCTTCAGCTACGTGCTCGAAGGATCCTTGCAGCACAAGGACAGCCTGGGCAACGGGCGCGTGCTCAAGCCGGGCGAGATCCAGCTGATGAGCGCGGGCCGTGGCGTGACCCACAGCGAGTTCAATCCCAGCGCGGATCAACCGCTGCACTTTCTGCAGCTCTGGATTCAACCGCGGGAGCGGGGTTTAACCCCGACCTATACCGAGTGGCGTCCTCAGCCCCAGCAGGCCGACGACCCCAAGGTGTTGGTCATTTCGCCCGACGGGCGGGCCGGCTCGGCCACGATCCACCAGGAGGCCGAGATTTACCGCGTTCGCCTCGGCCGCGGACAGACGACCACGCATGAACTCAAAGCCGGCCGCGGCGCGTGGCTCCAGGTGGCCCAAGGCAAAGTCGCACTCAACGGCCACGAGCTGACAACCGGGGATGGGGCCAGCATCGAACAGGCGGGCTTGCTCACCCTCGCGGCCAGCGAGCCGACAGAAGCATTGCTGTTCGACCTTGCCTGAGCTCAGGTAGGGCTGGCGCTGCCGCCTTCGCTCAGAGCTACGGCAGGCCGAAGCCGCCGCCAGCCGGTTGTCCGCACCGACGGCCCGCTGCGGAGAGCGGGCCCTACCGTCCGGTTCATGGGGAGAACGGGGCTCTAAGAATCTTCTTCGTAACCCTCGCCACGGAACACACAAGTAGTGTATTGAAGTGAAGATCGGCGGCGCCCCCGGCGCCGTTTCCACCGAACCAAGGGACTGGGACGGCAAACTCTTCGCATCAATGACTTGCGTGAACTCATTACGTTACCGTCCGGACCGCGGGTTCGAAAATGCCACCTTCGGCGGCATTTCCAACGCGGCGCACATTGATCCCCGAGGGCGCCATGCCGCCAGGGCGCACCGAGCCATCACTGCGCGAAGACCGCTCCGCGGCCCCTGCGTGCAATTCTGTCTGGCCGTTGTTTGCCTGCCATTCCTCCTCGGAGTCCTGGCCGTATCGGGTCGGGCCCAATCCGCGGCGGGGACTGCGCTGCAGTTTGATGGGGTGGATGACTACATTGAGGTACCGTCCGATCCGGCGCTTAATGCCTTTCCATTGACGGTCACGGCGTGGGTTAAAACCCTGCACAACACCAACCTGTACGAGGGCATCGTCAAAAAATATGCGCCCGGCTCGGCCAACGGCTACTCGTTGCACCTCTACAACGGGCGCCTCTACGCCTGGTATTTTCGAAGCAGCGCGAACCGGATCTACACCAGCGACCCGGGCCTCGATGGCGGCGGGATTGCCGACGGCCAATGGCATCACGTGGCCTTCGTCGTCGGGCTGACCGGAGGCGCGCTCTACGTCGATGGCAACCTGCGGGCCAGCCAGGGCTGGACGGGCCAGGCGGGCCCGCCGACCAGCACCGACTCGTTGCTCATGGGAAAATACTCGGTGAGCAGCGCCCCGTTGACCAACTCGTTCCAGGGCCAGATCGACGAGGTCACCTTATGGAACCGCGCACTTGGCGCCGGCGAGGTCAACTACCTGAAGCACCGACGGCTCAGCGCAACGGAGGACGGACTCGTGGCCTATTGGCGCTTCGACGAAACCGCCGGCTCGATTGTTGCCAACACCGTCGGGCCCGCGCTGGAAGGGACCTTGGTCAACGACCCGGCCTGGGTTCCATCTTCGGCCGCGGTCGCGCTGGAACCAGTCGCTGGCTACGGCCTCAAGCTGGACGGCGTTGATGACTACGTTGCGGTCGCGCATGCACCGGACCTCGACAGCTTCCCTTTAACCGTCAGCGCCTGGGTCAGGACCTCGCGCAACAGCCCGATCGTCGACGGGATCGTGAGCAAATACTTCGAGTCGTCGCTCAACGGTTATTCGCTGTTCCTCTACAACGGCCGGGTTCGCGGCTGGTATTTTCGCGATTCGGTCAATCGGATCTGGGATGGATCCCTCGGCCTCGACGGCGGGTTCATCGCGGACGGCAACTGGCATCACGTGGCGCTCGTCATCGACAATGCGGGCGGCCGGATTGTGACGGACGGGGTGGCCGGGCCGACCCTGGCCTGGACCGGAACCCGCGGAGCCACGACCACGACCGAGCCGCTGCAGATCGGGAGGTATTGGACTTATGCCAACGGCTTGGCGGGCAGCATCGATGAAGTGACGATTTGGAATCGCGCGTTCACCGCGGCGGAGTTGCAGGCCTCTCGCAACCTTTTGCGCACCGGGTCGGAGCCGGGGCTGATCGCCTATTGGCGTTTTGATGACGGAGGCGGCGCGAGCGCGAGCGACCTGACTGGCCTGGGCCATTCCGCGGATTTGCAAAACGAAGCGGCCTGGGTCGGATCCACCGCGTTTCTTGGCGACGGTCAGGTTCGTCTCGTCGGGAGCCCGGGAGTGACGACCTTTTCACGGACCCACGCGATCAACCGCGCAGGCGTTGCCGGAGTGGTGCCGGCTCCTGGACTGGGCGCGTTTCAACTTTCGGCGCGGGCGTTCTTTCGCCGGTTTTACGATTTCGGCTCGCCGCCGGCCAGCGTGACGCTGGCAACCCGGCTGGACGCAGCGCTGCAATCCGCGATCAGTCTGGCGCCGGTTGCGGTTTTGCCGAACACCAGCACCGCCAGCTTCTCACTGTCGGCCTACAACGCGTCCGATCCGCAGCCCCAGGTGTTTGGTGCGGTGGCCAGCCTTTCGGCCCCGCTGGCGGTGGAACCGGACGGCGTCCAGCTGGACCCGGTCAACGACCTCTACGAAGCGACCGTTGTGCTGAGCCACAATGAGGATGGCGGTGATTTTGCCGAAGACGGGCGCGATGCGACCGCGGCGACGCGGTTGCTGCATTTCAATGGCCTGCTTTATTCGGGCGACATTCCCGCGACGTTCACGAATCTGGCTAACACGCCGGCGGCGGGTATTGTGGCGGCGCCGGATTACCTCAACACTCAGTTCCAGCTTCCGGCGAGCGCCGCCCGTCTCTGGTTGCGGCCGGAAGTCACCTTTGGCGGAGGTGCTGTCTTCAATGTGACCCTCGCTCCGGACGGCACGGCGACCAATCTGAACGGATCATTTCCCATCGGCACGGTCAATCCATTGACCACGGCGGGTGTTCGTTACCTGGCGGCGGGCCTTTTATCACCAGCCGGAGCATCAGCCGCGATCCTGTTTGCGTTTCTCCCCACCGGGCTCGGCGTTCAGACCAATGCCGAAGTGCGCGCGCAGTATCCGTACTTGATTCAGCATAACGTGCCGCTGAGCCCGACTTTCGAGCCGGCCACCGATCCGGTGATCTTTCACCCCGGCGATTTGGTGGCGGGCTCCACCGAATTCTATTTTGCCGAGGAGACCAAGCCGGTGCTGTTTTCGGCCACGGAGGCGCAGTGGAACGTGGCGGCGGGCCAATTTTATCTGGCGGAGGCGACCGGTGCCCAGTTTGTGCGCGAAGTGGAGGACGACTGGCTCGAGCGCGAGCGCGCCTTTCTGCAAAACCCGATCGCGGG
Organism: Limisphaerales bacterium; assembly: GCA_044229355.1. GTDB lineage: Bacteria > Verrucomicrobiota > Verrucomicrobiia > Limisphaerales > JADJPG01 > JBGARF01. The sequence goes on from JBGATF010000003.1 coordinate 62,665, forward strand.
CGAACGGGTCTCGAATGATTCCTTTTATCGTCACGTAGCGGCCATTCCGGGTCTGCCGGTGTTTATCCTGCCGGACCCGGAAAACGGATCGGCGCGTGTTCAGTGGCAGCTCGATCTGATGCCGGTGGATTTTCGGCCGCACCTGCCCTACACGGGCCCGGAACAAAGCGGTCCGGTGCCGTCCGCGGGCGGCCGACTGGTCATCGCGGACGATCAGATCGACGTCGGCAGCAGCTATCTCTCGCTGGCCGGCGACGTGCCGGTGGTTTACCGACGGGACTGTTCCGACACCAACTGCAGCGGCGTGACGTCGCCGCCAGCGGTGATGGCGTTCACGCCGGCGCCGGCGCCGCAGCTCCAGTTCACCACGGATGGCGGTTTGATTGCGCTCGGATCAGTGCCGGCGCAGAACCTCACGTGGGGCTACACAGGGTCGCCCGGGACATTTGCCCAACGGACGAGCGACGTGGAAGCCGGGGCGTTTCACATGCCCGGCACGTTTCTGCGGGGCGACCAAACCGCCGCGGCCGGCGCGTTACGTCCCGCGGTGCTGCTCTTCACGGGCTACGGCGATCCGGGAGACGCGACTCCCGAACGTCCCGGCAGCGCGGCTTACGACGCCGGAGCGGCAAATTATGGCGGCCTCAACTTCCGCCGCCCGCTGCAAGGGCGCAGCACCTTGGCCGGTCGTGACACCGGTTGGTATCCGCTCGTGCCCCAGGCCAAATACTATGTCCGCTTTGGAGGGGTCAGCGGCATCCACCAGGCCCAAAGCTTCCCGACCGCCTTTCCCTTGTCGGGCTATGACATGACGTTTTCCCGTTTCGCCTTGTCCTATCTCGACAGCGACAACTGGGAGTCGCGCACGGACGGGCGCATCACATTCCCGGCGCAGCCGGCCGGTTACTACGTGGATTTCCAGCGGATGAAGTTTTTGTGTCGCGGCAGCCTCGCGGATGCCCAGTTGCCACCGAACACGCCGGAGAAGCATCTGAATTACTGGAACACGGATTTCCTGCCGTTGAGCATGGAGTTCCGGGAAACCTTGAACAACCCGTGCTCGGTCAGCGATCGCTATCTCGTGCTGGGAGTGGAGACCAAGCTGCCGTTCATCCCGGAGAAACTGCACGCGTCGCTGGCGTTCAAGCCGAACGGCAACCTGGCCGTGGTCACCAACAAGGTTCGCGGCGTTGACTCCCGCTTCCCCCTGCCGGCTCAGCTGCGCCTGCAAGGTCCCGGCCAAAGCTATTTCGCGATCGGCACCGCCGGCGAAGGCTATTTCAACAACTGGGAGATCCCCGGGCGGCCCGACGCCGGCTTCTATAACATCGCCGGCCGCATCGACCTGCCGTTCTTCGAAGACAGCAAGATTCATTTGCACGTGACTCCGTTGACGCCGGAGACCGCGCAGGTGGACATCATGGGCGGCTGGCGGGCGGCGGATCAGGGCGGATCGCAATACGGCTGGACCATCGGCGGCAACAATTACTTCAGCGTCCCGAAGTTCGACGAGACGCACCGCGGCTTTCCGGAGCGCAGCGCCGACGGCTCCCGCGCCGTCACGCTCGCTGAGTATCGCCGCTCGCCCGTGGTTGACTTCCATCCCCGCGCGCAACGCAATTGGATCGAGGTGGCAATCTTCGACTACCCGCTGGTGTGGAATTCCCTGCTCCGCCAATTCTCCTCGTTCGAAGATTCCACCGTCATTCTGCCCATCATCAACGTCGACAGCCGGCTGAAGGAGGTGACGCCGGGCAAGGTGGATCTGGATTTCGCGCAGGACCTCGAACTCGCGTTGCCGCGGATCAAGCTGCTCGATCTCGCTAACGACGCCGTCAACGAAATCAACGGGCCGTTCAACTCCCTGAGCAACGCCCTCCGCCAGGCCGTCGGCGGCGCGGTCGACGCCACCGGTTTGAGCCGTGGCTTCCGCAGCCTGCAACGGACCCTGCGCGATGAAATCTCCGGCTTCTTCCGGCCGGTCCTCGAGCCGGCGCTCAACCCCGTGGCGGACGCGCTTTATCAACGGCTTTTGGCTGAACCGCCCACCACGCCGGCGCTCCTCGGCAGTCGCGCGGCCGCCATCGTCAATGAGCCCGCCCTCGGACTGCAAAACGCCATCCGCAACATCAACGGCGCCGCCAGCCAGGCCAACAGCGTGGCCGGACAGCTCAACCAGACCCTGGTCGACATCGACAACACCCTCGGCCTCTTCCAGCGCATCCTGCAGAAGGACGGCAGCGGCCAGCGCAACGTCGTCCGCGTCATCCTCCAGAAAATCGCTGCCGATCAAGGCGCCCTCTCCGGCATCGTCGGGGCCATCGCGGATCCGATCGCGAACAGCCTGCTGGCGGAAGTGGAGCCGACGCTCAAGAAGGTCGAAGAACGGCTGGGCGAAATTCGGCGTGAATTCAACTCGCTGCAAACGCAGCTGGCTGGAACGACCGGCGACTTCGCCAAGGCCCTCGGCACCGTCACCGGCAACGCCAACGCGCTGGCGGAATACGGCCGGCTCTCCGGCGTGGGCCTCTCGAACCTCATGGCCGGCGTCAGCATGCCGGTCGGAGATTTCCTCACCGCCAACCCTACCGCAGCCCGGCAGGCGCTGCGGGACCGCCTGATCACCGCGTTCCTGGCCAGCCCGCTCCCGGCCAAATATCAGCAGACTTTTAAACAGTTCCTCTACGAGGACGACGCCATCGTCAGCCAGCTGACCGAAACCATCTTCCAGCAGATCAACCAGTCGATCCGCAATGGGCTCTCCGAGTCATTCGCCGGCGCGCGGGACGGCATCTTCGCCGCGATGAAGGGGCCCGGGCTGATGGGCGGCGCGCTAGCGTCGGCGCAGATTCGCGGCGCGCCGACGTTTAATGGCGACGCGATGAAAAAGATCCGGCTCGACGCCAAGGTGAAATTCAAGCTGCCGGACGATCTGGATTTCAACGCCTACATGGAGATTCGCGAGCTGGATTCCCAATCCGTGCCGAAGGACTGCATTCCGGCCGGGGCGCCCGCCGCGGAGATCATCATCGGAGCGGCGGACGTTCCTCTTAGCTGGCCAGGGGTCATTTCGACCTCCGGACAACCATTGACCCTGACCATCGAGGCGCGTTGGACCCAACAAAGCGGGAACGTCCTGGGCGTGGGCGGGCTGGTGCTGATCAAGGGCGAGATCGGCTTCAAAGGCTGCAGCGTGAAGGAAATTGGCGCGTCGCTCGCCTTCGGCGAATTGGAAACCTACTTCGCCGCCAAGGCCGCCGGCACAATCACGGTCATCGTGCCCATTGATGTCAGCGCCGGATTGTTCGTCGGCAAAGCCTGCTCGCTGAACCCGCTGCTCTTCGTGGACCCCGAGGCGGGCAAAGTCTTGGGCGATCCCCTGGGCTTCCGCGGTCTTTACGTGCAATTCGGCGGCGGCCTTTCGCTCTCCGAAATTCTCCTCGGCACCTCGAGCTGCTTTCTCGACGTCAGCGCAACCATCACCACCGCGACCTACTACTCCGACGGCCCAACCTCCGGCAAGCTGGGCATGCGCCAGAAACTGGCGCTCGACCTGAGTCTGCTCTGTCTGATCTCGGGTCACGCCGACCTGGCGCTGTTTGCCTCCGCCGAGTTTGGCTCCGGCGGCTACGAGCTGATTCTCGGTGGCGAGGCCAACCTCTGCGGTTCGCTGGGGCCATGTCCGTTCTGCATCTCGGGCTGTGTGGGCCTGACGATCAAAGGCATCGTCCGCGACGGCGCCATCGACTACTCGATCGATTAATTCCGATGAAAACCGTTTGTCGCTTTCCGTGTCGGCGCGCGCAAGGGCTGCTGGCCCTGCTGCTGACCATTTTCAGTTCTTCTTTCGGCCGCGCGCAGACGCCGATCAACGATCTCATCTTCACGGTCGGCACCACCATTCGCGACGGCAGCAGCCAGGACTGGGCGTTCGTGCTCATCGGCGCCGCCGAGTCCTCCCTGGTTCGCGGCAAACGCTTCGCGGTTTATGGGAAGGCCGGCGACGCCGGGAGCGCCGCCACATATACACCCCGCGGCACGATGGCCCGGCAAACCGATTTGGCAGGCATTAATACCCAGCTCACACGCTCAGTCGCCCTGGGCCAGGATCTCAATCAATTGACCGACTCGTTGAACCTGTTGTTGCGGCATGTGCCCGGCATCACCAACCAGCCGTTGCCGCGGAAGGTTCTTACCCTGTTTCAATCTGCGGAGACCAACGCGTCCACCGCCATGACCCTCGCGTTGCTCACGATTTCCAACCCGGGCCTTCGCCTCTGCATCGGTCAAGCCTTCGCCGAAGTTTCACCGGTCGTCACCACCTACGAGATCCGCGAGATCAACCCGGGCACCGGCCAGCCGGAGCAAGTGATCGGGCGTGTCACCGTAACGCCGGGCGCACCGGTCGTCCTGCCCGCACCCGGCCGGCCCTTCCAGGTCGTGACCAATCATCCGGACGATCATTTGCTCGTGCGACTGCGCTGGGGCACACCCGATGCCCTGCGGCGTCTGTCGTTGCTCGGCTACGGCTTCAACATCTGGCGCATCAACCGGGCGGCCGCCGAAAGCGCGGGCTTTCAGCTCAACCCGCCCACCGTCGCGCAGCTTCTCTCCAACCCGGCCTTCCGTCGGATCAACGAAGGACCGATCGTCACCACCCGCGATTATCTGCCCGGGTCGGGCGCTGGCGCCGCCGACGATCCCGCGGATCGGGACACCTACTTCACATCCGATGACAACGGCCGTTATCGGCCGGGCGGCGCGGCCTTTGTCGATGGAGCCGAATTTTATTACTTCGTGACGGCGCGCGATGTTCTGGGACGGGACGGGCTGGTCTCGCCCGGCGGCCTGGCGCGGGCGTGCCGGCGAATCCCCCCGTTTGCTCCGATCGATCTGAGTGCCCGTGATGTGGTCCAGGTTTTGCCCCTCGTGGGTGGCGGCAATACCAATGTCCAACGGATCCAAGTCTCCTGGCTGCAACGAACCAATCCGACCGAGCGAGTGACGGAATATTGGATCTACCGGTGGCCCAATCCCGGCGACGCCTTGCGCAGCGATTTGCCGGCTCCGTTCAATCGCATCGGCGTGGTGCCGCACCTGGCTGGGACCAACGCCAACGCCTACCTTGATAACGGCCCGACTGCACCCGTCACGCCGGGGCTGAGCAACTTTTGGTACACGGTCCGGGCCGTCAGTCTGGCGGCATGTGATCCCCTGCCCTCACCCCACAGCCCGCCCGTCTCCGCGGTGCTGCGCGTTCGCGAAGGCCCGGCGGCGGGCACGGGTCTCGTCCGCGGCAGCTGCGGCACGCCCGCCGTGCGTTACAGCCAGGTCACCGTCGAAACCGTGACGGGCGCGCCGCTCGATCGCTCCCTCTTCAAGCTGCAGTGCACCCGCCGTGATTCGGGAATTGCCTGGGCCCGCTTTGCGGTGACGAACGGCAACGCCGGCGTGACGGAACTGGGTCCGGTTTATTTCCCTCCCGGCGGCGACACGGTGGAGATCGATTACGCGCCGCCGAACGATTTTGGCCCGGCCCCGGTGACGGTCGCGTGCACCGTGGGGAATTACTATGGCGCGGTCTCACGCGCGGCCCTGTATTCCTCGAACACCACGCCACCCGTCGGGCAGCGCTGGCATGTGGGCTTTTTGGCGGGCCAGTTGTTGCTGACCGGACCGATCTATCTGGATCCGCTTTATGCGGCGGCCAGCGGGGTGGCGCCGGACCGCTGCGCACCGGCTCTGGACGCGACCGCAGACGAGAGCGGGACGGTCACCATGCGCTTCAACCACACGACGACGGAGCCGGTCCTGATTCAGGCCGCGAGCAACGGCCCAAACGGCGGCGTTTGGATCGACGTCGCGGTGGCTTTTCCGGACGCGGCCGGAGTATATGCCGTTTCCTATCCGGAATGTCTGGTGGCTCCATTGCCGGCCTTCCGCGGATGTATTGCGTCGCTTCCGGGGGAGACGGATTGCGTGCAGCACGTCGTCAGCGCCGCGATCGATGGACGCATTGCGCCGTTGCAAATCGAGTTCACGACCACCCCGCGCACGCGCGAATATCGCCTTTATCGCACGGTCAACGACGGTCCGTTCACGCTGATCTCGCAGGGCGCCATCCGCCACAATCCTCTCCAACCTTTGCGGCGCGTCGTCCGCAAGGATGACACCATGCCCGCCTCGGCGGCGCGGCTCTGTTATTACCTGCAATTGCTCGATGAGCACGGCAACCCCAGCCCGATGGCCGCGCTCGGCTGCAAAGAGGTCAAGCCCCCGAAACTGCCCGCACCCACGCTGGCCGAACCGCAGGCCATCGGCTCCGCGGCCACCCCCCAGGTTGCCCTGAACTGGTTCTGCCCGACGGCGGGTGTCCATCGCTTCCGCATCTACATCAAAACGGCCCCGGATGGATCGGGCTCCACCGCCGGCAGTGGCAGTGGCAGCAGCGGAGGATTGTTCAGCGCCGATCTGAAGATCGACGCAACCAGATCGCTCAACGTTTACTTCACGGGATTGCGCAAACAGGTCAACTCTTTGGCCCTCGCCGATGTGATCAATTTCAACGAGGTGAAGCTGACCCCGCCGATCAGCGCCGGCTTCGGACCTGGCCCGCAGTTCACCCTCGTGGCCAACGTCTATGCCGATACCCCGTATCAAATCTCCGTGCAGACGCTCGACGCGCAGGGCGGCGAGAGCGATCTGTCAACGACATGGGATTTCACCTGGAAAACGCCACCGCCGATCGAGCTCGTGCCATGGCCCGCGCGGCCCCTTCCCTCAGTGGAGACATTTGACGCCCGCGTGCAGGCGGTCGTTTTCACCAACCGCGAGACCCGCAAGCTCGACGATCGGCGATATCCCGTCGGCATCCGGATCGCCCAGTTGCCCAACGTGCTCGATACCATCAGCAATGTCGGCACCACGAACTACGCCTACTTCTATCGCAACCCGAGCGTCAGCCCGGATCCGAACAGCCACATCTTCAAGCGCCAGACGACCAATCCCGAGCGGGCGGGCGAGCCGCTGCTGCCGATCGTCCTTTATCGACAGCAGGTGACCAACGCGTTCTTCCCGAAAGTTTCCGGCGACATTATCCAGGCCAGCCCGATGATCGAACGGCTGCCCTGGAGCACGTTGAACATCCTCGGCGATCACTTCACGGTCTTCATCGCCGATCGCCTGATCGCCGCCGCGCTCGAACGCTCTCCCGATTTCCAGTTCCTTTACACCTACCTTTATCTTCGCGATCAGCAGCCCGTGTTGTTGGGTGCCCGCTATCGCTACTTCCTCGTCCGCTTCAAGGCGAATCGCGAGGTGGACTACATCATTCCCACCAACGAGATCGAAATCCCGCTGGGCAGCCTCTGAGCAAGACGTCATGAAGCCAACCAATCCCTTCCGACGCAAAACTCCGTCCGATGTTCCCGGAGCGCGGGCTTGCAGCCCGCAGCGGAGCAAGTCGGCAGCACCTGCGGGAACCGTCGAGGCCCGGCGTTCGCCTGCGTCGCGGCTCTTTAAGCCCCAGTGGTCCGAAGAGTCCTCAATGCGCCGTCGATTTCGAATCGCACAGCCCTTCCTCGGGTTATGGATCGTGTTGCTGCTGACTCTCGGGACCGTCCTCGACGCGCCGGCCGCCACCGTGACGGAGACAGCGACCGAATTCCTTGCCGGTAGCGACGTCAACGGCGACGGCCGCGTCGACGCTGTGGTGGTCGACAAGATCACCGGCAATGTGCGCGTGGGATATCAGGCGGCCAGCGGCGCACTGACGTGGGGCAACCCGGTTCCCACTGGTGCAAGCCACGTGGGCAGCGCGGCGCTGGGGGCGTTCCTGCAAACGGACCGTGAGGCGCTCGTCGTCACGTCTTCCGAATTCAATCGGATTCAGCTCCTGGACCTGACGACTCCCGGCGGCGGCGGTACGGCTCCGCGGGTGATCCATCCACCTCATCCCGGCCTGACCCTGCTTGTGGCCCTGGACAATCCAACCGGCACCGGCGGTCCCGCGCAACCCGACTGGCTGACCACCGGCGCTCACGATCCAGGCATCACGATTCTCGATTTGCTCACCTACTCGATTGCCGACGCCCAGGCCAGATTCCAGGATCAACTGGTCGCTACCGGAAGCCTGCGCCACGGGGCGGCTTTTCAGCGCAGCCCCACCGACACCACGCTGGTGGCGGCCATGCAAACCGGAAGCAACGATACCTTCGTCGCTTATTCCTACGAGAATCCCAACGGTCCGGTGTTGACGCGATCCAACCTCGCGGCCAACACCGAATTCGTTTCCATTCGGTTCTACAACCAGCCCCTGGCCCAGCTGCTGTTCTATGTCCCGGGCCAGTCCAACGTCATCCTGCAGCCGCTGGTCAATGGAGTCGCCGGCATTCAGTTCGGGTCGGCCACCGTCACAACGTTTCAGACTTCGGTCGAGCAGGTCTATGCCATCGACGAAGGCAGCAATGGCGTGGCCGTCGTCCGGTTCGGAGACGGCACCGTTTCGGGGCTGCGCCCGCCGGTCGGCGGCGGCACGTTGCGGGTCACCTATGGGCTGGGCCTGGGCGCGAGCGGCAACGTGGTCAGCGGCGTGATCCCGCTCGGCGCCGGGCGACTGGCGTTGTTGTCCGGCCCTTCGAACACGCTCTCATCCGCACAAGCCCAGATCTTCACCAAAAACAACACCGGCTACGTGCAGACGGCCACCAGCCCGCTGTCGGCGCTGTCCACGGCGGCGACGCGGGCCAACGTATGGCTCTTCAGCACCGAGCCATTCGTCCAGCGGCAGCCGGACTTCATCGCGTCGCTCAATGGCGGCGATTGGACCACGGCACTAACCGGCTTGCCGGGCACCGTGCGGGTGCGTGCGGAGCGGGATCAAGGCCTGACCGCGGGACTCGGCAACGCGGTGACGAACAACCTCGGGGCCGCTCCGGGCGGCACGGTCTACGGCCTGGCCAATCAATATCACCCGGCAATTTCGCTTTTCAGCGCCTCGGCCCCGCGGGCCGCGGATCCGTCGCGGGTGACCATCGCGCCGACTCCGGGCGCCTACTCGGCTGCGATCGACGTGACGTTGACCAAGGCCAATCCCTTGGACTCCGCCTATTACCGGTTGAATGGGGCTGGGGACTGGACGGAATACCTGGCCCCGATTCGGATCAGCAACAACGTCACGGTTGCCTTTTTCGGGCAAACCTCCAGCGGCCAGCGCGGTGCGATTCAGCAGGCCACCTACACGATCGCCGGAAGCGTCCTCCCGCCCACGCTGGATTTAAGTGGCGATAGCAACGGAACGAACGGCACGCCCGCCGGCACGAATGGCGGCCCGGTTTATTTGTCGACGCTCGGCACCGTGTTTTACGGCCGCCAATCGGGAACGACCGGGAGCGTGTGGGCCATTCATCTGGATGGCACCAGCGACCGCTTCGTCACGACCGGGACGCGGCCGCGAGTGTCGCCGGATGGACACTGGCTGGCGTTCACCCGCGAAGGGTCGCCGTTTCTCTCGTTGGGAAATCTCTGGCTGCGGGACCTGACCACCGGGGATGAGCGCCGGCTGTTCACCAATCCCAACTTCATCGTGCACTACGATTGGCTCAACGACAGCTCGGGTCTCGTGTTCGATCTGGAGTGCACCGTGCAGTTGATCGACTTGCAGGGCAACGTCTCCGATCTGCCGATGGTCAACGATTGTTTCGATGACGCGCCGGTGGTGAATCCGTTCGACGGGCGCCTGGCGTTTCACAATTTGAACGCCGTCCCGCAGCGGGGTATCTACGTGGCCGACGCCGGCGGGACGTCGCGCCAGCGGCTGCCGATCAATCTGGCCGGTCCCGCCTGGCCGGAGTGGTCACCCGAGGGATCGCGCCTGGCGGTGGCCGACGTGCGTGCGGGGACCGGTTTCGGCCAGAACCTGTTCACGATCCGGGCCGACGGTTCCGGGCTGAGTCAGCTCACGGGATTTACCGACGCCACCAACGGTTTTCCCTTCGGCGCGTTATGGACGCCACAAGGCGATGCGTTGATCGGGGCGGGAACAATTCGCGGCGTGAATGGGTTGTGGATCCTGCCGTTGAACGCCGCTGGCACCGAATGCGCGGGACTCCCGATTCGGCTGCCCACGACCATCGGCGACCTGATCGACATCGCCGGGTCCGTGCGCATCGGCTCCGCGCCGCCCATCCTCCATATCCGCCGTCAAGGCGGCTTCGTGATTGTCTCGTGGGATCGCAACGTGCGCGACTACGTGCTGCAGGCCGCACCGGAGGCGTCGCGGGAATCCGCATGGCTCCGCGTCACAGACCCCGTCACTCTCAACGGCGGCTTCAACGAAGTCCGTCTTGCGGAATCCGCGCTCGCCGGAATGGAATTCTTCCGCCTCGTGCGGCCGTGAGTTTCAAGGCCGCGGACAGCATCCGCCTCGTCGCCGCTCAATCGAACTGCCTCTATGGGGTGTACCCAAGCTCCTCGAGGCTGGCTTTGGCCCGCGCCAACACGTCATCCAAGGTTTCCCCGGCTCGATTAGCCGCCAGCGTCGCCACCCGGTCGAAGCTGATGACGAGCGAGCCCTCGGACAGAATGGGCGCGTCGTCAGCTCGGAGCGGAATTTACCGCCCGCGCACGCGAAAGAACATCGGGCCCGCCCCGGGCGAAAGTGTCGCGCGGTTGGTCGGAAACGTGCCGACGGATCGCCATTGAGCCGTCGGCAATCCATCGCTGGCTTCCACCTCGAACGGCGGTCGCCCTCCGGTCCAGTCCAGCAGCACTCCCTCGGCTACCCGTTGAATGCCCACGCGTATTTCGTCAGTCACCGTGATGGTCACAGCGGCGTAGCCAGGAGTGTGAATCCCGTCGTCCGCCTCCAAGCGCAGCGTGTACCGACCGGGTTCAATGAATGAAACCGTCGTGTTCGTTCGACTGGTGTTTGCAAATGAGACCAGGCCGGGACCGGAAGAAGCGGTCCACTCCGTCTGCAATGGCGCCGGGTTCGTGTAAACGACGCTCCCGGCCAGAGTCGCGGTCACGCCGCGCGCCACCGTCTGGTCCGGCCCTGCCGAAACGATGGGCGCGCCCGGCGAACGCGGGCCTTCGTTCGGACCCGTGGTCTGCACCACCTCGAAGTTGGTCACGGAAAGCGACGTCATGTGGCTGAAAGCCCCCGCCGGCCACCGTTGATCCGGCACCACGGAGATTGAAAAGAAGCTGCTGCTGTTGTCCGCGATCAAACCGCCATATTTCTTCAACGCCGCCGCAATGGCCCGCTCCGGCTTGGTCCAGTTTGCCGGCACCACGAAGTCGGCCTTCAGGCGCAACCGCTGGCCCATGGCCGGCACGTTCGGATCCGTCGTCGACGGAGAGGAGGCGTAATGCGTGGCAGGATAAATAAATTCCCGACGCGTGTGTTTTACGATCATCCGCAACGCGTGCTCGATCTCGCCCCGCTCGCATTCGTCGAAACGCACGAGGCCGCCCAGCATCGAAAGGCCCGCCGCGTCCGCGGAAGTCCAACCCGACGGGCGCGGCACGCTGTTGGTGAGACTGAACCGGGCTCCGTTGGCCGCCTGCCAATTGGTCGCTGCCGTCGTCAACCGGGTCTGCCACGTCTCCCAGACGAAGCCCGATTCCGGCTGAATGATTATCGCGTGCCGATCTCCGCCCGTGGCGCGCTGCACCTGCTCCAGCGTCTGGGTACCCGTCTCGCTCGGCCAGCCCTCGATTGGCAGATCGGATGGAATCGGATACGGGCTCGGATCGGATTCATCGTCATACGTCACAAAACGAATCGGGACCAACGGCTGAAGACCGGGCACGAGGACAAAGTTCATTTCCTTGAAGGCCCTCAGCTTGGGACTGTTCGTGCCGACCGCGTTCAGCTCGGAGAATATTTTTGCGATCATCGCGTCCGAGTTCGGCAGCAACGGACGACGTGAAACATCTTCATTCCAGGCGTTATCGCGCGGAAAAATCTGCAAGGTAGCCATGACGGCGTCGGCTTCGGGCGTGTTGAACAACATCACGCTGGTGACGACCGGGATTGGCCCGAGGATTCTTCCGGCGTGATTGATGCGTTCCGCGGCGGGAAGGATGGACGTCCAAGAAGAGACCACGATGAATCCGATGCTTCCAATGCACGACAATCGCATGGCGTAATGTTACGGCAATGTTTGCATCCGCCAACTGCGATCTCCGGCCACGTGCACGCACCTTGCGTCGTCGGCGCGCGTTGGCTTAACTGAGGGCGAAACGATTTTCGGAAATCTTCTCCGCCGCTCTGCGGGGGAGAAGGTGTCCCGCCCCGCACGGCGGGACGGGACGGATGAGGTGGAGCAGTCCGCCCTGCTGATCGCCGGCTGGCGGCGGAGCGCCAGCCCTACCTACATCGCAGGTTAAAACGAATTATGAATGTTGATCGCCAGAAGCACGGAATGTCGACGCTTTGCATTCACGCCGGAACCCACCTCGACGACGCCACCGGCGGCGCCTGCAGCCCCATCTACACTTCAACCGCGTTCGCGTTCCCGAACCGGGACAACGCGAACATCTACCCGCGATATTTCAACACGCCGAACCAGAAAGTCATCGCCCGCAAGCTGGCGACGCTCGAGCAGGGCGAAGACGCCCTCGTCTTTGGCTCCGGCATGGCGGCGATCGCAACGCTGCTGTTCGCTCATCTTCAGCCGGGAGATCACGCGATTTTCCCAACCGATCTCTATGGCGGCACCCAACAGCTCGTCACGAAGGAGCTCACCCGATTCGGTGTCGAATTGTCCTTCGTCGCCACCGCCGAGGAATTTGGCCGGGCCATCCGCGCCAACACCCGCCTGCTTTACGTCGAGTCGCCCTCCAATCCGCTTCTGCGCTGCCTGGACCTCCCAGCCATCGCCGACCTCGGCCGATCCCATCGCCTTTTCACCGCGGTCGATAATACCTTCGCCACTCCCATCAACCAGAATCCACTCCGGCTCGGGTTCGACGCCGTCATCCACAGCGCCACCAAGTACCTCAACGGCCACAGCGATCTCAACGCCGGGGTCATCGTGTCGACGGCGGCGGAGATCCGCCACCTGACCGCAGCCGCGACCAACTACGGAGGCATGCTGGACGCCCACTCCTGCTATCAACTGGAGCGCGGCTTGAAGACGCTGGCCTTGCGAATGCACCGCCACAATGAAAACGCAGGACAGCTCGCGGAGTATCTGCTCGCCCACTCCGCGGTGGCCCGGGTCAATTATCCGGGCCTCCAGGACCATCCCGACCACCCGATCGCCGCGCGCCAGATGTCCGGATTCGGGGGCATGCTTTCGTTCGAGCTGCGCCAGCCGGAGCGCGTGGATTCACTCCTGGCCAAACTGAAACTGGTCATGCCGGCTTTGAGTCTGGGCGGCGTGGAAAGTCTGGTCTGCGTGCCGAGCAAAACATCCCATCGCCTGCTCACGCCCGCGGAGCGCGAGCGCGCCGGCATCCGCGACGGTCTGGTGCGCGTTTCCGTGGGCATCGAAGACTTCGAGGATCTGCGCGGCGACTTCGCACAGGCGCTCCAGTGAAATCAGCGCGCGAGGAGTGGCGCTACGTAGCGCACGCGTCCCCGCCGCCCGCTGCGCGGACCAGAGAAGCGAACCGGGTTCGGCGACGCCAGGAGGCGTCGTCACTTGCCGGCGAGCCGCCGGCGCTACGTAACGCACCCGTCCTCGCGTGCAAGTGAGGCGGCGTCCCCGCCGCCCGGTGCGCGGACCAGAGAAGCGAACCGGGTTCGGCGACGCCAGGAGGCGTCACAACTTGCCGGCGAGGACGCCGGCGCTACGTAACGCACGCGTCCTCGCGTGCAAGTCCGGCGGCAGCCCTGCCGCCCGGTGCGCGGACCAGAGCGAACCGGTTCGGCGACGCTATGAGGCGTCGTCACTTGCCGGCGAGGACGCCGGCGAAGCGCAACGCACGCGTCTGCGCAAGCGAGGCGACGTTCCCGCCAGGCTGCGCGACCAGAGAAGGAACTGGTTCGGCGAAGGCGAGGCGTCGTCAATTTCGCCGGCGAGCCCGCCGGCGCTACGTAGCGCACGCGTCCTCGCGTGCAAGTGAGGCGACGTCCCCGCCGCAGGCTGCGCGGACAACAGAAGCGAACTGGGTTCGGCGACGCTGCGAGGCGTCGTCACTTGCCGGCGTGACGCCGGGCGCAGCGCACGCGTCCTCGCGTGCAGTCAGGCGGCGTCCTCGCCGCCCGCTGCACGGACAACAGAAGCGAACGGGTTCGGCGACGCCAGAGGCGTCGTCACTTGCCGGCGTGACGCCGGCGCTACGTAGCGCACGCGTCCTCGGCAGTCAGGCGGCGTCTCGCCGCCCGGTGCGCGGACCAGAGAAGCGAACTGGGTTCGGCGACGCCAGCGAGGCGTCGTCATTTTTGCCGGCGAGGACGCCGGCGCTACGTAACGCACGTCGTCGCGCAAGTCAGGCGGCGTCCCTGCCGCCCGTGCGGGACTCAGAGAAGCGAACTGGTTCGGCGACGCCATGAGGCGTCGTCACTTTTTTGCCGGCGAGGACGCTTGGCGCTACGTAACGCACGCGTCCTCGCGCAAGCCAGGCGGCGTCCCTGGCCAGCCGCTGGTGCGCGGACCAGGAGAAGAACCGAGTTCGGCGACGCCAGGAGGCGTCGCAACTTGCCGGCGAGCCGCCGGCGCTACGTAACGCACGCGTCCTCGCGTGCAAGTGAGGCGGCGTCCCCGCCGCCCGGTGCGCGGACCAGAGAAGCGAACCGAGTTCGGCGACGCCAGGAGGCGTCGTCACTTGCCGGCGAGGACGCCGGCGCTACGTAGCGCACCCGTCCTCGTCCTTTGAACCGATCATTCAGGGTACGATGGCACGATAGAAACGGTGCGGCCCAGCCGCAGTTTCGTCCACGATCGGTATGAGATCAGAATCCGGGTTGAGCCTGGTCAGTTCGTTCCAATGGGTCAGGTCCGCCGACCATTCAATCGCGACCGTGGCCGGGACGGGGCCTTCCACACGCAAGTCGAACTTGAATTGCCCCAGTGCGGCCGAGTGAGCGCGAACCAGGGTGAAGGCCGTTTTCGGCGTGGACCAGTAGCGAGCCAGGCGCGACTCGACCGAGCCGTCCGCTCCATTGCGCTCGGACCACACGACCAGCGCGCCATTCGTTTGCCGACCCATCGCCCGGACGAAAATCCACTCGTCCGGCGGCAGCGCGAATTCCGGATCCAATTGTCCATTGTCCAGCAAGCGGCCCACACCCCACCGCCCAATCGTCAGAGTGGTGTAGAGATCGCCGCCAAACAGGATGCGGTCGTCATCCACGGCCGCAAAGTAGACAGGCCGGGAGTAGATGATCTGGAACGGATCGAACGATGAGTCCAGGGATCCATTGGTCAGCAAACGCGCCACACCGCGTCGAGGCTGACCATCGACAGATTGAAACCAGCCGCCAACAAGAATTCGACCGTAGGCATCCAACGACAGAGTAACGACGATCGAATCCAGGCTGGCGCCCACGTCGAATGATTCGTCCAGGGACCCATCCGGGTGCAGGCGGGCCAAATAGTTCCGGGGCGGGATTCGCCCATCGGAGAAATTACCCCCGATGAGAATGGATTGATCCGGCTGCAGTGCGATGGCGAAGACCGACTTGTAGTCCGCGCCCGACACGTTGAACGATGGATCGATCGACCCGTCCCGCTCCAGGCGCGCGATGCCCGGGCGGGTCACCCCATTCACCCGAAAAAATTCGCCCCCGACCAGGACTTGGCCGTTGGTTTGCACCGCCAGCGCGCGAACCACCCAGTCAGGGCCCGCGGCGAACTCCGGATCGACGCTCCCATCCAGGTTGAACCGAACGAGATTCGTCCGCGCCGTGCCATTGACCTCGCGAAAGATGCCGCCCACGACAACCTTTTGATCCGCCTGCAACGTCGCCGCCAAGATGTTGCCGAGAACCCCTTCGCCCACGTCAAACCCTCGATCCAAGCTCCCGTCCGCATTCAGTCGGGCCAGAGTCTGCCGCGGAATGCCGTTGACCCGCGAAAACCGGCCGGCAATCACGACTCGCCCATCGTCCTGGGGCAGGATGCTGACAATACCACCCTCATCGCGCACGCGCGCGCTGAACGATTCATCGACGACTCCGCTCAGCTGCAGGACGGCCAGGGACTCGTGCGAAGCGGGACCGAGCGATCCAAATCGCCCACCGACGGCAATCTTGCCCGAAGGCAAAGTGGCGATTGTATTGATGGTCAGATCGCCCCCCGCCGGGTGCGCCGCCCGGGCGATTTGAAACCCACTCAAGGCCCGGCCGTTCCCATCCAACGCGATGACTCTCGGATAAACCTGGGAGTCGGCCGTTGCGAATCGGCCCGCGACGAACCAGCCGCCGTCGGGCTGTTCGGCCAGGGAGGACATCTCGACAAAAAAGATCCCGTCCGGATAAACCGGCGTGAACGTGGGATCGACAGCGCCATCTTCCAGCAAGCGTGCTAAGCCTTCGCGTCGGAAATCATTGCAGGCGGTGAACCGGCCCGAAATCAGGATTCGCTCGCCGCTGGTCGCCACGACCTTGGTCACCGGACCGTTTGGCCCCGCTTGCAGATCAAAAGAATTGTCCAACGTGCCATCCGCGCGCAGGCGCGCGAGATAACGGCGAGTGGCGCCGTTGACGAGCGAGAAGTCTCCCGCCACATACAGTCGCCCGTCGGGCGCCACCGCCACGGACAAAACCTGCTCGAAGGATCGGTTCTCCCCCACGCTGGCCCGAAACCCATCGTCCGAACTGCCGTCCGCGC
The DNA here is from genome assembly GCA_044229355.1 of Limisphaerales bacterium. Taxonomy (GTDB): domain Bacteria; phylum Verrucomicrobiota; class Verrucomicrobiia; order Limisphaerales; family JADJPG01; genus JBGARF01. The sequence goes on from JBGATF010000003.1 coordinate 79,449, forward strand.
GCAACCGGGCCAGGCGATTCACGGTGCGTCCGTTGACTGCCGAAAAAATCCCGCCGATCACGAGCCTCCAGTCGTTGGTCGAAAATACCTGGAGCGCGACGGTCTTGATTTCAAAGTCGACCATCGGCGCAAAACTCGCGTCCACGCCTCCGGACGGCGTTAAACGAACAATGTTACGCCGAAGTTCGCCGTTGACCGCGCTGAACGATCCCACCGCGACAATCTTTCCGTCCGGTTGGATGGCCAGCGCGTTGACGGTCCCGTTGAATTCAGGACTGAACGTCGGATCGGGGCTGCCATCGGGCCGCAGCCGGACGAGCCCACGCCGCGGCTGATCATTAACGGTTAGGAATCGGCCGCACGCGAGCAGGTCGCCGCCCGGAAGCGCTACGAGGTCAAGAACCGCTCCGGGCGCATCAATCTGCGCCTTGAATGACGGATCTGCCGGCCCCAGTTGCGCCGCAGCTGATAAACCTGTCACCAGCCAGACGGCCAAAATTCTCAACCACGGTTTGAATTGAACTCCTCCGCTGCAACGGCCTTGTTTGGACATGGCGGGCCGACAGTGTCAGGCCAACACGTCTGCAGCCAGCAAAATTGGGCGCGATTTAAACCGTGTCGTCGCGCCTCTGGGGAACGACGCCTCGCACCAACTCGCCGGTCGCCGGGGAGATCACTGCGCCGTCTTGAGGGTGTCCTCGTCGATCAGAATTTTCCAGTCGGGGCCGACTCGTTGGAACTTCAAGGTTTCCTTCTTGGATCCGCCTGAGCCTAACAACGTCTCGACTTCCATCGTCGCCTGGTCTCCGGTCAAAGGAGACTCGGACAGAATGCGATAGGCCGTATACTTGACCTTCTTGTCCTCCGCCATCAGCGGGAGCAGGATCGCTTCCTCGGCGCCATACCCACTCTCGAGCACCTGCTTCACGAGCTCGGCCTTGTTCGGAGCGTTCGATCTCTCAGCCATCTGGACGATCGCATCTTCAATGCCTTTGCGCGCGCCGGCGGTCAGGAGGACGGAATCCCGAAATCGTTCGCGACTCCCGTTCAGAACCGTCCAGCCCCGGGTTCGCAGCGTGTCCCGCGGGCGCGCGAATCCGACATCCCGCCAGGTGTCTCTCGCCAGTTCGGCCGGCTCCTGCGACGCGGGTTGGGCCGGCGTCGGCGCGGGTTGAACGATGGAATTAAGGCGCTGCGCGACGCCAGGGCCGCTGCGTGGCGGGCCGGGTTGACGGTCAATCGCTCGCGTCACCGTCCAGGCCTCGCGGCTGGACGACGCGGCGGCTATCTCCGCCAGGCTTGTCCCGGTTGCGCGGTCCGGCGCCTGCACCGAATTCGACTCGGGGCCGGCGGAAACACCGGCCGGCGAGTGGGTGCGACGGGCGTGGTAAAGGCCTGCACCAATCGTGGCGACGACGGCGGCCGTAATCAGGGATTTTTGCAGGATGGTCATGACAAAAGCTTTGGAGCCGGGGGCGCCAGCCGCCGCGGCGGGGACAACGCCGGAAGCGCCGGCGAGTGGAAGGGTCCCCACGATGGTTCCAGCCAATCCGGCGGGCGCGGCTTGCACAGCGTTGGCCGCGACGATGGCCGTCAGTCCGGCAGCCGAGATGGTCACGCCGCGCCGGGTGAGAAACTGGCGCAGGCGCTCCATTGCGCGCGTGACTCGCTTTTGCGCCGCGTTCTCGCTCGCACCCAGCGCCTGGCCAACCTCGCGCAGGGATTTGTTTTCGAAAAAGCGAAGCACGAGCGCCGCGCGATCAGGCTCGTCCAAAATCTCCATCGCCTCGTCCAGCAACGGCTCCACGCGCTGCCAGCCTGCTTCCGGGTCATGCAGGGTGTTCATCTCGAAAGCCACTCGTTCGCGGATTTGCCGGCGGGCCTCGCGCCGGATGACATCGACCGACTCCCGCCGGGCGACTTGATAGAGCCAGGCGGCCAGGACAGTTCCGGGGAGCAGACGGTGGGCATGACGGGCAAGGTTGAGGAAGGTCGCCTGGACCACCTCCTCGGCCAATTGCGGGGACCGCAGCTGGCGCAGGGCCGCCGAATAGACCAGGTCCACGTGCCGGCGCACGATCTCCGCAAAGGCGTCCTCCACGTGGAAGACCGCATATCGCTTCAGCAAATCCAGATCAGGCTCGGTCATTGTTCACCCTCATAACGTCGCCAACGCCGACAATCCGCCAGTGAATTTAATTGGCGACCGGATCCCGGAGACATCCGCCGGGTGATTTGCCTCAACCGCGCTGAAGCGTCCGCGCAACTTTTCCGGCCGGCCGCCGTTTGAAACCCAGGCCGAGCCCGGCTCGAACTTCGCTGGCGACGCCTCAAGAGTAAACACCTCGCACAACCCTGTCCCCATGAAGTCCCGACTGAACCTCAACGCCGCGTTCACCCTCATCGAAATCATGATCGTCGTCGCGATCATCGGCATCCTTGCTGCCATCGCCATTCCCAGCCTCGTGGGCAATATGGAGCGCGCCCGGGCCCAGGCTTGCGCCGTCAACCGGAAGAACATCGATGGCGCCAAGACGCAGTGGGCGCTCGAACAAAAACGGCCGGCGTCCGACACGCCGGACGACGCCCAGCTCTTCGGCCAGGGGCTTTACCTTGAGCATAAGCCCGATTGCCCGTCCGGCGGCAGTTACTCGCTGCACGCCGTTGACGAGAAGTGCACCTGCAACGTGCCGCGCCACCGGTGACGCGCGCGGACCGACGGCGGAAGCGCGAACAAACGGGGTGCGGGCGTCCTCGCCCGCAGAAACTCCCGGACGACCTGGCGGCTCGCAGCACTCCCAGCCGTTGGAACTCGCCAGCTTTTTCGCGGCCGGGACGGCCGCACTCCGGGGCGCGGGCGTCCTCGCCCGCAGAAACTCCCGCACGACCCGGCGGCTCGCAGCACTCCCAGCCGTTGGAACTCGCCGGCTTTCTGCGGCCGGGACGGCCGCACTCCGGGGTGCGGCGGGTCACCGCTTGCCGGCCGGTGGCGAAGTCCGCTCGGAGCACACGCCAAGGATCAGGCAATTGGCGTTTGGAGAAACGACGCGGACGTGGTCGATGCGGCCTCGGAACGCGCGGAGCGACACGCGTTGAGGAACTCCGCTCACACCGGAGATTGTTTCGCGACCGACGACGACGCCCAAGGCCCCGACGGCTTCCAAAGTGACCAGGCCCGATTTCTGGAACACGTCGACGTGCAGAACCTCGCCATCGGTCTGAGGCAGAATGCGCAGGGTGTGGGTCACATCCAAACCGATGCGTCCATCGCGTGCCGCCACCGTGTTCTGAGCCAACATTCCACCGGCAGCGTCAAGCGCCTCGAACTTAAATCCATTCGTCTCCCACGGATTGGGCCGCGCGCCGACGGGTTGAGCGGACAAATCCAGGCAGTTCGTGTTACCGCGGCGCAGCCGGAACGCCTCCGCACTCTCAGCCTTCGGCACTCGCGCCACGCGATCCGCGCCGTCGGTCGTGACAGCAACATTGACCGATCTCCAATCCCCGGGCTGAAGCGACTTTGAGGATTCCAGCGTCTCGCCGAAGCCGGCCTGCCGCCAGCGCAACGCCACCAAGCCGGCCTCGTCGGCGATGCGCAACTGTCCGTTGGCCGGAGCGTCTTCGGAACTGTCCACCGAGCCGTCGCTGTTCAAATCAAGGTCGCGCGTCAGGCCCCGCACCAACGGATTCGCGGGCAGTCGCAACGTGACGGTGGCATGGCCCGGCAGCGTGAATGATTCATAGGCGTGCTCGAACGTGCCGACGGCGTTGTCTTTCCCGGCAACATTCAAGCGGAAGGCGAACGGGGCGATCCCGCGATTGCGCACGGTCAGCGATTTGAATCCGTCACGTTCCAGCTGCACATCCGGCGTCATCGTGCCAGCGCCGGCGTCGAGAATGAACACCAGCGATTGGCCGATCGAGTCCCGGCTGGCCACGAACGCTCCAAAGCCGCTGACGGGCGCGCCGGCTCTCAGGCCAAGCCCGCGCAGGCCCTGATTCAGGCCGATGAGGATGCCATCGACCGTATTACTGGCGCCGGTGTCCGGGGCGTTGAAACCAAACGCGATGTCGGAATCTCCGTAGGCGTAATGCAGGAACACATTCGCCCCCGCGGAACGGAACGACGCCCGCGCCGGCGCGTTGGTGTCGGGCAGGAAGAACATCGTTCGGTCGAACCGATCGCCTTCGCCAAAGACAAAGCCGGGGGGCACGAACGGCCGGGCGCCTTCGTAGCTGTTGATCAGGTTGGTTGGGGTCCAGCCGGCGATGCCCCCGGCTGGATCCTGAAACGTCGACGTGGCGGTGCCGGTGTGCAGGACCCGGAGCAGGCGCTCGAGGTTGGCCGCGATGTCGAATGGACCAAGCGCATGCCGGCGGCCGCGGAAAACAGACATGGCCGTGGAGTAAATGCCGGCCCCTTCGACGACGTGCGGTTCTCCGTGGTCATTGAAACCGAGCAAATACCGGAACGAGTTCTCGGTTCGATTAATCTCGATGTGGCGCTCGGTCTGCGGCCAGTTGGAGTCGTAAACCTGGATCAGGCTGAAGCCGGCACGCGGCGTGGTCACCAAAAGGTTGGTCTCCAACCCCTGCTCCTCGAGCACGCCATACGGCGTAATCGTGTGCAGCGATTCAAAGGCCCGCCCTCCGAGCGTGACCAGGGTGGCGCGGGAGTTTGCCCGCACCTGATTGAGGACTGCCAGCGGATCGCCCACGGAGATCCCGCTGCGCGGCCCGGCCGCCACCGGGCGCTGCAATTGGCCCAGCCAGCCATTCAGGAACTCGGCCGACGTCTGCACCCCCTGCAACGAAATGATCCGGCCCCAGATGTTCAACGGGCGTGCCGGGTGGAACAGATCGAAGCCGGACCAATGGCCCGGCTTGGGCGCGCAGAGACGGGGGTCGTCTGCCAGGCAGGCCGGTCGGCCCACATATCCGTCCGGGAAAAGCACGCCATGCACGCCGTCACCGCTCTCGGCCACATCATATGTCGCCGGCGGAATATCGCCATCGGCCATGAGCCGGGACGTGGCGGCGAAGCCCGAACATGAACCCTGGGCGAGCTCCATCCAGGCCATATAAACGAGGAAATACACGCCGTAATAGGGATCGCGAATTCCCGGGATGGGAATGTCGGTAAACGGGATCGTGGAAAAGATGCTGTCCCCGTAACACGCTTCAAACTCCTCCAGGCTCGGGCTGTCATCCATGTTCTTGAACTCGAATCCAAACAGCTCCGGGTAGGTCGGGGGCCGGACCAGCAGGTTCGGGCCATAGGTCCAACTGCCCCCGCTGGTCGGGTTGTAAACGACCACTTGAAAGCTCCGCGTCAGCGTGCTCACGCCCGTCAACCCGGTCGGCACCGCCGCTTCCAGCACGGTTCCGTCGGGCGATTGGGACAGCACCGTGGCCTCGATAAAATCGCTCGGGCACAGGCTCGGCGGGAGAATCGAGCACCCGGAGCCGCGCAAGTATACGCGGACGCCGGGGAAGAAATTCGTGCCCGTCAACGTGAAGCTGTGGCCGGGGGTGGTCTTGAGCGGACTGGACCGCACCACGACCGTGGCCGGAACAGCCGTGGGCGCGACGCTTGAAACCGCCACTGGACCGAGGGATCGATAGCGGAAATTGACGCGCGCATAGGTGCAACCGAGCGGGCAGGGCGGAAACGTCACCGAAGCCGGGCTGTTCGTGCTCACCGGCACCCGCGGGGACGCGGTGGCGTCAATCGTCGGATCGAGATAGACGATACTGGACGGCGCACTGTAGGTGACGGTGATGCGCCGTTCCGTGGGCGCGAGGACGTTGTTGAACGCAAACCGGCCGTCCGCATCGGTCGTCGTGGTGGCGAGGAGAAACCCGGTCAACTCCGAATCTCCGGCGTAGAGCGCCACCGTGCGGCCGGGAACGCCGACGTTGCCGGACAGGTTGGTGACCGAGCCGGCGAGCCAGATCGAGTTAAGGTCCGCGTCGGCGCGGCCGCACCAGGAAGCTCGCGCGAACGACGAGGGCTGGTTGGTCACGGCCGCCCGGGGAGCGACCAGCTGATCGCCGATCGAGTCGAAATCGTAATACCGCACCATGAGGCCAACGGCGTTCGTAAAGTAATTCAGATGGCGCGCGTGGATGCGAAACTCGTAGCTTTGCTGAAACTCGAACGAGCCGCCGGTCACGGCCTGCCAGTTCTGATCGCTCTGCCCCCAACTCAGCCAGGTCGGCGTGGGGAAGATTGGCGGGTTCACCCCGAAGATGCGTCCGCCCTGGAACGAATCCTGGGACATTCGAAACTCCCAATCGCCCAGGCCCGGCGTGTTGCCATTCGTCACGTCGACATCCGCCGCGACCTGCACGGTGGGAATTCGCGGCAAACCCGCCTGTTCGAGGTCGGGGACTCCGACATACAGGTGGTAGTTGGTCGCGTTGGTGCAGACCATGAGATAGGCGGGCATGTCGTGGCGGGTGGACGACGTGGTGGAGCGAAGCACGATCGTCTCGGCCCCGCGGTATTCGTTAAACAAATCAATGTTCGCATCCAGCTTCAGCGCGGCGCTGGTGTAAGGGATGCACAGGTCAGCGGGCAGGATACCGAAGCCGCTCCGCCGATCGGCGATCGCTGTGCCGCTGGTCGATCCGCCCGTGCCCCGGATGTCGTTCACTCCGCCGCCGGACCCGAAGGTCGCCAGCAGCCCCGTTCCGGAGCGCACCTCGAGGTTCATGTTCGCGGCGATGGCCGACTGGGATCGCACGACCGACCAGAGGCGGAGCTCATCGATCAACCCGTTGAATGGATAGCCGCCGCTGAAGATGTCGGCCAGATTCAGAATGTCGTGCTGGGCGGCGATGCTCAGAGTGTTGCTGCAGTTGTTCCCGGCGTTGGCCAGCGCCTTGGCGCCGGCGGCGAGGCCGTTGATGAAAAATCTCGCCGTCGCGCCATCGTAGGTGACCGCCACGTGGGTCCATCGGCCGACGGCCAACGTGCCGTCCGAATCGACGGACGTACCGCCGCTGCGATAGAACCGCAGCCGGTTCGTGTTCAGTCCGAACCACAGGTTGGTGGAGTAGTGGCGGGCCACGATGGTCTGAATGCCGTCCAAATCCCGACAATAGATCCAAGACTCGGCGGTGAGCAGCACCGTGTTGGTATTCATCCAGGCCTGCACCGGATAAAACACGGAATTTGAGTAGGTGCCGTTGTAGTCGGTGCTGCGCACGACAGGCGGGGTGACGGCCTGGACGCACGGCGCTCCAACCAGGAGGCAGACAAAAGCCAGCAGGACACGGAATCGGTACATACGTTGAACAAAACGGCGAAGTCAGTCTCTGCGCGCGACGGACACCTGTAACACAGGTTGGCCGTTCGAGCCAGCCTGGGCTTTGCGGGGTGGCGGCCCGGCGGTGCAACTCATAGCTGTTGGATGGAAGCGCGGAGCGGGATCCGGAGCGGGTGAACTCGACCACGCGCGTCCTAACCTTCGAGCGTCGCCGCCGGCCCGAGCCGCGCCGGGCTAAAAGGCCCGCGGTCCGGCCGTGGCGCGAACATCCACCCACAACTCCGAGCTGCGCGGGCGACCCCTCACTTGGTTAGGCGATAGAATCGCCGCGGCGCCGTCGAGTCATTGGTCACGGCGAATTTGCCCCCGGTCAGGGTGGGGGCGGGTCCGACGCCGCTGAACGGGAACGGAGCGGCGCCCTCGAGGGCATTCACGGATTGCAGGCGAAAGTCCGGATACGCGCTGCTCCACTGCAGCAGGACTTGGTTGGGCCGGACATCGCGGGCGATGCGCAGCGCCGGCGGCGGGCACGGCAGGCCGAACACCTCGAGGGTGTAATCGGCACAGGTCACGTTGGTATCGTAGGCCGTAACCACCACGACAACATTGGAACCGGCGGGAACGCGGAACGAGAAGGCCGGGGTGGGCAGTCCGGCGGCCCCGTCGTCCCCGAGAAAATTTGCGCACGGTTGATTGACCTGGAACTCGCCGAGATAGGCAGCCGCCCCGAAGGCGCCGAACGGCGCATCCGGACAATCGACGTGCAGTTGGGCCGTGACGCAGGCTTCGGTCGGGGTGTTGTTCGTGAAGAAATGGAGCCGATGTCGAACCGGCGCGTCGGGAACATCCACGAAATCCGGACACGGCTTGGCCGGATCACAAACGGACGGCAGGCCGGTGGCGTTAAGCCGGCGTGTGCCCGTCAAAGATTGAGGTGTGAACCGGCCCGCCACGAAATTGCAACTCTCGCACGCGCCGCCGCCGGAGCTGCAATCCACGCCCGGCGTAGGGAACGGAACGACGCCCGGGAAGACAAACGCGGCGTCGCCAACCAGGGTGCCGGTGAGATTGGGATTAGCGGGCGCGCTGTCCTCGAGCGTGGTCCCGTCGCCTTCGTCGCAGCGGAAATAGACGAGCAGCCCAGGCTCATCTCCCGCCAGGCTTCGACTCATGTTCGCCTGGATTTGCGTCTCGCTTAGCGCGCCGCTCCAAATTCGCACCTCATCGAGCTGCCCGTCGTAATTGCCGAAGGTCGCGCCATGGACCGAGCCGCCGAGGCCCGCGCAGGCGTGGATGAAAGGCGCGGCGCTCAACAGGCCGGTCCGGGCCAGCACCCCGTTCAGATAGAGCCGCGGGCGGCGATTGGCGTAGACGAGCGCGACATGGGTCCAGCCCGACAGATCATTGGAATAAACCAGCGGCGCGGGAAAATAGTTGCTGCCCTGTTCGAACACGCTGACGCCGTTGCGTCCGATGGACAGGCCGGCACCGACATGGCCCGGGCCGTAGCTGAGGTCGCCGCGGTCGGGAAAAATCGCGAAGCGCTGGCGACTGGTCAGCGAGTTGCCGGAGTTACGCTCAGCCGTCTCCCCGCGCGAGGCGGTCGGGTTGGCCCAGAGCTCGATCGTGAAATTGTTTGTGATGCGGAGGAAGGCGTTGGTCCTGACCTCGACCCGATCCGCGCCGCCGTCAAACGTGAGCCCGAAGCCAGACCCGCCCGCGAACCGGTACGGGATGGCCATGGCGGAATGATTGTCGGCGCTTAGGACGAGCTCGAACTCGAACCCGCTGCCGCACGGGAACGAGGCTTCGGTGCGAATCTGAAAGGGCGACGCGTTCGAGCCCCGCTCGCCGGAGGCAAGGTTCGGGTAGGAAGATTCCGCCCGGGTGACCAGGACGCCCGGAGTCAGGCTGCGGAGCGTGCCGCGCAGGCCCGTGAGGGCGGCGGGACCACCGTTTGCAACCACGAGCCAAAGCTGGCTGCAATCATCCGGCACCAGCGCGCTGCCGCCCCGTCCCGTGACCAACTGCGACCCGCCCGCCTGCAACGGCAGGTTCGTCACCGTCAGCGTCACGTCGTTGCCATCGCCGCCCACGTAACTGAAGACGACCGGCACATCGCCGATGGTCCGCAGGGCTCCTTCGGCGAAGCTGGAGAAAATTCCGCTGACGGCGCCGGCGGTCGTCTTGCGAATGAGCGTGATGACATCCCCATCGCGCGGCGGATACCCGAAGCCCGAGCTCAGGCTCGCGTTGTTCAACGTGACCGGCCCGGTCACCACGAGGTGGTCATTGCCGCCCGTCGGGTGCGGGCCGAAAAAGTTCAGGCTCTGCACGCCGCCCGGCTGGTAAGTGATCGAGTTCATCTGGAATTCGCCCCCCTGCTGGACCGGCACCCGCGGGTCCACCCGGACCACGCCGCCCGCTTCGACGGTGACATCCCCGGCGATTCCGCCCCCGCGCAGCACCGAGCTGTTTTTCACGGTGATCGGACTGTTCGGGAAACTCCCGAACATGTTGTAGGAACCGTCGAAGACCGTGGCCGCACCGGTGTAACCCGTGCCATTGCCACTCAGCCGCAGCGTGGCCAGCCCCCGTTTGTTCAGCGCGCCTGTTCCGCTGACCGCGCCGGCAAATTCGCACGACACCGCGTTGCTGATCGTGAGCGCAGCGCCCGCGCCCAAATCCACCCGCCCATCGCCCACCAGGCGACTGAGCGTTTCGACGTTCGTCGCGTTCATCGCCCAGAGACCTCCGTTTTCCACGGACACAGCGGTGCCGAAAGGCAGCACGGTGACAGCCGGGAAAATTCCCGTGGCCCGGCCGGTGCGCAGGATGGCGTTCGGCCCGGTGACGCGCACGTTGGCCGAGAGCGCACTGCGGCGGGTCGCCTGGACCAACCCCTCCGTGACCGTCGTCGGGCCGGCGTAGTTGTTTCCTCCTTGCAGGCCGGCGACGAAGAACGCCCCGGGGCCGGACTTGATGAAGCCGCCCGGGCCGCCGATGCCGACGGCAAATGTGCCGAAGCCGGAATGCGTCAAGCCGCCGGCCGCTTCAGGCACGGCGATGCCGGCCGTGCGCTGCAGGAGAATGTTGCCGCTCCACACGTTGGTGACCGGCCCGAGCGACAGCAGCGCGGCGGTGTTGGTCGAATCCAAAGTGAGCGACTCATCCCGCACTTCGATTCCACCGGAAAGCGCGAGCGCCCCGTTTCCGTTAACAATTGTTCCCGCGGTGGTGTCACCCAGGGCGCTCGGATGCGCCGCGGTGACGAGCCCGGCGTGGACCGTCACTGACCCGGTGAAACCGTTGGCGCCGCTCAATCGCATTTCGCCAGAGCCTTCCTTTACGAGATCCGCGGCGGTTGAGGTCTGGCTGATCGCCGCGGAGATCTCGAGGTCGGGTATGCTCACCCCGATGATGTTCACGCCGCTCCCCACGATAAACTGGTGCAGGCCGGGATCGAGGCCCAGATGTCCCGAGATGCTCGAGCTTCCACCGATGAACCCGCCGGGATTCACGACAACGTCACCACCGACCGGCAGGTAGACAATGCCGCCCCCGGTCTGGACATCGCCGCCGCCGTTGAGCGTAAGCGGGGGCCGCCCTTGCAGCGCTGGAACGGAGAATCCTTCCTCCTGGCCATTAAGATCCCAAAGACCACCACGATTGACCGTGACGCTTCCCCCGATGGTGAAGCCGGCGAAATGTCGGACGGTGGCAACCGGGGCGATCACGCCAAAGCTGTTTCCGATGATGAGATGACCAGGAATGGTGATCACACCCGTCCCTTTCGAAGGCACCAGGACGCCGGCGGCAACGGTCGTGTCGCCTCCGTAGGTGTTGTTCGCTCCCGAACCGCCGCCCAATTGCAGCGAGCCTGGGCCCGTTTTGGTCAGGCCGCCCGGGCCGCTGATCACGCCGGAAAGAATGCCGAACGCCGCGTCGATACGCACCGTGGCGTTCGTGGCCAACACGATCCCCGACTGGACCCCGGTGGCCGGCCCGAGAAACAGCGCGCCGTTGGTGCCACCGCGTCCCGCCCCGCTGAGGGTCAGAGGTTCGGCCAGCGCCGGCGACGTCTCGTTATAGAGCGTGCCCCCTGCGAAGACCGTGGTGCCGGCGACCGCGGTTCCCAAAGCCGAATCGTGGCGTGTGCGCAGAACACCCGCGCCCACGGTCGTCGCGTTGCGATAGGTGTTCGCCGCCGTCAGCAGCAACTCGCCATCTCCTTCCTTGTCGATGCCCGAGGGAATTCCATCGGAGATGACGGCGGTGATTTGCAGGTCCGGGTCCGCCGGCCCGTCGGCCACCGTGAAGGCGACAGCCGGGAAGGTCGAGAGCTGGACCAATCCCTCCACGCTGGCGGGCATCGGCGCGGGATGGGTGGTGACCGGCCCGTCGAGGTAAAGCTTGCCGCCGTTGCCCGTGATGCGGCCGCCCGTCATCTCGAGGCTGCCGAACTCGTTGTCATGGCCGTTGAGATTGGCCCAGCCATTGGTGTGAATCACCACGCGGGGCGCAAGCTGGAAGGCCGTATCCATCCAGCGAATCTCGCAGAGAGCATTTGTCTCGTGCGCATTCAATTCACCGTAGTCATAGCCCCACGCGTTGAAGCTTCCGCCGACTTCGAGCGATCCGGTGAACGGACGGAACGGCCCGGTGTTGAGCTTGAGCAGTTCACACGCCGCCGTGACATCCCCGCCGAAATCATTGTTGCCGGTCATCTCGATCGTCTCGCCGCCGAACTTGATCCCGCCCGTCCCATGAATCGGGCCGGTCAGGCGCAGCGACGTAAAACCCACCGGCGCAAACGTGCCGCCGGCGGTGAACTGTGCCTGCCCGGTGTAATTGAGCTGGATTGGCCCGGCCCACGCGCAGGGCTCGTAGACGGCAAGCAGGCCTGCGTCGCGCGATGTGATGATCAGCGTTTTGTTCGCGAGGGTCACTTCCTCCAGGCCCAGCAGCCCGTCCTGATTGAGGGTGACGACCGGGTTTTGCCCGAGCGCCTGCGTGCTTTTGTAGACGTGGAGAAGCCCGCCATTGACCGTCACCGCGCCGCTGAACGTGTTGGTCTCTGACAATTCGAGCGTGCCGTAGCCGCGCTGAACAATGCCGCCCGGGCCGGATACCACCGCGGAAACACCCAAAGAGCCTGGCTGCCGCAGATCGAAAGTAATGTCGGAAGGAAGCAAGACGTTGCCGCTAAGAAACGGATAGCGGGTGTAAGGCCACGGCGGCTGAGAGATGGTCGCCGTCGGAGTCAGCGTCGCGTTGCTGGTGTTGATGCCGCCGTCAAACAGTCGCAGCGGACCCACCGTGAGATCGAACCCGTTTTGGTTGAGCGAGCCGTGATTGATGGTGATGGTGCCGGTGTTGGTGATCATGTTGGCGCGCAACAGGACCACCTTCCCGAAGACAAACGGGTCGGAGTCACCGATCGTCGAACCAATTTCGAGATCCCCCGGCACCGCGAGGCGGTTGCCGAAGCTTCCCTTGCCGAGCAGCATGATGCCTTCGGTCACATGCAGCGTTCCCTGATAGGTGTTGCCTTCCGGACCGCCGAACAGCCCCTGACCCACGCCGACCTTGACCACATCGCCCACGCCCGAGATGGACCCGATGACCGACACCGTGGAGTTTGACGTCGTAGCGCGCAGGGTGAGGGTGTGGCCGTTCAACGCCACGTCGCTGCTGACGTTGAAGCGTGAGCCGTCGGCGATGAACTCCTGGTCGGCGGAGAGCGTGACCACGGAGAAATTCAACGACCCCTGGGCGCCGCCCAGATCATTTACGCCGGCGACCAGCGTCACCGGGTTGCCGAACAACGTGTAGTTGGCGCCCGCCCCGTTGAAGATGATCGAATGAAACGTCCGTCCGGCCAAATCGTTGGTTGAAGTCTGGCGGGCCATTCCTGCCAAAAACCCCAGGTCATCGCCATTCAGCGGCGGCCCGGCGGGATTCCAGTTGGCAGCAGTCGACCAGAAGGCATTGGGCCCGGCGCCGGTCCACAGGCGCAAGGCGGCCCAGGCACCAACCCCCGACGACAACCAGACGACGATGCCAGCAACGGTCGTCGCTGCGGCGAAGCGCGGTCGCCGGAAGAAAGAATCAATGGTCATAAATAAGGCGTAGTCACGAAATCAGGCCGGTCCTGGCGAAGCTCGTCGGGCGGACACCTCCATGTCCTCGCAGTCACCTGCGAAACGTCTTTGAACGGATCGAGTGTCACCATTCCGGGGTCTCGCGCGCAAAGTCTTTTTCAGTCGTTTTTGAACCGCGCCAGCCGATGCTTTCATGAGGATCTCCGGATTCTGACCGCGAACCTTACGATTTGGTGCCCATCTGGGAGCTTCACCAGGACTACCTGGTGGCGCCGGCCCTGCAGTGTCTCGAACGAACCGGCATCCCGGCGTTTGCTTACGGTCGACACTTTCACGCGCTTCTGCAGTTCTTCGGCCCGTACGCTCCGGTGCGCCTTGCCGTGCCGGCGAACGACGCTGCCAGAGCCTCCGAGGTATTGCGGGCCCATTGGCCAACTCCAAACTTGGGAGCCAATCCCCAATCCGAACCGGAGATTGGGAACTGACCACCAGCACGGCGCAGGACCCGCAGCCGGCCAAGGACTCCTCGCAAAGATTTGTCGCAGTCGATCCGGCCCGGCCGAAGTGGCCTGCCAACGGTGCCTTCAGCCGGTTCGGCGGGGTCGTGGACGCGGCTCGGCAATGGCTCGGAGTTCCGATTGCCGCCCAGGGCAAACCCAGGCACACTTTTCGCTGTAACGTTCCGCCCTCGATCTCCTGCCGACGAAACAGCCGGCCGCACGCTGGCAGGACCCGGGCGGCAGTTTGCGTTCACGAAATTTAAGAAACAATCGTATGAGTCGCACCCATCTTCACGTCGCGCCGTTGCTTCGCCGGGCGGGCCGGGCCCTCGCCCGGTTCGGATCCCTGTTCGCCACTGCGGCGGTCCTCCACGCCATCGAGCCGCACCCGCTGCCGACCGTGGGCATTCGCGCGAGCGCGCCCGACACGGCGGAGCCCACCCCGCTGACCCGGATCGCCCCCGGGCGCTTCGAAGTCACCCGCACCGGCGATACCAACCAAGCCCTGACGCTTTTCGTGGGATACTCCGGCACCGCGACCATCGAGAAGGATTACGCGGACCCGGGGCGCCTCTTTCGGCTGGCGCCCGGGCAAACCTCGCTGGAAATCATCGTTGGCCCGATCGACGACGACCTGCTGGAAGGGGACGAGACCGTCATCGCCACGTTGCTGGAGCCGCCGTTTGCTCTTTTGCCGAACTACGTCATCGACCCCAAGCACGCATCGGCCACGGTGACGATTCACGATGGAAATGACTTTCCGGTGGTGAAGATCGAAGCCACCCGGCCGATCGCCGAGGAATCATCCTATCCGCTCCGGCGTCTGCCGTTGCGCGGGGAATTCACGATCTCCCGGACCGGCCCGACCAAGGAGGCCCTGTCCGTGTTCGTGCTTTATTCCGGCCTGGCCACACCGGGCGTCGATTATCCCGCACAGCCGTTCTTTGTCACCATTCCGGCCGGCGCCGACTCGACCACGATCGAGATTGTGCCGGCGATCGACGATCTCAACGAAGGAATCGAAACGGTTGTCGCCACGTTGTCGCACTGCCCACCGGAGACCAACCCGCCCCTCGGCATTCCTTGTTATCTCAACTCGGAGTTCGATCCGGTCCAGGACCATGCGACGGTGTTCATCCGGGACGATGGCATCACCCAGGCCAGCCTGCACCTGACCCAGCCGCGGGACGGCGCGGAATTCGCGCCCGGACAGACAATTCACCTCGAAGCCAACGCCATCGATCTCGATGGCTATATCGGCCGGGTGGAATTTTTCGATGGCGAACAGCGCATCGGTGAATCGGAAATTGTCTTCATCCGCGCGCCGGACCCGGGAACCGTCATCACGCACACGTTCGACTGGACGTCGGCGGAAACCGGGCCGCATGTGCTGAGCGCCCGGGCCGTCCGGGCGGACGGGACCAAGATTACATCGCCGCCGGTAACCATCACCGTTGGCCGGGCGGAGACGTCGCCGCTGCTGCGCTTTGTCGAACCGGCGCGCAACGGGCTTTACTCGACGCTCGACGAAGTGCCGATCGTGTTGCGCGCCTGGGCTTCGAACGACGTGTTTCTCACCGCAGAGATTTTCGCCAATAGCACGAAGATCGCCGAGGCCAGCTTTTGTTGCTGGCTGTGCCCATGCGCGCACCCGTTTCCCGGCCAGGAAACCATCCTGCAGATCCCGGTCCGGCCCCCCGTCGGCGTTCCGTCCCGGCCGTGGCAAGGATGGCAGCCCGACCACGCAGGAATTCTTTATCTGACCGCCCGGGCGGTGGGAGAGAACGGCACCATCGTCGAGGCCTTGCCAGTGAGAATTTTGGTCTACGATCCCGTCCTGCACATCTCGGTTCGCGAGGATGGCACCGTGGGCCTGGTCATCCGCGAAGGCTCGGTGTCACCGGGGAGTTATGACGCCGAGGCGAGCCCGAATCTGGTTGAGTGGACGCGGCTCGGGGAGTTTGCGCCTGGCAATGTGGCGGCGTTCTACACGGACCCGCCCGCCCCCGAGCCGCGGCGTCGGCGGTTTTATCGTGCGGTGTTTCACCCCGCACTATTGCCATAGCCGCACGGGCAAGGATCGACGTAGGATGCGGCCATGAACGAGCGCGGCCGCGTGGAGCACATCTATATTTCCGCCGCCCACAATTTTGTGGGGCATCACGGCCGTCCGGCGGGGACAACGCCCGTCCAGGAAGTTTCCTCCGTGCGGTGCGTGGCCGGGCGCGGCCTGGAAGGCGACCGTTACTTCGATCGGCCGGAGAACCACAAGGGCCAGATCACCTTTTTCGCCGCTGAGGTTTACGAGGCGTTGCGCGCGGGCTGCGACGGCCCGGCGCCCGCGCCCTCGGTCTTTCGTCGCAACGTCATCACCCGCGGGCTGGACCTGAACTCACTGGTGGGCCGGGAATTTGCCGTGCAGGGCGTTCGTTTTCTCGGCCTCGAGGAATGCCGCCCGTGCTATTGGATGGATCAAGCCTTTGGCCCGGGTGCGGAGGCGGCGCTGCAAGGGCGCGGCGGTCTGCGCGCCCGGATCCTCAGCACGGGATTGCTGCGCGTGGGGTCCATCGCAGGTGCGCCGGCCTGAGCGCGCGCCGCCGCCCGGGTGCGAATTCCCCATCCGCAGGCGGCGGGCCTCGAGCGGTGAATAAGTTGGGATTGACGCGCCGGATCCGGAGGGGGCTTGATTGCGAACAACGGGCGCAGGCGATCGTTGCGATCGTTGCGATCGTTGCGATCGGAACGCCCCTTCCAACCAACCAAATCCCGTCATGTCCAAATCCCAAATCAACGCCTGGTACGGCTGGCTGCCGGACCGGCCCGATCACCGTGACAAACTTTACGCGGCCATTGCCAGGCCGCCGAAGAAACTTCCACCGGTGGTGGATCTGCGAGGGTTCTGCTCGCCGGTCGAGGACCAGGGCGAACTCGGCAGTTGCACGGCCAACGCGCTCGCCGGCAACATGGAGTTCCTGCAACGCAAGGCGGAACGTCCCGTGACCGATCTCAGCCGCCTGTTCATTTATTACAACGAGCGGGCGCGCGAGGGGACGCTCAACGAGGACTCCGGCGCGTTCCTGCGCGACGGCATCAAGACACTGGTCAGCCTCGGGGTTTGCACCGAGGCGAAATGGCCTTACAAGATCTCCGACTTCACGCGGAAACCGACGGCCGCCGCGTATAAAGAAGCGCTGAAACGCCAGGTGGTGTCATATCACCGCATCCTCACCGTGGCGCAAATGAAACAGTGCCTGGCTGAAGGCTACCCGTTTGTTTTCGGCTTCACGGTCTACGAGGCTTTCGAATCCGCCAAGGTGGCCAAGACCGGCGAGCTGAATCTGCCCAAGCCAAAGGAAAAGGACATGGGCGGCCACGCCGTGATGGCGGTGGGCTATAACGAAACGAAAAAACGATTCTTGATCCGGAATTCGTGGGGCACCGACTGGGGCCAGCAAGGCTATTTCACGATGCCGTACGCGTATCTCGACGACCGAAATCTTTCAGACGACTTCTGGACGATTCGCCAATCCAAAGGCAATTGACCCTGCCGCCGCAGCGCACCGGTCCCGCCTGCAGGTCAGGCGGCGTCCCGGCCGCCCGGTTCGCCCGCACCGCCATCGCACCAGTCCCAACGACGCAGGGATGCGTCGTCACCTGCCGGCGAGGACGCCGGCGCTACTTACGTCGGAGCGCACGCGTCTCCCGTGCAGGTCAGGCGGCGTCCCGGCCGCCCGGTTCGCCCGCACCGCCATCGCACCAGTCCCAACGACGCAGGGATGCGTCGTCACCTGCCGGCGCTACAACCGCCCAGTTTTGGCGTTGAGTCGGCCCGCAGCTCCCGCTAGCGTCGTGCGAGGTTCAACACCGAGAATTCACGCACGGGCGGAAGGGTATGAAAGGGGAGACAACCGCGAGCACGGTTCGTTTGCCCGACTACGAGTTGCTACGACTCGTTGGTCGGGGGTCGTATGGCGAGGTGTGGCTGGCGCGCAACGCGCTCGGCTCCCCGCGGGCCGTCAAAATCGTCTGGCGCCATAATTTCGAGGACGAACGCCCTTACGAGCGGGAGTTTCACGGCATTCGCAAATTCGAGCCGGTGTCCCGCAAGCACGACGGCCTCGTCGACATTTATCACGTCGGTCGCAACGACCTTGAGGGATATTTCTACTACGTGATGGAGCTGGCGGACGATGCCGAGATCGGCGGCGGCGCCAACCCGGTCTCGATCGCCGCCTACCGGCCCCTGACGCTGCGGGAGGAACTGCGCGCCCGCGGACGCATGCCGGTTTCCCGGGCGCTCGAGGTCGGCGCCAAGCTCGCGTCGGCCGTGGAACATCTGCACCGCGCCGGGCTGGTCCACCGGGACATCAAACCGTCCAACATCATCTTCGTTGGCGGCACGCCGAAGCTGGCGGACATCGGGCTGGTGGCCGGCATCTCCGACGCCCGCTCCTACGTTGGCACCGAGGGATTCGTCCCCCCGGAAGGCCCCGGAAGCCCGGCCGCCGATCTCTACAGCCTCGGCAAGGTCCTCTACGAAATCAGCACCGGCCTTGATCGCAACGAGTTTCCGCGGCTGCCGGCGATCAACGCCAGCGGCGACCCGTCCGGCCTGGAGACAAGGGAATTTGCCGAATTCAACGAAGTGCTGATCAAGGCGTGCGATCCGGTCCAAAAATCGCGGTATCAGACCGCCGGGGAGCTGTTTGCCGATCTCGTCTTCCTGCAAGGCGGCAAAAGTCTGCGCCGGGTTCGCGGCCTGGAACGGCGCACCGCCCTGCTCTCCCGCGCCGGCCTGGTCATGGCCGTCATCGCCCTGATTGCCTCGCTCGCCTATTTCGGCTCGTTCAAACAAATCCAGCGCGCGATCCACGCCGAGCAGCAGGCCGTCGCCCGCATCGAACGGCTCGAGATGCAAAAGGTGGAGGACCTCTTCGCGCGCGATGACGCCGCCGGCGCACTGGCGTCCCTCGCCCGAATCCTGCGCAGCAACCCGACCAACCGCGTCGCGGCGGAGCGGCTGATGTCCGCGTTGACCTGGCGCAACCTGCCGCTCCCAGCCCGCGCGCCGTTCACGACCGAGGATCGGCTGCGCGTGGCTGCGATCAATCCGGAGGGACACGAGGTGGCCGCCGGAGCCAGCAGCGGCACGGTGCAGTTCTGGGATTGGGAGTCCGGCAGCCTCGCCGGGGAATTCCGCGCGGCCACCAACGACATCCTGGCCCTCGACTGGAGCGCCGACCGCTCGCTGGTCGCCATCGGCACGGCCGACGGCGCCGTCCTGCATGACCTCGTCACCGATCGCCTGATCTCGCTGGCCGTGCCGCCCGGCGTGCGCGTCGAACTCATCAAGCTCAGTCCCGATCAACGGTGGGTCGTGACGGGCGGCAGCGACGGCAACGCCCGCATCTGGGACGCCCGCACGGGCCAGCCGACCGAAGCGCTCTTGAACCAGAGCGGTCGCATTCATCGCATCGTCTTCAGCCCTGACAGCCGCACGATCGCCACGGCCGGACGCACGGACGGCGCCGCCCGCATCTGGAACACCGCCACCGCCGAGCCGGCCACGCCGATTCTGCGCCACGGACATACCGTGAACCAACTGGCCTTCAGCCCGGACGGCCGGCTCCTGGCCACGGCCTCGGACGATGGTTCGGCCCGCCTGTGGCGGACGGCGGACGGCCGGGCGCTTGGGCGGATGCCCCATCGCGGGCCCGTGCTGGACGTCGCGTTCGGCCTGGATGGCAGTCGCGTGGCCACCAGTTCGGAGGACGGCACCGCGATGCTCTGGGATCTCGACACCCTGCAACCGATCGGGCGCCCGATGGCGCACCGCTCGTCGGTTCGGCAGGTCAGCTTCAGCCCGGACGGGCTGACCCTGGCCACGGTTTCGGGCGACAACACCCTTCGTCTTTGGGACGCGCTGACCGCGGCGCCGATCAGTGAGCCGATGCGACATCCGGAGGCCTTGTTGACCGCGGGCTTTTCGCCGTCGGGCCACCTGTTGATGACGGCGGTGTCCACTCCGGACGGCAGCGGGCTCTGGCCGTGGAAAACCGCGGCCCGCCACGCGCGGGGCCTTGAGTTTCCCACGGGGCGCAGCCGGCGTTGTGCGCGCCTGCTTCCCCACGGCCAGGGGCTGGCCGTGGTTTCCGATCGAGTCCTGCACCAATGGCCCGCCGAGGGCGGGGCTGAGCCGGACAAGCTCGACTTTGGAGTTCCGGTGGACCTCTTCAGCCTCGCCCCGTCCGGCGAGCGGGCCGCCGTCGTGCACGGAAACAAGGCCTGGATTTGGGATCTCAAAACCCGGGTGGCGGTGAAGGGACCGCTGGCCTTGGGTTCACCCGTCGCCGCGGCCGAGTTCGGCGCCGCCGACACGTCGCTCGCTGTCGCCACCACGGAAGGCGAACTCACCTTGTGGAGGCTGGCGCCCGAGGCGGGCCAGGCCGAGATCCTCCGCTGCCTGCCCTCCTCCTCTCGAAACGGGACCTCGACGCCCGGCGACGCCGGCATCAGCGCGATTCACTTCAGTCCCGACGGCCGCCATCTCGTGGCAGCCTGTCAGGATAACAAAGCGAGGATCTTCGAAACCGCCACGGCGGCGCTCGTGCTGCAACTGCCGCACGACCACGCCGTCCTCAATGCTGAATTCTCGCCCGATGGGCGCCGGGTGGTGACCGCCTCCCGCGATCGCCACGCCCGCGTCTGGGAGATGCCCACGGGCCGTCTGGTCGGCGCCCCCCTTCGCCATGACAACGAAGTGTTGCTCGCGCGCTTCAGCCCGGACGGTCGGCGGGTGGCGACCGCCGCCCGGGACTGGACGGCGCGCGTCTGGGATGCGGAGACCGGTCGCCCCCTGTCTGAGCCGATGGCTCATGCCGGCCCGGTCCAGGCCATTCGCTTCAGTCCGGATGGGGTCCGGGTCGCGACCGGTTCCGCCGATGGCACGGCTCGGATCTGGGACGCGGAAACCGGTTTGACGGTGGCCGATCCGCTTCATTTGGCCGGGGCGGTGGAAGACGTCGCCTTTTCCGAGGACGGCTCGCGGCTGCTGGTTGTGCCCACGACGGGGCAGATCCAGCTTTTTGACGTGCTGCGTCCGGAAACCTCCGCGCCTGGCTGGCTGCCCGACCTGGCGGAAGCGGTGGCTGGCCAGCGCATCCACGCCGACAAAACGGTCGAAACTGTCTTGCCGGAACGCCTCTTCGCCCTGAAGCGCGAGATCGATTCGTTGCCGGAATCTGACCCCCCGCGGCCGACGGTGCGCTGGGCGAAGTGGTATATGGCCGATCCCGAGCGCCGTCCCATCTCTCCCGGGTCGGCATTGGACCGGGCGTCCTGCGTCGATCGGCTGATTCGCTCGGAAGGCCTCGAGGCGCTCAAAGAGGCGGTCTGGCTGGACCCGACCAACGGCCTCGCCCACGCCGGCCTGGCCCGGGCGCTCGCCTCCATCGAGCCGAATCCCAGCTATCGCGACCTGGCGGCGGCCTACTGGCACCAAAAGCAGGCGCGCAAGTTGAGCCCGGACGACCGGAAAGTGGAGGAAATCTGCGCGGCAGTGGTCCTGAAGATCCGCTCCACCAGCCGCGACCCTGCCGCCCGCTAAACGGAAAAAGACGGTTCGGGCAAAAATTCTTGTTAGATCCGCACCTCATCCCGGCAATAAGAACTTAGCGTCAACACAGCAACCGAAAACCATGTCCATCCCGTCGGACCCCCGCAGCGAGTTCCTGCCGACCCGAAGCAGCCTGCTTCAGCGTTTGAAGGTATGGAACAACGACTCGGATTGGCGGGTTTTCTTTGAGACCTATCAACGATCCATCCACGGGCTCGCCACGAGGTGCGGACTGACTCACGGGGAAGCCGAGGAAGTGGTCCAGGATACCATGGTCGCCGTGGCCAAACAGATGCCGGAATTCGAGTATGATCGGTCCGTGGGCTCGTTCAAGGGCTGGCTGTTCACCATCACCCGACGCGCCATCGGCAAACAGCTGGCCAAGCGCGCCCGCAACCCGTCCAACCCGGCCGCAGGACCTGAGCTTCCGCCGGAGCTCGAGCGGTTGCCCGACACCAACCCCACCTTTGATCAACGCTGGGAGGAAGACTGGCGCCAAAATCTCCTCGCCATCGCCATGGATCGGGTCCGCCGCCAAATGAGCCCGAAACAGTTCCAGATGTTCGACCTCTACGTCCATCAACACCTGCCCATGGAACGGGTCACCCAACTCCTCAATGTCAGCTCCGCCCGTGTGTACATGGCCAAGGTGCGCGTGACCCGGGCCATCCGGCGGGAGGTTGCCGATCTCGAAAAACGCCTGATCTGAAACCGGCGGAACGCCGGCCGCCGGCGCGGAAATGCCCCCGCCTTTGCAGCGCTGACGGCGGGCGTCAACCGCCTTGCCCCGGCATTCTTTCGAACGTCGCCCGAGCGGAGCCATCGAAGGCCGCTTCCGCCCGGCTCCGGTTCAGGACCACGACGTTGGCCGGACGCACCTGCGCCCGCGCCCCGGCCGCCGCCGCTTGGTCGTCGTCCGTGTCACCCAACTCGCCGGTGCCGTCGATCAACTCGCGCAGTTGCGAAACCGCGGCCCGAACCTGGCGGGCTTGATCGCGCAACGCGGTAATGGCGCGGGTGGTGTCGTCCGCAGTCGCCGCGTTGCCCTGGATCAGCCGATCCATCTCGAAGACTGCCGCCCTGAGCTGCTCGATGCCCTTGCTTTGCTCCGCGCTCGCGGTGGCCACATCGGCGGCCAGACCATCGAGCTTTTGGTTTCCACTGACAATGCCCTCCAGGCCGCCGGAAACCTGGTGGGCGAGCCGCACGCCCAGCCGCGTGTTTTCGCGGGCGCTCTTGATCTTTTCGGAAGATTCACGGGCGGAAAGCGCGCTCCGTTGGGCCAGCGATCGAACCTCGTCGGCCACCACCGCAAACCCCAGCCCCGCATCGCCCGCCCGGGCCGCCTCCACCGCAGCATTCAACGCCAGGATGTTGGTCTGAAACGCCACCTCGTCGATGGTCCGGATGATCTTGGCCACGTCGTCGCTCCCCGCCTGAATGTCCGCAATCGCCCGCTCCAGCCCGGCCATGCGCACGGCGCCCGCGTCGGTCGCCTGCCGCGTCTTTTCCGCCGTTTCCCGCGCGCGCTGCGCGTGCTCGGCATTCTGCGCCGTCATGCTGGACATCTCCTCCAGCGACGCGCTCGTCTCCTCGATGCTCGCCGCCGCCTGACACGAGTTCTCCGCCAGCTGCGAACCGGAAGTCGCGACCACGTCCGCCAGACGGTTCAACTCGACGGAGCTCGCCCCCAGCGATTCCGTCACGCTGCGCAACAGCACCGTCAGCTTGCGCCGAATCGCCCAGATCGACCCGAGGGAAACGAACGTTCCCGCCGCGCCCACGCCGAGGACGATGACATACGAGCGGTGGATCTGAGTTCGGAGAACCGCCGGCAGCGCGGTCCCGGACTGGCCCTGGCCATCGAGGTTCCGGAACTCGGCCTGGTTAACCGCCACTTCCAAGCGGTAAAGAAGAAACAACGTCGTGAACGCCAGAACGGCCGCGGCGGCCATGATGACCACGAAGCCCGCAATAATCTTTCGCTGAGAATTCCATCGCATAGGTCGAAAAATTGCACAGCCCAAGGCCCCATCTGCGGTCGGATGCCCCTGCTCCTTCAGCCGGCCGCACCCCCCTCCGGGTGCTGGATACATCTAGTATCGGCACCGCGCCAAATCACGTTATCGGGAATTGTGACACCCGAGTGGTGTCTCACAAATGACTGGGGTTATGCCGCAAGGGGTTTTGGTCTGGCGCAAGGCGCGAGCGACCGCCGTGGGAAGCCAGCTGTGCGCGAATGAGCCTTTCAAAATCCGCTGGCCGGGAAGTCCCTCCTGCTTTATGCCATGAGCCTTGAATTTTTCCGCCATGGCCTTTGCAGGGACGACGCGTGTTGTGCGCAGGCGAAGGGCCGGCGAACCGCGCCGCTGGGGCTCTCTCCAACGCGCCCCGGAAACCCGCCGGCACGAAATCCGGCTCGGAATTCGCGGCCTGATCTCATCGGTCACATGCGCACTGACAATCCTGTCGGTGGCCACCGGACTTGGAGGCATTGCCGCAGGCGCCGCGGACGCCGCAGCGGGGGGCGGGTCGGCCGGGCGCCCGGGAGCTTTCGCCTTGATTCAAACCAACGCGCAGTGGTGGCTGCGGGGCCCCGATCAACGGCCTTTCTTTTCCATGGGAGTTGGCGTGGTCACGCCGGGCGACACCCGCGAATCGTTTGATCCCGAGAACCCGTCGTATGCGGCCTGGCAGCATTACCCGGACGACGCAGCCTGGGCGGACGCCACCTTGCAGCGTCTGCGGCGCTGGAAATTTACAACGATTGGCGGGTGGAGCCGCCCTGACCTCCTGCGGCGCTCCGCCCACATGCTGGCGGGGCTGACCCCGGTCCTGCACATTGGCGCGACCGCCGGCGCTCCCTGGTGGGACATGTGGGACGACCAGGTGATCCAACGCATGGACGAGGTGGCCCGCGAGCAGATTTTGGCCGTGCGCGACGATCCGCGCCTGATCGGATACTACACTGACAACGAAATGGGCTGGTGGAACGCGGCCCTCTTCCGCATGACGCTCGAGCAACCGGCGGCCAGCGGGCAACGGCAGCGCCTCATCGGCCTGCTCCGCCGGACGTACGACGGTGATTGGTCGCGGCTCAACACGGATTTCGAGCCGGTGCTGGCCGCGAGCTTTGCGGAACTCGAAACCCGCGGACAGCTCTGGCTTCGACCCGGCGGGCGCGGCCTGATGGTCATGCGCCGTTTCCTCGAGCAGGTGGCCTCCCGCTATTACCAGCTCGTGCATGACATCGTCCGTCGTTACGACTCCCGCGGCCTCATCCTTGGGGACCGCTACCAATCATTCTACTACCCCGAGGTGGCCCGCGCGGCCGCGCCCTGGGTGGACGCCATCTCCTCGAACCTGAATGCCAGCTGGCACGATGGCACGTTCGCGCGCTTTCATCTCGACACGCTGCACGCGCTCACCCAGAAGCCGATCTTCATCAGCGAGTTCTACCTCGCCGCCGCGGAGAACCGGAGCGGCAACCGCAACAATCACGGAGTCTTTCCGGTCGCGCCCACGCAACACGAACGGGCGGCCGCCGCCACGCGCACTCTGCGCGCGCTTGCCCGCCTGCCCTACGTCGTCGGCGCCGATTGGTTCCAGTACTACGACGAGCCGCGGCACGGACGCGACGATGGCGAAAACTACAACTTCGGACTCGTCGACGTTCACGATCAACCCTACAACGAGATCGTCCAGGCATTCGCGCGGGCGGACCTGACGGGCACGAAGGCGGCCGCGGGCGGCCCGCGTCCGGATGCGTCGACCGGCGTGCCGCCGGCGCCGCGGGATCCCTTCGCCCATCTCACACCCGGGCACGCACTCGCCGACTGGGATCGCGACCGGGGTTTCGTCCCACCAGCCTCGCTTTTTCCGGTCGCCGATCTCTATCTCTGCTGGAACTCCCGGGCGATTTACTTCGGGCTCTTCGCCCATGACTTTGTCGAGGAGGGCTATTACCGGAACAAGTCGGTGCCCAAAAACGATCGCGCGCTCTGGACGGTGCAGCCGCAGCGGGCGGATGGAACGCCCGGGCGAAATGTGCGCGCCCGTGTCGGGTCCGGCCGCGAAGGCGTCACGAGCGATCCGGATCTTCGCCTGCTGAATCTCTCCGGCCTGAACCTCAATGTTCGCAACATCGCCATCCTCGAGCTGCCCGCCGCGGAGTTTGGCCAAAAGCGCTTTCGTTCCGGAGATCTCATCCGCTTTCAGGCCACGTTGCATAGCCACGGCCAGGCGTATCAGGTGGACTGGCAAGGCCGATTTCAACTGGCCGGCTCCAGGGCGCCCGCGGCGCGGTGATGCCGCCCTCGGCAATCGCAGTTGAATCGACCGCGGGCGTGACCCAGACTTGCCGGCATGAACCTGCCGTCGCTTGCCATCGGCTGTGCCCTCGCGCTGGCCGCCTTCTCCGTCCAGGCTGGACGTCCCCTGCAGCTGGAAGATCTTTTTCGATCGAAACGCGTCACCGATCCGCAGCTGTCCCCGGACGGAGAGTGGATCGCCTATACGGTGACGGTGGTGAACCGGGATGAGAACTCGTCCAACAGCGACATCTGGCTCGTCTCGCGCGACGGACGCGAAACGCGGCAGCTCACGCGCAGTCCAAAGCACGATCGCCATGCCCGCTGGGCGCCGGACGGACGGCAGCTCGTGTTTGAGTCCAACCGCGACGGCGCCTTCCAGCTTTACCTCCTCTCCCTCAACGGCGGCGAGGCGCGCCCGCTGACCCACCTTTCCACCGAAGCCAACCAACCGGTCTGGTCGCCCGATGGCCGCCAGATTGGATTTGTTTCCTCGGTGTATCCCGAATTTTCCGAGCTGCCATTTCCGGAAAGCGATCGGCGGAACAAGGAACGCAACGACGAGCGGGACAAGAGCAAGGTCAAGGCCCGTGTCTTCACGCAACTGCTCTATCGGCATTGGGACAGCTGGGTGGACGGCAAGCGGCAGCACGTGTTCGTCGTCCCGGCTGACGGCGGCGATCCGCGGGATGTGACGCCGGGCGATCGCGACGCCGTCCCAACTTCGAGCACATTTTCGGTCGGGGACGATTTTGCCTTCTCGCCCGACGGCCGGGAGCTCGCATGTACGGCGACGCCCCTGCCGACGAGGGAGGAGGCCTGGAAGACGGATCATAACATCGTGACGGTGAACCTGGCCACGGGCAGCCGGGTTGAGCTGACGGCCGGGAACCTGGCCGCCGACGCCACGCCGCGTTACTCGCCCGACGGCCGGTTCCTCGCCTACCGCGCCCAGACCCGCGCGGGGTTCGAGGCTGATCGTTGGCAGCTCATGCTTCACGATCGGGCCACTGGCAAAACTTCCAGCGTGACCGGGGCTTTCGACGGATCGGTCGAGGACCTGGCCTGGGCCGGCGACAGCCGGACCATCTATTTCGAGGCGGAGGAAAAAGGGGGCAAGCCCATCTGGGCGGTGGAGATGGATTCACGCCAGGTGCGCAAGGTCGTGAACTCCGGCGTGAACGGGGAAATTACCCTCGATCGCGGCGGACGCCGCCTCGCGTTCATCCGCCAGTCGCTGTCGCGACCGGGCGAAGTTTACCTATGCGACCCTGGGCGCGGCGAAGCGCAAGCCATCACCACAGCCAACGACGAGCTCTTTGCCGGTCTCGAGCTCACCGTGCCCGAATCGATCTCGTATGCGGGCGCGGACGGAGCGCGGGTGCAGATGTGGATCGTCAAGCCGCCGGCGTTCGATCCGGGCCGGAAGTATCCGCTGGTGTTCTGGGTGCACGGCGGTCCACAAAGCGCGTTTCTCGATTCGTGGTCGTATCGCTGGAATGCCCAGCTCTGGGCGGCCCAGGGCTACGTGGTGGCATTGCCAAATCCACGGGGCAGCACCGGCTTCGGACAAAAGTTCGTCGACGAAATTTCCCGGGACTGGGGCGGGCGGGTTTACACGGATCTGCTGAACGGACTCGCCGAATTAAAGGGCCGGCCCTTCATCGACACCAATCGGATGGCGGCGGCGGGCGCGTCGTTTGGCGGATATATGATGAACTGGTTCCAGGGCCACACCGATCAGTTCCGCTGCCTCGTTACCCATTGCGGCGTCTACAATTTCTGGAACATGTATGGCGCGACGGAAGAGCTCTGGTTTGATGAATGGGATCACGGCATCCCCTGGCAGACGGCGGACTTCGATCGCGACTCACCGCATCGGTTTGCGGACGCGTTCAAGACCCCCACCCTTATCATCCACAATGCCCTCGATTTTCGCGTCCCGGTCAATGAAGGCATGAGCCTGTTCACCACGCTGCAACGCAAGGGAATTGCTTCCAAATTTCTCTACTTTCCCGATGAAGGCCATTGGGTGCTGAAGCCACAGAACAGCGAGCTCTGGCATCGGACCGTGTTCGCCTGGCTGGCGGAATACCTGAAGTGAGCCCGCCTTCACCGACGCACGCGGTCAATCACGCCGGGCCGGCGCGCTCCCGGAGAGCGCGCGATAGCGTGCGGCCATCAGACGGGCTTCATCGTCCTGCTTCAGCGCCGCCAGCACCTGGCTGAGGTAGCCGACTGCAGATGCCCGGTCCGGATTCCAGGCGAGGTAATCCCGCAGGCTGCGGGCCGCGGCCTCGGGGTCGCCCGCCTCCGTCTGCGCGCGGGCCAGCGCGAGCACCAGGTCGTCGTTGGATGGATCCAGGCGAACGGCCTCGTGCAGCCGGTGGATGGAATCGTTGGTGGCGCCCGCGTTCCAGAGCTGCACGGCCTCCTGCCGGAGCTTTTCCGACTGGCGGATGTTGAGGATGGCAATCTTCTGCCATTGCACGGCGGCCTCGGGATTGCGCCCGGCGCGTTGCAGCGTCGCAGCGAGCATGGTGCGGGCCTCGACGTGCAGCGGCATACGGCGAAGAAAGGCCTGCAGGTGCTCGATAGCGGGGGCGAACTGGCCGGCGCGTGCCTGGAGCACGCCCAAATAAAAGGGCAGATCCCGGTATTCTTCGAGGCGGGCCAGCGCGGGGTCCAGGGCTTCGAACAACGGCCGGGCCTCGGCATCCTTGCCGGTTTGAAAGAGAGCCCGGCCCTCCAAATAACGCGCCGCGGCCGAAGCCGGCTCCGCCGCGCTCCACCGGGCCGCGTCCCGCGCCGCCTCGGTCCATCTCTGCTCGCGCCACTCCAGGCGGGCCAGAGCGCGAAAAACTTCCGGGGACGGCGGCATGCTCGTTTCGGCCCTCTCGAGCAGCTGGCGTGCGTCGTCCAGGCGGCCGAGCGCGAGCCAGGCATCCACTTGAACAGACACGGCCTTGGGGTTGAGCCCGAGCTTCAAGGAGTGATGGGCGTAGATCAATGCTTCGACGTTTTTCTGGCGGAGGGCCGCCTCGCTCACCCGGGCCCAAAAATCCTCCGGGCGCCTCGATCCGGCCAGCGTCACGTTCGGGATGGCCGCGCTGGTGAGGCCCTCGAACAGGCGGGCAATAACCGCAACGCCTGTCTGGCGATCGCCGGCCGCCAGCACCTGCAACGGCGCCGCGAACTCAATGCGCCGGTTGTCATCGGTGTTGAGCGGCCCCGGAGGGATGCAACGCCGCAATTCGTCGCCCCCAATCCAATACCGCGCCAGCAAATCCTCCACGCCCTGCACGTCGATGCGCCGCAGATCGTCCGCCACGCGCCCGGCCAGACGCCGCCCCAGCTCCGCCTCGGAGATTGGCTGCGGCTGCAAGGATCCCAGCAGGATGGCATCCTGATTCACCCGGAAGAGGTGGATGTGCGGATAAACCTCCGCAAATGTGCGCAGCACGGTCGCAAAATCGTCGGGCTGCAATTCGTAAAGCTGCAGCCACTGGCAGAATACGCCATCCGGCCGCAGGCGCCGGCGGCTTTGCTCGAAAGCCTCCCGGGTGAAGAGATTGGCCGCGCCGGGAATCCAGGGATTCGACGGCTCCGAGATGATCACGTCATAGGTCTCATCCGAAACGAGAAAGTGATTCCGGGCGTCGTTCACGATCAGTTGGGTCCGGGGATCGGCGAGCGGCTGGCGATTGTGATCTTCGAAAAAGTGGCTGCCACGAACCACGGCTTTTTCCAGCTCGATGCAGTCGACCCGCCGCACGGGATGCGTCAGCACCGAGCCCAGCGTCAATCCGCTGCCGAGGCCCACCACGAGCACCTGCTCGGGCCGCGGCGCCACCAGCAACGGGAGCTGGCCGAGGAGAATCTGCGTCGGCAGATCGTAGAACGCCGCCGGCGCATTGGTGTCCAGTGGATTGCCCAGGCCCGACGGCGTGGACGCGTCCGGCTTCGCATTGACCATGAGCGTGACCGTCTCCGGCGTGCGGGTGACCGTCACGGTGCAGGTCAGGCCCTCCTCGAACATCAACAAATCCCCGGCCATGTGCCGGGCGCGTTCGCGAAACCCGGCGCGATCGAGTCCCACGAAATCGCGGACGTAGCGAAAGATTCCCGAGGACAGCACGGCCGGACTCCAGGCCGGGGTGACCGCGACGAGGTTCAGGCACGCGAGCAGACCCAGGATGGTCACGGCGCCGCGCCACCGTTGGAGGCGGGCGGGAAGCGTCGGGGCGGCCTGCCAGGCGAGCGCAGCCAGCAGCACGTTTAGGGCGACGCCGGCCAGCAGCGTGGACTGCGAGCCCCACCGCGGCACGAATAGAAAGCCGGCCAGCACGGAGCCCGCGATCGCCCCCAGCGTGTTCAGTGCATAGGCCCAGCCCACCACTCTGCCCGCGGATCCACGGACCGGCGCCAGGCCTTGCATGGTGATGGGAAACATCGCCCCCAACCCCAAGGTCGGCAGGATCATCAGCCCCCCGGCCATCAGAAACTGCAGGCCCAACAACCCGTGCGGCGACGGCGTGGCCGCCTCGAAGGCTTTCAGGTAAAGATACGGCAGCTCTTCCACGAGATGAACGCTGCCCAGCGTGGCCAGGCCCGTCACGATCTGGGCGAGCGCTGCAGCCTTGAGCGGCTCGATCTTCCGGGCCAGCCAGCGGGTCATGATCCCCGCTCCCAACGCCAGCCCGAGCAGAAACGTCCCCAGCATGATCGTGTAGGCATAGGTCGACGAACCAACGATCAGAACGAGAATCCGGCTCCAGGCCACCTCGTAGAGCATCGCCACAAAGCCCGAAAACGCGTACGTCAGCACCAAAATCCGGGCGGCGACGGATATCCGGGCGGGGCCGGCGCCCGCCGCGGCGGGGTCCGACTCGCCAACGGGGACCAGGCCCGGCGCGGTGGCAGCGGCGCGGTTTCGGCAGCGGCGGGCGATCGCAAAGGCGCCGGCCGCCGCCAGCAGGTTGCAGGTCAGGGCGACCGTTTGCGTGCCCGCCAGGCCGATCGTCGGGAACAGGAACAAGCCCGCGCCGAGACAGCCCAGCACCGCCCCGAACGTATTGCAGGCATAGAGCAGCCCGATCGTGCGCCGGCCCGATCGCGGATCGCCGGACACAAACTCACTGGCCACCGGCAACGTCGCTCCCATCAGGAACGTCGGTCCCAGCAGAACTAGGGCGGAAAGCGCCAGCCGCAGCAGGGAGAAGCTGACAAAGGAGGCGTGGGTCGCCCGCCAGGCCCATTGATAGATCGGGACCAGCGCGTGGAGCACCCACGGAACCAGCAACGAGAGCACGGCAATGGCGCACTCGAGAATTCCATAGAGCTGCAGCGGGTGAAGCCGGCTGAACCGGCTGACCATGCGGCCCATGGCGTAGCTCCCCAGCGCCAACCCGCCCATGAACGCCGCCAGAACAGTGGCCACGGCAAACGTCGTCGTGCCGAAGATCAACTCCAGGGACCGAACCCAGGCGACCTCATAGATCAACCCGCTGACCCCCGAGGCAACGAAGCAAAGCAAGAGGGCGAAGACAGTCGCGTCCAGGCGTCCGGACCGGCCGCCGCTGGCCGCCGGCGTGGTCATTTCATATTTCACCGGGGCGACTGAGCCAGAATCGGGCCGCAACCGGGTCCGGATTCCTGCGGAATTCCTCCAATCATCACTCGACGTGCCCAACCGCGCCGCCTAGTGTCCAGCAGATCTCAGCGAACCGCGAACTCCAGGTTGATCACGTGATGTATTTCGTGCCGTCAGCATCCCCGCTTCGCCCGCCGAAGTTGTTCCCCCTTCTGGGCCTCTTTTTCGTTTTGTCCGGTCAGACCCGCGCGCCCGGCGCCGACGTGAGCTACTACGCGGTCATGAAGGGAATCCTCTTCAACCAGGCGGGCACCGCCCAGCCCGCCATCCGGACCGGCCTGCCGTATGTCTTCGAAGCCGTGGTCCAGCCGGGGACCAACACCGTCCGCGCGGCGCGCCTCCAGTGGTCGGCCGTGGACTTGCCGCTCAACGCCATCACCACTCCCAATGCCTTCGGGTTCGTCCAGCGCGTGCGCACGCAGGACCAGCTGGATGCGACCTTCCCCACCGACGGCTATCGCATCGTGGTGCAGTCAACGAATGACGGCACCAACTCCGGCACGCTTGCGATCTCCGGCAACGGTTATCCGTTCGCTCCCTTCCTTCACAAGCTGTCAGAGGCCCAGGCCATCGACCCGGCGGCGCCTTACACTCTTTCCTGGAACCCGTTCATCGACGGCACCACCAATGACTTCATCTTCGTCCAGATCGAAACCAGCCAGGGCCGGGTGTTCGCGACCGGCATGGACCCCACGGCGGCCGGCGCCCTCGACGGCACGGCGAGTTCCGTCGTGATCCCGGCCGACACCCTGCAACCCGGCCGGGCCTACGCCGCGCGCGTCGCTTTCTACCGCCTGTCCGATCGCAACACCAATGACTATCCCGGCGTGCTCGGCGCCGGCGGCTATTTTGCCCAAACCGATTTTTACCTCGCCACGACCGGCAGCGGAGACATCACCCCGCCCGCGCTGCTGAGCACGTCCCCGGCTGACGGGGAAACCGGCGTGGCCATCAACGAGCCGATCGTCTTTCGCTTCAACGAGACGATGAACCGCGGGTTCGCCCTCGGCATCTCTCCCGGATCGTTCGGGCGAACCTTCGATTGGAGCCCGGACGGACGCGTGCTGGTCGCAACGCCGGTGACCAACTGGCCGGCCAACACGACCCTCGTCTGGACGCTCAACCTTTTCTACACCCAGCTCGCGTTCGGCGACACGAACGCCAACCCGCTGCCGATGGAAACGGTCCTGACCTTCACCACCGGCTCCACGACCGTGTCGAACCCGCCGCCGATCCTGGCTGAACATCGCATCCTCCCGAACGGCCGGTTTCTCCTGGAGATGACGGGCCAGACCAATCGCACGTACACAATTCAGGCAACGACCAATTTCACCCAGTGGACTTCCCTCACCACGCAGGTCGCATTCAACGGGCAGATTGAGTTTCTCGACACCAATGCGCCCGCCTGGATGTATCGATTCTACCGGGCCGAGGGCCGATAGCCGCAAAAGTCCACCCTGCAAATTCCAAAGTCCGAACGGACTTCGCACCTGGCCTGGCGGGATGAACATTGAGTGCAGGCGGAACGCGCCTTAGCATCGCGGCTGTGTCGGATCTAAGCTCCACGTTGCTGGCCGCCGTCGCGGTGTTGTTTATCGGTCTCTCCAAGGCCGGCTTTGGCGGCGGTCTGGGCATGCTGACCACCCCGCTGTGCGTTCTGGCCTTCACCGCGCGCGGCGAGTCGCCCACGTTCGCCGTGGGCGTCCTGCTGCCGCTGCTCTGCGCAGGAGACGCCTTCTCCCTCTGGCATTACTGGAGAAAATGGGAGCAGCGAAACCTGAAGTACCTGATCCCTGGCGTCTGCGTGGGCGTGGTCCTCGGAGTGCAGCTGATCGGGCGATTTTCTGCGCGGGAACTCAACGTGGTGATCGGCCTGCTCGCGGTGAGCTTCGTCGTGTTCCAGTTCGTGAAGGAACGGATCTTCGCCGCCGAAGGCGCCTTCGCGCCAAACCATGCCATCGGTGTGCCGTGCGGCATCGGCGCTGGCGTGACGTCGACGTTCGCGCACGGAGCCGGGCCGGTGGTCAGCGTCTTCTTGATTCCCCAACGATTGCCCAAGGAGGTCTACGTCGGAACCACCGTGCTGGTCTTCGCCTGGATCAACTGGATCAAGATGCCGTTCTTCGTGGCACGCGGCCTGGTCACGCCCGACACCCTGCAGCTCGGGTTGCGCTACTTCCCCCTCGTCCCGCTCGGCGTCTGGCTCGGCATCTGGCTCAATCGACGCCTTTCCGAACGGCTGTTTCTCCGGCTGGTTTACGTCATGACCCTCCTGACCGGGCTGCAGCTCATCTTCGATTTTAACCTCGCCCGCCTGCACGCGTCCTTTGGAGTGCGGTGACTCGTCACCGCTTTTTCCCCGGGCGACTCGTCGCCCGCCTCCGGCCCATCCGTCCGCTCCGCTCGCCACGCTCGCGATAAAACGCTTTTGCGCGTTCCACGATTCCGGCACGCTGCCACGACCGTAGATGAACTGGCGCCGACGCATGGCGGGAGGATTTTTGGGTATCCTGGGCTTCATGCTCTCCCCGTTGTCCTGGTGGAACGACCTTCTCGTCAACGTGCCGCTGGCGGTCGCCTTCGGCTGGCTCGTCGCCCTGCTGCATCGCGCGTGGTTCGAGCCGGCCGTCATTTTGGGCTACTGGCTCACCAATGTTCTTGGCCTGATCCTGATGCAAAAGGGCGCCCAAACCGCCCTGGGCGGGGCCGCGCCACGTCGTTACACCCGGCGCGATTTCGCCCGCGACCTGCTCATCTCGCTGCTCTACACCGGTGTGATCGTCCTGCTGGTGAAACTCAAGGTGCTGCAACCCGTGGGCGATTACTTAACCAGCCAGCCTGCCCATCCCTGGCAATACTTTGCCGGCCAAGAGCCGTTGCAACCGACTGTCGCCCCCGGTGTGTCGGCGGCGCCTTGCGCCTTCTGGCCATCCTTCAGATGAAGTCCGAACTGGTAACTCCGCCGAGAAACTTCCATCTGAGGCTTGGAAGGGCATGGGGGAGGTGGCGCGATCGTCGGCGGTGGCAGGCTGAGCCTCCACCGCCGACAACCGGCCTTGAATTGCCGGGGACCCGACGCCGCCTACCGCCGGCGCGCGGCGCGCTGGCCGGCTGGGGCCACGTCGTTGTCCACGATCGTCACCGTGGCCGTCGCCTGGGCGCCCAGTTGCGCGCCGCCAGTCGGGTTCGTCAGCGTCACGGTAAACGTCTCGTCGCCTTCGACAGACCGATCGTTGATCAAGGGGATGGAGATCGTGCGGCTCGTCGCCGTCCCCGCGAAGGTGAGAACTCCCGTCTTGCCGCGATAATCCGCAGGGCTGGTCGCGGTGCCGTCCGCCGTCGCGTAGTTGACGGAAACGGTGCCGGGCGGTCCGCTGCGCACGACGGTCAAGACCAGGGAGCGGACTCCTTCGCTAATCGAATAGGTAGCGCTGGCGAACTGCACGCTCGAGCTCGAGTCGACAATGTTCAACGTCGCGTTGGTCGGGCTCAGGAGCCGCGCGCCGCCTCCCGGATTCGTCAACGTCAGCAGCACCGTCTTGTTTCCGTCCGGCACGCCATCGCTGGCCAGCGGGATCTCGAATGTCTTGCTGGCCTCGTTGGCCTCGAAGGTCAGCGTGCCGCTGACCGGGGTGTAGTCATCGTCCTCCACGGCGGTGCCGCCGCCGGCCTCATAATCGACCGTCACGCCGCCGGCCTTGCCGCCGCTGCGCAGCACCGTGACGGTGGCGACCCCGCCGGTTTCGCTGACGGTGTATACCGTCGAGGCAAACCGGACCGAGCCGGCCACGTCGTTGTCGAGAATGCTGACCGTGGCCAAAGAGCTTTCGCCCAGGGTCGCCCCGCCCGTCACATTGCTCAATTGCACGGTGAACGTCTCCGTCTCTTCATCGAGGGCGTCGTCCACCAGCGGCACCGCAATTGTCATCCGGGTCACGCCTTCCGCAAAATATAGCGTCCCGTTGGTGGTGACGAAGTCCTCACCCGCGGTGGCCGTGCCTTCTTCGATGGTGAAGTCGACGGACACGCCATCGGCCCGCCCGCCGGAGCGTGTGACGGTGAGGAGAGCCACCGGGCTGTTTTCCCTCGCGGGCACAGTGGTGGTGACAAAGGCCACCGAGCCGCCGTCATCGTTGTCCACAATGAGCACCGCGGCCGTGTCAACCTCCCCGATCTGCGCTCCCACGGGGTTAAGCAGGCTGACGACGAAGGTTTCATCCTCCTCGACCAGACCGTCGTTCAGGACCGGCACAGACACCGTGCGGGACGACACCCCCGGGCCGAAGGTGATGGTCCCGGCAGCCTCGGTGTAATCCTCGCCAGCAAACGCGGTTTCGTCGTCCGTCATGTAGTCGACCGAGACCGTCTCGGTCAGCGCGCCGGAGCGCACGACGGTGAGCACGGCCAGCGGACCAGCCTCGCTGTTGGTGTAATAAGCCCGCGCGAACTGCACGACCACTTCATCGTCGATGATCTGCAGCGGCGCGTTGGTGATGCGGCCGAGCACGGCGCCGCCGGTCGCATTGGTCAGGATAAGGCGCAGGCGCTCGTTGCCTTCCGAGAGGGCGTCGTCGAGGATCGGCACGACAAAGGAAGCCTCGGTCTGGCCCGCGTCGAAGGTCAGCGTGCCTTCGATCCGCATGTAGTCGACGTCCTCCAGGGCGGTGTCTTCCACCGTGGCATAGTCGACCGTCACGCCTTCCGCCGTTCCGCCCGTTCGCCGGACGGAAATGACCGCCTCCTCGTCGCTCTCGCTCACTCGATATTCCGGCGTCCCGAAGGAGATCTGCCCTCCGCTGTCGTCGTCCGCAATCGTCACCGTGGCCGTGCGCCGTTCGCCGAGCGTCGCACCGTTCGACGGGTTGGCCAGCGTGACGGTGAACACCTCGTTGGACTCGTCGAGGGCATCCGGGACGATCTCGATCGCGAGGGTGCGGCTGGTGACACCGGGGCCGAAGACGAGGGTGCCGGCATCGCCCGCGAAATCCTCGCCGGACAGAGCCGAGCCGTCCGCAGTTTCATAGTCGACGGAAACCTCGCCGGCGGAGCCGCCGGTGCGGAGCACGGTGAGCGTGACGGTGCCGGCCGCCTCGGGGACGGGGGCGGAGGTGACGCTGAACTGGATCGTGCCGGGAGTTGGTGAAAGCTCGTTGTCCACGATCGTAAGCAGGGCGTTGGTCTGGCCGGCCAGCGTGGCTGCCCCGGTCACGGAGCGGAGGCCCAGGCGGACGGTCTCCGGGCCTTCAAAGATGGCATCATCCAGGATCGGCACTGTGAACGTGGCGAAGGCCACGCCGTCGGCGAACGTGACGACCGTCGACTGGGCGGTGAAATCCGCGACGGCGGTGGCGGTTCCGTTGGTCGTGGCCACGACGACGGACACCTCGCCCTCGGTGCCACCCACGCGCACCAGCGAAATGACCGCCGGGCCGTTTGTCTCGGAGACGCTGAAGACAGGCTCGGCAAACTGAATCTGGCCGCCCGGCGGGGGCGGAGTGGCCGTGGCGATGGTCGTGCGCGTCTGCCGCACATAGGCCGTCAAGCCTTTCGCCCCCGGGTAACCCGCGAGGTTCACGCTCATGACGTTGACGAAAAGGATTTCGCAGGCGTAGGTGCGGCCCGGTTCGAGCAACCCGCCCGGGATGACCATGGAAGTGGCCGCGCCGTCGAGCGCGCCGTCCTTCAGCAAGTCGGGCGTCTCAAAAATGGTTTCGAAGGTGTCCCCGTCACGAATCGACACGAGGATGAAATCGTCCGCCCGCCCACCGATCATGGGGTCCCAGGCGAGAGTGAAATCGGCGAAGGCGTTGATCGCGTGGGCCGGACCCCAGGCCGAAAGATGGGGCGCGTTGGGATAAGCATCCACACCCAGGCCAAGCACCGGAGTGCGGACACCGTCGCTGGCCGTGTCGAGCAGGAACGTGTAATCGCCGCGCGCGAAGGCCGCATCGAGCCCCGCCTTGCTGTCGAACGACGCCATGAATTCAAAATGGCGATTGTCGTCATCCCCGGCCATCTCGTTGGTCCCACCGGAGGGATCCTTGACTGCCGCGGAGTTCAACGCACCCGGGAACGCGCCGCGGGCGAGCGCCGCAAAGAAGTTGGCCTGCTCGGTGTCGGGCGCCGGCAGGGCCGGACCGGTTTGGCGGAAACTCTGGCCCTTGGCCGCCACGTAAAACTCCACATCGGATCCCGGCGGACGATCGTCGTCCCGAATGGTCACCTCCGTCTGGCTCGGCCGGCCGGGGCTGGCTCCGCCGACAATCTCGCCGAGCTCGAGCCGGATCGTCTCCGGCGGCTCGGGCAGATCGTCGTTGTTCAGCTCAATCGTGATGTAGTTCGTGCCCACGCCGTCGGCAAAGTCGATCGAACCACCGGCCAGGACGAAATCGACGTCCGGCTCCGCGGATCCGCCAATCACGGAGTAATAAACCGTGACGTCGCCCGTCCGACCACCCGCGCGCACCACCGGCACGCGCACGGTGCCGGAGTTTTCGTCCACCGCCGTGGCCAGCGCAGTGAAGCGAATCTCGCCCGCGGGATTGAGGGTGCTGAGGCCGAAGTCGGTTTGGGCAAAATAAGCGGCGACGCCCGGGACGCCGGGATACGCATTCCGCTCGACCTGCGCCGGGCGGACGAACATCACGCGGGCCCGCTGGGATGCGCCCGGGATGAGCACTCCACCGGGGATCAGCAGGTTCGTGCGCGTGCCGTCCAGATGGGCCGGGTCGAGGAAATCAGGCGAGCCGAAGATGTCCCCGCCCCGCTCGTCGGCGATCTCGACCAGGATGGTGTCGTTGGTCGTGCCTCCCGGGAACGGGTCCCAGGCGAGCAGGAAGTCGCGCGCGGCGTCAATCGCCTGCGCGGCCGGCCAGTTGGCCACCCGGGGCGCCGCCGGGTAGAGATTATTCGACAACACCAGCGACACCGTGGGCGTGCCGTCGTGCACGGTCGAGATGGCAAATCGGTACGCGCCGTTGGCATACGCCGCGTCCAGCTCAAGCTGGGTCGGGAATAGCGCCTCAAGGGCAAACCGGCGGAAATCGCGTTCCAGCGTCGCCATCATCCCGTTCGGCAGCTCAAGGCTGGCGCCCAGGATCCGTTCCGGTTCGCGTTCATCGACAAATGCTGTGAATTGGAAACCGGGATCCTGCGGGCCGGGTGGCGCCGCGCTGGTTTGGCCAAATCGACGCCCCTTGGCCACGATGTAGGCAGCGGCGTCCGGACCTGGCGGGCGCACGAAGATGACGAACGCGCTCGTCGTCGTGCTCTCGTTGGCATCTGTCACCCGGACCGTGAATTCGAACCGGCCGATCTCGCCTGGCGTGCCGGTAATCACACCGGTCTCGGCTCCGAGCGCAAGGCCGGACGGCAGGACGCCGTTGTCCACGCTCCAACGATACGGCGGCAAACCTCCGAGGGCTTCGAGCACACCCTGGTAGGCGTTGCTCACGACCACGCCCGGCAGCGCGAACGTGACGATCTCCACCTGGGATCCGCCGCGTCGCCAGTCGGCCAGGAACATGTTCCCGGACGGATCCTCGAAGCCGGTCTGCAGGGCGGTCAACGCGCTCCACGGCACCGGCGGATCAATGACCACGTTGGTCTGGGGCGGCCGCAATCCGGGCCCCGAGCCGTCGTTGCTCCAGATGCCCCCCTCGGGCCCGGACATCCAAAGGCGCAGACGCTGGATGAAACCCGGCGGCGCAATGACCCCGCCCGCGGCGTCGCGGTAGGTCCAGCTCAGGTTCGTGATCCCGCCGTCCGAATTGGTCGAAAAAGTCGGCACGAGCAGCACCTTCTGGCCGGCCACATTTGGATCCAGCAACGTGTGTGGACGGGATTGATCGTCGAGCGAAACGACGTAGCGACCGCCGAACGGATAGGGTGGCGTGGTCACATTCGCGGACGAAAACCAGGCCTGCCGATCGTCGGAGCCGCGATACGCCGCATCGGAGTTGTTGAGCCCCGATCCCGGCGGACCGGAGAATTTGACAACCTCCGGCAAATTCGGCGGCAGCGCCATTGAGTACTGGACGGTGTAGAAGGAGATGTCGGAGGGATACATGGTGACCCCGGACAAGCCTTGGATTCTGCCGGGGCGGAACGTGAACACGAGGCGCAAATCACCCTCCGGACAGGTGTCGCCAAAGCCGATCGTGGCCAGGCTGGTCTCCAGTTGCTTGAAGTAGCCGGTCAGACGGCGCCCCCCGGGCGGATCGGTTTCCTCCTGGGTCAGGAGGCGGGCCACGATGATCTGCACCGAATACCTCTGCCCGGGGCGAAAAGTCCGGGGAGGAATGACTACATTTGTGGCCAGGCCACTCAGCGATCCCGGCTCGGCCGGACCGGGCGTGCTGAACACGTTCCAACCCCGGCAATCGCTAATTTCCACGAAAATCACGTCGTTCGTCGTGGCGCCGGCCAGCGGGTCCCACGCGAGAGTGAACCCGTTCGTCGGGTTCACCGCCTGGGCTGCCAGAAAGTTGTTGATCCGGGGCGTCGGCGGATAGCTGTTGCCGTTCAACCCAACCCGATTGGTCAGGCGCCCGCCATCGGCCGTATCCAGGCGAAACTCGTAGCTGCCGTTGGGAAACACGGCGTCCAACGCCGGGATCGATGCGAACCACTGGATCAAAGATGGGTCACCGCCGCCATTCTTGGGCGGCACCGGCACCGTCGAGCCGTTGGGCAGGTTCAGCTCAACGTTCGTGACGGACGTCGGGCCGCGGAACGAAACTTCCGCGCGAAACACCGAGTTGGACGGGCTCACCGCCACGGCGCCCACGGCATTGGATTGGACAAAGGCGAGCCCTTTGGCCACCAGCAACTGACCCAGGTTCGGCGTCTGCCCGATGCCCGGGCCGTCACCTGACTGGATCACCAGGACAAATTCGCGCGAGGTCGAGTGCTCCTGGGAATCCATCACCCGAAGCACGACCGGGTATTCTCCGGAATTTTCCGGCACGCCCGAGATCTCGCCGGTGTCCACGTTCAGATTCAAACCCGGAGGCAGGCTGCCGGTGTCCAGCATCCAATGCCTCGGATCGATTCCGCCGCGGGAGAGCACCACGGCGTTGTAAGGCACGCCGACGCGTCCGCCCGGCAACTGGGTGGTCGTGATTTCGATGTTCGCCAACCCGTTTCGCTCCCAATGGGTGATGAACTGGTTGCCAGCCGCGTCCCAAAACCCGAGCTGAAGCCGGCGCACGGCCGCCCAGGGGATCTGGTCCGCCAGCACATGCGATGACTCGGCCGGGCCAATGACGATGCCGTAATTCTTTGAGTCGTAAAACCACGATTCCGTCTCCACCCGCACCACGAGCTCCGTCATGAACGGCTGGGGACCCACGGGCACGCCGTTGGTCCCATAGGTCCTCCATTGAACCTCCGTGAGGTACCCGCCCGCATCGACGATCGCCGTTGGCACAAAAAGCACTTGTTCCCGGTCAGCCTCGGGATCCAACAAATTGAACTGCAGATTCGTGCCCCGATAATTCACCGTGTAAATACCACCCGGCGGGAAGGGCGGCATCGTGGCCGCCCGCGAACCGTACCAGGCCGAGAAGGGGCTGACGGATCCCCAGTAGTTCGTCTCGTCCGCCCAAACGGCGCCGCCGGGACCCGAGAAACGCACATTAGGCGGGAAATTTGAATCGGACCGCCCATCGATGCCGAAGTTGGCCGTCACCGTCTCGAGCGTGCTCGGGAACGACACGACGCCCTGCGTCGACGCGCCCAGCTGGAAGAACGGCGACTGAAACATCAGCTGAAAATTTCCGGGAGGACAACCCGCCGGCGTGCCGACGGTGACCAGCCAGCTGCGAGTCCGTTGAAAATACCCGGCCACCACGATCGCTCCCGGCACGTTGGTGCCGAATGCGGCAAACCGCACCACGAGAATTTCGATGTCATACTTTCTCCCCGGACGCAGACGCCGGGCCGGGATCTGAACCGAGGTCGCCGTGCCATCCAAGGCGCCCGGGCGCCGCGGCGCCGGCGTTTCCAGCACTCGTTCGCCGCCGCAATCGGACACCTGGACCTGGATAAAGTCATTGGTCGTCCCGCCCGCCAGCGCACCCCATCCCAACGTCAGGGGCGCCGCCGGATCCACCGTTTGCAGGGCCGGGTAGTTGGTGAGCGCCGGCGCGATCGGATAGAGGTCGCCGTTGATCGCCACTTGATTCGTCACCCGGCCGTCGCTGATGGTATCCGCGGCGAACGTATACAGGCCGTTGGGAAAGACCGCGTCGCGCTCTCCCGCCGTCGGAAAGAGCCGCACGGTCTCCAGGGTCGAGCCATCG
The DNA here is from genome assembly GCA_044229355.1 of Limisphaerales bacterium. Taxonomy (GTDB): domain Bacteria; phylum Verrucomicrobiota; class Verrucomicrobiia; order Limisphaerales; family JADJPG01; genus JBGARF01. The sequence continues at coordinate 121,209 of JBGATF010000003.1, forward strand.
AAGGCCGGATCAAACAGGATCTCGCCACCGCCCGGCCCGTATAAATGGTAGTTGGTCGCGCCTTCCCACGGATCAAGGAACGCCCGGAACACATGCCGGGTGGGCCCGTCCGGCACCAGCGGCCCGGCGTTGGTCTGCAGCCATTGCTGGCCCTTAAGCACTCCAAGAAAGCGGGCGTCGCCCGGCCCGGCTGCGGCCGGCAAGGCCACCAACGAGAGGAGCGCCAGGAGAGGTCCGGACAGGATCGACGCGCAGCAGCCGCCCAGCCGGTCGAAGGGGGTTCGTTTCATATTCCAGGTCATTGGTGTGTTCACGCAACGAAGAGGACCAGCAGTACGACGCAAACCCGCAATTGCGGAGCCGGTCGGTCCGTTGCGAAGGGCTTATCGGCCGCCCGCGAAAAAGCTGAAGGAGAAAAACCTACCAAGGAATGCGGAGGCCCCGCCGAGTTGCGCGCAATGTCGACCCGGGCTCGGCAGAACAGGAATCCGGGGATTTTCGAGTTACGAATTTATGGCCCGTGCGCAGGTCAGCCCGGCACAGGCAGCTCCCCAGGAACCGCACGGTAGGGCGCGCCCATCCTCGCGCGCAGAATGCCGGGAAATTTCCAACGGCCTGCCGAAGCGCGTCAGTGCGGAGTGACCACCCGATAGAAACGGCTGGGCTCGGTTGCGGGGACAACCAGAGTCTCCACCCGGTTGGTCGGGCGAGCCACGACATCGAGCAGCCGGGTCCACGCGCCGCCAGCCGCCTGCGAGGTTTGAATCGAATAGGTCTTGTTTGAATTGGCGCCGAAGGAAAGCAACGCGTCGTTGCCCAAACGCGACGCCTCGACCCGCAGGAAGTTCGCGGAATCGTCCGGGTTGGTGCCGGCGTCGTATTCCGCCCGGTTGGTCACGCCATCGCCGTCACGGTCGCCGCCCGCATCCGCCGGGTTGGCCGGGTCGAGCCCGAACGCCGTCTCCCAGCTGTCAGGCAGCCCGTCGCCGTCCGTGTCCGCCACCACGTTCAGGGCGACAAGCGATCCGGCGACGCCCGGCGCCTGGTTGGCGAGATTTCGCACCACGACCCGATACTGCACGGTGGAGGGCGCCACGTTGGTCACGAGCAACGAGAAGAAGTCGACGTCCGCCACGTTGGTGTGGGTGGCGAGCGCCACGGAGCCGCGGCGCCATTCGTAGATGAACGGGCGGGGATTGCCGGTGACCTGCACGCTGAGGGTGACCTCGGAGCCCGGGACGACGGACTGGGGCACGATATTTTGCACAATGACAGGCGTGATCAGCGGGTAGAGATTGGCGCCGGCGCTGAAGATCGTGCCGGCCGCGTCGGTGATGTCGACGGAGTAGACGCCCTCGTTCGGGAGCTGGACGTTGGTGATGGTGAGCGTGGGATCCGTGGCGCCCGGGAGAATTGCCCCATTGAAGCGCCACTGATACGAGATGGGCGATGTGCTCGAGGCGGCCACGACGAAGGTGGCGTTGGTGGTGGGAGCGGACGCCGGATCCGGTCGGATGCGCACCAGGGCGTCGGCGGGCTGGAGGATCACACGCGCCGGGGTCAGGACAGTGAGCACGGCCGGGGCGCTTTCCACGGCACCCGCGTCGTTATAGACGACGACGGTGTAATTGCCCGCCTGGCTCAGCTGCAAGCCAGCGAGGTTGAGCATGGAGTTGGTGGCTCCGGCCAGCGAGCTGCCGTTGAAGCGCCACTGATACGAGATCGTCCCCGGGCCGCTGGCCGCGACGCTGAACGTCGCCTCCCGCGTGGCCACGACCGTGACAGTGGCCGGGCCCTGCGTGATGGTCGGGGCTACCCCGCCGACGAACTCGCGGCCGGGCGTGGGCGAGGCCGCCCGCCAATTGAGCGGCTCGTTGCCGTACGCCAGCACCGGCTGGCGCTGGAGGGATGGCCCCACGCCATCCGCCGCGGTGGGCCACGGCGCGCGGTCGTTGTAGCGGACCTCATCCATGGTCACAAACACCCAGCCATTCGTGCCGCGGCTGTCCGGCCGCTGGAGCTCAAGGCGCTCACCGCTGTCCTGCAATCCGCCACCGTAGGGACCCAGCACCGGGACACCGGCCGGCACGCCGTAGCGCGCACGGAACGTCGCCGGCTCCGTGCCGGCCACCACGACATAACCCCGGGCCGGCAGCGTGAAGCCCGCTGGAAAACTGAAATCCACGCCGTTCAACCGCCAGGTGTTGGTCGCGGCGTCCTCAAAAAACGGCACGGCCCCGGTCCCGGCGTTGTAGATCTCCACAAACGGATCGTCGCCCGGACGCGGGTGATAATGAACTTCGCTGATCACGACCGGCCCCACCCGCGGGCCCGCGTTGATCAGCCCTGGCGTCGCGGTGCTTTGCAACGGATACAACTCCTCCCCCGTGCTCAGGACGTGTCGCCCAAACGAGACGCCGTCCGGCGCCGCGGCAAACGCGAACCCGTGGCTGTAGCCGGTCAGCTGCCCGGCCGCATCGCCCGAGAACACGTAGACATCATCGCCCTCCCCGTTGAGCGTGAAGCTCAGGCCCTGGCCCGGAGTGGGGTTGAAATCGGCCTCGGTGAACACCGTGTAGCCTTGGGCCGGGATCACGGCGCCCTCCGGAATGCGAAACTTCTGCGGAACCGCCCGGTCATCGGTCAGGAACCAGCCGCTGACATCCACCGGCGCCGGCGTGGGGTTGTGCAGCTCGATGAAATCCTGGCCCACCACGGTGTGCGTCAACACCTCGTTGAGGACGACCGGGGCAATGGCCGGGGCCGGATCGTCAGCTCCGGGCGACCCGCCGGCGGCGGCGCTGGCGCGCCAGTGCAGCGGATTGTCCGAGTTCAGATTCGTGGCCAGGCTGACCGGGACGATGGAGTAGCCGAAGCCATCGGCCGTCAGCGGCCACGGGGCGGAGTCGCCATAGGTGACGCCAAACAGGCTCCCGCCGATCACGTGGGACAAGCGGAGCGTCTCGCCGCCGTTGTCCAGGCGGCCGGAGTAGACGCCTTGCACCGCCACGCCCGGGTAGCGGCTCTGGAACTGGGCGGAGTTGCGCGCGAGCACGAAAAATGCGCCCGGCGCCAGCCGGGTGTTGTTGGTGAACGCGAACGTGATCCCGCTCGTGAACGAAACCCCGCTCAGGTTGATCTCGGCCGAACCGCGGTTCTTCAATTCCACGAATTCAAATTCGTCGCCGCTGACCGTGGCCGTGCCCGGGGGGTTATACATGATCTCGGTGATGGCGAGATCACGGAAATAGGCGGTGGTGGTGAAATTGGCGCGGACGACGGCGCTCCAGTTGGTGCCGACGCGCACGCGGGCGTTGACGACGGCATTGCCGCCGATGGCGACGGGCGCCGTGTAGGGCAATGCTCCCGGGGCGACATCGCCCCCGACGCGACGCGGATCCGAGCCATCCGTCGTGAAATAGATGGTCCCGGCGGGGTTGGTCTGGGTGAGCGTCAGCTGGGCGTCCGGCGGCACGAACCCGCCGTAGCTGCTGAAGATCGGGGCGTTGATGGCGGAGTAGAGATTATCCGCAAGCAGCTGTCCGAGCACGATGTTGCCGCGGGGCGGGAACCAGTTGAGGGCGACCTGAATGGCGTTGGTCCAGTGGGATTCCCCGAAGGGCGCCGTGGGCGTGACGGCATCACCCCAACGGGCGGAGTAGGCGCGGATGGCCTTGGTGATCTGCACGAGCTTGGCGATGAACCGGTTCGTGTTGGCCTCCAGCGTCAGGGCGCCGCCATTGAAGAAGTGCTTCTGCACGTGGTCGGCGAAGCGCATGCGGTATTCGAGGTTGCGCAGGAGCGCCTCGTGCATCCACTGGGGATTCGAGTAGATGAAATTTCCCTCGTTCGATCCGCCGAAGGGCCCGGTGCGATCCACCTGGCTGTTGGGCGACCCAAGCGTGTGCTCGCAGTCGTTGTTGAAAAAGCGGAACCCAACGTCCGGATTCGTGCGATCCCTCATGCCATACCAGTTGTTCGGCTGGTTGTTGCTCAGAAACGAGGAGAGCGTCGCGTCGCCGTCGCCCGAGTAGAAAATTTCCAGCATGTAGTCGATTAGGTTGTCCACATCGATCATCACGGGCAGCGCCGGGTTGCGGGTGCCGTCCGGGTTCGCCCCGAGGATCTGGAAGTAGTTCGCATTGATCGGATTGGTCCGCATGACCTGCGTCATCACCCAGAGGTTGGACCAAGCGATGAGATTGCCGTCGGTGGCTTCGGTGGCGAAGTTCGGGTTGACGCCCCGGTTGCCGCATTTGACGACATCGAAGTTGGTTTTGCTGCCGCCGAAATACGTCTGGCCGTAGGAGGCTTCGGGGCGTTCGTCGGTTTCGTAAAGGCCCCAGTATTGGCCGTTGAGGTAGAGATGATAGTACCGCGAGCGCCGGTACGGCTGGCCCATGTCGCCGAGCGTCTTCCGGCACCAGACCTCGCGCACCATCGTCTCGAAGAGCGGGCTGTCCCCGCTGCGCGGCCAGGAGTAATTCTGGCTGGTCCGCAGGTCGAACGTCTCAAATTCGTCTGCGCCCTCGTTGCCAAACAGGGGATAGCTCAGCTTGCCGGACCCATATTCGCGTCGGAAGAAGACCCGCAGCGAATGCTTCTTGAACGAGCTCCCCCGGCTGGCGCCGCCGCGGATGCGCAGGCCGCAGTTCTCCTGGAACTGACCCTGCACCGTCTCGTGCGGATCTATCAGCTCCAGCGACACGGGCCGTTCCCATTCCTCGCCGTGGCCGCTGGCGTTGGCGTAGATGCCCGTGGTGGGATCGAACAGGTGCCGCATCTCCGTGACGATCGACATCGTCGGGATCTGGGTCAGCGCCTCCTTCCACTGCTCCGCGGTGTAGGCATTCACGATTTGCGGATCCATTCCGTAATCCACGGAGTTGGCGCCCCAGTTGGTGGGAAAATACTGCGGCGGAATGTGATCCTGCTCCCAGTTCGGCACCTGCCGGATGACATCCGCAATGAAGAGGTAGCTCGCCGAATCCACATCCGTCGGCTTCCAGCTGTCTTTGAATGCCCGCGCGCGGACGACCGACGTGTTGGTGATCGTCAACGGCCCGGCGTAAAGGAGACCCTTGCCTGGCGCGGGTTCGTCCCCGTTCAACGTATAATAGATCGCGGCGCCCGGCGTCTCGGTCACGATCGCCAGCGTGAAGGGCGCGTCGAAAAAGCCGCGGTCCACGCTGAACTTGGTGTCCTTGACTTCGTCGATGTACCAGTCCGTGGTGTTCGCCGCGCCCGGGGTGGGCGTGTCAAAGTAGACATTTGGCGTCTGGACCAGGCGTGTGGCGATCAGATCCCCCTGCCACAAGGCGTCGGCGTTGTTCGCCGCGGCATTGAGGAGCTGGACCGCCAGCACGTTCGCTCCGGCGGCCAGCACGGGCAGCGCGGCTGGGAGATTGATGGTCTCGATCGTGGCGGCGCTCTGCAGATTGCGGTCCGCCGTGGCCGCGGAATTCCAGGACGAGGTCGCCGGCGCGTTGCGCCGGGCCACTTCCACGCCGTTCACGTAGGCGACAAACCCGTCGTCGTAGCGCACGCGCAACGCGAGCTGATCCGGCATCGACGCCAGGTCGAACGGCAGGCGCAAAAAGGCCGACGCATTCACGTTCCACATGGCCGCCCGCAGGTCTGTGGTGAAATACGGATGCAACCCGGCCGCCGCCGACGCGTTGATCGTCACTTCGCCCAGCGACAGCGCCGCCGCCTCATCGGTGTTGCCCTGCCCGCCGGTGCCCGACAGGTCGGGGTCCGGCGTGCGCGACACCCGCACCATCCGCCCGCGGACGGGCGCCCCGGTCAACGCGACGAGATCCAGCGTGAGGTTGGCGGGGCCGTTGGGGTAAGTGAACCCCGTGTTTTCGGGGTTCAGCAGGGCCGACGTGAAATTTGTGATCGTGCCGGTGTCATTGGTGGCCAGCACGTCGATCGTGATGTCGCGCAAGCGCGAGCCGCAGCAGCTGGTCCGGTTGTTGACCACGATGCTGAAGATGACCATCTCATTGGTCAGGGTCACCTGCCAGAACGGGGCCGGATCCGTCCCCAAGGTGTGGGAGAAATCGCCGAGGTTGTTGTTGATTGCGAGGTTGGCGCCGAAACCGCTCAGGGTCGTGCTTTGCACCGCCGTGCCGCTCAAGGCCACGTTCGCCGGCAACCCGGCGGATTGATTAGTGTCGAAGCCCACCGCCGGCGGCGCGGACCCGGTCAGCCACTCCGCGCCCGGCACATAGCCCGGCGCTTTCCAGTTCGCCGGCAGCGCCCCGGCGCTGGTCGGCACCAAAACCCGGGGCGCCACCCCCGCCAGCGGAAAAGTCGCCACGAGACTCTGCGCCAACCCGAAGGCCACATCCTGCTTCACCGATGGAATCGTCACCGCCGAGGAAATCGTCACGCCGTCCGGTTCCACCAACGCCAGATATTCCCCGCCGGCATCCAGCTGAAAGCTGGTGTGCAGATAAGCCGGGTTGTTCGTGCGATTCTTGCCCGAGGCAAAGACGACGAGATAGCCGCCTCCGGCCAGCTCGACGGGTGGAAATGTCCATTTGCCCAGGGACGCGGGGTCATCCGTCAGGTGCCATCCGCCCAGCTGGACGGGCGCGCCAGTGGCATTGTAGATCTCGAGCCAATCCGGAAACGCTCCATCCTCGTCAGCCAGCGTCCGGGCGTTATCCGGCACGACTTCCGTGATCAACAGCGGTCCCGCGGCCCGCGAGGACGAAACGCCGACGAGAACGAGGAGGGCCGACAGGACAAACACAAACGACTTCATAAGGGACGTGCAAGTAGACCGGCAACCGCGGGCGCTCCCCCCGCGACGATACCCGGCACAAACCTGAAGCCACTTCAGCAGCCGGGGAACGAAAGCAATTTGTAACATAATGCGCGCCTGCGGTCATGCCCGAAGTTTGGGCCGGGCCCCGGGTTTTCACCCCATAGCGGGGGAAGTCGACCATGCGGCTGACCCGTCCCCGCGCCCGTCGCCGGTTCCGAAGGTGTCCCGGGGCGAAGCAAGGGTGGGTCGGTGAGCCGCCGTCCTGGAGGCGTCCGCAAACAAGCTCGCGCCCGCCTCCGCCCGTCACCCGAGGCGGAATAACCTGCTTGCGGTGTCGTGCAGCAGTTTTCGGCGCACGCCGGCCTCGGGCACCAATCGACGGATGTTGGCCAGGATCTGGGCGCCCTCGCAGCCGGGGCCACGCCCCAAAACGTCATCGCAATCCGACCCGAACATCAGCTTGTCTTGATGTCGGTGCAGAAAGGCCGCGGCCTGTTCCGGATCCCGGACGAGATGGTTCAGGCTCGAACCGGCCGAGAGATCGCCATACACATTCGGGTAATCCCGGAGCAGTCGATCGGTAATGCCCCCCGGCGTCACCGAGCCCGTGGGATAAAGCACTTTCTGGTCAGCCTTGGCGTCGACATTCGCCCACCACGTCTGTGCGTGACCGATGAAATTCACTTTCGGATATTTTTCCAGGGTCTGGTGAAACCGCTCGATGCCCAGGTTGTAGACGCCGTGTTGAAAGTGCATCAGGACCGGCACCCGAAACTCCTCCGCGACCCGACAGACGCGATCGAACCACGCGCCATCGCACGCCACGCGAAACTTCTGCTCGCCAATCCCGATTGCCCCCAGCTTCAAAAACCGCCGGATCACTCCCGGCGCTTCGTCGAGGTCCGCCACCTCGTTGGCAAAGTGGAAGTATTTCCCCGGATGCTCCCGCGCCAGAGCCGCCACCGATTGGTTGCCGCCGCATTTCGCATCCAGGCCGTAGAAACGCCCGGCCGGCAGCAGAATGGTCGTGGTCACCCCCATCGCCGCCTGATGCGCAATGAGCTGGGCGTCGGTCCGCCCCGCGTAGTTGGTGTGCTGGTGAATGTCGAGGATCCGCTCGGCCGGTTCCGGCGCCGAGGCGGGCGACTCGGCGGGCGCCCCGCCCGACGCCCAGGTGCCGCCCAACGTCGCCGCTCCGGCGGCCTGCAGAAAGTGCCGACGACTGCATCGAGACAACGGAGTCATCCCGGCAGCATGAAGAAACCTGTTCCACTTGCCAGCATTCTCGCGAGCGGCGTCAGCCCGGGCACAAAATCAATCGCATCGCGTCCAGGCGGACGCGCGCCCGGGCGAGATGTGAGTCCAACGCCTCCTGCTGTTCCACCAGACGATCAATTTCCTCCGGCCGCACGCTGCGGTTGACCTGGCGCAGGGCGCGCAGCCGTTCGATCTCCAGGGTCAGGCGCGACGCCATCTCCCGGCGCGCGTTCGCCACGAGGGGCCGGGCCTGCGCCTCAGCCAGCGCCGCGGCGGCTTCGATTAACATCGGAACCAGCTCGTCACGAACAACGGCGCGGTCCATCACCCCGCGAGGATCCGCCGGCTTCAGCCGGGCGGCGCGCAGCGAATCGGCCACGGCGGCAGACACGGCATCGCCTTGCGCATCGACGATCACCCGCAGGGGGATGGGCGGCAAAAAGCGATCCACGTGCAAGGCGGGCGGGGCCACGCACTCGAGCAGGTAAACCGCCTCGAGAAGCAAGCCGGCCTGCGGAGCGTTCGGCCAATGGACCAGACAACAATTCCCGGCGCCGGACCCCAGCAGCAGGTCCAGCGCCCCGGTGACCAGCGGGTGATCCCACGTCAGGAACTGGATCTCCTCCCGGGCCAGCGCCCGGGCACGGTCGGTGGTGACGATCAACCCTTCCGCCGGCAGGCCCGGAAACGCGTCGGCAAAAACGCCGGCAGACCCGAGCTGGTAGGTGCGCGGGATCAATTCCTCCACGTGAATGTTGTAGTGATCGAACACCGCCGTCATGAAGTCATCGAGAGTCGAATCGGCGTCCTGGTCGCGAATGGCGGCGACGATTCCGGCCGCGCGCTCGGGCCGGTGCGAGTTCATTTCGAGCAATCGATCCCGGCCCGCCTCGAGGCGCGCCGCCAGCTCGCTCCGCGCCGCGGCGGTGTCCTGGATCAACTGCTCCAACCCGGCCCGGCTGACGTCGTGCGTTTCGTGAAAGTCCCGGGCGAGATCGAACAACCGCGCGCCGAACTGCTCCAGGAGTTCGCGGCCGCCCTGGAGGTTCTTTTGCAAGGAGTTCAGGCCGCGATGGTACCAGAGGGCCACCACCTCCTGGGGGCTGTTGGCGACATACGGCACGTGCACCTGGATTTCCTCGCGCTGGCCGATGCGATCGAGCCGGCCCAGCCGTTGCTCCAGCAGCTCCGGGTCGAACGGCAGATCAAACAGCACGAGGTGGTGCGCAAACTGGAAATTGCGGCCCTCGCTCCCAATCTCGGAGCAGATCAGCAACTGGGCCCCGTCGTTCTCGGCAAACCACGCGGCGTTGCGATCGCGCTTCACCAACGTCAGTCCTTCATGGAACAACGCCGCCTTCACCGTGATCCGGCGCCGGAGCGCCGCCTCGATGGCCTCGGCCTTGGCGCGCGTGCGGCAAATCAGCAGGATCTTCTCCGCAGATCGCACCCGCAACATCTCGGCCAGCCAGTCCACCCGCGGATCCGCCCCGTAATCCGGGACGAACGCCGGCTCCGCTCCCGGCCGGGCGTCGTCGCTCACCTCGGCCGACAGCCGGATCAACAACGCGTCCGCTTCCGTCTCGCCGGCAGACAACGCCACCAGATGCGCCACCCGCCGGGGAAACCCGGTGATGGTCGCCCGCGTGTTGCGAAACATCACGCGACCGGTGCCATGTTGGTCCAACAACAGCTCCACCCATTTTCGGCGGAGGTCCTGCCGGACGGATGGATCGGTCGACGCCGCAAGCTCGGCGCGCAGGTCCGCCTCGCCCCGATTCAGGATGCCCGCCAGCCGCACCAGCTGGTCCTGCTCGAGCTGGCGTCCCGCCGCGATCGCCTCCGCGAGAGCGGCCACGTTTCGATAGCTCGCGGTCTCCCGGGCAAACTCAGCGAGGTCATAAAAGCGGTCCGGATCGAGCAAACGCAGACGGGCGAAGTGCGACGCCAGTCCCAGTTGCTCGGGCGTCGCCGTCAGGAGGAGAAGTCCTTCGGCCACCCGGGCGACCGTCTCGACCGCCTGATATTCGGGGCTGGCCGCCGCGGGCGACCACGCCAGATGATGGGCCTCGTCGACGACCAGCAGGTCCCAGCCCGCGGCGCACGCCTGCTCCAGCCGCCGCGGCTGGCCGGTGAGCAACCCCAGTCCCGCCAGCACCAACTGATCGTCCAGAAACGGATTGGCGTCCGGGTTGGACGCCTCGATCGCCTGGCAACGCTCCTCGTCGAAGATGTGAAACCACTGATTGAAACGGCGCAGCAGCTCGACAAACCACTGATGAATGAGGGACTCCGGCACGAGCACGAGCACCCGCTGCGCCCGTCCCGTCAGGAGCAGCCGGTGGACAATCAAGGCGGCCTCGATCGTTTTGCCCAGCCCCACCTCGTCGGCGAGGAGCACACGCGGGCAAAGGCGGCGGGTGACCTCGGCGGCGATGTAGAGCTGGTGCGGGATCAGATCAATCCGCCCCCCGAGAAAGCCGCGCACCGCCGAGCGTCGACGTCGATGCTGATGCTCGAGCGCGCGCAGGCGCAAGGCAAAGGTCTCCGGCGGTTCAAAATGGCCGGCTCGCAGATTCTGCTCGGGCCCGGACGCCCCGACCACGTCGCCCAGCTCTGTCTCGGGCAGCGGATCATTCCGCCCCGCGACCGCATAATACAGCAGGCCCCGCCGTTCAACGGCAGCCTCGACCTCATAGGATTCACCCGACCGGACCCGGAGCGTGTCGCCGGCGCGAAAACGCACCCGCCGGAGGGGAGCGTTGTCCTTCGCGTATTCGCGGGTCTCGCTGCTTTCACCGAAGATGACCACCACCGTGCGAGGGGAGACTGAGCGGACGGTCCCGAGGCCGAGTTCGGGCTCGGTTTCACTCGCCCAACGCTGGCCGGGATGAAAGGTCTGGTTCTCGCTCGGGCTCGACATGCCGTGCGTCCAAGCGTATCGGCGGGCGCGCCGGTTGCCCAGCGCGGACTGGATTTGACCGCAGCCCGGGCTGGCCGACGCCGGGGTGCGCGGGGATTTCGGGGTGAGCGTGCCGGGCTAGACCATCACGAGATCCATCTGGGTGTTCAACCGGGTGAACACGAGCGCGCGCTGCACGCTGGGATTCGAGATGAGCCCAACCACCCTGGCGCTGCGGGACTTCGCGGTCTTGATCAGCGACACGATCAGATTCAGCCCGACGGAGTCGATCATCTTGGCCGAGGACAGATCGAGCTTGAGCGTCTGCCAATCGGCGGTTTTCAAAGTGGGCGACTCCAGGGCGCCGACCACCTCCTGCCGGAGGACCTCGGCGTTGGTGCTGAGGACATCCCCCGGAAACTGCAGAGTCAACGTCTTCGAGTTCGAGTCGATGGTGTGTTTCATGGCGTGGTGGGATCTAAATCTTCCGGGTCAGGGTTGGCGCAGCGCGAAATCCATGGTGACGAACGCCCCGCGGCGCTCGATCTGGGTGCGATTGGGGATTTGGTGGATCAGGGCCAGGCCGCGGTGGTGCTCCACCAGCGAATCCGTCGCTGAGTTCAGGTGGCTCTGCCAGCAGAAATCGTGTCCGTCCCCCTGGTCGCGGACCCGGATGCGAAGCAGCGAGCGAGCGCGATCGCAGCAGATCTGAAACGTGCTGCGCCCCGGCAGGTCGGCCCGACAGCCGTAGAGAATTGCGTTGATCACGGCTTCGCGGGAGCAAAGCAGGATGTCGAAAAGGCGATCCTCCGGCACTTCCGGGAAGGCCAGGCGAAGACTCCGGCTCCAGCTCGCCTGAAATTCGTCAACCTGCTTGTCCTGCCCGACGCAAATTTCCTGATAAATGACCGGGACATCGGCCTCCAGGCGTTCGCCGTCGGGGTGCAGGTTCAGCCGAACCACCAGGATGTCGTCATTGGCCCCCGCCAGGCACTCTGCCGGACGATGCTCCCGGCGCGCGGCGATGAGCTCCGTGGCCAGGGCCAGCGGATTGACGTTCAGATGGCCGGCCAGCTCCTCGAGGCCGTCCGTCCAGATATACACCGAACCGCCGGACTCGAACTCCCGCCTGGAAACATCGGCCGGGTTGTCCGGAAACCAGCCAAGCGGAAAGCCGGCCTGCCCGCACGGCTCACACAGCCCCTGCCCGTCCGTGAAAATCGGCACGGGAAAGCCGCTGTTGAACATCGACCACCGACGCTGCGCGAAGTCCACGACAAAGGCACACGCCGACACCGAGGCGGCCACGTCATCGGACCCCACCGTGTCGCTCTGGCCCCGGCTCCACTCGGTCAGCAGAAATCGGTTGAAATAGGCGAAGACCTCCTCGATCGGAGTGTGTTTCTCCACCATGCCGCGCACCACGCCCTGGAAAAATGCGGAGATGAAACCGGCTTTAAGGTCGTGGCCGGACACATCCGCCACCAGCACGAGAAACCGCTCGGGGCCGAGCGGGATGACATTGACCAGATCACCGCCCACCTGATGTTTTGGGTGCCAGCAAACCTCCACCGGGGCGTGCAATCCATCCACGCGCGTGCCCAGCATCAGTTGTTGAAACCGCCCCACTTCCTGAACCGACGACTCCGTGTTTTTCAGGTGTCGGTTTCGCTCCGTGTGCTCGACCGCATTTGTCACGGCCCGCAGCAGCGCGTCGATCTGCAAAGGCTTGTCGAGAAAGTCCGAGGCGCCGCCCCGCAGGCTTTGTTTGACGAGGTCCTTCTCCCCCAGGCTCGTGACTATGATCGTGCCGACGGTCTCGTCTTCCCGTTTCAACCACTCGATCAGTTCCAGGCCGGTTCCGTCCGGCATCAGGTAGTCCGTCACCACGGCGTGCAGCAGGCTTGGTTTCTGAGCCTGCACGACGGCCTTGGCCTCCGCCACGCCGGCGGCGCTGACGACGTCGTAGGACGCCTTCTTCAGATGGTGCTCGATCAGCATGCGCGCGACCGAATCGTCGTCGACAACCAGAACACGCTTGGGAGCAGCGGGAGTTGGCTTGAATGAGGTCATGCCGCCTTGGGAGTTTCGGACCCGCCCAGCAGGGCCCGCAGCCGGGCGAATTCCGCATGGACCGCCTGCCGACCGGTCTCCACCTCCGCCAGCAGGCCGGAAAGCCCCATGGCCTCGACTTCCTTGGCCGCAGCGCGCGCCCGGCGGGCACACAACACACTGACGGAAGACGCGAGGGCATGGGCGGCTTTGCGAATCGCGAGAGGATCCCCACCCGCGACCGCGTCGTCCAGACCCCGCAACAGCCGGGGCTCCTGGTCGAGATGCGCCGCGACGAGGGCCTGCAAAAGCTCGGCGTCGCCGCCAATCTGTTCGAGACTGGAGGCGCGATCGAAGACAGCCGCATCGTCGCGGCCGTCAACTCCGTCCTGGTTCGTTCCCATGTTCGGTCCGTTCTTCCGCTGAATCGGCTGAAATCAGCAAAAGTTGACCCGAAAAAACGACTACCGTCGGCCGCATCCCCCTGCCCCTCGATAGCCCCTTGTTCCTTACGGACTTGCTCACGGGCCATGAACCCGGAGCGCGGGCATCCTCGCCCGCAGAAACTTTCAGACGACCAACGGGCTGGAACAATCCCAACCGTCGGAGATTTCCCAGCTTTCTGCGCCCGAGGACGGGCGCACCCCGTGGGGCCATGAACGCGCCCACGCAGGTAGGGCTGGCGCTCCGCCGCCAGCCGGAGGTCCGCACGGCGATCCGCACCAGCGGCGTCCCGCAATGCGGGGCGCCCTTCGGTTCATGGGGAGAATCCAAGAAAAAGGCCGGGGTTTGCACCCCGGCCTTTCTGAATTTTGGCTACGTCCTGGCGGGCCCGCTTACGGGTTGCCACACTGGGTGGCATCCAGCAGCGCCTGCGCCTTCGCCGTCAATTCCGACGCCACGCCCGGAAAGTCAGGCTGAACCTGCGCGCGCACCTTGTTGATGAACGCGTTCAGCTGCTTCACTCCCGACTCGCACAGGCACCGGTCATAGCACGCTGACGCCGACTTCAGCAGTGAGATCAACGGACGCCGATTCCGGCTGCCCAATCCCGCCGTGTTGATGTCGTCAATCAGCGCCGCAATCCCTTCCGCCGGCGTGATCACGTGGATGTCCACGTCCATCGAGTCGTGGCACTGGCCGTCATCCACCACCAGGCGGATCGTATACATGCCAGGCTCCAGCGTCGTCGTCGCCGTCGCGCCGGTCCCAATCGGAACCACCGCGCCGTTCTCCTGCACCATGAACCAGGAATACGTCAGCGCCGTGCCGTCCGCATCCCGTGAGTCCGTGCGGGCCAACGTTGGCCACCGCCACCGGACAGTGATTCTGCACGCCGCCGCTGACCGTGACCGAAGCCGTCACGACCGCCGAGTTGCAGGTGCCGTCAGAGACCTTCACCCCGAACGAATCGGGGCCGTTGTAGCCGGCCGCCGCCGTGTAGGTGAACGCCCCGGTGGACGGATTGACCGTCAAGGTGCCGTGCGCGGGCGCCGTGGCCACCGAGTAGGTCAGGGCGTCGCCGTCAACATCCGCTCCCAGGAGCTGGCCGTTGGCCGCAGCGCCAGCCGTCACCGCGATGGGCGCGATTGCGGCGAGCGTCGGGCAGGAATTGGGCTTGGGCAGCCCGAGCACCCGCAGCGCGCGAACGCGGAAGCCGGTGGGGTTGACGCCCGACGGGGCGTTGTTGACGCGGAATTCGAGCGTGTTCAGGCCAGCGACGAAGCCGGACGTGATGCGGAAGGGGGTCCAACCGGTGAACTGCGTGTCATTGCGCAGTCCGGTGGCGACGCCGTTGATGAGGATGTCGAGGCCGCCATTGTCGGTGGCCCACTCGCCGGTGAGGACGAGCGAGGCGAGCTCGAAGCCTGCGAGGGTGAACGTGGTTTGATAGGCGTAATCGCCCTCCAGGTTGCCGCCGGCCTGACTGGCCTGGGGCGCAATCCACTTCGATTCGTCATCGTTGGCGAGCCAGGGCGGAATGGGGAACCCGGAATCGTTCAGCACGATGGCATCCGGCCCCGGGAACGCCGGGTCGGCGCTGGCCGTCATCTTCCAGTGCGGGTCGACCGAGCCCGAGGGCAGTCCAAGCCGGCCCTCGTCGACGCCGGTGTTAAACAGGCCGGGCACGAGCTCCGCCAGGCTCAAGGTGGCCGGCTCGCTCCGGGTCGACCCGTTGAAGTTGAAGATCTCCGCGACGTAACTGCCCGCATCCTGCGCGGTGATCCCGCTCACGGTCAGCGTCGCGGTTTCCGCGCCCGCGATCACCTCCCCGTTGTGGCTCCATTGATACGTCAGCGGCGGCTCGCCGATGGCGGTGACCGAGAACGAGACGGTGTCGCCCAGCGCCGCCACCACATTCTGCGGTTGGGCGAGGATGACGGGCTCGGCCAGAACGGTCAGATGCGCCGTCTCGCTCCGGACGAGGCCGTAGGCGTTGGAGATCTCGACCGAGTAATCGCCGGCGGCGTCGGGGAACTCCACGAGGAACGAATAGGTCGGGCTGTTGGCGCCGGGAATGGCGTCCGGCCCGTAATACCACTGATACTCGAGCGGCGCCGAGCCGTTCGCGTGCACGGTGAACGTGGCGATTTGGCTCAGGGCGATCTGCGCACTTTGAGGCTGCGTGACGACAAACGGCCGGGTGCCGTCCGGCAAGGCGTTGCCCAGGGCGCGGATCTGGTCGACCCGCAGGCCGGTGTAGCCGACGGCCGAGTTATTGACCTTGAACTCGATCACGTTCGGCCCGGCGACAAATCCGCTGTTCAAAGTGAACGGCGTGAACGCTCCGAATTGCACCGTGTTCTTCTGGCCGGTGGCCTGGCCATTGAGGAGGATGTCCACGCCGTCGTTGTCCGTGGACCAGAGCCCGGTGACGACGACGGACGCCGGATCGTAGCCGGAAAGATCGACGGTGGTGCGGTAGGTGTAATTGCCGGGCTCGCCGATCGCGCCCGCGGCGCCGGTGGTGTCGAAGCGCGGCCCAATCCATTTCGACCCGTCGTTGTTGGCCACCCAGGGACCCGTCACGATCGGGAACGCCCCGGAATTCTCCACGGTGGCATCGGGCGACGTGCTGTCGGGATTGACCACGATCCGGTAGTGCGAATCGACAGCCCCGTCGACGAGCGCAACGCCGGCATCATCCACGCCGGTATTGAACAGGCCGCGGATGGAGTCACGCACCTCCAAGCTGGCGACCGCGCTGACCACGTTGCCGACGGGATTGGAAATCCGGACTGAATAGTCGCCGGCGTCCGACTTCTGCACGGCGGAGATGGTATAGCTCGGGCCAGTGGCGCCCTGGATATCCTCGTTGTTGCGTCGCCACTGGTAAGAAAGGGGCGAGCTGCCGGCGGCCACGACGGCGAAGGTAAACGACTCGCCAGTTCCGGCCAGGCCACTGCGAGGTTGTTGCTCGATGGTCGGCGGCGTGCCGGGCAGTTGGGCCGTGCCGCGCAGACCCACCACGTGCAGACCCGTGTAGCCGGCGGTCGCGTCCGCGTTCTGCACCTCGAACTCCAGCGTGTTCATCCCGTTCACAAACGACGCGTTGGCGGAGCTGATCGTAAAGGGCGTGGCTCCGGCGAAGCCGTTGTTGTTAACCAGGCCGGTCGGCTGGCCGTTGACCTTGATGCTGACGCCCGTGTTGTCGAGGGCCCAGCCGCCCGTGATGATCACCGAGTTCAAATCGAGCCCCGAAAGATCAAACGTCGTGCGGTAGACATAGGTGCCGTTGCCCTGAGCCAGGCCGGCCGCTCCGGAAGTGTCCGCGCGCGGCCCAATCCACTTCGAAGTGGCCGTGTTGGCCAGCCAGGGTCCGGAGACGATCGGGAAGATGGTCGAGAGATGAACGATGGCATCGGTCGAGGCGCTGTCGGCATTGACGACCAGTTGATAATGCGGATCCACCGCTTCGTCGGCCAGCGCCGCGCCATTGTTGTCGACGCCGGTGTTGAAGAGCCCGGCCACTTTGGCGCGAACCGTCACCCTGGCCACGCGGCTGGTCACCGAACCCGAGGTGTTCGCGACCACGACGCGATAGTCTCCTGCCACGGCGGCCGAGGTGGCGACGATGGGCAGGGATGCAGCGGTGGCCCCCGGGATTTCGGCGCCCGAAAAATACCATCGATAGGAAAGCGGGGTAGAGCCGGCGGCGCCCACCGTAAGGGTGGCCGTATCCGTCAGCGCCACGATCACGTCTTGCGGCTGCACCGTGATGGAGGGCGGGGTGCCGGGCGTGATGATGCCGACATTATCGATGAGCAACGTGGAGTCGCCATCCGCGGCGGTGCCCTTGATGAAGGCGAGCATCAGGGAAGTACTCGTCGCCGTGAATGGATTGCTAATGACTTCGCGATACGAATTGGCTCCCCCCACCGCCGTGACCCCATGCGCCGCGACGATGGTCTGGCCGCCCACTTGAACTTCGACTGAGGCAGTGCCGCCGCAGCAATTCCGGGCGTTTTCGAAATAGCGAATTTGATACGTCGCCCCGATGGTGAAGCCGCTGACGACTTGGGCGAGCGCGCCGGCATCCTGCAGGAAGGCGGCCTTGGTGCCATCGGGAATGGTGCCGTTGTCAGTGAAGGGGCCGCCGAAGGTGCCCGGGTTGACGCCATGCCCGCCCGGGCTGGACCACCCGGTGATCGGGCCATTGCCGGAAACGTAGCCCGGGAAGTTGGCGAAGGTATCGGCCTCAAAGCTGGGGTTGACGATGACGGGCACGCGGTTGGCCGGGAGCTGTTCGATGGTGAGATTGTCGAAGTGCGCCCGGAACGATCCCTGGAGGTTGATGTAGTTGTTGGCGTATCCGCCGGCCTTGGTGTAGGACCAAACCGGCAGCGAACCACCGTTGGCGAACACTTCGATCACCGTGTTGCCCACTCCATCGAACGGGTTGCCATCGGCATCCGTGATGATCAGGTCGATATGATTCGTCGAGCCGGCTGCGAGTGTGCTGTAGACCGGCTCGGGGTTGGGGCTCACCGGGGCGCCGCTGCTGTCGAACGCCTGCAGGGTGCCGGCGCCACGGAAGAGGATGCCGAAGTGGGCCTGGCCGCCATTGACGTTGACCAGCTGGTCGCTCTGGGCCGCGCCGAGATTGATGCAGCCCCAATTGTCGGCCGTGCCGCCGTAGACCGTCGGGATCGAATCGAGGTCGAAGCTGATCTTCAGGCCGCCGACGGAGTTGGCGCCGTTGAAATTGAAATTCAACGAACTGGTGCTCTGCGGGAAGTCGGCGACGAGCAGCTGATTCCGCGCGTTTTCGTTTTGCAGCTGGTGCCCATAATTGCCAGCGCCGTTCGCCATCGTGTAGAGAATGGGGGCGAGGCTGCCGGTCTGACGCGCCACGTCGGTGTTCAGATCGGTCGTGTTGCCGGAATTGGCGTCAAAGCTGTCCCGTAGCAGAACGCCCGCCTTCGTTGCAGGCATCGCTCCGGCGAGGAGCAATCCTGCCGCGATCAGGGATGGAATGGGTTTCATATGGAATCGAGGTCGAGGTCGGAGCGGGCAGTGATGCTGGTTCTTTCGGATTTGGCGTTCTGATTTGGGCCGGACGCCGGCTCACACCACCTCGGGCGTTCTTCCGGTTCCAGCCGGCGTTTTCGGACCACACGGCACCCCCGGAAATCCAGCTCGCGTCCTGGTGCGAGGCCGGTTATTGCCGGGGAATGGGCGTGTATAGCAGACCCACCCCTCGGCCGACAAGACTGTAGTCCAAAAAATGTAGCCACCACCAACCGCTCACGTCGGATGGCCGCTTCCGCCAAAACTTCCACCTGACATCCCCGCGCGAATGCCACAGCATCGCGCCATGAAAACCCGCCGCCGCCCGACCAGGCCCGCCCGTTCCACCCAGTCCTCGCGTTCTCCTGCCCGACCGGACGCCGCGTCCATCACCCGTCGTCGTTTTCTGGCCGGGACCACCGCCGTCGCGGCCAGCGCCGCCACCGGCGTGCGGGCCGCGTCCGCGCCGGAAACGGCGCCACGCGCGGGCGGCCCCTCGCCCGGCACAATGGTTCCCCCGGCGGACTACCGGATCGAGCACGGTCGCATCCGGCATTCCGTCATGGGCTGGTGCTTCAATCCCATGCCGACCCCGGAACTGATCACGGCCTGTCACCGCATGGGCATGACGGCGCTGGAAGGCATCGATGCAAAACATTACCCAAAGATGCGGGAGCTCGGGCTGAAACCGTCGCTCATCAGCAGCCACGGATTTACCGACGGCCCAACCAACCCGGCTCACCACGCCAATTGCCTGAAAGAATTGCGCGAAGGGATCGCCCTGGCTGTCGAGTTCGGCGCGCCCGGCGTCATCACCTTCACCGGCATGCGGGAGAAAGATCTCACCGACGCGCGCATGGAGCAGAACTGCGTCGATTGCTTCAAGGAGATCGTCGGCGAAGCGGAGAAGAAGGGGATCAACCTCTGCCTTGAACACCTCAACTCCCGCGACAACACCCACCCCATGAAAGGCCACCCGGGCTACTTCGGCGATCAGCTCGAGCGTTGCGTGCGCATCATCGAACGCGTCGGCTCCCCACGACTCAAGTTGCTCTTCGACATCTACCACGTGCAAATCATGCACGGCGATGTGATCCGTCACCTGCGCAGCCTGCGCGATGTCGTCGGTCACATCCACACCGCCGGCGTGCCCGGACGTGGAGAACTCGACGACACGCAGGAACTGAATTACCCGCCCATCATGCACGCCCTGCTCAACCTGGGCTACGCCGGCTACGTCGCGCACGAGTTCATCCCGACCTGGCCCGACAAGCTCGCCGCGCTCCGCCATGGAGTTCGGGTCTGCGACGTCTAATCGCCCGCCATGGCCATTTTCTACGACACTCACGCGCACCTGGACTATCCCGACTTCGCGCCGGATCTCATGGAGATCCTGGCCCGCGCCGAGCAGGCCGGCATTCGCCGAATCGTCAGCATCGGAACCGATCTCGACAGCAGCGAACGCGCCCTCGGCCTGGCGGAGCGGTTCCCCCAGGTCTACGCCGTGGCCGGCTGGCATCCGACCCACGCGTTGGAGGCACCCGACGACATCCGCCCGGCCTTGCGCCGTCTGGCGGCGCATCCCAAGGTCGTGGGCATCGGCGAAACCGGCCTCGACTATTACCGCATGCCCAGCCGTAACGGCGGCACCACGGCCGACGACGATCGCTACCGTGCGAGGCAGGCTGACCTTTTCCGGCAGCAGCTCGAGGTGGCGGCCGAGATCGGTTTGAATTGCGTCATCCACCAACGCTCGGCCCTTGAGGACACCCTCGCGCAACTCCAACCGTTTGCTGCAAAGGTCCGCGGACAGTTTCACTGCTTTGCCGACGATGCCGCGGCCATGCGCCGAATCGTCGAGATGGGCTCCCTCGTCAGCTTCACGGGGATCGCCACGTTCAAGAACGGGCAGAACATCCGGGACACCCTCGCGGCGACGCCGATCGACAAGTTTATGCTGGAGACAGACTGTCCTTATCTCGCGCCCGTGCCGTATCGTGGCAAGCGCTGCGAGCCGGCCTACGTGAAGGAAATCGCCGCGGTCGCCGCCGAGGTCAAAGGGTGTTCCCTCGACGAACTCAGCGCGGCCACCTGCCGGACGGCCCATGAGTTTTTTCCGAAGCTGGGTCGGTAGGGCTCGCTCTCCGCAGCGAGCCGCCTGATGCGGAATATCGTTGCGGACCGCCGGCCGGCGGCGGAGCGCCGGCCCTACCTGGATCGTCCAGCGCGACTTTTCCGATACTGGCCCACAAACTTCGCGACAAACTTGCCGAGGATGTCCGCCTCCAGGTTGACGGCGTCGCCCACGGCGCGCTCGCGCAGCGCTGTCACTTCGTAGGTGTGCGGGATGATCCAAATTCGAAAGCCGCGCGGCTGGACGGCGGCCACCGTCAGGCTGATGCCGTCGACGGCGATCGAGCCTTTATGGACGATCAGGTTCCGGATGGACGCCGGCGCTTCGATGTCGAGGCGCCAATCCTGGCCCGCCTGCTCCCAGCCGGTGATGCGGCCCAGGCCATCGACGTGGCCCGTCACAAAATGACCGTCGAGTCGTCCGCCGGCGCGCAGGGGTCGCTCGAGGTTCACGCGGGAGCCCTCCTTCGCGAACTGCAGATTGGTTACTGACCACGTCTCGCGGAGCAGGTCGAACTGGATCGCCCGGCGACGACCGCGGGCCTTCAGGCCAACCACCGTGAGGCAACAGCCGTTCACCGCCAGGCTGTCGCCCAGCTTTAGCCCTTTTGCGAGCGGGCCCGCCTCGACCGTCAGCCGGATCGATTTTTTTCCCGGCGCCACGGCGCGCACCAAACCCGCTTCCTCAATGATTCCCGTAAACATGGTTGCAGCCTGACAAAGTCAGCGAGGTTTGACGAGAGCGCGCAGCATGAGGTCCGGCCCGACCCGGCGCCACTCGACGCGCTCGAGGCGAAGGATCTGCCCCCAGCCGGTCGCGCCCACCCCGCCCACGCCACGACGCGCCCCGGAACCGCCAATGATTTTCGGAGCGTAAAAAAAGACCACTTCATGAGCCAGGCCTCCAAGCAGAAATGAGCCGTTGACCTCGCCGCCGCCTTCCACCAAAAGACGGGTCACGTCCTCCCGGCCCAGCCGCCGCAGCAGCCAGCGGAGATCGATCCGACCGGCGCGCAGCGGCGCGCGCCACACTTTGGCCAGGCGCTCCAGGCGCCCGACACGCCTCACGGGCGCGTCGCGGCCCACCACCACCGTCGTTTGTCCGGCCAATTCATCGGTCAACACGCGGGCGGTCACGGGAATTCGTCCGTGGGTGTCGAGGATGATTCGGCGCAGACGCGACCCCGGCACCGGATGTTCCCGGGCATCGCGCACTGTCAGCGCGGGATCGTCGGCGAGGACGGTGTTGACCCCGACGAGGATGGCGTCCGCCGCCGCGCGCAGGCGCCGACCCTCCCGGCGCGCCGCCGGACCGGTGATCCACTTCGACTCGCCGGTCGCGGTCGCGATCTTGCCGTCCAGCGTCATCGCCGCCTTGACGGTCACGAACGGCGTGCGGTGAACGATCCAGTGATTGAACCCCTCATTCAAGCGGGTGGCGTCCTCGCTGAGAACCCCGATGTCGACGCGAACCTCTGCCCGGCGCAACAGGCGAAAGCCGCGCCCCGCGTGTGCCGGATTGGGATCGCGTGCCGCGACAATCACCCGGCGGATGCCCGAGGCGATGATGGCGTCCGTGCATGGCGGAGTGCGCCCGTGGGTGCAGCACGGCTCGAGCGTGACGTAAAGCGTGGCGCCGCGGGGCGACTCGCCGCGGCGCCGGGCGTCGTTCAGCGCTTCAATTTCCGCGTGCGGCCCACCGACTCGACGATGCCAGCCCTGGCCGAGCAGACGGCCCTGTCGGACCAGAAGCGCGCCGACCATCGGATTGGGGGAAGTGGCACCCTGGCCTCGACGCGCCAGGCGCAGAGCCCGGCGCATCCAGACGCCGTGGTCGGCGGAGAGACTCGCGGTCGGCCGTCTTCGAGGATTTTTCCGGGCACGCCCGGGGTTAGTCGCCGCCATGGTGGATCCCGGAGGCCGATTACGATGCGACGCTGGGATTGCGCCGGCCGCCGCTGGCCTTCTTGCCGCGCTGCATGCGTGCCTTGAGAAAATCGAACAGCGCGGTCTCGAGCGGACGATCGCTGCTCCATTGGTGATAGCTGACCCCGAGCTTCTCGCAGATCTGGCGCACTGCCGCGATGTGGGCCTGAAGTTTTTGCAGGTAATCCCGCCGGGCCACGGTCGGATCGATGTAAAGGTCCCGCCCCGACTCCAGATCTTCAAAGAGCGTTGCCGTGTCGAACTGGAACTGGAGTTCCTGGGGATCAAACAAGTGAAACACCATCACCTCGTGGCCGCCGGCGACCAGGCTGCCGAGGTTGCGATCCAGCGTGTCAATCGGGGCGAGCAAATCGGAAACCAGAACCATGAGCCCACGGCGGGTCACCATCTCGGCGATGCGCTTGAGCGGCGTCGTCAGATCGGTGGCCGCCCCGCCCGCCGGCTTCTCCAGCGCGAGCATCAAATGACGCAGGTGGCCGGGCCGATGGCGCGCCGGGAGATACTCCCGGATTTGCTCGTCGAACGTCAGCAAGCCGATGGCGTCGCCCTGATGATGCAGAAAGTAGGCAAACGTCGCCGCCAGCGTGTTGGCGTACTCGGCCTTCGTATAGCCGATCGAGCCAAAGGTCATGGACCGGCTGTTGTCCACGAGCAGAAAGCAGCGGAGGTTCGTTTCGTCCTCAAACCGTTTGATGTAATAACGGTCGCTGCGGGCGTAGAGGCGCCAGTCCAGGTAACGCGGGTCGTCGCCCGGCGTGTATTGACGATATTCGGTGAACTCGACGGAAAACCCGTGGTACGGGCTGCGATGGAGGCCGGTCCAGAACCCCTGGACCACAATCCGGGCGCGCAGCTCCAGATTCTTGATCGCCATCAGCGCCGCCGGCGCGATCAAAGAACTCGGCGTCTGGGTCGGGGCGGAAGTCGGTGGCATCGGCTAGCTCGAGGAAGGACGTGGGGCGGAGCAATGAACGCGGGGTGCGGGCGTCCCCGCCCGCAGAAGCGATCGAATGACAGGACGGTCGAAAAGAGCCCAATCGTTGGAGACCTCCACCTTTCTGCGGCCGGGACGGCCGCACCCCGAACGCAGGTTCACGGGAAGCTCCTTGTTCCTTACAGACCTCCTCACGGTCCATGAACCGAGCACGCAGGCAGGGCCAACGCTCCGCCGCCAGCCGAACGTCCGCACGGCGGACCGCACCGGCGGCGCGCTGCGGAGAGCGCGCCCTACCTTGCGGCTCGTGGGACAACCCTCCATCACAAAAGCCCTCTCATTTACGGGCGGCGGCGCCGAGCGGCGGGACCGATTCGATGAGCTTGTCGATGACCTTCTCGACGGTGACGCCCTCGGCTTCGGCGCGGTAGTTGATCAGGATGCGATGGCGGAGGGTGGCGTGCGCCAGGGCCTTGATGTCCTCGAGCGTCACGTGGGATCGGCCCTGGAGCAGGGCGCGCACCTTGGCGCCGAGCACCAGGTATTGACCGGCGCGCAAACCGGCGCCCCAGCTCACCCAGTTGTTCACAAAATCGAGCGTGTTCTTCTGGCGCGGGCGCGAGGCGGCAGCGAGGCGGACGGCATGCCGGACGAGATCGTCCGCGATCGGCACCTTGCGGACCACATCATGGAACCGCAGCACGTCATCGCCGGAAAAGATCGGCTCGATGGCTTTGGCCACCCGCGCGGTGGTCTGAGTGACGACCGCCACCTCTTCATCCTCGGGCAGGTAATCGACGACCACATTAAACATGAACCGGTCGAGCTGGGCCTCGGGCAACGGGTAGGTGCCTTCCATCTCGATCGGGTTCTGGGTGGCCAGGACGAAAAACGGCTCAGGCAACGGATGACGGACACCGGCGGCGGTGACCTGATGTTCCTGCATGGCCTCGAGCAACGCGGCCTGGGTCTTCGGCGGCGTGCGGTTGATTTCGTCCGCCAGGATCATGTTGGCGAAGATCGGTCCCTTGACGAAGACCATCTTCCGGCCGTTGAGCGACTCCTCGAGAATCTCCGTGCCGGTGATGTCGGCCGGCATGAGGTCGGGAGTGAACTGGATGCGTTGGAACTTGAGGTGGAAGATCTGGGCCAGCGATTTGACGAGCAGGGTTTTGGCGAGGCCGGGCGCGCCCGTGATGAGGCAATGGCCGCCGGCGAAGAGCGCGATGAGCAACTGCTCGACGGCCTCGCCCTGGCCGATGATGACTTTGCCGAGTTCGGAGCGGATGCGGGCCCGGCTGGAGATCAGCTGCTCGACCGCCTGTTGTTCGTTCGGGGGGTTGCTGGTGGCGTCCACGGAAATTCCTGATCGTTGATTATTCAGTCGCAGGCCTGATCACAACCGCAGGCTAACGGTCCGCCGGGCTGAAGCCAAGGGAAAGCTCGACCGGCGGGTTCAATGGGTCATTGAGTAAAACACGATGTTAATGCCGAGCGGGTAGGCGATCTTCTCGGAGAACTCCTTGAAGAAATATTTGTATTCGCCCTCCCGCTCCCAGCCATCACCGAGATCGGTGTTGTGACAGATCATCACCATGATCCGGCCTTTGTCGTCAAAGATGGCCTTGAAGTGCACGTCGCGGCATTCCTCGCCGTCATGCGTCTCCCAGGTGACACCCGTCAGGCGGCTCTCCTCGCCCTGCTCAAAGTTCGGGACCTGGAGCTGATTTTTCACGAAATGATCGAGGGGAAATACACACCGGAAGATCGGGTGCGAGAGGTCGAGCTCGACCGGCTCGCGCTCGGGAAAGACCCGTTTGATTTCCTGGTAGAAGTTTTGCCACTGACGTTCGCCCCAAAAATCGTCGACCATCAGGAACCCGCCGTTGAGCAGGTAACGCCGCAGAATCGGAACCTCATCTTCCGTGAACTCCAGCCCGCCCGGTTCCACGATATAGACCCAGGGATATTTGAAGAGGTCGGGATCCGTGATGTCGACCACGCGGCCGTCCGGATCCGACCGGATGGAGGTCATCTGCTGCAGCCGAAAGGAAAAATTCAGGTCGCTGTCGGGGGCATCGATGAACCACATGCCCGCGCCGCGTCCGAACCGCGCGGAATAGCTCTGGCTGTAGCGAATGCGGGCGAACGTGAACACGTCGCGCGGGAACGCGGCCGGGACCGTCCACGCCGGGGGCGGCTCGCCTTCGCCGGGGATCTCGCGGGCCGTGCGCACGTTGCTGCCATTGCGCCGCCGCCATTGGCCAAAGCTGATGCTCCCGGCAAGAATCAATAGCGCGAGGATCGCGCAGATCGTCCGGCCTTTGGACCGGACGTTCATTTCGGCAAGACCGCTTCCGGCGCGGCAGGCGGGACGGCGGGCGCCGGGTCCGGCGCGGGCGGGCGGTTGGTCCCGGTCATCCTGAGGAGCAGCTTGTGGGCATCACGAAAGCGCGGGGCTTCCTCCAGCGCCTGCAGCAGGTGGCGTTTGGCTGAAGGATCCCCGCCCTCGTGCAGCAGGCGGGCCAGCCGGAAGTGCGTGCCCGCGGGATCGGGAGGGTCCAGCCGCAGCAGGGTTCGATTCGCCTGGATGGCCGGCTCGCGCTGGCCGAGGGCCTCGCTGGCCTCGGCCAGATAGCGATACGGCAGCTCGATCAACGGGTTCACCGCGATGAACCGCTCCGCGCAGCGCGCCGTGGCGGCCCAGTCGCGCCGATCCCGGTTCAGCTCCATCAGGCGCTGAAAGGCGTCAACCACATCCGATTCGATCCCGGCCAGCTGTGTCAGCACGCGCAGCTCGTCGTTGGTGTTGCCCAGGCGACGATGCACCTCGGCCAGGATCGAGTATGCGTTGTCCGAGCCGCGCTGCGCGGGGTACAGCTTGATCAGTTTTTCGAGCGGCGCGCGCGCCTTGTCCCATTCCTTCTTCCGCAAGGCGTCCCGCGCCACCTGCATCAGCGTGTGATAGTTCTTCGACTCCGCGCCCATCTCGAGATCCAGCTTGGCCAGCCCCTCGACCTTGGATTTCGTGAAGACCAGATCGGGCGCCAGGTTTTGGGCGCGCTCCCTGGCAAACGCGGTGAAATCCTTCTCCAGCTGCTCCATGGGCGCCGTGTGCCGGCTGAGGGCCGCGTTGATCTCCGTCCCGGTCCCGAGTTCGTTGAGGATCTTTTGCAGCGCGCCAATCCCGAATTTGCTGACGAGGAAATCGACGGCCAGATACGACTCGTAATAGGCGAACTGGAGGTGCAGCTCGGTCTTCGGCGCGAGAAACGCCGCGCTCAGGTCGCTGAGCGGCGTGAAATCCTTGCCGAGAATCATTTCGCGATACTTGGGCGTCATGCCCTGGCCCCAGGTGGGGTCCGCCGCCAGCTCCTCGTAAACCGACACGCCCTCACTCAGCCACCGCGGCATTTTGTTCTGGGTGAGCTGAAGGGTGACGACATGACAGAACTCATGCCAGAGCACCGCTTCCCAGCTCGCCGGGTGCGCGGCCTGCGACGCCGGGCTGTTGGCGGTGATCACGCTGCCGAAGCAGACCCCGAGATACCCCGGGTTGTCGGGCATGCCAAAGGTCCGCACCCCGAAATCCTTCGGCTTGGGAAAAATCTCGACGATGACCGGCGGCTGCACCGCCATGCTGTATTTGGCGGTCAAGGTCGTCCGGGCGCGCTCGAGCAACGCCAGCACCCGCTCCCCGTAAATGACCGCCTCGTTCGTCGCCATCCGCACGACAAACGTCGCGTTCGTCAGGGTGGCGAACCTGGCCATGGCATCCTGGAGGTTCAGGAGGTTGAACGCCGTGACATCGTAGCCGTCATCATCGTGCACCGCGGCCGCGAGACGCCAGCCATCCTCCTCCAGCCCGAGACGGAGCAGATCCTGGGCGAGCTGAATCCGCGCGGGCAGAAATTGCGGATCGAACGCCAGCGCGCGCCGCTGGTGCTCCGCGCCTTCCTTGAAGCGGTATTTCTGCGACAGCTTGCGCCCGATGAGCTGGTCGACCTCCGGGTTGGCCGGCCACGGCCCGAGCGCCTTTTCGCGCGCGGCGGCCTCCGCGTCCCGTTCGTTGCGCAGATGGGCGATGACCGCCTGATACGCCCAGGCCTTCGGTTCGCGCGGGTTGACGGAGAAGATTTTTTCCAGCGTTTCCCCGGCGGCCTTGTATTCCTCGCCGTCGATGAGGTGATCGACCAGGAGCAGGTAGCTGGGAACGTGGTTGGTATTGATCGCCAACACCCCTTCCACCGCCCGGATCATCTCCAGGCGATCGCTGGTCGCAAACGCCCGGGCCAGGCCGAAATGAAAATCGGGATCGTCCGGAAATTTTTTCAGCCCGTCGCGAAATGTCTTCGCCGCCAGCTCGAAATCGCCCTTGGCCAACGCGAGTTCCCCGCTGGCCAGCACCGGCTCGCGGCTCGCCGGATCGCGGCGCTTGGCCGCATCATAGAATGTCTCCAGCACCCGGCGCGGATCCGCCCCCAGCAACAGAACCGTTCGCCCCAGGGTCGTCAGGCTCGCCGCATCCTGGTAGCTCCACATCCGGTAGCTGGCCAGCCGGTTGATCTCTTCGATCAATTCACGGGCCTCCGCCGGCTGGCCGTTCATCCGCAGGATCTCCCGACCCAGCAGCCGCAGGTGGACGCTCCAGCGAAACCGATCGAGATTCGTGGTGATGACCGACGCCGCGTTGGTGTATTGGCCCACCGCCGCCAGCGAACGGGCCAGGAGAAGCCGCCATTCCTCCACGGCGTCGTCCTCCGCCACCGCCTGATTGCAGGCCTTGATGCACTCGGCGTATTGGCCCGTGCGGAAGGCCTCCCGCGCGTCGCTCAGCTCCGCGCCCCGGCCCGGGGTTGCCACAAAGAAGCCCAGCCACGCCACCCCCGCGAAAATCGCGCGCCGGACCGCCGAATTCCAACCCGACGGCCCCCGCCGCCGGCGCAGGCTGTCCCTCGCGTCCCGGCGTGATCGGCGCCATGTCCCGGCTGAGCTCATACCGGCTTATAGCTGACCGACCCCGTGGAAACAAGGGTTGAAGATTTGGCGCGGGATCGAGCCAGGGAACCGGCAACGACGAAGACCGGTCACGTGGCCGGCGGGTCGGTGCGCACGATGATGAACCAGACCGTGCCATCCGGGGCTTCCACGCCCTCGATGCAAAACTGACGCGTGCGGCTGCAGACGGCGGTGCGAACGAGCTTCTGGTCCCGATACAGCCGAACGGTCCGCTTCTCCGGGTTGCGCAAGTCGATCTCCAACGAGTGCCCCTCCTGGAGCTGGATGCGGCCGGTCTTGCCGGGAGACACTCCGAGCTTCGCGCGCTGAACTTCCCAATAGGATTTCCATCGAAAGCGCGGCTCGAGACGCTGGCGAATCTTAAGGCCGACCGGTGTGGCCGACGGAGTCGGGGGCGTGGACAGGTCGCTGCCGCGGACGAGCTGGACATAGTGGAGCACCTCCCCCGGAGCCTGCGTCTCCGCCCCGCTGCCAACCATGCTCCATCCAACCAGAAGAAGTGCCAGGAAGGTTTTCATACAACGGAATCCGTCGACCGCCATTCGATCCATCACCATCCGCGCGGCGGGCTGCATTTGGACCCGCCCGCCGCACCCAAGGTAGACGACATGGTCCTTGGGACGGTTCAAAGAATCTGCCGGGAACCCGGATCCGGCGCGGGCTCGCCCCAGGAGATCTCAGACGACTTGAGCCGGGCGAGCAGGCGGGCGTCCGCGGCGGGAAACTCATAGCGACCCAGATCGGCCCGTTCGATCCAGACGAAGTCCGCACAGCCGAGCGCGCGGGGCTCATGACGCCGCCAGGCACACCGGAAGAACCGGAGATGCACGGTTTTTTCAGGGTAGTGGTGAACGAGGGATTCGATGAGCTCACCGACTTCCACTTCAATCCCCAGCTCCTCCTGCAATTCGCGCCGCAAGCACTCAGCAAAAGTTTCCGGCGCCTCCCGCTTGCCACCCGGAAATTCCCACAGGCCGGCCAGATGTCCGCCGGCCGGACGTTGGGTGATCAGCAGGCGCCCGGCCCGGAAGACGAGCCCGGCAGCCACTTCAATGGTCTTCAAGCCTGCCTCGCGAGGGCGTGCCTTCACCGGCCGACGCTCTTGTAGATGAACCCGAGCTCCTCCATCTCCTTCGGATCAAAAAGATTCCGGCCGTCGAACAGGATCGGATGGCTCAGCAGCTTGCGGGCGCGCATCAGGTCCAGCTGCTTGAAGACCGGCCACTCCGTCGCAACCACGAGCGCGTCGCAGCCGTCGGCCACGTCATTCATGTCCGCCACGTAGGTCACACTCTTCAGAACCTCGCGCGCCTTGTCCATGGCCTTGGGATCGTGCACCCGCAGGACCGCGCCCTCCTTGAGCAACCGCTGGCACAGCTCGATGGCGGGCGAAAGGCGCACGTCATCGGTGTTCTGCTTGAAGGCAAGCCCGAGCACGCCAATGCGCTTGTCCTTCAGCACCCAGAGCGTGTCCGCAATCTTTTTGACGAACCGCTCCATCTGCTCGCCATTGACCCGCTGAACCTCTTTGAGCAGCCGAAAATCGTAGCCCAGCTGCTCGGAGATCTTGATGAACGCGCTGAGGTCCTTCGGAAAACACGAGCCGCCGAACCCGAGGCCGGCATCGAGGAATCGGCGCCCGATGCGCGCATCCATGCCCATCCCGTTGGCCACCTCCTGCACGTTCGCCCCGCTCGCTTCGCAGATGACCGAGATGGCGTTGATGTAGGAAATCTTGAGCGCGAGAAACGAATTGGCGGCGTGCTTGATCAACTCCGCGGAGCTGATGTCAGTGATGATGATCGGCGCGTTGAACGGCGTGTAAACCTCCCGCATCGCCTGGACCGGACGATGCGACGCCACGCCCACCACCACCCGATCGGGACGCATCAAGTCCTCCACCGCGAAACCCTCGCGCAGAAACTCCGGGTTGCTGACCACGTCGAAATCGACTTTCGCCTTGTTGTAGCGCTTGATGGTCTCCGCCACCTTCTCGCCCGTCTTGACCGGCACTGTGCTCTTGTCGACGACGATCTTGTACGACGTCATGGTCGACGCGATCTCGCGGGCCACCCCTTCGATAAAGCTTAAGTCGACCGACCCGTCCGGCAATGGCGGCGTCGGCACCGCGATGAAGATGATGTCGGAATTTGCGACGCCATCCGCCGTGCTGCTGGTGAAACGCAGCCGGCCCGCGGCGACATTCTTGCGAATCATCTCCTCCAGGCCCGGCTCGTAAATCGGGATGCCGCCGGCTTGGAGGGTCTTGACCTTCTCGGCGTTGTTGTCGACGCAAATGACCTGATGCCCGACCTCGGCGAAGCACGTGCCCGTCACCAGACCCACATAGCCGGTCCCAATGATCGTCAGTTTCATGTGTCGTTTGTTCCAGTCAATGGCCACACCGGCGCGGAAGGCCTCCGTTCGCTCACGACCCGTCGTTCATCCGGGACTGGGCCCACAGGTCGTCGCCGGCCCGGGCGAGAGGCGTCCGGACACTTGTCGGACGATTTCGCGCGACGCGTTACCTCGATTTCGCCGTGCTACTTGGCGGGGGCGACGGGAGCCGCGGCCGGTTTCGCGGCGGGAGCCGCCGCCGGACCCGCCGAGGGGGCGGGCGCCGCCGACGGTTTCGGGTTCAATTGGATCTGAACCGGCTTCGACGTGCCACCGGCGGCGTTCGTCACGTTGAGAATTTTCGGCTGGGGCGCCGGGGTCTGCAGCGAGGGCGGAGCCGGCGGCGGCGGGTTGAGGGATTCCTTCAGCTTGGCCAGCTCCGGGCGGGCCTTCAAAAGGTCTTCCTGCCGCATGGACGCTTCCATCGCGGTTCGGGTTCCCGGCAGGCCCTTGGTCAACTCGTCGTAAATCTTGAACGCGTCTTCCGGCTTGGTTCCCTCGTAAAGGCGCGCCAGGGACATTTTGGCTTCCTCAATGATCGCGGACTTGTCAAAACGCCGTTTGATCTCCTCGTATTTGGCAACCGCCTCGTTCGTCTTGCCCTGGGCGTCCAGCGAAGCCGCAATGCCGAGCGCCGCCTGGGAGGTCCATTCGCTGTCCGGGTAATCCTTCGTCACCTGGGCAAATCGCGCCTCTGCCTCCGTATATTTTCGATCGGAGAACAGCATGCCGGCGCTGATTAACAGGGCGCGCGCGCCCGCCTTGGTGCCGCGGTAATCGTTGGCCACGCGGACCAGCGCATCGAGAGATCCGGGAGGATTGGTTGCCGCCGGATTCCACGGAATCTTGACGTCCGAAAGGGCGGCGCTCGCATTGCGCTCCCGGACCGCCTGCTGCTGGACGAAGAGCGAAACCGCCAGCACCACCACCACGAGAATCGCCCCACCCACCATCAGCCGCTTCTTGTTAACCTCCACCCACGCGAGGAACGCAATCGCTCCACCGGCTTGGGGCGGTTGCTCCGCCAGCTGACTGGGCTGAGCGGGCTGGCCGGGCTGCTGTGTCTCTTCAGATTCCATATGTTATGAAAGGGGCTGAATACTCCGGTCAGACGTTCAAAAGGCAAGACGGAAATTCGCCCCAACCCGCCCGCCGGTGCAGCCGCAGGTTGTCGGTGACCCTTCGTCCGCTGTCCGGACCGCGCGCTTTCGGCCGCTGCGCAATCCCGCGATGGCGGGATCCGCGCCCCAGGCCGACAACTTCGGGATGCACTGCCCGCCCGCAATTGGCCCGACTTGAACCAGTAGGACGAACTACGACCTCGCCCAACACGACCGGACGCGGCCGAACCGAAGGCCGCTCCCGGGAAGGAACCCGGGATGGTCAGATTCCTGTGCGGCGCTCCGCTGTTCGACGATTCAGCCGGTCCGGCCAGCGCGGCCCGACCTTTGGACATCAGGGAGCGCCGGGACCATCGCTTCGCCAAATTTGCGCTGGTCAAAGCCGGCCGGTTTCCCGATTTTAGCCGCCCTGTGCAAACTCGGCTTCCATTCAGCGGCACCTATACGGCCATCGTCACTCCCTTCCGCAAGGACGGGCGAATCGATGACCAGGCCCTCGAACGCCTCATCGAGCACCAGGTCAAGGGCGGCGTCAATGGCATCGTGCCCGTGGGCACGACCGGAGAGTCGCCCACCCTCGATTACGAAGAGCACATCCATGTCATCAAGCGTTCGATCGAAGTGGCGCGCGGCCGGGTGCGCGTGCTGGCCGGCACGGGCGGCAACTCGACCAGCGAAGCGATCTATTTGACCAAGATGGCCAAGAAAGCCGGGGCTGACGGCTCGCTGCAGGTCGCCCCGTATTACAACAAGCCGACGCAGGAAGGTCTCTTCCAACATTTCCGAGCCATCGCCCAGGCCACGGACCTGCCCCTCGTCCTTTACAGCATTCCCGGCCGCTGCGGCATCGAAATCGCCGTCGACACCGTCCAGCGCCTCGCCGAGGCCTGCCCGACGATCGTCGGGATCAAGGAGGCCGGGGGAAACGCCGACCGGGTCAGCCAACTGCGGGCGGCGCTGGGACTGAAATTCACGATCCTCAGCGGCGACGATTCCCTCACGTTGCCCTTCATGGCGGTGGGCGCTCACGGCGTGGTTAGCGTCGCCAGCAACGTCATCCCTCGCGAGGTTTCGCAAATGGTCGCGGCCTACGCCCAGGGCAAAGCCGCTGCCGCCCTCAAGCTCCATGCGCGGTTTTACCCCCTGTTCAAGGATTTGTTCATCGAAACCAACCCCGTGCCGGTGAAGGCCGCCCTCGCCATGCTCGGCCTCTCCCTCGAGGAATACCGTCTGCCGCTGGTGCCACTCAGCGCGCGGAGCCGCGAGGTCTTGAAAGCCACCCTCAAAGCCTGCGGAATCCTTCGCTAAGGTCCTGCCATGAACGCCACAAAAGTCATCATCAATGGCTACAAAGGCCGCATGGGCCAGGCCCTCCTGACCTGCGCCGCCCGCCTCCCGTCCATCCGCGTCGTCGCCCAGGTCGATCAAGGCGACGATCTGGACGCCGTTCTCCCCCAGGCCGAGGTCGTGATCGATTTCAGCTTCCACGACGTGACCTCCCGCGTCGCGGCGTTTTGCGCCAAACACCACAAGGCCCTCGTCATCGGCACGACGGGACATTCGGAAATCGAGCGCACCCAAATCATGACCTGCAAGGAGATGATCCCCATGGTCTGGGCCAGCAATTATTCCACCGGCGTGAACACGCTCTTCTGGCTGACGCGCAAGGCCGCCGAAATTCTCGGAACGGATTTCGACCTGGAAGTGGTCGAGATGCATCATCGCATGAAGAAAGATGCGCCCAGCGGCACCGCCACCACGCTGCTCGAAGTCCTCGCCGAGGTGCGAAAAGTTCAGCTCCAAAGCGCCCTCCGCCACGGCCGGCGTGGCATCACCGGCGAACGCACCCGCGACGAAATTGGCATCCACGCCCTGCGCGGCGGCGATGTGGTCGGCGATCACACCGTGATCTTTGCCGGCGATGGCGAACGTCTCGAGCTCACCCACAAGGCCAGCAGCCGCGAGACCTTTGCCAACGGCGCACTGCGCGCCGCCCAGTGGGTCGTCGGCCGCAGGCCCGGCATCTACGACATGCAGGACGTGCTCGGGTTGAAATGACCACGGCCCTCATCGCCCTCGGCTCGAACCTCGGAGATTCGCAAACGATTCTGCGCGCCGCGATGGATCGCCTGGAAGGTCTGGCGGCAGGGCCAATCCGTCGCTCCGCGCTTTGGCGCAGCGCGCCGGTCGACTGCCCGCCCGGCTCGCCGCCATTCGTCAATGCCGCCGTGGTCCTGCATCCGAAACCAGGTGAAACTCCCGAGTCGCTCTTGGACCAACTGCAAGCCATCGAGCGCGATTTTGGACGCAGACCCAAGGTGGTTCTGAACGAACCGCGCCCGCTCGACCTGGACCTGATCGCGTTCGGATCCGAGATCCGGAACACCCCTCAGCTCATCCTTCCTCATCCCCGAGCGCATCTCCGTCGGTTCGTCCTCGCGCCTCTAGCCGAAGTGGCGCCTGATTTTTTCCTGCCCGGCCAAAACTTTCCCATCAGCAAACTGCCCGAACTGGCCAACTTGCAGGCCAGCGCCGCGCGGGATCTCACAAAGCTCGATTAGCGTTGGAGGCTTGGGCGGGCGTCTCGAGCTGCTTTCGAGGGAGAGGCAAATTCTTCAGAGGGCGGACGTGGCTTGGGAATTGAGAGTTGGGAGTTCGGAGTTGGGGCCGTAAACATTGGGGCCGTAAACCCGGGATTGCTCCACCTCATCCGTCCCGCCTGATCGGCGGGACACCTTCTCCCCCGCAGAGCGGCGGAGAAGGCGCAGCGGAAGGGACGCTCCAGGAGGGGCCCGCTCGTTCGGACCGCCGGCCCCAAAAAAGTCACCGCCGCGACAGAGGGGGCTCTGCCACGGCGGCTTTAGAACCCGCAGCGGGGGCTTGGGCGGGTAACGCTGCGGGTAAATACGACTAACTCGACTCAGCCCGACGCTGATAGCCGTGTTCACGTTCTTCGGACCCGGGTCGAACCGGCGTCGGCTTCTCAGCCGCGTCACCTGGATTTCATCCAAGGCGAGCCATGTCGACCAAACTCATCCACCAAAAAACAAAAGGCACAACTGACTCCTCCACCCGCCTGGCGGGGAGAGCCAACTGTGCCTTCAACTCACGGGCCTAAATCCCGTTCGATAAAGGTATCCGCAGCCGAGCTGCGAACCTGTCACGAACTAACGTGATGCAATTAAGAAACCGAGCGGATCGAAACGCAAGCGTTTATTTTATTTTGTTCCAATCGAAACACAAAATGCTCGGCAAACCTGGCTGGTTCGAAAAGAAAGTGGCTGCGCCGGGCGATTGGTCAGGAGTCAGGCGTCCAGTCTCGTCCAGGCCGCATTCTTCTTCGAGGATTTCACGACCGCTTCGATGAACGCCATGCCGCGCACGCCGTCTTCGATCCGTGGGTAGTCCAAGGCGGGATCGTCCTTGGCCAGCTTGCGACCTTCGACGCGGGCCCGGATATGGCTGGCGAAATTCCTGTAAATATTCGCGAAGGCTTCCAGGTAGCCCTCGGGATGGGCGGGCGGAGTGCGCGTGGCCGCCTTGGCGTTGGCTCCCAGGTACCCGAGGCCCGTGCGGAAAATCTGGGTCGGCTGGTCGAGCCATTTTACATACAGGGTGTTCGGATAGCGCTGGTGCCATTCGAGGCCGCCGGTTTCGCCGTAGACCCGGATGTTCAGGTTGTTTTCCTCGCCGACGCTAATCTGCGAGGCGTGCAGAATACCCTTGGCGCCGCCCTTGAACCGCAGCAGCACGTTGCCGTCGTCATCCAGCTTGCGTCCTTTGACAAACGCGGTGAGGTCGGCGGCCAGCTCTTCGATCGGCAGCCCGGTGACATATTCGGCGAGATTCTCGGCGTGGGTGCCGATGTCCCCGATGCACCCGGCGGCGCCGCTGCGTTTGGGATCCGTGCGCCAGGCGGCCTGTTTTTGGCCGGTGGCCTCGAGGCGCGTGGCCAGCCAGCCCTGGGGATACTCGACCACCACCTTGCGAATCTTGCCCAACCGCCCGGCCCGGACCATGTCCCGGGCTTCCTTCACCAGCGGGTAGCCGGTGTAGTTGTGGGTGAGGCCATACAACATCCCGGTCTCGCGCACGATGGCGGCGAGCTTTTTCGCCTCGGCCAGGTTCAACGTGGCCGGCTTGTCGCTGAGCACATGAAAGCCGCTCTCCAGCGCCATTTTCGCGGGAGGAAAATGCATGTGGTTCGGCGTGACGATCGCGACGAAGTCCATCCGGCGATCGGCTGGCAGCTTGGCCTCGGCGCGAATCATTTCCTTAAACGTCCCGTAGCAGCGATCCGGCGGCAGGAACAAATCGGCCCCGCTGGCGCGCGAGCGCTCTGGGTCGGAGGAAAAGGCGCCGCACACCAATTCGATCTGCTGGTCCAGCGCGGCGGCGATCCGATGCACCGCTCCGATGAACGCGCCTCGTCCGCCTCCGACCATTCCATAACGAATTTTCCTGCTCATGATGTGTGTGCTGCGCTGAAGTTCGCGGGCAAATCTGGGTTGAATACGAGTTCGCCGCGTTTATAGTGCCCGCCTATTTTCAAGTCAACGGACGACTTGATGGGCAGGCGTATGCAGATTCATTTGCTGAAATCGAAGATTCACCGCGCGCAGGTCACGGCTTCCAGCCTCGACTATGAAGGCAGCCTGACGATCGCTTCCGACCTCATGGCCAAGGTCGGCCTGCTGCCTTTCGAACGCGTGCTCTGCAGCAACCTCGCCAACGGCGAACGTTTCGAAACCTACGCCATTCCCGGCGCGCCCGGCTCCGGCGCCATCATCTTGAATGGCGCCACCGCCCACCTCGGCCAGGTCGGCGATCGCCTCACCATCATGAGTTACACGGAGGTCGATGAAGCCCAGGCCCGCCAATGGCAACCCCGCATCATCGTCCTCGGCGAAAAAAACATCATCACCGCCGAGCGCGGCCTCTGACCAGCCCGGGAATTTCCAACCCATGAGCCCGAGCCAACCCGTTCCGCGCGCTCACGACCGCTGACACCCGGGCTCAAACCGCCCAACACCCCATTCCCATGCCTCCCACCACGTTCACTGCCTCGGACCTGGCCCAGCGCCTCCAGGGCGAAATCGTCGGCGACGGCTCCGTCGTCCTCGCCGGCTTCGCCCCCGCCGACACCGCCCGCGCCGGCGATCTCACGTTTGCCGAAAACGACAACTACCTGGCCCGCGCGGAAAAAAGCAATGCCTCCGCCATTCTCGCCGCCAAGAACGCCACCTCTGCCAGCAAGACGCTCATTCGCGTGGCCAACCCCCGGGTCGCGTTCGCCCGCCTGTTGCAACTCTTCTTCCCGGAGCCCGCGCCCGCCCCAGGCATCCACCCCAGCGCGGTCATCGGCGGCGACGCCCAGGTCGACCCCACCGCCCACATCGGCCCGCACTGCGTGGTCGGCCCCCGCTCCCGCATCGGCGCCAACGCCGTCCTCCAGGGCGGAAATCACGTCGGGCCCGACTGCGCCATCGGAGCCGGCTCCTGCCTCTTTCCCAATGTCGTCGTCTACGGCGGCACCCAGATCGGCCAGCGCGTCCGCATCCACGCCGGAACAGTCATCGGCTCCGACGGCTTTGGCTACGTCTTCGACGAGGGACGTCACCTCAAGGTCCCGCAGATTGGCAATGTCATCATTGAGGACGACGTCGAGATCGGCTCCAACGTGTCCATCGATCGCGGCGCCCTCGGCTCCACCGTGATCGGAAAGGGGACCAAGGTCGACAACCTCGTCCAAATCGGACACAACGTGACGCTGGGTGAGCACTGCATTCTTTGCGGGCACGTGGGCATCGCGGGCAGCACGCGCGTGGGCAGCTACACCACCATGGCCGGGCAGGTCGGCCTGGCCGGCCACCTTAGCATCGGCAGCCGCGTGACCATCGGCGCGCAGTCCGGGGTGATGAACAACATTCCGGACGGCGAAAAATGGCTCGGCGCGCCCGCCCAGCCGGACCGCGACATGAAACGCATTTTTGTCGCCCTGCAACGGCTGCCCGACCTGACCAAGCGCGTCAACGAACTCGAGCGCCGGGTCAAGGATCCTGCCCCCCAATAGCCCGCAAGCGCGCCGGGCCGAACCAAATGGCCGTCCTGCGTTATCTGGCACGCCTCAGCCCGGGACGAGTGATCCTCTGGTCCTACGCCCTTTGGTACGCGGTCAACGTGGCCCATCACTTCGACGCGCGACCCCGCCTGTGGCTCACCTCCATCGGCCTCAGCGCCATCATCGGCGCCGCCCTCCTCATCAGCACCCGGTCGTCCGCCACCGGCACGACGGCGCTCGATCGCTGGCAGACCTTCCGCCTTTTTCTCATGCCCTTCTGCGTCTCCTCGTTCGCCGCCCTTGTGAAGGACGCCGGCTACACTCTCATCTTTCCGCCCAACCTCCGGGAAAACCTCGTGGGCGCCGCCGCCATCGCAATCTTTGTCGTCCTCGTCCGAATCTTGAAGCGCACCCGCTGGGCCGCGCCCGAGAAGCCCAGCTCGTCCTCCCCATGAACCGCCCCCCCGGGCTGCGCCCGTCCTCGGGCGCAGAAAGCCGGGAAATTTTAAACGGTTGGGAGTGTTCCAGCCGGTTGGTAGTCCGAGAGCTTCTGCGGGCGAGGACGCCCGCACCCCGCGTTCATGGCCCGTGAGCAGGTCCGTAAGGAACCAGCAGCTTCCCATGAACCAGGGCAGTCTTTAAATGACGATGGCGGGTTGTCGGACTCGCAGATCGCCAATCGAACTCACCCATCACAAAATAAGAATGACTGCGATGCGCGGTAGGCCTTACGGTCACCGGCCATTATGGAGCTCCGACATCTGCGTTACTTCCAGGCGGTGGCGGAGGAAGTCAATTTCACCCGGGCGGCCCGACGGCTGGGCGTGGCCCAGCCCGCCCTCAGCCGCGCCATCCAACAGGTGGAAGCGACCCTGGGCACGCCGGTCCTCGAGCGCACCCGGCACCGGGTCCGGCTGACTCCGGCCGGCAGCGTGTTGTTGCAGGAGGCGGCCCGCGTGCTGGAGCGATGGGAGGAAGCTCTCCTCCGGGTTCGCCGGACCGCCGCGGGGGAGGAAGGCGAGCTGCGGCTGGGCTACATCGGCCCGCCCACCCAGCCATTCCTCGGGCGGGTGCTCGAGGAATATCGCCGGCGTTTCCCGCGCGTCGCCGTTCACCTGGAAGAACGCACGCCGGAGCGCGTCTGGGAAATGGTCCGGCAACATCGCGTGACCATCGGGATCACCCGTCCCGTGGCCACCGCCGCCGCCCTCGGCCTGCGCACCGAGGTTCTGCGCGAGGAACCCCTCGGCGTCATCGTGCCGCACAATCACCCATTTGCCCGCCGCGCCTGGCTTGCCTGGCCCGCCTTGACGGACCAGCCGCTGATCGTGTTGTCGCGTCGCGAAGGGCTCAGCTTGCACGACGCCATTTTGCTCGGCTGCCGGCAGGCCGGCTTCGCGCCACGCATCACCCACACCCCGAGTCTCATCGGGACGGTCCTTACCTATGTGGAAGCGGGGGCCGGCCTCGGCATCGCCACCGACTCGATCCTGTCTCCCGAGGCGCCGCTTCGCTTCATCCCGCTCCGACCGGCCCGCCGGGTGCCGCTCGTGCTTCTTTGGCATGAGGACGACCAACCGCCGGCGGCCGGCCAGTTCCGTGAGCTCCTGCTGGCCTGGAGCGCCGCCGGGCTTCTCTGGCCCCACGCCAACGCCCGGCCCGCGACACGCCCGGCCCGGCCCGCCGCCGGCCGCCGGGCCGCCTCCTGAAAATTCCTTCCCTGAACGATCCACGTCCGGTTTAATCCGGCCCGCGCATGTCAGGCGAACCCCAGCTCACCCCCATGATGGCGCAGTATCGCCGGATTAAAGGCGAGCTGCCCAAGGACGCCCTGCTCTTGTTCCGCCTCGGCGATTTTTACGAGATGTTCTTCGAAGATGCGCAGATTGGGGCGCAGCTTCTCAACGTCGCCCTGACCAAACGCGGCGTCATACCGATGTGCGGCATCCCCTTCCACGCCGCCAACGCCTACATCGCCCGCGTCCTCAAGGCCGGCCGGAAAGTCGCCATCTGCGATCAGATGGAGGACGCCCGGCCCGGGCAGCTGGTCAAACGCGAAGTCACGCAAATTCTCTCGCCGGGCACGCACTTCGACGAACGCATGCTCGCGGCCGAGCGGAACAACTTCCTGGCCGCCGTCTGCGCGATCGGCCAGACCTACAGCCTCGCCGTGATCGATCTCACCACCGGCAGCTTCAAGGTGACCGAGGTCGGGTCGGAAGCCGCCTTCCTGACGGAACTGGAACGGCTGCGCCCGGCCGAAATCATTTATCCGGGCGAAGCCGGCGCTCTCCTGGCCACGCTCAAGGCCGCCTCGGGCATTGTCCTGCCCCATGAAGATTGGACGTTTGCGCCTGAAACCGCCGTCTTCGCGCTCAAGGAGCATTTCAAGGTGGCCTCTCTCGACGGCTTCGGGCTGCGCGGCCGCACGGCCGCGATCGGCGCCGCCGGCGCCGCGGTGCACTACCTGTCCCAGCACCTGCGCCGTGACATCCAGCACCTCACGAGTCTGGGCTTCTATCAGCCGGGGGATTTTCTCGTGCTCGACGCGACGACGTTGCGGCATCTGGAGATTCTCGAGCCGCTGCACCGGGACGCCCCCCGCACCGCCACCCTCTATGGCGCCCTCCAGCGCACCTGCACGCCGATGGGCCACCGGCGCCTTCGCGACTGGCTCAGCCAGCCCCTGGCGGCGGTCGACGCCATTCGCCGACGCCAGGACGCGGTGGCCACGTTTCTTGGACGGCCCGACACGCTCGGCAACTTCCGGGCGCTCCTGGGCGAGGTGCGGGATCTCGAGCGCACCATCGGCCGGCTGAGTGTCGGGTCTGGCAACGGCCGGGACCTCCAGGCCCTGCGCCTGGCCCTCGAGCAATTGCCCAAACTCAAAACGCTCCTGGCCGAACTGGCCGGACCGGGCGCCGCGGTGCCCCCGTCATCCGCGCCCCAACTCGGCCTCGCCCGGCCGAACGAGGATCAGATCCGCGACGCGGAACATCACATGCCGGACCTGATCGAGGACCACTGCCTGGCCATCGGCGAGCAGCCTCAACTGGTCGAGCTCATCGCCCGGGCCATCGTCGACGAACCCCCGCTCGCGCTGAAGGAGGGCGGACTCATTCGCGACGGTTTTCACGCCGAGCTCGACGAGCTGCGCGGTGCCAGCCGGGGCGGCAAGGACTGGATCGCCCGCCTCCAGCAGGCCGAAATCGAACGCACCGGCATCCCGTCGCTGAAAATTCGGTTCAACTCCGTCTTCGGCTACTTCATCGAAGTCACCAAGGCCAACCTCGACAAGGTCCCGCCCACCTACACCCGCAAGCAAACCGTTGCCAACGGCGAACGGTTCATCACGCCCGAGCTCAAGGAAATGGAGTCCAAAATCCTCGGCGCCGAGGAGCGCAGCGTGAAGCTCGAATACGAGCTTTTCCTCAAGGTGCGCGAGGAGATCCTTGGCTGCCTCGAGCCGATCCAACGCGCGGCTGACGCCCTGGCCCAGCTCGATGTCCTGGCCGCCTTTGCGGAAACCGCGCGCCTCTACAACTACACCCGGCCCGAAGTCGCCGACCAGGGCCACCTCCGCTTTCGCGAAGGCCGACACCCGGTGCTGGAACAAACCCTCGTCGAAGCCCGCTTCGTGCCCAATGACACCGGCCTCGCGGCATCCACGCTCAGCGCCACGCCCGCGCCAGCGACCCTGCCCGCGACCGGCCGACCCTCCAGCCGCGGCAGTGCCGGAGGCCGGACCGTCGCGCCCGGCCTGCCACAAATCGCATTGATCACCGGCCCCAACATGGCCGGCAAAAGCACCTACATCCGCCAGGTCGCGCTCCTCACCCTGCTCGCCCATACCGGCAGCTTCCTCCCCGCAGCCGAAGCCCGCGTCGACCTCGTCGACCGCATCTTCACCCGCATCGGCGCGAGCGACGATCTCGCCCGCGGCCAGTCGACGTTCATGGTCGAAATGAGCGAGACGGCCAACATCCTCAACAACGCCACCTCGCGCAGCTTGATCATCCTCGACGAGATCGGCCGCGGCACGAGCACGTTCGACGGCCTCAGCCTCGCGTGGTCCATCGTGGAACACCTCCACAACCAGGTCGGCGCCAAGGTCCTCTTCGCCACTCATTACCATGAGCTGACGGAGTTGTCCGGACGGCTGACCCGTTTGAAAAATTTCAACGTGGCCGTGCGGGAGTGGAATGATCAGGTGGTTTTCCTCCACCAAATCGTCGAAGGCGGCGCGGACAAAAGCTATGGCATCCAGGTCGCGCGCCTCGCGGGCGTGCCGAAACCCATCATCGAACGCGCCAAGGAAATTCTAAACAACCTCGAGGAAAGCGAGCTGACCCCCGAAGGCACCGTCCGCGCCACCCCGCCCCGCCAGCGGGATCGGGAAAACCTCAAAAAGCTCGCCCCGACACCCCAGTTGGATCTCTTCGGCTGAATCCGCTTCGCGCCCCGCCCCGACCTGGCCGGCCCCCGGTCCCGGAAGTTTCAGCCGGTGACGCCCGGCC
This sequence comes from Limisphaerales bacterium, assembly GCA_044229355.1. Classification (GTDB taxonomy): domain Bacteria; phylum Verrucomicrobiota; class Verrucomicrobiia; order Limisphaerales; family JADJPG01; genus JBGARF01. The sequence continues at coordinate 163,838 of JBGATF010000003.1, forward strand.
CGGTTCAGCCGGCAATCGGCGAACAATGATCGGCTCCGGCCACCCACCCGTCCACCCGCACAACCCTCGGTCACCCTTGATCACGCTCGATCACGCTCGATCACGCTCGACTCACGCCCGCGGCGCCCGGGCGTTCAACATGACGACCGGCCGGCGGGCGCGGCTGATCACCTTGCGGTGATTGCGACGGCAGCGGCGGCGCTCGCGCGCCTCTGGTGAAAGTTGATGACTGATGACGGAGGTGAGCAAGCCGGCAACGGCGAGTCCGGCCAGCCAGACCACCCAGTTTTCAGCAAAGTTCATAACAGTTATGGCCCAAGGTCCTGATTAGTTTTCGGCAGATTCGGTCAACAGGCAACGGAGATTATCGCCGCGGCCGTCGCCAGCGTGTTCGTGCCTCCATTCAATATTTGGGTACGTTCGGATCGATTTCATCCGACCACGCCGCGATGCCGCCCTTCACGCTCTTCAAATACTTGAAGCCCTGCTCGCGCAAAAACAGCAGGGCCTTCATCGAGCGCACTCCGGCCTTGCAATGGAGATAATATTGCTGGTTCGGATCCAGCTCCGTGAACCGCTGCGGCAGCGTGCTCAAGGGCAGGAGCTGCGCCCCCGCCACCCGGGCGATCTGGAATTCGTCCGGCTCCCGCACGTCAATCACGCGCACGTTCAAGCCAGGCTGGCTCAACGCCTTCTTCATGTCGTGCACCGTCACCTCGTCCGGGTGCGCCCCGGTCTGCACCGGCTCCGCCGGAATGCCGCAGAACTGATCATAGTCAATCAGCTCACGAATGGTCGGCTGATCGCCGCAGAGGGGACATTGCGGGTCCCGGCGCAGCTTGACCTCGCGGAACTTCATGTCGAGCGCGTTGAATAGGAGGAGGCGGTTGATGAGGGACGTCCCCCGGCCCAACGCCAGCTTGAGGATCTCCGTCGCCTGAATGCACCCGATGATGCCCGGCAGCACCCCCAACACGCCGCCTTCCGCACAGCTCGGCACCATGCCCGGCGGCGGCGGCTCGGGATACAGACATCGATAGCACGGCCCGCCCAGGTGCGGCGCAAAGACGCTGGCCTGGCCTTCAAAACGAAAGATCGATCCGTAAACATTCGCCTTCTTCAACAACACGCACGCGTCGTTCGTCAGGTAGCGCGTGGGAAAATTGTCGGTTCCATCCACCACGATGTCATACGGACGGATGATCTCCATCGCGTTCTCGCTGGACAACCTCACGCCGTGCAACGTGACCTCGACGTTCGGGTTGATGCTCTGGATGGTCTCCCGCGCGGACTCGCCCTTGGACCGGCCGACATCCCCCGTGCCATGGATGATCTGACGCTGCAAATTCGAAAAATCCACGGTGTCGAAATCGACCAGCCCGAGTCGGCCCACGCCCGCCGCGGCGAGATACATGGCGATGGGCGAGCCCAAACCACCGGCCCCAATACACAACACGCTGGTCGCTTTGATTCGCTTCTGCCCCGCCAACCCCACCTCAGGCAGGATCAGGTGCCGCGAATAACGTCGGATCTCGTCATTGCTCAGTTCCATAATCAATCAGCCCGCAAAGCCTAGGCAAGCGACCCGGGAAATCAAGCGAGGAGAAAAAGCCGTCAGCGCACCCGTCCTCGCGTGCAGGCCAGGCGGCGTCCCGCCGCCCAGCCCGCTGCACTTTTCACCTCCCCACCCCCAGCGACCCGAGGACGCGTCGTTACCTGCAGGCGGGACGCCGGCGCTACGGCCGAGCCGCCTGCAAGTTTCCCTTTGACAGCGCCGGGCTCCGAAGGCGGTAATCGGTCGACCCGATTTTTCAACATGCCCGGCAATCCAAACGCTCGAATCCACCTATGAAGATCCGCAAAAACTTCCTGGCCACGCTCGCAGCAGCCCTCGTCCTGGCGGCCGCCGCGCTTCCCGCCTCCGCCGAAAATTCCATTCCCGATGAAGGACGCATCGGCGGCTTCGCCCTTGGCTGTCAGGCTTACACCTTCAACCGGTTCACCGTGTTCGAAGCCATCGAGAAAACCGATCAAGCCGGCGGCCGTTTCATCGAATTTTTCCCCGGCCAGGCCCTCAGCCCGGACGAGCGCAACGTGAAATGGAGCCACCAGTCCTCCGACGAGGTCATCGCCAAGGTCCAAGCCCACCTCGCGAAATACAAGGTCCGCGCCGTCAATTACGGCGTCGTGGGCGGACGCGACGAAGCCGAGTGGCGCCAGATCTTTCAGTTCGCCAAAAAGCTTGGCCTCTACGCCGTCACCACCGAGGACATCAAGAACCTCGACATCATCGAGCGGCTGGCCAAGGAATTCGACATTCGCGTCGGCATTCATGAGCACGCGAAGCGCATGAAGAAAGGTCCCGATGGCACGATGATCGAAGATCCCTCCTATCCGATCTGGAACCCCAGCTACGTGCTCAGCCTGGTCAAGGATCGGGACGCGCGCCTCGGCGCCTGCGCCGACACCGGTCACTGGGCCAGCTCCGGCATCAAACCCATCGATGCCCTCCGCATTCTCCAGGGCCGCATCGTCAGCCTTCACCTGAAGGAACGCAGCGAGATCGGCAAACACCTGCCGGACACCGTCTATGGGCGGGGCGTCTCCGACATCGCGGGCGCCCTCGCGGAGCTGCGCCGCCAGGGCTTCAACGGGAACATCTCCATCGAATACGAAAACAATTGGGACCACTCGGTGCCGGACGTGGCCCAATGCATCGGTTACGTCCGCGGCTGGGCTGCCCATTAATCCGTCGCGCCCGAAGCCGCACGCAAGAGGCGTGCGTTGCGCTGTCCGCCCAAGCCTCCTCGCAAATGGAGTCCCCCAAAACCGTGCGTTGCGCCCGATGAGCGTCTCCCGGCACTATTTACTTGAAACACCGCACGCGTTTTCATAGAGGGGAGCATGAGCTATGCGCGGTCTGCTTCCAATCGCGACATTCTCCACAAGGTTCCGACGGGTATCGGGGGATTTGACGAGATTACCGGAGGCGGTTTGCCGGCCGGACGTCCCACGCTGATCTGCGGCAGCGCAGGTTGCGGCAAATCCCTGTTCGCGACCGAGTTCCTGGTGCGGGGAGTGTTGCAGTTCAACGAGCCCGGCGTCCTGATGACGTTCGAGGAGACAGCCAACGACATCCGGAAGAATGTCGCGTCGCTGGGCTTCGATGTGGGCCGTCTCATCGCCCAGAAAAAGCTTTTCATCGACCACGTGCATGTCGACCGCAGCCAGATCGAGGAGAATGGGGAATATGATCTGGAGGGATTGTTCATCCGCTTGCAGCACGCGATCCAGCAGGTCAAGGCCAGGCGCGTGGTCCTCGATACGATCGAAACACTTTTCGCCGGGTTGACGAATCAGGCGGTGCTTCGGTCCGAATTGCGCCGTTTGTTCGGCTGGCTGAAGGAGCGCGGCATGACCACGGTGATCACCGGCGAGCGGGGCGACGGCGCCCTGACACGACAGGGCCTGGAGGAATACGTTTCCGATTGTGTCGTCCTGCTGGACCATCGGGTCAACGGCCACGTGTCCACCCGGCGCATGCGGGTGGTGAAGTATCGCGGATCCACGCACGGCACGAATGAATACCCGTTTCTGATTGATGAGGCCGGCATCTCCGTCCTCCCTCTCACCTCTGCGGGCATGGATTATGATGTCTCGACGGAACGCATTTCGAGCGGGGTTTCGGAATTGGACGACATGCTGGGCGGCGAGGGGTTTTTCCGGGGCAGCACCATTTTGTTGACCGGCACGGCGGGCACCGGCAAATCGAGCCTCTGCGCCCACCTGGCGGATGCGACCTGCCAACGCGGCGAACGGTGCCTGTATTTTTCGTTTGAGGAATCGCCGGCCCAAATCAGACGGAACATGGGTGCCATCGGCATCGCGCTCGCACCGCACATGGAGAAGGGGCTGCTGCAGTTCCATTCCACCCGCCCGACCATGCACGGGCTGGAGATGCACCTGGTCCAGATGCACAAGCTGATCGAGGAATTTCAGCCGTCGGTCATCATCCTGGATCCGGTCTCGAACATGCGCACGGCCGGCACGTTGGATGACTCGGCCAACATGCTGCTGCGGCTGGTGGACTTCTTGCGGAAGAAGAAGATCACCGCTTTCCTCGTCAGCCTGACGGCCGGGGGGAACGACAAGGAGATGACCAATGAAGGGCTCAGCTCGATGGTGGATACGTGGCTGCTGCTGCGCGATATCGAGGTGGGTGGCGAACGAAACCGTTTGATCTACATCCTCAAATCCCGCGGCATGGCCCACTCAAATCAAGTCCGGGAGTTTTTAATCACCTCCCGCGGGGTCAGGCTGGTCGAGGCGTATGTGGGTGCGGAAGGAGTCCTGACCGGCTCGGCCCGGCTGAGCCAGCAGGCTCGCGAGCAGGCGGCCAATCAGACGGCCGAGGACGAGTTGGAGCGCAAGCGACTGGCCCTGGAGCACCGGCGCAAAGCGATCCAGGCGCAAATCGAGGCGCTGCGCGCCGAATACCTCGCCGAGCAGGAGGAGTTTGCCCGCCTCAAAGCCAGCAGCAACGCCCGGGGCAAACAAGCCGAGACTAACCGGCAGGCGATGAGTGTCAGCCGAAGAGTTACCCTCAAGGTGCAACCATCCGAGCGGAAATGGATCAAGAGGAGATCACGATGAAATCGAAAGCGGGCGCGGCGACGAAAAAAGCCCCCTCCAAGGGGAAGAAACCGGCCAAGCCAAAAGGCCAACTGGTCGCGGCCGAGTGGGTGCTGCGCTTATATGTCGCCGGCCAGACTCCCCGGTCCGTGACCGCCTTCTCCAATTTGAAAAAATTGTGCGAGGAACATCTCGCCGATCGGTACGCCATCGAGGTGGTCGACCTTTCCAAGCAGCCCCACCTCGCGCAGCACGATCAAATCGTCGCCCTGCCGACCCTCGTGCGCAAGCTGCCCGAACCCGTCAAACGCGTGATCGGGGATCTGTCCAACCTCGACCGCGTCATGGCTGGAATGGAACTCAAATCAATCCGCGACGCCTGAATCCCACCCGATGAAATCCCCGAGGCGGCCAACCACCAGACCAGCGCAACCGCGGAAGAACCTCGCCCCGCGGGACAGCTCGGCGGAGTTCGAAAAGCTGCTGAAGACCACCTCGGTCATCCAGCACTACTCGCTGCGCCTTTACATCACCGGGACCACGGCGCGATCGACCCAGGCCGTCGCCAATATCCGCTCCCTCTGCGAGGAATATCTCCAGGGCCGCTACGACCTCGAAGTCGTGGATATCTATCAAAAACCCGCCGAAGCCGTGGATGAGCAGATCATCGCCGCCCCAACCTTGATCAAAAAAACCCCCATGCCGCCCCGGCGCATGATCGGCAATCTGGCCGATCGCGATAAAATTCTGGCCGGGTTGGACCTGCGGGACGCGCCGAAGGGGAAGAAGACCAAATGGTCGCTCGTATGAAAACGAAACGGGGAGCGAAGGTGACCCGAGCGAAGGAGCTGGCCAAGCCCAAGAAGGGCAAATGGCTGAGCGACGCCGAATTCGTCCGCCTGCAGGACAGCCTGCGCGAAGCCCAGGAAACGCTGGAGGCCATCCGCGGTGGCGAGGTCGACGCCCTGGTCATCAACGGCCCGACCGGCGAGCACATCTACAGCCTGACCGGCGCCGATGAACCGTACCGGGTTTACGTCGAGCGCATGCAGGAGGGCGCGGTCACCATTTCCACGGACGGCTTGATCTTGTACGCCAACCAGCGGTTTGCCGACATGCTGGAGCAACCCCTCGAGCAGGTCATCAGCGCGAATGCCTCGAAATATCTCAAGGGCACCGCCTGGCAGGAGATTTATAATATCTTCCGCAGCCAGACCGAGGTTGTGAAATGCGAAACCCTGTTGCAGCGCGCCAACGGCCAGCCCCTGCCAGTCAACCTTTCCGCCAGCCACCTGCCGCTCAAAAATCAAAGCGTCGTCTGCCTGGTGGTGACGGACCTCAGTTCTCTCAAGCAAAACGAGGAATTGCGCCTGGCCAAGGAGGTCGCCGAAAAAGCCAACCAGGCCAAGGACACGTTCCTGGCCGCCTTGAGCCATGAGTTGCGCACGCCGTTGAACCCCGTTCTCATGGTGGCCAGCGAGTCCGCCGCGGACGTCGATCTGCCCCCGCGCGTGCGGGCCGATTTCGCCAACATCTGCCGCAACGTCGAGCTCGAAGCCCGGCTCATTGACGATCTGCTCGACCTGACCCGCATTTCGCACGGGAAATTATCCCTCACCACCACTCCGGCCGACGGACACGCGATTCTCAATAGCGCCATCGCGACCGTCAAAGGCGAGGTCGAGGCGAAGGAGATTTCCCTGACCACCGATTTCGATGACCAGGCGTGCCCGCTCCAGGTGGACACGGTTCGTCTGCAGCAGGTGTTTTGGAACATTCTGAAGAATGCGGCCAAGTTCACTCCCCACCAAGGGGAGATTAAAATCACCACCCAGGTGCTGCCGGCGAAATCCAGCTTCCTCGTCTCCATTTCCGACACCGGCATCGGAATGACCGGCGACGAAATCCGGCGGGTGTTCGAGGTTTTTGCCCAGGGCGATCACGCCCGGGCGCACGGAGCCCACCAATTCGGCGGGCTCGGGCTCGGCCTGTCGATCAGCAAAATGATCGTCCGGATGCACTCCGGCGATATTCGCGCCCACAGCGGAGGTCGCGGCAAGGGAGCGACATTCACCATCGAGCTCCCGTTGCGGCCCGGCCCCGGCACGCCCGATGGCGATCGGGATGACTCCCGCCTTTCGAAAAACCGGCTGACGCGGCAGGTGGGCCGCCTGTCCATCCTGCTGGTGGAGGATCACGAGCCCACCCGGGATGCGTTAACGCGCCTGCTGCTGCGAAGACAGCATTCCGTCGCGGTGGCAACCACCGCGGAGGAAGCCTGCACCCTGGCGAAGAAAGCCACGTTCGATCTGGTCATCTCCGACATCGGCCTGCCGGATAACAACGGCTTCGACCTGATGCGGGAGCTGAATCAGCGCTACCACCTGACGGGAATTGCGCTGACCGGTTACGGTTCGGAGAAGGACATTGCCGCCGGAAAAGATGCGGGGTTTTTCACCCATCTGACCAAGCCCATTCGCATCGAAGCGCTGGACGCCGCGCTGGCCTCCGCCAGCCTGCACGTCAGCAGCCTTTCCCGGCGTTGACCGCAACTTCAAGCCCGGGCTCGCCTCGTCCGGCGAATCCAAAAAAACAACGAGCGCAAAACGTCAGTCTTGCGCTCGCTGCGTGCCGGTAAATCGATGTCGCAATCCGAGGGGCGTCCCGCTGACCGGCTGAAATCGTGCGGGGGAATGCGACCGTGGAAGCTCAGGCCTTGGCCGGCTCGGCGGCGGCAGCTTCCTTTTCCTTCACCACGGTGGCGCCCTTGCCGATGCGCTTGCGGAGATAAGTCAGCTTGGCGCGGCGCACCTGGCCCTGGCGCTCGATCTCGACCTTGTCGATGCGCGGCGAGTGCGTCGGGAAAATGCGTTCGACCCCTTCGCCGTAGCTGATGCGGCGGACGGTGAAGGTCTCGTTCAGGCCGCGGCCGCGCTTGCCGATGACCACGCCGGAAAACACCTGGATGCGTTCCTTGTCCCCTTCGACAACCTTGGTGTGCACCCGCACGGAATCGCCGACGTTGAAATCCGTCGCGTTCTTCCGGAACTGTTCGTTCTGAATCTTATCAAGCAATGCCTGGTTCATAAATTTTCATCTTTCGTTTCGCCCGCCGGCTGCGCCACCGGGGCCAGCAAATCCGGCCGCCGCTCCGCCGTGCGTTCGCGGGCCTGTTCCGCCCGCCACTTTTCAATCTCTGCGTGGTGCCCGCCCAACAACACCTCGGGCACCTTCATCCCGCGAAATTCCGCCGGACGCGTGTATTGCGGGTATTCGAGCAACCCGTGGCTGAACGACTCGTCCTGCGCGCTCTGGGCATCGCCCAACGCCCCCGGCAGCAGCCGCGTCACCGCGTCGATCATCACCATCGCCGGAAGCCCGCCGTTGGTCAGCACGTAATCGCCAATCGACCACTCTTCATCCACCAGCGCTTCCCGCACCCGCTCATCCACGCCTTCGTAACTGCCGCAGATGAACAGCAAATGTTCCCGCACCGAAAGCTCGCGCGCCGCCGCCTGGTTGAAAACCCGGCCCGCGGGCGTCAGCAAAACCGTCCAGGTCCGGTCCCCGGCCAGACTTTCCACCGCTGCGAACAGCGGCTCCGGCTTCATCACCATGCCCGCCCCGCCCCCAAACGGCCGGTCGTCCACCGTCCGGTGTCGATCGTGCGTCCAATCCCGCAAATTGTGAATCCGCAGATCCAACAGGCCGGCCTTGCGCGCCCGGCCAACAATGCTCGCATCCAACGGGCCCGCGAACATCTCCGGAAACAGGGTGATCACATCGATCTTCATCGTCGAGCCCGTCCCGGACTTTCCAACTTCGGCCCAAACCAGATTCCCACGGAAATCAACTCACTGAACTCACTCAACTCACCCAGCTCACCACCCGCGTGCGGGCGCGACGGCGCGGCATCCCCAGCCGCCGGCGCTAATCTTCCACGATCTCAAAGCTGCACCGCACCCCGCGCCGGGCGCTGCCGGCCGTCAACAACGAGCGAATCGCGTTGATTGTCACCCCTTCGCGCCCGATGACGCGACCGACATCATCCGGGGCCAGCCGCAATTCGTAGATGGTTCCCCCGTTGCTTTCGACGGGCGTGATGGTGACCTGCTCGGGTTGGCGGACCAACCCTTTGACCACGTATTCAAGAAAAGCCTGCATAGCAGCACTGGTCGGCGAGTTGTTCGGGGGTTGGGGTTGATCGGGCGCTCCCGCAAACCCAGCGGCCCAACGCGTGAGCGTGGCTAGGCGGTGGCCGCAGCGCGACGCGCCTTGCGGATGAAGCTGGCGACCGTGTCGCTCGGCAGCGCACCTTTGCTCAGCCAATACTCGACCCGATCCTGTTTGAGCGTGAAATTGTCGCCCTTCTTTTGCGGCTGGTACGTGCCAATCTCCTCGATGCACTTGCCGTCCCGCGGGCTGCGCTCGTCGGCGACCACAATACGAAACACCGGGGTGTTCTTGGCCCCGACGCGTTTCATGCGAATTTTGACTGCCATAAATTTGCTCTGGTTCCGAGACCGCGCTGGCGCTCACTCCGCATCCGCGGACACGCCACCCGTTTCGACAACGGTTCTCAAAAAAGAGTGGCGAAGGTATGCCAGAGCCTTCCCCCTTGGCAAGACCTCTTTTTCCCATTTTTTCCGCGGTAACACCGCGGAATTAACCTGGCAATGGCCCAAGGCGGCCTGCCGCGGCCAACCGTGGCGCCTCGGCCCCGTTTGCCCTTCGCAGTTTGGCCCTTCGCGGTTCGCCCTCCGCTCTTTCCTCACTCGTCCGCCTCCGCCAGCCGGCGCAGATAATCGAACGAAAAAATCCCCGTGCTGTGCCCATCCGCCCACGTCGGCTGCAACCCGTACCCCCCCACCGTGCTCAGTTGGCGCAATCGGAACGCGTCCAGCCCCAGAATCTGCTCCGGTCCCTTGTACAGATTCCCCATGATATCCACCTCGCCCTTGCAGCCCGCACAGGGACACCCCCGTCGCAGCGACTCCAAGCGAATGAACGACTCCGTGCCGTCATCCCACCGCACGCCCAGCGTGTCGCCAATCACATCCGCTCGCTCAATGCGCATGACCAAGCCTGACCGAATCGCCGTCGTGGGAATTCAACTAGCCTCGGCCGAATCGCCCGCTATAGTCTGCGCCCATGGAAACCTTCGCGAAGATTTTGCACGCGTGCGTCGATGCGCACGCTTCCGACCTGCACCTGAAAGTCGGCCACCCGGTCGTGTTTCGCATCAACCGCCAGTTGATCACGATCGAGGCGCCCAGCCCGACCGACGAATGGTTTGAAACCATCCTGTCCCACATCGTGCCCAATCACCTCAAGCCGGCGCTGGAAAAGGATCGCGAGACCGACTTCTCCTACTACGTCCATGGCATCGGCCGGTTCCGCACGAACGTTTTCCAGCAGGGCGGCAAATGGGCCCTTGCCATGCGCCACGTCAAAAGCCAGGTGCCCTCGTTCGAACAGCTCGGCCTGGCGCCCATCTGCAAGGAGCTGGCCGAGTCCCCCCGCGGCATCATCCTCCTCGCCGGCACCACCGGCAGCGGCAAGTCCACCACCCTCGCCGCCATGATCGAACACGTGAACGAAAACTTCCGCCGCCACATCGTCACGCTCGAGGACCCCATCGAATATCAGTTCGAGGACAACCAATCCGTCATCGAACAACGCGAGGTCGGCCTCGACACCCAGTCGTTCGCCCGCGGCTTGAAAAGCTCCCTGCGCCAGGACCCGGACATCATCATGATCGGCGAAATGCGTGACTCCATCAGCTTCCAGGCCGCCATCAGCGCCGCCGACACCGGCCACCTCGTGCTGTCCACCGTCCACACCACCAACGCCGCCACCTCCGTCGGCCGCATCCTCGACTTCTTCATCCCCGAAGAACGCGACACCATCCGCCGCCAGCTTTCCACCACCCTCCGCTCCGTCATCTGCCAGCGCATGGTCCCCACCGTCGACAGCAAGATGGCGCCCGCCCAGGAGATCATGATCAACACGCCCGTCGTCCGGAAGATGATCGAGGAAAACCGCCTCGACAAACTTTCCGCCGCCATCGAGACCGGGCGCGACGACGGCATGCAAAGTTTCAACCAGGCCCTCTACGACCTGGTCAAAGCCGGCCGCATCACCAAGGAAGACGCCTTGGAAAAAGCCACCAACGCCCAGGCGCTCGAGATGATGTTCCAGGGAATTTTCCTCAGCAGCGGCAACCGCATCCTCGGTTAGGCGGAACCTCCGAGGCGGACGTGAGCCGGGACCATGAACCCGGTGGGTGGGGCATTTGGCATTTCCAATTGAAAATTTGTCATTGGATATTGCCCAATGCCAAATAGCCATTTTCAGATTTCAGATTTCCAATTCCGAGGTTCATGGGAAACTCCCTGTTCCATTCGGACCTGCTCACGGGCCATGAACTGCGGACGGTAGGGCGGGCGCTCCGCCGCCCGCCGGCTGTCCGCACGGCGGTCCGCACCGACGGCCCGCTGCGGAGAGCGGGCCCTACCTTGACTAAAGGCGCACTCACCAGCCCCCACCCCTACTTGAGCAGCCGCGGCAGCCAGGTCGTCATCGCCGGGACATAGGTGATCAACGCCACCCCGATCCCGAGCACCGCGATCATCGGCAGGGTTGCCCGCGTCACCTCCGCCATCGGCCGGTTGAACCGATAGGACGACAAGAACAGGTTCATGCCCACCGGCGGGGTCAGAAATCCGATCTCCAGGTTCGCCAGAAAGATAATCCCGAGGTGCACCGGATCGATCCCGTAAGCCACGCCCATCGGCACGACCAGCGGCACCACCACCACGATCGCGGAGTAAATGTCCATCAGGCAACCGACCACCAGCAGGAATAAATTCAGCAGCAGCAGAAACATCAGGGGCGACTGCACAGTCTTCTGCATCCACTCGACCCCCAGGGTTGGCACGTCGGCGAAGATCAAATACTTGGTCAGGCCCATGGCCACCCCGAGGATTAGGAGGACTCCGCCGATCAGCAGGCCGCACTCGGTCAGAACGCGCGGAATGTCGCGAAAAATCCGCAGATCGCGATGAATGATCGATTGGGTGACAAACGCGTAGAGGGCGGCGACCGCCGCCGCCTCCACGGTAGTGACGAGACCGCCCAGCAACGCGCCCAACACGATGGCTGGCAGCAGCAATTCCCACTTGGCCGCCCAGAGCGAACGCCCGACTTCCCGCGCGTCGAACCGCGGCCGGTCCGCCCGCTCCTTCGGCCCGGCCCAGATCGCCCAGAGCGCGGTCAGCGCCACCATGAAAAGTCCCGGCCCGATGCCGCCCAGAAATAGATGGTTGATCGTGACCTCCGGCATCGCCGTGCCCGGCGGCAGCTCCAGGTTTTGAATCGTGCGCTGCGCGATCACGGCGTAGAGAATGAGCGGCAGGCACGGTGGGAACAAGAGCCCCAATGACCCGGCTCCCGTAATCAGGCCGAGCGCCGACCGTTCCGAATATCGCGCCTGGATGAGCACCGGCATCAGCAGCCCGCCCAAGGCCAGAATGGTCACCCCGGATGCGCCGGTGAACGACGTGAAGAACGCACAGACCAGGGCCGTGACAATTCCCGGCCCACCGCGAAAGGGACCGACCATCGCCTGAAAGACCCGGACCAGCCGCCGGGACGCGCCGCCCTCGGCCAACAGATATCCCGCCAGCGTGAAAAGCGGGATGCTCGGCAGCACCGCGTCGGTGACGAGATGATAATGCTCCAGGGGAATGATCGACACGAGCCGGCCGGAACCCCATAGCAGAATCATCGCCGCGCCAGCCAGGGTGGCAAAAAGCGGCGCGCCCAAGACGGTGGCGGTTGCCAGCCCCGCCAGCGCAGGCCACACCCACCGTTCCGGATCGATCGGCGCCGCCTTCCCAAACCAGCACACAACGCCGGCCAGCGCGAGACAAGCCAGGCGCCCCACCCATCCCGTCGAGGCATGCCACCACAGCCGCAGCGCCACCGCCCCAAATCCGATGGGCAACAGGATCTGAAACGCCCGATACGGGATGCCATAGGCCAGCACCTTGTCTGCGGGCTCGGCCTGGACGAATTGCCACGCCGCCACGCAGAGGATCGCGCTGATCGCCGTCGCCACCGCGCCGCTGAAGACCGAGGCCCAGGTCTTTAACCGGGCCGGAAACAGGTTGGGCAGACTCGACAGCGAAAGCAGACGGCTGTCACGGGCGGCGAGCGCTCCTCCCAATACACCCACGACCAACGTCAGATGCTGGACGAACGAGCTCGAGCCGGTCACACCCGTTCGAAACAGCCGGCGCAGCGCGATCTCCAGGAGCGGAAGCAAAACCAGCGCCGTCAGCACCAACCCCATCAGGCCGTTTTCCCCGGCGCGCAGCCATCGAATCCAGCCCGGGCCACGCTGCCCCTCGCCCGACGTCGAAGGCGCCGGCGCCGGCGCGGACAATTCTGCGCTCATGGCTTGCCGCCAGCCGCTCGGTAGGCCTTCAACACGGCCTGCACCCGATCAAAGACCTCGCCCGGCACGTAGCTGCCGCGAATCTGGCCGTAAAACTTTTCCGCCTCCGTGCGCCACTGGGCCTCCAGCGCCGCATCCACCGGCTGCACTTTCAGGCCTTTCTCCTTCATCGCGGCAATCGCCTTGTCGCTCTCCGCCCGCCCTTGCGCCTTGTTGCCGAGCCCCGCGGCCTCGGCCGCCTCCCGCAACACCGTGCGCGTCTCCGCCGGCAGTTTGTCCCAAACCGGTTTCCGGATCACGATTCCACCCACCAACGGCGACCAGTTCAGCTGCAGCATGTACGGAGCTCGATCGTAAACCTGGCCGCCCAACGCCACAAACGGCGGCATCGGCACGCAGTTGATCAACCCGGAATCCAGCATCGGCACGATGTCCGCCGTCTCCAGCGGCACCGGGCTGAATCCGGCGGTCTTCCAAACCTCCACCAGCTTCGGCTCGCCCGCCCACGTGAACAGCTTCGTCTTCTTCATGTCGTCCGGCGTGCGCACCGGAGCCTTCGAAAAGAAATGAACCCAGCCCACATCCGACCAGGTCAGCACGACAAACCCCTGCTTCTCCACCCGCTCTTCTAAAAATCCCTTCAGCGTTTCCGTGACGTGATCCACTTCCGCAAGGGATCGATACATCATCGGCACGCCCTGCAACCCCGCCACCGACGGTTCAATCTCCGCCAGCCCCGCCGACGTCAACATGCCCGCATCCAGCGCCCCCAGCCGCATCTGGCTCACCATCTTCGCGTCGCCGCCCAGCTTGCCGCCCGCATAAATCCGCAGCCGCACTCCGCCCCCGGGCGCCTTGGCCCACTTGTCCCGCATCTCCAGCAGCGACCGATGATACGAGGTCCCCTCCGGCGCCAGCGTCCCCAGCGTCACGGTCAACGCCGCCCCGAACGCCGCTGACGACAACCCCACGGCCTCGACCATCACCGCCGCGATCACGGCCAGCCGCATCCACCGCGCCGCCGTCGGGCCCGCACGGCGCACCACTGAACCCGCCGTCGTCATCTTCATTTGCATGGCATCATTATATTCCGCACCCGCCGGGCTGGGCGTCGGCCTTCAGCCCGGGTTCGTTCGGGTCATTTCAATTCTTTGGCCACCGGCAGAAAAAGTTCATCCAACCGTCCCAACAGCCAGCGCGCTCTCCGCTGCGCCACCAGGTTGGCGAGGCGCATCGCCGGATGCGCATCGGCATCGATGGCCAGCGCCTGCCGCAGCAGACGCTCAAATTCCGCGCGGTCCTGTTGCCCCGCGGCGACGGATTCCGCCAGGCTGACATACGGCGACGACGCCTGCCCGCCGGACAGCGCCACCGCGCGCTCAAAGTGGTGACGGGCCCGCGTCGCGGGATCGCCGGGTGCCCCCTGGCGCACCATCTCATACCCGATGAGCAGCCCATGAATCGCCCCGTGATCAAATTGCTCGTTCACCTGCAGCGCGCGATCCAGCAGCGCCTCCACGATGAGCTGATCGGAAATCAATGCCGGGTCATCCTTGGACACCGAGATGGCCGCGCCCCAGGCCGCCGCGGTCCAGTAAATCCGGCTGATCTCCGAAGCTTCCAGATTCTTCGACGCCTGTTTCGGATTGGCCCGCAGCGCTTTCTCCAAACCCGGGTGCCTTACTTCCAAGGAGCGCAGCCCATAGCCGCGCGCCCGTAAGAACAGGCGCTTGGCCCGCTGGCGCAACACCTCGGACGCGGCCAGGTCCTTGTCTTCCGCCTCGTCGGAGTCCTGCTTCACGAAGGCGTAGCCGTATTGCGTGAACCCGCTGCACGCGGCCAGCAGCAGGCCTTCGTGCCGGGGGCTCTCGGCGAGCAGGCTTTCGATCAGCTTCAAGCTGAACGGAACCGCCGCGCGCACCAACTCCGGATCATCGTCCGAGGCAAACGTGGTCCCGCTCCCCGACAACGCATCGCCCAGCTTGTTGATCGCGAGCTTCCTGATCGAACAGCCGCCGCCCGCCAACCCGGCCAGCAGCACAGCCGCCAGCAGCGCCGGGGCCCAAGACGAAACCGCCCGCTCACGCGGGCGGGCTCCAGCTCGGACTCGAACTCGAACGTCGAAGGTCATGGTGGCCAATTTGCGCCGGCGCCCCGCTCGAAAGCCAGCAAGTCAGCCGGGCCCGGCAACCGCGAAACATAGGACGAGCCCGCCCGCTTTGGCAACGCCGCGTTCTCGGTCTGACCCGCACGGCAGACCGCGCTCGCCGCCGCGCGCCGGCGGCGCGGTCCGCCCTGCGGCGACAGCTTCGGATTACGCTCGCCGTCCGAAAATCCTTCTCCCCCGACCAGCGGGGGAGAAGGTGGCCCGCAACGCGGGCCGGATGAGGCGGTGCCGGCGGATACGAGAGGGCGCTCCGCAACAACGTCCGGCCGGCAGATAAGCGGCTGGAGCACCATTTCTGGGTTGAACCGCATTTGTCCTACCCCCTATGCTCTGATTGTTAGCCGATGGATATACACGGAGATTTTTTCTGGGCAAAAACCAAGCCGGATGGCGAACCGGGTATTTCTGTTCGCGATCATTGTGTGAACGTAGGCTGCGTGGCCGAGGCACTGCTCGCCACGTTGTCTCCAGCGGTGCAAGCGTTACTGCCTACCGGCGCAGCCACACTGGCCGCGCTGCATGATGTGGGGAAAATCTCCCTCGGCTTTCAGCTGAAGTGCCCACAGTGGCTCACTCGCAGCGGCGTGCCCAATGTCTCTCCCGGCGAAGCGACCTTATCGGTCTCCGACCACGCCTTGGTCAGTCAGGTATTTCTTCAGAACTTTCTCCCTTCGCACGCCAGGCTGTGGGCGGTGGCAGTCGGCGCCCATCACGGCCGGCCAAAAGGCAGGAACAGACAAATTCCCAATGGCTGCGAGGCTCGTCGCGAGTGGGCCGAAGCGCATCGCAAACAACTTGCACAAGATCTAGTCACCCGGTTCGGCGCCTTACCCGACAGCCCGCCTGATCTTCGATTCGCCTCTCAACATTCCGACCTCTGGCTGTTGGCCGGATTAATTACGGTGGCCGACTGGATTGGCTCGAATGAAGCGTGGTTCACACCGGACGGCGGCCTCCCGCCCCAGGTCACACGGCAGCAGGTCCACAAGGCTCTGGTCCAAATTGGCTGGCCGGGTGGGAAACTTAAAGTCACCGATTTCGGCAGCGCGTTTGCCTGTGAGCCGTCAACCGGCTTCACCGCGAATGCGATTCAGCAAGCCGTTGGCTCGTGTGCGTGCCAGCCCGGCATCATTATCGTGGAAGGCCCGATGGGTTGTGGCAAAACTGAAGCCGCGTTGTCCGCCGCGCAACAACTGATCGCCGCCGGCGCGAACCACGGCATTTACTTCGCCCTTCCCACCCAGGTAACCAGCAACCGCATCCACAAACGCATTGGCGCGTTTCTGCGCAATACGCTGGTGGACGAAGCCCCGCTTCGCCTCGCGCACGGCAACGCCTGGCTGGAGGATGATTTCGATCTCCTTCTTCGACCAGCCTTCGCCGGCAACAAGCCAAATGAGGGTGACGAACCGCAGGAACATGTCCGTGAAGCGCGTTCCTGGTTTTCCTCATCCAAACAAGCGCTGCTCGCCACTTACGGCGTAGGCACAATTGATCAGGCGCTGCAAGCGGTCGTCGCCGTAAAGCACTTCTTTGTTCGCCGTTTTGCGTTGGCCGGCAAGGTCGTTATTCTCGATGAAATCCACTCCTATGACATTTACACCGGAACGCTCATCACCGCGCTCATCCGCGAACTGGTGAACCTTCGCTGCTCCGTCATCATCCTCAGTGCCACGCTGACCGCTGCCCGGCGCAAGGAACTCCTCGCCGCCGCCAACATCCAGGAGATCGGTTCGCCAAATGGCTACCCGCTTGTCACCGCTGGCCGAGAAACCCAGTATCAGCATTTAACCCCGACTTGGCCCTGCCGGCCGGCGGTCGCTCTTCGTGCGGCTGTCATCCCGGAACGAGAAACTATCGCCGAACTGATTCGGCGCGCCGAAGGCGGCCAACGCGTTCTCTGGATTCGCAATACGGTGATCGAGGCGCAGGCTGCATTCCGAGAAACCAGCGGAACAGTGTGTGAAGGCAAAGCCCGCGTTGGCCTACTCCACAGTCGTTTCCCGTTCCAACGCCGCGCCGACCTGGAGGAGGATTGGCTGGAACTTCTCGGCAAAGACCGAGCCACCTCCGGTGCGGGCGCAATTCTCATTGCCACCCAAGTGGTCGAACAGAGCGTTGACATCGACCTGGACTTCATCGTGTCGGATCTCGCGCCGACCGACATGTTGCTTCAACGCATGGGCCGCCTTTGGAGGCACGAGCGTCCCCATCGCGCCGCAGCCGCTCCTGAATTCTGGCTTCGTCTACCAGACCTGCCCACTGTCGGTGATGCCACGACGCTGAAAAAGTCCCTCGGGCGCAGCGCCCGCGTTTACGCGCCCTACGTCCTCCTGCGCTCGATGGTGGTCTGGCAATCGCGCACGGAAATTCATCTGCCAGTCGACATCCGAGCGCTACTCGAAGCCACCTACGCCGAACCGGAAGAAACCGAACCGGGACCATGGCGGGAATTGCACATCGATTTGGAGAAGGAGAAGGCCACCCTTGCCGCCAATGCCGAAGCGGCCACCCTTGTGCTCGGCAATCCCATGCTGGCCGATAAGGAAGAGGTCCTCACCCGGCGCAAAGGCCCTCCGACCAAGCCCGTCTTGCTGCTCCGCTCCATAACTCGCGGCCTGAATGGCCTAACTACCGTCGTCGCCCTTGATGGGTCACGCATCGAGATCAGCGACTATGAATGGCGGCGTGCCCACGTCCGCTTCCTGCATCAATGGCTCGTGCGTGCACCGCGCTGGATGATTCCCGAGACTGCGCCTCGCCCACGCTGGCTCGATCTCCACGGCCCCTCCGACGCTGTGGCCGCCGTGGTGCGAGAAGATGGCCATTGCCTGTTTGCCGAAGAAGTTCTCAACATGAGTTACGACCCGCGTCTCGGCATCTTCGCCGAACACCCTCCCCGACCCACCCCGCAAACCTGGAAGGATGACGATGATGAATTTGACTCTTGATCCCTGGATTCCCGCCCTCCGCCCTGATGGCCGACGCGACCACTTTAGCCTGCAAGACTTGTTCGCTCAGGCCCACGAACTGCGAGACCTCTCGGCCAAACCGCACGAACGCGTTGCCCTGATGCGCCTGTTGCTTTGCATCACTCACGCCGCTCTGGACGGCCCGGCCACCGAATCAGAATGGGAAGCCTGCCTGAATAGAATCCAGCCGGGCGTTCGCGATTATTTGCTCAAGTGGAAAACGGCGTTTGAGCTGTTTGGGGATGGGCAACGGTTTCTACAGGTCTCAAACCTCAAGCCCGGCAAGGAATCTGATGAAGGCAATGCCGCAACCAAACTGGACCTCGCTCTGGCCACAGGTAACAATTCGACGTTGTTCGACAACTCGGCAGGCGACAATCGCCGTCTTGATACTGCGCGCATGGCCCTCAGCCTGCTGGCCTTTCAATGCTTCTCCCCAGGTGGCCGCATCGGCGTGGCCAAGTGGAATGGTGCGGACACTCCTGGTAATGGTTCAAGCAATCACGCGCCCTGCACCCCCTCAAGCATGATTCACTCGTTCGTAATCGGGGAAAACTTGCTCGACACGATTCACCGAAATCTGCTGACCAATGAGATCATCGGCGATTCCTACGGATCAGAGCACCTGGGCAAACCCGTTTGGGAATGCGCTTGCGATCGCCCCGGCGACAAAGCCGCTCAGAAGAACGCCACACTTACCTACTTGGGCCGACTAGTGCCGCTAAGCCGAGCCATTCGCATGCAAGACGATGGACGAACCTTGATCCTCGCCAGCGGAATCGACTACCCAAGCTTTCCCGCGTTTCGCGAAGCCACTGCCACCGTCATTCAACGGAAAGACGAGCTCGTCCTGCTTCCTGCGTCCGCCTCCCGGAGCCTTTGGCGCCAATTGTCGGCCATCTCCGTCAAACGCCGCACCGGCGCGGTCGCCGCGTGCGGTCCGCTCGCACTGAATCACGTTTCGGCCGCCGCGACCACCACGCTGTGGGTCGGTGCATTGATCACGGACAAGGCTAAGATCGAAGATGTCGTTGAATCGATGTATTCACTTCCGTCCGGCATGTTCACCAATCTCGGCCGCGCCGCGTACGAACACGGCGTCGGCCATGCGGAAGAACGCGAAGGGGTGTTGATTCAGGCCGTCAAAGCCTACGCCTCCGTCCTGAAGGTTGCCGTGCCTGCCTACGATCGCGCCCGTCAGCATTTCTGGACACGCGTTGAACAGCATCTGGCCGAACTGTTCGCCATCGCACGCAATCCCGACATTGTTGCTGACCTACCTCGAAGTGCTTGGGGACGGGCCGTTGCAGATGCAGCATCGGCCGCATACGAACAATCCTGTCCCCGCCAGACACCTCGACAGATCGAAGCTTTTGCTCTCGGCCTGCGGAAACTCAGCTATCGCTCGAAGCCGAAAATCGAAACCAAGCCTGAAGCCCATGAATGAAAACAAACCAACTCCGAAAGAGCGCGCCGCCGAGTTCGTCGGCGCGTTGCGCCGCAGCCGCGAAGACCGCGGCAAACTCGCCGCGCTTCGCCGTGGTCTCACCGATAACCCGCAGCTGCACGTGGATGCCTGGCCAGTTATCGCCCGTCTCGGCGGCGACATCGGGCATCCCGCTTTTGTGGCTACGGCCGCGCTTTATGCCAGCCATCCCGCGGAGTCGAAAGCCCGCGACTTTGGAGAAACCTGCCGCCGCATCGCCCAAGGAGGAGGCAACGATATCGCCGAAAGCTTCGACCGCCGCTTCCGGCGGCTGCTTGCGTGCGATTCCGTAGACAATCTTATCGGTCAGCTTCGCTCATGGGTGCGACTGGCCACCAACAAAGGCGTTGGCGTGAACTACGAGAGCTTGTTTGCCGACCTTTGGAACTGGCGCTGGTATGCGGATGATATCCGCGTTAAATGGGCCAAATCCTTCTGGCAATCCGGCGAAACCGTTTCCCCCGAACCCGCACCTGCCACCAGCCAAACCGCCCGCTCATGAGCACTGCAATTGTTGATTCTCCGGCTGTGCCCGCCATCGCCACGCTGCACCTCACGCAGATTCTGGTTCCGTACGACGACGCCGTGCGTTTGCACCGCATCCGTGACACCTACGATTGGCATCAACGCGCGTGGCAGGCGTTTGGCGGACGTGATGGGCAACCTCGCGATTTCCTTATTCGCGTGGACCGCAAAGAGGAAGGTTACCGCGTTTTGATTCTCTCGCGCTCAGTGCCAGCCAAACCAGATTGGTGTCCCACCCATTGTTTCGGAGCGAAGGAGATTCCAGACACTTTCTTCGCCCATCCTCGCTACCGGTTCAGTCTGCTGGCCAACCCGACAAAAAAGCTACGCGTGGCCAACGCCGATGGCAGCCGCAAGAAGAACGGCCGGCGCGTGCCACTGAGTCGGCGCGAGGAGCTCGTCGCTTGGTTGCAACGAAAAGCCGATGCTGGTGGCTTTCAAATTAACGTCGATTCGCTCCGCACCATTCCACGCGGACGCGAATTCTTTCACAAGGGTGGCCGCTCTCATGGGACACACACCGCAGTCGAGTTCCAAGGTGAACTCACCGTCCATAATCCGACACAGTTCCGCATCACCGTGGCCTCGGGCATCGGCTCCGCCAAAGCCTTTGGCTTCGGCCTTCTCGTCCTCGCCCCCGGCTCCTGAACTCCGAATCCCAAGCTTACAACCTTTCAATCAACACTCCGCACACATGAAACTCATCGAACTCCACGTCCTGCAGTCATTCCCAGTCTCCTGCCTCAACCGCGACGACGTTGGTTCACCGAAGACCGCCGTCTTCGGTGGCGCCAACCGGGCCCGCATCTCCAGCCAGTCACTCAAGCGCGCGATCCGCGAGTTCGCCCAGAGCAATTTGCCCGACGCCAAATTTGGCGGCGAACGCACCAAGCTTATTGTTCAGCCATTGATCTCTGCATTGAGGGCGCACGGTGTCGCGGACGAAAAGACCGCCGCCGACCACGCCACCCATATCGCCGACAAACTCGCGAAGCTGGATGCCAAATCCGCCAAAGATGGCCAACTTCCCCAGGTGGGAACATTGACGTTTCTGGCCCCCTCGGAAATTGATTCCATCGCACGACAAGTTGCGGCGCTGCTGAAGGAGAACCCTAAATCAAAGGATTACGAAAAGAAGCTTGATAGGTTTTGCAAGGAAGCAGGTCTGCTGGACGGTGCAGACATCGCACTATTTGGGCGCATGGCCGCCAGCCTGCCATCTCTTACGCTTGAAGGCACGGCGATGTACAGTCATGCCCTTTCCACCCACAAATCCGACAACGACCTCGACTTCTATTCGGCTGTGGATGATCGCAAACCCAAAGGCGACGATGCCGGAGCAGGCATGATCGGGACTTTGGAGTTTTCTTCCGCGGTCTATTACCGCTACGCCGCCCTCAATCTGGAGATGCTCGCGGACAAGGATCACCTGGCAAAACTCTCCGCCCCAGAGCGCGGCAAGGTCGTGGATGCCTTTATCCGCGCCACGTTGCTGGCCGTCCCTGGCGCGAGAAAGAATTCCATGAACGCCCATACGCTGCCGGGATATGTCCTCGGCACTTACAAGTCCGCGGGCCATCCGGTTCAGTTAATCAATGCGTTCGAGAGCCCCGTTCGGCCCAAAGCAGGATTGCTGGAAGCCTCCATCGAGGCCTTGATGGCGCATCACGCAAATCTCAAGGCAACCTGGAACATCAATTGTCAAACCGAAGTCGCCATTCCGGAAGTCACCCTGAATGCCTTCTGCGAAGCCCTGACCCGCCATGTCATCTAACACCTGCCTCGCCTTGCTGCTCGATGGCCCGATGCAATCGTGGGGTTATGCCTCGCGCTTCGAGCGGCGCAGCACGGCATTGCATCCCACGCGTAGCGGTGTGCTTGGGCTCATTTCAGCCGCGCTGGGTATTGACAAAAACGCCCCCGATGAACCGGCACAACTCGCCCGCTTCGCCTCGTGCAGGCTAATCACCGTCAAACTCGACCGACGAAACGCACGAGGTAGCCCAGTGGCCATCCAGCGACTCGAAGATTATCACACCGTCACCGGTATTCGCCGGGCCAGCGGCAAGGTCGACAAGGACGCGACGGTGCAAACGTATCGCCACTACCTGCTCGACGCCCGGTTCGGCGTTCTGCTGGAGGGCCCGGTGGTGGTGTTGGAAGAGATCGCCGACGCATTGCTCAATCCAAAATGGGGCGTGTGGCTGGGTCGCAAATGCTGCCTTCCGGCCAGTCCGGTGCTCGCGGCACCGCCCGGATCGGCTGCAGACGTCTGGCGCCAACTGCTCCAACGCGCAGGATTCTCAGGTACCGAAAACCTTGAACAGTTTGATCACATTCTTGAAGTCCCTCCCTCTGATTCCGCCGCAGACGTGATAGAAGACGCTCCGATCGGCTATGGCCAGCCCATCGGTGAACGCCACGCCCCGCGCTGGATTCGCCGCATGCCTGGAGCGTCGGCTGTTAACGAAAAATCCTAACGCCTATGGCGCTGTTTGAACGCCCACCTCTCGAAACCCTGGCACCCGCCAAAGACCGGTGGACGCCCATCTATCTGGAACACGGTCGCCTGGAGGTGGACGATTCCAGCATCAAATGGATCGGCGCAGACGGGACCCTCTGTCGAATTCCCGCCGCCACCGTTTCCGCACTCCTGCTGGGTCCCGGCACAACCATCACGCACGCGGCCATGAAAGCGTGCGCGGAAAGCAACACGCCGGTCTGCTGGACCGGGGCCGACTGCCTCCGTTTCTACGCCTTTGGTCTCACCCCCAATCACACCAACGACATGCCCCGCCTCCACGCCGAAGCCTGGGCCGACAAGCGCCGGCGTACTCGGATCGCCCGCGCCATGTTTAAGATGCGCTTTCCGGACGTGGTCGTGGACGACAAAAGCGTCAAGGAACTGCGTGGCATGGAGGGTCTGCGCGTCCGCGCCCTTTACGCAGAACTCGGCCTCAAACACGGTGTCACCTGGAAAGGCCGCAATTATGATCGCCAAAATTGGGATACCGCTGACGACATCAACCGCGCTCTTTCCGCCACCAACGCCAGCCTTTACGCCCTCTGCTCGGCGGTGATTTGCTCGCTCGGCTACGTGCCCAGCCTCGGATTCGTGCATGACGCAGGGACACTGCCATTCGTCTATGACGTCGCTGATCTCTACAAACATCTCACCAGCATCCCCGCTGCGTTTCTCGCCGTGCGACAGAATCGCGAAGACAACGGCGAGCTGGCACGAAAACTTTTGAAGCAGCACCTCGAAGAGGAACGCATTCTGCAGCGAATGCCCAAGGACCTCGCCGCACTTTTTGAAACCGACGAAGTCACCCCTCAACAGGCAGGCGCACGCCCCGCCTCGGCGATATAACGATCCCGCGCCGGGAGGCGCCGAACGGCCAGCGTTTTCACCATGACTGTTTTGATCGCTCACGACACCCCGCCCGCGATACGTGGGATGTTGAAACGCTGGTTTGTCGAACCCAAACCGAATGTCTTTGTCGGCACCGTAAACCGTCGGACGCGCGACAAAGTCCTCGACTACGTCAAACGCAATGCGGAAGGCATGAGCCTGCTCATCCTGACCAGCGAACTAAACTGCCAGGGTTTCAGAATAGAACGCTGGGGCGAGCCTGACCGCCGTGATACTGAAATTAGCGGCCTTTGGCTTGTTGCGGAGCAGTGGGTCGGCGAAGAAAACCGGCCCTTCTAATTCCCAGAAACTTTCAAAAACTGTAACGCAACCCGTTGGTAATTCAGAGTTCTCCCCACTCGCGTGGGGATGGTCCGGTGGAGGAATTCATCCGCTCGCGGGTGGAGTGGTTCTCCCCACTCGCGTGGGGATGGTCCGGATTCTCGACGCACATAAAACGGTTATGGACCGTTCTCCCCACTCGCGTGGGGATGGTCCGTAATAGGCGACCGGCCGCCCGTTTGGATCCAAGTTCTCCCCACTCGCGTGGGGATGGTCCGCCAATCGGACATTGACGCGCAGAAAACTCTTTGTTCTCCCCACTCGCGTGGGGATGGTCCGCGCCCATCTCCGCAGGCCGGCTCCCAGATAATGTTCTCCCCACTCGCGTGGGGATGGTCCGGTCCGATTGCCTTCCCATGCAAGGACCATGGTGTTCTCCCCACTCGCGTGGGGATGGTCCGACATCGCGCAGCCGGTTGTCCGTGTGGCTGTCGTTCTCCCCACTCGCGTGGGGATGGTCCGCGACCTCGAGCCGATTTGGGCTCGGCGTTCCGGTTCTCCCCACTCGCGTGGGGATGGTCCGTTCGTCCTTTTGCCGCCGAGCGCGTTGGGCTTGTTCTCCCCACTCGCGTGGGGATGGTCCGAACACCGATCCGTCGGTGACGTCGTCGTAAGGGTTCTCCCCACTCGCGTGGGGATGGTCCGCGGGCACAACGTTGATTGCGCCAGCACGCCCGGTTCTCCCCACTCGCGTGGGGATGGTCCGTCGTCCGGCTCCATCCCGGCCTGCCGCTGCAGGTTCTCCCCACTCGCGTGGGGATGGTCCGAACTTAGTGCAATTTTCGTGGTTCATTGGCTTGTTCTCCCCACTCGCGTGGGGATGGTCCGTTCTTTGACATCGTCCACAACAACGCCCGGTTGTTCTCCCCACTCGCGTGGGGATGGTCCGATCCTCCGTAGGCATAGGTTGGTTTCATGCTAGTTCTCCCCACTCGCGTGGGGATGGTCCGGAACAAAATTTTACCGAGTCGGCTCATAGGCTGTTCTCCCCACTCGCGTGGGGATGGTCCGTCGTCTTGGCGCCGCGCTGCCCCCCGTTGATGGTTCTCCCCACTCGCGTGGGGATGGTCCGGTCTGCGCCGCGGCGAGGTTCGCGGCCGAGATGTTCTCCCCACTCGCGTGGGGATGGTCCGAGAACCTCGCTTGTTATGAACAGGCGATGCGGGTTCTCCCCACTCGCGTGGGGATGGTCCGGCCCCGTCGCGCACCGGATATTTCCGGAGCCAGTTCTCCCCACTCGCGTGGGGATGGTCCGTGGAGGAGATCGTTCCACCTTTGATTGCATCCGTTCTCCCCACTCGCGTGGGGATGGTCCTGCCGAGCGCCGGCCGCTCGCGGTTCGCCCGTCGTTCTCCCCACTCGCGTGGGGATGGTCCGCCTTCAGGACTTTGCGTCCGCATCGCCTGTTCGTTCTCCCCACTCGCGTGGGGATGGTCCGGGCGCCCGCGGCCTGGCGCTAAATCGCGCCGGTTCTCCCCACTCGCGTGGGGATGGTCCGCCGTCGGTTGCTGTCGGCCAATGGCAGCAACGGTTCTCCCCACTCGCGTGGGGATGGTCCAGTTCGTCGATGGCGCAGAAGCCAGCGCGAGGTTGTTCTCCCCACTCGCGTGGGGATGGTCCGAGGAGCTGGATTATGAGCCGGCCATTGAAACGGTTCTCCCCACTCGCGTGGGGATGGTCCGTGTTACCCGCTGCTCAGTATGAACAGAATGCTGTTCTCCCCACTCGCGTGGGGATGGTCCGCCGCCGGAACTAGCCGCCCACTTCATTCGGCTGTTCTCCCCACTCGCGTGGGGATGGTCCGATTTGTAGACCTCCGCGTCTGACTTCGCTCCGGTTCTCCCCACTCGCGTGGGGATGGTCCGCCCGGTAAAACCAAGGGCGTGATCTACGGAGCGTTCTCCCCACTCGCGTGGGGATGGTCCTTCTGGCCTGTTCTGCAATGAGGGTGGAAAGACGTTCTCCCCACTCGCGTGGGGATGGTCCGCTCAGCGTCGCTCAAATGGCAGTGCAGGCCCAGTTCTCCCCACTCGCGTGGGGATGGTCCGTGAAATCCTCAATGGTACGGGCAAGAGCCTGGGTTCTCCCCACTCGCGTGGGGATGGTCCGTGCAGTCTCGTCGGACATTATTTATCCAAACAGTTCTCCCCACTCGCGTGGGGATGGTCCGTTTACAGAATCCGATTGCCTTCCCATGCAATGGTTCTCCCCACTCGCGTGGGGATGGTCCGGACGATGGTAAGGGCAAGATCACCGGGCAGGAGTTCTCCCCACTCGCGTGGGGATGGTCCGCGTAGTGGGAAATCGGCACGCATGACACGTAAGTTCTCCCCACTCGCGTGGGGATGGTCCGTGAATGTTTAGGTAACTAGTTAAAAATCAAAAGTTCTCCCCACTCGCGTGGGGATGGTCCGACTCGGTGGGCAATCGCACAATCAACAGCGCGGTTCTCCCCACTCGCGTGGGGATGGTCCGGTGATGTTGGTTTGGTTCACAACCGAGAGCACGTTCTCCCCACTCGCGTGGGGATGGTCCGCCGCCGACCCTCGGGCCCTGGATCCGGCACGAGTTCTCCCCACTCGCGTGGGGATGGTCCGCCCAGCGGGCGGAAACTCTGCGCCAGCTCGGCGTTCTCCCCACTCGCGTGGGGATGGTCCGGAACACAATGAAAACGGAATTCGTGATTCACCGTTCTCCCCACTCGCGTGGGGATGGTCCGCGGTTTGGCATGTCGACGCGCTCCGTGGTGAAGTTCTCCCCACTCGCGTGGGGATGGTCCGGCGTCCGGAACCCCCGACCTAAAACTGCCCAAGTTCTCCCCACTCGCGTGGGGATGGTCCGCCCTGGCCAAACCCGCTGGATTCCAACGCGACGTTCTCCCCACTCGCGTGGGGATGGTCCGGCTTCGCGCACGATGTCAGCCACCGAAACCAGGTTCTCCCCACTCGCGTGGGGATGGTCCGGTGTCGCCGTTCGTGCATCGAATGGTCGATGCGTTCTCCCCACTCGCGTGGGGATGGTCCGACGCACGGGTCGATTTTTCGTCTCAGAACGCGGTTCTCCCCACTCGCGTGGGGATGGTCCGGTCCTCAGGGATTGACCGAGCGCAGGACCCACGTTCTCCCCACTCGCGTGGGGATGGTCCGAATTCGCACCGTGTCCGCAGATGTCCCCATCAGTTCTCCCCACTCGCGTGGGGATGGTCCGTCAGTGCCTGCGTCGAGCCCAATGGTGATTCGGTTCTCCCCACTCGCGTGGGGATGGTCCGCCGGGGACGTGGACGCGCTCGCCGTGCAGAAGGTTCTCCCCACTCGCGTGGGGATGGTCCGGTTGGGCGCCCCGATCCAGCTCCGCACTCGCAGTTCTCCCCACTCGCGTGGGGATGGTCCGGAGGAGGCGCCACGGGCATTCCAGGAGGCGGCGTTCTCCCCACTCGCGTGGGGATGGTCCGGCGTGATGCAATTGGCCCACACGGGACCCACTGTTCTCCCCACTCGCGTGGGGATGGTCCGGAATCTATTCGCCGACCGGCGGCGAGCAGGCCGTTCTCCCCACTCGCGTGGGGATGGTCCGTCATTTCTGGGCCGGTGACATTTTACTCGGTTGTTCTCCCCACTCGCGTGGGGATGGTCCGACAATTTCCTCCATTGCATTGGCTGTGCTCACGTTCTCCCCACTCGCGTGGGGATGGTCCGGACATTCGTTCCGAACCCAACGAATCTTGAGAGTTCTCCCCACTCGCGTGGGGATGGTCCGGCAACTTTCGCCACCACCTACGTTTCCACAAAGTTCTCCCCACTCGCGTGGGGATGGTCCGGCAACGGGCGGATCGGTGTGTAGTTTGTCCCGGTTCTCCCCACTCGCGTGGGGATGGTCCGCTCTTGGCCGTCTCCTGGAATGCCCGTGGCGCGTTCTCCCCACTCGCGTGGGGATGGTCCGAACTCAAACGCCTCGCGGTTTTGGATCAGCTCGTTCTCCCCACTCGCGTGGGGATGGTCCGATGCCTTCCTCCCAACGTTCCAGCCCGAGCTCGTTCTCCCCACTCGCGTGGGGATGGTCCGACATCCACGGTGATCCATGCGCGCGAGCTCTTGTTCTCCCCACTCGCGTGGGGATGGTCCGAAATGGGCTGGCCTGCATCTTGGCGCGCGCGGGTTCTCCCCACTCGCGTGGGGATGGTCCGCGCACTCGGGCCGGGATCTTTAGCAGCTCCGGGTTCTCCCCACTCGCGTGGGGATGGTCCGGAGCTGCTCCTCCATCAAACGCTGTTGCTGCTGTTCTCCCCACTCGCGTGGGGATGGTCCGCTGTTTGGCGTCTGTTGTGTCATAGCCTGCTTGTTCTCCCCACTCGCGTGGGGATGGTCCGCGCGAGCGCACAAGCGATGCGAATTGGAGGAAGTTCTCCCCACTCGCGTGGGGATGGTCCGTCGCAATACTCGATCGTCCAGCCCGTCGGGACGTTCTCCCCACTCGCGTGGGGATGGTCCGATGAGTCGGTCCATGTACTCAACGAGGCACCGGTTCTCCCCACTCGCGTGGGGATGGTCCGCGGGCACAACGTTGATTGCGCCAGCACGCCCGGTTCTCCCCACTCGCGTGGGGATGGTCCGTCACTGCGGGTTCGGCATCGAGCCTCACCGGCGTTCTCCCCACTCGCGTGGGGATGGTCCGAAATTCGGCGAACCGGCCGGAGAGTTTCCGGCGTTCTCCCCACTCGCGTGGGGATGGTCCGCTCCGAAGGCATCCGTCCACGACCCTTGAATCACCGACCCCACCGGGCCTATGCTGGTCCCGTGCAGCCGCCATCGGCGATGGGGCGCACCGAATTATGCCGGCAGTAACGAAAACGCCCACGGACGGTCCCGAGACCACCACCCCCTGCCTTGTGCAGACGGTGGCGGCGGCGCTGGACGCCGAGCCGGCGCTCGAGGCGGTCAAGCTCGACCGCGAACACCGGAGTCTTTCCGTCGCCACGCTGGGCCGGGCGGACTCCGCGGCCATCGAGCAGTCCGTGGCCGAGCGGGTGCAACGTCTGCGCGAGCGCGCGGATGCTGACCGTTGCGGGCTGCTGGAGGGTACCTCCGACTGCACGACCTGCCCTCAGTCCATCCCGTCCAGCCTGCGCGACCTTCTCACCGTCCAGCACGCCGATCGGACGACGACGATTGCGCGTCAGACCTGTCCCACGGCGCCGAAGTTCTGGCGTTGGCGGGAAGTTTTGCTGCCCAAACTCGTGCCGCGCGAGGTCCACCTGCCCGAGGCGGAAGAAGCCGAGGACGAATGGAAGGCGCAACTGGTGGCGGCGGTGGCCTGCGGAGTTCTCGGGCTGGCCGCGCATTTTGCCCACGCGGGTGCATGGTCGATCGCGCTGTTTGTCCTGAGCTATGTCGCCGGGGCCTGGTTCACCGTCCATGAGGTTTGGGAACGGCTGCAGGAGCGGCAGCTGGATGTGCATTTTCTGATGCTCGCGGTCGCCGCCGGCAGCGCGGCCGTCGGCGCCTGGGGCGAGGGCGCGATGTTGCTCTTCCTCTTTTCGCTCTCCGGCGCGCTCGAGCACTACGCCATGGGCCGCACCAGCCGCGAGATCCGATCGCTCTTCAAGTCGGCGCCCAAGACCGCCACGCGCATCGACGATCAGGGACACGAAACGACCTGCCCCGTCGAGGAGCTCGAGCCCGGCGTCCGCCTCCTGATCAAACCGGGCGAACAATTTCCCGTCGACGCCGAGGTGATCAAAGGATCCACCGCCTGCGACGAGTCCAACCTGACCGGTGAGGCCACGCCCGTGGAGAAAACGATCGGGGATTCGGTCCTGGCCGGCACCTTGAACCTGTGGGGCGCCGTCGAGGTCAATGTCTCCCGCCGGGCCAGCCAGAGCGCCCTGCAAAAAATCATCCAGCTCATCCGCGAGGCGCAGCATCTGAAGGCGCCGTCGCAACGGTTCACCGACAAGTTCGGCACGACCTACACCTACCTCATCCTCGGCCTGACCCTCGCGATGTTCTTCATCTGGTGGCTGGTGTTTCGCGAGCCGCCGTTTGTGGGCACTGACACCGTCCGCAGCGCCTTCTACAAGGCCATGACCCTGCTCGTCGTGGCGTCTCCGTGCGCCCTGGTGCTCTCCATTCCTTCCGCCGTGCTCGCCGCCATCGCCTGGGCCGCCCGCCGCGGAATCCTCTTCCGCGGGGGCGCCGCGGTGGAAAACCTGGCCGAGATCTCGGTCGTGGCCATGGACAAAACCGGCACCCTCACCACCGGCGAGCTCAAGGTCGAGAGAGTCGAGAGCTTTCCTCCCGGCCGGGAGGACGAGGTCGCCCGCCTGGCGTATTCGCTGGAGAAACTCTCGACTCACCCGCTGGCCCGGGCCATCACGCTTTATGGAAAGCAGCGACAGCTCCCGCTGATCCCGATCGACCACGTCGAGTCCGTCACCGGCGCCGGCCTCGAAGCGACCGTCGACGGGCAGGCCGTCCGGCTTGGCAAAAGGGATTGGCTCGCGCGCGGCCCCCACGCGCAGGCGGACGCCATCGAGCAGGCGCCGCCGGCCGGCGCTGGATTCTCCGAAGTCTGGATCACCTCGCCCCAGCTCGTCGGCCGGATTCTTTTGCGGGACGACATTCGCCCGCAGGCCCGGGCGGTGGTCACGGCGCTGCGGGCGGCTGGACTGCGCAGCCTGGTGCTGACCGGCGATCGCCGGGCCACCGGCGAACGGCTGCGCGAGCAACTGGACGTCGACGAAGTGCGCGCCGAACTGCGCCCGGAACAAAAGGTGGAGGCGATTCGCTCGTTCACCGCGCAAAATCTCAAGGTGGCGATGATCGGGGACGGCGTGAATGACGCGCCGAGCCTGGCGGCGGCCGACGTTGGCGTCGCCATGGGCGCCCGCGGCTCGGACGCCGCGCTCGAACAGGCCGAGGTTGTCCTCATGCACGACCGGCTCGAAAATTTTCTGACCGCCTACCGGCTCAGCCACCGCGCCCGGCGGGTCATCTGGCAAAACCTCGTCCTCTCGCTCGGCACTGTGATGGTTCTCGTGGCCTGTGCGTTGCTGGGCCGGATTCCGCTGACGCTCGGCGTGCTGGGGCACGAGGGCAGCACAGTGATCGTGGTCTTGAACAGCCTCCGGCTGCTGCTCAGCCGGGTCCGCGCGCAGCCATGAACGCGCCCTGGTGCCGGTTGCGGGTGAAGCCGGCCTCTCTCATCACCGGATCCCGGATGTTGCGATGAGCATCCGGCTTGAGATGTTGCAGGTGGCGCGACTCGCGCCACAGGTGCTGGGCGAATCGACTGATCTCGTCCGTGGATTTTTTCGCCGAGAACAAAATGTCGACGGCGGATTCCGCGATCGGGCCGGCCGAAGCGATCTTTATTACACGGTTTTCGGCCTTGAAGGCATGATGGCGCTGCGCCTGGAGGACGACGACGCCCTCGCTCGCGCGGATTCATACGTGGCAGGCTTTGGCAGCGGAGACGGGCTGGACTTTGTGCATCTCTGCTGCCTCGCCCGGTGTCGATCGAGCGTGGCCCAGATGGGGGGGCCGTCGCCGTCGGCAGAATGGAACCGCTCCGTGGCGGACCGGCTGGCCGGCTTCCGCAGCCCGGACGGCGGGTTTCATCCAAACCCGGCCGCGGCGGCCGGCGGGCAGTCGACCATTTACGCCGCGTTCCTGGCGGCCGCCGCTCATCAGGATCTGCGTGTGCCCCTGCCCTCGCCCGACTCGTTGCGCGCCGCGGTGGAATCACTGCGGGTGGAGGACGGGGCCTGGGCCAATGAACGGCCCATCCGGCTGGGAGCCACCAACGCCACGGCGGCCGCCATCACGCTCCTGCGCAACCTTTCCGCGCCCGTCCCGCCCGCCGCGGGCGACTGGCTTTGCGCGCGGGTTCACCCCCAAGGCGGATTCGTCGCCGTGCCCGGCGCGCCCATCCCGGATCTGCTCTCCACCGCCACGGCGTTGCATGCCCTGGCCGGCCTGCAACGGAGCCTGGGCGACACGCGGGAAGGGTGTCTGGACTTCATCGACTCGCTGTGGACCAACGCGGGTGCGTTTCATGGCCACTGGGATGATCAACATCTGGACGTCGAGTATGCCTATTACGGTTTGCTCGCGTTGGGCCACCTGAGCCTGCCGGGCTGACGGGGGGGCCGGCAGGGCTGGCGCTCCCGCCGCCAGCCGGCGGTCCGTGCGGCTGTCCGCACCGGACGGCCCGCTGCGGAGAGCGGGCCCTACCTTGCGCGGTTCATGGGGAGCTTTCGCTCCGTGCCCGGATGGCTTCCGAGATGACGCGGCGCAGCTGGTCAGGACTTCACTGACTTTTCGGTCAGGCTAAGGGATTGCCTTCAGCCGCGGGCCTGCTATCTATCGGATGCGTGTTCGCAGAGCTTTGTCACACAACACACCATGGCCGCGGCGAAACGGTCGAAACTCACGCGAAAGGAAAAAGCCTTATGAAGATGAATTCCATTCTGGCCGGCGCCCTGGCGCTCGGAGGTCTCGTCGGGACGTTTCAGACGAAGGGGGACGAAGCAACGCCCGGGCCGTATATCGGGGCGGATTTGGGCGTGGCCTTGACCAGCGACGCCCGGTTGCGGCAATTCCCGGGCACGGTGGGGGGCAGCAAAGTGGAGTTCGATCCGGGATTGCGCCTGAGCCTGAATGGCGGCTGGCGCTTTGCGGACTGGGTCCGCGCCGGGGGCGAGTTCGGGGTGATCAGCCAGACGATCAAGGGGGCCGACGCCTCGTTCGCCCATTTTCCGCTGATGGCCAACGTCGAGCTCCAGATGCCCAACAAAACCCGCCTCGTCCCCTTCATCGGCGGCGGCCCGGGCGTGTCCATCTCCACCATTGCCATCGACGACGACAGCCTGAATGGCGGCGATCTTGTCGACGGCTCGGCGGCGGACGCGGTCTTTGCGTGGCAGGCCTATGCGGGCTTGCGCTACAATTTCAACGACTGGATGTCGCTCGGTGCGGTTTACAAATAT
The DNA here is from genome assembly GCA_044229355.1 of Limisphaerales bacterium. GTDB lineage: Bacteria > Verrucomicrobiota > Verrucomicrobiia > Limisphaerales > JADJPG01 > JBGARF01. The sequence goes on from JBGATF010000003.1 coordinate 196,821, forward strand.
TTTGCGGCGGACGCGACGAGCTGGGACGTGCATCGCACCGCCACGGACATTCGGTTCGGCCGGACGCATACCCATTCGGTTGGCGTCTCGTTCTCCATGGATTTTTAGCCGGGCGCGATCCAACCCTGAGCGGCCCCGCGCTGTGAAAAACACGCCTTCGGTTCGGGCACGCCTGGCCCTGGCGAAGCTCAATCTGCGATCCTCCGAGTGAAAAACGGCGGCCCAACCTCTCCCAGCGACTCCAACCCCTCGCGGCTCCGGCTGCTGCAAGAGCAGGCCAGCGCCTTTTTCCACGAGCGCACCATCCCGGCGATCGATCACTCCCGGCTGCCGTGGGTGTTCCGCGCCGCGCACTTCTGGCTGCTGGTGACCAAGAGCTTCATCCGCAACCGCTGCCCCGCCCGGGCGTCGGCCCTGGCCTACACCACGCTGCTCGCCCTGGTCCCGCTCCTGGCGGTCGGCTTCAGCATCTCGACCAGCCTTTTGCAAAAGGAAGGCGAAAAACCCATCCACGATCTCATCGAGCATCTCGTGCAAAACGTCGCCCCGGCGCTCGATCTGAAATCCGAGGACGGCACCACCTCCGGCTCGAAGCGCGAGGAGGTCGTCACGAAGATCAAGGATTTCATCGACAACATCCAAAGCGGCACCCTCGGGCTGACCAGCACGATCGCGCTGGTGTTTGTCGCCATCGGTTTGCTTCGGACAATCGAGGCGACCTTCAATGACATCTGGGGCGTGACCAGCGGGCGCGGCTGGATCGCCAGCGTGATCCAGTACTGGGCCACCATCACGTTCGGGCCGATCATCCTGGTGGCCGTGCTGGGCCTCGCCGCCGGCCCGCAGTTCCAGCGCGTCCTGTCCATGTTCGGCTCCTCCACGCTGGCCGCGGACGATTTGAAGGACTACCCGCAGCTGGCGGCGAAGCTGGTGGGCCGCGCCGATCCGCTGTCGACCTATCTCTTCGGCCGAATGCAAACCTCGGTCCAGGCCGACTTGGTGCTGGCGGCCACCAACCACGTGTCCGCCCGGGCGAGCCGCAAGGCCCTCATCGAAAATCTCAACCAGATCATCGCCGGCGCTTCCATCTACGAGGAAGATCGGTTTCAGACAATCACGCTCCTGCCGGCCACGCTGGATCTGGCCCGCGCCAAACCCGAGGGACGCGAGGCGGCGCGCCTGAACCGTCTGCTCCTCGAGGAGGCCTACCCCCATTCCCTCGCCACAAAGAAGGCTCCGCTGCTGGAAAGCGTCGCCTTCCAGATCCTGCCCTTCCTCGTCCTGAGCATCGCCTTCGCCGTGTTCTATCAGCTCATGCCCAACACCCAGGTGAAGTGGCGCGCCGCCCTCGCCGGCGGCATCGTCGGCGGCACGCTCTGGCAGCTGAACAACAAGCTGAGCGTTCTCTACGTCTCCAAGGCCGTCACCTACAGCAAAATTTACGGAACCGCCGGCATCCTCCCGCTGTTCTTGATCGGGATGTATTTCTCGTGGCTGATCCTCCTCTTCGGCGCCCAGGTCGCCTACGCGTTCCAAAATCGCCAGGCTTACCTCGAGGAAAAACAGGCCGAGTCCGTCCACCAGAAGGGCAAGGAATTTATCGCGCTGCGTCTCATGACGCAGATCGCCCGCGCCTTCGATCTCGGCGAGCGCCCCCCCACGGTGGCCCGGCTCTCCGAGCTCGTCGGCGTGCCCACCAAACTCGTCACCCAGCTCCTCGGCGTCCTCCTCCACGAAGGCGTCGTGGCCGAGGTCAATGGCGACGACTCGGGCTACGTGCCCGCCCGCCCCCTGGATGCGATCACCGCGCAGGATGTTCTCCAGGCCCTGCGGGCCGGCCTTGGCCAGGAGCTCGACCCGCGCGACGACGGCCTGCTGGCGCGGGTTCGGACCGAGTTCGAACGCATCGGTGAAGCGGAAAAGGCCGCCGCGTCGTCCGTGACCCTGGCCACTTTGGTGAAAGGAAAACTGTGATCATCGGGGTGCCGAAGGAAATCAAGGATCAGGAATTTCGCGTGGCGCTGCTGCCGAGCGCCGCCTACCAGCTCACCCAGCGCGGCCACCAGGTGATCGTGGAACGAAACGCCGGCGCCGGCGCCGGCTTCACTGACGCCGAATACGAAAAGGCCGGCGCCACCCTGGTCGATGCCCACGCCGACGTGTTCGCCCGGGCAGCCCTCGTCGTCAAGGTCAAGGAACCCCAGCCGTCCGAACTTCCCCTGCTGCGCCCCGACCAGATCCTCTTCACCTATCTGCATCTCGCCGCCAGCAAACCGCTGACCGAAGCGCTCGCGCGATCCGGGGTCACCGCCATCGCCTACGAAACCATCGAGGTCAACCGCCGTCTGCCGCTGCTCGAGCCCATGAGCGAGATCGCCGGCCGCATGAGCGTGCTCGTGGGCGGCTATTTCCTGGCCAAACATTTCGGAGGCAATGGCGTTCTTCTCGGCGGAGTGCCAGGCGTGCTGCCGGGCCGCGTGGTGGTCCTCGGCGGCGGTGCCGCCGGCATCAACGCCGCCCGCATGGCCACCGGCCTCGGCGCCGATGTCACCATCCTCGAGGTTGATCTCGAGCGGATGCGTTTCCTCGACATCACGCTGCACACCGCGCACACGCTCTACTCCAACGAAGCTCACCTGATGGACCTGTTGCCCGGCGTCGACCTTCTCATCGGAGCGGTGCTCGTCCCGGGCGCCAAGGCGCCCAAGCTGATCCGGCGCGAAATGTTGCGCCGCATGCGCCCCGGCAGCGTGCTGGTGGACATCGCCATCGACCAGGGCGGCTGCGCCGAAACCAGCCGGCCCACCACCCACCACGATCCCGTGTTCGTCGAGGAGGGCGTCACTCACTACTGCGTGGCCAACATGCCCGCGGCCTACGCGCGCACCGCCACCCAGGCCCTCACCAACGTCACCTACCGCTACATCGAGCTGCTGGCCGATCTCGGCCTGCCCGACGCCTGCGACCGCCAGCCCGCCATCAAAGGCGGCATCAACCTCCATCGCGGCCAGCTCACCTGCCCCGCGGTGGCGGAAGCCCACGGTCTCACGGAATCGAAACTCGATCTTTCGTAGCGCACGCGTCCTCGCGGGCAAGTTCGGGCGGCGTCCTCGCCGCCCAGTCCGCAAACCCTTTCGCCTCATCTCCCTGCCAACAACGACGCAGGGATGCGTCGTCACCTGCCGGCGGGACGCCGGCGCTACGTCCTTGTAGCGCACGCGTCCTCGCGTGCAGGTCAGGCGGCGGCTCGCCGCCCAGTCCGCTACGCTTTTCACCTCCCGCTCCCAGCGACGCGGGGACGCGTCGTCACCTGCCGGCGTGGACGCCGGCGCTACGTCCTTGTAGCGCACGCGTCCTCGCGTGCAAGTCAGGCGGCGTCTCGCCGCCCAGTCCGCTACGCTTTTCACCTCCCGCTCCCAGCGACGCAGGGATGCGTCGTCACTTGCCGGCGTGGACGCCGGCGCTACGTCCTTGTAGCGCACGCGTCCTCGCGGGCAAGTTCAGGCGGCGTCCTCGCCGCCCAGTCCGCTACGCTTTTCACCTCCCGCTCCCAGCGACGCAGGGACGCGTCGTCACCTGCCGGCGGGACGCCGGCGCTACCCCGTCCTGCAAACTTTCCCGTCGCCCCTGGCCTCCGTTTCTGGTAGGGAAACCTGCGGATCCTGGAACCCAAAATCGCCAACGCCGCCATCCCGTCCATCCTCCCTGCCATGAACTCAAGCTGGTTTCGATTTCTGCCAGTCATCCTGGCCGCCCTGGCCTGGCTCGCGATGCCGATCGACCGGGCCGCGGCTGTGCCCGCACCCGCCCCATCGCCGGTGCGCATCACCGAATTCATGGCCGACAACCGCCAGACGATTGCCGACGGGAACCGCCAGTACTCCGATTGGATCGAGATCTACAACGCCGGCGACACGGCCATCAACCTGGGCGGCTGGTCGCTGACTGATGATCCCGCGAATTTGCGCAAGTGGATCTTTCCCGACCGGGCGCTCGGTGGCGGCGAGTTCCTTCTGATCTTTGCGTCGGGCCTGGGCGTGCCCGACGTCAGCGGATATCTCCACACGAATTTCAAATTGGCGGACGCCGGCTCCTACCTGGCCCTGGTCCAGGCGGACGGCAGCACCATCGCGTCGGCCTTCGCCCCCGCGTATCCTCCCCAGCGGCCGGATATCTCGTTCGGCGTGGCGCACGAGAACATCATGACGGCGCTGGTCAGCAACGCCTCGCCCGCGCGCCTGCGCGTGCCGGTGATCGCCGACGCCGCCCTCACCGCACTCTGGACCGGCGGCGCGGAGCCGTTCGACGACGCGGCATGGGCGCCCGGCCCGGCTGCGTCCGGCTTCGAAACCTCGGACGGCAGCAGCACCAACAACATCGCCCTCGGCCAGCCGGTGTTCGCCGCCGGCGACACCTGGCCGGGCCTGCCCAAGGAAAATCTTACGGACGGCAGCCTGAACACCGTCACCCATAACCTCGACCAGGTGCGCACATTTTCGTTCGTCGTGGATCTCGGCGCCACCTACGCCTTGACCAGCGTCGAGCTTTTCAATCGCGCCGACGGTTGCTGCCCGGAACGCCTCGCGAATTACACGGTTTCGATCCACGCGGACGCCGGACCGAACATTGGACCCGCGACGTGGACCGCAAACGTGCGGACCAACGGCTCAAACTCCGGCGTCGGCGGGCGCGACTTGGTCACGGCCGAGTTGGACCCAGGCGGTGTCTTTGCCGGCCGCTGGATCCGGGTGCAGGCGCGCGACGATGGCACGCCGCGCTATCTTCAGATCGCAGAAGTGCGGGCCTTTGGGGCGCGCAGCGCGTCCGGTTATCGGCCCTATCTCCGCCGCGACCTCGCCGCCACGATGAAGAGCGTGAACGCGTCGGCCTGGCTGCGCATGCCGTTTATTGCGTCCGAGGTATTCGATCAGGTGACGCTTCGCCTGCGCTACGACGATGGATTCGTCGCCTATGTGAATGGAGTGGAAGTGGCCCGGCGCAACGCCCCGGCGGGCCAGCCCGGTTGGAACGGCAGCGCCACCGCGTCCCACGCAGGCACCAATGAAGAAATCTTCACCGTCCCGGGCGGCGCCGCCGTCGCAGGAGCGAACCTGCTGGCCATCCACGGCCTGAACATCGCGGCCAACGACGAAGACTTCCTGTTTTCGCCCACGCTGGAAGGCCGCCGCACCCGGTGGGGCACCCCTGGCTACTTCACGGCGCCGACGCCCGGCACGGCCAACGGCACCGAATCAATCGCCGGCTTCGTCGGCGACACCCACTTCAGCGTGGACCGCGGGTTCTTCGACACGCCCATCGACGTGGTTCTTTCCTGCGACACGCCCGGGTCGACGCTGGTGTATACGACCGACAACTCCGTGCCCGGCCTGACCAACGGCGTGGTCGTCCCGGCCGCGGACGCCGCGTCCACGCCGGCCACAACGGTCCATATTGTCACCACCACCGTCATCCGCGCTGCGGCGTTCAAGCCCGGGCATGAGCCGTCCGACGTGGACACTCACACCTACCTGTTCCTGCGTGATGTCGTCGCGCAGCCGGCGGCGCCGCCGGGGTTGCCCACCGTGTGGAGCGGGAGCCCGGCGGACTACGCGATGGACCCCAAGGTGGTCACCAACGCGCTCTACCGGGACGAGATAATCGCGGATTTGCGGAGCATTCCGACGATGTCGATCGTTCTGCCGACGCCGGATTTGTTTGGGCCGGTCGGCGGCATTTACTACAACGCGCACATGGTGGGCGACCTATGGGAGCGGGCGGCGTCGGTCGAGTTCATCCGACCGGACGGCTCGACGGGCTTCCAGGAGAATTGCGGGCTGCGGATTTGGGGGACCGGCTGGCGACCGAACGCGACCACGCCCAAGCACGCGCTCCAGGTGAAGTTCAAAAACCGCTATGGCGCCGGGCGGCTTCGCTATCCGCTGTTCCCGGACGCGCCCGTCGCCGAATTCGACAACCTCGTCCTGCGCGCCCAGGGCAGCCGCGGCTGGACCGACTTCCGCCAGCCCGACATCGAGCAGTCCCAGTACATTCACGACGGCTGGGCCCGCGACACGGCCCGGGCGATGCACAAGGTGGACGGACACGCCACCTATGTGCATCTCTACCTGAATGGCCTTTACTGGGGGCTGTACAATCCGGTGGAGAAGACCGACGAGGGGTTCGCCGAGATTTATTACGGAGGGGACAAGAGCGAATACGACGTGATCACGCGGCGGGGAGTGCCGGAGGTGGATGCCGGATCTCTCGACGCGTGGAACCAGCTGATGACGATCGTCAACGGCGGGCTGGCTTCCCCCGAACAATATGCGCTGGTCCAGCAGTATCTCGATGTGGACGACTTCATCGACTACATGATGCTGCAGCAATACGCGAGCAACCACGACGGGCCGCTCTCCACCATCGCGAACAACATGCGGGCCATTCGCCGGCGCGCACCCGGCGAACCTTTCCGATTCTACGTGTGGGACATGGAATACACCTTCTGGTACCCGCAGGAGTTCAACCTCGCCTTCGATCTGGACCAATGCCCCGCGCGCATTTTTCAGCGCCTGCGCGCCAACCCGGATTTTCGCCTGCGCTGGGCGGACCACGCCCAGCGTCATCTGCGGAACAACGGCGCGCTGACCGCGGGACCCGCCGCGGCCCGCTGGCAGGCCCGCGCCCAGGAACTGGCCGGCGCCATCGTCGGAGAGTCCGCGCGCTGGGGCGATGTCCGGCGAAACCCGCCCTACACGCGCGACGTGGAATGGACCAACGAACTCAACCGACTGCTCTACGAATATTTCCCGGTCCGGGACGAAATTCTCCTCAACCAATATCGGCTGGGCGGCCTGTATCCAGCCGTCGAGCCGCCTGCGTTCAGCGAAACCGCCGGCGACGTGCCGCCGGGATCCAGCGTCACCATCGACGCCCCCGAAGGCACCGTCTATTACACCGTGGACGGAACTGACCCGCGCGCTCCGGGCGGGGCGGTATCCCCCAACGCCATGGCCGTGCCACCCACGTCGGTTCTCGTGGCCACGTCGTCCGTCGTGCGGTTGCTTGTCCCGACCGACGATGCGCTGGGCGCGGCCTGGAGATCGCCGACGTTCGACGACGCCACCTGGCTGGCGGGGCCCAACGCGGCCGGCTTCGACGTCACGGCGGCGCCCGTCCCCGACGCGGTCGCGCTCCAGAACGCGAGCGCGGACTTCTCCGAGACGTCTCGCGGCGTGAACCTGGCCATCGACGCCCAGCCCTTCACCACCGGCTGGGGCATCTTCGAAAATCAATCCTACCTGCCCAAGGGCCGTGGAGCCGTGGCGGTCTTCGAAACGGTCGACGATGTCGGCTATGCGCAAGGCACGCGGCTGGTCTTCACCCTGCGCCACGGACTCCCGGGCCAGTTGGCGCTCGGAAAATTCCGCCTCTCGACGACGCTCGACCACCGCAGCCTCTTCGCCGACGGACGCACCGCCCGCGGGGACATCGTGGCGGACTGGGTTCCCCTGCATCCGCTGGCGGCCACCGCGGCCGGTGGCGCCACCGTCACCATCAATGCCGACGGCAGCCTGCTGGTGGGAGGATCAAGCCCGACGACCAACACCTACGTCATCACCGTAATCACCTCTCTCTTGGGGATGAAAGGCTTTCGACTCGAGGCGTTGGAGGACGGTTCGCTCCCCAGCAATGGCCCCGGCCGGTCGGGCAATGGCAACGCCGTGCTGACCGACTTCGTCGTTCAGTCAGCACCCGCCACGCTGAGCCACCTGGTCAACGGAACGCTCGCGGCCGCGCTGCAACCCGCCCTGCTCAACCTCCGGACGTCCGCCTACCTGCGCGCGCCATTCAACGTTGAGCCAGGCCGCACCTTCGATCGCCTGCGGCTCCGGATTCGCCATCAGGATGGCTTCGTCGCCTATCTGGACGGACAGGAGATCGCGCGTCGCAACGCGCCGGAGGCGCTAGCCTGGAACTCCGCGGCGGCCGCCGAACGCGCGAAGGGACTGGCGCTCGAGGCCGAGGAAATCGACGTTACGCCCGCCAAGGATCTGCTGACCGCGGGCCCGCACGTGCTGGCTGTGCACGGGTTGAAAGCGAGCGTGACCAGCCCGGATTTCCTGATCGTCCCGGAGTTGATCGGCAAAACGGACCGGGCCGTTCCGGTGGACGACACCCTGACGCTCAAGGCGCGCGCGTTGGTCGGGCTGCAATGGAGCGCGTTGCAGGAGGCAACCTTCGCCGCGCGTTCGCCGCTCCGCTTGACGGAGATCATGTACGACCCGCCGGGCGAGCCGGGCTTAAGCGGTGACGAATTCGAATTTCTCGAGCTGCAAAACACCGGCTCCTCCGCCTACTCTCTCAGCGGATTCACCTTCACCAGCGGCATCAACTTCACTTTCACCAATGGCACCGTGCTGGCACCCGGACAATTTTTTCTGCTGGCGCGCAACCCCACCGCCATCGCCATGCGTTATCCCGGAGCCATCGTTCACGGTGTCTACACCGGCAAGTTGGATAACCAGGGCGAGACGCTTACAATTTCCCGGCCGTTCAACGGGGGAATCGTTCTCTCGCTCACCTATGACACCACCGCCGAGTGGCCCCAGGCGACGCGCGGTCTCGGCTTCAGCCTCGTCCCCGCACCCGCGACCAATGGAAACACTTCCAGCCGCGGCGCGAGCTGGCGCGCGTCTGCCGTCCCCCTCGGATCTCCAGGCGCCTCCGATCCCGCGGCGGCCATCCCGCCCATTCAGATCAACGAGATACTCGCCGCCAGCACGCCACCGCAGACCGACTGGATCGAGCTGCACAACCCCACCCTCGCTCCGGTTGATCTCGCCGGGTGGTTTCTGACCGATGATCCCTCGGAGCCGAAAAAGTTTCGCCTCCCAGCCGGCACCCGGATCGCCCCTGACGGCTACCTCGTCTTCACCGAGGCCGACTTCAACGCCGGAGCCACAGCCACAACCCGGTTTAACCTGAGTTCCCATGGGGAATCGGTTTTTCTGTTTTCCGGAGACTCCCAAACCAATCTGACCGGCTACAGCCACGGGTTCGACTTCGGGCCGTCGGCGGATGGCGTGACCTTGGGGCGCCACGTGAACAGCGTGGGAGAGGAACAATTCCCCGCCTTGTCCAGCGCCACGACCAATCGCCCCAACACCTCTCCGCGGGTCGGGCCGGTGGTCATTAGCGAAGTGCACTATCATCCAAGGCCGGGCGACGATGAATTTCTGGAGCTGCGCAACATCACCGTCTCTCCAGTGGATCTCTTCGACCCGGCCCACCCCACCAACACATGGATCGTGAACGGGATTGGATTTGAATTCCCAACGAATGTCACGCTGCCGCCAAATGGCCTCGTCCTTCTGGCGGGAATTTCGCCCGCAATCTTCCGAGCGAAATACCACGTGCCCGAAAACGTCGCCGTGTTCGGTCCCTATTCCGGCGCCCTCCAGCAAGACGGCGAACGTCTCGAGTTGCGAAGGCCGGACGTGCCGGACACGAACGGCTTGTTCCACATTGCCGTCGATTCCGTCCGCTACAACGACCGCGCGCCGTGGCCGATCTTCGCCGACGGGGCCGGGCCGTCGCTGCAACGGCGTCTCGCCTCCGCTTACGGGGATGACCCCTCGAACTGGGTCGCCGCCGCCCCATCCCCCGGGTCGTTCCTCCCCGGCGCGGTACCCCCGCGCCTGACGGCCGGCCCGGCCAACCAGTCCGTGCCGCGCCACGGTCTGGTGACGTTCACGGTCGCCGCCGACGGTGACGCTCCGCTGCGGTTTCAGTGGCGCCACAACGGGACCAACCTGCCCGGCGCCACCAACGCAGCGCTGACCCTTTCTGACGTCGACTTCGCCCAGGCCGGCACCTACGGCGTGGTGGTCTACAACGCCGCCGGCACCATCGAAAGTTCCGCGGCCGTGCTGTCGGTCTTCCAGGCCGCCACCATCGTGGTGCCACCGCAATCATTGAACGTGCTGCCCGGCTCGAACGCCCTCTTCAGCGTTTACGCCACCAGCACCCGCCCCATCGCTTATCAATGGCTGTTCAACGGATCGCCCATCCCCAACGCCACCAACCCCACCCTTCTGGTGCCCGCTGCCGGCGCCGCCAACGTCGGAAGTTACGCCGTGCGCGTCGACGATGGCGTCGTCACGGTGACCAGCCCACCCGCCTTGCTCCAACTGCTGTTCAATCCCGTCATCGTTCAGCCGCCGCTCAGCCAAACCGTCGCCGCCGGATCGTCCGTCATCCTCAGCGTCACCGTGACCAATGCCGCCACCCGGCCCATCGGCTATCGCTGGCGCCGCGGCAGCGTGCCGCTCGATGTCCAGGTGTTGAATGACATCGTCTCGTTCTTCACCGTGACCAACGCCCAGGCCACCGCCAACTATACGGTGGTCGTGACCAATGCAGCCCAAACAGTCGGCTTCCTCAGCCCCATCGCCACCATCACCGTCGTTCCAGACTCGGACCGGGACGGTCTGCCCGATGAGTGGGAAGTCGCCCACGGGTTGAACCCGAACGACCCCGCCGACGCGGGCCTGGACTCCGACGCGGACACCATGTCCAACCGGGCCGAATACGTCGCCGGCACCGACCCGCAGGACCGGAACAGCTATCTCAAGGTCGACGCCATCACGGCAACGTCGCCGGCCCGGCTGAGATTTGGCGCCGTTTCGAACCGGACCTACGTCATCGAATTCTCGGACTCGTTCGGAAGCCCGAACTGGACCCGGCTCGCCGAAATCGCCGCCACCAGCACGAACCGGATCGAGACGGTGCCCGATCCAACCCCGGGACCGACGCGGGTGTATCGCCTGGTCACGCCCCGTCTCGCGCGCTAGCGCTTTGGAGTGCGCCGAATTGTCGGCGCTTTCCTCCCGGGGGGACTTGTCCCCCCGGAACCCGCGCGCACGCATCCGCACGCAGCCGCAGCTCCCAGGCAAGGGCGGAGACGTCGAAGCTCCACGCGGGCGACGAGTCGCCCGCACCAAAGCGGTGACAAGTCACCGCACTCCAGAGAACGAGCACGGCGCGAGGCTCTTGATCGCAGTCAAGGAGCCCATCGTTCCGGGCGCCGAGCATGCGCATCGAATCATAACGACGATTTCGCGGAGGCCTCCGGCCGTGGTGCCGCCTCGCGTGTCGCCAAGCCCATGAATTCCTTCCACCGAACCCGCCGAAAAATGCCGGGTGGCTTCCGAGCGCTTTTGTCTCTCCCGCGTCGATTCGCCATTGCTCTCGCCAACGCGCTGCCGGTCCTGACCATCGCTGCGGCCGAGCCTGCGACCGCGCCCGTCACGCTCGAGGCCCGCACTTTCCGTGTTCAATTTTCCCCCGGGGACGGCCGCACGGAAATCAGCGACACGCGCGCCGGAGTTGTCTGGCGGTCCAATCCGCTGCGCCCGCGGTTCGGCGACGTTGTCCTGCAAGTGGACGGCCAGCCGCGCCGCGTGGTTCTGGACCACGGCACGGCCGTCCGGACGGGCGACACGCTGGAGATCACATTCCACCCGTTGACGAACCGGCCGCAGGCAACTCTCCGAGCGCGCCTGCGGATCTCGGGCGCCGGCGAGAGTGAAGGGTTGGAATGCAGCTACACCGCGGATCCGGCGCTCAAAATCGAAGGTATCCGGCTGCTCGACGATCTTTTTTGGGTGACGGATGTGGAGAAGGGATACGCCGTGGTGCCCGTGCGGGAAGGTCTGCTCATCCCGGCCGACAGCGGGCTGACGTTCACGCACCGCTTCGACACGTACAACTACGAGGGATGTCACCTGGCGATGTTCGGGTTGGTGAAGGACGGCGCGGCCATGCTGGTCAGTTGGCGGGATCCCTATGTGGCGGCGGACGTGACCAGCGTCCGGACCAACGCACTTTCCGGTGCACCCACCGGCGCGCGCCAGCTCCTCGCGGCCAGCCTCGCCTTGCGGGCGACGGCGTCATCGTTCCGCGTCCAGTTCCTCGGCCGGGGCGACTACAACGCCATTGCGCACGCGTATCGCCCGGTCGCCGCGGAGGCTGGCTGGCAGGTTTCGTGGCGCGACAAGCTGGCCGGCCACCCGGAGCGCGCCCGGCTTTTCGGCGCGTCCAATTTCAAGCTGTGGAGCGCGCTGGATCGCGAGATGAACGATGAGAGCACCCGCGAAGAGCGCGTGCAGGTCAACTGGACGTTTGCGGAAGCGGCGCAAATCGCCGAGCACCTGAAGAACGATCTGCAGCTCGAGAAGGTTTTGTTCCTCATGGGCGGCTGGATCCATCGGGGCTACGACAACCAACATCCCGACATTCTGCCGGCGGCGCCGGAATGCGGGGGCAACGCGGCTCTTGCCAACTGCGCGCGCCGCGTGCGCCGTCTCGGCTATGTCTTCGGCTTGCACGACAACTACCAGGACATGTACCGCGACGCGCCCTCGTGGAATGAGTCGTTCATCCAGAAAACCGCCGATGGCCGGCTGGCCAAAGGCGGCAAGTGGGCGGGCGGCCGCGCCTACCTGACCTGTTCGAAACAGGCGCTCGCCCTCGCCCAGCGCCCGCAGAACCTTCCGGCCGTGAAGGAGCTCACCGGCGCAGACGCCTATTTCATCGACACCACCTATGCGGCGGGATTGCAGGAATGCTTCGACCCCGCTCATCCGCTCCGGCGGGCGGATGACCTGCACTGGAAGCAGGCGATCTCCGACTACGCCCGGGGCGTGTTTGGCATCTTCGGCAGCGAATGCGGACGGGAGTGGGCGCTGCCGCACAGCGATTTCTTCGAGGGATTGACCGGCGTGAGCGGGCGGCACTATCACGACGCCGGGCTGGAGAAGAAGCTTGGCGCCACCGTGGTGCCGCTGTTTGAGATGGTCTACCGGGATGGCATCGCCGCCTACGGAAAATACGGCTACGATCCCGCCCAGGCCGCCGCCTACGTCCTGCACCACGTCATCATCGGACGACCGCTTCACTACCACAGCATCCCGCCGCACCTTTATTGGCAGCAACCGTCCGCCCTCACCGAACCGCTCCGAGTCCGGCCGGCCGTGGCCGACGTGAAGCAAACCGGCCCGCGCGAATTCCAAATCGCTTATCGCTGGACCGTGGATCAAACGCCAGCCTCCGACTGGCGCGTGTTCGTCCACTTCACCGACGAGCCGGGCAAGATCCGATTCCAAAACGATCACGAGCCGACGCCGACCGTGGCCCAATGGGCTCCCGGCGAGGTGCGCCTCGGCCCGTTTGCTGTGACCGTCCCGGAGGGGACGACCGGGACGTTTGCTGTTCGCATCGGCCTTTTCCAGCCAAAGACCGGCCTGCGCGCCGCGTTGCCGGGAGCCGACCCCGAAGAACGCAGCTGCCACGTGGGGCAACTGCGCGTCTCGACCGCAACGATCGCCTTCGAGCCAGCCACCGCGACGGCCACGGCGCCGACCGCAGGCACGCGGAGCGACCCCGGGGTGTTCACGCGCGGGAATCACGGCTGGACGGCCGGGCTGCATCCGCTCGATCGCTTTCTTAAAAACACCCACGAGATCCTCTCGCCCCTGCACGAGCTGACCGCGCAGACGCCGATGACGCACCACGAGTTCCTCACGCCGGATCGCCTGGTCCAGCGCAGCGTGTTCGGCCAGGGCGCCACCGCGACGGAAGTGATCATCAACCTTGGTCCGGAGGACTACCGCCATGCAGCCCGGTTGGGCGGCGACGTGAACCTGCCGCCGTTCGGTTTCCTCGTGGAGTCGCCGGACTTCGTGGCGTTTCACGCCCGGAGCTGGGGTGGACGCCGTTACGAAACGCCCGCGCTCTTCACGTTACGCAGCCTGGACGGCCGGCCCCTCGGTCAGTCACAACGTGTGCGCGTCTACCATGCGTTCGGGGACGCCCGCATCGATCGGGGCGGCATCACGGAAACGGTCGACAGGGAAGGCATCCTGACCAAGTGATCCCGCACCGGACCAACACGACGTTCTCGAATCGCAGACATCCTGCGGTGATGCGAGACCCGCTTGGTCGTGCCTGGAATGCGAATGCGGGTGACGCCGCCGTTAAGATCCCTCTCCCCGCGCCCAGGTCGTTTCCCACCGAAAGCGCGCGGGGAGAGGGTGCCCGAAGGGCGGGTGAGGGGGTCATTATTTGCCGGCTCCACATGAAAGGTTCTGAACCAATGAAAAGAACGACGACCCAAACCGAATCTTCTCCCGCCGCGTTCACGCGCCGCCAGTTTCTCCGCGCCAGCGCCCGGGCCGCCGCCGTTGCCACCATGGCCGCCTCGTTTCCGCTCGTGTCCCGCGGGCGGGTGCTGGGCGCAAATGACCGCATCGGCGTCGGCTTCATCGGCGTGGGCGGACGCGGCCGCAGCCACGTCGAAACGGTCAAGCGGTTGATTCAGTCCGGCGACAACCTTCAGATTGTGGTCGTCAACGATGTCTTTCGCTTTCGCCTCGACGAAGCGGCCGGCTCCACTCACGCCGCGGCCTGCCGGAAGCATTCTGAGTTGCTCGCCCGGCCGGACGTCGACGTCGTTTGCATCGCGACGCCTGACCGCCTGCACGTGCCGCAAGCCATCGACGCCATCCGGGCTGGCAAGGACGTCTACTGCGAGAAGCCGATGGGCCACTGGACCCAGTTTGATCTGAGCCGGGAGTTTTGCGACGAGACCATTCGCCTGAAGCGCGTGGTGCAGATCGGCAACCAGGGCAACTCCAGCCCCGCGTGGCAGAAGGTCAAGGAACTGGTGCGCCAGGGCGCCGTCGGCCGCGTGCAACTCGTCAATGCCGGCTTTTTCCGGCGCGGCGATTGGGGCGAACGCATGCCCGTCATCGATCCGGAAGCGCGCCCCGGCCCGGACCTGGATTGGGACGCCTTCCTGGGTGACGCGCCCAAGGTGCCGTTCACCGTCCAGCGCTTCTTTAGCTGGCGCAAGTATCTCGACTACGCCGGCGGCCCGTGCACCGACCTTCTGCCCCACCTGTTCACCCCCTTCGCCAGCGCCATCGGATTGCAATTCCCCGCCCGCGCCGTGGCGTCCGGCGGCATTTTCAAATACACGACCTACGACCGGGAGGTTCCCGACACATTCAACCTCTGCCTCGATTACCCCGAGAAACTCTCCGTCGTCATCGTCTCAACTCTCGCCAACGACTACGTGACCGAGCCGGCCATCCACGGCGACGAAGGCACGCTCACCTTGCAGAATCCCGGCGAGTGGAACGTCGGCATCGACAGTGTCACGCTCGTGCCGCATCAGGGCAAACGCACGGTGTTCCCGATGCAAAAAGGCGACGCGACGTCGGCGCATTGGCGGAATTTTCTGCAATGCGTGCGCACACGCGAGAAGCCGGTCAGCGATGTCGAGTTCGGGCTGCACGTGCAAGCGGCGTTGAACATGTCGATGCTCAGCCTGTTGAAAGAGAAAGTGGCGAAGTTCGACTTTGCCCGAAAGACGATCGTGCTCTGAGCGGCCGCCGTTCAAATCGCGTGACGGGACCGCACCGGGTTTGTCAGATTCAACGAACAGGCTCTTGCTATGCGTGAACTGACCTTGCTCGAAACCGGTTACCTTGCCGGGCTGCTGATCCTCTCGCTGATGCTGCCACTGTTGATGAGCTTTCGCAGCCCGTCAAACCCGGCGATCAGGCGATCGTGCCTGAAGACGGTCTGGATGGGTCAGGCGTCCGGGGCATTCTGCGCGGCGGCCCTGCTAATGTCGGCGGTCGCCGCCCCCTACGCCGCTGCGCTGGGATTGGTGGCTTACGCCGCGTGCGCGCTCGTGCTGCATCGGCAACTGCAACCAGCGCGCAACGCGTGAGCGAGACTATCGCAAGCCCGCGCCGGACGTTCAGGCGGTAAACGCGCCGGTCACCCGGAACCAAGCCCTCGACGACAGGGTTGGAGCCAATGCAGGTCGAGAGGAGCTGGCGTCGCCGCGCTTCAACGGGCCAGCTTCAATCGGTAAACCGGATTTCCCATGGCCGCTGCGTAAAGGAAATCATTCACCGGATCCCACGCGTAGCAGCCAAACCAATCGGCCGTGAACAGGAATCCCTTCTCCTTCGATTTCAGCTCCGCCACCCGTTTCCATTCCGCGCCACCGTCGCTCGTGAAATAGACGCCGTCCCGGCTCACAACGAGGATCTCCGCCGCGCTGCGCCCGAAGAACGGGCCCTGCCAGACCGGCGATGGCACCGGGCTGCCCAGCGGACGCCACGTCGCGCCCCGGTCCCAGGAAACCTGCAGCCCGTTGGTGCCGCCAAGATAATGCGCCCCTTGAAAATAAACCGGGATGCGCGTCAGAGCATTCCAGTCGCTGACCCGCGTCCAGGTCTCGCCCAGATCGGTGCTTCGCTCCACGCCGTTACCCTTGCACAGAATCAGGACGTCGGCGGCCAGCGCTCCGACCATGGACGGCCGTCCGCGCTGTTCATTGAGGTGCGGTGCCATCAAGCGCCAACTGGATCCGCCGTTGGTCGAAACATAGACCTCGCCCGGCGGTTTGGTTTCGTGCCGGGCGCCGATGATGGTTCGAGGCTCGTGCGCCGACCAGTCCACCGACCCGTAATCCCAATTGCGCCCGAGATCGGCAAACCGCCGCCAGTGTTCCCCGTCGCTCGTCCAACCCGCGGCTCCGTCCAACGCAAAGCTCGACATGCGCCCGGGATTGTTCTGATCCACGCTCGTGGCCCAGCCCGTCTCGTCGCGGCCGGACACAGTGTTGCCATCGACCCGTTGCCAGTTCGTGCCCAGGTCCGGGCTTCGCCACAAACCCAGCCCAACCACCTTGACCGTCACCGCGCCGTTCGTGCGATTCACGACGACACCCGCACAGCCGCCCGGCCAGTCGGCTTTCGCGCCGCTGTTGGTCAGGCGCGTGAGCAGCGGGCTCGTGATGTCGACCCAATCCGCCGCGAGCAGCGAGGGGGATGACCCCACTCCCGCCGCCATGGCTATCAATCCGGCAACAACCATCCGACACGTCCGGGAGCTCATAAGCTTGGTGGTTACGATCGGCTTCCCGCCGCGAGCGGGTTATTTGGACGCCCGCGCCTGCGGCGAGGGCAAAAACGGTTTTCGTTCCGACTCGCGCTCGATCCGGGTCAGCTCGACTTCCTCGAGCAACACGGCGGGGGCAATCACGGCCGAGGAAGGGGCGGACGTGATGATGCGATTATCCACGATGGGCTGATCGCCCGCGGCCAGGATGTGGCGCAAGGCGCGCTCGTCCAGGCCGCGGAACTCACAGCCTCGCACCAGCTCCTCGCGTCCGTCCGCCACGTAGACCTTGTAGATGCGGACCGGATCGCCGACGAGCCGCGGGGCCGCACCCGGACGCCGAAAGCGGGCGCTGGCGTCGAAGGTGTCCCGGCCGGACAAACCTTCGATGCGAATGCCGTATTCGAGGCCTTCGTCATCGGCGGCTTTTATCAACGCCTTCTTCAACTCCGCAGCGGTCTTCGCCTCGGCGCTCTCAATGAAAACATTGCTCGCGCTGGCCCGGGGCGCCTCGCTGCCACCGCGCCGGCCGTGTCCGTTGGTGTGCCGAAACTTTTTCGTCGGTGTGCGCGACATGAGCATCGACTGGAGCTTTCCAGCCACCACCAAGTCTGCGCGCTGCGCCGGCACGCCCTCGTCATCAATCCGATAAAACCCGCCCAAGGCCTTTCCCTGAAAATCCGCGATCTGCGGATCCGCGTAGACCCGAAAGCTCGTCGGGAGCACGCGTTTGCCGAGGCGCGTCTCGAGGTTGTCGCTCGAGGCGGCCGACCGGCGCTGCGTACCGACCGGCTCGGGCCGCCCGGCCAGCCCGCGGACGAGCAGCTGGCGAAAAAGCTGCGGCGCCGCCGCGCCGTCGATCAGGACCGGACCGGTGTAATCGTCGAGTATCGGCGCGCGCGTGGAGGCCGACAGCCGTTCGGCCAGCTTCGCCACCTCGGCCACAACGGTCTCGATCGGCGGCAACCCGTCGGCCGTGCGCGCGTCGAATTCGATCTCGTCGCTCAGACGCTCGCCATCCATCGCCTGGGCCTCTGCCGAGATGCGCACCGAGGCTTCCGCCGCCCCGAACCGCACGCGCGTCCCCTCCGAATTGACCAGATACCGGTTCTCGACCCCGGCCACCACGCGCACCTCGGAGTCGTCGATATGCGGATGGCGGGCGAACTCCGCGGAGATCCGGCGCGCGTAGTCCTCCCATTTGGCGCGATCAAAGCGCAGCTCGATCCGCTCGACGATCGACGTCGCGCCGGGTGCGGCCGTGAAGTCGGGCGGCCGATCCGGGAGAGAACGTTCCTTCAGGTAGGCGCGCTTTTGGGTCAGGGTTTCCACCGCGCTCTTGTAGTCGCCGTCGGTGGACTTCCAGATGACCTGGCGCAGCGCGAGGTAATCATTGTCGAGGGGCAGGTCGGAAGAGCCGCGCCGGCCGAAGGCGGATCGCCCGCCGACGAAGTTCCCGTTGTCGAGCTTCATGTCGCCCACGTGCAGGTGGGTGTAAAGCGTGCGGTTGTGGGTCGGCATCACCAAGGTCAGCGCGCCATAGGACGCCGTGATGCGTTCCACCTCGGTGTCGTCCACGGCATACTGAACGAAATACGGGGAGGCGAGATCTTCGAGACGCAGAGTCATCGAGCGTTGCAGCTCATCCTCGAGCGCACGGAAGAGCGGGTCGCCGGCGTTTTCGGCCGCGCCGGTAGCAAACGTAAAAACAACCTGCAACACCAGCAGTCCAAGCAGCAGCCAGGTGTGGCGCTTCGTCGCCAGCCGGCTGTCTGCCAAGGCAGCAGGTAGGGCTGGCGCTCCGCGCCGGCCGGAGGTTCGCACGGCGGTCCGCATTGACGGCGCGCTGCCGCCGTGCCCGCCGAAGCATCGCGAAGGCGGGAGAGAGTGCCCTACCTGGCGGTGCATGGGGAGGCGCGACCTCCAAAGCCGACCTGAGTTGGGGCCATGAACCGCGCGCCAGCGTCTTGGAGAGTGCGTCCCGCGCCTACGGGACGCTTTCGAGGGCGATGGGCCTTCAAGAGCGGCGGAGGACCGCCGCACTCCAAAACCTGGCGGCAATGGGATGGCCTCCTCCGGGCTCACGAAAAGCATTTTAAGTCTGAGCTGGTTCACAACGATCCTTTCTTCGCGTCCGCAAGAGGCGACGGCAGAATGGGCAGCCGCTCCTGCGATTTCTCCCGCTTCTCGATTTCGATCTCTCCAACCAGAATGCTCGGCGACACGGCCGAGACCGGCACCCAGCCGGATTCCGCACCGCAGCTGCCGTTGAACACCGCGGGGTCATCGCCGGTCGCGAGGATCTTCGCGAAGCAGGACAAGGGCGTGCCCACGATGTCCACACCGCGCACCAGCTCATCCGGGCGCCCGTCGGCATACACGCGATAGACCACCACCGGCAAAACTTTGAACGCCTGGGGCCCTCCGCGGGCCGTGGTGGTGTAGCCGCCCGTGATGTCTTCGAACCAATAGCCGTAGGGCTTGTTCTGGCGCCGGCATTCCTCGATCAACATCTCGCGCAGCTTCGGCAGCGCCACCGCCTTGGTGGACTCAACGATCAAGTTGCCCTGACGCGAGACCACTTGCCGACCCGGCTCCCGGCGTCCGTGGCCATTCGAGTTGGGAAACCCGGTCACCGGCGAGCGCGAGAGCAGAAAGGTTTCGAGCACGCCCTTGCGCACGAGCGGGACCGACTGCGCCGCCACCCCCTCGTCATCGAACCGGTAAAAGCCGCGCAGATCCTCCCGCCCATAGCGCGGCCGGGTCGGGTCGTCCGTCACGCTCAAAAACTCCGGCAGGATCGGCTTGCCCACCATCTTGGTGAACGTCTGCCCCTCCTCCACGTCCTTCTGGCGATGGCCTTCGATGCGGTGCCCGAAAATTTCATGGAAGAAGACACCACTGGCGCGGTTGAGCAGGATGGCCGGCCCCGTGTAGGGCTCAACGAGAGGAGCAGCCCGCAAGGCCAGAACCTTGTCGATCACCTTTTGAAACTCGATCCGAACCTGATCCGCCGTGGGCAGGCCGGATTCATCAGCCGTGTCAAAGATGTAGGACTGCCCCAGCTCCATGCCGTCGTCGGCCTTCGTGCTGGCCGACACCGCCACGCGCAAAAGTTTTTGTCCGGTCCGGATCCGGCTGCCCTCGCTGCTGACGAACGAGCGGTTGTCGGCCACGGCGATGATCGCGACGCTGGACTCGTAAATCAGCGGGTATTTCGCCGCGAGCCGGGACACGTCGCGGATGCGCTCCGCCCAGGCGGATCGGTCGACGGTCAGCGACACCGTCGGCTCAGCGAACTGCGCCGGCTTTTCGCGGGAAAAATCGTCGGCCTTTTGCTCGTCCTCCACCGTGGTCTTGAGATCCGTTTTGACCCGTTGAAAGCGCTCGACCGCGGCCTTGAAAGCGGCGTCGGTGGTTTCCCAGAGCGTCTGCTGGAGAGCCAGCGATGGCGCATCTTCCAGCGGCGCCTGGGCCGAGCCCTCAAAACGTCGCCCGTAGCGATCGGCGGCCCCGCCGCGAATCTGCCGCGTGTTGTCCAGCGCATAGCCTCCCACCCGGACATCCACATCCAACAACCGTCGCGTCCGATGGTCGTTCTGCTCCACCGCCCCGAGAGAGCCCACCACCGCGGCTGACTCCGTGTGCGAGACGGTGTACGCCAGGTAATACGGGCGCGTGCCGTCCTCGGTGGCCAGATGTTTCATCGAGTAGTCCAACTCGCCCGCCATGGCCGACAGCAGGGGATCGGGGACTGACCCGTTGGGCGTTGCATCGGCGGGGGCAGCCAGCGCGCAGGTGGCAGCGATGATCTGAAACGTCACCACCCGCAGCGGGCCGGCGAAAGACGGCAGGGCTTTCATGGGCTCAGAGACTGGTCGCGAACGCGGGACGTCGTCGAGCCCCAATTTCGGGAAGCCAAGCGGCGAAAGGTAGGGCTCGCTCACCGCAGCGGGCCGCCGGGACAACTCGCCGTGCGGACATCGCGCTGGAGCGGCTTCAGCCCGCCGCAGCTCTGAGCGAAGGCGGGAGCGCCAGCCCTGCCTCTCTTTATCGCACCCGTTCGAGATCCCGTATCTCCTGCGCCGATAGTGCCCGGTTAAAAACGCGGAAATCGGCAAAGCGCGCAGCGAGAAACTCGTTGCCGCCATAGTGGGGATTCCCGCCCAAGGCGCAGTCCGTCGCACGGGTGTTGAGTAGACCCGGCACCAAACACGATCCAATCGCCGCACCATCGACGTAAAGCGTCAGGCTGGTGCCCTGCTTCACCGCCGCCACGGCCTGCCATTTCCCGGCCGACACGGGCGAGCCCGGGGTCGAGTAATTGCCGCTGCTTTCGATGCGCGCGAAAATCTTGCCACCATCGACCACGAGGCGAAGCGGATCATCCTGGCCCGCCGTCCACGCGCTGAAGATTTGCCCAATGCGATCCCGCGGCAGCTCGCGCACACGGACCCGCACGCTGACCGTGAAATCGTCTTCGGGCCAGGCCGGCAGCGGATACACCAGCATCTGGTCACGGCCGTTGACCTCGGTGCCATCCGGCGTGCGCTCCGCCGGACGCGCCTGGTCGAAGGTGCCGAACCTCGGCAGTTCCTCTCCGCGCAGGGAGTGCGCGATGAACTCGCCCCCGGGACCGGCGACCGGTTCCGCGGGCGGAGTCTCCGGCGGCAACGCCGGGTCGATCGTGAACCATGCCGCGGGCACGTCTGGAACCGATTCGCCGTTGGCCCCGATCGAAACCACCCGCCACCAACGCCGGCCCGTCGGCTCACGGGGTGACGGCACCCAGGCCCGGGTGTCGAGCACCGCTCGAACGCCGGTCAGGTTGGTCGACCAAACGTTGCCCGCGCCAAAGAATTCACCCGGGGAAACTTCGACTCGATAGGATGCGTTGGACGCGCCGGTCCGGGTCCAGCGAAACAGAATGGGCCCGGCGGGCACACGCGCGGCATCCGCCGGTGCGCGGGTAAAGGCGGGCGCCGGCGGGGGCGCGCCGGCCGGAAGCCAGGACCGATAGCGGGTCCCCGCCGCGCCGGCACTCGCAAAATCCACCAGTCGCACCGTCGTGCCACGCGCCGTTGGAACGTCGACCGCAATCCAGGGCGGCGCGGTGACGCCATCGGGTCTCGAGACCTTTGACTTCTGGACCGGTTTGGCGTCATCCAATCGCGCGAGATCGATGGGAGGGAGCGCGGTCTCGTCGATGGAATTGTGCGCCGGGTCGAAGGCCAGGAGCACCGGCCCGCGATAGACACTGACCTTGCCCGCCGCCTCGTTGGCTCCCGGCACGAACCGCATCGGCAGATCGAAGTTCACTTCAATGCGATCGCCCGCCACCCAACGACGGTCGATCTCCAGATACTCGCCCGGCGTCACCTTCTTCACGGGCTGTCCGTTGAGGAGCGCTCGAGCATTGCGCGCCCAACCAGGGATTCGCACGCGGATTGGAATAGCCCGCTGGGGGACCGACGCGATCGCGATGTCCACTTGCCCGTCCCGCCATGCCTCGCCGGTTGCCATCAGCCGGACCGAGTCACCATCGGCGAGGGGGCAGGTCATCTGGCCGCTGCCCAGCCAGTTCACGACCAGTCCATTGCCTGTGGTCATCACCGCCCACTCGCTGAGCATTCCGAGCACCCGCGGCGCATTGACCGAGCAACAATTGAGTTCAGGCGTGCCGGCTCGCGCCTGGAACACGATCGTATGGGCGCTCGCCTCGCGCACTCCATCCATGGGCGTGTTGTAGGTCCACCATCGCCCGCTGGGATGCTGCGCGCCGAGCCCGGCGTTGAGCGTGGCCAGCTCCAGATCGTCCGCGGCGTGCAGGTCGCCAGTCAGTCGAAGATAATCCAGGGTCAGGGCCATCCACGCCACCGTGCAGCAGGTCTCGATTGCGGTGGGCGCGTAGGGATTGCCCGTGGCCTGCTCGCCGGAGCTGAAGCCGCCGGTGTTTCGTCGATCCCATCGGCGAATGCTGCGCCAGTGATGCACAAATGCGTCACGATAGCGGGCCTCGCCGGTGATCCGCCATAGCTCGAGCAACCCCTGGAGATCATGGAGACTTTCCCACCGGGGACGAGGCGAGAGGAAGAACTCCCGTCCGTCGAGACCGGCGCGCAGATAATCGCCCGCCCTCTGCCAGTCGTTCTCCACCTCGCGCGCCATGCGCAAATAACGAGGCTCGCCGGTGATTCGGTGCAACGCGGCCAGGCTCGTCAGGATGGTCATGTTCATCTCCGGATCGCCCGCATCGAACACCCGTCGGTTCGTGTCGAGATACGTCGCGCAAACCAGATCCGCCGCCCGTCGGGCCGCGCTCAACGCCGCCGCGCCGCCCGTGTGCTCATGCCACAGAATCAGCGCCGCAATCGCATGGTAATGCCCCCACAGATCCCAGTGGCCCAGCAATCGTTCCTTCCGCGGAAAGGGGCCGAGGTAGCCATCGTCCGCCTGCGTCGCCAGGAAGGCCGCCACCACCCGCGCCACCTGCTCGCGCAGACGCGGGTCCTCCGACAAGCGAAGGGCCTGCACCGCCGAGATCAAATACTTGCCGACAAACTCGCCGGCCCACGGCACCAGGCTCGGCTCCGGCTGCCGATCCCGCAGCCGGAACATCTCGATCATTCCCGGATTCGCCTGCGGCGCGCGCAACAGCCAGTTCTCCAGATTCGCCTGCACGCGCTCCCCGACCGGCCCCGCTGGCGCGAATCGCGCCGCCGGCGTCGACGCAAAAACCAGGACGCCCGCCTCGTTGGTCTCCGCCCAACCTGTCACGACCGAGAAGAGAAGCAGCCAGTGGGCCCGCCAAAATCGGTTCCACGGCATACAGGGGATCGCCCGGCCAGCGAATACGTGCTTCATGGCGGAAGCTTACCGGGAACCGTTGGCCAGGCCAGCCTCGAGGCCGAGACCCGGAACCACGGATAGGGGAATTTTAACCACGGATGGACAGGTATGGACACGGATGAAAACCGGATGAAAGCGAGTGGGGACGGGCTTTCGGGCGCTAGTGTCCTGAGTGATTAATTCGTTACATAATGCGGCCAGGAGTTTTTCGCCGGAGCAAGGCGCGAGCGACGAGCATATCCGCAATGGATCTGTGAGGAGCGAGCAACGCCGCTCCGGCGAAAAAGAACGGCCGCCCTTCGGGTTGCGCCCCGATCGCCCTGTGGCTTCGTTGTTCCTCAGTCATCCCGCATGGCGGGGCTCCTTCGTCACGCCTCGCCACAGGGCGATCGGGACGCAACATTATGCAACGAATTAATCACTCAGGACACTAGCGTAGGGTCACCGCGATTCTCGACCGGAAGGATGGAACAGCATGACGCGCTGAATTCGCAATTCATCCGTGACCTGGTTATCCGTGGTCGTCCGCGTTCATCCGTGGTCGTCCGCGTTCATCCGTGGTCGTCCGCGTTCATCCGTGGTCGTCCGCGTTCATCCGTGGTCATCTGCGTTTATCTGTGGTCATCCGCGTTCATCCGTGGTCATCCGCGTTCATCCGTGGTCATCCGCGTTTATCTGTGGTCATCCGCGTTCATCTGTGGTCAAACCAACCGAGAGCCTCGCCCTGATCCGTGGTTTTGGGAGAGAGGTGCCTTTGAAATTTTTGACCGCGTGATTAGGCTGCGCCCCATGAATTCGCAACCGCTCGGCCCCTACGTGCTGAACCTGCTCCTGGTCCTGGTCCTGGCGGGCCAATCCGGGACGATTCGCGCCGACGACATCCCGGTCACCCTTCCCGCGGAGCGACTGTTCGACCAATCGGTCACCCGGGACATCCAACTCGATCGAACAGGCGCCAGCCTCGAGTTGGAGTCCGGCGAGCTCTTTGAAGATGACGGGCCGGCGGCCGGGCGTTCGCTGCAAAAGCCGGTCAACCGGGAGGAACTCAGCGCCCGCGTGTGGATCCGGAAGGAGTTGGAGATTCCCAACCCCGACGCGCGCGCCGCGTGGCTGATTGTGCTCTCCGAGGGTCCCATCGACGCCATCATCAACCGGGTTGCCCTTTCCTTCGGGCCAAACGAGAGCGGGCGGACGGCCTATCAGGTCCTGCGGTTCGATCCCCGCCTCCTCCGCCGCGGCCGCAATGAGATCATCCTGCGCAACCAGGGCAGCGTGATGATTGCGCGAGCGGACGACTTCGCCCACGGATCCCGAACGCGCGTGAAGCACCCCAATCGCAGCGCGAAGAGCACGGACGGTGGCCGGACGTGGGACGCCAATCATCTCGGGCCGGACGGCAAACTCGATGGCGAGTATGGGGTGAGAATTTACCTCGATCACCAGCGGCCGGAAGGGGTGCTCACGACGCCGGTTTTCGATCTGGCCAATCCTCAGCGTCAAGAAATTGGGCCTCTGGTCAGCCAGCTCGGCCCGGTCAAATTGGCCGTCAATGGCGAAGTTGGTCCGGCGGCGCAGGTCCGCCTGCGGGCGCGCAGCGGCGACACGTCTGTGCCCACCACAGGGCGTTGGTCGGACTGGGTGCCGATCGAAGGCACGCGCGGAACCTTGGACCGACCGCGGGGACGCTATCTGCAACTGGAGCTGGGGATGACGACAACCGACCCGCTGCGCAGTCCGCGGGTGGACTCGATCTCCCTCGAGCCGCGGCTCGTGACCGCCAGCGGTTGGACCCCGCGGGTCCGGATTCTCGAACATAGCAACGCGTCGATCGTTCGGACCTCGATTCCCTTCGAATTCGAGCCGATGGATCATCCGCGGCTCAAACAGCTCCGCGCGCAACATCATCTGGACGACATCACGCGGGGCGCCGCCAGCGAGCTGGAGCTCATGCTGAAGCTCGCGCAGTGGGCGTGCAACTCCTGGGATTGGCCGAGTCATATCGACAAGGTTTATCCGCCGTGGGATGCGCTGGAGATCCTCAAGCCGTTCAGCGACGGCAAGCCCACCGGAGGTTTCTGCCAACAGTTCAACCTCGTCTTTCTGCAGGCGTGCGAAAGCTTCGGCATTCCCGGCCGCGCCATCTCCATCAGCCAGGGTGGCCAGCAGCAAAAGCACCCGGGCGGAGGACACGAGATCGTCGAGCTCTGGTCGAACGAATGGAAGAAATGGATCTACGTCGATGGAGCTCTCGCTTGGGCCATCCTCGATGAAAAAACCGGAACACCGCTTTCCATGCTGGAACTGCGGGAGCGGCAGGTGGCCTGGCTGCAAGGCCAGACGGTGGCTCCAGTCCGTGTGGTCGAGGCCGAGCGGACGCGAAACCGGCAGTTCCCGTGGAAGGGCGTGGCCGGCCCCGACCCGTCCAACTGGTATCTCGAGCTGCGCCTCATCCCCCGCAGCAATTTCCTCCAGGAGCGATCACCCCTGCCCTTGAATCAAGGGACCGAGGAATGGGCCTGGACCGGACACTACGTTTGGACCGACGCCGCCGCGCCCGCGGGTCTGCTTTTCAGCCATCATGTGTCGAAGCGGGCGAACTTTGAGTGGACCCTTAACCAGGCGCACTACGTCCTGGAGCCAGAGCGGGAGCCGGGCGTTTTGAAAGTCCACTTGGAAACGGAAACTCCGAGCTTGGCGGCGTTCGTCGCCCAAGTCGACGAGGGAGCGGCTCACCCCGTGCACTCCGGCTTTCGCTGGGCGCTGCACCCTGGAAAGAACCAGCTTCGAGTCTGGCCCAGAAATGTTCTCGGTCGGGATGGAATTCCGAGCTCCGTCGCGTTGGACTACGCCATCCCTACGGGCCGGTGACCGGCTTGGCCACATGGTGGAAGATCGCCAGGCCCGGCGGCCGGGGGGCACCGCGAGGCGCGGACGTCCACGGACTGGGGCTCAGTGCGCCTTGCCCGGATGCCAGGCATCGACCTTTTGCGCGGGCTGATAGGTTTGCTCCAATTTGCGCGCCTCCCCGTGCCCGTCGACAAAAGTGTAATTCGACCGGCCCAGATGCCGGCGCGAAGCAACGTCGACCGCATCGGACGGCGCCACCCAGAAGTTCGGCATGATGTGATCCGCGGTGCTGGCCGTCTCGGCAAAGAGGATCGTTGCGGACGGCACCGGGACCGCGGTCACGCGCCGCCAGGTTTGCGGTTTTCCTTCGTAGTCGTCGTCGGGCCCCAGCTCAAAGTAGACATTCAGCCCGTAGCTCAGCGGAGCGGTTCGGCGGTCGACGCTGCAGTGATAAATCCCCGTCAGCAGATTCGTCCACGTGGTGATGCTGAATCCCAGGGCCGGCGCCAGGCTTCGCTCCCACGGGAGCTCGCCATGGGCGAAGGCTGAATGTTGGCTGCGGGGCAACTCGTCCTCGCTCTCATCGGCATACAGATTCGCGGCAATTCCCAGCTGGCGCATGTGGCCCAGGCAATCCACCGCCCGCGCCGACTGGCGCCCGCGCGAGAGGGCCGGCAAAAGAATGGCCGAGAGAATCGCGATGATCGCAATCACCATCAGCAGCTCGATCAGCGTGAACGCCGGGCGCCGGCGCGAAAGGGGCCGGCCCCCGGTCGGCCGGGCCGGCCGGGGGCGGCTCACCGTCTGTTTCCACGATCCGTTCACTCGGCCGCGCGCATGCGGAAGTAGCGCTGCGCGGCGGCGCCTTCCACCACGATTGCCGGCTGGCCATCCAACACCACCGGGGTGTTCGTCACCACCGACCAGGGTCCGGCCTCCACCGAACTGGTGGATTCCAACACCCATTTCGCCGCCGTTTCTGCGGACCACGCGACCACGATGCGGGAGGAGATGGCCAGGGAGGGGCGGCCGTCGGGCACGTTGGTCCAGGTGAACTCAAGGCGATCGCTCGCCGAGCCCGGGATCTCCCGGCCCGTCGCCGTCTCCACCACGTACACCTCAAACACGGCGGTCAGGCGATTCGTCCCTGGCGGCGCGGCGAACACGGGATGAAACATCATCCCGTTCCAGGCCCGGGCCGCCGGGGCTCCATCCGTTCCGAAAATGGGCTGAAACATCTTGGGCGCGTTCCCGGAGTAGGCGTAAATCCTGAGCTCGGCCGGGCCGGACAATTTCCGAATCCAGATCTGCCGGCCGGCGGGCAACGGGTCCGTGGCCGCGTCCATGACAAACCCATAGCGCCGGCTGAACGAGGCCCCCTGGCCCCGCGGATCGAGCGCGCCATACCAGGGATCGGCCGGATCGAATCCGTCACCGGGATTGCTCACCATGAGCGGCGTGAGCTCCGGCACATCCATCGGCATCATCACGTGCACGTGACCCTCTTCGGCATGATAGGACACCATCGGCATCACCATGCCGCCCTGCATGGGCACACTGGTCAACACGGCCGCGTTTCCTGCCCACACCCCCACGACAACCACCACCGAACCCACCAACAATTTTAAGGATTTCATAACTGCGCTCCACCACGGTTAAAGTTTTAAAGTTTTTTTGACGAAAGGCTGCGATCCACCCTGACTGGGGCCCCGGCCTGCAGACGCTCGGCCATCGCCGTTCTGCAGCACAACCCGCCGGAGAAATAACGGTCTTGAAGAAGGCCGCCGGAAGGAAACCCGTCCCGTTGCACCCGGGCGGGGACGCTGGGCGTCATCTCCCGCAGAGATGCCCGGTGCCCGGACCGGATCAGGTCACGCGGCGGACGAAGAAAACCGAGGGCGGGGCCGCGGCGGAGGATCCGTGCGCGAGGTCATCGTGACGAGGGTAAAAATCAAGGGTGCGGAGACCCGCGAAAAGGTGCCGGAAGAAGCCTCCCATGCGACAGCCACCTTGGGTCCGGACGAATCGTTTGGGCAGTTCTTCTGGCGCTCGTCCTCACGCCCCTGCTGCACGGCATGGCAAAGCTTGCAGGTGTGCTTGCCGTCGAAGGTCCGAATCCACGCCTCGCTGAGGGAAGTCTCGTGCGAAAACCGGACAAGCATGGCGAGCCAGGCGGTCGTTTGCAGCATCGTCAATTGCGGACCCAACGTGACAACCAGCGCCGCCACGATCAACACCCTCGCCACCAAGGAAGCCGGCCGAACCGCGCCGGACCAACCCGTCCGGCGCAGCTTTCTTCCTGCCGTCCCAATCCCCTGGAAAAACACCTGCATACCGCGACCGTTTGACTCTGGCCGGGCACCAGCCCCGGAGCGTTGACGCCGATCAATTCCCCCCCGAAGCGCTCTTCATCCCACCCACCCTCACCCGGTCAAGAACGACCTCAGGCCCACCTGTCGCAAGACAGCGGGACATCCCCCCCGGTGCACAACCCTCCGGCGTCCATCTGACCCGCGCCGGCCGTGCACTTTTCCAAAACTTGCGGTAACGCCGTGGCCTTTGCTGCGTCCATGGAGCAGACAGAAACTGGCCGGGCACCCAAATCCTCATTCAAACCTGACAACCATGACTGCATTACGCGTCGGCGAACGTCCGACAACAACAGCGACCGGCCAGTCCCGCCGCCAGCGCGTCCTCGCCGCGGCCGTGCTTTGCTGGGTCCTGACTTTGGCTGCGTCCGCGCGGGCGCAGACGTCCACGTTTGTCCGGGCCCCCTACGACATCGTCCTGACCAATCTCCACATGGTGGCGGAAACGCCGGCGTCGGCCACGGAGACGGACCTCCGGTTTGCCACGGATCTGCTCAACACGAGCTCGGCCATCTACACCAACCTATCCGTGAACCTCGACGCCAGCCGCTCCGGGGTTTCGTTCACGGCGGTCGACCCGATCCTCGATTTCGCAGCGCTGCCCGCCCACGGCACCGCCCTGGCCGGGCCCGACACGCTGACCGTCCGGACGGCCAACACCAATGTGGCGTTGTTGCGCTCGAACATCCTGAGCGGTGCCCTCCTCTACGTGACGGCCCATGAGTTGGTTGTTTTCGCCGTCCCGACCAAATTCATCGATCGGCCCACCGATCTGGCCTACGCCGGCCGAATGACCAACCTGTTTGGGCAATGGGTGCTGTCCTTCACCAACGCCACCGCCCTGCTGTCCAACCTGCACGCGGGCGAATTCCTCATCGCCGATCCGAACCCGGGCGGTTACCGGCCCATGACGGGAACGTCGAACAGCCTGGTGCAAAATGCGCCGTTCGAGGTGCAATCGATCCTTCTCGGCACCAATTCGGCCTCGCTCACCGGCCGGCAGCGCGAGCTGACAGCGCTGATCCAAAGCGGCACCTTCATCGGTGCGAGCGCCAACTTCAACGGGAGCGGGCGGGACCTCTACGACCCGCCGCTGGAGAACACCTACACCGCGGAGGAGCAGGCCGCGCGCGAGCTGGAGGCGGACCTGCTGGAGGCGACGGATCCCGCCGATCTGCGCCTGGCCGCGCTGCGCGGGCTGAATGCCAGGCCCTGGCACTTCAACGATGTGCGGTTTGGCAGCGTCCTCAGCTTGAGCGGCGAGGTTCTGCTGCGATCATCGCCACTGAGCGTCCAGGTCTCGTTCCGCAATTTCGGTCTCGACCGATTCAGCCTGAGCTCTGACCTCACCATCGTCGCCAACCTCACCCTGGAGACTCTTGCGACCAATCTGCACGTGGGCGGCGAGCAGACGCTCGCCCATCTCGATCTGCCCCCCTTCGAGTTCAACATCGGGGGCGTGCCCTGCCAGGTCGCGCCCGCGTTTGATCTGCGGGTCGGGGCCCAAGCCACCGGGCCGGAGCATATCACCATCCCGATCCGCAGCAGCATCGTCGTGGGCAGCGAGGTCGGCTGGACTTCCGCCGACGGAGCCTATTTCAAAACGCCGACCAAAACATTTACCGCCCCTTATGTTTCCGACCCGACAGCGTTCAGCTCGATTACCGCGAGCGCGAGCGCCTGGGCGGAAGCGGCGTTCAGCGTCAAGGTCGGCGTGTATGGCGGGCTCCTCGAGGCCGGCCCCACGCTCACGGTGCGGACGGAAGGCGCCTTCAGCCTTGCGCCATTCGCCAATCCTTGGTGGAACCTGGATCTGAGCGCGAGCCTTCTGGGCGGGCTGGTCCTGGACTCGTTCGGCGTGCCCCTCGCCAACACGCAATCCCCCATCTCGATGTCAGCCTTCTTCCATCGCGACGCCGGCGGCACGCTCGTCGGAACGGTGCCGGAAAGCGTCCGCACGAACAATCTGGCCCCAAAGACCAGCCGGAACGTGCGTTGGGCTCAGGCCTTCCAGGCGACTCATAACAGCGATTCCGGGATCTATGACAACGGCTTCATCGTGCCCCTGCCGGATGGCGGTTGTGTCATCGGCGGTTCCAGTCACTTCATGGGGTACATGGCGCGCTTAACTGGGGATGGAGATTTCGTCTGGCTGCAGAATACCGAAAGGGTGCTTGGTTTTTCCCCGAAAGACGCGGTGCTCCTGCCCGACGGAACGGTGGGCGTCGCCGGCCAGAGCGGGCTCGATTGGTGGGTGGCGTCCTTCGACCTGGATGGCAATCGTCGATGGGCAACCTCCGTGCGGCCGACCGGCGGCGGCACGCTCGAGCGCATGTCCCTCGGCCAGGACGCGTCGGGCCAGCCGGCCCTGTTCGTCGCGGGATCCGCGAAGGCGCCGGTCCTGCTCACGTTCAGCACCAGCGGCGCCCAGAGCGGCGCATGGAAGTTCGCCCTCAGCGATTACACCCTCGCCCACTCCGTCCTCGGCCTGCACAACGGCGGCTGCGTCTTGGTGGGCCGCTCGGATGCGGACATCACCAATGGCCTGTTGGGAGACTACGGCTGGAACGCGCTGATCACCCGATTGAACGCGGATTACACCGTGGCCTGGACGAAGATCCTGGCCGGCTCAACCGAGTATTGGGACGTGGCCGAGGGTCCCGATGGCGCCCTCTACGCTGTCGGGAACGGTGGCGACACCATTCGCAATCGCCACCCGGATATTCTGGTGACCAAGTTCAGCCCGGCGGGCGAAATTCTCGGCCACGTGGTCATCGGGGAGGATCCGGATTGGCCCAGCGAATTTACCAACCGTCTCGACACGCCGTTGGACACCGCGTGGCAGGTCAAGTGGACCGCCAACGGGCTGATCGTCGTGGGCAGCACAGGGCTGGGACCCACCGCGCGCGGTTGGGTCGCACAATTGACCGAGGAACTCGGGGTGTCCTGGTTCACCTCCTTTGACAACGGCTTTTCGGCCATGCTTTACGACATCGCGCCGACGGCGAATGGTCTATATACCCTGGGCTGGTCCAGTCAGATTTGGCCCACGCTGCCGGGCGCGGATCACAATGGGATTCTGCTCTTGAATCTCCCGTGGGAAGGCCTGATGCGATTCCAGCCGGACAGCGGGCTGCAGGCCCGCCACGTGCAACCCCGCATTTTCGAATGCACCGGCTCGAGCGATTTCCTCGTCGGCGCGAACGCAGTTTTTTCCGCCAGCCCCACGTTCACCGTCAGCAATCTGACGGCGACCGCGAGCACAGTCCCCGCTCCAGCCACGTTCACCAACGTGACCAGCGTCCGGATCGAGCAGCGGCCGAACCCGCAACCGGGCCGCTACGCCGACTGGCTCACGTTTTACGGGCTGACCGGGGCCGACGCCCGGCCGTCAGCGGATCCGGACGGCGACGGGTTGACCAACGCCGCCGAATATTTCTTCGGCGGCAATCCGCTGGTTGCCGACTCCGCCGCCGCCCGGCTTTCCATTGACTACCGCGCGGAGAACAACACTGTGGGTCTTGAATTTCAACGATCCCAGCTGGCCGTTGATCGGTTCTACCAGATGCAGGCTTCGTCGAACCTGGTGCAATGGTGGGGAGTGACAAACGCCAACGTTCAAACCATCAGCACCGCCAACCGACTCGAACGTCTGCGGCTCACTTTCCCTGGACCGGCCCCGGCGGCGCATTTTCGTCTCAACCTGGGCCCGTAATGCCACCGTCCAGTTCTGACCCGTCGAATCGCGGCCCCGCTCAGACGCTGCATTCTGCACAACCGGCCGGCGAATTGCACGGGACGACGCCACGGGTTGTCGCCGCGGAACCAAACAACACCTGAGGCTTTGCCTTCTCCAAGGGCGCTGGGGTGAAGTTGGCGCGCACGCTTCCCGCATGATGGTGGGGGCGACTTCCTCACCGCCCGGCGGCCCCCCGTGGGCGACATGTCCAGTCCGTGGCACTTGGCGTGCTCGAAGATCAGCTTGCTATCTAAGGAACGCGCATGTCGCTCAAAGAATACCATCGCAAGCGGGACTTTCAGAAGACGACGGAGCCCACAGGGGCGGTCAGCAAGGGGCTTCATCAGCGATTCGTGATTCAAAAGCACGCCGCGTCGCGACTGCATTATGATTTCCGGCTGGAGCTGGGAGGAACTCTCAAATCCTGGGCGGTGCCCAAAGGCATTCCGGCCGAGAAGGGAGAGAAACGGCTCGCCGTGCAAGTGGAAGATCACCCCGTGTCCTATATCGATTTTGAGGGCACCATTCCCAAAGGGCAATACGGCGGCGGAACCGTGATGGTCTGGGATCGGGGCACCTACGAGCCATTGACCGACCAGCCGGAAAAAGATTTGCGGAACGGCAAGCTGCACGTCGTCCTTCACGGTGAAAAGCTCGAGGGAGAGTGGTCCCTGGTCCGCCTGCGGGACGAAAAAAACTGGCTGCTGGTGAAGGCCAAGGACAGCATGAGGCCGGTTTCCAAAACGCAGGACGACACCTCCGCGCTTTCCGGTCGCAACATGGAGTCGTTGAGCCGGTCGGATTCAGTTTGGCAATCGAATGGGAAACCCGCGCCCGCTCGAAAAGCAAAGCGCAAGTCGCCTCGCGCCGGGAAATCGCCGCTGCCGAGTTTCATTGAGCCCAT
Organism: Limisphaerales bacterium; assembly: GCA_044229355.1. GTDB lineage: Bacteria > Verrucomicrobiota > Verrucomicrobiia > Limisphaerales > JADJPG01 > JBGARF01. Next base: position 230,509 of record JBGATF010000003.1, read on the forward strand.
GAAAGCCAGGCTTTCTGAAATCCCCAGGGCCGGCGACTGGCTTTACGAGGTGAAACTGGACGGCTTTCGGGCGCTCGCTTTCAAGACCGGGTCGAAGGTTCGGTTGCTTTCCAGAAACGACAAGGACTTCAGCCGAAAATTTCCGGAGGTGTTCGACGCCGTGGCCAGGCTCGACCTCGCAGACGCCATCATCGACGGCGAGATCGTGGCGCTCGACAAGCACGGCCGGTCATCCTTCCAAGCCCTCCAGGCTTACGAGCTCGGGCAGGAGCGCCCGCCGCTCTTTTTTTATGTCTTCGATCTGCTGCGGCTGAACGGCGAAGACCTCACCCGCCTGCCGCTCCAGCGCCGCAAAGAGTTGCTGGAAGGCGCGATTAAAGGCGCCCCGAAAGTCATCCGCTACTCGACGTCGCTCAAAGGGCACGTCAAGCATCTGCTCCGAGAGGCCGGGAGGCTGAAGCTGGAAGGATTGATCGGAAAACGCGCTGACTCGCTCTACGAAGCCGGAAGGCGAAGCGGTGCCTGGATCAAGCTGAAGTTGAATCAGGAGCAGGAGGCCGTCATCGGCGGCTACACCGATCCGGAAGGAACTCGCACCGCCTTCGGATCCCTCGTCGTCGGTTACTACAAGGATGGTCAGCTCTTCTGCGCCGGCAAGGTGGGCACGGGTTTTAACGAGGCGCTGCTTCGCTCGCTGGGCAAAACGTTGCAGTCCCTCGAACAGAAGAACTGCCCTTTCACCAACCTTCCCGAAAAACGCGCCGGTCGCTACGGAGCGGGCATCACCTCGGCCGTGATGAAGCGCTGTCACTGGGTCAAGCCAGAGCTTGTGGCCCAGATTAAGTTCTCGGAATGGACCCGCGACGGGAAATTGCGCCAGCCCGTGTTCCTCGGGCTGCGCGAAGATAAAGCCGCGGAGGAGGTTGTCCGCGAGAAAGCGAGTTGAGTGTATGGCTGAAGGAACTGAACTGGAAGTGGACGGAACGAAAGTCACCGTCTCCAACCTGGGCAAGGTGTTCTACCCGGCGACAGGCTTCACCAAAAAGGACGTCATCGATTACTACATCCGGATCTCGGAACACTTGCTGCCCCACCTCAAGGACCGCCCCATCACATTGAAGCGGTACCCCAACGGAGTGGAGGGAGAATTCTTTTACGAAAAGCGATGCCCCTCCAGCCGGCCCAAATGGGTGCGCACAACCAAGGTCCCCAAGGCCGACGGCAGCGACATCAACTACTGCGTTATCGACAGCCTGCCCGCTCTGGTCTGGGCGGCGAACATGGCCGACCTCGAGCTGCACACGTTTCTGCACAAGATGAACAAGACCAGCCGGCCCACGGCGATCGCCTTCGATTTGGACCCGGGCCCGCCGGCCGACATTTTGCAGTGTTGCGAGGTGGCCCTCCGTCTGCGGACTGTTTTCGACACGCTCAAATTGCGGAGCTTTGCCAAAACGTCCGGCTCGAAGGGAATGCAGATCTATGTCCCGCTAAACAGCGCAGTGCACTACGACCAGACCAAGACCTTCGCCCACAACCTCTCCATCCTGATGGAGCGGGAATTTCCCCAGCTGGTGGTTTCGAAGATGCTGAAATCGCTGCGGGCTGGAAAGGTGTTCATGGACTGGAGCCAGAATGACGACACGAAAACAACGGTGAACGTCTATTCCCTGCGAGCCAAACAAAAGCCGACGGTTTCGACCCCGCTCGATTGGTCCGAGGTGGAGTCCGCTCACAAGCGAAAGAAGGCGGCACTATTGGCCTTCGAGCCCAAGGATGTCCTTCGGCGCACTGCCAAGATGGGCGACCTCTTCCAGGAAGTTCTCGCCGTTAAGCAGAAGCTGCCAAAACTGGATCTCCCAGCCGAAGCCACGTGAGATGCGGGCCGAAGCTGAAGGCCATGAAGCCGGAAAACCACGAGATTCAGAATTGCGGCCGGACCAATCTCGTCTCCCGCAATTTCCATGTCCCGCCCGCCTACACGGCCACCGCGGTGACGAGTTGAGCGCAGCCGGGCCAGAATAACCACGGCGCCTCGCAACTGGCGGGGGTCTCCGCCGCAAGGGCCGACCGGACGTCGACGGTCGCAGGCTGGACTCGTTGGCCGGGATGGAGATCATCGTCGACATGATCACATCGCCTTGTCGCCGCTCTCCTATCCTGCCAGCCCTTTGGCTCGCGCTGGCTGGGTTGTTCGATCCAAATCACGCCGCAGCAGCCGGGGATACAACTGCGTTGGTCGAGGCGATACGGCGAAACACCGGAGCGCGCGTCGCGGTCGCCGCCGGAGATGACGCATCGCCTGTCCGGTTGGAGACCTGGTGGCGCGGTCACGTGGGCCACGCGCGTGTGACCAATCGCGGCCCGGTTCCCGTCCGGATCCAGGAGGTGGTTCTCTTCGACTTGGCTCACGGACTGGCGCCCGACACTCCGGTCTACGGCGAGGGATTTCAGATGTTGTCGCAGACCGCCGGCACGCTGGCCAAGCCAGCCGACGTGGGCAGCTACACCGACCGCAGCCATTATCGCCTGCCCGAACCCGCCGGCTATCGCACTGTCTACGGATTTCTGATGGTCTCCCCCCAATCCACGAACCGGGTGCTCGCGGGCTTCGCCTCCTGCCGCCGCTTCAACGGCAAGCTCCATTTCAATTCCGAGCGGCTGCAGGCCGTGCTGGAGACCGAAAATCTCAAGCTCGCCCCAGGCCGGAGCTGGGAGCTGGAGGATCTGGTCGTTTTTGCGGGCCCTTCCCGCGATCGACTGCTCGAGCAGCTGGCCGGCGCTTTGGAGAAGAATCATCCCCGCCTGCGCCATGAACCGGTGCCCACCGGCTGGTGCTCGTGGTATGGGTTCGGTCCGAACGTGACCGCCGCCAACATCGCCGACAATCTCCGCTGGATCAGCGCGCATCTTCCGGCCCTGCGCTACATCCAGATCGATGACGGCTATCAACCTTCGATGGGCGACTGGCTGGAGTCGGGCCGCGCCTTCGGCGGCGACGTGCGGGGTGTCCTGCGCGCAATCCGCCAGCAGGGCTTCGAGCCGGCGCTCTGGGTGGCGCCCTTCATCGCCAGCCCGCAATCGCGCCTCTTCCAGGAACATCCGGACTGGTTTGTGAAAGACGACCAGGGCACACCGCTCCGGTCCGATCGCGTGGGCTTTGGCGGGTGGCGCCTCGGGCCCTGGTATGCCCTGGATGGCACGCACCCCGACGCGCAACGCTGGCTGACCGACCTGTTTCGCATCCTTCGGCGCGACTGGGGCTGCAGCTATTTCAAGCTCGACGCCACCTACTGGGCCACGCTGCCCGGAGGCCGCCGGCACGATCCGAACGCCACGCGCATCGAAGCGTATCGCCGCGGAATGGAAGCCATTCGCAAGGGTGCCGGCAATGCGCTGATCATGGGCTGCAACCATCCGATCTGGCCGTCCCTCGGCCTCGTCCATGCCTCCCGCAGCTCGCTCGACATCGAACGTTCGTGGTCCAGCTTCACCCACATCGGGCGCGAGAATCTGCTCCGCGGGTGGCAGAACGGGCGCCTCTGGTGGAACGATCCAGACTGTGTGGTGCTGAACGACGGCGGGTCCCGCGACGTGATGGACGCCGGCGGGCGCCCCACGACCATGGGAAAGGTTCCTGACAACGAGTATCAGTTCCACGCCACGCTCATCTTCGGCACCGGCGGGATGCTCTTGAGCGGCGACGACCTCACCCAGATCACCCCGCGCCGCGCCCGGATGTTGCAGAAGCTGATCCCGCCGGCCGGCAAATGCGCGCGGTTTGCCGACGACGAGTTCACCATCGGCGTCACAACCCTTCCCGACCGGCAGCTGATTTCCATCTTCAACTGGGGCGACACGCCGGTCACGCGGACGGTGCCATTGCCGCGGAAGTCCCACCTGACGGACTACTGGACGGGCGAAGCTCTGGGCGAGTTCTCCGGACAATTCCGCATCGAGTCCATGCCCGGGCGCTCCGCGCGTTTGATCGAGGCAAAACCTGCCTTTCGGTAAGTCATCGAGCGGAAGAGTCGAATGTCCGGGCTTGGCCTCGGCGACAATGCGCCACAAACTTCACGCATGACCCTCGACGAAGTGATGAAGGCACTGGAGGCCAAGGCGAGTCCCACCATCAAGCGCACGCTGCAGCGGCACGGCGCGCCGGAGCCGCTCTTCGGCGTGCGCATCGGCGATCTCAAACCGCTGCAAAAGCAGCTGAAGGGACAGCAGGCGCTCGCGCTCGAACTCTACGCCACGAAGAATTCCGACGCGATGTACCTGGCAGGCCTGGTCGCCGACGGTTCGAAAATGACCCGTAAACAGATCGACCAATGGGCGGCGGGCGCGACCTGGCACATGATCGCCGGCTGCTGTGTGGCCTGGGTCGCCGCCGAACATCCCCTCGGCGTGGAGATCGCACGGAAGTGGATCGACTCGCCCAAGGAACTTATCGCGGTGGCCGGCTGGTCCACTTTGGGCGCCATCGTCGCCACCACGCCGGATGATCAGCTCCCGCTCCAGGAACTTGGCGCGTTGCTTGACCGGTGTGCCAAGACCATCAAAAACGCCCCCAACCGGGCGCGCTACGCGATGAACAATTTCATCATCTGCTGCGGGACGTATGTTCAACCGCTGGGCGATCGGGCCATCGCCACGGCGCGCAAGATGGGTCTGGTCGAAGTTGACGTGGGCGATACGGACTGCCGCGTGCCCGACGCGGAGAGTTACATCCTGAAATCAAGGCGGGGCGCGTCCGTCGCGCCAAAACGCAAGACCACACGCTGCTGACGTCGCGGGATTTAACGGTCGTTGCCGGACCGCGGAACCGAGAACGAATTAAGTCGGCGCCAGCTCATCTTGCTTCTGCTTGTCCGCTTCGTGCCCTCCGAACAGCGGCGTCTACATCCGCGCGCGGCGCCCAGAGAACAACGCCGGAGTCCGGCAGCAGTATGACGAGACCCATTTCCGTGTTGAAAAACCGGACCCGGGACAGCGATTTGGTCCGCTCGCGTTCATAGTGCTCAGTGTAGGGCCCGGCCGGACCCGTAAACCGAAGCTCGAGCTCCAGCGCATCGGGCTCGGTCCGGTCCAGCACGAGGAGGGATCGCGGGACATAGGTGATCCGATCGCTGATCTGACGCCCCCACTGCCCCATGCGCGGCAAGTCGGATTCGAATCCTGAACGGGTCACCGGGGCCGGATAGACCCAGATGTCGTCGCCCACCGCCTGCGCCTGGCAATCGTGTGGATAAGTTTCGGCCGGGTAACGCCAGCGCGTCACGGGCGTGGTGGCAACGTCTGCGCGAATGGGCGGACGAGGCGGCGCGAACGTGTAGTACTCAATCTGCGGCAAACCGGCGCGCCATCCCCCAAACAGGTACCAGGCGCAGGCCTTTTCCACGGGATCGCCTGAACGGCGCACGGGGTAGTAGCCTGGACGTTGACGGAAAAACGCACCCGCCCCATGCAAGTCGATGGACTGGGCCGGACAATTGGTCGCGCTCGCCAAGAGCTTCCAGTCGCCATCCGCAGAGCTCCAGCGCCACAACTGGCCATCGACGACGGCACACAAAGTATGGTCGGGCCACACGGCCAAAGGGACCCGATCCAACGAGTGACGATCCAATGCCGACGAAGGTGGGTTTCGACGTTCGCTGGCGAGAATGCGCGCTTCGCCCCCAGCCGGATCGAGATCGAGCAACACATCAGGTCCGCTCAATGCCAGATGTGTTCCCCAGGCGTGGAGGCGACCACCCTCTGTCGGGAGGGCGGACGATTTCCATCGGCCGTCCGTGCCGCGCACCCACAGTTGGCGGTGCATCGCCACAAACAACTCGCCGTTGCGCACGAGCAGCAGGCCCGGCCCGGTAAGTTGGCCGAGGCTTTCGTCAAACGGTGCCACGATCGCCGTGGATTGCCGGGTGCCGGGATCGAATCGAATCGCGGCGAAGCTCGGTCGATTGCTCCGTTTCGAGGGGCGCGACAACTCGAGCCAAAGCGCTCCGTCCTGCCACGAGCCCGTCCAATACTGCACGTACTCATGCGCCGGGTTGAATCGAGACTCCGCCGGCCACGCCGCCTCGTCGATACGCCACGATTGTGAAACTTCCAGCACTCCGCGTCGCGGCCATGGCGCCGCCTGCGTCCCATTCGTATTCCGATCCAGCGGGCCAAACTGCGCGTAGGTGCGCAATCCGTCGATGTAGTCCGACACCGGCCATCGCGTGCGTTTCTCGCGTTGGATCTGTTCCAACTCGGCGATGAGTTCCTGGACCTGTTCCGGGCGGGGTGCCGCGACCGGCCGAGTGAAGCCCACCGATTTGCGCTTAACGTCCACCAGATCGGCGATCAGGCGCTTCCACGTTGCATAGCTCAACTCCGAATCCCGGCTTGGCAATACCGTCAGCGACGCCTGGTGAAGCGAGATTAACTCCGCTTCGAGCTCCGGCTCGCCCCAGTTCACAATCCTTTGGACGGCATTGGATAGGATGATGTCCGCCGGCGCATCCAGCGTGTGACTCAGGACGCCGGGGCGATTGGCTTGGGCCTCCTCGAACAGGCTGCGCGCCGCCCACTTGAGTGTCGCGGGATCCGTGTCGTCTCGAAGCAGGATGCGCCAGCCATCCACGCGGACCTGCACATTGCTCGAGGCCGTCATTTCCCGTGCGAGACCACTCCAGAGCTGAGGAACACGCAACCGGTCATTCGCCGTCCAACCGACCAACGGGATCGTCCGGTCCTGCAGAAACACCCGGCGGGCTTCGCGGTAACCCGGCTTGGCGAGCAAGCCTCGGTAGAACCCGACCGCGTCATCGGGCTTCTCAAACCAAATCCCGGCCGTATCCGCCCACACATCTGCCATTCGGGCCACGGGCCCGGCGCGCGTATGCCATTTTACCGATGGCAGGCCTTGAAGATTCCGGCTCCAGTTGGTGAGCCCAACCCCTCCGCCGATCGCCAGCAACTCGTGCAATTCGCGGCAACGCGCACGCAATTCCCGCAGCGGGCCCGCTTCGGGATCCACCAGGGCCGCCTGACTTCGATACCGCTCAAGGATGCGGGCACTGACGAGCAGAATGTCCATCCCCACGCTCGCCCAACCGACGCGAGTTGCGTTCGTCCTGTCCGCAAATGCCGCGAACGATTCCTGATAGAGCTCGAAGGCCTGCTTCAGCACCTCAAATCCTCCAGAGCCCGGACCCAGGTCTCCAAAACATCGCTGCAGTCGGGCGACGACTCGGTGGGCTCCCACCAGCGGGCTCCGAAGGCCCAACGCCCAGGCCGCGTCCGCAGCGTTGGCCGCCTCGGTCCACAAGGCCCAACGGCTGGCCCACTGGGACTCCCGCAAAAACTCGGTGGCTTCGTGCTCCGGATTCCAGAGTGGAAGAACCTTCTCCTGTCCCAGCGCCTCGCGAATCCGGGCTACGAGATCCTCGATCACCCGGACAGGGGCATCGCGCGGTCCGTGGACCCCAAGCTCAATCGTTGGCTGCCCCGGTCGCGCCACCCTCGTGTGAAGGGTCAGTTGCTGATCCGAGATCGCGTCCCGATCGATGATTCCGTCAATCAGCGCAGCCCCGGTCCAAAACGGCTCTTCGTCGGGCGTCCAGGCCTTTTCCGAGGCGAGTTCACCCAGGCTGCGCCGCTCCAGCACAAACAGATTCGGGCACCGGGCCAGCGCCAGCTGCAACAGCGCGGTGAGATCGCGCTCCCGCTCGGCACTGCCCGGAGCAGCCAACCCGCAACGCAAGCCTTGGATGGAGACGGCGACACCCGGGCGGTCACGTTGGTCCAGCGACGCGGATTGCCGGGCCAGACGACGCGCCAGCGTCGCGGCCCATTCGTCGACTTGAGGCAGAGGGAGCGGAAAGTCGAACTGGCTGAGCACCACCCCCGGCCCGGAGGCCAGCAAACGAACCGAGAGAACGTTCGTCCCGCGGCCCGAACGCGTTTCCAGCACAACCAGCCCTTGGGCATGGAGCAATCGGGCGGTTTCAACGAGCCCTGTCTTCTGGCGGCGCACGAGTTCCTGCTCCTGCAAAACCCGCTCGAATTCGGCCCGCTCGACCGTGACGACGTTGCTGGCCGACGAGAGTTGCGAGACCAGCATGTCCGAGAACCGGGTGGCCTCAGGGTTGGCCGGCACGACCGCCATGGTGGTTGCTCCCTGCCCCGGCTGGGCAAAACCAAGGAGGACCGACCAGGCCAGCACGCCAAACCCCAGGACCAAAAACCTGGAGCGCGCCGGATCCGGAACCGCGTCCGCCTCAGCTGATCTGCCGAAAGCGCTCATTGCGGACATTGGAAAGCCAAGCACCCGATTTCCTTTGGAATATTTCGCCCACGGCCCGGCAGTTAACATCACGGCCAGGTGCCAGGATGCAACGAAACTACTGGTGATCTGAATTGATGGGACCCTGACGCGGTCTGCCTGGCGCCCCACCCAAAGCACGGACGGAAGGAACCGCTGGCGGAGCGCCGGCGCGGGCCCACGCGCCGGCAACTCCAAACCACGCACCACAAACCGGACGACGGCTCTGCAGACAGCGCCGCTACGGAGCGGCTGGCTTCACTGCCACGTGATGCGCTCGCAACTTTCGGGCTTTGTTGATCTGCGTTTCCAGCTCGGCGATGCGTCGGTCGAGACGGGCGAGCTCCTTCGAGCGTTTGGATTCGAGTTCCTTGCCCTGCAACCAGCCCGGGGGGTTGTAGAGTTGAATGTCCCGCCAGCGCTTGAAGTAGACGTCGTTCTTTTCGAAGACCAGCTTCAACACTTCACGCGCCTGCTTTCGGATCGGCCCCGGCGCATTCGCCAGATTCCAACCTTTCGCGAGATCCTCCGCGCGGACCGTTCCCGCGGGCTCGGCGTCGATCGTCACGGCGTAATTCCCGGGCGCCAGCCCGGTCACCTGCAATTCGTAGCGGCTCAGATCATCCAGCACCGGCGCAAATTTCAGCGCGGCTTCGGCCCGTTCATCAACCGGCATGGGCAATGCCTCGTCCGTCCGGTCGAAGCTCACCCCCCCGTCCGTCGCCTTCAGGTGCTCGACGCGGCAACCGACGGACGCGGTCACCTTGCAGGCGCCAGCGTCGATCGCGGCGCGGGACACCTCCGCGGAGGCTCCCAGCCCCTTCAGGACCGCCCAGGCCATGAGCGTCTGGCCAATCGGCCCCGGATGCACCGCGTCTCCACCGCCAATCGTTCCGGGAGGATTCCCCGCGCGCTCGCGCAGGAGAATCGCCATGAACGGATCGAACTGATCGACGAATTTTGTGCCGGTCCGGGCGGCAACGTCCTTCAATCCGTCCGAAAACTTGCGCAGCGAAATGTTTTTCACGTCCTTGTCCGGGTCGGGCCGCTTTTCCTCGATCGGCTGCGGGGTCAGGAAGGCCACCCGGGCCCCGTGTTCCTTCAGGACCTTGGCGATTTGCGTCTGGCTCCGCACATACGCGCGAAATATGTCCTCCCGGAACGGCTGATACGAGTGGTCGTTCATCCCGAATTTAACGGTGACCACCGTCGGCTTGAGCGGCAACACGTCGCGCGCCAGGCCATCGCCGACGGCCGAATTGACCATCACCTGCTGTGACGTCTCGTCGGCGGCGAACAGCTTCTTTTCGTCCGGATGCGACCGTTGCCGCAGCCAGGAGGTGTCGCCGCCCCAGCCCACGTTGCGGAAGGTGAGTTTCCAATTCGGGTGCCGGGTGAGCGCATAGGCCTCGACGTAGGTCGTGTAGAGACGCTGCTCGGTGATGCTATCACCGAGAAAGACCACCCGATCGCCATCGCGGATCAGGAAATCATCCGCGAACGCGGACGGCCCGAGGACGGCCACGGCGAAAACAGAGGCGAGAACTTTGGGATGGAGCATGCGCAGTTTCATGGTGTGAGGTGAGGCTGCCGAATCGCCGCAGCGAGCGCAAGCGAATCGATGGCCCGAGCCAAGGGCAGAACCGCGTTGACATCGCGGATCCCGGGGTCCAGCCTGCGCGGGTCAAAGCGGTATTAACTCAAGTCTCCTCCCTGCTATGCGTGCACAATGGATTGGCTCCGCTCTGCTCATTACCTTGCTGACCGGGTGCGCTGGCGTCCGTCACCGCTCGGTGCGCCTCGAGCCCAAGCTGGCCGCGCCGGCCGGCAATACAGATCAGAATCTCGCCCGCTTGATCGAGCAGCGGAATGGCGAGATTACCGCGACGAACGCGCAGCGGGAGGGCAGCCTGGAGGGGATTCGCTACTACCGACCGGCTCCGTATCTGCTGGTGTATTCCGACGGCAAGGACAGCCTCCGATGGGAGATCCATTACCTGCCCGACCCGGCCACCAAGGCCTCGGCCCAGCCTTACAACTACCTGGCGAGCCTCAAGGCGACCCTGGAGTTCAACGAAAAGGGCACGTTGAAATCCGTCAACGAAGTGCCGGACAGCGCGGCCATTCCCAAGGCCGTGCTCGCGGCGATTGAGAAGGTGGCGAGTTCTGCGGCGGCCGCCTTGCTTCAGAAAGGACCGGACAATGACGTCCATCAGTTCCCGCCTCCGAAGCTCTACAAAATTGTCATCCGAGACGGCCTCGTGTCGCTGCAAGGCGGCGGGTCCGCGGGGATCGACGTCATCCGGGCCAATCCGGGAGGTGACAAGTGACTGCGAACCGTTGGGGAGGATGGGCCGCCGTCGTTGGCGCCGCGCTTTTGGCCGGCTGCACCACGGTCAAAGTCACCAAGGTCGAACCGGGAAGCCCGGAAACCGAAGGCGTCGTCTATGCCCTGCCGAAACCCCTCTTAAAGATCACGCCGATGGCCAACGGCACAATGCAGGCCGAGTTTCTGTTCGTGCCAGATCCCGACAACACCTTTGCCATCGTCGCCAAGAGCTACGTGGCGAAGCATGAGTTGACGACCGATTTGGGTTCGAACGGAGTCCTCACAAAACTGATTTGGAACCCGGACGCCACCGAAGCGGTCAAAGAGGCGCTGGACAAGTCGGCCGCCATCGCGGCCGGGGTCATCAAGGCCAGGAGCGACGCGGACGAAGCCGAGAAGAAGGCGCGCAAGGACGACGAAGCCAGTTGCAAAGCGGCGGAGGCCGAGGTTCGAAAGGCCGAGGCGGACGTGCGGGACAAGCAGCGGGACAAGGAAAAGAAGGACGAAGTCCTGAATCGCGCCGAGCGACTTCTGACCGAATACCAGGCCACCAACTCGACTCGGAATGCCACGCTCGAGGATGCCGCCTTCAAGGCAAAGCAGGACTCGGACGATGCCAGTCACGCCCTGAACGAGTCAAAGATTCGCCTCGACGACGCGACCCGACAAAAGGTGTTGAAGTGTGAAGGCACCGGCCAGAAGAACGGCCTCGAGACCAGCCCCACGGGAAACACCCCAACGGGGTCGGTCGAGTCGACGCAGTCCAACCCGTCACCAACTCGGCTTCCGGCACCTCCCGCCGGCGACAAGACGGACCCGGGGCGAGGCCCTGTCCCCCTGCCGGGGATCGAGACCAAACCGGCCGCGAGTCCAAAGCCGGCGCCCGTTAACAACAATCCCCCGGTGTTTCCACAGATTTACGCGCCGATGTTGTTTTCCCTGAAAGAGGTGATGGTCGTCCGCGACGAGGCGGAGCTGCAACGCGGCTCCGGGCAGCTCGATGTGCGGCTCGTGCCGATATCGGCCGGCACCAGTTCGGACGCGGGGCCGCAGGACCGGTTCCCCGCCACGAAGCCCGCGGTGAAGATTAATCCGCCCGGCACCAATCGCTGGACCATCTCAGGTGATGCGATCTTCACCGGGGCGCTTCGGCAAGAGAGCGTGATCCGGGCTGGGGAAGAGGTTGACGAATTGACTCGACGAGTCGCCGCTGATCCGGCGAATCGCGATCTGAAAATCAAACTGGAGACCGCCGGGGTTCGCTACACCAACCTGCTGAACGCGGCCTTGTCGCTGCCTCTGCGAGTCAGCCTGACGGCGGCGAAGCCCGTATCCGACGAACCGTCCAACTGGAAACTGTATGGAAAGGACGCCCAGGACAAAGAGTTGGAGATCGCGAAACCCTTCCGGCTGACCCGACGAAAAACCGACACCGAATGGGAGATATTCGTTCGGCCCGATCTGAACCAGGGCCGCTACCAGCTGCGATTCAACTACCCGAGCCCCAGCGGCGAAACTCTGCCCGCGCACGTCGACTTGCTCGTGCGATGAAGACATTTCTGTGCCGCGTGGCGGAGCTCACTCCCGGGCTGCTGGACCGCGCGCGCATGGGCGAGTGGCTGGGGATTCTGGGGGGTCGGGCCTTTCAGCACGGGTCCTCCTACGACCAGGCGCCGCCGGATTTCACGGTGGACTTTCAGTTCGCCGAGGTCTGGCCGATCGACGGCCTGGAGGCGCAGGTCTACTGGCTGCATCAGGCCCTGGCCCAGTTGGTGGGGACGGACCCCGACCACGCGCTCGGTGTCGACTCCATCGGTCTCCTGCTGGCGCCGTCGCTCTGGCAGCAACCGGGCGTTCTGGGCATGATGTTCGACTCGCCCGTCGCCCATCCGGCCAGCGCGGAACCGCCCTACTCGAACGCGCCCCGGCAGGGATGCGCGATCTTCCTGGACGCGATCGCGCGGCTGCGGCCCGACCCGGAGTCGTTTTTCCGGGAGCTTCAATTTACGACCGTCCACGAGCTGGGCCATGTCTTCAATCTCTGGCATCTTCAATCGCCACCGTCCTTCATGGCGCTCAGCCCGCCAACGCAGGCATTCCCCGATCCTTACTTCACCTTTGTTGGGGACGACACCTTTCCAGCGACTGCCAACCAGCGCAGCTTTTTGGCCCAATGTTCCCAAGCGCCGACCGTCCATCCCGGCGGCACTGATTTTGGCCATCGCTTCCCCCAGGGTCCCAACGGTGTCGATCCCGCCGGCGTCGCCAATGCCATCCGCCTGCCCGCGCCATTACGCCTCCAGATCTCCCTGACCACCGACGAATTCTGGCCATTCGAGCCGGTCGAGCTGGACCTCGCTGCGACACCCGCCGGCAACCGGAATCGCCCCGTCCTGGCCAACAACGTCTTCGATCCCGGCTATGACTGCTTCAAGATTTGGATAGAAGACGCCCAAGGCTGGCGGCGCCATTATCAGTCGCCAGTTCGCTTCTGTCAGAATTACCAATTCAAAACGCTGGATGCCACCGACCCGTTTCGCCGGGACATTTCGGTCTTCCGCCAGTCGACCGGCCTAACGTTCGCCCATCCCGGCGACTACACCATTTGGGTTGAACTGAAAGCCTCGCGCCGGGCCGCCACCGTTTCGAACAAGATTCGTCTTTCCATCCTGCCACCGCGACCCGACCTCCCGAGCTATCGCCGAAAATCCCGGCTTCTCTCGAAGCCCGCCGTCCAACGCCAACTGTATTACCGGCACGGGAGGATGACCCGGACCGAGGTGGAGACTCTCAAGACCGCCGCCGACCTCTACGGGCGGTCTCCGCTCGGAGGCGTCCTGCAGTACGCTCTGGTCAGCTCCGTGGTTCGGAAGCTGCAAGCCGCCAGGCGACGCCCCACCCGCTCCGAGCAACGACTGTTGAAGAGCAGTGTCGATGGCGCTGCCCAGGCGCTCCCGGCAAATGGGCACCTTCGAACGAAGATTGCCCGGCGGATCGAAGAGATGAACAATCTCTGAACCGTCCGTCCGACCCAGCGCCCTCCAACCCACCCAATCCCGGCGGCGGGCGCCGACCTGCGGAAGTCGCCCTCATGCCGCGCCGTGAAGTTCCGATGAGATCGGGGCGGAACGATGCCACCGAGCGCCGGACGGTTCTTCCGCCGATGGTTGCCCGGGGTGTCCGCTGCCCTCGCGCAGCTTCGGCGGCCCCCGGCGTGGCGCATGCCGACATGAAAGACGCGTGCGACGTGCACCGAACGCGTTCGTCAAGAGATCGAACTTACATCCCTGGGCCAATGGTGAATCGTTCCCCCTGAGGCCCAAATAACCGCCATGCCCAACGAATTCAGCAGCCACGAACCGGTCACTCCGAGTCCGGGCCAACCATCGGAGCCCTTTCAACCCGACGTCCGCGATCGGTTGAATCGGCTCAACGAAGCCTTCCTCTCACGTCTCAGGGGACGTCTCGGCCAAACGGCGCAACCGAACCTGACCTACTTTTCTCATCGCATCGCCACCACGGCCATCCAGCGTCTCCGTCTCGACGCACTAAAGGGGGGCGTTTTGACGCCCGCCGGAGAGGAGTTCCTGGGGCAGATCGCGGCCTATCTGGCCAGGATCGCCTTGCGCAATTGGGAACGGCGGGGACTGACCATCGCGGGGCGCGTCAACGTCACCGGCGGCCCGGACGGGGAGATTTATTTCGAGGCCAGCCGCGTGCGCGACGGGCAGCGGGAGGTCTACGCCCATGACTTTCTGCGGGACACCCGCGCCCTGTTGCTGTGTCCGCCGGACTGGCTCCCCTATCTCAAGGAGAAGGTCTACGCCATCCAATCGCTGACCCTGCCCTCGCCGGAGCAGCTGTATTTGTATGGCGTTTGCCTGTTGCAGTCGCCGCACGCGAGGCCGCCCGGCCGCTGGCCAACGGGATCGACCCCCGGCGGCCGGCCGGAAGACTTCGAACAGTCGAAGCAACTGCTCATCGATGACCTGCACGAAGACTGCGGCCTGCCGCAGGACGATGGCGGCTTGCGCACGCTGTCGCTCTGGATCGTCTTTCCGCCATATGGCTGGACGCAGAATGCGGCGAACGACTACAACATGCTGACGATCTTCAGCCAGATTTCCGAGCGGCAGATCGTGGCGCGGGAGGCGGGGATCGATTACCTGCGCGCCCTGCTCCGGTCCCAGGCGCCGGACCTCCGGAACCTTGCGGCTCGTTGTTTGATGGTTTACCGCGTGCCGCCACGCGATGCGATCGAAGCGAGCCACTACCGACAGGCCACGCAATGGGCGGACGCCGATGAGGCCACCCAGGTGATGGCCAAGTACCAACACCGCATCGAGGGAGTGGAAGCCACCCAGGATTGGTGGCGGGAGATTCTGGAGGAACGCGAGCGCTGGTTGAAAAGCAACCCGCCCACGCTCTCCCATCGCACCGCTGCCGAAGGCGACCCGGAGTATGTCGAACTCGGACACCGGCCACCGGAGGACGTCGCAGGCGGCTTGCGCGGACTCGAGTCGCTGCGGCGTCGGTTCCCGGACGATTGGGTTCTGCAAGTAATCGAAGCTTCCTACTGGCTGCGCGGGCCGGAACCCCAACGCGGGGAGTCGACCTTGCGGCGCCTGATACAGGAGCCCCCGGATTGCTTTGAAGGTCATTCCCGACTGGGCACGTTTCTGAAGTATCAGCCCGGCCGGGAGAGCGAAGCCCTGAAGGTTTACGAGGAATCGCTGCGCCGCTGGCCATGGAACCACCAGGCCGTGGACGCCTGCCTGTGGATCCTCACCCAAAGCATGACGCGGCTCCCTCCGTCGGCTTCGCAAGCGGCGTAGTCTGCAGGAAAACTCCACCTCATCGGGAGCCCGCCGCCGGGTTCGTCATCAGGCTCCCCGCCTTTCGCTGACCGGCGGAGGGTCCCGGCCTTCCTGACGACGCTTGCGCCGCGGCCGGAATCAGACAACCCTTGAACCATGACGACGAAGTTGCTGTGGGCGGGCCTCCTTGCCGCCAGTGGAATCCTCACCGGCTGCGCCTCCTATCCGCCCGGTGCCGAGCGCGGGCCACATGGCACGATGGCATATCTGATCCCGGTCGAGGCCTCCGTGGCTGGAACCAAGATTTACACAGATGGCCACGAGGCCGGCGTCGCGCCATTGACGTTGAAAATTTACGGCGACACCGACGGAACCTTTCACGACTTCGGCGAATTCGAGTTCGTCGTGCAGGCCGTGCCGCCCACCACCAATTACTTCGTGCAGACGCGGGTGTTTCGGACCGGCAAGATGTTCAGCGGTGAAGATCGGATTCCGGACAAGATCACCTTCGACATGAGTCAGCCCCCGGTGACAACGGTGCCGGTCGGGCCGCCGCCGGTGTATTACTACCCGCCGCCGGCTTATTATTACGGCCCCCCTTCCTACTATTTCGGGCCGCGCGTTTACATCGGGCCGCCAGCTTACCGGTATCACCATCGCCGGTGGTAGCCGACCACCCTGCGGCGCACATTCGAGGGTCAGGTCAAAAAGGAAGCCGGCCCGCGCCTTGCGACACGGGCCGACAACAACGGTGACGCGGATATCTAATTGCGCACGCGCCAGAATCGACGCGGGCCGCTGACCGGTGCCGTATAGGGACTGGCCGCACCCAGCACATCCGTGTAGGGCCCCGTCACGTCGCTGGCGGATTGCAGGATCCCGCACGACCATTCCAGCGTCACCGTCGGAGTGATCGTCAGGCCGCCCTCCTCGCAACAATCCGTCACGCGAACATCATCCAGGTTGACGAAACTCGCGGCGGGATCGTCGAGCGTGCAGAACACCAGCGTGGCGACCGGGTCGGTTGCGACGAACGAGAACGATTTCCTCGTCCACTCGATGGAAGGCGAGTCGGTCGCGATATTGAACGCGTGGGCCTGGCCGGCCACGGTGACCACGAGCGAGGCGCGGCCGGTGCGGCCGCGATCCCGGGCTGTGCCGAAGGCGAAGCGGACGTGGTAGGTGCGCCCGACGACGGTGGCAAACGATTGGCGGATGCCTCCGCCCGGGCCGCTGATGCCGGCCAGGTCGATGACATAGTTGCCCTCGGCTGCGACGCCGGCGTCGACTGACGGTGGCACGGACGCTCGCGGATTGTAGTATTCGATCCCGTTGAGCACGGTTGTCCAGCCGGCCAGGACGCCGGTTTCCGGAGCCAGCGCCACATAAGAGTCCGGCACTCCGGGAACTTCAAAGCTGCCGTTCACCAGCAAGTTGGTGGAGCAGCTTCCAGGTAATCCGCCACATTGCGGATCGAGCACCACGGTCACCGTGAAGTGGCATCGGTTGGTCTCGCCGGATCCGGCGATGGTCGCCCAGACGTCGGTCGTCCCCAGCGGGAACATCGTACCCGAGGGCGGATCGAGGCGGACGCTGACCGATCCCTGGCAGCGGTTGGTGGCCCAGACGTTGTAGGAGGCAGTCGCGCCGTTGGTGTTGCAGGTCGTGACCAGGAGGTTGCTCGGGCAGGAGAACTCCAGGCAGGCCGGCGGCGGCGGCGCCTGGCAATCGCGTTGCACGGCGATGTCGTCGATCTCGACGAATGCCAGCGCCGGACTCTCCGTGGTGCTCAGCGCCAGCGTGGTCGTCGTCGTTCCGGGCGCCGCGATGAACCGCATCGAGTGGCGGGTGAAGTACGTATGCGGCGTGTCGTTGTTCATGGAAAACTCCTCGCTGTGTCCCGCGGCGCTGACGCGGACCTTGGCTTGACCCGTTCGGCCGCGTTCGGCGGAGGTTCCCAGTTGGAAGCTGACGATATAAGCCTGGCCCGGGATGGTGGGGAACGTTTGTTCGATGCCGCCGGGCCCGTTGGCTCCGGCCAGGTCCACGGCGTAGCGGCCCAAGGCGATGCCTTCGGCGGCCACCGGGTAAACCGTGCCGGGAGACAGCCAGACGTGATACTCGACGCCGGCACCGGTCGCCTTCCAGCCGGTGATGAGCGGGTCGCCGGCGCCCACGGGCCAGTAGAAGTCCGGGATGCCAGGCTCTTCCAGGCTCCCGTTGATCAGCAGATTGGCTTGATTGGTCTGGCAATCCCCGTTCGCCGCGCAGCCGCCGGTGACGATCACATTGAAGCGGCGACGGGTCTCGTTGCCGCACAGATCCCGGGCGACGCACTCCACGCTCGTCGTGCCGATGGGAAACACTGTTCCCGAAGCAGGGGTCGCGGTGAGGCTGGCCAAGCCGCACTCGTCCGAGGCGCCGACGACATAACTGACCGTGGCGCCGGCCGGGCTGGTGCAGGCGACGGTCACGTCGGCCGGAGGGGTGATGACGGGCGGGGTTCGATCCGCCGCGATCGTGCGCGTCACCTGGGCGACGTCCCCGCCGGCGTCGCGGGCGATCACCGTGAATGTTTGGTCGGCACATCGATCATCGACTGGCAGCTCGAAGGTGAAGCTCGGGCTCACGCCGCAGTTTTCGCAGAGAACATGCTCGATGTTGTCACCGCGGGTCCACGCCAGGCGGACCACGTTGGTGCAGCTCCGGACCGAGCCCGTGACGCTGACGCGGGGTTCGCGCAGGCAGCTGGGCAGCGTCGGGATGTCCACCGCGAGGCAGGTGGTCATTTCGATGCGATCTTCGCAATGGACGACCACATTGGACAAGGGGGCGAGGCTGATTTGACTGTCGACCCCGGCGGCCAGCACGTGGAGGGCGGGGGCCAGCGTGTAGGTGCCCTCGGGCAGGAAGAGGCGCACGACCCCTTCCGGAGCTGCGTGGGCTGCAATGTGCGGCTCACCCTGAAATGGCACGGGCACGCCGGTCCCGAGCAACATGCCTGGCGCGGTCTCGACGAGGTAATCCGCCGGCTGGCCCCATCGGTCGGTGCCGTTGAACTCACCCCGCACACCCACGGACGGTTGGTAAAGCGGCGTGGCGGCCGGCGTGTGAAAGCGAATGAGCACCTCGCCGAAGCAACACTGCCGATCCCGAACCTGCCGGACGCCGGGCTCCACGATGACCTCACTCGCGCGCCGATCGGTGATCCGCAAATTGCCTGCGACGTAAGGGTCGGAGGAGCCGTCGGAGTTGAACGCCAGATTGAGGCGCGACGCATTCCAGACGCTGGCCTGGCCCTTCAAGCCGGCCAGGACCAGCTCATACTGGCCCTCCAATTCACCCCGCGCCGGGTCGTAGTCACCATCAAACTCCGTGACGCCGACGCCTTCATAAGCCGTGTCGGTCGCCCCCGGAGCGAGGCGGTTAACCCCGGTCGCTTCGAGGGACGAATACGTTCCAAGCAGCCACGCACCGCCCGCGGGATCTCCGTCCGTGCCGGCTGAGTCCGACAAGCGCGAGAGGTGCCGAAGACCCGAGGGCCGCCCCGGCAGGTCGGCCGGCCCGCGCAAGAGCACTCGCCCGCGGATGTAGCCAGGTCGCAGAACAAATGTGTCGCCCAGATCAACCGATCCGCCGCGGGCCAAATACGGCCGGCTCGTGCCGAGCAACGACGGGATCCGGAAGTAGTTCACCGCGCGCCCGTGCCGAAACTGCATCCGGCCCCAAACCCGATACGTACCGACGCCAAACCAGGGGACGAAGGTCTCCGACGGCAGGAGATTTGGCAGCTCGAAGTGCCCGGCGGACGGGCGCCGGTTCAGAAACGTATAACGATCGGCCGTGGTGAAGTCGTCTCCATACGGCGGCGCGTCGGCGACCAGGATCGTGTTCAAGGAATAGGCGGGTCCGTCGTGCGGAACCGGCTCCTCCCCGACCATCCCGACTTCACCCACGATTTTGCCGAGCAGGCCCTGCAAGGTTGAGCCGGTTGGCACGACGATCTCAACGTCACGCGTTTGGTCACACGACAAGGGTGCCGTCACCCGCTCCTCGGCGTAAAAGGTCAGCCGATCCGAAGTCGGGTCGGTCCCGCGGCTGTAGACCGTCTGGATGTGGAGGACTTCGCCGGAGTGGGCCAGCAGTTTGTATCCTTCGCCCGCGGCGTTGTAGACGATGGCATGCGCGAAGGGTTGGCCCTCGGTCATGACAAAAATGCTCGCCTGGTTGACCGAGACGGGTGGGCCTCCGGGGCGTTCCACGAAACGGATATTCAACAACGCCGGGCAATCTGACACCTCGACCATCGACACCCCGCCTTCGTTGAGGGGGGCCGAAATGACGGGTTTCAGGAAGTACTGCTGACTGGCCAGCAACCGACCGGTCACGGAGTAGGCGTAACCGGCGGCACCCGGCGGGCTGCCTTCGACTTCGAGATCGGCGTCGAACGCCGTTGGGCCCGCCGGAATGGACTGCGTGGAATCGGCCTGTAACGGAGGGGCGGGTGCGACGCTGCCGGCGTGAATCTGCACGGAACGCGCGGAGCTCAAGCGGCTGACAATGTCGGGATCCGCATTGCCGAACCGGTAGCTGGCGTGAATCCGGGCCGGGTGGGCGATCACGTCGGCGGCGCGCCCGCCCCGGGGCAGCAGGAGTGTCCAGGCCAACAGGAGCCACCCGACGCTTCGCCGGTTCAAGTAAGGAGAGGATTTGGTTTTCATCGTGATGATTTTTGGTGCAGTCGTTTGTCTTTTGGTGTTTTCCCGCACTCGCGGGGGGCCCTTCGTGGCCTCTGGTCCTTGCTACCAACAACGCGGCGGGTTCTTACAAGGCGGGGTAAAAAAGATTGAGGCAGGGCCAAACAGGCTGCCCTGCCTCACCGGTATCCAATTTGTCGATGGCTGAACGAAAAGCTTTTTCGGGCCCAAGCCAATCGCGCCCCGACGAACCCCCATCGACACGGCTGCCAAACCGGCGTGCAATGGATTTCCGCAAGGCCTGCGCTGGGCCATTGCGGATCAACGCTGACATCAAAGGCCGGCGTTCCATGGCCGGGCGCACGCCCTCGATTTCCAGTTGCCGCCGATCCAGCGCGGCCCCCCGGGTTGGCCGGAGACATTAAGTCAGCGATGCAGCCAGCCTTCGAAAGCCGCGCGGGTCGGGGGTGCGTTGGTCGCGCCGGTGCGTTCCGCCGGAGTCGGAGCCGGAGCCGGCCGGCTGCGCGGCCAGGGCTCACCAAACCCGGACGGGCGCCGGGTCAGGTTCAGGATTGAGAACGCAATCGAGGCCGTGACGGCCAAACCGAGAGCAAGACGGGATAGGTGCTTTTTCATGGGGCGAGGCAGGTTTCGAAGTTCGCGCCACGTCCGCATCGGGCGGCGCGGCCACGAACGTTTCCAAACTCTGCTACCCAATCGGAGGGGAACTCTTACAACGGGCGGAACCGGCCCGGGCGGCAGACGTCGTTGCCCGTCGATGGCGGCGGCGGCCGAGGCGTCAGGTCAGGGTCTCGAGGAGAAAGCGCATTTCCGCGTCCACGTCGGCCGCAGTGGGATCGACGAGCGTTCGCTCGACCTCGCTGCGGATCAGCTCGCGGAGGCGCTGGCGCATGCGATGCACAACGACGCCGACCGCGTTGGGCGTCATGGCCAGCTGAGCGGCGGCGGCGTGGTAGCTGCGAGCCTCCGGCGACGATTCCAGAAACGGTTTCAGCGCGTGAAAGACGGACGTCTTGCCGGCGGCGGCGTATTCCTCGCCCAGTCGTTCGTTGGCCTGCCGCAGCAAACTGGTGGCCCAGCTTCGTTCGTAAAGCATTTCCGGCGTGACCCGATTGGCCGGCTCGTGCAGCGGCTGGCCGTCTTCGGATTGTTCGTCCAACGAGACGAGCGGCTGACCGCCGCCGCGCTTGGCCGCGTTGGATCGCACCCATTCGTTCTTGAGGAAATGATTCAGTGACGTCAGCAAAAACGTGCGGAACCGGCCACGATTGCGATCGGCCACCGCGAACAAATTGCGATCCAGCAGGCGGAGAAAAAACTCCTGGGTCAAATCCCGGGCGTCATCCTCCGGGTATCGCAGGCCACGCACGTAGTCATGGATGGGTTGCCAGTAGGCTTCGCAAAGCTGGCTCAGGGCTGCCCGCGCTTCGGCCGTCTCGGGCTGGCGCGTGGCCAGCAGTGCGGTCCAGGAAGTGGCCGCGAACCGGGACGGGGGATGGGACGTTCCCCCGGGCTCCTGGCTGGATGGGGAAGGATCTGCAGTCATGATTTTGAAATTACTCCATCGTAAACATCCCAGGAGAGCGCGAGCGAGCGTTTTGTCGGAGGACTTCGAGCAGGCGTGTGAACTACTAGGACCGGCCCGCCAATTCCCGCTGAACTTCACGGAACGCGTCGCGGACAGCGGCGGCCGAGGGCAGCCGGCCCGCCGGGTCTTCGTGGCAGAGTTTCTTCAGGATGGCGGCCCACCGCGCTTCCGCCGAGGCGACAGCCTGGGTCGTTTGCAGCAGAGTGCCCGGCAAGCGGGGGTATTCCTGGCGATCGCATCCGGTCCAGACCTCGTAGAGCAGCTTGCCCAGGCTGTAGAGGTCCGCGACGGCGCTGCCGGGTCCCTCGGGGGCAATGTAACCTTCCGTCCCTATCCAGGAGACGGCGCGCCGCCGGTTCTCCATTTCCGTGACGGTGCCGATGTCGGCGAACTTCGGCTCGCCGTGCACGTAGATCACGTTGGACGGCTTGATGTCGCGGTGCACGAGCAATTGGGAATGGAGATAGTCGAGCGCGTCGGCCAGGGCGATGCCGAGGTGGACGCAGTCGTCGAACGGCAGACGCCGCTGCCGCGCCAGATCGCCGGCGAGACTCCGCGCGCGATAACCCGGCGGGTCGATCTCCTGTCCGGTCGTTTCATCGTCCGCCACTTCCATGATGTAGAAGAAATAGCCTTCGAGATCATTGCGGCCAACATGAAGGATGTGGACCCAGCCCGGGTGGTGGCGGGAGATGGGCGTGAAACGTTGGATGCCGTGGAATTCGCGCTCGAAGGGCGCCTCGCTGGGAAACGTGCTGCGGTAGATCACTTTGACAGCGTGATAGGTTCCGATGGCATTGCGCGCCAGCCAGACCTGGCCGTAGGCGCCGCGGCCGATGCATCGGAGGACCGTGTGGTCCGGAATGGCCGGCACGGGCGTCGCCGGGCCGGTTGCCGCGCCTGGATGTCCGGATGGCGCGGTCGCCACTGCAGCCTGCGGCGCCGCGGGCGTCGTCGGCGCCTCCGCGCGTTGGGACGTGACCGCAACCGGCCGGATCGCCAACCCGGCCAGCCACGCTGCCGGGAGCTGAGTGGCGGCCGGGATCAGCCACGGAAACCAGAACTGTTGAAACCAAACAAAGCCGATCGACAACGCTCCAATTCCGAGGATCGCAACCAACACCAAGCCTGCGCCCACCCCGGGCGATCGCCGGGTGACAACTATGCCGGCACCCAAGCCAAACAGGACGAGCGCGAGGATTTCCTCAACGCGCGAGCCACGCCACAACCAGTCGCCGCGCCAGAGGTTGAGATAAGTCGTGGCGTTGACCTCGACCCCGGCGAATTCGCCGAGGGGTGTGGGCACATAGTCCGCCCCAGAACCGCCGGGCGGCCCGACGCGCGCGCGCGCCCCGACAAACACCACCTTGTTCGAAAACGTGATGGTCGACGGGAGCGTGTTGGACAGGACCTGCAAATAGCGCACGTGCTGGATGGTCGCGAACGGGCGTCCGTAGTAATTGACCCAGCGGTTGGTCGACGGGCCCCCGGGCAGATCGGCCATGGTGAGTTCAGCCACGCGCCAAGCGAGGCTCGGCACCGGGCCCGGCGGGCGCCGCCACTCGCCGGCAGGTTGCCGGATCACCCGATCGGCCCCATAGGCGTGCTCAATCACACCCGCGGTGGCAAGTGGCAGCACGTCCGGGAAAGACCGTTCCAGGGCCAACCCGATCACCGTGCCATCCGGGCCAAGCTTCTCCTGCGGGACCGCTCCGAACACCACGGCGCCATGGTCCCGGATCCCCCCCAGCAACTCTTTGTCCTCCGGCTTCGTGGTCTCTCCGGAACTGCGGAACAGGAGATCGAAGGCCACCACCCGCGCCCCGTGTTCCTGCAACCGGTGCAACAAAGCGGTATGCAGCCGGCGATCCCACGACTGCCACGGCGTTCCGCCCAGGGCACGTTCGGACTCAAAGTCCAGGTCGACGATGAGAACGGGGTCACGCGCCACGTCGATGGCCGGACGCAATTGCAGCAGGATGTCGTAGCTCCGATTCGCCCACCATTCCCGCAGGGGCGGGAGCGAGCAAATCACCCCGACGAGGACCGCCGCGGCCACCCCGGCGGCCTGGGTTCTTCGTGGGCCTCGGATTTGATGAAGCCAGTTCAACGGCTGATGCGCCGGATCATGCCCGCTCGCCTCGGCCCGACTCAAGCGCGGTGTTCCCGGCGACGCGTCCGGTTAGAAGCGGAGCAGCAGCGTGACGGTGAAGGTCCGCCGGCGGGGCAGCTCGGATTGGAGGTTCAGCGGGTTCAGGCGGTAATCCTGGCCCGTCAGGTTCAGCAAGCCGAGTTGCAGTTCGGCCCGTCCCCACGGCAGGCGGCGCCCGGCGAACACGTCCACCTGCCAAAACGCGTCGTCGGCCAGGATCGCCGCGTCATTCTGATTGTTCTGCGCGAACCAATGGGACTCGGCGCGACCGAAGTAGCCGGACGGATGGTTGTAGATGGCGAACAGGTCGAGATGATGCAGCAGGGCCGCCTCGGCGATCCGGGGCGGGATCGCCTGATTTGCGGGCAGACCCGGATAGCGCATCCGCCAATCCGCCTGGCTGAGTTGGTAGCGTGCGCCGAAGGACCATTCGGTCCCGACGAGTTGATTCAGGGTGACGGCCAGGGACCGCTCCGCAAACTGCACGCGCCGGCGAGTCGTGGCCGCCGTCAGCGAATAGTTCGGAAATGGCGACAGGTAGGTCAGTTCGTAAACTCCGATGCGCTGGCGCGCGTCGGACTCGTGTGCGGTGCCCTCGACCCCCAAGGACAGCCCGTGGCTCCACTGCTGTTCCACGGCCGCGCCCAGGGTTTGCAAGGAAGGGACCGGGACGTTGCCCGCCACCGATTCCGGAATCAGGCTGCGAAACGCCTGGTTGAACCCGGCCACCTGGGTGGGCTCGAGCCGGTAGCTCTGATCGATCGACACGCCACCCAGCGATCGCATGAACCCCAACCGCGCAGTCGTATTGCGAACAGGATGCCAGGTCACGCCGGCCTTCGGCGACAGCTGACTCACCGTGCCCTGGCCTCCCGAGATGGGCGCCGATCGCCAGTTCTCCGGCGCACGGACCCAGTCGTAGGCCACCCCGCCGGTCAGGCGCAGGGTGTCCCCAAGATTCACGTGATCGTAGAGATACGTCCCGGCGCGATGCAGGTCTGTCTCGGCCCGCGCCGTTTCGCCGGTCACCACGATTGCGATCGGCACGGCTGCGACGAAGAAGGTGGGCGAGTCGCCTGAGCTCATGCGCGTGGTGAACCCGCCCCGATGGACACGCGCTCCAGCCACGAGGGTGTTCGGTCCGGCCTGCCAGAGATGCTGGAGCTCCGCGAAAAGGTCGGTGACCCGATTGCGGTAGTCCTCGGGCGCGAAGGTCAGCGCCGTGTAATCGACTTGGCCGGCCTGCCGGTTGAGCACCCGAAGCTCCTCTTCCGGATTGTCGATTTTGAGCGTGTCCTGCAGGCGTCCGCCGAGCAGCAGCGTGTGCTGGCCGGGCGCCCAATCGTGGTGCAGCCCGGCGACGAGCTGGGGACTCTGCGATTCGCGGAAGCGGAACCCGGCACTTGCGCGGCGGGGGTCGTAGTACTGGGTGAGATCGCCTCCGCGGGCGTCGTAGACCAGCGGCTGCAGCACCACCGTGTCGCGGGCGGTGAACTGATGTTTCAGCTGCAAACCAACCTGGCGCCAGTCCCGGTCATTGTTGCGGCGCTGCCCCGGGTCCGATCCCGCTGTCGCGTCGAGCAGATAGCTGAGGTTGCCCAACTGACCGTAGTGGGCGGCGGTCTGCTGCCAGGCGCCGGAGCTGCGATATTCGGAGGCCGAGACCAGCCCCAGGCGATCCCGCTCAAAGAGCTTGGAGTACTCCTGCTGGGTCACGGTGGGAGACAACGAGCCTGCGCCCACCGGGGCGAGCAGGTTGGCCAGCCAATACTCGCTGAGGGCGGCCGTTTCGTAGCGAAGATTGACCTGCCGCGGATCCCGCCGTTGTTCGTAGGCATCAGCCAGGAACAGGTGCGCGGAATAATTGGCGTAATCGAGATTGACGGCCCGGGTCGCCTCCCGGATGGCGACGTCATCCAGCCCAGCGCGGTGATACAGCTGGGCGAGATTGGCGCCGCGGACAGCGCGGTCTTGATCAAGGAGCAGCGCCGAGCGGAACACGGCGCGATTCCGATCCAAAGCCCGCGCCTGTTCGAGCTCGCGCACGGCGTCGTTGTAGCGCAGGGATTGCCCCGACAATAGGGCCGCGTAGAACGGCGCGGTCGGGTCGCCCGGATCCAACTCGCGGGCCAGTTCCATCTCGTGCCGGGCGCGCTCCGGTTCACCGGCCTCGGCCAGGGCCTTGCCCAGGTAGCTGCGCAGCAGCGAGCGCCGCGGCTCGACCGCCGCCGCGATCAACAGGTCCTGTCGCCCCGCCTGGGCAGCGCCGCGACGAATCCGACACAAGCCGCGCCCCAGCCACGCGTTGCCCAACCCGCCATCGAGCAGGAGCGCGCGGTCGAACGACGCGATCGCGTCCGGGATCCGGTTTCGGGCGGACAGGAGAAATCCTTCCAGGGCGATGGCCTGCGCGTTCTTCGGCGCGAGCGCCGACGAGCGCCGGAGCGCCGCCCACGCCGAGTCGATCCGCCCGAAACTGAACTCGAGCTCCGAACGGCGCGCCCAGGCGAATCCAAAGTCCGGCGCGAGCTCCGTCGCCAAACGGGCCGCCGCCAGAGCACCGGGCAAATTCCGTTCCGCCTGGAGACGGTACGACTCGACCAGCGCCACCGTCGACAGGTCGGTGGACTCGGCCGTGCGCTGCGGACGGCCTTTGACCGTGGCCACGAGATCCCGCAAGGACGCCGCCAGCGTCGACGCGTTTCCCCGGCTCTCGATCGAACCCAGCAGGGTGTCCGCCTTATCCACCTGACCGACCGCCAGCAGCACGGCTGCAGCATAGACACGCTCGGCGTCGGAGGCCGGGGATCGTCCCGGAGGATACAGCGCCACGGCGCTCCTCAAATCTCCCGACCGATAGGCCGCCAGCGACGCGGCCAGGATCTGTTTCTCCGCCGGATTGAGGCCGGCTTCGTCCGGATTGAGCACGCCTGGATAATAAAGGAACCACTGAATCAGCTCGTGAATCCCCTCGACCATCGGCGTCACCACCGGGGCACGCCCGGGATCGACGACCACCCGCTCGCCGCTCTGCGCCCGGGCGGAGCCCTGCGGATTGACCACCTCGACGCTCCCGTCGAAAAGCCAGAGCTCCGTGCGGCCTCCGCTCGCCACCCGCAGGCTGAACTCCGTGCCCAGAACGATGGAAACCGACGTGGGTCCGCGGATCTCGACTTCCCGGGGCGGCCCTCGGTGGAAAAAGTAAAGGTATCCCTTGAGCACCTCGAGAAATCCCCGCGCGCGATCCTCGGGCACAGGCGGCACCGAGATCTCCGTCAACTCGCTGAGCTGAAAATGCGCGCGGCCATACCACAGCAGATTGGCGTGGCTGTTCGTCGAAGTCTGCACCCGGTCGAACGGGATCAACTGCTGGCTGGGCTGGGCCGGGGTCCGGGCGCGCTCGCGCAACACATCCACCTGCCCGCGGGAATCAAGCACCCAGACGGAACGGTCGCTCAACCGGGCCTGAGCCGGGACGACGTCCGCCGGCTCAGCACCCGGCAGCAAACCAACAAGACTCAGCCACAGCCCGGCCCACCAGGCGTGCGTTGGCTTGCGGTGCATTTGGCCCATACGATCCGCCGTTCGGCGGTCGGAGATCGGCGCCATCTTTCGCATCGCCAGTCCGCAAGCAAGCCAGTGTTTTGACGCTGACCTGGCGCCGCGGTGCATCCGCAGGTTGTCGGTGCCACTTCGTCCGATGGCCGGATCGCGGATTTTCAATCCGCAGCGGCTGGAAACGGCGGCCCCTTAGCAAACAGTTCGAGCCGCGTGCCCGCTTTCGGCCGCTGCGGGTTGAAAACCCGCGCTCCGGGCCGACTGCGCCGCCCGCGCCGTGGATTCCCTTGCCGGCTGACAGCGGTCGTGGTAGACCACTCACCGCTCACAAACCGCCCGCGACCCAGCTATCCTCGCATGCGCCGAGACCTTCAGTCGTGTCACGCCTCCAGCTCTGGAAGCTCGGTCTTGACGGGACGGATGTCAGCCCTCTTCCAAAGGAGCTCGATTCATCGATCGTTTCCGCGGACTCCAGCTCCCAGACGATGCCTCGTCGACCGGTTCTCCGGCCATCGGAGCCGGGCCCATCCGCGCGGGCTTGTCGTTGCGCTCATTCTGGCGGTCGGCCTCAGCCGAGCGGCCTCGGCTGCTTCGCTCGTCGTGCCGTTTGCCGCGCAGCCGCAAGCGGACTTCTGGGTGCCAACCGGAGAGATTCGCGCCATCGCGCAGCAAAACGGCCAACTGCTGCTTGGCGGAAAATTTGCAGGCGTGCGTCCGAGCGAGGGAGAGGGCCTGGCGCTGGACCTCGATTCCCTTCAGGGGCATTTCGAATTCCCGCAAGTGGACGGCGTGGTCAGCGCCGTGGTGGGTGACGAAGTGGGCGGCTTCTATTTGGGAGGAGACTTTCGCCGCGTGGGCGGCGTGCCCCGATTCAATCTCGCCCACGTCACGGCGAGCCGCGAAGTCGATTCCTGGGCTCCATCGCCGGACGGGTCGGTGCGCGCGTTGGCCTTTGCGCGCGGCGTGGTCTACGTCGGAGGGCAGTTCGCGAGCATCGACAATCTGGGCCGGAGCGGGCTGGCGGCAGTGGACGGGCGGACCGGCCAGCTGACCTCATGGAACCCAGGTCCGAACGGGCCCGTGGATCGGCTTCTCGTTGATCATCCCACCCTCTTCGTCGCCGGAACATTCACCACGATTGGCAACGTCTCGCGCGCGGGTCTCGCCGCGGTGGACTACGAAGGAGCCGGAGCAATCCTGCCTTGGAACCCCCACCCTTACGGACGAGTCACCGCGTTGGCAATGTCCGGAGATTCACTGTTTGTCGGCGGCACGTTCACCAACATCGGAGGGGCGACGCGGGACAAGGTGGCGGCGCTGGATGTCCACACCGGGTTCGCCGCGCCCTGGCAGCCGGGAGGGACAAACGCGCTGGCCAGCGTGGAGGCCCTGGCATTGGAAGGCCACGCGGTCTATGCAGGAGGCCAACCATTGACCAACGGTGGTTTGGTCCGCCCGGCCGCGGTCGCCTGGGACATCGAGTCCGGAGCTGCCTTGCCCTGGACCGTGGTCGCGACCGGAGAATCCCCCGCGATCAACGGACTGGCGGTCGACGGCCACCGGGTGATTGTCGCCGGCTCTTTCGCCAAAATCGGGCCGACGCCCTGCCGCAACGTGGCCATCCTGTCCGCGGACACCGGCGAAGTGGTGGGATGCTGGACAGAGACCGAAGGGAACGTGCGCGCGTTGGGAGTCTCGCGGCGAAGTCTTTATCTCGCGGGTGCGAGAATTTCCTGGACCACCCTCCCGCGCCAAAACCTCGCGGCGTTCCAGTTGGACACCGGCCAACCCGGCGACTGGAAGCCGGTTGTCCAGGGCGACGTTCTCGCCATCGTCCCGGCAGGGGACACCGTCTTTGTCGGGGGGAACTTCGTCTGTCCCGGCGGAAATGGCTTCGTCACGAATCTCGCCGCGATTTCCCGGAGCACCGGAGTGGTGAACGACCAATGGCGCCCGGATCCAAATGGCACAGTCCGGACCATGACGCTGGCCCCCAACGGGGTGCTGTTTGTCGGGGGCGATTTCAACTCGGTTTCCGGCCAGTGGCGGCCGGGCGTCGCCGCGCTCACGCCGCTTGGCTCGATCACCTCCTGGAGCTCCGGGACGACCGGCCGCGTGCACACGCTCCTGGCGACGGCCAACGCACTCTATGTCGGCGGAGAGTTTTTCGAGATTGGCGGTGTCTTTCGGAAGAACCTCGCCCGGCTCGCGTTGACCGATGGTGCCGTCCTCCCCTGGAGTCCTGATCCGGACGGCGCCGTCTACGCGCTGCAAGCAACGTCGACAAATCTGATCGTCGGCGGAAGTTTTGAGTTTGTGGGCGGGAACCATCGGGCCGGCCTGGCGGCCCTGGATGCGTCCGGCCAATCGACCTCGTGGCAGCCGGACGTCGAGGGCTCGGTGCGCTGCATAGTCCCGGCGGGCGACACATTATTTGTGGGCGGCGATTTTGCCCGGGGCGGCCAGCTTCGCCGGGCCAACCTGGCCGCCCTGTCACTCGCGTCTGGATCGGTCCTGGACTGGAACCCGGGTTTGGATGGCCCGGCAGCGGCCCTGTCTTTGACCACCAACCGGCTGGTGGTGGCCGGAGCCTTCCAGCGAAGCGCCGACCATCTGCAGCCCGGGCTCGCGGCCTATCCTCTCGAGGGCACACCCCAATTGATTCTGCCCCCCGTCGGCCGGCGTTCGCCCATTGGCGGGACTGCCACCTTCCAGGTGCTCGCGATCGGAGCGGGACCGCTGACCTATCAGTGGCGCACCTCCAACACGAACATTCCCGGCGCAACCGAGGCCGTATTTACCCGAACCGACGTTCAGCCCCTTCAGAGCGGCCCGTATACGGTCGTCGTTTCCAACGCGGTCGGCTCCATCGTGAGCCCGCCCGCCATGCTCACCGTCACGGTACCGCCCGAGATCCTGACCCATCCCGGCTCCCAGGTAACGCCTCCCGGCGAAACCGTCACCCTGACGGTCAACGCCTGGGGCGTGCCCGCGCCTAGTTACACCTGGCGACTCAACGACGAGCCCATCGCGAACGCCACCGGGTCGACCCTCGTCCTGAGCAACGCCGAACCCGCGCACGCCGGGCGCTATTCGGTCCTCGTCTATAGTGAAGCGGGAAGTGTGTTGAGCGAAAACGCGATCGTCCAGGTCATCAATCCAGTCCACCCGTTCGCCGACGCTTTCCCTCTCGCCAGCCTCCTGCCAGGCAGCGCCGCGGGGTCGCGCGCCGGAAACAACGCCAACGCCACCCGGGAAGAACCGTTCGAGCCGTTTCATGCCGGACTCCCCGGGGGACACTCCGTGTGGTGCACCTGGATCGCTCCGCAGTCGGGTCGAGCCACGTTCGACACCCGCGGCAGCAGCTTCGACACTCTCCTGGCGGTCTACTCGGGTCCGACCCTGAGCAACCTGACCTGGGTCGCCGCCGACGACGACCGGGGTGAATTCGGATGCAGTCGGGTTTCTTTCGTCGCCACGGCAAACATGGAGTACCGGATTGTGGTGGACGGCGCGGCCGGAGCCTCCGGATCATTTAATCTCAACTGGTCGCTGCAACCCAACAGCCCGGTCGAACCGCAGATTGTGACGGAACCAATCACTCACAGCACGGTTCCGGGTGGGCCCGCCACTTTTTCCGTGGCGGCCGCGGCCGCACCCGGCCTGGGCCCGGTCGCGATCCAGTGGTTTCACAATGGTCGACGCATTCCTGGCGCGACCGATCCCACCTTCACGCTCGCGTCTGCCGCTGAGCGGGATCTCGGATCCTATCAGGCGTCTGTCCGCGATATCACCGGCGCAACGACGTTCACCCGTCCGGCCGAACTGATCCACAGCGACGTGCTGGCCTTTGTGCCACGCATCAAGTTCAAGGACGGCGTGGGTGAATCGGTGCGGCTCTCCGCCCTCGTTCGGGAGCCGGCCGCCAACCGCAACGTTCTCTCACCCGGATTTTCGCCCTCCGAGGTGACGGTTTCCACCGCCAGCACCGGCGTCACCGCCATCGTGACCAGCGTGCAGGCGGCTCGACCGCTGAGCAGCGGCAGCCTCTGCGGGGCCACGGCCACGCCCCTGCTTCTGTTCCTGACCAACGACCTTCCGGAGGAGGCCGCCGTGATCGTCGAACCGCTTGCCGGCAGCATCAGCCACATCCTCTTTGCCTACGAGGGTCCGGCGACGGCGCAATTCCGCACCTTTCTGAGCTGCAAAGAATCTACGGCGACGGACAATCGGATCCTCTTCCGGGCGCGCCCGTCGCTGACCTACACCGTGCTCAGCGGCGGCCTTGGATCCTCCGGCTTGCTCATCGATCGGATTTCCGTTTGTCGCCGCGC
This sequence comes from Limisphaerales bacterium, assembly GCA_044229355.1. Lineage (GTDB taxonomy): Bacteria > Verrucomicrobiota > Verrucomicrobiia > Limisphaerales > JADJPG01 > JBGARF01. The sequence goes on from JBGATF010000003.1 coordinate 262,316, forward strand.
CGCGGTTGACGCCCGGCAAGCCGCCCGACAATTTCCAGCGAGTTGGGGCAACGGCCGCCTTCACCTGCAAGTCCCGGCGGGCGCCGCGGCCTGCGACTGGAGCTACCAATGGAGAACGAATGGAGTCGACGTGCCGCTGGCCAACTCGCCGGCGTTGGACATCGCCGGCCCATGGCCCATCACGTATTCCCTGGTCACCTCCAACTGCCTCGGTGCCGTCACCAACGTGATTGCGGAATTCATCCGCCTGTCCATCGTCGCCGGAAACCACACCTACTTCCTTTCCAACGCCACGCCCACCACCAACTGGTTCGTCATCGAGTCCACCAACCGATGGCCCGGCCCGACCGATCCCTGGCCCCCGTTCTTCACAAATCAGTCCGTCAGCCCGTTGCCTACTCCCCTTTCCTTCCCGCCCTTGGAGCCGTCGTCGGGCTTTTTCCGGGTCCGCCGGTCGCCGTAGACTCGGACGCACCATCTTCAGCCCGAATCCACGGGCCATTGTCCGTCCGGCCCCCACCGAAGCTCACGACGCCGTCACCGGGCCGTCGCTCGTTGGCGGTTTCGGCGAAAGTTTCGATCGGCGCTCCATGCCGGCCGCGCGGGACTGCTGAATTCGCGGAAGGAGTTGCATCGCGGTCACAAACACAGCCAGGCCGGTAACGGTGATCAAGATTCCCTGCAAACGGGGGTGAAGCGAAGCCGTCAGGGTCAGCGCCATCAACGCGGCGGCGGGCAGGACGATGCCAAACAGCGCGAGACGGCGCCCCATCAAGCTGGCCGCGCGCAAGCCAATCACGACGACGGCCAGGCTGGCCGACGCGCCCATGGCAAGCGGCAACGACACAAATTCCTGGGCAAAATACATGAGCGGATAAGCGGCGGTGAACGTCCCGACCACGAGGAGCAGCATCCAGCGATCGAACGATTCGAGGCGATAGGCGTGCGCGAACAAGCCGACGATCAAGCCGAACAAGATCACGCTCGCCGGGCCGAGCCAGGTGAGTTCACCAAGCCGATCGATCGGGGCCAGACCCAGCACATCGAGAACGATGGGGCGGCCGAACAGCAGGTTTCGATACTCCCAACGATAGTCGGTTTGATCGCCGCTGCGACGATGCCGCGTGGGCTGCAAGGAAAGGTCGAGCATCCGCACATCGGAACCGATCGCAGTCAAGGCGACCTCGAACGTGTCCAGAACGCCTCCCGGCGGCGTCTGCAACTGGTAAAGTCCCTTGCCGACGGCGGTGTAGTTCAGCGAGATCGGAGTCGGCCCGGACGGCAACGACCCAAACCAAGCCAGCTTGTCTCCCCGAATTTCCACCGCGCGGCTGATTTGGGATCCGACAATGATCTCGAGATCCGCCAGCGAAATGATGCGCGGCGGCAGCGGCAGCAGGATTTCGCACGGCCCAGCGCCCGTCGGATTTACGGCGGTCAACGTGGCTTTCAATTCGGCTCCATAGATGGACTCGGGCTCGGCGGTTCCCACGCTGAGACGCGGGCGCAGCACGATCTCTGCGCGGAACGACTGCACTTCGGCCGCCGGCCGCACGGGCGGCCCGGAGGAGGGTGTCCCAGCCCCATCGCCGGGGCGATTGGACGCCGCGGCCCCAGCCTGGGCCTGGGCGGATTCCAAACTTCGGCGCAGTGCCTTTTGTTTGGAGCGCGAGAGTGCGGGCAGGAGCAGTCCGGCCAGGACCGCGATGATGGCCACCACGACGAGGAGTTCAATCAGTGTGAAAGCGAGGGAGCGGCGGATGAGAGTTTTCATGATGACCTCTTGAATGCATGCCGAACTGCGCAGCTGAAAATTGGACCGTGAGCCCCGGCCGGGCTCACGTTCGGCTCCCGCTGCGACCGCGGGTTTCGCGATCAGGTTCTGCGCTCGGAATTGGGCTGATCGTGACGCACCGATATCCGGCGCGCGCGTACGGTGGCACGGCTTGACCCCCCAAGACATCGCTGTTAGAAGCGTCGGGTCCATCAAACCCACCTCAGCCCAGAACACTTATGCGCACCCCTTGTGCTTCCCGGATCCGGCTTCTGCATCAACTGGCTGTTGCCCTCGCGGGCGCGATAGCTCTGCCATCGATGGCCGGGAGTCTCGTGCAAAACCCCAGTTTCGAAGCGAACTACAACACGAGTTTCCCCCACTACAGCGCGGTGGATTTTTGGACGGGCGGCAGCGGGATTAACGAATCATCGGGCCCGTTCCACAACGGAAACACGCCAATCCCCGACCAGGGTCGGGCGGTGTTCCTGCAGGGCCCAAACTCGCTTCGACAAACGATCGGCGGGCTGACTCCGGGACAGACCTACTGCCTGCAGTATTATTACGACGCCCGCAATTGTTGCGGAGGCACGGTGGACTTGATCACGCGTTTTGGGGGCCAGCCCGTGGACCGCATCGTCAATGTGCGTCCCTCGCCGACGTTGCCGAACCATCCCTTCTACAATTTCCGCAGCGTGCTTGTGACCGCAGCGGTCGACACCGTCGAATTGGAATTTGCGACCACGACGGTGGGCGATGCCACGGCTGTGCTGGATGCCGTCAGCCTGACGCCCTGCAGCGCCCGCAGCGTTTCGGTGGCCAATCCCAGCTTTGAGGCGAGCGGGTCCATTCCCGGCGGCGGCAGTTTGGCGCCGGGTCAAAAGCTTGCCGGGTGGGAAATTGGCGGAGCCGGCCTGGTCGGAATCAACGCCAATGGCCAGGGCTACGCCGACAATGGCATTCCGCGGGATCAGGACCACGTGGTCTACCTCGAAGGAGATAGCTCCATCAGCCAGATCCTGAACGGGCTCGTGGCCGGAACGACCTACGAACTGAGCTTCGCCTACAACGCGCGCCAGTTCGACGCCGCCCACCTGCGCGTGACGGCGGGGACCGAGGTTGTGTTCGATACCGACGTCACCGACGTCGGGGGGCCGGACCCGTATCGAACATTCTCGGGGACCTTCACGCCGGGTGACGTTTCCACCACCATCACCTTTGCGCAGATGGGCGCAGGCGCCGTCGCATTGCTCGACGACATTCACGTTGAGGGGTCGACTCGACCGCCCTTGCCCTGCCTGGCCATCGCGCCCACCGCGGCGGAACTGGCGCCCGGCATGACGGTGACGGCCACGGCCACTGTGCCGTCGGAACTGACAGCTGGCAAACCGGCGACCGTCGTCCTGCGCAGCCCCGATTCGTCGATCGTTCAGTTGGTGGACGCGGCGGCGGATGGCGCCCTGTCGCTCAATTTCGGAGTGGGCGAGACCGTCAAGGCATTTACCGCCCGAGCGGTGGCGCGCGGCACGATGCGGATCGAGATCGTTGACGCGGCCGGGCTCTGCACCGAGAGCGACCTGCAAGTGACGGTTCACTCCTCGTTCGTGCGCAATGCGAGCTTCGAAAGCTCGGGGGTGCCGACGGGGGTGGGTTACGGGCCAGTGCTGGCCTGGACGGGGACGGGCCAAATCGGGCTGAATGGCGCGAACGGCCCGTTCCACGATAATGGGTCAATCCCGGACCGCGCTCAGGTTGCCTTCATCCAGGGAGCCGGCTCACTGTCCCAGTCGATCGTCGGGCTGACGCCCGGATACAACTACCGCCTGCAATTCTTTTACAACGCCCGGAACTGCTGCGGCGGCAGCATCGACCTGCATGTGCGGTTCGGCGGCAAGGAAGTCGCCGCCCTCACCGGCGTGATGCCGGTCGGCGCGGGACCGTATCACGCTCACAGCGTGGATTTCATGGCCATGGCCGCAGAAGGCCTGCTCGAATTCGAAGCGGTCGCGTCCGGCGACGCCTCGCTGCTGCTGGACGCGGTCAACATCGTTCAGCGCGAAGCCGGCGAAATTGTGATCCAAAACTCCAGCTTCGAGGGCACGGGCGTTCCTTCGGGCGTGGGCTACATCCAGCCCGGCCAGTTTGGCGGCTGGACGGCCAGCGGCGGCGGCTACGGCGTTAATCTCGAGCGCGTCGGCCCATTTACCGACAACGGCGACGCGCCGGATCAAGAGGTGGTGGGCTTTTTGCAAGGGGCGGTTTCCATCGCCCAGACGCTGACCGGCCTGGAGATCGGCCAGGAATATACGTTGTCGGTGTCCGTCAACACCCGCAACTGCTGCTCCCCGCCACCCACGCATTTCACGGTCACACTCGGCGGGTTGTCGCTGATCGACGATGACGTGGCTCCGGTGGGCGGCAACAACCCGTTCACCAAGCGTGAAGTCCGCTTCACGGCGGACAGCGCCACCGCCGACCTGCGCATTGCGCACACCCCGCCAGCCGGGGATTATTCGCTGCTCCTCGATAACATCCGGATCTGTCGCGGCGACTGCCGGACCCCGCCGCGGCTGACTATCCATCGCGTGGCGGAGCCGTTCCCTGCGATGCGCCTCGCGTGGCCGCTCACGGCCGGCGACTATGCGATCGAATGGTCGAACTCCGCCGCCGGTCCCTGGGATGAGCTTTTCCTCCTGGTCCAGGTCGAAACTGATGAGTTTGTGGTCTACGACGATCCGGGCGACAACGCTCAGAAATTTTATCGGCTCGTCTCGCGCCCTTGAGGCATGGCCAGGCCTTGGTTCGCCGTTTTCGCCGCGGTGCTCAGCGTCCTCAGCACGGGGGCCAGCGTATCCGCCCAGGCGCCGCGCCTGAACGAAATCGTCACGTCGAATGGCGGCGGGCTGGTGGATGAAAACGGCGACGCCTCGGATTGGGTCGAAATTTTCCATCCGGGCCCCGGGCCGCTCGACCTGATCGGCTACGGCTTGTCCGATGACCCCAATGATCCCTTTCGCTGGGTTTTTACCAACACTGTCCTGCAGCCCGGCGAATTTCTGGTGGTCTTCTGCGACGGCAAAGATCGGCAGGCCCGGACCTTTGCCTCACTGAATCCAGTCCAACTGGATGGGTTGAAAGTGTGGCTCGATGCTGCCGTGGTCCTAACCAACGACGTTGGTCAAGTCCGGGCGGAAGCCGGCGGATGGTACCTGCGGCGCTGGAGCAACCAGGTGGCCGGAGGCGATTCGGCCGCGCAAGGCGCCAGCACCTCGCAACCACGATGGCTCGCGGGAGACGCCACCGCGCCGGCCCGGGTTCGGTTTGATGGCGCCGACGACGTGCTCAGCCTTGCGGCGGTGCCGGCGGAGAACAACTTCTGCGTCACGGTGGTTGCCCGCGCCAGCGTGCCGCATGAGGTCGACGCACAGGCCTACGGGGTGGGAGGTGTGAGCGGCCAGCGATATCTGTTCGGCGCCAATCACGGCGGGGACTTTTACGCAGGCGCCGGTGTCTCGATGGGCACGAACGGCGTCGGAGTCTACGAGCATGGCTCCGGCTACATGCCCGCGCTGGCGGTTTTCGGCGGACCCATCGGGACGGGCTTCCAGGTTCTTTCGGTGAATTACTCCAACCGCCAGCCGTTCCTCTACGTGCAAGGCCATCTCGCCTCCGCCGGTTTGGTCTCGGCGCGCACGCGGGTCAACGCCCCGACGGATGTGGGAGCCGGCGCCTACGGGGCCTTCGCCGGCGAAGTAGCGGAGGTCCTGATCCACGCCCGGACATTGACCGACCTCGAAGTTCACCAGGTCCACCAATTCCTCGCCCACAAATACGGCCTGGCCGTACGACGGACGCCCCACGCCAACTTCAGTCTCGACCGGGATGGGGAGCCACTCCGCCTCACCGGGCCGGACGGAACGCCATCGGACGAATTACCGGCGGCATCCATCCCGCGCGACGTCTCCTACGGGCGCACGCCGGATGGGAGCGGGACATTTCATTACTTCGTTCAGCCGACGCCCGGGGCGTCCAACACGACTCCCGCCAGCACCGAATTTCTCGAGAGACCGATCTTTTCGCACGAGGCCGGGTACTGGTCGAACAACTTTCTGCTCAGCCTGAGCACGTCGAACAGCGGCGCGGTCATCCGCTACACGCTGGATGGTTCCGAGCCAACAGAGACGTCACCGCTGTACCGTGATCCGCTGACTATCACCAACCGGGCGACGGCACCGAACAATCTTTCCCTCATCCCCACGGTGCCCGGCTATCAGCCGCCCTCCGCGGTGGTCTACAAATTCGCCGTGGTGCGGGCGAAAGCCTTCAAAACCGGTGCGCTGCCCAGCGAGACCGTCTCGCGCTCGTTCATTGTCGAGCCAGCCGGCCCCGCGAAATTCTCGCTCCCGGTCGTGTCCCTCATCACGGATCCGCGAAATTTTTTCGATCCCGACATTGGCATTTACGTACCCGGAAATGCGCCGGGAGGGAATTACGCGCAGAGTGGTGACGCGTGGGAACGGCCGGTTCATCTCGAGATGTTTGAGCCGGACGGCAGACGGGTGATCAGCCAGAGCAGCGGCATTCGGATTCATGGAAACACCTCCTTCGGATTCCCGATCAAAGCGTTGCGCTTGCACCCGCTGAATCCGCCCGGGCACGGCCCGATTCGCTACCAGGTGTTTCCCGACCTGCCGATCGAGGAGTTCAACCGCCTGCTGCTGCGTCCCTCCGGCCACGATTTCAACCTGACCCTGTCGCGCGACGGATTCATGCAGAGCTTTGGCGCCGAGCTGGGGCTTGACGTGCAAGCCTACCGGCCGGCGCTGCTGTTCCTCAATGGCGAGTACTGGGGCATCCACAACCTGCAAGAGGCGTTCGAACCGGGCTACTTTGGTTCGCACCACGGGGTTGATCCGACTGCCGTCGATTACCTCGAAGGATTCGCCACGCCCGTCAACGGCGACACCACCGCCTGGGACGCCATGATGGCGTTCCTGAATACGCACGACATCAGCCAGGAGACCAACTACGTCACGCTGCAGTCGATGATGGACCCGGCCAACTTCATCGATTTCAAAGTCTGCGAGATCTATTATTACCGCTGGGATATTGGCAATCATCGCCTCTGGCGCCCGCGGACGCCCGAGGGACGCTTTCGTTGGATTCTTTTCGATTGCGACGTGGGCTGGGGCGGATTCTGGAGCGTGCCGCCCGCCTACGCCTTTCCCATGCTTGCCTACGATCTCGAGTCCAGCGGACCCTGGACCCAGTACCAGCAAAACCCGGGGGGCAACGATCACAACAACCCGGTCGTGACCTTCCTCCTGCGCACGCTGGTCAACAACCCCAACTTCCGGCGCGACTTCATCAATCGATTCGCCGATGCGATGAATTGGAATTTCGAGCCCGGGCGGGTGCTGCGGCGCATCGACGAATTCGCCGCGCGCATCGCCCCGGAAGTTCCCGCCCACACCCAGAGATGGCACGCCCCAGGCAGCCCGGCGGCGTGGAGCAACCAGATCCAAGTGCTGCGCGATTTCGCCGTCCGACGGCCCGCTTACATGCGCCAGCACATGACCAACGCGTTTCGCCTGCCCGGCCTGGCCAGCGTGACGCTGCGAGTCAATGACACCAACGCCGGCGCCATCCGTGTCAGCACCCTGACCGTCAGCCCCCCCACGAATGCGCCCTGGACAGGCGCCTATTTTCGCAACAACCCGGTGACCCTCAAGGCCGCGGCGCGCCCGGGCTATCGCTTCGTTCGTTGGACGGGGCTGTCGGATCCGAGCGACACCGTGACGCTGGCCATGCTGGGCAATGCGGCGCTCATCGCCAATTTTGTTTCGGTGCCCAATACAAATCCACCTGTCCCGTTACCCCATGACCTGAGAGAAGGCCCCTACGCCTTCACGACGTGGAGTGCCACCGAGCCGGCCGGCAGTTTTCCGCCCAACATGGTCTTTCTTACGGCCACCAACGCCGACCCAACGCTGGAGACAGAATTCACGAATTGGTGGACCCTGCCTTATGACCGCACAAGCCGAAGCCGCGTCAACGGCCTCGGCGAAGACGGGGTGGCGTTCCTCAACACCAGCGATCCCCAACCCGAAGGTGGAGGCTATCTGGGCGCCGCCCTGCTCGCGCTCGACACGACCGGCCAAACCAACGTCGAGGTCCGATTCACCGCCGGGACCGTCGCCGCCAACGCCCGGCTCTACGCCCTACGCCTGCAATACCGAATCGGTGACGCCGGTCCATTTCTCGACGTTCTTGGAGCCAATGGCAACCCGGTCGAATATTCCGGAGGCGCCACCGGAGAAGTCTCCATCTTCGGGCCCGTGGCGCTGCCGCCCGCCGCCGCCGGCGCGCCGCTTCTTCAGCTCCGCTGGAAATACCATCACCTCAGCGGCGCCAGCGGTCCGCGCACCCAACTTCGTCTTGACGACATCGTTGTGGCCCCGAACGTGGCGCGTGGCCGCCCCAGCTTCGGTTCCATCCAATTGAACCAAGCCGGCCTCGCGCTGCGTCTCACCGGCGCGGCCTTGCAGGCCTATGTCATTGAGACCTCCCCGGACCTCGTCCATTGGAGCCTATGGCGCCTCGTGCAGGCCGCAGCCGACGGACGCCTGGAGGTATCGGACCCCGATCGCTCCGTCGGCTCCAGCCGGTTTTATCGGATTCGCGAGCCCTGAAGCGCTGATCAGTTTCGGAAGGGCTCCGTTGGGTCGAACGCACACGAAGACGGCACCTCCCGCCCGAGCAACCGCAGCAGGAACCGAATGCTCAGGCGTCTCCGCCGAGGACGCGTTGGACCAATTCGGCGAGGCCGGTCGGCTGATAGGGCTTGCCCACGAACCGATCGACGTGGACCGGCGATTCGAGAACGATTTCCGCTCCCGCTGTCCCGCTGACCAAGATGGTCTTCAAATCCGGCTTGGCCGCCTTGCACCGCTCGATCAGTTCGAGGCCGTTCATTTTGCCCAGGGCATAGTCGGTGATTAGGAGGTCAGGCTTGACGCGCGCTTTTAAGAACGTGTCGAGGGCCTCCTCCGGATCCAGGAACTTTCGCAGCGCATAGTCGCCGCCCTGCAGCGAAATTTCCGCGAGGTCCAGCAGCATGGGCTGGTCGTCCACGAGAAATATCAGCGGCTTCCGGGGCCGGACTGACGTTGAGCCTTTTGGATTGGTTGGACTCATGCTATCGCGAGCCAGACTCGGTGGAACTAAACACCGGGACCGGACCAGTTGCAAGTCAAGTTTGGGAAGATCTTGCGTATCATGATCTTTCGAAAATATTGGCGAAAAACAGTCCGGGTCTATGCTCAGCGCATGCGATCCAGAGTCAGCGCTGGCCTGGTCTTGTTCCGGTGCACCGTCCGGGGATTGGAAGTCCTCCTCGCCCATCCGGGCGGCCCGCTGTATGTCGCCAAGGACGCGGGCCACTGGACGATCCCCAAGGGTGAAGTGGAGTCAGGAGGCGATCTGCTCGCGACGGCCCGACGCGAGTTCACCGAGGAGACCGGGCTGCCCTCTCCGGCGGATCCGGCTGCGTATTTGACCTTGGGCTCCATTCGGCAGAAGGGCGGCAAGCTCGTTCACGCCTGGGCGTTCCGCGGCGACCTGCCGCCGGAATACACCGCTCGCAGCAACGCCTTCACGATGGAGTGGCCGCCCCATTCCGGGCAGCTCCAAACTTTTCCCGAGGTGGATCGAATCGAATTTTTCGACCTGCCAGCGGCCCGGCGGCAGATCAAGCCCACGCAAATAGCACTCCTGGATGAACTGGCGCGCCAGGTGTCCCACTAAGGGGCGCGGCCGACGCCAAGGTCCCGGAGCGGCCCGTTTTCTGACCCGGGCGAACCCATCCGTGGGACGGGCGCACGGCAGAGTATCCCGGAGCCCATGGATGATTACGGGCGCGGCGCCGGGGGAGCAGCCGGCGCGGGTGCGGCTGATTTGTTAGGCGGATTCGTCGTGCCGGCGGGCGGGGCATTGGTCGGAGCCGCGGCTGGCAGGTTCAGCTTCGTGCGGAGCCGCGCGGCGTAGGCGGGCGGCACGCCCGTGGCCGGATCGAGGAGGGAACTGAGGATCCGTTGGGACATTTCGGGCAATGGTTCCATGGCCAGCGCGTTGGCGCGGGGCCGGGAGACTTCGGCGTAGTAGTCCCAAACCTGCCGGGTCATGCGCAACAAGCCAGCCGCCCGGTCGTCCTCGTCCACCGCCAGGTTTTCGAAATACTGCGTCAGCCAGCCCTCGATCAGCGCCTTGGTCCGGTTGTGATCCCCGTCGCCGACCCGTTCCTTGATGCGCTTCAACGCATAGGCTTCTGCCGACTCTCCCGGCGGCACGGCGTCGGGATAGCGATCGCGCAGGACTTTCATCCAGCGCTCCGCCTCGGCGACCCGGTTGTAGTTGTAGAGCAGGTAAACCGCCTCCTTCAGAAAATTACGGTGGGCCTTGCGGATGGCGTCGGGCTTCTCCTTCTCCTCGGCAATCATCCGCTCGAAGCCGTCGTTGGCCAGCGGGATCTTGTTCAAATCCGGGCCGAACACGTAGGATCCATCCGGGCGAGCCAGCACGATGCGACCGCGAAGAACGCTGGCCTGGAGATTCTGATAAATGCTGCGCCGGAGGGCCAGCTGGTCCCTCGGCTCGGCCCACTGCAACCCGGCGGCCCCCCAATAGATCGCGTGAGCCTCCGGCAGACGCCATTCGAGCGGGCCGTATTCCGCGTCCACCTTCTTCATCAGCACCGCATCCATCTTGTATCGTTCGCGCAGGATCCGGGCCCGGGACCGCGCCTCGTCGGTCAGCGGGTGAATCAACTCCTCGAAGTTCGGCCGCGGGCCGCCGAAGAGTTCGGTCATCTCGTTGGCGAGGGCGAACTTGTAGACCAGATGCGCGTCATCAAGGTTCTGCCCGATCTTATGCTGAAAGAACCAGGCAATCTCGCGGTAAATGAGGGGCTCGCGCGGGTTGTATTTAAGCCCCTGATCGCGCAGGAGCTCGATCCCGTTCTGGACCCAACGCCATCGGTCTCCAGGATCGCGAAACTTGACGGAAATGTTGTAAGCCATGTTCCAAGCCTGGACGAGCCACACCTGGATGAAGTGCGGCTCGAGCTTGGTGATCCAATCGGCCAGCTGGACCTGGTCGAAATATTTGCCCTCCATCTGCATGTCGTTGGCTCGGACCCACAGCATGTTGGCAATCAGGCCGCGAAAGCTTCCCAGCGCCACGGTGGTGAAGGCCAGAATGGGCGGAGCGTTCTCCAATGGTTCCAGCCGGGTCAGTCCCAGCTCGGCCCGTTGGTGATTCAGATTCCGCTGCAGGCCGGCGCCGGCCGTCCACAGGATCATGGCCACGGCCACGCGCACAATATTCCGGGCTCGCGTCGCCATTCAGGAATGTCCCTGCGCTGTGGCCAGCTCGCGGCGGTTGAAGAACAGGATGCCCAGCGCGGCCAACAGCCCGCCCATCAGCAGGACCACCTGCCCGAAAGCCAGCCCCAATTGCTCCCAGGGGATGCTGCGGCCGTTGCTCAACGAATCGATCGGGGAAAATTGTTGCACCAGGTTGACCACGCGCAAAATCACCCGAAAGAGCGGCAACAGCAGCGTGTCCACCCAGCTCCCGCCTTGATTGGTCTCATGATCCAGGCCTGTGACCGTCCCTTCCGCCACCACGCTCGACAATGTCCCGCTCGAGAGCCCGACGAGCAGAAGGCTGATGGAGAAAAATGCGGCCACGGGAAACGACAGCAAGCTGGCCGAGGCCAGACCCAGAGCCGCGATTAATGTCAGCGCGCACAGCACGACAACGAGTCCCCGCACATAGTTGCCCGCAAAGCCCCCCTCGGGGTAAAGCACCTCCAATCCATCCTCCAGCGGAAATATCAAGGCCACCTCGTTCCGATTCTCGAAGTTGATGACCAGACGGCCTTGCGGGTCGATGACCTGCCGGCCGGTGCCAATGCGAATCTCGTGGAAAGAGTTGGCCGCCAGGCTTTGCGGCAGGCTCGTCGCATACGGATCGTCAAATGGCCCTATCCGCCACAGGCCAAGGTAGCTGCCGGACTGATTGGTCTGCGCGGCGTGAAACTTGACCCGCAGAAACAGCGGCTGGTCGAGCAGCAAGGACCGCCGCAAGCCGACATCAATCGTCCAACGCCGATAGTGATTCGGCGCCACGACCTGGTAGCCAGCCTTGATGCGCTCGCGCAACTGGATCTCCGCCTCCTGTCGTTGCCCGGGCGGAAGCCCGGTGATCTCCGGACTCTTTTGCAGCTGCGCGCCCAGTTCCGAATCCACATTGGGCAAGGCCTCCCGCAGGGAGCCGCGCGCGACGAAAATCTCCTGCGCCAGAACGCGACGCTGCGCCTCCGGCAGTTGCTGGGCCCGCCATTGCAGGAGGATAAAGATACTCAGACCGGCCATCCCGAGCAGCGCCGTGTTCAGCAACGTGATGCCCAGCAATTTGCCAACCCATACCTGCCACCGCGCGATCGGCTTCACCACCACCATCTGCAGCTGGCATTCTTCAATCTCCCGCGCCAGCGTTCCGCACGACAGCCACAGCGTCGAAAAGGCGAGCAACGTCGTGACCACGCTCAGGGTGTAGGTGAGCATGATTTGGATGAAGCCCTGCGCGGAGCCATCGTTCTTCAGCATCAAGGGCAGGACCACCACCGCCAGAATGAGCATCGCGGCCAGCACCCAGAATAACCGAAAGCGAAAGGCCGCCTTCCAGGTCAACGCTGCCACCGCCCAGACGCGCGCTCCCACCACCCACCGCAGGAACGACGGCAGGATCAGCATCCGTCCCGTGGATCCGGCGAAGGTCATTGTTTCGGCTTGTTTAACAGCGCGGACAGCTTCTCGTTGGCCGCGGACAAATCCGCCGGCGGTGCAGACGGCTTTTCTTCCGCAGAAGGCGCCGGTGGCGTCCTGGCGGGAACCGCCGCTGGCGACACGGGACGAATCATGGCTTCCAGCCGGGCCGTGTCCGGCGCGGGTTCAGCCGGCGGCGACGCCAGCCCGGAAGGGGAGTGTGCGGGCGGGGCTCCACCCGCCGGCAGCGTCAGGCGCTCCAGGATTTTTTCCCCGGACGGACGGACGTCCCCCTCGCCCCGCAGATACGCGGCCACGGTTCCGCCGGATTGCGCGCCGGAGGTCTCGGCAGCGCTCTGCCGGGCCCGCGACACCACCTCGAGGAAGTAGCTTTCCAGATTTTGAGTGGGGTTGTCGACGCGCACCTTGTCGGCCGCGACATCCGACCGGATCAATTGAAGCACCCGCTCCATTGTTTCACGGGGCAACGGCGGCGTCGTGATTCGCACTGTGTCGGGTTTGGCCAGCAACTCCCGCAGCGTGCCCAATGCCTGAACCTTGCCCCCATAGTAGATCACCACCCGATCGCAGACGTCCTCGACATCCGACAGCAGGTGGCTGCTCAGGATGACCGTCTTGCCGCGACGGGCCAGCGCGAGGATTAAATCCTTCACCTCCCGACAGCCGATGGGATCCAGCCCGGCGGTGGGCTCGTCGAGGATGACCAAATCGGGATCGTTGATCAGCGCCTGCGCCAGGCCAATGCGCCGCTGCATTCCCTTCGAAAACTCGCCGACGGTGCGCGTCCGGGTCTGGCTTAGCCCCACCATCTCGAGCAGCTGTTCGGTGCGTTGAGCCCGTTCGGCCGCGGTCAGATGAAACAGGTTTCCAAAGAAATCCAATGTCTCGTGGGAATTGAGATACCGGTAAAGATAGGATTCCTCGGGCAAATAGCCGATCCGGGCCTTGGTCGCCACGTGCCGCGGAGATTTGCCAAAGACCTCGATGTGCCCGCGGGTCGGATTTAACAAGCCCAACAACATCTTTACCGTGGTGGATTTGCCGGACCCATTCGGGCCCAGCAGGCCAAAGACCTCACCCGGGCGCACTTCAAAGTCGACACCATCCACCGCCCGGGCCTTCGGCCGGCCCCAGAAATCCTTAAAAACCTTGGTCAGCCCCCGCACGGAAACGATGGCTTCCGAACCGGCGGTCGTCCGGGACAATCGTTCGGGCGCAGAGGGGAGTTGAACGGTGGCCATGCTTTTGAATTCGGCTCGCGACACTACCGGTGAGTGGGACGGGTGACAAGCCGCGAGCATTCCCCGGCAACCCATCGTCTCGAAACTCCGCTTTCAACTCAGGTCATCTTCACCGCGCCAAAGACGCACGCCTCGTTCTTGTTGGCGCAGAGCCGCGTCAAATAAAACTCCCCGCACAACGAAGGCAGGCTGTGCTTCAATTTTTCCAGCTGCCCATAGTCTTCATCGCCCTTGAACTTAACCGTCACGACAAATCTTCGGGCCAGGCGGCGCCGGGCCCAGTCCAGCACCAGCTCAATGCTCCGTTCCGGCGCCGCAATCACGTCGCACAGCAGCCAGTCCACCGGCCGATCGGGCACAAAGGCAAACGCATCCCCGCGATGAAAGGTCAACCCGGCATGGCGCATCAGATCGTCCCGCAACGGAGCCCGATCGATCGCCAACACCTGCGCGCCCCGCTGCAACGCCACATAAGTCCAGCTCCCCGGCGCCGCGCCCAAATCCACGCACGTGTCGCCCCTCCCAATCCGGACCCCCCAGCGCTGCTCCGCTTCGACGAGCTTTGAAAACGCCCGGCTCGGCGCCGCCTTATCCACCGCCGCCGAAACCTCGCCCGCCGGGAAGGGGGAAATGAGGCCGCGCAGCCGGTGCGGCGTCGGCGCCGCCGCAACCGAGATAAACCCGCCCTCGGGATGAATCAGGAGCAGTTGCACCAGCGAGTGCACCTCAGAAAATACTTCCGGGCTGGACCGCCACGCGCGCAGTCGGCGCCGATGATGCCGCCGGAGTCGCTCGCGCACTCCCTCCCGGATGAGCTGACAGCGGTTTACCCCCGCCGGCCCGGAGCCGTAGCACGGTTCGACGTGAAGTGCCCACGGCTGCTCCTCCCCCCAGGATGCACCCGCGATGATTTCCAAGAGCCGCTGGCTCCACGCTGAGATCGAGCCGGCAGAACTCTCCACCGCATCCATCAGGACCTGGCGGGCGAACACCAAGCACGGCGGAGCCTCCCGAACCCAATCTCCCTCCACCGAAAACAGGCGCGATCCCAGCCGCCCCACGGAGCCACCCGCCCTCGGGCCCAACTGGGCCAGTTCCGCGGCGAGGTAAGGCGAACACTCTTCGCTTCCCAACACCAGATGCATCGGCGCGACGATGCGAGCCCGCGGATTTTATGGCCAGCTTCCTTTGCCAAAAAGTTCCCAGCCGCCTGCGCCGGAAAGCCCGACGCCGGGAGTGAACCGACACGCCCGTAGAATTATCGGAAGGCGGCCACTCAGGCGGCAAACCCGACCGTATCGATTTTCGCCAATTTCCGGCGCATCTTGCGCAAGGCTTTGTCCTCAATCTGCCGGATACGCTCCCGGGTCACACCAAACTGGACTCCGATTTCCTCCAGCGTCTTTTCGTCGCCACCGTCGAGGCCAAACCGCTGGCGAAGGATGGCCACTTCCCGTGCATCCAAGCCGCCCAACAGTTCGTGGACAAGGTTTCCGTCCGTCTTCGACTCCAGGTCCATATACGGGGTGCCGGCATTTTGATCCGCCACGACATCGGCGATGCGATTCGATTCATCGTCACCAATTGGCGCGTCGAGCGAGGCCGGCCGGATGCCGGCGGTTTGCAGCATCCGGACCTGCTTTGCCGGGATGTCCAGCTCCTCGCCAATTTCTTCATCCGTCGGCTGACGGCCCAACTCCTCTTCCAGGCGCATTGCGGTGCGGCGGATGCTCAGAAGCTTGTCAGTCGCGTGCACCGGCAACCGAATCGTTTTGGACTGATCCGAAAGAGCACGTCGAATCGATTGCTTGATCCACCACGCCGCATAGGTCGAAAGTTTGGCGCCCTTGGTCGGATCAAACTTCTCAACCGCGCGCATCAAGCCGATGTTGCCCTCGTTGATCAAATCGAGAAGGGGCAAACCCAGGTTCTCGTAGTCCCGAGCGATTTTCACCACCAGACGCAGGTTGGCCTTAATCATGTGCTCGCGAGCCTTCGCGTCGCCCCGCTGAATGCGGCGGGCGAGCTGAATCTCCTCTTGGGGAGTCAGCAGTTTGGTCTCACCAATTTCCCGGATATAGAGCCGGAACGCGGAATCTCCGCCGTAATCCTTATATTCTGTCTCGACCACCGCGGCCCGCGAGGACGCGACGACCGGCAGAGCGTTCACGGTCGCCACGGGAGCGACCATCGCTGAAATCGTCGGGGCCAGCGCCGGCGAGGCCGATGCCGTCAGAGGCCGGGCCCTGGACCGGGAAATTGTGGACGGAACCGCCGGAATCCGTTTTTGTCGCCGCGCAGGTCCACACCCAGAGCGGCTCCGCTTGATACGTCGTGTCTTCATAAATCTTCAGTTTTCGACAGCCGATATTGGTTCGCGTTTCAGATTCGGCCGTTACAAATCGGTAATGTATTTCAGGCCCACCGGCGGCGGCGGCGACCTAGGCGGCGGCGCGCCCGTTTCTGGCGCGGATCATCCGCTGCCGTTCCGCGCGCAAGCGCGCCGTCCGGCTGGCTTCCTCCAACAGTTCCGGCCAAACCAGCATCGGGTAGGCCGTGGTCCACGCGAGAGCGGCGGATTCATCCGCGGCGCGCTCCAGCCACCGGCGAATCTCGTGGTCGGACTCCGCCTCCAACCGCTCGTTCACCAGCCGTTGCTTCAGCGCGTGGAACTCGGAAGCCGCTGACGCCGGAACCTCGGCTGGAGGCCGGGGAGCCCGCTTCCACTTATGCACTACATTTAACTCACTCATAGCGTTCGGTCTATTGGACGGAAAAAGTGAATGCTTACTCACCACTTTTCCAAAAAAATTTTCAGGCTGGTTCTTCAACGAAAAATGCCGCCAATTGTTTCGGTCGAAAATGACGGGCGATGGCCGCATCGCTCAGGCCCAACCCCCGAAGGGCGAACCAGACCACCTGATTGACAAGGCTTTCCCGCGAAGCGCCATAATCCACAACCGGTTCCTCCGGAAGCTGAACGGTGGCGATCATGGTTGCCAGATGGTGGACAAAGAGCAGGCGGTTCTCCCGGCTGACCGGGCTCGTCACCAAATCGCCGGAGGCGTCGGCGGCTCGGACGCATTGCACGATTGCTTCGAGATTCTCCGAAAATCGGTTCCGAAAAAGAAATCGGGTGAAGGCTCCATCTTCCAGGCAACTGTTCAATATCATGCGATGCCGAACCTCATGGCTCATCGTCCCGCAGGAACGGCCCACCACGTTGGCGCGCACCACATAATAAATGATATGCACCAGGGTGGACGTCGACGGCTCAAGCCCGATCAGCTTTTGCAGGCCGGGATCGCAGCCGCGGCACCCGTAATTCTGGATCTCCGCATAAAGGGACTCCTTGCTCGGAAAATGTTTGTAGAGCAGCGCCTCGGACACGCCAGCGGCATCCGCCAGCTGTCGCGTCGTGGTGCGGGCGAACCCCTGACGCGCGAACAACGGCAAGGCCGCCTTCACGATGGCTTCCTTCCGGGCATCACAGTTCATTCGCTTCTTCATCACGGCCACAAGTTAGTGAATACTTACTTTATCTGTCAAGCGGTCTGATTGAACCCAGCCAGGCTCACTCGCAGGTCATCGCCCCGGATACCGTTGCCGAAGCGCCTCCCGCAGCGCGCGCAGCCCACGTCGGTCCGCCAGCGCGACCAGGGCCGGCAGATGCTCTGCCGGCGAGGCGCCCGCCAGATCGGCGCTCTGATGGACCTCCAGCGCCTGCTGCATGGCCTCGGCGCCCAGTTGAGGATCCGGCCGGCCGGCCTGATTCTTAACCGAGTTGATGGCCGAGCCCGAAAGGAACAGGACATGTTCGCCGAGGCCCCGCCGAGCAACGTCCTGCAGGTTAAGAATGATGTTTCCCTGATCCAGGCCGCCGGCCCGCGCGATCATCGTCGGTTTGATTCCCGGCAGGGCCAGAGTCAGGATTCGTTCGCTGGCCAGCCACTCATCGCCATGGGGATAAATGAAGGGAGGCCCCTCGCGCACCGGCGCCGTCTGCCGAAAATCAATGCCATCCAAACGCGCCAGCAAATCGACGACCTCACGCCAGATTCCGCCGCGCGTCTTGACTCCGATCCCGGCGTTATGGCCATAAAGCGCCGGCGGCTGGGACCGGTGGCGGGTGGCCTCCCGAACCATCCGCACCGTCCCTCCAGCGAAACTTTCACTGAACATCACGCCGGACGCTCCGGCTCCGAGCGCGGCCTCGACGCTTTCGAGAATTTCATGCGGAGCGCCGGTGACATGGGGAGCGAAGATTAAGCCCTTGCCACCCCGTTTGTCCTGCTGGCGACGGATTGCGTCCGCGCCGCGCTGCGCCCGCTCCCGGACCGGCGAGTAATCCAGCCGTGGGTAAAGATTTTCATCCTCCTTCACGAAGAGAAAGAGCGGACAGGCCGCCACGTCCTGCATGAGCTCGCCCACCGTCGCCGGCGTAATCCCCGCGGTGGGCTTCAAAATCGTGCCAAATGCCGGTTCAGTCTTTCCGAATTTCGTCAGGGACCGAACCCCGGGACCGCCGTGCGCCGGGCCCGGAAATGTCCGCAGCACATTCTCCGGAATCTCGAGATTGACGAGGCGAACATCCTGGTTTTCGAAAATATCGAAGATGATCGCCCCAGCCACGGTGTGCAGAATATCGGTCGAGGTCAGATGGCCATCTGCCTGGCGGAGCATTTTCAACGGATAGGCCATATGGAGCAGTCCCAGGCGGCCTGTGCCATCGAACGCATCCGCTCCCACGGCACGCCCCGTACACTGCTCGAGCAGCGACCCGGGCGGGATTTCCTTCGTCCCGCTCGTGGCGTGATAGCTAATCTCCTTGCCCGCATGCGACAGGGTCCACGACCGCAGCGCAAAAAAATATGTGGCCACGATCTGATCCTCGAGCCGCGGAGACGGCGCAAGCGCCAACCGCTCCGAGATCACACGGCGCAAGCGCACCTCGCGCGCGTCGGCGTCATGCCACAACAGGTTCAATGTCGGCGTGTCCAAAAAGCTCATGCTCAGGGGGTGCTTTCGAGTGGTCGGAGAATAGAAGCGAGCCTTCCGGCGGCAAGACGGAAAAGCACCGCCCGGCCAACACAGTGCATCCGCAGGTTGGCGGTAATTTCGCTGGACTACCAACCCGAGTTCTGGCAAAACGGGGGCAATGGAATCAGAAGTAGTGGTTCAAGGGCGCCGACTTGGGCGCGAAGATTTCAGTGGGTTGGCCGGGTGGATAGACGAACATCCGGACTGGAGTCGCAAGCGATTGGCGCGGGAGTTATGCGAGCGTTGGGGCTGGCGAGATCAGCGGGGAAGGCTCAAGGACTTCGCGGCTCGGAGTTTTCTGTTAAAGCTGGAGAGCCAAGGACAGTTGCGTCTACCGCCGTTGCAGGTAAACAAGCGACGAGCGCCTCGTCAGGCCCCTCAGTTACCCGACTGGCAGCGGCCTGAGAACTGGGAGGCGAGTTTGGGAGCGATCAGTCCGGTGAAGCTGGAGTTGATTTCTGCCGGTTCGGCCGGTGCACAGCGATGGGCGTTCTATCTGGACCAGTATCATTACCTGAAGCTGCGAGTGGTGGGGGAAAATCTGGGATACCTGGCCGTGGATGGTCACGGACGTGATGTGGCGGCGGTGCTCTTCGGAGCACCCGCTTGGCGGTGCGCTCCACGCGATGAGTTTCTGGAGTGGGGCGATAACCAGCGTCGCGAACAACTGCATCGGTTGGCCAACAATACCCGTTTTCTGATCTTGCCGTGGATCCGGGTGCCCCACCTGGCCAGTCACGTGCTCGGCGCCGTCGCCCGTCGAATCAGCGCTGATTGGCAAGACAAGTATGGTCATGGGTTGGATTGGCTGGAGACCTTTGTCGAACAGGAGCGTTTTGCCGGGACTTGTTATCGTGCGGCCAATTGGCAAAGGGTTGGACAAACCACCGGGCGTTCCCGTCAGGATCGTGACCACACCCGGCGGGTGCCGGTTAAAGATGTTTATCTGTATCGGCTGGGAGGGCGAGGGCCGTGAACGCGCTGCGGCAACTGGAGCAGGACGTCCTGGCTGAGGGCCGGGAATGGACGCGGCGACGCTTGGAGAAGCGCCTTCAAGACCAGTCCGATGCCATGCCGGCCAATTGCCCCAAGACCGGTGAGGGCTTGAAAGACGTTCGCTGGCGCGATCTGCAGCTGATGAGCATTTCGGGGGTGATCCACCTGAGGGTTCGCCACGGTTACAGTCCGGCTTTGGGGCAATGGGTTTGTCCGGTCCGCCAGGCGTGGGGTCTCCAACCTTACCAGCGGCTTAGTCCGGAACTGGAGAGTCGTTTGGCTTACACGGCCAGCGAGACGACTTCGTATGAGGCAGCGGCGCAAATGGCGACGCGATGGGGCTGCGCTGTCAGTGACGGATGTATTCATCAGCACTTGCAGAGCTTGGGAGAGGTCGCCGAGCGGATTGAATTGCCTCACCCGGTCATCCCGTCGCAAGAGCTGGAGTTTAGCTTGGTGCTGATGCTCGATGGGTGGATGGCTCGGGAGCGTGGGCCGGACTGGGGAGCTGGACCGCGCAAGCGAGAGCCGCAACGGGTCCTCTGGCATGAGGTTAAGTCGGCGGTCATTTACCGGCTTGAGCGTCGGGCCGTCAACGACAGCGGACGAGGCATGCTGATCGAGAAGTTTGTGGTGGCCACGCCGCCGGAAACCGCGCCCTTGGATTTTGGCGCAGCCGTGCAATGCGAGGCTAGGCGTCGCGGCTTGGGACGAGCAAAGTATGTCTATCTGGTGATGGACGGCGCGATCTGGTTATGGGATTTAGCCCAAGACCGCTTCGCTCAGGCCATCATGACCTTGGATTTTCATCATGCACGAGACCATCTTTGGGCGCTGGCCAACAGCCTGCACGGGGAGGACACGCCCGAAGCCCGCGCTTGGGTGGAGCCCATGTTGCGATCCCTCCGCAAGGGTCGGGAGAACCAAGTAGTGCGCCGATTGGAGGAGTTGCTTGAGAACCAAACGGAACGAACAGGCGAACAGCAGGAATTGATTGAACGGGAGGTGAAGTTCTTTGTGAAACATCGCGACCACCTGCATTATCAGGCCATGGAGAAAGCAGGTGCTCCCCGTGGTAGCGGCGCCGTCGAGTCCCTCGGCAAGCAACTGCAGCATCGTTTGCGCGGCTGTGGCCAAATCTGGAGCCGACCGGGCTTCACACGGTTGCTCAAGGTCGTCGTCCTCCTCAAAAATCACGATGATCACCTCTTGTGGAACTAACCCTACCGACAACCTGCGGATGCACCGGGCCAACAGCTGCGGTCACCGGCGGCGCTCCCGGGCCACGCTCCCGACGCCGGCGCCGGCGCCGCCCGGTCTCGTTGACAGCCCGCCCACCGGCCGGCAACGTGGCCCCACGACTGTTCAAACCGGATGACCTTGACGGAAAAACAAGACCAACTTGCGGCCGTGCTGGCGACGCGTCGGGATCCGCAAGACCGACTGGCCTGGCTAGTGGAGCAGGCTCGGAGTCGCCCGCTGATGGACGCCGCGCTGCGAAACGACGCGCACCGGGTCGAAGGCTGCCTGGCCCGATTGTGGTTTGTGCCGCATTTCCGCGAAGGCCGTTGCCACTACGAGAGCGAATCAGATTCGTTGATCGTGAAGGCTGTGGCCGGCCTGCTCTGTGAGTTCTATTCGGGACACACCCCGGCGGAAATTCTCGCACACCCGCCTGATTTTTTGCCGCGCCTGGGCATTACCCAGCACCTCACACCCAATCGGCGGAACGGCTTGTCGCGCGTCTGGGACAAGATTCGTGACTTTGCCGCGGCCCAGGTGACGGAGGTCCGCCGCCCTCCCGGCGCAAGAAGCTCGTAATCCAGAAGCACCAGCTTTCCCTCATGTCTTTCTATGATGCCCACAATCATCTGCAGGACGACCGCTTTGGCGGCCGCCAGGAGGAACTGATCCGGACGTGCCGAGGCGCGGGTATCGCCAGAATGGTGGTGAACGGTTCATGTGAGTCAGACTGGCCGGCAGTTCTGAAACTGGCCAGGCTCTATCCGGAAGTTCTTCCTTCGTTTGGCTATCACCCATGGTATGTCGCCGAGCGCACGGCGAACTGGCGGGACGTTCTGATCCAGTTTCTCGACCAGGTGCCGTCGGGAGTGGGCGAAGTTGGTTTGGACCGCTGGAAAGCAGGGCTGGATCCGGCAACGCAGGAGGAAGTATTCCGCTGGCAGCTCGGCCTCGCCGCGGAACGAAACCTCCCGATCAGCATCCACTGCCTGAAAGCCTGGGGACACCTGCACGAGTTGCTCCGCACCGGTCCGCGTCCGGCCGTCGGATTTCTTCTGCACTCGTATGGCGGTCCGCGGGAAATGATCTCACCGCTGGCCAATCTCGGCGCCTACTTTTCGCTGCCCGGATATTTCGCCCGCGACCGCAAGGAGCGCCAGCGCGAGACCTTCCGGCACGTGCCCATCGACCGGCTCTTGCTCGAGACCGACGCTCCGGACCAGCCCCTGCCCAGCCACCGAAACCAATATCCCTGGTCCGACGCCGGACCCGAACTCAACCATCCAGCCAATCTCGTCAGCGTTTACCGGTTCGCCGCCGAACTGCTCGAAAAGCCGGCAGACGAGTTGTCCAGGCAGGTGGAAGCCAATTTTTCGCGGCTCTTCGGCTCAATTCGACCGATGGCGGCACCGCCTCCCTGACGTCGCAGGGACCTGCGCCACTCAACCCGCGGCCGCCCGGTGTCGCAGCGTTCCAATCCCCTCCTTTTATGAGACACTCCGAATATTTCCAGTCGCCCCATCACAGCTGCGGACGTCCGGCGTAAAAGTCGATTCGCGACGGGAGTTTGGGTGTTCATGCAATTCACCCAGAATCAGCCGCCGTGGTGCCATCGCCTTTGGTTCAGGACTTCGACCAGCCGCCAGAGATTGCAGCGACAACGGAAGGGTTGATTGCTACGCTCCGGTCCATGAGTCCTATCGCCGGGGTCCGGCCATGTCCGTCGGTGGGCTGGCTCAGCCTCACCCTCGCCCTCGCCCTTGCCCTCCCGGACACCGGCTGTTCCACCGCCGCCAGCCGGGTGGAACGCGCTCAGTTCGCCCGCCATCCGGCCCACGAATCTCGCATGGCGGCGCACCCGGAGAATGGCTACGTGCCCACCGGCGTCTGGCGAGTCCGTGGACCGCGCGGCGCGGTGTTATATCTGGCGGGCACGTCTCACCTCATTCCGGAGAGCGCCATTCCCTTTCCCTCCTCCTATTACGCGGCCTATGCCGAATCCCAGATCATCTACATTGAATTCGACACCGACCTTTCGTGGTGGACGAAGCTGCGATTGATGCCGCGCATCGTGAAGTGGCTGAAAACAAACGCCCGCCGGCTCGTCCCCCCCCGCGGGCAAACGCTCGCGAACTATCTTTCCGCAGAAACACTCGCCGAACTTCGCCAACGAACCGGCAAGGATTTCGGCCGCCAGCCGATCACTCCGTCGTTTCTTCTGCTCCAATCGGAAATGGGCGCCCTCGAGGGCGGCGGGGACACCCCGTTGTCCGGTGTGGAAGAACCGTTCGTCGCCTTCGCCCATCGCGACCACAAACCCGTCCGGGAGCTTGACGATGGCAAAGTCGTGGCGGTGGCTCTGCAGGTTCTCGACCAGCTGCTGAGCGGCTACGAGGCAGACATTGCCAGGCGCGGCGCGGACGCCGTGATCCGTGAGGCGTTGCTCCACAAGCCCGGCGACGAGGCTGATACGGTCTGGCGCCATGGGGAACTCACCGTGGCCCTGCGGGCGCAGGACGAGGTCAGGAAGCAATCCGCCGAGCTATACGGCAAGGCGTTTCGCCAGCGAAATCACGACTGGGTGGAAAAACTCGTGCCCATCTTGCGCGGGAATGCCCGCGCCCTGGCGCTGATCGGCGTGGCCCACCTGCCTGGAGAGGATGGGCTGCTCCACTTGCTGCAGGAAGCCGGGTTTACCGCCGAGCAGATGTATGGGGTGGACCGACCCTGACTTCCATTGCCAGCCGGAGATCCGAAACCCTGTAACCAGTCGTCACCGCGCGGCGTTACTCATTGGTGCTAGGCCGGTGACCGCAACCGGGCGCCCCGGACACGACATGACGCATGACCCAAAATTCGTTCGATTTCGCGCAGTGCCTGGCGCGGGTTCGCGCGAACGATGCAGACGCCGCCAGCGAGCTGGTCGGGCACTTGTTTCCGCTCGTCCTCCGCATCGTGCGCAGTCACCTGCCCGTTCGGACGGCCGAAGAGGACCTGGCGCAGGAAGTTTTTGGTCGGTTGTTCGCCCGCCTGCCGCACTATCAGGAGCGTCCAGGGATCCCCTTCGACCACTGGGTCGCGCGGCTGACGATTCGCACCTGTCTCGACGCGCTCCGGGCAGAGCGCCGGCGTCCGGAGGCGCGCTGGGCCGATCTGCCCGCAGAGCAGGCGGCCCTGCTCGAATTCCTGACGACCGACGAGACACCCGCCCCGGACGCTTCGCCTCAGTCGGCCCGGGAGTTGGTGGAACGTCTGCTGAGCTGCCTGCCACCGGACGACCGCCTGATCCTCAGCCTGCTCGATCTGGAACAAAAGTCCGTCCGCGAAATCTCCGCGCTCACGGGTTGGGGCCAGTCCATGGTCAAGGTCCGGGCCTTTCGAGCCCGTCGGAAACTTCGCAGGCTGGCCGAGGCCCTCAAATTCCGATCGCCCGATGAAGAATTTTGACGCCCGCTGGCAGCACCTAGCCAATCAGTCGCGGTCGGCGAAACGCCCGGACGAACAGGCTCCCTTCGGCTTTGCCGCACGGATTACAGCGCGGGCCTTCGCCCGGACCCCGGGCAAGCCCTCGGCGCTGCCCGTCTGGGAACGCCTGCTGGCCCGCTTCCTGACCGGCGCAACTGCGGCGCTCGTGATTTGTGCTGCAATGGAATGGCGTTATTTCCGGGATCGGCAGCCGCTCGATCCCGGCATCGAAAACGCCGTCGCTGAACTGGTTTGGACCTTATGATCACGGCCCGCACGTCGCAAATCGCCCTCGGCCTGCTCGGCCTCATCGTCGCCAGCGGCCTGTCCGGCTTTTTCCTCGGACACCGCTACGCCCGCCAAAACTTCGTGGCGCGCAACAACCCCGAGACCTGGAACCGACATGTGACCCGCGAATTTGACCGAATCGTCCGGCCCACGCCAGACCAGTCAGCCCGGGTCCAGATTCACCTCGACGAAGCCGTGCGTGAGTTGCAGCAGATTCGCAAAGAGACCATCGCTCGCAGCACCAATGTCATCTGGCGCCTCGCCGCTGAAGTGGAACGGGAGCTGACCCCCGAGCAGCGCACCGCCTTCGAGGCCATGAAGCCAAAGTCGGCGGAGGTCGGTTTGGAAGTGCTTCACCTGCCGCCCACCAAGCCGGAAACCCGCACGGCCCCGAAATAAGATCCTCAAAACCGGCTGTAACCGCGCCTACCGCGCCGGCGTTACGAACGGTGCAGACCACATCAATCAAATCCACAGACCAACACAAAATGAAACTAACCCTTATCCTTCTTTCCCTTCTCCTCACCGGCGCCCTCGCGACCGCCCAGAAGAAACTCCCCCAAGAGAGAGCCCTCGCTGTCGCCCGCATCGTCGGCGCCGATGCCCAGCAACTCAAAGCCACGCCCATCCCCACCGACGTAGACCTCCAACAGCCCGTGGCAGTGACCGACGAGCAATACGGCGGGATGGTTCTGCCGCAAAAGGGCCTGAAAACAGACACGCTCCGGACGGCCGGCGACAAAGCCGTGGCCATCGGCCAACTTTGGTTGCGCAAACTTACCGTCATGCGCAACGGCGAAGCGGTCGCCAATGACAAGCTCCGGCTCGTCACGGTCAACGCCAACGGCACGGAGGAGACAGCGGCTCAATGCACCCTCGCCGTGCGCAAGGTTTCCGAAGGCAAGCTCGAGCTGGTCGTGCTCGGCGCCAAGGCCGACCCCGTCGCGACCGCGCCGCTCCAGGACATCGACACCGGCGCGGCCACCCCACTCGATCTCGATGGGGAGCGCGACGGCGACAACGGGAAGTTGACGGTGAAAATCCTGGGCAAATACCAGGCCGTCATCCCGGTGACGGAGCAGAGTTACTGACCGCCCCCCCGGGCCCGGGCTCTTGCCCGAGTGCGCCCGCCGATGAATTCGGACGGAGCGTCATTCGTCCCGCTCGGGCGATGACCTCAGTCAACCGTTCGATGCGATGGGGCGCCGGCCGAACAGGCCTCGCCGTCGGCGCCTTCGCCTTCGCTCTGGCCGGCACGCTGGCCGCCGCCGTCGTCGACATCAAGGAGACCGACGCGTATCGGACGATCAAAGCGGCCCTGGACGCCACGCCGGCCATCGACACCCACGATCACCTCCCGCCGTTCGCGCTCATCCGTGGCCAGGTTGCCACCGAGCAGGGCTTCGGCATGAATTTAAGCTCGTTGTGGCAGAGCAGTTATTACACCTGGTACAACGCGCTCACTCCTTGGCCAAAAAGCGGCCGCTTCTCCGATTGGTGGCCCCTGGCGAAACATGACTTCGACAACGCCCGCGCCACCAGCTTCTACCGCTACCAGCTTCCGGCCTTTTCCGATCTCTACGGAATTGATTTCGATGTCATTTCCGACGCCGACGCGGCCGCGCTCGACCAGCGGGTCTTTGCTCACTATCGAGATCCCCGGTGGGTTTACGAGGTGGTGACGGAACGGGCCAACATCGAGCTCATGGTCATGGACCCTTACTGGGATCGACTGGGATTCGAACTGGAATATCCCTTCGCCGTTCCCACCGTCAACGTGACCGCGCTCATCCGCGGAATTCACCCGTCGGATTTTCCGAGCCCGAAGGATTCCCCCTATCAGTTTGCCGCGCAGAACGGGCTCAAGATAAACTCGCTTGATGACTATCTGGCGGTGGTCGAACGAATCATGGCATTCGGGAAGACCAAGGGCGCGGTGTGCCTCAAAACGACCACGGCCTACGAGCGCACGCTCGATTTCGAGAACGTGTCCAAAGAGCGCGCGGAGCGCGCCTGGGGACGGCCCATCGCGCGATCGTCCGCAGCCGACGCCAAAGCTCTGCAGGATTATGTCATGTGGCGCATCGTCGAGCTGGCCGCCCGCCTCGACCTTCCCTTTCAAATCCACACCGGCCACGCCCGGATTCAAGGCAGCAACCCCCTGCTGCTGGTGGACCTGATCGCCGCCAACCCGAAAACCAAATTCATCCTGTTTCATGGAGGATATCCGTGGGTCGGAGAGACCGGCGCCATCGCCACTCGCCATAAAAACGTCTGGATCGACTCGGTCTGGCTGCCGACGATCAGTTACACGATGGCCCGGCGGGCCTATCAGGAGTGGCTGGAGGTGATGGGTTCAAACCGCATTCTCTGGGGTGCCGACGCGCATCACGCCGAGGGTATCTACGGAGCCACGGAATACACCCGCAGATGCCTGGCCGAAGCCCTGGCGGAAAAGGTGGAGCGAAAGGAGCTCCGGTCGGAAAGCGCCGTCGGCATCGGCCGCCAGATCCTCCGCGAAAATGCCCTCGAGCTCTTCCCCTCGCTCAAAGCCAGGCTCTGGAAACGTCCCGGCGCAAAAATGGTCCCACGCAATCCTTCCGCCCTTCATGAGTAAAAAGCAGACCGCCAAGGCATTGTCATCGTCACACCGCGAGGAACTGCTGCACACATTACATACGCGCTTCGAGGCCAACCAGGGGCGCCACCCGCAGCTGCTTTGGGCCGATGTCCTCGCCCGGCTGAAGTCCAACCCCACCACACTCTGGTCCCTCCACGAAATGGAGCAAACCGGCGGCGAACCGGACGCCGTTGGCCAGGACACCCGGACGGGCGTGGTCATTTTCATGGACTGTTCTCCGGAAAGCCCCGCCGGCCGCCGCAGCGTTTGCTACGACCGCGCCGGCTGGGAATCGCGCAAAGAACATCGCCCAAAGACGACGGCCATGGATCTCGCCTCGGCGATGGGGATCGAGCTTTTGAGCGAGGCTGACTATCTGGCGCTGCAGGCGCTCGGCCCGTTCGACTTGAAGACGTCGAGTTGGCTTGCCACGCCGGCCGAAATCCGCGAACGCGGCGGCGCTTTATATGCGGAACGCCGTTATGACCGGGTTTTCATCGGTCATAACGGCGCCCAATCGTACTACGCCATCCGGGGCTTCCGCGGAGTGCTGCGGGTTTAGCCACCCGTCACTCGCACGCCGATCGGAGCCGGAAATAGCGCTGCGGGAGGCCGGCCGGAAACGCCGCCTGATGATCGAGCCCATTGACCGTCACGCCGCGAGTCAAATCCTGCCATGGTCCAGTGACACTCCCAGCGCCCTGCAGCACATAGCCTGTGTCCGACCAAGAGACGAGCGCCGTCGCTCCCTGGCGGGCAATACGCACAGTCGGCGCAGGACGGACGGAGCCGCACTGCAACGCCGCCTCTCCCCAAAGTTCGACGCGCAATCCGGTGGGATCGGATCCGGCAGCGGCACCCGGGCTCCCGTTGTTGACCACAAACGTCAGGCGGTTGGCCCCCGCGACAAACCCGCTATTGATCACAAACGGCGTCCACTGATTGAACTGGTTGTCATTCGACTGTCCGGTGCCGACCCCGTTGATGAGGATGTCCACGCCACGGTTATCACAAGCCCAGCGACCGGCAATCCGCGCACCCGACACTGCGAGGGCGCCGAGGTTGAATGTCGTCTCGTAGCGGTAATTGTAGGTCCCAGTGCCGTCGCTGAGACCGATCGTGTCCGGAGCCGGACCAATCCAGGCACTCATTGAGTTGGTGCCGAGCCAGGGCGGGATGGGGAAGCCACCCACCTCGGTCGCGACGTAGGCCGTGGTGCCCCCAAAGGTCAGCCGGTAGTGGGAATCCACCGCATCCTCCAAAAGCGGCCGCCCCGCATCGTCGACGCCGGTGGAATAAAGCCCGGGAATCGGCCAACCGGGCGTCGTCAACGTCGTGATGCACAGATCGTCAAACCAATGATTGTCGTTGGCCCCGCCAACGCGGGCGCCCAGCACCCACTTCGGGGCGCCAATCGCGGCGGCATCGTAGGGAGTCTGGACGTTGTTCAGCACCACGGTTCCGCCATACACCACGTCCATGTGCCCGTCCGCCTTGAGTTCGATCACAACCTCGCGCTCCGCCGCGCCAGGGTCCGTGATGCCGGCCGGACTCTGCGACGATTGGAACGGTGCGCTCGCCACGATCTGGCCGCGCCACTTGATCTCAATGGCCGGGGCCTCACCGATGCTGTTGTCCCACGTGTCGAAATTCACGGCGAGCCCCTCCTCCAACCCCTCCTCAGCCGGTTCACCGTAGCCTGGGTTGCTCCGCACCGTGGCCGCCGGAACCAGGTTGAAGCTGAAACCGTCGGCTGGAAATATTCCACAACAGGTCGAACCGAACAGGGCCGCCTTGAACGTCACCCGAAATGCCTTTACGAACTGGCCCTGGCTGAAATCGTCGAAGTAGGCGATGCCAAAGCCCGGCTGATCTCCGACGGTGTATAGTTTCAAGCGGCCGGCGTCCACGCGCGCATCGCCGAAGAGCGTCGTTCCAGCCGGCACTCCGCTGTTGAAGTCGTTGCACCACTGCCCGCCGGCGACGGTGCTGATGCAAACATCATCAAGCCAATGATTGTCGTTCGCCGCGCCCACTCGCGCGCCGAAGATCCACTTCGGGGCTCCGATGGTCGACGCCCGATAAGGGGTTTGCACGTTGCTCAAGACCAGCGTCCCGCCGTAGCTCACGTCGATGGTGCCATCGGGATCGAGATTGATGACGACTTCGCGGGTGGCCAGTGCCGGATCGACGATCCCATTCGGACTCTGCGACGATTGAAATGGCGCGGACGCAATGATCCGGCCCAGCCATTTCACGTCGATCGCGGGGGCCTCCCCAATGCCGTTGTCCCACGTGTCGAAGTTCACCGCGAGACCGGCATCCGAACCTTCCTCAGCAGGTTCGCCGTAGCCGGGATTCGCCGGCGCCGTTGCCGCAGGCACCAGGTTGAAACTAAACCCATCGGCCGGAGCCAACCCGCCAATACAACACGTGGAGCCAAACAGCGCGGCTTTGAAACTCGCCCGAAAACTGGCCACCGGCGCGCCCGCGTTGAAGTCGTCAATGTAGGCGATGCCGAAGCTGTTCGGCTGGCCCACGGTATAAAGCTTCAGACGTCCCCCGTCCACGCGAGCATCTCCAAAGAGCGTCACCCCGGAAGGAACGCCGGAATTGAAATCGAGACACCGCGAAGCTGCCGGCGTCGGCGAGGCCGGCACAAAGTTCGCGACCAGCACCTTGTCGGCCGTCATCGCCACCTGCAGCGGGTTGGCTGTGCTCGAAACGTCGCCCGACCAGTGGCTGAACTTCCAACCCGCTGGCGCTTCCGCGCTCAGGGTGACCAACGTGCCGTCGATGTATTGGCTCTGGTCCGGCGTGCGTCGAACCGACCCGGAGCCGGACGTGTTCGCAGTCAGCGAAAAAATCCGGCTGAAGTTCAGGTTGTCGAACAAGCCGTAGGTGGGAGGAACCGTGGGAGGACTGCCGGGGTTCTGCACGGAAAAACGGACGCGGGCGATGTTGTTGGCGGTCGACGTGAAGCTCAGAGTCTCGGTCGGCCCCACCCCGGCGACCGTGTTGGGCAATGCTCCCTGGTAATAGACCTGACCAATCAGCGCCCCGCTGCTGGTGTACGCCTCCAAATAGGGGCGGCGCGTCAACGGGGTGAGGAATTCAAACGGCGCCACGGGCCGCGCATCGATGCTGACGAATCCCACCGGCGTGGCCAGGGTCGCATCCACGGCGCCGTTCCGGGCGTCATAGGTGGGCAACGCCGGGGGACCAAAAACCGACACCACGTTGGGCGAAGAAGGCGCAAAGCTGGCGCTGCTCCGCGCAAATATGTTGCTCGCGGCATTCAGCGGGTTGGAAAACGTCACGCCCGGATAATGGGTGTTGATCGCCGTCCCTTCACCCACATCGTCGAAGTTGATCACGGCGGCCCCGCCCAGTTGGGGCAGCGTGAAAAAAACGGCAAAAACGGCAGCCAGGACGCGGGATTTAACCTCTGAGATACGAATCGGAAGCATGGCAGAGGATGAGGCACACCCATCGAAAACTTCAAGGAGATAAGCGGGCGATTTGCAAGGCCAGCCGGCCTTCGCTTCGTTCCGCCAGGCACGCTTGTAGGAGCGCGCCGGACAGGCCGGACAGGTCGATCACTCGGGCTCGATCCGCGCGGAATCCTCCCAGGAAATAATCCGAGCCCGCCCAGACAAGCGCTTTTCTTTGGCGACGCCGCGCAGCAAAACGAGTCAGGGCAACAGTCCGGCACCCAGGCAGCCGAGCGCAAGGCCGCGGCCGGACACGCGAGCGGGAAGTACATTCATGGCGATTCTCTTTAAGCAGGTGGTGCAGTTCACCCCTACCCAAAGCGTCGCCAGACCGCTGTTGCAGAGAATTTTTGCAGACCGCACCACGGGGAACCGCAAGTCTGCAACCCAACCGCTCACCCCTCGATCCCACACCTCTTGGCCTATTTAAAATACTCGGGCAAGCGGGCGCGCGGGTCGCGAAATTCGCCGCCTGCCATTTCCCATCCGCTGGGTTGGGCGGTCACGCCCGTATTCCGCCGCCCGCTGTCCCAGGAAAATCCGCCCGGACCGCCGCGAAGAAGTGGCCATCCATGGCCGATGTCTCACCCCGATCCCTGAGTGAATACGGGAAGACAATGCCCGACGAAAGGGACCCGGGCTATCCACGATACTATGGATCGCCCCGTCCAATTGGCTGACAGCGGTGCATTGTCATCCACAAATCCGTGGAAACCTCCGGCGCGGACGGAGCCGGCTGAGGTTTGCGATCACCTCCCAAAAACTTTCGCCAAGGCCTCGGTTCGCGACCGGACATGAAGCTTGCCGTAAATTTTGTGGAGGTGACTGCTGACGGTGGAGACGGCAATCCTCGAGCGCTCTGCGATCTCCTTGGAGGGATATCCTTGCGCCAAAAGCTGGAGAATCTCGGTCTCGCGCGGACTGAGCGACTCCGCCTGCAGCGTGGTCGAGCCACGCTGGTGGAATGTCTGAATCACCAGCCGGGCGATCGGCGCTGACATCGGGGCGCCGCCGCCACGCAACTCGACCACTCCTTCCAACAACCGCGCCGGCGCCACCGGCTTGGTCAGGTATCCGCTGGCGCCCGCCTCCAGCGCCTTGAAGATCCGCTGGGGATCCTTGTGCACCGTCAGCACGAGTATCTCCGGAGGGTGCGGCTGGGCCTTGAACGCACGAATGGCATCGTCTCCCGACAACTCGGGCAACTCCAGATCCAGCACCAGCACATCCGGGCGCTCCCGCGCCAAATGTTTCAAGGCAGACTCGGCCGACGGATGTTCCCCGACGCAGGCAAAGCCGTCGGCGCCGGCTATCAGCGCCGCCAGATGCTTGCGAAATGTCTCCTTGTCCTCGACGACGCCGACCCGGATGGGCAGCGGAAATTTAGCGTTCAACTCGGTCATGGCCTGCAAACGTCAGAGGGAATTCAATCGAGACTTTGCTACCCCGGCCTTCCCGGCTTTCCAAGATCAATCTCCCCCCGAGCTCCCGCGCGCGTTGCGACATGTTGGACAGTCCGTGACCGCCCCGACCATGGCGGGCCTTGGTCGCTCCTTCCGCAGGAATGTGGTATCCACAGCCGTCGTCCTCCACCGCGATGGTCATGGTTCCCCGGTCAACCCGCGCTCGAATCCATACGATCCTGGCGCCGGAATGCTTCGTCGCGTTGTGCAACGCCTCCCGCACAATCATCAATAGGTTCTGGCGAAGGTCGCCCGCCACCTGACCCGGCGGCAGCGACGGCGGCAGATCGCGTCGCACTTGAATTCCCGCCGGGCCCAAAAGATCGTCCGCGGTCTGCCCAATGCGCGCCAGGACATCTTCCCACGTTTGCTTGGCCGGACTCGTGTCCCAGAGAAAATCCTTCAGGTCATCGGCCGCCTGCCGGCTCGTCGTCGACAGTTGCCGGAGCCGCTCGGCCAACGCCCGCGGATCGCTCTCGGCCAGCTCCGCCAGGAGCGTGAGCTGCGTGAGATTCGCACCCAGGCCGTCATGCAGGTCCTTGGCGATGCGAGCCCGCTCCGCCGCCAGTGCCATCTGCTGCATCTCGCCATGGTGCCGCCGCAACAAGCGATTGCGCCAGGTCGCCACCGCGGCGAGGGCGACGACGATCAAACCCGCCACCGCCAGCCGAAACCACCATGTCTCGTAGTACTCAGCCTGGATCCGAAACGGGAACCCGGATCCCGTGGTGCTCCAGACGCCGTGCTGCTCGCACGCGGTCACATGGAACGTATAACGGCCCGGCGGAAGATTGCCGTAATGCGCCACCCGATTGGACCGGGC
This sequence comes from Limisphaerales bacterium, assembly GCA_044229355.1. Lineage (GTDB taxonomy): Bacteria > Verrucomicrobiota > Verrucomicrobiia > Limisphaerales > JADJPG01 > JBGARF01. The sequence continues at coordinate 295,612 of JBGATF010000003.1, forward strand.
TTCGACCCACGCGGTCTCAAACCCCTCCAGTCGATACCGGAATCGCATCGCCCCGGGACCCGAAAGGCTGACCGCGCCGTAACGAATTTCCAGGTTGCCCGCGGAGTTCCGATTCTGCGGCCATTGCACCTCGGTCCTGCCGGCGGCGTTTCCGACCGTCGACAGGTGATCCACGGACCGGCCGTCCAGCGTGACTCGCTCGATGAATACGCCCGGCGCCGTGCGCCCCGTCCCGGCGGAGCGAGGGTCGACCACCGCCAATCCTTTGGCCGTGGGAAACCAAAGGCGCCCGTCCGGCGTCCGGCACCCGGCCGGCTGGCTTTTGTTCCCAAGCATTCTGTTGGTGCATAAGCCGTCTGTGACATCGAACCGCGCCGGAGTGACCAGCGCCAGCGTCCCCGCCGCCACCCGATTCAAGTCATCGCTCGAAACCCGGTAAAGTCCGCTGCCGGTTCCCAGCCAGAGGTGACCGAGATCGTCCTCCTGCACCTCATTGACGGCCTCCTCAAACAAACCGTCGCGGTCTCCAAACGTGCGGGCTCGTCCGGCTTCAATTCGCAACAAGCCCCGTGGCGTGCCCGCCCAAAGTACGTTCCGGGCGTCCGCATGCAGACTCCAAATTTGATCCAGCTCCTGGCCAATCTCATTGGTCACGACGGTCCACTTGCCGTTCGCCAGCCGCTGCAGACCTCCCACCGTGCCCACCCAAAGTCCGCCCTGCCCGTCCTCAAGGATCGACCGAACATCCGCGTGCCGCAGCCCGTTGGTCCGTGAATAGGCGGCCAGGGCCGCAACCCGGATTGGCGATCGCCTCCCCGCACTCGCCGCTGTCGACTGCAGGCCGGTCGCCGGGCCGCCTTCACTTCGATTCGTGCCTTCCAAAGTCCTTGGCGACGGGAGCCGGGCTCCCACGCTGTCGCCCCCGGCCAACGACGCGTCTGCCGGGAGAGGCTGCGACGCGTCGATCGCCCAAAGGCCAGCGTCCGTCCCAATCCACAGTTGCTGCCGCACATCGAGGTAAAGCGCCCGCACCTTGGGTTCCTGGCCCATCCCCGCCACCCGCACTTCGCCGGCAGCGCCCTCCTTGAGGAAATAAAGCCCGGCCGCCGTGCCGATCCACAGACGCCCCGAATCATCCTCGAGCACCGCGTGGACCGATCGTTGGGCGAATTCGTCCGCCCCAGCGAACGAAACAAATGAGCGGTCGACCAGGAGTGAGATTCCGTACTCCGTCCCAATCCAGAGCCCGCCGGCGCGCCGGCGGCTGATCGACCAAACGCCGTCATTGACCAGTCCATCGGTGCCGGTCAGCACCTCGAGCGTGCGCGGTCGCAGGCAATGCAGTTCACCACTCGCGGTGCCAAACCACAATTGACCCTCGCGATCCTCACACATGCTGAAAATGCGATCCGGCGTCGCCGAAAACGGGCTGACCATCGCGCGCTGGGTTGGCTCGATCCAGTTCCAGACGGCCCATTTCTCGTCCGGAAGCCAAAAGCGACCGGGCTGTTCGCCGCTGGCCAGATAGGTCTTGCCGGCCACGTTCGCATAGCCGGCGGGAAACTCAGACCATTGGCCGTTGGCCAGCTTCATCAGGTGCCCGCCTCCGCCGCGGTGCGGAAAGACGGTGCACCACAGATTCGACTCCTGGTCAAAGTGAAGCGCCTGCACGTAGGCCGGCTCCATCCCGGTCGGCGGCAGGCCGCCGGGCACCAAGCCGGAGGCCGCTGTGTGGCGCTGCACGCCGGTGAATGTGCCAATCCAGACCGTCCCGTCTGATGCCTCGTCAAAGGCGAGGACATAGTCGGATTCCAATCCATTGGTGCGGGTGAACGGTTGCCATCGCCCCTGCGACAGGCGGCTGAGCCCGTCAATCCCGCCAGCCCAAAGATCGCCTCCACGCGTGATCCGGATGGTCGGAGAACTCCGGCCCACGACACCTTCCCGCTCGGAAAAGCGCACAAAAGAACCACCAGCGTAACGTAAGACGCCGTCGGCCGTGCCGATCCACAGCTGACCGTCCGGCGCCTCGGTCAGCCGCGAGCAACTCCAATTGGCCCAATCAACCGTCGTTCGTTCACTGAACTCGGTAAACGACACGCCATCGAAACGGACCAAGCCACGCCGACAACCAATCCAGAGATGGCCGTCCCGCGTCTGGGTGAGGTCGTAAATGGGGCCCGGCGGAACTCGCAACTGCTCCCGCCACGAGAAGTGGCTGAATTGGCTGGGGAGCCCGCTGGCGACCGGCCGAACGCCCGCGGGCGGAACAACCGCCGAATCCGCGGCCCGGCCGGTGATGGCCAGCGCGACCAGCAGCAAGGCGGCCCACACACCCAGCCGCCGGGCTAAATCACGGCGCTTGAGATGCCCGCTGCCGCGCACCCCTTCAACCTGCCTCGTGGCCCAAACATCGAGCAAATCACCCCTGCTCCTCTGCACTCGCCTCATGGATTCGGGACGAGCCAATACCATTTTAATCTGTTCTCCGCAACAACCCGCGGGCCGACCGCAGTCAACATTGCCCACCCGCACCAGCGTCTCCGCAGGCCGCACGAGTGCAATGGGTCGGCTCTTGCTGCAAAATGCAGGAAACCCCCGCGCCACCTTGCAAAACGCCGCAAACCCGAGGCCGGTCGGCGCCCGGTTCGGGTACGGGAAGAATCGAATTTCCCCAGTAACTCTCAACGGAATCGGCCGCGCAGATGAGGAGACAATGCCGTTGCCTCTGGCACAAGCTCCGCTGGGACGTTGGCGTCTGGCCTGGGGAGAAGTCCCATCCAGTCCGCCATCGCAAAAATTGGTCGGGCGGAACATTCATGAAAGCCACCATCCATTTAAATGGTCAGTTGCGCGAAGTGGAAGCGGACCCGGCAACTCCCCTGCTGTGGGTTCTCCGCGAAACGCTCGGGCTGACCGGCACCAAGTTCGGTTGCGGAATGGCGTTGTGCGGCGCCTGCACCGTCCACCTCGATGGCGAAGCCATTCGTTCCTGCGTCACCCCGGTGTCCCGGGCCGACGGCAAGGAGGTCACCACGATTGAAGGTTTGGCCAACGCCGCAGGTCGCGCGCTGCAGCGGGCCTGGATCGAGGAGGATGTGCCGCAGTGCGGTTACTGTCAGTCGGGCCAAATCATGGCGGCCGCCGTGTTGTTGCGCGAAAAGTCCAACCCCAGCGACGACGACATCAACCATGCGATGGCGGGCAACATCTGTCGGTGCGGCACCTATCAGCGGATTCGGCGGGCGATCCACCTGGCCGCGCGATTTGCCAGTGAGGAGGGACCGAAGTGAACGTCATCGTCAATGTCAGCCGGCGGGATTTTTTCAAGGGAGGCGCGTTGGCCGGCGGCGGTTTGATCCTCGGCGTTTTCGGACCGCCGGTGGCCGGCGCCGCGGAGAATGCTGCCGCGCCAAAAACGTTTGTGCCCAACGCCTGGATTCGAATCGGCCAGGACGAAGGCGTCACGGTGGTCGTCAATCATACCGAGCTGGGACAAGGGCCGTTCACGAGTTTTCCAATGATCGTCGCGGACGAACTTGAAGCGGATTGGACCCGGATTCGTGTGGAGCCAGCGCCGGTCGATCCGGTCTACAACCACACGGTCTACGGGGTTCAGATGACCGGCGGCAGCACGAGCACGTGGACTGAATACCAGCGCCTGCGAAAGGCCGGGGCGGCGGCGCGGGAGATGTTGCTCGCGGCCGGGGCGCAAACCTGGAGCGTGGCTCCGTCCGAGTGTCAGGCGGTGAACGGCAGCATCGTCCATCGGGCGTCGCAGCGACGCCTCTCCTACGGCCAGCTGGTCGAAACGGCGGCCGGCCTGACCGCACCTCAAAATCCGCGGCTGAAGGACGCCCAGGATTTCAAATTCATCGGCCATCCGATGAAGCGACTGGACACTCCCGACAAGATCACCGGCAAGGCGATTTTCGGCCTCGACGTCAATCGGGCGGGTATGTTGGTGGCCGTCGTGGCGCGCGCCCCGGTGTTTGGGGCGCGCCTGAAAGGCTTCCGCGCCGAGCAGGCCAAAATGGTGCCGGGTGTGCGGGACGTCGTGCCGATCGCCCAGGGCGTCGCGGTCGTCGCCGACGGATTCTGGCCGGCCAAGCGGGGACGGGACGCCCTCCAGGTGGAATGGGAGGAAGGTGCTCTTGCCCGCCTGCACACGCCCCAGCAACGGGTGGAGTATGCCGAGTTGGCGAAGGGCCCCGGAGCAACGGCCAAAAAGGCCGGGGACACGGCGACCGCACTGGCGTCGGCGCCCCGTCGGCTCGAGGCAGTTTACGAATTGCCGTATGTGGCGCACGCCACGATGGAGCCGTTAAACTGCGTCGCAGACGTGCGCGCAGACCGCTGCGAGATCTGGGTCGGCACGCAGTTTCAAACCGGCGATCGCGATGCGGCCGCCAAAGAGGCTGGACTGAAACCGCAGCAGGTCACCCTGCACACGACTCTTTGCGGCGGAGGATTTGGTCGGCGGGCGGTCCCGGACAGCCATTTTGTCCGCGAAGCGGTGCAGCTCTCCAAGGCCATGCAACAGCCGGTGAAGGTCGTCTGGACGCGGGAGGACGACCTGCGAGGCGGCTGGTATCGGCCGCGCGCCCATCACGCCCTGCAGGCAGGGCTCGACGCCGAAGGCCATCCCATCGCGTGGCAGCACCGTATCGTCTGCCAATCCATCGCCGTGGGTACTCCGTTCGAGGGAAAAATGATCAAGGACGGTGTGGACGAAACGGCGGTTGAAGGAGCCAAGGACCTGCCCTACGACATCCCAAACCTGACGGTGGACTGGAGCCAGGCGCCGGCGGGAATTCCCGTGTTGTGGTTGCGATCGGTGGGTCACTCTCACACCGCCTTCGCGGTGGAATCGTTCATGGACGAGCTGGCCCACGCGGCGGGAAAGGATCCCTTCGAGTTTCGCCGCGCCCTGCTCCGCGCGCACCCGCGTCACTTGCGGGTCCTGGATACCGTCGCCGAAAAGGCGGGCTGGGGAAAACCGCTGGCCGCGGGCCAGGGCCGGGGCATCGCCGTGCACGAGTCGTTCGGAAGTTTCGTCGCGCACGTCGCCGAAGTCTCCATCTCAGATCTGACGGGGCTGCGGATTCACCGGCTGGTGGCCGCGATTGATTGCGGCCCGGTCGTCAACCCGGCCACCATTCATGCACAACTGGAAGGCGGAGCCGTCTTCGGCCTGACCACAGCGTTGCACAGCGAAATCACATTCGACCATGGACGTGTGCAGCAGGGAAATTTTTACAACTATCCCATGCTCCGAATCCACGAAATGCCCGTGATCGAAACCCACATCGTGCCGAGCCACGAGAAAATGGGCGGCGTGGGTGAGCCCGGGGTTCCTTCGGTCGCCCCCGCGGTGGCCAACGCCATCTTCGCCGCGGGCGGCCGGCGCCTTCGCCGACTGCCACTTCGACCCGAAGAATTGCGGAGGGCCACGGCGTGAAGGCAACCCGCATCCAATTCCTCGGGACGCTGGCCCTGGTTGGCGGCGCGCTCCAGGGCTGCCAGCCCAAACCGCACGTTGCGATCGAGCCTCCCTCGCTCCGCGCGGCCGGCGGCCCGACTCGAACTGACGATCCCGCCGGCTCCCGGGCGGCGTTTCTCGCCGCCTATCCAGTCTTCATGCACCCGCGCTGCTTGAATTGTCATCCGATCGGCAACACTCCCCTCCAAGGGGACGACAGCCATCCGCATGCGCAGGAGGTTCAACGCGGCCTCGATGGCAAGGGCCTCTTCGGATTGAAATGCGCGACCTGTCACCAGTGGAAAAATCTGCCCGGGGACCACATGCCCCCAGGCCATCCCGAATGGCATCTGCCCCCCGCCGAGATGCCGATGGTGTTCGAGGGCAAGTCCGCCGCCCAACTCGCCCGACAACTGAAAGACCCGAGGCAAAACGGCGGCAAAACGCTCGATGAAATCGTCCGCCATTCCGCCGAGGATTCCCTCGTGGCCACCGGATGGAACCCGGGCGACGGCCGAACCAAGGCGCCCCTGACCCAGGCTGAATTCGGCCGGCTGATGCGGGAATGGGTGGATAAAGGCGCCGCGGTTCCAGAGGACTGACTCCATTGCGGGACGGAGCGGCCAGCATCTGATCCGTCGCTGAGCTTCTCCGGAATGACGCGATCGTCCCCGCGTCAGCCCAGCACCGTCTGTCCCCCCACGACGCGCGCGTAGTAGCCGTCTCTCGCCCGCAATTCCCCCGGCGAGCCGGCCTCCTTCAGCGTCCCTTTCTCCAGCACGAGGATGGTCGTCACCTTTTGGATGGTGCTGAGCCGGTGGGCGACCATCAGGGTGGTTCGCCCGCGCATCAGCCGGGACAAACTCTCCACGACCTGGGTCTCGCTTTCCACGTCAAGCGCGCTGGTGGGCTCATCCATGAGCAGAATGGGAGCGTTCTTGAGAAAGGCGCGGGCCAGATTGACGCGCTGCTTTTCGCCCACGCTCAATTGGGCGCCGCCCTCTCCAATCACGGTGCGATAACGCAGCGGGAGGTTGCTGATAAAGTCGTGAGCGTTCGCGGCCCGGGCCGCCGCCTCAATCTCGTCCGGCTTCGCGTTGGCTTTCCCATAGGCGATGTTCTCCCCGATGGTTGCCGGCAAAATGATGGGCTCTTGCAGCACCAGCGCGATTTGCGAGCGCAGATCCCGGACCCGAAGCTCGCGCAAATCCGTGCCTTCCAGCAGAACCGCGCCCGCGGCCGGATCAAAAAAGCGCGGCAGAAGATTGAGCATCGTGGTCTTGCCCGAACCGCTCGGCCCGATGATGGCCGCGGACTCTCCCGGCTTCAGGCGGAAGCTGACCCTCCGCAGGGCCATCCGCTCTCCGTCGTAGCTGAACGAAACTTCGTCATAGGTGATGTTCCCGGACGCAGCCAGAGACTTCGAGCTCGCGACTCCGTTGCGCTGGCCGCCGCGCGCATCAATGACCGGCCGGGCATTCGGGTGGTCCTTGACCTCGTCGGGCGTGTCCAGAATTTCAAACACCCGCCCGATGCTGACGCTGGCGCTGGAGACGGTGGACCCGACCATCGACAGCTGATTCAGCGGATCAAACATCTGCCCCAGATACGCGAGGAAAACGAGCAGCTCGCCGATCGTGAGTTGCCTGCTCAAAACCTGCCGGGCGCCGAGCCACGTCACCAGCGCCGTGCTCAGGATGAGCAGGATGGAAATGACCAGCCAATAGAACACCTCGAGACCGTGCTGGGACATCTTGTGCCGCTGCGCGCGCTTTGTCTCCGCGGCGAAACGCTTCTGCTCCTGGCGTTCGCGGGTGTAACTCTGGGTCAACGGCAGCGCCGCGATGCCCTGATGAATCAACGCGTGAACCTTGCTTTCCGCACGCTGCGCCTGCACACCGCGCTCCCGCATTTTTCGGCTGAAGATCCGAATCGCCAGCGCCAGGACCGGCACCGCGGCCAGTGCGAGCAGGGTCAGCCGCCCATTCAGCTTCAGCATCACGCCTGTCATGAGCACCAGCGTGAAGACAGCGGAAACGGCGATGAACAACGCCTGCTGGATGAGCGCCTGAAATGCGCACGTGTCGCTGCCCGCCCGGAAGATGATGTCGCCGGCCTCCGACCCATGATGAAACCGCAGCGACAGCCGTTGCAACCAGCCGAACACTTCGTTGCGCACGCGCTGCAACCCCCGCAGGCCCACGCCGATCGCCATGTAGTTTTGCGTCGCGGAAAGCCCGGCGTGACCGAGGTGCAACCCCAGGAGCAGCACGATGAGCAGGACCAGGTGTTCCTCGGGAGAACGATGGGACCACGCGGAGGGAAGCCAGTCCGGAAACGCCTTGGACCCGAGCACACAATCCACGATCAGCGCCATCGGCCACGGCTTGAGAATGTTCAGGCCGATGCTCGCCACGATGAGACCGAGAATCGTCAGGATCCTCGCGGTGTCCGGACGGAAAAAACTCAGTGCCCTGCGCAGTTGTTTCATGCGTCGGTTTGCTTCAGGACCGATGTTCGCTCCCTCACGCCGCTTTAGAGCGCCCTTAAGAACGCGACCAAGTCCGCCTTCTCCGATCCGGTCAGCTTCGTCTCCAGAACGAGGTTAAAGAACTCCACGGCGTCCTCCAGCGTGAGCAGACGGCCATCGTGCAGGTAGGGCGGTGAATCCTTAATCCCGCGCAGGGGAAATGTCTTGATCGGGCCATCCGCCCCCGCCATCGCGCCATTGATCAACCGCGGTTTGTAAAATCGCTCCGCATGCAAATTGTGCATCAGGTTGTCGGTGTAGTACGGCGCCGGATGGCAGACCACGCACTGGGCCTTGCCCAGGAACAGTTCCTGTCCGCGCACCTCCGCGGCGCTGGCTTTGGCGGGGTCCAGCCGGCCGGTCACGCCCAATTTCGGCGCCGGCGGAAAATCAAGCAGCTCCTGAAATTCCGCCATGAAGTGAACCTGGCTGCCCCGCTCGAGGACGTTCACGCCCTTCTTCGTGGCAATGACCGGGTCGCCGTCAAAATACGCCGCCCGCTGTTCAAACTCCGTGAAATCCTCGACGGACTTGAGTGCTCGCTGGGAACCGAAGAGTCGCTGGACGTTCACTCCGCGCAGAGTCGGGGTCTTGATTCGATGCCGAAATTCCTGCGGCCGGACGTCGCCCGCAAGATGGGTGGCCCCGTTCGCGTGTCCGTTGGCGTGGCAATCCAGACAGCTCACACCGCGATGCGGCTTCTCCGACCGCCGGTCATCCGTGGCGTTGAACTGCTGCTGCGGAAACGGCGTGACCAGCAAGCGCAGCCCCTCGAGCTGCTTGGGATTCAGGATCCCGTTGAACAGCTCGAAATAGTTGTCCAGCGTCACCAGTCGACCCTGTGACACATCGCCCAAATCCGGGCGCGTGGTCAGGAAGATCGGAGCCGGAAACTCCGGCAGAAAATGGTCCGGGAGATCAAAATCCAGATCGAAGCGGCTCAGATCTCTCGCCTCCTGCTTCTGCAATTCGGCGATGTGGAACTTGGGGAAAACCATTCCGCCCTCTGGATGGTTCGGATGCGGCAAGGCCAGAAATCCCTCCGGAAACGCGTCCTGTTCCAGGATTTGCGACGGGGTCAATGTCGCCAGCTTTTCCCAGGTCGTCCCCGCCTTCAGTTTTACCCGAATACCCTGCTGGATCGGTTTGCCGCCAGCCATGGCCACCCCGGGGGCCGGGTCGTTGCGCAGATCATAGCGCTTCTCAAGCAGGTCCATCTGCCGTTTCATCACCGCCGGCTTGGCCGCCTGCATGCGCGCCATCGTCTCGGCGAACGGTTCGGCGGCAGCCACCGGCAGGTAGCTGGACTTCGGTCCCTCCGCCGCGCTCGAGCTTGAAACGATCGCCAGAACCACCAGGTTCAGCGTCCAGCAACTGCAGGAACTGCAGGTTTTCATATAGGCCCTCGACATGTTGAATGGATGGCATTGGTTCCCGCCGGCGGACTGCCGCATCGCGTGTCTTCCTGCGAGCTGCGCCCCGCGCGGGATCCTCGCCGATTGATTTGATCGCCGATTCAGTTCCCGGAATCGGGATTCGGCAGTCGTCAGCTAAACCCAAGCCACGCCCATTGCTCGATGAACACGTGGTTTTGGGGCGGCGCGACGGAGGGCGAGGATGCAGTTTGCGCTGGCGCCCGGGCGTTTCGTGCGCATTGCAAGAGCACGTCGATGGCGCGGCGCACCGCGGAAGCATCCCCGGGCAGGCTCACGCCCGCGACGCGACGCAGAAGCTCCCGCGCCGCGCGGAATTCCAGTTGACCTCCGCATGCTGAAATTTAAGCTGCGTGGCCATGGCCACGTCGCCCCGCCTTGGACCGTATCGGACTTTGAAGATGCCCGACGGTGGCCAGTTCCCCTACTACATCATTCCCTTCGACCGGGACGGCCAGTGTGAAGGCCCACAGACGCAGGAGCACCTGGTCGAGGCGGCGGCAGATTACACCGACCTTTTCCTGTTCTCCCATGGATGGAACAACGACTGGACGGCCGCAACCCAGCGCTACGAGGACTTCATTCGAGGCGTCCAGGCGTTGCGCCAAAAGTTTCGCCTCCCGTCTCCACCACCCTACCGACCCCTATTGGCCGGAATCTTCTGGCCCAGCGAAGCCCTGTCGTGGTTTGAGAGTGAGACCGGACCAAAAATCGCGGCCGGCGATCCCGCCGCGCAGGATGAATCAGCCACGGCGCTCAGCCGCACGCTCCGCGACATTGCCGCGGATCTTCCGACAAGTGAACGCCCCGGCTTTTACCGATGGATCGGGAGCGAAAAACTGACCGGGAACGACGCCGGCATGCTGGCTGATGTCCTGGCTGGAATTCTCGCCAGCGACAGCGAGGATGGCATTGCCCGCCAGCCGACGGCGGCAGACCTGCTGGCGGCCGCGGCCGCGTTGCAGGAACCCGAACCGGACCTCGACGCCATCTCGCCCCTTCCTCTGGCGTCCGCGCAGCCGCAGGCGGCGGCCGGATTGGGCTCGATCGTGAGCGCCTTGGATCCGCGCAACCTCGTGAAGCCATTCACGGTTTGGCGAATGAAGGACCGCGCCGGGCGCGTCGGGGCGGGTGGAGTTAAAACGTTGCTGCACGATCTCTTGGCCCGATCCCAGGCGCGGATCCATTTGCTGGGTCATTCCTTCGGTTGCAAGGTCGTCATGACTGCCCTGAGCCGGCTGGAGAACCCGGCGCGTCCGGTGGAGTCGGCGCTGCTCCTGCAACCCGCCGTTTCCAAGTATGCCTTCGCCGGCCAGGTGCCCAGGCGGGGGGTCAGCGGAGGGTTTCACCGCGCGCTGGAGCGCGTTCGACTTCCAATCCTTTCGACCTTCAGCTCGCACGACGTGGCCTTGTCGAAGGTGTTTCACCTCGCCGTTCGCCGTCACGATGACGTGGGGGAATTGCAAATGGCGGGGGAAGGGAGCGAGTTTGGCGCGCTGGGCGGGTATGGGCCGCAGCCGCCCCAATGTCCGCCGGTGTTCATCAATGATCCAGGCCAGCCCTATGACCTGCAGGTGCCCGCCCGGATTATCGGGGTCAATGGCTCGAGGACCATTCGAGGGCATGGCGACGTCAGCAACGAATCCACCTGGTGGGCGTCCTATTGGCTGGCGACCGCCCACTCCCGCGCCTGATTCCATGGCCGAGATTCTCAAACGCGAATACGACATCGTCGTTCTGAAGGTGGAATTGCGGGCAGCCTCCCGCGAGGAGACGAAGGTCCGCTTCACGCTTCAGTGCAAGGTGGACGGAGTATTGACCGAGGTCTGGAGCCTCACGGAGGGCATCGGCGCCTTGCAGATAATTGAATCCAGGGCGGACCGCGGCAAACCCCGGGCTCGCCTGCAGGGATCCCTCCCGGCGGCCGTCCTGGAGGGGCTGGCCAACTGGTATGCCGAAAACGGCGAAGCGCCGCCGCCATTGTGGGTTCACCTGGTTGCGCCGTACGGCGTGCTTCGCTTTGTGCCATGGGAGCGAATCCTCGGGCAGGCATTGCAGGTTCCCATCCTGATGCTGCCGGATTTTATCTTTCCCCCGCCGCGGGAGGCCGCGGAAGTCCTGCAGGTGGCCCTCTGCGCCAGCGCGCCCCTGGGCTGCGAGGAAGCGTTTATCCTGGAAACATTGCAGCAGGCCGTGGATCGGATTCTTGAATCCCGCGCGCGGCAAATCCAGATCCACGTGTTCACGGATGCGCAATCCCGGCCGTCCCTTGAACAGCGCTGGCGACTGCGGCAATGGCTCGGGAACAAGGTCATTCTGCACCCACACGACGGCGCCCGTCCGTTTGTGACCCCGGACCTGGCGGCGCGACGGGTTGACACCTCCGGACAACTGCGCTCGCCCTGGCTGCTCTGGATGCGGGACGCCCTGCAGAAGCAGACGATCGACGTCGTCCATTTCATCTGCCATGGCTATCTCAACCGGGACAATGGGGCGATCCTCTTTGCCCAATCCCCGTTGGAACGAACTGAACGATTCCTCGCCGGTCCTGTCGCCTATCCGGAGCTTCAAACGTTCCTTACCCAGGTTGGCGCCTGGTCCTCGGCCTTCTCTTCGGTCAGGGACAATTTTTCAGAGATCGGACTGCGCGCGCTGGCGGACGACATCGCTCAGAACCGGCCTGGCCCCCTGCTGGTGCACGACTGCTCGCTGGATCCCGATGGCGACGCCTTGGTCGAGGCCTACCGATATCTTTACAGCAACGCGCGACCCCAGACGCCACCGCGTTCCACCTCGATTTTCGTTTCCCAGCGGCGGGCGAACCACCCGTTCGGGAGTGGAGGCCGTTGTGGCCGAACAAAGCCGCAATCTGCTGCAAGCGCGTGCCATCGCCGCGCTGCAACCCGCATCCCCGTCCGTGGAAGCCCAGTTCGCCGGCCGGGAGAATTGCGCCCCGGCGGTGGCAGTTACGGAGCGCTTTGCCGAACAGGTGGAGTTGCGCTACCAAAAGCTCGCCCGAGACGGGATCATTCCCGACGAATCCGGAGAACGCCTCGCGCTGGCAGTCACTGATGTTCTCGGCCGGCTGCGCGAAGCCGTGGCCGCCGAGGCGCAGGAACCAGTCCGCACTGAAGTGATGACCCGGCCGCAGACCGGCCGCGCGGAGGGAACCGCATGAGAACGGTTCTTTGCCTGGATCAATTCGGTGAGATTGATGCCGCAACCGGAGCGCAGGTCCTCGTGCTCAAAGCCGACCTGTCGCCGTTTGAAATCCCGGAGGCGAGAACCTTCCGTCGATTTCTGCTGCCCACCGGCGATCTGCCGTCCCTCCGGGCGCCCAACGGGGTGATCGAACACGGCAAAAGGGTCAAGGCGGCGCTGGACGGCCATCCGGGAGTCAAATCGGTGTTGGATCAGGTGTTCACGGCCGGCCCGGATCAGGTCCGACCCATCTTTATTAAATTGAACAGCGGCGATGCCGAGGCGTTGACCTGGGAAACGCTTTGCGACGGCAAGGGGCGATTTGTGGCGCTCGATCGACGCTGGCCGATCGGACGGATCAGCGTACCTACCACGGGCTACGGCCGACGGGCCGCGGTTTTTGAAGAGCCGGTCCGGATTCTCGCCGTAATTTCCGCGTTTGGAATCGCCCAGCAAGTCAAGGAATGGCGACATCTTTACCGAGAGGCCCGGGATCTGCGGGCGCAGGGTCTGACCATCCGTCTGCGCGTTCTCTGCGCCGACGCGGAGACGCGAAAAGCGGTGGACGACGCCTGCCAGGTCGACGGCTCCTGGATCGAAGTAGGGGCCATCGGGCAAAGCTCTCAACAGATCCTGCAGGAAATTTCCAAATGGTCGCCGAATCTTCTCCATTTCTTTTGCCATGGCGTCTCCCGTGACGACTACCAATATCTCGAGCTGGCCCGGGCGAGCGATTATCTCGATGACCAGGCCAAGGCCGGCTCCGTTCGAATTCCCGCGGGGCAACTGGCCGATCTGGCGGGGCAGCTCGCCAATCCCTGGCTAATCACGCTGAACTGCTGTTCCGGGGGACAGGCGGCGGGAGAATTGCAGTCGATGGCGCACCAGGTGGTCGCCGCGGGATTCCCCGCCGCGATCGCGATGCTCGAGCCGGTGGAGGCCGCGGATGTCCATGAGTTCACCCGCGCCTTTTACGGATCGCTTTTTGCCAAGCTCAACCGTGTGCGGCAGGCGTTGGTGGCGTCGCAGCGAGTGCCGTTCGAGTGGGCCGAACCGCTCTACGACGCCCGCACGGCGATTTCTTCCCTCCATGCCGATGTGGGTCCGGAAAACAGCCCGGAATGGGCCCTGCCGCTGCTCTATGTCAACGGCATTGAGCCGATGCAGTTTGAACGTCCCCAGCCACCCCCCGGCGGCGCACCCTCGAGCCCCGCAACGCCTGCCGCCCCGGAGTCGGTCAACGCGGCGCTCGAGGAATTCAAGCTTCGGGCCAAGGTGATTGCCGAATGGCTGGCGATGATCAAGGCGACGATGTCGCCGGAGCAGCGCAGCTCGGTCCTCGAGAAGGCGCTGGCCGGCGTGCCCAAAGAGTACTGGCCGACGGTGGAAGGGACGTTTTCCCATGCCTGAGCCGAGCGCGGACTCCGACCGCCTGCTGCACGCCAATGCCTGGTGCGGAGAAGAGGCGCGGGGGCCGGTTGCTCCTTCCCTGGGCTGGGCCATGCGACGCGACCTTCCGCGCCCGGGACAAAAGCTGTCGGCAGACCCGCTCAACCTGGCCGACTGGCAGGATCCCCGCGTGGGCTGGGGCGTCGTTCTGCCGGACCATGACGGGCTTCCGCCGGAACGGCGCGGCACCGCCGCCGACGCGCCGGTGATCCAGGAGCTCGTCGACCGCCGCGGCCACGCCCCCGTTTTTCGATACCGCGCGGATCTCAATGATGGGAAGATCTGTCGCTACAGCGCGGACGGAACTCCCATCCCGATTCATCCGCGCGGAGAACGCGGCCTCGGTCCAAACTCGGTGCCTCGATATCTCCTGATCGTCGGCAGCCCGGAACAAATTCCCTGGAAACTTCAGTATCGCCTGCAATTGGACGCATTTGTGGGCAGGCTGGATTTGGACGCGGCCGGCTTGGAACATTATGTGACTGGCCTGCTTCATGGCTGGGGCCCGGGCGTTGCCCCGGGGCAGCCAGTGGTCTGGGCGGCGGATCATGGTCATCCGGACATCACGTGGCTGATGCGGCGAAGCATCGCAGAAAAGCTGGCCCGGCGCCTGGAAGTCGATCGCGACGTCGAGCTGGCGGGAGGATTCCTCGTGGATCAGAACTCCAGCCACTCCAGCCTCGTCGCGGCCCTCGCGGCACGCCAACCCGCGTTCGTCATGACCAGCAGCCACGGGGCGACCTACCCTCTGGATGATCCCGCGGCCCTTCGGACTAATCTCGGACTTCCCATCGACAGCCATGGTGCGCTGATGGATCCCGACGCAGTCTCTTCGGCCTGGAGCGCGGCTGGCGGAATCTGGTATGCGCACGCGTGCTGTTCGGCCGGGACCGATGGTCACTCCGTTTTCGCAGGACTGGTCGCACCTGGATCCACTCTGGCCGAAACGTTGCAGTCGATTGCCAAAGCCGGAGCCGGTTCAGCTCCCTTGCCTCGCCGGCTGCTCGGCCGCACAAACCCCATCCGGGCATTCATCGGACATGTCGAACCAACGTTCGACTGGACCTTGCGCGATCCCGACAACGGTCAATTGACCACCGCTCACATCGTCGAGGCCCTTTACGGCCAGCTCCACCTGGCTGCGCGCCCGCCCGTCGGCCTCGCGTTGGGCCGCTATTTTGAGGCCGTGGCCGGATCCCTATTGGACTATGCCGACGCCATGGATGACGTGGATCAACAAGTGCCGGGCAGTCCCGAAAGGGCCCGGAAAAACAAGCTGATCGCGTTGGACAAATTGGCCACCGTCCTCCTGGGCGATCCGACGGTGGCGTTGCCCTAGCAGCCCGGTATTGATTTACCAACGTCGGCCGGTCGCGGAGATCATGTCACGCTATGTCTCACCTCGATAGACTGCGCTACGTCGCCGGATTGCTTCAATCGGACAACCCGCCCGACATGGTCCAGGCCATTCTTTTTTCGTGTCCCATCTTGCTCGAACCCGATGTCCGCGACGAGTTGGAGGGCGACCTTCGCCCGGGCCGGGGGGTGCCGGCCGACGAACGTCCGTTGTTGGAGTCCACGCTTGCGGCCCTCGGTCAGGCCTGGTCAGGCATCGCAGCCGGTGGTTCGTGGCCATTCGGCATGGGACCATTCGAAACCGCCTGCCGGCTTTGCGAGCAGGGAGAGATGACCTGGGAAAACGCCGCCCGCAATTTGACGGGCGGATTTATTGCCGGCTTTCTTTCCCCGCGTTACGTCGCGCGGGTGTCGATCCATTACGGCAACCACGCGGGTCGCGGGCAGTGGAAGATCATGAATCGTCGCCTCAGGTTAATCCGCGTTGCGATTCGATCGTGGGCCGGGCGGCCGGGTCCGTATGGCGAGGCGAACATCCAGGTGGAGCTATCGTGGCTGTCCACGGCCAAAATCACGTTGTGCGAAGTCTCCGATGGCCGGCTTTATCGAGAAGCCAACGCGGATGCCGAGGCGCTGGTGTCCCGTGCCGAAGCGTCGGGGGAGGAACGCTTCATTGAAGCCGCGAATCTCAACGCCGGACTGCTCCACCTGGACCCGTATAGCTCCGGCTTTTCCAGCGAAAACGCCCGTGCGGCCCTGCGGGAACGCCAGGATCGATTCCGGTTGGAGTCGGCCCACGAGCTGATGGGAGTGCCCGAGGAGGAGTGGAGGATGCCGGCCCCCGAACATGCCTTGGGCCGGGCAGTGGCATTCCTGGAACGAGCCCGACGCTGCCCGGCCGGCGTGCAGCGGGGGCTGGTTCTCAAAGCCCTCATCCAGGCGCGCCAATGGCGCAACCTGTACGATCCAAGCGCCCCCACGGACGACGTTCCAGCTCTCTGCCGGGAGGCGCTCGCGCACCTGGACGAAGAGGACTATCCCGTCCAAGTCGCGTTCGTGCGCACGATCCTTCAGGAGTTCGCCGCCGATCACGAATTCCCCGATTTCCAGACGCTGTTTGCCGAGCGCGGCTCCGAGCACGCCATGCGCGGGCTGTCCCTCCGGATCAAGCACGTTTCCAAAACGGATCCTTCGGCCGCCTGGGAACTTTGCCGCCAGCACTACGACCTCGTCGAATCCTCCTGCGCGGAAGAGGAGCGCCAGGAATTCAGCCGGATTCAACTGGGCGTCCTCAGCGACCTGGCGGTCGCGCGCAGTTTGCGCCCGCCCATCAAGCCGCAAGAGCGTTCCCTCCGCGCTGCGCTGAAGGCTTGCCGCCAGCGCCATCGTGCGGATCCTGCAAGCCATCTGCTGGCCTTGATCTCCCTCACCGCCCGCGCCCAGGAAACCAACACCGAGCGCGAACTCCTCGAAGCCGTCGGGAAGATCGGCGAAGACCAACTCGGCTGGACGGAATACGCCAACGTCCTGGGGGTCTGGACGGCCAACCTCGCCCGGGCGGCGGGATCGTTCGCATGGAACAACCATGAACTGTTGCCCATGATCGAATTTTACGGCCGGGCAGCCGACGCCTTTCTCCGTTTGAACATGCCACGCTCAGCCCTGCGCGTGCTCGACTACCTCCTCGATATTCGGGGATACGCGGGGGACCGTCCGGAGGTTATCGATGCGCTTTTGCTGGTTCTGCCCAAGCTGTGTGCGCCGGCCGAGTGCCTCATTGGCGACGCCGCGACCAACCTGCTGCAGATGTGTCTTCAGGAGCTGGTCAGCCGGCTGCCGGAGACCGAACTGAACCGGCGCGCCCTGGCGATCTTCCAGCTCAGCAAGGGCTGGAGGTTGGCTGGCGCGCTGACCCGCGCGCCGCTGGACTCTTACCGGCGATCGAGCGAACACAACGCCCTGTTGGAGCGCATCGTGGAACTGCGCGGCGAGAGGGACTCCTCCGGACGATCGGATCTCTCAAAACACAACGAGGATCTTCTGGGGAGCTGGCTGACCCCACCCACGGAACTGCCGGCCGACTCCGTTGCGGCGCGGTACATTTTTGCCTGTCGCCGGTTCGACGAACTGACGTTCTCCCAACTGTTGAACCAAGCCAACGCCGAACCCGCCGTGATCGGGCTGGCCTCGACGCGGGCCAAGCTGACCGATCACACCGCGCTCCTGGTGCTCTACGAAGGCGCGGCGCCGTCCGGCAAATCGACCCTCTATCTCCATGCGATCACCCGGAGGGAGACAGTGCTCAAGGCGATTTCCAACCGGGAGCCCGCGGGGCTGTACGATCTTCACTTGCCGCCGGACGTCGGAACGGCCATCACCACCCGGCTCGGTCTTTACGTTCGGGAGACCCGCTGCGCCGTGCGGGAGGAGCCACCGAAGGACCAGCCGGCCACCGAGTCCGCCTTGGCGCTGCTGGAAGCCGGCATCCCGCTGCTGTTCGGCGAGGTGTGGCCAAAGCTGGAAGAATGGCGGGCCCAGGGCATCAACCATCTGGTCGTCGTTCCCCATGGTCCGTTGCACTTTTTTCCATTTCACCTCCTTGGCCCCGGCAATCAACCCCTCGGCAGCCGGTTTACTGTCTCCTGCCTGCCCAATCTGCAGCTGCTGATGTTGAACGGTGCGGCGAGCCGGCGGGCTCCAGGATGCGTGGCGTTCGGCATCGGCTTCGACGGGGAGTTTCCCCACGGGTTGCCGCCGCTGCGCGAAGCGCCCGGGGAGGCGCGTAAGATTGCCGACATCTTCGGGCAAAGCGCGGTGGTCAACGACGATGCCACCGAAGAACGCTTCCGCGAAGCCCTGCAGCACTCCCGCTATGTCCACCTCGCCACACATGGGGCGCAACATGTCTACGCTCCAGCCTTTCACACGGTCTACCTGACTCCGAGCGGGACCTCGGATGGAATCCTCCACGCCCACGAACTGCTGGGGACTGACTGCCGCGGCTTGGAGTTGGTGACTCTCAGCGCGTGCGAGACGGCTCTGGGTCGCTTTGATCGGGCAGATAACCTGCGTGGGCTGCCGGCCAGCCTGTTCCTGAGTGGCGCCCAGACGTTGATTGGAACGCTCTGGCCGATCCACAGCGACGTTTCCGCGTGGTTCTTCACAAACCTCTATCAGAGGTTGCACTCCGGCCAGGGAAGGCTGCTGGCCTTCTCCGAGACCCAGCGCGAAACGCGGGAGCGATTCCCGGAACACCGCGACTGGGGCGCGTTCTTCTATGCCGGCGCATGGGACACGCCGCGTGGCTCCGAAGACGCTCCAACGTAAGAACGCCTCGTGGTTCTCATCGCTGGCTTGGAGCTCGCAATCCGCCCAGCGCCCGCTTGGGGAAACGGTCGCCGGATGGCGCCCGCCACGCGCCGCCCGCCGCCCCGGCGCGCGTCAGAAGCCGTCGGGGCGTCCCGGATCGGACGTGGATCGCAGAATTTCCGCACCGGAAGCAGGTCGACGTTTCGGCGTGGCTCCTCTGCCCGAAACCATCAGGAAACCCATCCTTGAAGACTGGTGGAGCCGAGGGGATTCGAACCCCTGACCCCCACAATGCCATTGTGGTGCTCTACCAACTGAGCTACGACCCCAGCCGTTATTGGGAGCGGAAAACTAGAAATGCCACGACTCATTGTCAAAGCTATTTCTCGACTTACAGCACTGTAATGCTCCCGCAATGTCCCGGTCATGATCCGATGCCACCTTGCCATCAATGAAAGGCAACGACGAGACGTCGACCAGCGCTCGAACCACCGACGCGAATGACCACGACAAAACCAATAACCACCCTCTGACCATGACTACCCAAACTCAATCGCAGCCAGGCTGGCTGCAACGAATCCCCCGGCTGGTCCTCAGCGGCGCCCTGGCCGCCACGCTGGCCACACTCGTCATCGCCGCCAAATCCAACGGCTCCGACGACGCCGAGGCCGAGCCCTCCAAATCAAAGGAGCACAAGTCCCTGGCTCTGGCTCTCGACGAACGTCCCGTCAACCGCGAGGCGCGCCTGGGCACCAGCCTGGCCCCCGTCGTCAAAAAAGTGTCGCCCGGCGTCGTCCGGGTGTTCACCACGACCAAACCCCGCCCCACGGCGGCTCCGGAATTTCCCGGATTCGAGAACCCGTTCTTCCGGCGCTTCTTCGGCGACGAAATGGACGAAGGCGGCCCAGGCAGCCGGCGCCGCGGCCCTCGGAGCGCACCCCAGCACGGCCTCGGCTCCGGCGTCATTGTGACCAAGGATGGCTATATCCTCACGAACAACCACGTGGTCGACGGTGCCGACGACGTCAAGGTGGCTCTCCAGGACGGGCGTGAGTTCACCGCCAAGGTGATTGGGCGCGACCCGAAAACGGACGTGGCCGTCATCAAAATCGACGCGAAGGATCTCCCGTTTGTGGCCATGGCCGACAGCGATCAAATCGAGGTCGGGGATCTCGCCCTGGCCGTGGGCAACCCATTTGGCATCGGGCAGACGGTCACGATGGGCATGATTAGCGCCACCGGCCGGGCGAACGTCGGCGTTGATTATGAGGACTTCATTCAAACCGATGCCGCGATCAATCCGGGCAATTCCGGTGGCGCGCTGGTGGATGTTGAGGGGCGCCTGATTGGGATCAATACGGCGATCCTGAGCCGCAGCGGTGGCAACCAGGGCATCGGTTTCGCCATCCCCACCAACCTGGCCCGCGACATCATGGAGAAGCTCGTGCAGGACGGGAAAGTGACGCGCGGCTATGTCGGCCTGATGATCCAGGACGTGACACCGGCTCTGGCGAAGGAATTCAAGCTGAAGGAAAACAAGGGTGCGCTGATTGGCGACGTGGTGCCGAAGGGCCCCGCGGAGAAGGCGGGCCTGAAGACCGGTGACGTGGTGCTGGAATGCGCCGGCAAGCCCGTCCGCGACAGCCGCCAGTTCCGCCTGCAGGTGGCGCGAATCAGCCCGCGCGAACAGGTCGCCCTGAAAGTGTTGCGCGAGGGCGAAACCAAGGCCTTCCAGGTGAAAGTTCAGGAATTGCCGGGCACGCCCACGATGACAAAGGCGGATCGGGACAACGACGAAGGCACGTTGGATGGCGTGGAAGTGTCGAACCCGACCGCAGAGATGCGCCGTCAGTTCAACATTCCGGAAAACGTCCGCGGCGCGGTCGTGACGGAGATCCAGCCGGACTGCGCGGCGGCGGAAGCGGGCCTGAGCGTGGGTGACGTCATCCTCGAAATCAACCGGCAGCCGGTGAAGAACGCGGACGACGCGGTGCGCTTGACCACTCATCCGAAGGACAAAACCACCCTCCTGCGCCTCTGGAGCAAGGGCGGCAGCCGGTTCCTGGTGGTGGACGAGGAGAAAGGCCGCTAAGCGATCTCCAGCCCCGCCGCAGCAGCGTGAAACGAAACCTCCCGTGGCGTCTGCGCGTCACGGGAGGATTTTCCATGAGGCCGGGCTCGACCTCGAACCGTCGTTCCTGCGCTTGTCGCCACCCCATCGGTCACGCATCATGAGCGACGTTATGCGCATTCTGGTGGTCGAAGACGACAAGAAGATCGCGTCGTTCCTCATCAAGGGCCTGAAGCAAAGCGGCTATGGCGTGGACCATTGCGAGGATGGCGAGGACGCTCTGTTTTTGGCGGAAACGACGGCCTTCGACGCGGCGATTGTGGATTTGATGCTGCCGCGGCTGGACGGGCTGAGCCTGATCCAGCGCATGCGGGCGCGCAACATCCGAACCCCGGTGATCATTCTCAGCGCAAAGGCGTCGGTGGACGACCGGGTCAAGGGGTTGCAGGCGGGAGGCGACGACTACATGACCAAGCCGTTTGCCTTCTCGGAGCTGATGGCGCGACTGCAGGCCTTGATTCGCCGGGCTTCCCAGAGCACTGAGCCGACGCGCCTGACCGTGGGGGATCTGACGTTGGAATTGATCTCGCGCCAGGCCAGGCGGGGCCATGAGACGATCGAGCTGCAACCGCGGGAGTTTGCGCTGCTCGAGTATCTGATGCGCAACGCGGGGCGGACGGTGACCAAGACGATGGTGCTGGAGCACGTGTGGGACTACAGCTTTGATCCACAGACGAACGTGGTCGACGTGCTGGTGCACCGGCTGCGTGCAAAGATCGATCCGGATCGAACGCGGCTGCACACCATTCGCGGAGTTGGCTATGTCCTCCGCGCTCCTTAAGCGGGTCAGCGTCCGGCTGAGCCTTTGGTATACGCTGCTGTTCGCGTTCAGCACGGCGGTGGTGGGGGTGCTTGTTTACTATCTCGCCGCGCAGGAGCTCGAACGGAAGGAGGTTGAAGTCATCCAGGCGCGGGCCAAGGAATACGCCTCCCTCCTGCAGGCCCGGGGTTATGCCGCCTTGAAGCAACGGGTGGTGCAGGAAAATGATCCCGCCGACGAAAAATCGTTCTTCGTGAGCGTAGTGTCGCCCCTGGACGTCGTGGACTACGTCGTCGTCCCGCAGGACTGGGGCGGGTTTCAATTCCAGGGCCGGGTCAAGCGACTCTGGCAGCAGTCTGATCTGACCCGCATTCCCAAGGACGCCACCAAGGATTTCGCCTTTGTGAAGGTGGAGATGCCGAATGCCGGCACGGTGGTGGTGGGCCGCAGCACCAGCAATCGCGGCGCCCTGTGGGAACCCTTCCGAAAAACGGTCCTGCCGGCCAGCACCGCCATCGTGCTCCTCAGCCTGGTGGCCGGCGCATTCGTGGCGCACCGCGCGATGCGACCGGTCCGTCAGATCGCGGCCACCGCCCGCTCGATCATCGAAACCGGGCGCATGGACGCCCGGGTGCCCATGCGGCAATCCAACGACGAGCTCGACGAGATCGTCAGAGTTTTCAACACCATGCTCGACACCAACCAGTCTCTCATACGCGCGATGCGGGAGTCCCTGGACAACGTCGCGCACGATCTGCGAACGCCGCTGACCCGGCTGCGCGGAGTGGCGGAGCTGGCGTTGCAGCAGGGGGACGGGCCGCAGGTGCGCGAGGCGTTGGCGGATTGTGTCGAGGAATCCGAGCGCGTGCTGAGCATGCTGCGGACGCTGATGGACGTGACCGAGGCCGAGGCGGGAATGATGCGCCTGCAACGCGAGACGGTGGATTTGCGGAAGCTGGTCAGCGAAGTGGTGGAGCTGTACGAGTATGTGGCCGAGGAGAAGGGGATCACCGTGACCACCGACATGGCCACTGCCTGCGAGGCCTGGGTCGATCCCGCGCGCATCCGTCAGGTCTTCGCCAACCTGCTCGACAACGCCCTGAAGTACACGCCCAAGGGCGGCGCGGTCGCGATCATCACCGGGACCGACGACCCGGACGCCCTGGTCCGGTTTCGGGACACCGGCATCGGCATCCCCCCGGCCGAACAGGACAAGATTTGGACGCGGCTCTACCGCGGAGACAAAAGTCGATCGGAGCGTGGCTTGGGCCTGGGTCTCAGCCTGGTCAAAGCGTTTGTCGAAGCCCACGAAGGCCGGGTCTCCGTCTCGAGCGATGGCGCCAACGGCTCGGAGTTTGCCGTCCGGCTGCCCGCAAAGGCGCGGTAGGCCCGCTTGCAGGTTGAACGCGACGACCGGGCGTGGATACTGGACGCATGAAATCAGGAAATCGACCCCGTCCGCGGGGCGGCCGGGTTGGCGGTTCAAAGCCACCGGCCGGATCGCAGGCCGCCCGCGGGTCAAAGAATGGCACCGCCGTGGTCGTGGTGGCCTGTGTGGTGATGGCCGGTCTGGCCTATTGGATTACCCAGAGCCTGTTGCCCAGCCGCACCATCATGGTGTCCACCAACACGGTCACAATTCAGCCGCCCTCCGCCGTCAGTCCGCCGCCGCCAAATTCCAACACGCTCGCGTCCGGCCCGGGTCCCGCCTCGTCTCCCGCCCCCGTGGATCCAGGGACGCCTCCCCCCATCGACACGAACGACCCGGTCCAACTGCTCAACCGGGGCACCCAATACCTGGATCGCGGCATGACCGATCCCGCCATTGAACACTATCTGCGGGCGCAGGCGTTGAATCCGCAGGACGAGGAGGTCTATTTCAACCTCGGATTTGCCTACTCGAAAAAGAATGACCTCGAGAAAGCGATTGCGGCGTATAACAAGGCGCTTGAGCTGTTTCCGGATTATGGCGAAGCCCACAACAATCTTGGAAATCTGTATGTCCGCCTGAAGCAATTCGACAAGGCGGCCGCCGAGTTCGAGTCCGCCATCCGTATCAGCCCCGAGAGCAGCTCCGCGCTGAACAACCTCGGCCGTTGCCTGGCCCAGCAAGGCAAGACGACCGAGGCCATCGTGCGCTTCCAAAAAGCCGTCGAGCTGAACACCAACTACCTCGAGGCATTTTTCAATCTGGGCAACGCCCTGCTCGTCGAGGGCAAACCCGCGGAAGCCACCCGCCAATTTGAGCGCGTGCTCGCCATCTCACCCGGCTTTCCGCCCGCGCTCCAGGCACTGGAACGCGCGTCCAATGCGCTGGCCACGCCCCCCAATCTCGCAACGCCTATTCCCCTCCGGCCGCCCGAGCCCTAAGGCTTGCTCCGCCGCCTCCGGCCAGCGCCGGCCCCCGCAGGTCGTTTCGCTCCCGCGATTTCAACGGCCGCACCCGCCACGGTCGAGCCGATGGAGGTGCGGCCACAGCGACGTGCCGGCCGTCGACCGGAACCATGGGCGACGAGCCCCCAGTCCGGGGCGGCCGCTATCCTCGACTATTGCATCCGCCCGGGGGCCGCCTCACACTTCAACCGCGATGAAACTCGTCACCGTCTTTTCCACGTTCAATCCGGGCGAAGCCCAGTTGATCTTTTCCCGGCTCGACGCGGCCGGCCTGCTGGCTTCGATCAAAAACGAGACGGCCGCCCTCAGCGTCGAGGGCTACGCGTCAACCGTTGGCGGTATCGACGTGCAAGTTCCCGCCGACCAGGCGGAGGACGCCCGTCTGATCCTCGCGGCCAAGGACGCGGCCTGAGCCGGCCCGCCGGCGCCGCGGCGCGCTCGGCGAACGGCCCAGGGGCCTGCTGCCGGGCTGAACCGACGGGGCTGCCGAAAAAGAATCCAGCCCGCCCAGACGCTCCAGAACCACTCATGTCGACACACCGGAACCTCCGTCGCCTGCGGGATAAACTTCCCGCAGCTGAACTGCAGCTCGACCCGAAATTCTGCCGGGACTTTGCCGGCGACAAATGGTTCGCCAGCCACCCGCCCGACGCCGTCGCGCTGCCGCGCTCGGTCGAATCGGTCAGCCGTGTCCTTCAGTTTGCCCATCATCATCGCATCCCGGTCACCGCGCGCGGAGCCGGACACGGCTACGTCGGCGGCTGCGTCCCCAGTCGCGGGGGCATCGTTCTCTCGCTGGAAAAGATGTGCCGCATCCGGGAGATCAACGCGGCTGATTTTGTCGCCGTGGTGGAAGCGGGTGTCATCACGGCGGACCTGCAGGCCGCCGCGGAGAAGCGCGGCCTTTTTTACCCCCCGGACCCGGCGAGCCGGGCGGACTGCAGCATCGGCGGCAACATCGCCACCAACGCCGGCGGCCCGCGGTGTTTGAAATACGGCGTGACCAGGGACTATGTGCTGGGGCTGGAGGTGGTGCTGGCCGACGGCAACGTCGTGCGCCTTGGCGGCCGCACGCACAAAAACAAGACCGGATTTGATCTGCACCGGCTGTTTGTCGGATCGGAAGGCCTGTTGGGCGTGGTGACGGCGGCGACGTTGAAGCTCCTGCCGCTTCCGCCCTATCGCGCGTGCCTGGCCTGCGGGTTTAAATCGACGCGCGGCGGAACCCGGGCCATTCGGCGGATCTTTGCGGCCGGTTTCCTTCCGTGCGCGCTGGAGCTGGCTGACTCATTCACCCTGGCCGCCGCCCGCAAGCGCACCGGCAGCCGCCAGTTGGAAGGCTGCAATTCCCTCTTCATCGTCGAGCTCGACGGCCGCGAAAAATCCGTGCGCGCCGAGCTGCGCGAGCTCGAGGGGATCCTTCGGCCCGAGCGGCCGCTGTTCATCGATCGCGCGCTGGGAGCCGCGGAGACCGAGCGGCTTTGGAGCCTGCGCCGGGAGTTTTCCTACAGCCTGCGCGACACCGGGCTGACGAAGCTGAACGAGGACATCGTCGTTCCGCGCGGGCGGCTGGAAGACCTGTTCGAGTTCACGCGCGATCTGCAGAAAAGGCACGGGCTGATGGTGGCGGCGTTCGGCCACGCGGGCGACGGGAACATTCACGTCAACATCATGCTGGATCGAAACCAGCCTGGCGCCAATGAACGCGCGGAGGCCGCGTTGGATGATCTCTTCCGGCAGATTCTGGCCTGGGATGGCGCCATCACGGGCGAGCACGGCATCGGGCTCGCCAAGGCCCGTTGGTGGCCTCAAGCCGCGGACGAGAGGGTGCGGGCCTTGCACCGGACCGTCAAACAGGCTCTCGATCCGCAGGGCATTCTGAACCCGGGCAAATTTGTGTAGGCTCCTCCGCCGTCGCTTCCGCTCCGACCAATACGACGAACTCGCCCTTCAACGAACGCTCCCGAATCCGCTCGAGGAGCGCGGCGGGTGAGCCGTGCAAATATTCCTCAAACCGTTTGGTCAATTCGCGCGCGAGCACCACCGTACGCCGGGGAAAGACCGAGGCAAGTTCCGCCAGGAGCTTTTCGATACGGTACGGGGATTCGTAGAGCACGAGGGTTCCGCCGAACGCTTGCAGGGCTTCCAGTTGTCGCCGGCGCTGGCCGGACTTGTGCGGGAGGAAGCCGATGAAATGAAACTCGTCCGTGGCCAGCCCGCTCGCGGTCAGCGCCGCCACCAGCGCGCAAGGCCCGGGCACCGCCTCGACGCGAATCCCCCGCTCCCGGGCGGCGCGGACCACCCGTTCTCCCGGGTCGCTGATGCCGGGCGTGCCCGCATCCGTGACCAGTGCCACTTTCTCACCCCGCGCCAGCCGTTCCAGGATTTCCTGTCCCCGATGGGCTTCGTTGAACTGAAAATAACTGATCATCGGCTTGCTGATCTCAAAATGTTTCAGCAGCTGGCCGGTCCGGCGGGTGTCCTCGGCGGCCACGACATCGCATTCCCGCAGAACTCGCAACGCGCGCAGGGTGATGTCCTCCAGATTTCCAATCGGAGTCGCCACCAGATAAAGGGTGGAAGGCGTCAGCGGTGGCAGTGTCCGGGTCTCGCTCATCATCGCGCAGGCGACTCTTCAACGGCCCGCGCGAATCGTAAACGCAAATCGCGGGGAAAGCCTCGCGCGCCGATCAGGGGCTTCGGCTCGCTCCACCCGTCGGGATCACCCGCAAGCCCAGGTTGTCCGCCGTCAAGATGCAGACCCGGGCTTCGGGCATGACCTTTTGCATCGCGACAGCCACCGCGCGGGGCCGCCTCAGGCTCAGGCACATGATGCTCGAACCCGAGCCGCTGAGGAACCCTCCGAGGGCCCCGGCGCGAACCCCGGCGCGGATGACCCGGGACAACTCAGGCAGCAAACATTCGCGGTACGGCTGATGCACCCGATCATCAAACAGGCCTTCGAGCGCATCGTAACGTCCGCTGGAAAGGGCGGCGGTAATTAACGCAGCGCGGTTCAATGCGTGCACGGTGTCCGCTCGCGGATACCGGGCAGGCAGGAGGCGGCGGGCTTTCTCCGTGCTGATCCCGACGCGGGGCATCAGCGTGACCAGCTTGAGCCGCGAAGCGACGGGGAACGAGAGGCATCGGATCGTCGACGACCGACCGCGGCCCACGTGGCCGGAAATCGTGAACCCGCCAAAGATCGCAGGGGATGCGTTGTCCGGGTGCCCCTCCAACGCCGTGGCCATGGCTAGCAACTCATCCCGCGAGACTCCTCCGCCGGTCAGTTCATTGAGCGCCGCGAGCAGGCCGACGCGAATCGTGGCGCTGGCGCCGAGGCCACGAGCGACCGGCACCTCGCCGCTCAGGATCACCTCCACCCCCAAAGGCCGCCGCCCGGTGTGGGCAAAGAATCGATCCGCGGCTGCGTTGAGCGCGGTGTGGAACCAGTCCCGGTCCACCGGATCCGCCGGCCAGGCCAGCGTGACCCGGATGCCCGGTCGGCGCCGGACTGTGAGACGATTGTAAAGGCCCACCGCCAAACCCAGGGTGTCAAAGCCGGAACCCAGGTTCGACGTTGAGGCGGGAACCTGGACCGTGATGCATTGGAGTGGCGCGGGCACACCTCATTCCGCCCCGAAGCGGCGGAGCGCGCCAAGCGAAAAGCATCGCCACCCGCTCCACGTTTTTCTGATTTACGATTGCGGATTGCCCGACCCGGCAATCCGAAGTCAACAGTCACAAATCCACAAAGGGGGTTCATGGACCGGCAGCAGGTCCGCAAGGTGCAGGAAGCTCTCCGTGAACCGAAAGGCCGGGACCGCCGTTCGCCGCGGGCCGAAAGCCGGGATCGGCCACCCGGTTCGCACGGGCTCTTCAACCCGGCCATCCCCAACGGCCCGCCCCTCAACGGCGATGCGGTTTCTTGCCCACGTTGCTCAATTCCAAAAACCAAAAAGGGCCGGCACTGGGCTGCTCTCAAGCCATCTGCCGAAATGAACACTTCCTTCCGTGGTGACACCTCGACAGGCAGGCCGCGCGAAATCTCCGTGCCTCAGGCTCGTTTGGCCGCGGCATGAATCCCATTCAGGTTCTCACCCGTGAAAATTTCATGGCCTTGGAAATAGGCTGGCACGGTTCGGGTTTAACGACTTTCAAAGTGGACTGCTTGAATCGAATTTGAAATGAGAACCACGGTCGACTATCTCGCCTCAACGATTCCGATTGAGCGTCGTCGGTTCCTGCGACCCGGGGCCCGCCGTCGTTCGGTCGCCCCCCGTCCACGCCCAAACCTTCGACGTCCCGTCGACCGCTCCTCGTCCTCGGCGCCGTGAACGCGATGGCCCCAGCGACGGAGACGCGGCCGAGGCGTGGAGAGTTCACCGCGCCCGACCGGGGCTTGACGTTCATCGACGATCTCTTGGCGGAAGAACAGCTCCTGAGCGCGGTTGAAGCGTTCGCCCGCCAACACTCCAATCGGAGCGAACCGGCGCCCGGCCGGTATCGCCGGCTGTTACCCGCCACGAGCCCCGCCCCAGGGCAGCAGTACGCGTTTGAGGTGGATCTCGATCTTTGCTCGGGCTGCAAGGCCTGCGTCACGGCGTGCCATTCGCTCAACGGCCTCGACGAGAATGAATCGTGGAGGTCCGTCGGGCTGCTGGTCTCGCCGGCCGCAGAGGCCGCGCCCCCGCTCCAGCAACACGTGACCACCGCATGCCATCATTGCGTTGATCCAGCGTGCTTGAACGGCTGCCCGGTCCTGGCCTACGAAAAGGACCCGCTGAACGGCATTGTCCGTCATCTCGACGACCAGTGCATGGGCTGCTCCTACTGCGTGATGAAGTGTCCGTACGAAGTGCCCCGGTATTCCACGCGACTGGGCATCGTGCGGAAATGCGATCTGTGCCGAAACCGGCTCGCGGCGGACGAGGCTCCAGCCTGCGCCCAGGCCTGCCCGGGCGAGGCAATTCGCATCACGGTGGTCGACCGGGCAGAGTTGCAGCAGCGCTACGCCCTGACCATTCCCAGTCATCCCAGGTCAGGCGCATCCAACGGGTTCCTGGCGGACGCCCCGGATCCCACCCTGACGATTCCGTCCACAAGCTACGTGTCCCGACGCGACCTCGGGGGCTCCAGCGCATCCGACCGGGCGCACCTTCGTCTTGAGCCCGCCCACGATCCGCTGGTGGCGATGCTGGTCCTGACCCAGGCCAGCGCGGGGCTGTGGATGGTGAGCGCAGTCGCCGGCGCGACCGGACTGGCCGGCCATTTCGCCGCGCTGAATTCCACCGCGCTGGCGTTGCTGATGGCCGGGCTGGCGGCGTCGGTGCTGCACCTGGGCCGGCCGGCCAAGGCATGGCGGGCGTTTCTGGGCTGGCGTCGTAGCTGGCTGAGCCGCGAGATCATCGCGTTCCAGCTGGGCGCGCTGGCGTCCGTCATCGCAGCGACCGGCGCCTGGGTTTTTCGCTCCGCCCCGACAACGACAGCCGGGACGACGGTCGCAGCAATCATTGGCGCGATCGGCGTCGGGACCTCGTCGATGGTTTATATCGATACGGCACGGCCGTTTTGGCGGCCCCGTTTCACCCTCATCAGTTTCTTCGGCACCACGGCCCGGCTGGGGCTGGCGCTGGCGGGAGCGATATTTCTTTGGCTTGGCCTCGGGCACACTGCCAGGTTTGACGAGGCAGCCTGGTGGAGCAACGCGCTCGGGCTCGGTGTCGGCGCCGCCTTGACCGCGTGGCGCGGCCTTGAATTCCGTCGGGCGCGGGCGGACGAAGCGAGTTCAATTCACTGGAACGCGCGGGTGATGGGCGAGCTGCTGGGCACGAATTTGCGGTGTCAGTTTGGGTTGTTCGTGGGCGCGATGGGCGCGGCCTGGGTGGCTCTGGCCGCGCGTCCCGGTCCGGGGGCATGCGCGGCAGCCACACTTTCGGCCGGATTGGCGGCAGCCGCGGAGTGGATGGCTCGCAGAGCATATTTCCAGGCCGGGGGTTCCCGCCGGATGCCGGGAGGGCCGCCGTCGTGAGAGCGCGCGAAAAGAAATCTCCGGTGTTGATCGAACGCCAGCCCTGGGCGGAGAAGGACTGGTTACGCCAATGGCATGGCCCCCTGACGACGGAGCTGCTGCTCGAGCCCGGTCAGTTCGGGCTGGGCAAGGTCCCGTCCCGCTTCGCGCCGGACGCCATCGCGAAAACGGTGTGCGGCTTTTGCTCGACGGGCTGCATGTTGGACGTGCACCTGCGCGAAGGTGCCGCCGTCAATCTGACACCGACAGAAGGTTACCCGGTCAACCTGGGCATGGCCTGTCCGAAGGGCTGGGAGGGATTGACGCCGCTCAGCGCCCCGGATCGGGCCACCAGCCCGTTGATCCGGCAGGCGGACGGCACGCTGGCGGTGGCGGGCTGGAGCGAGGCAGTAGGCCTGATGGTCCGGCGGTTCAAGGAGTTGATCTCCCGGCACGGGCCCGAGAGCGTGGCGTTCCTGAGCAGCGGCCAGATCCTCACCGAGGAGATGGCGCTGCTGGGCGCCTTGTTCAAATTTGGCATGGGTGCAGTGCACGGGGATTCCAACACGCGTCAATGCATGGCCACAAGCCATGTCGCCTACAAGCAAAGCTTCGGCTTTGACGCGCCCCCCTACACCTACGCGGACTTCGAGGCATCGGACGTGATGGTGTTCATCGGTTCGAACTTATGCATCGCTCATCCGATCCTCTGGCAGCGCGTGCTGCGCAACCGCCACCGGCCGGAGATCGTGGTGATCGATCCGCGCACCACCGAGACGGCGATGAGCGCGACGCAACACCTGGCGCTGCGACCGAAGTCGGATCTCGTGTTGCTCTACGCCGTCGCCCATCTCCTGATCCAAAACGACTGGGTGGATCGCGGCTTCATCGATCGATCGACGACCGGGTTTGCCGCATTCGCGGAGTTTGTCCGGGCCTACACGCCGGACAAGGCCGCGGCCTGCACGGGCCTCACGGTGGGCCAAATCTTTCGATTGGCCGACACGATTCATCGAGGAAAAGCGGTGAGCTTTTGGTGGACCATGGGCGTGAATCAGGGCCACGAGTCCACCCGCACCGCCCAGGCGATCATCAATCTGGCGTTAATGACGGGGAACATTGGGCGTCCGGGCACGGGACCCAACAGCGTGACCGGCCAATGCAACGCCATGGGCTCCCGGCTTTACGCGAACGCCACCGGCCTGTTCGGCGGACGCGATTTTCTCAATCCGGCCCATCGCGACGAAGTGGCCCGAATCCTCGACCTCCCGCCCGAGGTGATCCCCGCGCGCAACTCGATGGCCTACGACCAAATCATCGAGTCCGTCGCGGCGGGCACAATCAAGGCGCTCTGGGTCATCGGCACCAACCCCCTCCATTCGTGGATCGGACGAGGCAGCCCGGGCGGCGAATCCGTCCCCGGCTCGGCCTCCATTCTTGACCGCCTGGAGTTCCTCGTGGTGCAGGACATGTATACCACCACGGAAACCGCCCGGCAGGCGCACGTGCTGCTGCCAGCCGCCGGGTGGGGCGAAAAGGAAGGGACGTTCATCAACAGCGAACGCCGGCTAGGCGTGGCCCGCAAGGTGGCCCGCGCCCCCGGCCAGGCGCTCAGCGATTTTAACATCTTCCGGCTGGTGGCCCACTTTTGGGGATGCAGCGAGCGTTTCGCCGAATGGTCGTCGCCGCAGGCAGTCTTCCAGGTCCTGCGCCGCCTGAGCGCCGGTCGGCCCTGCGACATCACCGGCATTTCCAACTACGAACAGATCGAGCGGTCGGGCGGCATCCAGTGGCCGTGGCCCCAGCCAAACCCGGCGGCGGACGGGGCCGCTGTCCTGCCCGAGTCGGCACGCGAACGGCGCCTCTTTGCCGACGGGAGATTTCCCACCCTGGATGGCCGGGCCCGCTTCGTGTTTGAAGATCCGCGCCCGGTGGGCGAACCGACCGATGCCGAGTATCCGTTGGTGCTCTTGACCGGCCGGGGCACGAGCGCGCAGTGGCACACAAACACGCGCACCGGCAAATCCGCCGTTCTACGCTCGCTTTATCCCGAACATCCCTACGTCGAACTCCACCCTCAGGACGCCGCGGCCTTTCGCATCGCGGCCCATGACAAGGTTTTCGTGCGTTCCCGCCGGGGCGTGGCCCTGTGCACCGCATTCATCACCACGAACGTCTCGCCGGGCCAGGTCTTCGTTCCGATGCACTACGACGTCACCAACTGTTTAACCCGCCCGGAATTCGATCCGTACTCCCGCCAGCCCAGCTACAAGCACTGCGCGGTGCGGCTCGAAAGAAAAGGATGACCGCATGATCGCCATCAGCCCCCCCGCCCCAGGGCCGCAAAAATTGCCCGCCGAGGGCGCATTCACGCCCGAACAGAAGGAGTATCTCGACGGTTTTCTCGCCGGGTTGGCACATCGCGGCCTGACCGGCCCGCCCTACGTCGGCGAGACCGCTGGCGGCCTGGTCACGGCCGACCCCACCGATGGCGGGACCAATCTGGCGCAGCCGGCCCGCGAGGAGACCATCTTCGGATTTCTGGCCAGCGAGGTCACCAAGCAGGAGCTCTGGAAACACGCCGAAAATCCCCTCGATGGCTGGGATCGGCTGATGGCGCATGCGGACCAGAACCAAACCCCGAACGAAGAGGACACATTTCGGTTCCGGTATTTTGGGATGTTTTACGTGGCTCCCGCACAAAACAGCTTCATGCTGCGTTGCCGGATCCCGGCCGGGGAACTCACAGCCACCCAGTTCGCCGGCCTGGCCGCCTTGGCGGACGAATTCGGCAACGGCAAGGCCGCCATCACCACCCGTTCCAACCTCCAGATCCGCGAGATTGCACCACGCAATCTGGTCAACGTGCTCACCCGTCTCCAGGGTCTCGGCCTCACAGCCAAGGGCAGCGGCGTGGACAATGTCCGCAACATCACGGCGTCGCCCACGGCAGGATTCGACCCGCGCGAACTCATCGACACCCGGCCCTATGCCCACGCGCTGCACCACTACATCCTGAATCACCGGGATCTCTATGGACTGCCGCGAAAATTCAACGTCGCCTTTGAGGGCGGCGGTGCGATCGACACCGTCGCCGACACCAACGACATCGGCTTCATGGCGGTTCAGGTGGCGGCGCCGCGAGCCGGCATCTCCGTGCGGGACGGCACCCAAGTCGCGATCGCACCCGGGGTCTATTTTCGAGTCGAACTCTGCGGGATCACCGGACACCGGCAACTGGCCACCGACTGTGGGCTCCTGGTTCAGGCGGGCGAAGTGGTGGCCGTGGCCGCCGCGATGATCCGCGTCTTCGCGGCACACGGCGATCGGACTGACCGGAAAAAAGCGCGGCTCAAGTATCTCATTGATGCCTGGGGCGCGGATCGCTTTCTGGCCGAGACCCAAAAACAACTGGCGTTCCCGCTGGTCCGGCTGCCGTTGCCGGACTGCGTCGCCCGCCCGCCTTCGTTGAAGCACGGCCACATCGGCGTTTATCGCCAAAGGCAACCGGGACACAACTATATCGGAGTGGTCGTTCCCGTCGGAATTCTGACCTCGAAACAAATGCGACGGCTCGCCACCTTGGCAACCAATTACGGATCCGGTTCGATCCGCCTGACGCCATGGCAGAACCTGCTTCTGCCGGACATTCCCGACGCGTTTGTCGAGACGATCAAACGCCAACTGGTTCGGCTGGGTCTGCATCATGAGTCCACGAACCTCGCGGGCGGATTGGTGGCGTGCACCGGCAACACCGGCTGCAAGTGGGCGGCGACCGACACGAAAGGCCAGGCCCTGCGTTTGGCGGAGTATTTAAACCGAAAGGTGAAACTCGACGCGCCGATCAACATTCATTTGACCGGTTGCCCCAATTCGTGCGCGCAGCATCACATCGGGGACATCGGGCTGCAGGGCGTAAAGGTCAACGTGGGCGGACAGTCCGTGGAAGGCTACCATGTGGTTTTCGGCGGCGGAGTTGGCCGCGAGGCGGGGATTGGGCGGCAGGTTTTTACCGGGATCTCGTTCGACGAGCTTCCGCGCCTGCTGGAACGAGTCCTCAAGACGTATCTAACCCGGCGTCAGAGTGGTGAATCGTTCGTGGACTTCACGCGGCGCCACGAGTTGAAACAGCTTCAGGAACTGTTTTCTGAATGAGCCAACCCGTTCACATTCCAGTCTTGCCGGAAAGCGCTCCGTTCACCGCCGAACAGAGGGCCTACTTAAATGGATTCCTTGCCGGCCTGTTTTCGCGCAGTTCCGCGCCGAATGCGACGGCGGCACCACCACCCGCATCCGCCGCGCTGCGTCCCCTCTCCGTGCTCTTCGGCTCCCAGACCGGCACGGCCGAGCGCCTCGCGAAACGCATCGCCAAGGACGCCGGACAACGCGGGTTCGCTGCGACCGTCCATGATTTGTCGCGCTATCCCACCGACCGCCTGTGCACCGAGCGAGACGTTTTGCTCATCACGAGCACCTACGGCGACGGCGAACCTCCAGATAACGCCAAGGCGTTTTGGGAGTTCATTTCGGGTCCGTCGGCACCGAACTTGGAGCAGACGCGGTTTTCGGTCTGCGCGCTTGGCGACTCGAATTACCCGCGCTTTTGCGCCTTCGGCGGCAACGTGGACGAACAACTGGCCAAGCTGGGCGCGCAACGCATCCATCCCCGGGTGGAGTGCGACGTCGACTACGAAGCGCCGTTTGCCACCTGGCTGGGCGGAGCGATGCAGGCCCTGCTGGGCTCGAGTCCAACAATCGCTGCCCTCCTTCCTCCCGCCGCGGCTGAGGACCCAGCAGTCTCCTCGGCGGGATACGACCGAAACAACCCCTGCGCCGCGAACCTGATCGTCAACCGCGTGCTAAACGGTGCGGGCTCAGCCAAGGAGACGCGTCATTTTGAGTTTGCGCTCGAAGGCATGCGCTTTGATTACGAGGCCGGTGATGCCCTGGGTGTAATTCCCGCCAACTGTCCCGAACTGGTCGGGGAAATCCTGCGAGCCCTCGCCTGCTCCGGGGACGAGATGGTCCCCGTGACGGGCGCTGAAAGCGCCAAACCTGCGATTCCCCTGCGCACCGCATTGATCGAGCTGAACGACATCACCCGCATTTCCCCGGCGTTGCTCAAGGAGTTCGCCGAGCGGACCGGTTCAGAACGCCTGAAGGCGTTGACCGCACCGGGCGTCAACGGCCAGCTCACAGAATTTCTTCGCGGGCGTGAGGTCATCGACTTGCTGCTGGCTCATCCCGAAGTGCACTTCGAGCCGGCGGCCTTTGTCCGCCTGTTGAAAAGGCTTCAGCCCCGTCTCTATTCAATCGCCTCCAGCCCCAAACTGAATCCTGGACACGTCGACTTGTGTGTCGGTGTCGTGCGCTACGAATCGCTCGGGCGCCAAAGGAAAGGCGTCTGCTCGACGTTTCTGGCCGATCGAGTCGCCTCATCGCAACCCGTGCGCGTGTTCCCGCACGCCAACCCCAACTTTCGGCCGCCCACCTCGGGCGACACCCCGATAATCATGGTCGGCCCGGGAACAGGTATCGCGCCGTTTCGCGCCTTTCTGCAGGAACGCCGCGCCACGGGAGCCCGCGGCCGCAACTGGCTCTTCTTTGGAGACCAGCGGGCGTCCACGGATTACCTCTTCCAGGAAGAACTGGAGGCGTATCAGCGGGCGGGACATCTCGCCCGGCTGGACACGGCATTCTCGCGCGACCAGGCGGCCAAAGTCTATGTTCAGGACCGGATGCTCGCACACGCGCAGGAGCTTTTCGCCTGGTTGGAGGACGGCGCGCACTTTTACGTGTGCGGCGACGCCACCCGCATGGCGCGGGACGTCGACGCGGCGCTCCATCAAGTGATCCAGGTCGCGGGCGGTCGAACCGAAGGCCACGCCGCTGAATACGTCAGTCGCCTCAAGGCCGGGAAACGATATCAGCGCGACGTCTACTGACGACTCGCTTCTTCCCACGCGGTTACGGTTTGGATCCTGCGCCGGGAGGCTGGGACATTTCCGCGCGGGCCTTCACGAGGGACTCGAGGCCTTTGACCGCGGCGATGCTCCAGTAGAGCTGGATGGACTTCTTATACATCTGCTCAGCCTCATCGAGCTGACCGGCTTTGCGCAAATGCGTGGCGAAATAGAGGCGGATGGGAGCCGAGTTGGGATTGCGGCGCACGGCCTCTTCGTACACCGGACGCGCGTCGTCGAAACGCCCAAGCTCATCGAGGGCCGCCCCCAGACCCACCAAGGTCCATTGTTCCTGCGGATAGAGACGGCGGGCTTCCGCAAAGGCCTGGGAAGCCTCGGTGAAGGCACCCCGGGCGGCAGCGCGATCCTCCATCGCCTCGCCCAGGCTCGCGTAGGCCTGGCCCTGATAAAGGAACAGATACGGATTGGTTGGATCCTTGACGATTCCCAGCCCCGCCAACTTGATGGCGTCCTGGTATCGTTCATCCCGGAAAGCCACCCGCGCCCGTTCCGCGTAGAATTCTCCCGGAAGCGTCGGCA
Organism: Limisphaerales bacterium; assembly: GCA_044229355.1. Taxonomy (GTDB): domain Bacteria; phylum Verrucomicrobiota; class Verrucomicrobiia; order Limisphaerales; family JADJPG01; genus JBGARF01. Next base: position 332,170 of record JBGATF010000003.1, read on the forward strand.
AACCGCCGATGGCAATCCAGGCGCCAGCGGCAGGAATCGCAAGCTTTAATCCCACGCCCAGCCATTTGTCGAAGCCCGTCGTCCTGCCCACCGCAACGCCTGGGTTCGCCAGGATGCCAAGAATGAACGCAATGAGAATCGCATTGGCGGGAATATGCAGGTTGAAGTCGAAGATGGAATGAACCGCATAGACGGAAACCGCCGCCATCGCCCCGATGTTCAGCGCCAGCGCGTCGCTTTGCAGGCGTCGGCGAGACGATGGCCGCTCCGTGGACAAGTAATTCGACGCGCGGAAACCCCACCACAAATGGATCCCGAGGAAGGCAAGACCGAGCGCCAGACCCACGACGCCGAATTCCGCCAGCAATTGAAGGTAGTCGTTATGGACGTATTCCGGGTCGGCCACCATATCACTCGGCCGATACACGCGGCCCAGGTACCTGAAGGTGCCTGCGCCAGTCCCGACCACCGGGCTCTCGCGAAATTGATCAATCGCCAGACTCCAGATGCGGAGCCGGATATCTTCCGTCAATACCCGTCCCAGCCGCGACTGCAGCGAATAATGCTGCGAGTAAAAGAGCAACGCTGCTCCCAGCATGATCGCTGCAATGACCACAGCGACCGCAATCGGAGCCCAAATTTCGTGAAAATGCGCCCGTCGCAACGCGCGAAAACTGAGAACGCCAAAGACAACCACACCGAGGGCGGTGCTGACGTAACCGCCGCGGCTACCAGTCAATAGAATCCCCACCGCGCAGACGACCGCCCCATACCCGACGGCGAGCTTCACCCAAAAATGTTGCCGGCTCCAGCAGACGATCGACAACGCCATCAAGGCCACAACTTCCAAGAAGCCCGCAAGATGGTTCGGGCACACGTAGAGGCCCGTCGCCCGCATCCCGTAATCCGCCTTTTCAATGAAGCTGAATAGCTGGAACTGCTCCCCGCGAAGATACTGAACAACCCCCAGGCTGACGTGAATCATCGCCAGCACCACCAGCGTCATTACGAAAATGAAGCGGAACCGCGGCTGGGTGAGGTAAACCGACGACATCAGGTAGACCGTGAATGCCGCCAGGACCATGAACAGGTTGACGTGGGCGATGTACGGAACGGGAGACCAGACCGTCCGCCCGATCATGTAAAGTCCGAAGACCAGCGCCGAAATCACGCAGGCCCGACCGGGGGGAATTTGGGGTTTCTTAAACGTGACGACGCTGAGAAGTGCGGCGAGCGCGAGAATTCCATAGGACGGCAGGCTGAAAAGCATTCGAGTCCCGCCGACCAGAAACTCGATGACGAGCAATGCCGTGACGATGAGGGCAATCGAAACGTAATTCACGCGAGGACCTACCCGAGACCGTTATAAAAAAGTGCCCTTGCGGTTTTAGACCACAAGGGCACCGGCAAATCTGACGAAGAACCTACTCAATCGAGCACCGCGGCGGACAAGGCCGCCAAGGTCGCTCGCTTACTGGTTCTGGGCGGGCGTAACCACGCAGGCGCCAAGCGTATCTCCATGTCCGAGATGAGCTTGAACGGCCGCTTCGGCAACTTGGAGAGTCTGCCCACGATGGCAAAGAGTGGTTTTTCCAGGCGGCGGACCGGCGTCGGTCTTCGGGCTGCCGACCACGACCGCAATAACTCCAACCACTGCCACCAACGCTAGCTTAAGCCATTTGTTGTTCATAAGTTGCTTCTTTCGATTCGACCGTAGGATTCAGACGACGACTCTTTGACCGGCCGCAGGCAACCGCGTTCAATTCTTTCGTCGACCAATTCGTTTTCGACTACGCGCATTAGTCTTTCCGCCGTTCCCAAGTTTTACACGGCAGCGTCGCCCCAAGCGCGCGTGCCTGAGGCGTGGATAAATCCCTTATTTTCGAAAGGATCGTTGCATAGATATTCCAAAACCGGTTCTGCTGGCAAGAAATATTTCCCGAATCTTCTGCTCCTCCGAGCCACACTCTCCACTCGATCCCAGCCTAATTCCCCAACTTTAACTCCACGACCCACCGCCTATGATTGACACCTCAAGTCTCCTTTGGCTTAATGCGCCTCCATTTTCGGCCAAGCCGTGCTGGTAGGATACCCAAGTGGCCAACGGGGGCAGACTGTAAATCTGCTGGCTTACGCCTTCACTGGTTCGAATCCAGTTCCTACCACCACTTCCTTGAACTGCTCCCGCTGCTTAGGCAGAGTGCGTCCCGCATGAAAAAAGCGCCGCTCTCCCCCACGGCACCCCGCTCATCCCCGCGCCCGTGGCTCGTCATCGCTGTCGCCTCGCTGCTGCCTCTCTGGACCTGCGTCGCCGCCCCCGCCGTCGCCGGTCTGCGAGGATTGGCGCAGTTTTCCAGGGATGGCGGGGCCTTCCGACCCCTGAAACCTGGAACGGTCCTGCAAAATGGCGACACCCTCCAGACCGCCACCGATTCAGCCCTCGACCTCAATCTTGGGCCTAAAGCCGGCACCCTCCGCCTGCTCCAAAGCACCACCCTGCAAATCAGCTCGATCGACTTGAATCAGGTGCTCTTGAACCTCAAAGGCGGAGAAGTCGTCGGCAATCCCGGCAAACAGCCAGCCAGCGGCAAGTATCGAATCGAAGTCCCCGGGGGCATCGCCGGCATCGTCGCCGGTGATTTCCGGCTCAACGCCAAAGGCTACCTGGTGGTGATTGACGGCAAAGCCCTTTTCGCCGAGGCCACTTCAGGTGAACCAAGAGTCCACAGCCTGGACGGGACGGTCTATTTCTCCCCGCAAGACAACGCCGTGCATCCTGCACCCAAGGAGCTGCAAAAGGACGTGCGAACCCAACTCAAAGCCCGGCTTCCGCGGTAGCCGTCCGTCCTCACCACGGACCCAGCGCCGTTCGTGCTACAGCACTCCGCCCGCAAGCCGACGCGACGGACCCAGTTGGCGAATGGGAAATTCATCTTGTGGACAAATGCCGTGGGCGGAGCGGCATCGCGCCTCGCCGTCCGCCTTCAGCCCCCGAGATATGCGCTGCGGACCTTGGGGTTCTCCCGCAATCGGGACGACAAATCGTCGAGCTGAATCTTGCCGGTCTCCATCACGTAGCCGTATCGCGCCACCTCCAGCGCCAGATTCGCGTTCTGTTCGACCAGCAAGATGGTGATCCCCTGCTGCCGGTTGATCTCCACGATCTTTTCGAAAATCTTTTGCACCAGAAGCGGGGCAATCCCCAGGGAAGGTTCATCGAGCATCAGGAATTTTGGACGGCTCATCAACGCCCGGCCAATGGCCAACATCTGCTGCTCCCCGCCCGACAGGGTCCCGGCCGACTGTTTCACCCGTTCCTTCAGCCGCGGAAACAGGCCATAGATGTATTCCAATCCATCGAGAATGACACCTTTGTCGCGCACCAGATAAGCCCCCATGCGCAGGTTTTCCTCCACGGTCAGATTGGCGAAGACCATGCGGCCTTCCGGCACATGCGCCAATCCCAGCCGCGGCAGCTGATGGGCCGGCAGACCGGCGATGGACCGGCCGTCGTAAATGACGTCACCGCCCCGGGGCCGGAGGAGGCCTGAAATCGTCCGCAGGGTCGTCGTTTTCCCCGCGCCGTTTGCGCCGATCAACGTCACAATGTCGCCCTGGTGCACCGTCAGGGAGATACCTTGCAGTGCCGTGATCACGCCGTAATTCACCTGCAAATCTCGTACCTCGAGCAGGGGCGTCGGCTGGGAAGACGAGCTGGTCATGACGCAGACGCCGGTGTTTCGCCCGCCACTGGTCGCAGGTGGGCGTCGCCGAGGTAGGCCTCGATGACCTTGGGATCCCGCCGGACCGCATCCGGTTCGCCCTCGGCAATCTTGACCCCGTAGTCGAGCACATTGATGCGTTCGCAAATCCCCATCACCACCTGCATGTCATGCTCGACCAGCAGCACCGCGATCTTGAACTTGTCCTTGATGAAGCGAATCAACTTCATCAGCTCCACCTTTTCCGTCGGGTTCATCCCCGCCGCCGGCTCATCCAACAATAGCAGCCTCGGGCGCGTGGCGAGCGCCCGCACAATTTCCAGCCGTCGCTGGTCGCCATAAGGGAGGTTTTTGGCCAGGGTATGACGAAATTTCCCCAGCGAAAATATGTCCAGCGTCTCCATGACCTCGCGCTCGACGGCCTGCTCGCTGCGGGCGAACGCGCCGCCGCGCACCAGGGCCGGCAGGATGCCCTCACGCCGTCGCAACTGGACCGCGACCCGCACGTTGTCGAAGACGGTCAGGGAACTGAACAACCGGATGTTTTGAAAGGTTCGGGCAATCCCCCGCGCGGTCACCTCATGCGGCTTTCGTCCGGAAACAATCTCGCCCTGAAAACGCACGTGTCCCGAGGTCGGCGCATAGACTCCCGTGATCAGGTTGAAAACAGTGGTCTTGCCGGCGCCGTTTGGCCCGATCAGCCCAATCAACTCGTTCGGTCCGATCCGGAGATCAAGCTCGGACACCGCAGTCAACCCGCCAAAACGGATGGTGCACTGATCCATTTGCAGCAGGGGACCACCCTGTCCCGCCAAGCCTTGGTCTGGCAATGGGGTGCTCATCCGCGCCTCAATCCCGCGCCCGCTGCCCGAAGAGCGGCCACGTGAACAACCCCTGCGGCCGCACCATCATCAGGATGATGATCAGCAGCGAATAGACGATCATCCGGTAGTCGGCAAACGTCCGCAACGCTTCGGGCATGATGGTCAGCACAATCGCCGCCAGCACAACTCCCGCCGTGCGGCCCATTCCGCCGAGAATCACCATGACGACGATGTCGATGGACTTCATGAAGTCGAACCCGGTGGGCGACAGGAACTGCTTGTGGTGCGCGTAGAGGCCACCGGCCACTCCGGCAAAGAACGCCCCAATCACAAACGCCGTCACTTTGTAGCGCACCGGATTGATGCCCATCGCACTGGCAGCCACCTCGTCGTCGTGCACCGCGATAAAACCCCGCCCGTAGGTGGAGTTCACCAGGCACGCGATCGTGAATACCGTGACCGCGGCGGCCGCCCACGCCCAGCCGAAGGTCGTCCAGTTCGGAATTCCTTTCAGCCCGCTGGCTGCCCCGACCGCCTCCATGTTTTGAAACACCACGCGGATGATCTCGCCAAAGCCCAGGGTCACGATCGCGAGGTAATCGCCCCGCAGGCGCAACGACGGCACGCCAACCATCAACCCGACCATCGCCGCCACGATTCCGCCGAGAATCAGGACGCCCAAAAACAGCAACGGGGTCGCCGCCGGAGACACCATCGGCATCAGCACGAGGCTCAGCTTGGCCGACGTATAGCCGCCCACGGCCATGAACCCGGCATGGCCAAGGCTGAATTGACCGGTGTGCCCATTGATCAGGTTCAAGCTGACGGCCAGGACCACGTTGATGCCGATGTCAATGGCGACGCCGAGGTAATACCGATTGAACAGATGCGAGAGAAATGAGACGCCGATGGCGAGACCCACGCCCGCCGCCAACCACCGTTTTGCGCCAAAATTCATCAGACTTTCTCGGCCTGCACCTTGCCGAGCAACCCGGCGGGACGGAACAGCAAAATGAGGATCAAAATCGCGAACGCAATCCCGTCACGATAGTTGGAGATCCCCGGGATGCCTCCGGCGAAGGTTTCCAGCAAGCCCAGCACGAGCCCGCCCAGCACGGCCCCCGTCAGGTTGCCAATGCCTCCGAGCACGGCGGCCACGAAGGCGCGCAGGCCCGGCTGGACTCCCATGAGCGGCTCGATCCCGGGCGACTTGATGGCATACATGACGCCGGCCACCGCCGCCAGCGCCGAGCCGAGGCCGAACGTGAAGGAGATCACCCGGTCGATGTTCACCCCCATCAGCGCTGCCGCCTGATGGTTGTAGGCCACCGCCCGCATCGCCGTGCCGATCCGGGTCCGTTGCACCACCCACCACAACACGAGCAGCAACCCGCCCGTCACCGCCGGCACCAACAGATCGTAGCTGCCGATCGTCAAGCCGCTCACACCATCCGCACCACCCAGATGAAACGTCTGCTCGGGCAGAAGCTTGGGAAACGGCCGCGTGTTCGCCCCCAGCTGGTGCTGGCCCGTGAATTCGATCAGGAGGGACACCCCGATCGCCGTGATCAAAACCGTCAACTTCGGCCGGTTTCTCAGCGGGCGATACGCCAGGCGTTCGATGACCACTCCAAGCACCGCGCAGATCAACGCCGCCAGCACGACCACCACCAGGGCGCCCGCATACGATGGCGACGGCAAAACGCGACTGACGCCCGGCGCCAGAAAAAACGCGGCAAACGCCCCGAGCATGAGCACGTCGCTGTGGGCAAAATTGATGAACCGCAGGACGCCGTAAACCATGGTGTAGCCCAGGGCGATCAACGCGTAGATCGATCCCAAACCAAAGCCGTTGATCAACTGTTGCAGCCAGTTCATGCCAGAGAAGAACGGCACCAGCGGCGGCCGGAGCAGAAGCAGGAGCAAAAGCAGGAAAGGATCATCAACATTCTTGAAGCCGGCCGCAAGGCAGCGCCGGGGCCCGGGTCAGGGATTAATCGTCTCCACGTAGCGAAACTTGCCGCCTTTGACCTGCAGGATCACGGCCGACTTGGTGGCGTCACGCTTGGCGTCGATCGTGATCCGACCGGTCACCGCGTCGAAGTTTTTTGTCGCGGCCAGGGCGTCGCGCACCTTCGGCCCCTCCGTCGAGCCGGCCTGACGAATCGCTTCGGCCAGGATCATCGCCGAGTCATAGCCCAGCGCGGCCATCGCGTCCGGCAGCTTCGGCGTGCCGTCCGAGTTTTTCCACCGCTTCTTGTACGCCTCCACAAACGCAGCGCTCTTGGGCGAGCTGACGTCGGGATGATAGTGGGTGGAGAAATAGTTCCCCTCCACCGCCTCCTGACCGATCTTCACCAAATCCTCGCTCTCCCAGCCGTCGCCGCCAAAGAGCGGCACGGTCAAACCCAGCTGCTTCGCCTGAATGCAAATGAGCGCCACGTCCGTGTAATACCCCGGCACAAACACCGCATCCGGGCTCGTCGCCTTGATCGCCGTCAGCTGCGCCTTGAAGTCCTTGTCGCCCCCGTTGAAATCCAGTTCCGCCGTAATCGCCCCGCCCGCCCCGACAAAGCTCTCCTTGAAAAACTTCGCCAGCCCCTTGCTGTAGTCGCTCTTCACGTCCGTGAAGACCGCCACTTTCTTCGCCTTGAGAGTCTTGGTGGCGAAGTTCGCCATGACCGTCCCCTGGAACGGGTCAATGAAGCACACGCGAAAAATGTAGTCGCCCGTCTCGGTCACGTTCGGGTTTGTCGACGACGGCGAGATCATCGGCACCCGGTTCTGCTGGCAGATCGGCGCCGCCTCCAGCGACCGGCTGGAGGCCACCTCGCCCAGCACGGCGATGACCCCGTCCCGGGCGATGAGTTTGTTCACCACCGTGGCCGGCTCGCCGGCCTTCGAAAGGTCATCCTCGGTGATCAGCTCAAGCTTCTGGCCGAGCAGGCCTCCCGCCGCGTTGAGCTCCTCGATCGCCAGCAACGTGCCCTCGTGAGACGACATCCCAAAGGTCGCCTCCTTGCCGCTCAGCGACGCGAACTCGCCGACTTTAATCCCATGGCTGGAGGAGGATTTTTCGCAGCCCGAACCCATGGCCAGCAAAAGAAGCCCAATCACGGCTCCGGCCAGCCACGACCGATCGCCGCAATGGGCGGCCCCGGAGCGAAAAACGTTGCGCATAGGAATTCCAGCAATTGACGGTCTACCAAGTAAAATTCCCCCGGACAAACCCCGGCTGGAACGGCCGCTAACCTAGGGAATGATGCGCTGGGATTCAATCATCATTCCTGACGCCTCGCGCGCACAAGGCGCCACGAGCCCGGCCATGGCCGCATCCCGCCCGCCGTCGCCCCCCGTCAACCGGCAACCGCCACGCCGCCTCACGCCAGCAGCGGCCGCACCAGTTCGCCGTGCACGTCGGTCAGCCGATAGTCGCGCCCCTGGAAATGGTAGGTCAGTTTGAGGTGATCGACCCCGAACAAATGCAGGATGGTCGCGTGCAGATCATGCACGTGCACTTTGTTTTCTGTGGCGTAGAAGCCAAATTCATCCGTCCGACCATGGACGATGCCGGCCTTGATGCCGCCCCCGGCCATCCACACGGTGTAGCCGTGCGGATGATGGTCGCGCCCAATCTGGTCCGGCTTCATCGCGCCCTGCATCATCGGCGTTCGCCCGAACTCGCCGCCCCACACCACCAGCGTGGAATCCAGCAAGCCGCGCTCCTTCAAGTCCCGCAGCAGGGCCACCGTCGGCTGATCGGTTTCGAGACAGCGCTTTTTCAAGTCAAAGACCAGATTGCCGTCCGGCCCGCCATGATGATCCCAGCCGCGATGATAAAGCTGCACGAAGCGCACGCCGCGTTCCACCAACCGCCGGGCCAAAAGACAGTTGTTGGCGAACGACGCCACGCCCGGCGTCGTCCCGTAGGCGGCGTGGGTCCGCGCGCTCTCCTTCGCGATGTCCATCACCTCCGGCACGCTCGTCTGCATCCGGTAGGCCATCTCGTAGGCGGCAATGCGGGTCTCAATCTCCGGGTCGTGCAGAATATCATGCCGCAGCTTGTTCAGATCGCGCAGCGCATCGAGCGACTGCCGGCGCCGCGTCGCGCCCATGCCCGGGGGGTTGCTGACATAGAGCACCGGATCGCCCTGGGAGCGCAACGTGACGCCCTGGTGGACGGTGGGAAGGAAGCCGCTGCCCCAGGATGCATTGGTCAGCGGCTGGCCCACGCCCGTCATCAGGACGACGAAGGCCGGGAGATCCTTGTTGGCGCTGCCGAGCCCGTAGCTGAACCAGGAGCCCATGGCCGGCCGACCGGCGAGCTGCGCGCCGGTGTTCATGAAGATGGTGGCCGGATCGTGATTGAACGCCTCCGAGTAAAACCCCTGCACGAAACAGACGTCATCAACGACGGTCTGCAGGTGCGGCAACAGCTCGCTCAACCAGACGCCAGAGCGGCCGTATTGCTTGAACTGGTAGCGGGTGCCGAGCAACGCCGCATTTTTCCCGATCTGAGCCAGGCGGATGTTTTTGACGAGCTCCTCCGGGACCGGCTGGCCGTGGCGCTTGTTGAGCTCCGGCTTGTAGTCGAACAGGTCCAGATGCGACGGCCCGCCGGATTGAAACAAGTAGATGATGTTTTTCGCCTTGGGGGCAAACTGCGGGCCCATGAGGGTCGTGGCGGCGCCGCCCGGCCCGGCTGGCGGCCCGGCCAGCGCCCGGTCGTTTAACAGCGAGCCGAGCGCGAGCGATCCCATGCCCGTCGCGCATTGCTGCAAAAACCGGCGTCGCGTGGCCGCGCGAATGGATTCAAGGTGCGGGTGCATGTTTCAGCCTTTGGTCAGGGTCTCATCCAGATTGAACAGCAGGTTCGCCAGCATGGTCCAGGCGGCGAGCTCGCGGGCGTCCAGCGCGGCCGGCACGGGCGCCGAGCCCACCGCGATCAGGGATTGCGCGGCGGCGCGATCGTGCCGGTAGCTCTTCAATTGCTGTTCGAGAAATGCCGCCAGGCGCTTCTGCTCGGCCGGTCCCGGCGCGCGCCCGAGGCAGGTGCGGAACGCAAACTCGATCCGCGCCTCCGTGCCGGCGCCGCCTTCCGTCAAAACCCGCTGCGCAAAAACCCGCGCGGACTCCAGCAGGGTCGGCTCGTTTAACGCCGCCAATGCCTGCAGGGGCGTGTTCGTCCGCGGCCGGCGCGCCGTGCACAGCTCCCGGCTCGGCGCATCAAACGTCGCAAAGACCGGGTAGGTGCACACCCGGCGCCAAAAGGTGTAGAGCCCGCGCCGATACAGATCCGGCCCTTCGCTGACCGGCCATTCGTCCATCCCGATCTCCGGCCGCAAAAAGCCGATCTCCTTCCAGAGATTCGCCACCTGCACCGGGTAAACGCTGGGGCCGCCCACGACCGGGTTCAACAAACCGCTCACCGCCAGGGCCTGATCCCGAATCATCTCGGCGTCCATCCGAAACCGGGGCCCGCGCGAAAACAGGCGGTTGTAAAAATCCTTCTCCAGACGCCGCCCGTCCGCGATCGCGCTCTGCCGGTAGGTCGCGGAAAGCACGATGCGACGTTGCAACGCTTTCACATCCCATCCGCTGCGGATGAACTCCGCGGCCAGCCAGTCGAGCAGCTCCGGATGCGAAGGCGCCTCACCCTGCCGGCCAAAATCCTCGCTCGTCTTGACCAGCCCCGTCCCGAAATAACGCTGCCAGAAATAATTCACCGTCACGCGCGCCGGCAGCGGGTTGTCCGGCAACATCAGCCAGCGCGCCAGGCTCAGTCGGTTGGTCACCGCTCCGCCCGGCAGCGGCGGCAGGAATGACGGAACTCCCGGGCTGACCTCCGCGCCTTTTTCCAGAAAATTGCCGCGCACCTGGACGTGCGTCGCTCTCGCTTTTCCCTCGGGCCTCTCCTCCAGCACCAGCGTGTTGAGCGGCCGCGCGTCCTCCGCCTGGAGCCGCTCCTCCAGCCGGAAAATCTCCCGCTCCAGCCGGCGTAGGTCCGGCGAGACCGTCCGATAATGCGCCGCCAAGGCCGCGCGTTGGGTCGAATCACGGCTCGCGGCGTCGACCTGCGCCAACGCCCGGATCTCCGCCGGAACCGGCCAGCGCCCTTCCGCATCCTTCTCCGTCGTGACCGAGATCCGAAACCGCCCCACGCAATGGCTGTTCCCATGATAATGATCGAAGCGGAACGTCAGGTGGCGCCGGCCGGAAATGGAGCCCGGCTTCGCCAGTTCTGCGATCAGGAAGTGCGGCTGGCCAAACCGCGGGCCGATCGCCCAGCCGGTCTTCGGATTGCCGTCCACCGCGTGTTCCGCCCGGTAATACTCCTGCTCCCAATCCGCCGTCGCCCGACCCCAGGCCACGTTGGCCGGTTCCCCGCCACCGCGCCCAGCCGCGCCCGCCGCCCGGACAGACAACGCGAACTCGTCCAGGATGAAGTTGCCCGTTTTGCCCCAGCGTCCCGGGCCCTTGTTCGGCAGCGTCGGGTCCGGCAAAACTTCCAGCAGAACCGCGGTCACTCCTGAAAAATCCGCGTCCGCCTCGACCGTGATCGTGTCGTAGATCGGATTGACGCCCGTCGCCAGCACGGAGCCATCGGGCAGGTTCGTGTAGCTCGCGCCGCCGGTCGACACCGCGTTCGTCAGGTGCAGGGTCCGCCACGGGGACGCCTTTCGGGCCACGCGCTTCTCCCAATTCGCCTGCGCCTTGGGCAGGGCCGCCTCGGCCGCAGCCAGCGCCTGCCTCGTTTCCGCCAGACGATGCGTCAGGTGCGCCTTCAGCTCGTTCGACGACGGCGCGGGCACCTTCAGCGTCGGAGCCACGTTGTAATTGCCGCCGTCGGTGGTGTTGTTGAAGAACGCGTAAAGCCGGTAATAATCCTCCTGGGACACCGGATCGTATTTGTGGGAGTGGCACTCCGCGCACACCAGGGTCAGCCCCAGCCAGGTCGTCCCCAGGGTGGCGATACGGTCTTTGACCGCCTTCACCCGGTATTCCTCGGCGTCCCCGCCGCCCTCGTCGTTGATTTTGGTGTTGCGGTTGAACCCGGTGGCGATCCGCTGGTCGCTGGTCGCCTTCGGCAGCAGGTCGCCGGCCAGCTGTTCGATCGTGAACTGGTCGAAGGGCATGTTGGCGTTGAACGCCCGAACGACCCAGTCCCGATACGGCCACATCGAGCGCGTCAAATCCACTTGATAGCCGTTCGAGTCCGCGTAGCGGGCCAGATCCAGCCACCCTCGCGCCATCTGTTCGCCATAATGCGGGGAAGCCAGCAGCGAATCGACCAGCCGCTCGTACGCGTCGGGCGAGCGATCCTGCATGAACGCCTCGACCTGCTGCCACGTGGGAGGAAGGCCGGTCAAATCCAGACAAAGCCGGCGCGCCAGCGTGTTGCGATCCGCCATCGATTGCGGCTCGAGCCCGGCCTGCTCCAGCCGAGAAAGCACAAACCGGTCGACTTCGTTCCGCACCCACCCGGCGTGCAAGCCGGTGACCGACGGCAGCTCCGGCCGCTCCAGCTTGCGAAACGCCCAGTGCTTCGCCGCCTCGCCTTCCGGCCAGACCGCTCCCGCCTCAATCCAATGCCGCAACGTCGCCACCTCCGCCTCGGTCAGACGCGGCCCCTTCGGCGGCATGACGTCGTCCGGATCCGTGGCCCGGATCCTCGTCATCAACTCACTTTCGTCCGGCTTGCCCGGCACCACTGCCGGCCGGCCCGATTTTCCACCCCGCAACGCGGCGGCCCGCGAGTCCAGGCGCAGCCGACCTTTCTGCTGATCCGGCCCGTGACACTCGGAGCAGCGCTTGATCAAAAGCAAATCCACCTCCCGCCCCGGCGCCTCCGCCCCCACCACCCGAACCCCGCCTCCCGCCAGCGCCAGCATCGCCCCCAGCATCACGCCGCGACACCAGCCCACACCCGACCGGCCAAAGCGATGCCGGATTTCCACCCGGGCAGCCCCATCCCCATCCCGCCCCCGATCCCGATCCCGATCCGCATCCAGGTTCCGACCCCGATCTCGATCCGAAAGAAAGGCCACGGCGTTCATACGATGACCTCAATTGCTCTCCCATTCGTTCCGCGAAGGCGAGAACAAATCCCGCCCCGAACCGCCACCGCCCCGCCCTTGCCCGTCGCACCTCAAAATCGGAGATCCAAACCAAATCGAAATAAAAACGGGTGCTTGTCCCGATCCGAGTGAGTTGTTAGGGTGCCGCCAGGTTTCCAGGACGGCTAGAACCGGTCGCGGGCGTCGTTGATTGAAGCAGGCGGCGATCAACGACGGCCATGCTCCGATGACCACATGAGTGAGCACGGGCTAATCGATGCGCTGGGTGCGCGATGGTCGGGGCAGGCGCGCGGCTCCCCCTCGACCCGCCGGTCCCTCGCGTTTCCCGTGGCTCTGGCCCGGGCCCTGGCCCTCGCTCTCGCTCCCGCTCTCGCTCTGATTCCGGCAAAGGTTTCCGCCGCCGGCACCGACGAACGTCCCGCCCTCCCCGCACTCACCAGCATCCGGGACGTGCGAAACCTCACACCGGATGAAGCCGCCCGCGGCCGCCGGGTGGACGTCACCACCGTGGTGACCTTTGTGAACTTCGAACGTGGCGTCCTCTTTGTGCAGGATGCCACTGCCGGAATTTTTATCGATGCGTCCGGATCGTCTCCACGGCCGGAGCTGCGTCGCGGCCTGGCCGTCCACGTCTCCGGCCAATCGGCGGCGGGCGGGTTCAACCCGATCGTGCGCGCCGAGCGGATCGAGCCGGGCGGCGCTGGCCCGCTCGCGCCTCCCCTGCGAGCCAACCTCGCCGCCGTGACCAGCGGAGCCGTGGACTGCGAGTGGGTCGAAGTCGAGGGAATCGTTCGCGCCACACCCACCGTGAGCGGACTCCGCGGGCTGAAGCTCGCGGTCGATGACGGCATTCTCCACTGCTGGATCAAGGACACCACGGCGTGGCCCTGGGACGAGCTCACGGGCGCAGTCGTCCGCGTCCGCGGCGTCTGCGCCGGCGCGCTGGGCGAACGGGCGGAACTCTTTGGTTTCGATCTCTTCGCCACGGATGCCACCGACCTGACGCTGGTCCGGCCCGCGCCGTTCGGAGAGTCCGATGTGGTCAATCGGACGATCAACGAGCTGCTGCTGGATCTGCAGAAAGGCGGCGCCGGCCGGGCCCGCACGCGCGGCCATGTCACCCTGCACTGGCCCGGACGATTTCTCTTTATTCAGGATGCCACCGGGGCGGTCGAGCTTCGGGCCGGCCAGCTGGACGAGGGATTGGCGCCCGGCGATGAAGTCGAGGCGATGGGATTTCCCTCCCTGCGCAATCGGCGGGTTGTCCTGGAAGATTGCCGGATTTTGAAACTGGCCGGCGGTGCTCCCCCTTCGCCGGCCCGCAGAGCCGGCGAATTGCTGCTCACCGAGCACAACCAGGGGCAGCTCGTCACCGTGCAGGCGACACTCGTCAAACGCTCCCAACACGCCCGCATCCGCGCTTCCGGCCTCGCGCCAACCACCGTCGAAACCGTGCCCCTGCTCGTGCTCGCCACCAGCAACCTGACGTTCCGCGCCGAGCTGCCTCCGGAATTTTCCCCGGCCATGCTGAGCCAACTGCAGCCGGGCAGCGAACTTTCCCTGACGGGCGTCTGCATCGCCGAGCCCGTGGAGGAGGACCTCGCCAGGACCTACCGTCTGCTCGTGGGCCACCCGGGGGCCATTTCGGTCATCCGCAACCCGCCCTGGTGGACTTCCCCACGGTTTTATAAGACGGCCGGAGCCGCCGTCCTCGCCACCCTCTCCATCATGGGCTGGGTGATCGGCTTCACCCAGCGCCGCCGACGCCAGGCGGAACGCGCCATGAAGTTGCGCAGCGAGGAAACCATCCGCCTGCAAGACGCCCTGCTGAAACTGGCCGCCGCCACCGACAGCTCCTTCCCCGCCGCGGTCTCCCGCGTGACCGAGTCCGTCGCCCACGCCGTCCAGGTCGAGCGGGTCAGCGTGTGGGAGCTTCAGGATCCCCCCGGCGAACTCCGCTGCGTCGAACTGTATCTTCGCAGCGCCCACCAGCACGCCGCCGCGCCCACCCTGGACGCCGCCCGCTTCCCCCGCTACTTCGCGGCCTTGCGCGAGTCCCGCACCCTGGCCGCCGATGACGCCCGCAGCGACCTGCGCACCGCCGAATTCACCGACGCCTACCTGATACCGCTCGACATCCACTCCATGCTCGATGTCCCCATCCGCTGGCGCGGCCACCTCGCCGGCGTCCTTTGTCTCGAACAGACCGCCCGCCAACGCGCCTGGACGGTCGAGGAACTCAGCTTCGCCGCCGGTGCCGCGGACCGACTCTCCATCCACCTCGAGGAACGCGAACGCCTCCGGGCCGAGGCCGCGCTCCGGCGCTCCGAGGAGAAGTTCGCCCGCGCCTTCGGCTCCAGCCCGGACGCCATCGTCATCACCCGCCTGCGCGACGGCACTGTCATCGAAGCCAACGAGGGCTGCTCCCGGATCTATGGCTTTCCCAAGGATGAGCTCGTCGGGATCAAATCGTCTGAGACCGTCTGGCCCCCCGGCGATCGGGCCCACCTGCTCGCCCTCATCGAACGCCAGGGTTACGCGCGCGAGTTCGAAGCCTGGCAACGCCGGAAAAATGGCGAGCGGTTTCCCGCCCAGATTTCGTCCGAGACAATCGAGATCGACGGGGAACGGTGTCTGGTCAGCGTGGTGCGCGATCTGACCGAGCGGAAGCGGGCCGAAGCCGACCGCCAGCGGCTGCTCGCCCAGCTGCTTTCGGCCGAGGACGAGGAACGGGGCCGCATCGCGCGTGAGCTGCACGACACCACGGCGCAACACCTCGCCGCGGTGACAATGAACCTGACCCGGCTGCTCCACGAGCGGCCCGGCCTTTCCCCGCCGGCCTGGCGTCTGGCCGACGAAAGCCTCCAGCTGGCCGGCCTGGCCGTGCAGGAGATCCGCACGTTGACCTACCTGCTGCACCCGCCGATGCTCGAGGAGCTCGGCCTCGTCGGCGCCCTCCGCGATTACACCGCCGGGTTCGCCAAACGCTGCGGCCTGCAGGTGAGCCTTGACGTGGATGACTTTTCCGGCCGCCTGCGGCGCGACATCGAGCTGGCCCTGTTCCGCGTCGTGCAGGAAAGCCTGGTCAACGCCCACCGTCATTCCGGCAGCGCCACCGCCACCGTGCGTCTCGGTCGCGAAGACCACGAGGTGCGCGTGGAGATCCAGGACAACGGCTGCGGCCTTCCCGCCCCCACGGCCGGCAGCCTCGCCGGCGTCGGCATCGCCGGAATGCGCGAGCGCCTGCGCCAGCTTGGCGGCGGTCTCGAGGTCGAATCCGACGCCAGCGGCGTCACCGTGCTCGCCAGCCTGCCGCTCAGCACCCAGTCGTCCCCCGATTCCGTCCCCACCCCCGCCCCCCGCGGCTCTTCCGCAGCTGAGGTTTCCCCATGAAAAAGCTCCGCATTCTCATCGCCGACGACCACGGCATGATTCGACAAGGCCTGCGCTCGGTCGTGGCGGAAAAGCCCGGCTGGGAGATCTGCGGTGAGGCCGCCAACGGCCGCCAGGCCGTCGCTCTCGCCCGCGAGGTCCGCCCGGACCTTGTCGTTCTCGATCTGACCATGCCCGAAATGAACGGACTCGACGCCACCCGCCGCATCCGCGAAGCCCTCCCCAAAACCCAGGTGCTCATCCTCACCATGCACGACTCCGAGGCGCTCGCCCAGGAGGTGCTGACCGCCGGCGCCCGCGGCTACGTGCTCAAAAACGACGCCCCGGAACTGCTGCCCCAGGCCATCGAAGCCCTCGCCGCCGGCCGCACCTTCTTCACCCCCAAGGTCGCCGACCTCGTCATGCAAACCCTCCTCGATCCCGCCGCAGCCGCCAGCCGCGGCGACGCGCCCCGCAGCCGCCTCACCCCGCGCGAGCGCGAACTCGTCCAACTCCTCGCGGAAGGCAAGTCCAACAAGGAAGCCGCCGATCTCCTCGGCATCAGCGTCAACACCGTCGAAACCCATCGCAAAAACGTCATGAGCAAGCTGCGCTTGCGCTCCTCCAGCGACCTCGTCCGCTACGCCATCCGCAACAAATTGACCGAACCGTAACCCAAACCCGGCGGCTGCCTCTTGCCGATTCCGGCCGCGTGCCCTATTCATTCCGCCAGGCCGCCCCAGCCCGGCGCCCCTCCGGAAGGACCGCATTTTTCCGGAGCATCTGTGACTTTTTGCCGACCAATTTGTCTGCAATAAACGTCACGCGTAGAGAGTCTGAACTGCCTAGAAGAAGACCAAGACCATGAGTGTTGTCCTCCACGATGCCCCGTCCGCCGGTCTCCGCCCGGCCCTCGCGACCGCAACCAGCACGCCCACTTGCCTTCACCTGAACCGGAAGGTAGGGCGCGCTCTCCGCAGCGCGCCGCCCGGGCCGTTGCCAACGCTCCGGCGCGCGCTGGCCTCCGCCGTCGGCCTTCTCGCCGCCGTGATCAGCCTCACTGTCGTCACCACCCCGGCCACCGCCGCAGCCGGCGAAGGTAAGAAAAAAGAAAAAGCGCCCGCCGGCGACGACCTCTTCGCCCGTGCCCAGGTCTGGCGCTTCAAGATCGAGCTTCCCTCCGGCGGCCAGGAGGCCCTGCGCAAAGATCCCAAGCAATACGTCAAGGCGACCGTCCGCGTCGGGGACACCACCCTGACCAATGTCGGCCTTCGCCTCAAAGGGGAAACCACCCGCCAGTCGATCGACAAACGCCCGGGGCTGACGCTCAAGTTCAACGAGTTCACCAAAGGCCAGGAGTTCATGGGACGAACGAAGCTCCTGCTCAACAACTCGCTCCAGGACCCGAGCTGCATCGCCCCGATCCTCGCCGGCGATCTCTTCCGCTCTGCCAATGTCCCGGCCCCGAAATGCTCGTTCGCCCGGGTCGAGCTGAACGGACGCGACCTCGGCCTCTACTCCATGACCGAGGCCGCCAACAAGGATTTCCTCGGCGAGTATTTCAAGAAAACCAAGGGCAACCTCTACGAGGGCGACAACAACGACGTCGTCGACAAGCTCGATAAGGATGCCGGGGACCAGTCCACCGATCAGGCCGACCTCAAGGCGCTCGTCGCCGCAGCGCGGGAGCCGGATCCTGAACAGCGCTGGAAACGCCTCACCCCCGTCCTCGACCTCGACCGTTTCATCGCATTCGCCGCCGTTGAAACCATGGTCTGGCACCACGACGGCTATGCGATGGAACACAATAATTACCGGATCTATCACGACCCGGCCACCGGCCAGATGGTGTTCATCGTCCACGGCATGGATGAGCTGTTCGAGAAGGCGGATGGATCGCTGACCCCGGATTGGAAAGGGCTCGTCGCAAAGGCGGTTCTGAACTCGCCCCCCGGCCGCAAAAAATACGCCGAGACGGTCGCCCGAATCGCCGGCGACAGCTTTAAGACCGATCCCCTCCTCCGCCGCGTCGACGAACTCGCGGCCGTCGTCCGTCCGGCCCTCGACCCGGCCGCGACCCAGTCCTTCGACACCGCCGTGGCCACCCTGCGGCAGCGCATCACCAAACGGGTGTCATTCGTCCAGCAGGCCTCCCGCGCCCTGGCGGCCGAGTAAAACGCCCACCGCCGCGCCTCAGCGGACGGACGGGCGGAGATTTACGGTTTCTCCGGCCGGTCTTCCGGCCCCGCCAGATGTGTCGGCAGCGCGCGCTCGGCGCGAGCCTTGAGGATCTGGCGCACGGCGCGCTGGGCCGAGATGACCGCGCCGTTGGAATGCGAGGATTCCGTGAAGTCGCCCGCCAGATGCACCCCATGCTCCGGCCGCCGCACCTCGTTCGAGAGCTCGTCGTAACGCGAGCGCCCAACCGGCCACGCCGCCACCGCGCGCGGATGATACCGGTAGAATTCGATGTGCGTGACGTCGCCGGAAATGCCCGGCCAAAACTTGTCCATCGCGGCCAGGAATTTCGGACGGACTGCATCGAGCGGCATCAGGTTGTAGGCCTCCGCCAGATCCCCGCACACCAGAAATGAAAGCACCTTGGTCGGCTCCGTCTGGTCCGGGTTGCCGTCATAGATCACCCCCAGCTCCGAGTCGGAAAGGATCGGCAGCTTGGTCAGGCCGTTGGTCGTGGTCCAGTAATGCGCGGCGCTGCCGGGAACAAAGACGTGCGCCTTGAAGTAGGAGCCCCAGCCCATGGTCTGGATCGCCTCCTGTTTGCGGGCCGAAAGCGGCGGGACAAACTGGACTTCAAACAGGCGAAAGAGCGGGATGGTCGAGATGACGTAGCGGCCCTGGATGATTCCATTCCGGTTGCGCTCGGTGTCGAGATACTGGACCTCAACGCCCGCGCCAGCCGAGCTCTCGCCCACCACGCGCGTCACCCGATGGTTGAGCGTGATGTTGCGCAGGCCAACCGCCTTGGCCAGGGCCAGCGTGAAGTTGTCATTGCCGCCGTGCACGCGGTAGGAGTGCTGGCCCGCCCCAAGGAAAATGCTGAACTCGGCCAAACCATCGAGCGCCGACACGCGGTCCCACTGCGTGCCCATCTCGCACTCCACGGAGATCCGAATCCACTCCTTCACGCGGTTGCTCAGGTCCCGCTCGTCCGCCATGAACTCGGCGAAGGAAACATCCTTCAGCTTCAGCAAATCCGGCCGCGGCAACACGCCCGGACGACACTCGGCGATCCACGCGCCCACTTTCTGTTCCCAGGCCTGCAGCGCGCGATACTCATCCGCCGAAAATATCTTCTGCTGGAATTCCGCCGGCGTTTCGAGGTTCAACACCAGGTTGCTCTGCAAAATCATGCTCGAGAACGCGCCGCTCTCCGAGTGCGGCAGCCGCAGCTCCTTGATGATCTGCACCGCCGGATTGCTCTGCCAATATTCCTCCATGCCCGAATCGACCCGAATATCCGGCTGGCCCTTTTGGTGATACGTCACCGTCCGGACCCGCCCGCCCACGCGGGGCCCGATCTCCAGGATGTGGTACGGCACCTTGGCCTTCTTCAGTTCATAGGCGGCGCTCAAGCCGCTCAGGCCGGCCCCAATGATGATCACCTCCGTCTGCTCAGGCACCGCCGCCGCCGCCGGCCGCAAGCCCGCGACAAGGGACACCCAGGTCCAAAGCACCATCATCAACACCGGCTTTCGCTGCATCTTCATGCCTTGAAATCGTCAGAATTAAGAAGGGTTTTAGGCAAAATCAGGAGCTGGCGCTGGAGTAACGTCGCAGGGCAACCCGCCAGACGACGGTCGAGACCAGAAAGCAGACCACACTCATGGTCACCAAAAGCACGATCTCCGCCGGTGACGCCAGCTTCCCGGCCAGCACCCGCACCGGCACGCTCGCCACCAGCAACATCGGCACCGCCAGGGTGAAGATGACCCGCGAGGCGCCGCGAAACGCCGTGTCCGGCACCCGCGCGATGCTGAACAGATTGTAGTAGGCCATGACCAACCCCTGCGCCCGGACCGTCCAAAAGCTGATCGTCGCCATCAAAAACATCAGGGAGTAGTGCACCAGCACGGCGGCGCCACAGAGCACCACGGAGCCCGCCACCTGGGCCGCGCTCGGCGAAAGATTGAGCTGATGACCCGCATAAACCACCACCGCCAGGCCCGACGCGGCGCTGAACAGCCCGCCCAGATCGACATGCCGGACCGAAACCAGAAAACGCGTGTTGATCGGAAACAGCATCATGAAATCCATCTTCCCGGCATGCACCAGCTCCGAAAGCTGGGCGCAGTTCACCAGGAACACCGTCTGGAATATCTGCTGGGTGAAATGGCTCGCCCCGATGAGCATCACCACCTCCCACTTCGTCCAGTCTCCAATCCGATCCGTGTGCAGGTAAACGACGCTGTTGAACCCCAGCTGCAGCGCAAACCACAGCAGCTCCACGCCCAGCCAAAGCAGGAAGTTGATCTGGAACCCCATCTCCCGAATCAGCGAGTTGCGCCAGAGCGCCGAATAGACCGACCCATACCGACGACACCACGTGCCGAAGGACGCGGGCGGGGAAAGCGGGCCCGGCGCCGCCGCGGCCGCCACGGCTTCCGCCGTCCGCCCGGTCGTCGAGGAAGTTGATGGAGTCGCCATGAAAGTCCCGGGATCAGCCACCCACCACGGTGTAAGCCTTGAGGCCGCGCTGCCACACCCAGCGGGCCAGCCCATAGACCGCCGCCAGCCAGCACGCCTGCAGCAATAACCCCTGCGCCAAATACCCCCCCGAAAGACGCCCGAGATAAATGCTCACCGGAAAATAGCTGCCATACGGAAACGGGGTCCACATCAGCACTTTCATCATCGCGCCCGGCAGCAAATCCAACGGGAACAACTGCCCGCTCGCCAGGCGCTCCAACGCCATGAGGATGAAAACAAACGTCGAGATCTCCACCACCCAGAAGGCCAGCATCGCCACCAGATACGACAGGAGGAACTGCAAAATGGCGCTCATCACCACCGATGCGCCAAACGCCACCAGCGTGCCGAGGTCCGGCAGCGCCAAAAGTTGCTCCCGATGCCAGAAAACGAAAAATCCCACCGGCAAAACCGCCGCCGCCGCGTAAACCACCCGCCCGGAAATAAACAGGCAAAGCCGGTAATGCAGATAGTCCAGCGGTCGCGTCAGAAACTGGCTGATCTGCCCATCCTTGATCTCCGCCGCAATCTGCCAGTCGTCCTCTGTCACGGCCGTCAGCGCCTCCACTATCGCCACCAACACATAGTAGGTCACCATCGCCGCCAACGTGTAGTTCCCCACCTCGCCCGTCTTGCCCGCATAGATGGCCTGCCACATCGAAATGATCGCCACCATCGGGATCAGGTTGAACACGGCCCGAAAGACAAAGTTCACCCGGTAGGCCAGCGTGTTCTGCACCCCCATCGCAAACAGATACCAACCCAGACGCGGCTTGGACCCCACCCACAGCGCCGTGCCGCCCCGCTCTCTGGCTGCCGGGCAGCTCCCGCTCGAGGTCCGTGGAAGAAAGCCCATGATCGCGCTCAGGCCGCCGCTTTCGACGCCCAAAAATTGGTCTCGGACCGCGGACGACCGTCCGTCCCCGAGAATATTTGATGGATGACCTCCTCCGTCGGCATCTCTTCCACGCCCAGGTCCACCACCGGCAACCGCTGCAGCAAGGTCTTGCAGACCGGCACCAACCGGTCCCGGGAAACCTTGATCCGCAGGACCGACGGCGTCCGCTCCACCACCTTGCCCAGCTCCGCCAGGTCCATCGTCGCCAGATCCGGTCGCGCCACCCGTTCATCCAGCTCGACCGTCACCAGCTTCGAGCGCGTGAACTGATCCAAAACCTCAGCCAGCGACCCGTCGAAAAACACCTCGCCCTGATCGATGATGATCACCCGCCGGCAGAGCGCCTCGATGTCCGACATGTAATGGCTCGTCAACAACACGGTCGTGCGATGCTCCCGGTTGTAGGCCCGCAGGAATTCCCGCACCGTCCGCTGCGAAACCACGTCCAGCCCGATCGTCGGCTCGTCCAGCAACAGGACCCGCGGCCGGTGCAGCAGCGCCGCAATCAGCTCGAACTTCATCCGCTCTCCCAGCGAAAGCTCGCGCACCATCACGTCCAGCTTCTCCTCCACCCGCAGCAACCCCGTCAGCTCCGCAATGCGCCGCGCCGTCTCCGGCCGCGATATCCCGTAAATGCGCGCGTTCAACTCGAGCGACTCCCGCGCCGGCAAATCCCACCAAAGCTGGTTCTTCTGACCCAGCAGCAGCGCGAACTGCTGCCGATACTCGATCGGCCGCTCCCACGGAGTGAATCCCAACACCGACGCCGTGCCCGCCGTCGGATGCAGCAACCCCGCCAATATCTTCAACGTCGTCGTCTTCCCCGCCCCGTTTGCTCCCAGAAACCCCACGAATTCGCCCTCCTGAATCGAAAAGCTAACCTGGTTCACCGCGACCGTCTGTTCGTACTCGCGATGAAAAAGGCCCCGCACGGCCCCCAGCAGGCCGGGCTTTTTCCGGTAGGTGCGAAAGCTGCGGGTCAACCCCCGCGCTTCGATGACCGGAGAAGGGTGCATAGGATCAGGTTTGGACTGGAATCAACCGACTCAATCGACTCAACCGATTTAACCGCGGCGCGCGCCTGGCCCACAGCAGGCAACCACCCAGCCCATCCGGCGGATGAGCCCGGGCGATTCCGGGCGGGCCACCAACGTCACCAGCGCCACTGGAAAAGGGACAAGACAACAACATACGGTCCGCGCGCACGCGGCGTTAGCTGTCCATCGGCTGTCCGTTTGAACAGTTTAGCAGGATTCGCACCCAGCGGCCCCTCACCTCATCAGCAAGTCCTTAAGAAATCAGGACACCGTGTCGAACAACAATACGTCGGCACGAGCTCATGAGCACACCCGTCCACGAACTGCAGTTGGAGATGACGCTGGGCATGGACCCGCGCGCCACCACGGCGCCGGCCACCCCGCGGGCCGAAGCCCAGACAGACTCCGCCGCGTCGCTCCGGACCGGCGCCGCGGAAGCCGCCCAGGGCGAGTTCGAGATGCTCTCCACCGAACTGCTCGATAACCGGCGCTGCCAGTCAATCGTCGGTGACCTCAACGATTTTGAAAACGAGGTGTTCGGCCCCGACTTCGCCTGCGACCGCCATCACCTCCAAACATGGGCCGATTCCGGCTGCCTCCTCTACGCCGCCGTCACCGGCGAGGCCGTCGCCGGCCGCCGCCGCGTGCTTTCCGCCCTCTCCGTTTTTGTCACCACCGCCGCCGCCCGCGACCGGATGTTGCTCGGGCACATCCCCGATTTTGAAATGGCCGCCTGGACGGCCACCGATCGAAAGGAGCAGCCCACCCTGTATCTGTCCTCGGTCATTAGCGTCGCCCCCCGGCACCTTGCCGGCATGTACCAAAGTCTCCTCCGCGACCTCGTCCAGTTCCGCGAATCCCACGGCCTCGTGTTTCACGGCGGATTCGCCGTGGCCGCCGCTCCCGCCGGACGCCGACACATGGCCAAATGCGGCTTTCGCGTGCTCGACGGACACAGGTATCGCGAGACCTACGACCTCATGGTCATCGATGCCCGGACGGCCACCTCGCCCTTCTGGGCCACGCTCTTGAACGACGGCACCATCTTTCTTCACCGGGCCGACTCCGCCTACGGAGTCGAGGCCTCGTCCCTCACCCGGCCGCAGACCCCGGACGACTCGGCCCGCGAGGTCGAACGCCGGCTCGCTCAAGCCAAAGCTGACCGCCTCCGCGGCAAGCTCGATTACTGAGGAAACCACGCCCCGCGCCAGCACCCGACCCGCTTTCGCCAGCCACCATGAGACCAACGCCGCTCCCTCCGCTGACCGCCAGCCTCGGCGGGCTCGCCCTCCTCTTCTGTCTCGAGGGTCAAAGCCAAACCGTGGCGGAAACGCCGGACCTGCACGAGGCCCAGGGCCCCACCCTCGGTGCCCCCCCCGCCAAAATCGACAAGCGCAACTTCACCCTGTTCAACCCCACGCCCGGCGATCACCTGCGCGACATCAACGCGCTCTACAACGGGCCCTACACCGTCGACGCCGGCCACGCCCAGATTGAATCCGTCCTCGGCCTTTTTGCCTACGACCACTCCACAGCCCACGGAGCCGACGTCACCACCGAGTTTCTCTCCCTCGGCTCCACCACGCTGCGTCTCGGCCTGCTCAACAACCTCGACCTCGGCGCCACCTTCCAGCCACACATCCGCGTCCGCATCCGCGACGATCGCGCCGGAACCACCACGCACCAAAACGGCATTGGCGACCTCACCCTCCGCTCCAAATTGAATCTCTGGGGCAACGACGGGGGATCCACCGCCTTCGGCCTCGTCGGCTTCCTCAAACTCCCCACCAACCAGGAACACATCGGCAACCGCTACGCCGAAGGTGGCGTCGGCCTCCCCCTCGCCGCCGAGCTCCCCTGGGGCTGGTGGCTCGGTGTCACCCCCGAGTTCCACTGCTTCCACAACACCGACGGCAGCGATGGCTACCATCTCAATTTCTTCAGCACCGTCTTTCTCTGGCACACCATCGCCGGCAACCTCTCCGGCTACGTCGAAACCGCCAACTGGGTCAGCACCGAAAGCGGTTCGCCCTGGATCAGCACGCTCGACGTCGGCGTCACTTACGTCTTCACCCCCCACGTCCAGCTCGACCTCGGCGCCTACATTGGCATGACCCGCGCCGCCAACGACATCTCGCCGTTCTTCGGCGTCTCCTATCGCTTTTAGCATCCTCACCCACACACCACCCATGAATAAGTCCCTCCCCTCCCCCGCCGTCGCCCTGACGCTGTCCCTCGGCCTCCTCGCCGTCACCACCGCCAGCAGCCCCGCCGAGGATTGGCCCAACTGGCGCGGCCCGGCCCGCACCGGCATCTCCCAGGAAACCGCCTGGAGCGTCGCCTGGCCAAAGAAGGGTCCGCAACAGCTTTGGAAGGCGTCCGTCGGCACTGGCTTCGCCTCGTTCGCGGTCGCCGATGGACGCGCGCTGACCCTGGGCAACACCGCCGGCCAGGATACCGTCTTCTGCTTCGACGCCGCCACCGGCGCGGAACGCTGGCGCTACTCCTACGCCTGCCCGGTCGACGCCAACGATCACGAAGGCGGCCCAGCCGCCACACCCACCGTCGTCGACACCCGCGCCTACACCCTGTCCAAACGCGGCCACGTGCTCTGCCTCGATGTCGCCACCGGCCAGCCCGTCTGGCGACGCAGCCTCCTCGAAGACCAGCCCGGCGTCTCCAAACCCGACTGGGGCTTCGCCGGCTCACCCCTGGTCGAAGGCAATCTCGTCGTCCTCAATGTCGGCGGCGCCGGCCTCGCCCTCGACCGGGAAACGGGCAAGACACTCTGGGCCTCCGACACCAACCTCGCCGGTTACGCCACGCCCGTCGCCTACGGCCCCGCCAACCACCGCGCCGCCGCCATCTTCTCCAGCACCGGCCTCATCGGCGTCCACCTCGCCGACGGCCGCGAGCTCTGGCGCCACCCGTGGGTTGAAGAGTACAAGATCAACGCCGCCGACCCCGTCGAGATCGCCCCCGGCCAGTTCTTCCTCTCCAGCTACAGCCGTGGCAGTGCTCTCCTGAAAATCTCCGGGGCCAGCGTTGAGCCCGTCTGGACCAACAAAAATCTCGCCGTCGGCTTCAGCTCCTGCGTGCTCGTTGACGGCCACCTCTACGGCGTCCACGGCACCGCCGACGGCCCCGAAAAGGAAGTCCGCTGCGTGAACGCCGCCACCGGCGAACTGAAATGGAAACAGCCCGGCTTCGGCCTCGGCTCGGTCATCGCCGCCGCCAACAAGCTGATCCTGCTCAGCGAACGCGGCGAGCTGGTCGTCGCCGAAGCCAACCCCGCCCGCTTCACCGAGCTCGCCCGCGCCCAGGTCCTCGGCGGCAAGTGCTGGACCCCGCCCGTCCTCGCCCACAGCCGCATCTACTGCCGCAATGCCAAAGGCCAGGTTGCCTGCGTCGATGTCAGCAGCGGGGACCCGTCGCCCGACGACGAGCTCCGCGTCCGCGCCCGCGAGAAATCGCCGACCGCGGAATAACCACCGCCGACGTTCGGGGTGCGCCCGTCCTCGGGCGCAGAAAGCTTCGAAACTTCCAACGGGTGGGATTAGTCCAGCCCGTTGGTCGTCCTGGAATTTCTGCGGGCTTGGAAGCCCGCGCTCGGACTCACGTCCGCTTCGGACTTCTCGCCTCTCCACAAACGTCCAAGTTGAAATCCCCAATTCCCCAAAAAACAAATTGCACTGCGGAATTGCCGCGCCCGGGTCGCCAGCCTCATGCTCGCGCCAGTGCAAGAGCCACTCCTGAAACTGCTCGGACAGCGGTCCTACATTCCCTCCAATGTTCCTGAACTACTGCGTCAGCTGCGGCTCCCGCCGCAGCGCCAGCAGGATCTCCAGCGGGTGCTCCAGGATCTCGTCCAAGCCGGCCGCATCGCCCGCATCAAAGGCAACCGCTACGTCCTGCCCGCCGAAGCTGATCTCGTCCCCGGCCGCATCCGCATCAACCGCCAGGGCAAGGGATTTCTGATCCCGGACGACGTGTCCCTCAAGGAGATCACCGTGCCGGAAAACGCCACCGGCACCGCCTTGCACGAAGATCGCGTGCTCGTCCGTCGCGACGTCCCGCGCCGTCCGCTTCGCCCCGGCGAACCACCCCCCGCCAACGGGACCGTCATCCAGGTGCTCGAACGCCGCCGCAGCCAAATCGTCGGCACCCTCCAGCGCAGCCCCCGCTTTCTTTTCGTCATCCCCGACGACCCGCGCATCCCCCACGACATTTACGTGCCCGAACCGCGCGACGTTGGCCGCAAGCCGCAGCCCGGGGACAAGGTCGTGGTCGAGCTGAAATCCTGGGAGTCGCGCCAGACCAATCCCGAAGGTGAAGTCATCGAGCTGCTCGGAGCGCCCGACGACGAAGGCGTCGACATGCTTTCCGTCATTCGTCAATACAACCTGCCCCTGCACTTCCCGAAAAAGGTCCTCGAAGAAGCCCGCGCCCACGGCGCCGAGGTGCGCCCCGAGGAACTCGCCGGCCGCGAGGATTGCCGGCGTCACCAGGTCATCACCATCGACCCTGACGACGCCAAGGATTTCGACGACGCCATCTGCCTGGAGCGCGCCTCCGACGAGCACTGGCGGCTCTGGGTCCACATCGCGGACGTCTCCCACTACGTCCGTCCGGGCACCGCGCTCGACGACGAAGCCCGGCGCCGCGGCAACTCCACCTATCTCGTCGACCGCGTCGTGCCGATGCTGCCCGAGGCCTTGAGCAACGAGCTCTGCTCGCTCAAGCCGGGCGTCGATCGCCTGACGAAATGCGTCGAGTTTCTCATCGCTGGCGACGGGCGGGTGTTGAAAACACGCGCCTACCCGGCCGTCATTCACTCGCAACGCCGCTTCACCTACCGCGAGGCGTTCGCGGTCCTGCAACGCGCGCCCGCCGGCCCCATCGAGCAAATGCTGCACGAGGCGAACGCCCTCGCCCAACGCATCCGCCGCACGCGCTTCAAGGCGGGCGCGTTGGAGCTGGATTTTCCTGAGATGAAAATCCGGCTCGACGAGGAGGGTCGCGTCGCCGCGATTGAACGGGTGGAAAACGACGCCTCCCACCAGCTGATCGAAGAGTTCATGCTGCTCGCCAACGAAGCCGTGGCGGCGCGCCTTCTGCACCATGGCCGGCCCGCGATCCACCGCGTCCATGAGGAGCCCGACGCCGATCGGCTCCGCGAGTATCGCGACGAGGTCATGAGCCATCACGTGCCGTGCGGCAACCTCAGCCATCGCCCGGAAGTGCAGAAGCTGCTTCATCGGCTCGGGACGCTGGCCATCGGGCCCGCGCTCAAGATCGGTTTCCTCAAGTCGCTCATGCGCGCCCGTTATGCCGTCGAACCCCTCGGCCATTACGGCCTCGCCAAAAAGCACTACACCCACTTCACCTCGCCCATTCGTCGCTACGCCGATCTCGTCGTCCATCGCGCCCTCTTTGAGAGCGGCCATGGTTCGAAACACTCCCTCAAGGAAACGGCCGAGCACATCTCCACCACCGAACGCAACTCGGCCGACGCCGAGCGCGACAGCAAGGACACCAAGCTCTACGCCTTCCTCCAATCCCAGCTCGAATCCGGCCGCCCCCAGCGCTATCCGGCGCTCGTCACCGACCTGCGCAATTTCGGCTTTTTCGTCGACGTCACCGGCCTGGCCATGAGTGGCCTCGTGCCGTTCTCCACCATGACCGATGATCTTTATTCCTTCGACCCAATGCGGCTCCAGGTCGTCGGACGACGCCGACGGCGCGTGATCAAACTGGGCGACCGCCTTGAAGTTGAAGTCGCCAAAGTCGACCGGTTCAAGAAGCAGGTCGACTTCCGCCTCGCCAACGTCCCGCAGGCCGAGCGGAAGCATCCTGCGGACGCCCACCGCCCGGCCCGCCCCTCCGCTCCCGGCCAACGCCGCGATTCCCGCGGACGACATCGGGGAGATCAACGCCATCGCGGACCCTCGACGCATCAACGTCCGCATTCGTCGCATTCGTCGCAGCCGCACCAACCACGTCGACCATCGCCGGACCGCCCAGGACAGCCATCCCAGGCCCGCCCCGACCGCACCCTGCGCTCGAGCTCATCGAATCGTCCCGCCATCCCCAGCTCCAACGTCCACCGCAACCAACGTCAGCGCCCCGACCAGGCCCGCCCCGAACGCTGGCGCCCGGCTTCCGGTGGCTCAAAGCCCGGCCACCAGCCTCATTCGCGTCGCGACCAAAATCGTCCCGACCGACCTCAGCCCTCCCGCCCGCACCGGCAGACCCACGGGCAAGGTCAAAACCAACCGCCCCCCAAGGCCGGCCAGCCTGCCGCATTCGAACCCCAGCGCGATTCCTCCCAACGACGCTCGGACCATCGTCACCGGCGTCACCGACCGCGACGCCACCGTTAGCAGCAGCCGGGTGCTCGCTTTCTTTTTCGCGCCGCGCTTGAGAACGCAAGCGCCCGGAGAGCATTGAGCCGTGTCCAGCTCCGATCAGGGATGTCGAATCAACCGCGCCACGCGGTTGGTCTGGAGGCTGAGATATCGGCCGGGCGGGAACCTCACCTGGCCGCCTCCGGCCTCGCGACAGGCATCCAGCGCCGCTTGAATTGCCGCGGTGTCGGAAGACGAGCCGTCCCCTTTGGCACCGTAGGAGCGAACATTGAACGTCCCTTGGGCGAGTGCCGCTGGGATCAGAGCAAGAAAGACGATGAACCGAATGATGATGGCGCGCATTTGAGGCAACGATGGGATGTTTGGAATAGGACTGGCCTCACGAACAGGAAAAAGTCTCCGCGGAGGCCATGCTGGCTGTTCGCACGGGCGGCGTCTCTGGAGTGCGGTGACTTGTCACCGCTTTCTCTGCGGGCGACTCGTCGCCCGCTCGGCACTTGGACATTTTCGCCATCGCTTGTGGTTCGGGGGACAAGTCCCCCGATGGAAAGCGCCGACCAGTCGGCGCACTCCAAAGGTCACGGAGGCGAGCCCTGCGCCGCGCACGTGGTTCGCGATTATGAACCGCCGACACGACAGGTAGGGCTGGCGCTCCGCCGCCAGCCGGCTGTTCGCACGATGGTCCGCACGGGCGGCGCGCAATTCGGCCGGAAGAAAATCGGACGTCGAGCGTCGTAATAGTCGAAGCCCTCGCCAAACGACACAATGTCCCGAGCTTGTAAACTTGCGCTGGCCCGAAGAAGTGGCGTAGTCTCCGCCATCGCCACGGACGGTTCATCAGACAAATGAAACCACTATTGAGGCTGCAAACGCTATGAGAACTCCAGGGGCGGACTCCGCAGCCAGACGAAGGATCAAGCTGACTTGGTTCGCCCTTACCGCCATCGTGGCGATGGGCCTGCTTCATTCCGTGTTCGCGCAGCCGCTGGTGTCGCTGGTCACGTTCACCAACGTTTGGAAATTCGACGCGTCCGGGAACGACCTGGGGACAACCTGGCGAGCCAAGGACTACGACGATTCCCCCTGGGTGTCGGGACGCGGCTTGCTCCAAGCGGGCGAAACCAGCGGCTATCCGGCGCCGTTCTACACCACGCTGCCGCCGTTGAACGGCAAGATTACGTATTACTTCCGCACCCGGTTCACGTGGCAGGGCGATCCGCAGGACCCCGGGCTGCAGCTCTGGGCCACCAACCTGGTCGACGACGGTTGCGTCCTTTACCTCAACGGCCTCGAGGCGGGGCGGGTCCGAGTTCCGACGAATCACAACTACCAGACATTGGCCACGAGCGGACCAACGATCGAGGGGCAGTTCGATGTGGTTCGCCTCTCCACCGCGGGCCTGCAGCCCGGCGACAATCTGCTGGGGGTCGAAGTGCATCAGGCAACGACCACGAGTGCGGACGTGGTCTGGGGCACGAGGCTCGTGTCGCAACTGGTGCAGCCACTAACGCTGGTGCGGGCCCCCACCGGGGGGAAGCTATGAAATCGGTGCCACTGTGACCTTGTCGGTGGAGGTGACGGGTACTTCTCCGGTCTATCAATGGCAGAAAGGCGGCCTCGACATTCCCGGCGCCACGGCTTCGACCTACAGCTTCGATGCCTTCAGCACGGACCAATCGGGCACGTATCAGGTCATCGTCACCAATGCGAGATCCCGGCTGATGCCAGAGCCAGTCGTGGTCGAAGTGGTGCCGGATCGCACCGGGCCCTTCATCCGCTCCGCAGTCATCCACCAGTTCATCCCCAATGGAATCGAATTGTCGATGTCTGAGGTCATCCTCAGAAGTTCTGTTCTGCCCGGAAACTTTCGCTTAATTCGAATCTCTGACGGTGCGGCAGTGATTATCTCGAACACCGTGAGCAGCGGCAGCCAGGTCCTCCTTCGAACTGGCGTGCCGGCGGAGCAACTTCTGGATGACTACAAGCTAATCGTCAACGGGGTGTCGGATGTGCGAGGCAACCGCATCGCGCCCGACACCACGGTCCCAGTCCAATGGCCCATCTGGCGCAACATAATTTTCAAGGAGCAGGAATGGCTTTATCATGCGACCGCCGTCTTCGACCCCACCGTCTATGACGAGCCCTGGACCTCCCTGCATTACGAGCCCGGGCCTTGGTGGGCCAATGACCGCGGCGTGTTCTTCCATGGTCCCGGAGCCGAGGATCTTTGTGGGAACGGAACGATGACAGAAATCGGATTTCAAATGGAGCCCACCCTCTTTCGAACAACGTTCAACTGGCCCGACGGAATTCCCACCACTGCGGTGTTCCGCTTCCGGATGGGCATCGACGACGGAGCAGTTTTCTTCGTCAACGAGCGAGAAATCATGCGCGTGAATGCCGGGTCGGGCCCCGTCGACATTGGCAGTCGCGCGGCGTCAGCGATCGCACAGTCAGTTTGCCAGACGAACTTAAGCGCGGAGGTCACCAACTTGGTGGCCGGAACAAACGTATTCGCGGTCGCACTCCTGCAGAGTGCAGGCGGGGTGCTTTTTGATACAGCGTTCGCTCTCGAGGCCACAGCACGTTATTTGCGTGTGCCCTTATTGCCGGAAGAATCCTCCCCAACGCTGAGCGTTCGATTCATCGCGACCAATCTGCTGGAACTCAATTGGCGTGGCGGTGGCTACGCGCTGGAGCGCTCCCCGACGCTCAACGCCCAGGGGCCATGGACTGAAGCGACCAACCAGTCCAACCCATACCAAGTCCAACCCAGTGAGAATTTCGAAGCCTTTCGTCTCCGTCGGAAGTAGGAATTTTCCATCCTCGCGAACCCCCCGTCATTTCTCCCATGAGAACTCAGGACACACCGCCCTCCGAAATACGAACGGCGGCACGCGGCTTGGCCTTTACACGGCTGGACGCCTGCGCGTTGGTGGCGACCCTCGCGTTGCTGGCGGTGGTCACGTATCCGGCGCTCGGCGCCAACCGCGCGCGCACCGACCGGCTTGTCTGCGCCAATCACCTGCGCCAGATCGGAAAAGCCTTTCTGCAATGGGGCCAGGACCACAATGATTCCGTTCCGTTTGAAGTCAGAGTGTCGGACGGCGGCACTTTTGCCCACCCGCTGGCCGCCAACGCCTGGCTGCACTTTTCCTGGATCTCGAACGAACTCGGCTCGGCGCGAGTGCTGGCTTGCCCGGCCGATCGGGCGAGCCGTCCCGCCGAGAATTTCACGGGCAACCCGACCAACGGTTATTTGCACCCCAGCTTCGCCAATCGCGCCACCAGCTATTTCCTCAGCCACTGGAATGTCGTGACTCCCGGCGGGTTTCTGGCGGGAGACTATAATGTCAACCGTGACGGATACAGCGGATGCGCCCGCTTCCTGAGTGTGGCGGACACCCAATCGAGGACCGTGGGCTGGACCAGCGGCGCACACGAACAGGAGGGCAATCTGCTGTTCTTCGACGGGCGCGTAGAGCAGCTGAACAGTGCCCGCTTCCGCAGCCTGGCCGACATGAATACGGACAACGCAAGCTTTCACTGGCTCCTCCCGCGCCAATGAAACTTCACCTCCTTCTCACGTTCCTGTTTGGGCTGTTCGCGACCGCAGGCGCGGGCGCGACCGAGATCGACAGCGCCGCCCGCCCCCAGCGCCCCTCGAACACCGCCGCCGGTAATTCGTCCGCGCCTGTGTTCAGCGGCGACGGGCGCTTCGTCGCGTTCCTCAGCCACGCCCGGAACCTCGCCACCAACGGCTCCGTCGGGCCGGCCCTGAATTTGTACCTTCGCCACCGGGAAACCCGCCAGACCACCCTGGTCAGCCTGGATGCCGCCGGCCAGCACGGCGCCGCCGACGACGTCGGCCAGTTCTCCGTCTCGCTCGACGCGGCTCGAATCGCCTTCGAAACCGCCGCGAACAATCTGGTCGCCGGCGATACGAATCGGGTCACCGATATCTTCCTGCACGATCGCATCACCGGAACCACCACGCTCATCACGCGCGACGCCACAGGCACCGGCGGCGCCAACGGCCCGTCGTGGAATCCGCTCCTGTCCGAGGACGGGCGCTTCGTCGCGTTCGAGAGCCTGGCGTCCAACCTCGTGACCAACGATTTCAACGGGACCAACGATGTGTTCGTACACGACCTGGCGACCGGCCAGACCGAGCTCGTCAGCCTCGACACCAGCGGCTTGAGGTCGCCGGACGGACCATCGCAGTCACCGTCGATCAGCGCGGACGGACAGGCCGTGGCATTTCTCAGTTTCGCCACGAACCTGGTCGACGGCGTCACCAACCGGCTGGGGGAAGTGTACGTGCGCGACGTTGCCCGCAAGTCAACCCGCTGGGCGGAGGCCTCACACCTTCTGGCGACGTGGCAGCGCATCCCGGCGGGCGGCCGGCCCAGTTCTTACGCGGCGAGCGAGCCGGAGCTGAGCGCCAGCGGACGCTACGTGACCTTCAAGACCCCGAGCGCAACGGTTCGGCTGGACCTCAGCCGGCCTGCGCGCGGGATTTCCGAACTTTTCACCAACGCCGCCATCAACGAGCTCAACCGGCTGACTTTTGTCGACAACCCGCGCCTCGCCGGGCCGCCGTCACCGGCTCCCCTTGGCGTGCACCGCGACGGGAGCCACCTGGTCTACGAGCTTTCGTCGACAAATACCTTTTTACAGGATCGCGGTCTTTGGTGGGTCGATTGGGATGACCTCCAAACCAACGTCTTTTTTGACCCCTGCGTGGGATGTGGCGAAGGGGGGCACTCCGACTGGTCTGGCTATGTCACCAATGTGACGCCCCGCATCGAGCGGGTGGTCACCAATCAAACCATTATCTCAGCCGGTCTTACCTGGACCCGGATCGATTGGTTGGGCTGTGCGGCGGCCACGCGCCGTGTCGCCTTTCTCGCGGACGCCTTCGATACGTCGACCAGCCAACAGTCCGGCCCCCGCCAGCTCTACGCCGTGAACCTCGACGATCGCGAGGTCCGCCTGATCTCCACCAACCTGCCGGGCCAGGCCAGCGCCGAACTCAGCCCCATCGTGCCCGCCTTGTCGGCCGACGGACAAAGCCTCGCCTGGGAAAGCCGCGATGCAAACTTGATCGAGAACGACGGCAATGATGCCTACGACGTTTTTGTGGACGCCACGGCCGGCGGATCGCGAACCCTCATCTCCGAAGCGCACCCGGACCGCGTCGCGGCCACTGGCACAGGACAACTGCTCAGAGATCGCCCGTCCCTGAGCGCCGATGGTCGGTATGTCGCGCTTGTCTCGCTGGATTCAACATTGACGCCGAGCGACACGAATCGCTGGGAGGACGTTTTTGTCCGCGATTTGTGGCTCGGCACGAACTACGCCATCAGCGCGCGATCAAGCTCCAACGTGTTTGGGACCCGGTGGGCGGGAACCAACGCCGCCGTGGCACCCGTGCTCAGCGCCGATGGACAGCAGGTCGCGTTTGCACGGGATGTCAGGTCTATCGAGAGGACAAACCGGACAATCGAGCTCGCCGGCCTCACGTCGCCGGAAATACGCAGCATCGCTTCGTCTGTTAATTTTGGAGCAACTTTGTCCGCGCCGGTCATCAGCCCATCCGGCCGCCTCATCGCCTACTCCTCTCCGAACGGCGCCGCCCAGCGGGACGTCTATCTTTATGCCCGCGGACGTCCGCCCGGCCTTATTCCATCGGGCAATTTCGGGACCAATCCCGCCCTGGTCAGCTCCACTCCGAATGGACGCGCCCCAGGGAATCAACCATCCTCGGACCCCGTCTTCAGCCCGGATGGAACCTGGCTGGTCTTTCGCAGCCTCGCCACCAATCTGATCGCCGGCGCCGCGGCCAGCACCACCGACTATCAGCTCTACGCGCGGCAGGTGGATTGCAACGACGCCATCTGCGTCACCAACATCGCGTACAATCCGGATATGTATCTCGGACCCACCCGCCTGATTAGCTCCGAACCCGTTGCGGAAGTCCCCGGCTTGACGCCATTGCCGGGCGGCGGCAGCGAGCCAGCCTTCAGCGCCAACTCGCGCTACGTCGCCTACTCGTCAGATGCCGATCGAATCTATCGTCACGATCTCCAGGCCCCGCTAGGTTCCGCCAGCCAGCTCATTTGCACCAACTGCGCCGCGCCCGCGCTGAACGGCGACGGCACCCTCATCGCCTTCGAACAGCGCAACCCCACGGGCACCAACATTGTTCTGCGAAACCTCACCACCGGCGCCGACGAACTGATCAGCGCGCGCCCGGAAGTGGCGTTGCCCACGGGAGGAAATGGCCCATCCGTCCAACCGATCCTCAGCGCTGACGGCCGGTTTGTCGTCTTCGTCAGCCGGGCCACCGACTTGGCGCCGGGCGACCACAACGGCGCACCAGACGTATTTCTTCGCGATCGCTGGAATGGAGTCACGCTCTGCCTGAGCCGGTCCGCGAGTGACAACGGCACGGGCCACGGCGCATCGTTCAACCCGGTGCTGTCGGCCAATGCTCGCACCCTGGCGTTCCTGAGCTGGGCCGATGATCTCACGGGCGGCGATTACAACGATCGCCGGGATCTGTTCGTCGTCACCCTGGCCGGCTCGGATCGCGATGGCGACGGCATGGACGACGAAATGGAGCTGGCGTATTTCAACACGCTGGAGCGGGATGGCCACGGCGATTTCGATGGGGATGGCGTGTCCGATGCCGCGGAGCTGCAGGCAGGCACGAATCCGGCCGACGGCGCATCGGTGTTTGGGGCGCTGGCGATCACCACGAGTCGGATGGGCCCTTCGAGCTTTGGGATTCGCACGACGGCCGTGACGTGGCGTTCAACTCCCGGACAGCGGTATCAGCTGCAACATCGCCCATCGCTGGAGGACAGCTCGTGGTCCGATGTGGGAGCCCCGCTCACTGCCTCCGGAAACACGCTTTCCCAATTTCATCAGGTCCAGGAGACCGGGAGCGCCGGCGGACGGACCGGCTTCTATCGGGTGCGTCGAGCGGACTAAGCCCGG
This sequence comes from Limisphaerales bacterium, assembly GCA_044229355.1. Lineage (GTDB taxonomy): Bacteria > Verrucomicrobiota > Verrucomicrobiia > Limisphaerales > JADJPG01 > JBGARF01. The sequence continues at coordinate 368,181 of JBGATF010000003.1, forward strand.
GCTTGTCAGGCCAATTCAAGTGGAATGACTATGCCACCCATGATCGACAATCTGAGACGCCTTCACCCGGCCTTCCGACGGGCGTTGAGTCTGGCGGCGGCGGGCTGGCTTGGGCTTGCCGGCGCATTCAGCCCCGCCGCACCCGCCAGCGAACGCATCGAGTGGTGGACCTCCTCAGAGGATTTGACCCAACGCCTGGCACCACAATCTCCGCTCCATTTTGAGACCACCGCCATCGCCACGTCTTCCAGCATCCAGATCAATCCGGCCGTCACCCACCAGACCATCGTCGGCCTTGGCAGCTCGTTCGAACACAGCACCTGCTACAACCTCAGCCTGCTGCCCCCCGACCAGCGCGAACACGTGCTCGAAAGCCTCGTCCATCCCACCAACGGGATCGGCCTGAGCCTCGTCCGCCTTTGCATTGGCACACCGGACTTTACCGCGTCCCCATGGTACAGCTATGACGACCTGCCGCCCGGGCAGACGGATCCCGAGCTCAAGCAATTCTCCATTGCGAGGGACCGCGACTATGTGCTGCCCATGATCAAGGCCGCGCAACGAATCAATCCCGACCTCAGGTTCTTCGCCTCGCCCTGGAGTCCCCCGGCCTGGATGAAAACCACCGGCCGGCTCGGGGGCGGCGCAATCGACCGCCGTCACTTCAAGGCGCTGGCCGAGTACTTCGTCCGCTTCCTCGAAGCCTATCGCGAAGAAGGCATCCCCATCCATGCCATCACCCTCCAAAATGAGCCCGGCTACGCACCCGACACCTATCCCACCTGCCTCTGGTCCGCCGAAGAGCAGCGCGATTTCATCCGCGACCACCTGGGCCCGCTGCTCGCCGCGCGCCACCTCGACACGCGCATCTGGTGCTACGACCACAACTTCGACAATCTCAAGTTCCCCTCCACCATCCTGCAGGACCCGGCCGCCGCGCGCTTTGTCGACGGCACCGCCTTTCACCATTATGTCGGCCAGCCCGACGCCATGACGAAGCTCCTCGCCGCATTTCCCGACAAGCACGTCTACTTCACCGAGGGGTCCGTGTTCCAAACCAAGGGCGCCGCCCAGCTCGTGTCCTACCTGCGCAATGGCGCACGCTGTTACAACGCCTGGGTCACGTTCATCGACCAGGATCGAAAGCCCAACCCCGGCCCGCACCCCTGCTCGCTCACCGGCGTCGTCCTCGATCGCCAGCGCCTCCGGCCCGAGTATCGCTTCGACTACTACATGCACGGACAGTTCACGAAGTTCATCCGCCCGGGCGCCATCCGGCTCGAGTCGTCCCAGCCGGCGAATGCGCCCGCCAATGTCGTCTTCCGCACTCCCGATGGATCGGTCGTGCTCGTAGCCGTCAACCCTGACGCGCAACCCCGCCGCCTCAACGTCAGTTGGCAGCGCCGCTTTTTCAGCACGTCGCTTTCACCAAAATCGCTGGCCACCTTCCGCTGGAAGCCCTGACCGGACCGCGGGTTTTCAACCCACCGCAGCTCCAATCAGCGACCGGCGTGGCGATGTTCGCACAGCGTTGTCGGCTTTAGCCGTTGCGGGTTGAAAACCCGCGGTCCGAGCTGACGGCCGACTTTCTGCTTGATCCATCCACCCGGCGAATCTTTGATCGTCTCCGTGATTTTCTCGCGCCCCGCTGGGGAACCAATCGACATCGCCTCCGTGCCGGCCCTTCCCGTCGCCACGGCCGCTCTCTCTGGCTATCGCTTTTTGCCATGCATTTGATCCATTTTGAAGGCGGCAACGCCCTGTCATCGTTCCGCGCAGCCGCACTGCTTCGCCGTCTCCAGGGAGTGGCCCCATCGATCACGGCGGTGCACGCCCGCTATTTGCATGGCGTGGCCGCCACCGCCACGCTCCCCGCCGACCTGCAACGCAAGCTCGGCGAGCTTCTCACCTACGGCGATCCCTACACCGGCCCCACCGCCGGCGGCACCACCCTCATCATCGCCCCCCGGCTCGGCACGGTCTCGCCCTGGGCGTCCAAGGCCACGGACATCGCTCACAACTGCGGCCTCCCGATCCGCCGCGTGGAACGCACGACGGAATTTCGCCTCGCGCACAACGGGCCGGAGCTCCCGCCCGCCCAGCGCAACGCCTGCGGCGCCCTCCTCCACGATCGCATGACGGAAAGCGCCCTGGCCGGGCGCGACCAAATACCGCGCTTGTTCGAGGAACAGCCCGGCGTGCCCATGGAACACGTCGACGTCCTCGGCCAGGGCCGCCAGGCCCTGGAGGCCGCCAATCGCGCGTTCGGCCTCGCTCTCAGCGACGATGAGATCGATTACCTCGTGACGGCGTTTCGCTCGCTGCGCCGCAACCCCACCGACGTCGAGCTGATGATGTTCGCGCAGGCCAACAGCGAGCATTGCCGGCACAAGATCTTCAACGCCGAGTTCGTCATCGACGGCCAGGCGCAGGAACACTCGCTGTTCCAGATGATCCGGCACACCCACCGGCTCGCCCCGCGGCACACCGTCATCGCCTACAGCGACAACGCCGCCGTCATGGAGGGCGGCGAGATCGAACAATGGCGCGCCCCATCCACCGGTGCCGAGCGCCCATATGCGGCTGTGCCCGGCCTCGTGCATAACTTGATGAAGGTGGAGACGCACAACCACCCCACTGCCATCTCGCCGTTTCCCGGAGCCTCCACCGGCGCCGGCGGCGAAATTCGCGACGAGGGCGCCACCGGCCGGGGCTCGCGTCCCAAAGCCGGCCTGACCGGTTTCAGCGTCTCCAACCTGCTCCTGCCGGATGCGCTCGAGCCGTGGGAACAACCCGCCTTCGGCAAGCCCGAACACATCGCCAGCCCGCTGCAAATCATGATCGACGGCCCGCTCGGCGGCGCCGCCTTCAATAACGAGTTCGGCCGGCCCAACCTCGGCGGCTACTTCCGCGTCTACGAGCAAAGCGTCGACGGCCAACGCCGCGGCTATCACAAGCCCATCATGATCGCCGGCGGCATCGGATCAATCAACGCAGGCCAGACGGCCAAGCTGCCCTTCGCCGCCGGCACGCTGCTCATCCAGCTCGGCGGCCCCGGCATGCGCATCGGCATGGGCGGCGGCGCCGCCAGCTCCATGGCCGCCGGCGCCAACACCGCCGATCTCGACTTCGACTCCGTCCAACGCGGCAATCCCGAAATCCAACGCCGCGCCCACGAGGTCATCACCCAGTGCACCTCGCTCGGCGACGCCAACCCCATCGTCGCCATCCACGACGTCGGCGCCGGCGGCCTGTCCAACGCCTTCCCCGAACTCGTGCACGGCGCCGACCGCGGCGCCCGGTTCGATCTTCGCCAGGTCCCCCTCGAGGAAACCGGGCTCGCCCCCAGGGAAATCTGGTGCAACGAAAGCCAGGAACGCTACGTCCTCGCCATCCGCCCCGACGCGCTCCCCGCCTTCGAGCAGCTTTGCCAGCGCGAACGTTGCCCGTTCGCCGTCGTCGGCGTCGCCACCGCCGAGCCCAACCTCATTCTCGAAGACGGCCCAGACGGCGAGCGAGCCATCGACATGCCCATGGAGGTTCTCCTCGGCAAACCGCCGCGCATGCGCCGCAGCGTCCGGCGGAGCACCTGGCAATCTCTGCCCTTCGACGCCAGCCTCCTTCGCGGGACAGACGGAAAATTTGACGCGCCCCTCGCCGTCCTCCGCCACCCCACCGTCGCTTCCAAACGGTTCCTCATCACCATCGGTGACCGCACCGTCGGCGGGTTGTCCTCCCGCGATCCCCTGGTCGGCCCCTGGCAGGTGCCCGTCGCCGACTGCGCCATCACCCTCGCCGATTACGCCGGGTTTCGCGGCGAAGCCATGAGCATGGGCGAACGGACGCCCCTCGCTGCCGTCAACGCCCCCGCCTCGGGTCGCATGGCCGTCGGAGAAGCCATCACCAACCTGCTCGCCGCCCCCATCGAACTGCCCCGCGTCAAGCTGAGCTGCAATTGGATGGCCGCCTGCGGCGAACCCGGGGAGGACGCCGCCCTCTACGACACCGTCCGCGCCGTCGGCCTCGAGCTCTGCCCCGCCCTCGGCATCAGCGTGCCCGTCGGCAAGGACAGCCTCTCCATGCGCACGCGCTGGACCGACTCCGGCCAACCCCGCCAGGTCACCGCCCCCGTCAGCCTCATCGTCAGCGCCTTCGCCACGCTCGCCGATGTCCGGCCCGCGTTGACCCCGGCTCTCCAGCCCGGACCAACTTCCCTGCTCCTCGTCGATCTTGGCTTCGGAAAAAACCGCCTCGGCGGTTCGATTCTGGCCCAGGTCACCGGCCAGTTCGGAGGCGAGCCTCCCGACCTCGACGATCCCGCCCGCCTCAAAGGACTCGTCGACGCCGTCAACAGCCTGCGCCAGCAAGGCCTGCTCCTCGCCTACCACGACCGCAGCGACGGCGGCCTCTGGAGCTGCCTTTGTGAAATGGCCTTCGCCGGCAATTGCGGCTTGGCCGTCGAGCTCGATGCCGCGCTGGCCAACGCCAAGAATCCCGACGCCGTGCCCGCCCCCCAGCGCGTCCTCTTCGCCGAGGAATTGGGTGTCGTGCTCCAAGTGACCGACGCCAGCGTGCCTCGCACGCTCGAAACCCTTCGCCAATTCGGCCTGGCCGAGCACAGCCACATCATCGCCCGACCCAATCCCTCGCCGACGATCGAGGTCCGCGCACACGGCGCCGTTGTCCTCCATCACGAGGTCCGTGCCCTGCACCAGGAATGGGACCAGGTAAGCTGGCGCATCGCGCGCCTGCGCGACAACCCGGCCAGCGCCGACTCCGAACACGCCGCCAAAGGCGATCCGCACGATCCCGGCCTGCACGTCCACCTGACGTTCCCGGCCCCGAAAGAGCCGGCCGGGCCCGCCGCCAAGCGCAACGCCGCCCGCCCGCGTGTGGCCATCCTCCGCGAGCAAGGCGTCAACAGCCACCTCGAGATGGCTTACGCCATGGCCCAGGCCGGCTTCGAGCCGTTCGACGTCCACATGACCGACCTGCAGTCAGGCCGGGCGCGCCTGGATTCGTTCCGCGGCTTCGTCGCGTGCGGCGGCTTCACCTACGGCGACACCCTCGGCGCTGGCGAAGGCTGGGCGCGATCGATCCTTTTCAACCCCGACCTGCTCGCGCAGTTCACCGCGTTCTTCGCCCGCCCGGACACATTCGCCCTCGGCGTCTGCAACGGATGCCAGATGCTCGCCGCGCTGGCGTCAATCATACCCGGCGCCGACGCCTGGCCGAAGTTCACCCGCAACAAGAGCGAACAGTTCGAGGCGCGCCTCAGCCTAGTCGAGGTCCTCGAAAGCCCGTCCATCTTCTTCCGCGGCATGGCCGGCAGCCGCCTGCCCATCGCGGTCTCCCATGGCGAAGGCTTCGCCGACTTTTCGCAGCGCGGCGATCCCGCCCGCGTGCAGCGCGCCCTGCGCTTCGTCGATCATCACGGACGGCCCACCGAGGTTTACCCCTTCAACCCGAACGGCAGCCCGGATGGCCTCACCTCGGTGACCACCGCCGACGGCCGTTTCACCGCGCTCATGCCGCACCCCGAACGCGTGTTCCGAAACATCTTAATGAGCTGGACCAGCGGCGATCGCAGCGCCGCCAGCCCCTGGATGCAAATGTTCCACAACGCCCGCGCCTGGGCGGAAGGCTGAGCCCGCCGGTGAACGCGACCGGCGCAACCGTCGAGACCGCCGAAGCCGAGCCCGGGCATTCGCTCCGGCAGGACGCCTGGCATCGCCTGCGCCGAAATCGACTCGCCGTCGCCAGCGTCATCTTCGTCGCCCTGCTCGGCCTCGCCTCGCTGCTCGCGCCCTGGCTGACCCACGAATCCTACGAAACCCAGAACCTCGCCCTCGGCGCCACCGCGCCCAGCGCCCGGCACTGGCTCGGCACCGACATCCTCGGACGCGACATGCTCGCGCGCACCCTCTACGGCGGACGCGTCTCCATCGCCGCCGGCCTCTGCGCCACCACTGTCTCGCTTCTCATCGGCGTCCTCTACGGCACCATCTCCGGCTACGTCGGTGGACGTCTTGATGTCGTCATGATGCGCCTCGTCGACGTCCTCTACGCCCTGCCCTTTCCCATCTTCGTCATTCTCCTCATGGTCCTGACCCGGGATTTGGGCGACACCGTGGAACGATTTGCGCGCGGCACCCTGGGGCTCAACATCGGCATCAGCTCCCTTTGGAACCTCATCCTCCTCTTCTGCGCGATCGGCGCGGTCGAATGGCTCACGATGGCCCGCATCGTCCGCGGCCAGGTCCTCTCGCTCAAACACCAGGAGTTCGTCGAGGCCGCCCGGGCCCTCGGCTTGCGCCAGCGCCGCATCATTCTCGGCCACATGATCCCCAATGTCCTCGGCATCGTCGTCGTCTACACCACGCTCATCGTCCCCAGCGTCATGCTGCTCGAGGCGTTCCTCAGCTTCCTCGGCTTCGGCGTCCAGCCCCCGATGAGTTCCTGGGGCACCCTCATCAACGACGGAGCCAAAAGCATGGAGGAATATCCCTGGCTCATCATTTTCCCCGGGCTCGTCTTCGCCGCCACCCTCTTTGCCCTCAATTTCATCGGCGATGGCCTCCGCGACGCGCTCGACGTCCGCGCGGCCAAGGATTGACCACCCGCCGATCGAACCCTCCGCGCATGCCGCTCCTCGACGTCCAGCAGCTTCGCACCAGCTTTCACACCCGCCATGGCGTCGTCCAGGCCGTGCGCGATGTCTCGTTCGCCATCGATCCCGGCGAAACCCTCGGCCTCGTCGGCGAATCCGGCTCCGGCAAATCCGTCACTTGCTACTCGCTCCTCCGCCTCATCCCCCGCCCGCCCGGCCGCATTGACGGCGGCCGCGCGCTGTTCGATGGCATCGATTTGCTCTCCTGCCCCGACCGCCAGCTTCGGGCCCTGCGCGGACGACGCATCGCCATGATCTTCCAGGATCCGATGACGTCGTTGAACCCGTACCTCCGGATCGAAGACCAGCTCATCGAGCCGTTGCTCATCCACGAGCGGATCGACCGCGCCACCGCCGTCCGGCGTGGCCTCCGCGCGCTCGAGGAAGTCGGCGTGCCCGATGCCGCCCGGCGCCTGCACCAATATCCGCACCAGTTTTCCGGAGGAATGCGCCAGCGTGTCCTGATCGCGATGGCCCTCGTCGCCCAGCCCGATCTGCTCATCGCCGACGAGCCCACCACCGCCCTCGACGTCACCGTCCAGGCGCAAATCCTCGATCTCATCCAACGAATCCAGCACGAACGGGGCATGGCCGTCATCTGGATCAGCCACGACCTCGGCGTGGTCGCCGGCCTCTGCCAGCGCGTGCTCGTCATGTACGCCGGACGCGTCGTCGAATCCGCCCCGACCACCGAGCTCTTCCAAAACCCCGCCCACCCCTACAACCAGGCGCTCCAGAAATCCGTGCCCGCCCGGCAACGCAAGGGCGACGAGCTCTACACCATTCCCGGACTTCCGCCCGATTTGTCCAAGCCCGTCACCGGCTGCGCGTTCGCACCCCGCTGCGAGTTCCGCCAGCCCACTTGCGAACGCGGCGATGTCCATCTGGAATCACTCTCGCCCCGCCACGCCACCGCCTGCCTGCGCGTCCAGCGCAAGGAGATCATGCTGTGAATTCCGGCGACGACGCCAACCGCGCCGCCCGAGATCCGGCGACCGGTCCGCCATTCCTTGAACTCCGCGACGTCAAGACCCATTTCCCAATCGAGACCGGAGTTCTCTTCCGCCGCCGCCTTGGCACCGTCCGGGCCGTCGATGGAGTTTCCTTTTCCCTGCGCCAGGGCGAGATCGTCGGGCTCGTCGGCGAATCCGGCTGCGGAAAGTCCACGCTCGGCCGCACCATTCTCCAACTCATCCGCCCTACCTCCGGCGCAGTCTTCCTCGAAGGGCGCAATCTCGCCGCCTTGCACGGCGAGGAATTGCGCCAGGCCCGGGCCGGATTCCAGATGGTCTTCCAAGATCCCTTCGCCTCGCTCAACCCGCGCCTGACGGTCTATGACACGCTGGCCGAAGCCGCGGGCGCGCATCGCCGCGTGCCGCCCGGCGAAATGCCGAAGCGCGTGGCCGGGCTCATGCAACAGGTCGGCCTGGCCGGTCGGTTCATCCGCAAATATCCCCACGAGTTCTCCGGCGGCCAACGCCAGCGCATCGCCATCGCCCGCGCCCTCGCAGTCGAGCCCCGGCTCCTCGTCGCTGACGAACCCGTCAGCGCCCTCGACGTCTCCATCCAGGCTCAAATCATCAACCTTCTCTCGCGCCTGTCCCGCGATTTGGGTCTCACCTTGATCTTCATCTCCCACGATCTCTCCGTGGTGAAACACATCTCCGATCGCATCGCCGTCATGTATCTCGGCCGCATCGTGGAACTGGGCCCGGCCGCCGACGTGTTCGAAAACCCCGCTCACCCGTACACGCGCGCGTTGGTCAGCGCCGTGCCCGCGCCCGAACCCGATCCCGACACCGGCCGGCGCCGCGCGCGCATCCTCCTGCCCGGCGACCCGCCGTCGCCGCTCAACCCGCCCCCGGGCTGCGCTTTTCACCCGCGTTGCGCCTACGCCACCGACGCCTGCCGCACCGCGATCCCGGCGCTCGAACCCGTCCGCCCCGCCCACGACGCCGCCTGCATCCGCATCCAAGAACTCTCGGAGAGGTGACAAAGGACAAGGGAATGGCAAGTGCGACGGCTTGCACTTCGACATTCGCACTTTGCACCGACATCACCCCCCACTCGCCCGCAAGCCGTCACAGGCCTCCGACACTGCGTTTGCCGTGAACCGATTTCATGTCCCACGTGGGACAAAAATCGGTCGCGCACCGATGAACCGCCTTGGCGCAGTTCGATTAGTCGCCATGGCGGCACACCGTGGTCCGACGCTCCCGCCCCCAGCAGGCGGCCCCAAAACGCACTCTGCGCTCATGCGGACGCGATATGCCGGTTTGCTCGCGCCCGCCATTCGGGCTGTCGTGTTCGATTTTCGGCAACCGATTTCATGTCCCACGTGGGACATGGAATCGGCGTCAGCCGGAGGATTGGCGCGACAGGAATTCCAGTTCAGTTTTCAGTTCAGTTTTCCGCAGTTTTCCGCAGTTGCCGGGAGCTCCTGCCTGGGAGAGTCTCGCCACATGATGTGGTTCAGCGCAAAAGCACTGCCCGGCAGGGGACATTCGCCTCATCAGGTCACGTCAGCGTCCGGCAACCACGAAAACGCCAGGCCGAGCCGGGGCGCGGCTTTTCCGCCCGCCGCATGGCGCCCGCTTGACGGTTTCTTGTTCGGCAAAAGTCGTGCGGCTCGGGCAATCAGCAGGTGAAATCAACATGTCCTCGCATCTTCCAGAATCGGATTGGCGTCGTTTTAGAGACGTTCACCGGAAACTTCTAGAGCGATATTGCGGCCAAATTTTGGCGGAGGTGATCGCAGCGAGTCAGGAGACCAAGGGCACGTGTCACGACCGCTATCGGAAGGTCTATGAGTTGATCCACGAGCACGACGCCCAGATCGCCAACGCGTTCGACGATGTTCGTCGTTCCACCGCAGTGATGCAGCTGGGGATCATGCGGAGAATGAAACTCCTCGCCGACGAGGACTTGAAATTGTTTTCCGACGAGACGCGGATTCGGATCGAGACGATCGCGTCCCTATGACCTGCCGCTTCCCGTGGACAGAACGAGTGCTCCGGACAGCCTGCACTTCAGCAATTATGCTTTATCTGGGTCAGTCTTTTTCGGAGCGGACTGAATTTGCGCATTTGCCGTTGTCGAAACACGACCAGGTGGCCCGGCTCGCACAATCGGCAACGTTTCGCCACTGGCCGAGCTGGGCGGCCAGGCTTGGACGATCAGGCGGTCACGCGCGGCTCGGGGGTTGGAGCCACGTGGCGGTGGCGTAGCCAAGCCAGACGGCGGCCAGGCACAGGACAACGGACCCGACGATGTTGAGTCCGGCCAGCCACCATTGGCCGTCCCGGGCGATTTCCAGGGTCTGCAGGCTGAACGACGAAAAGGTGGTGTAACCGCCGCAGAGGCCGCCCATGAAGAACGTGCGGAAGGCGGGCGACGCGGGCCAGCGTCCGTCCGGCCCGGTGCTGGCGGCGACGAAGCCGATGACGAACGAGCCGGTGACATTGACGACGAGCGTGCCGAACGGGAACGCGCCGCCGAGCTGTCGGGTGAGGCTGCTGGCGGCCCAGACGCGGGCGACGGAGCCCAAGGCGCCGCCCAGAGCGACCCAAAGATAATCGAGCATAGAAACGAACGGCGGAGGTGTGCCGCCGGCCGGAGACTGCGAGAGGCGGGGCGGCCCGGCAAGTCTGGACCGGCCCGGAGCAGGCCTGGCGCTTGAATTGCGTGTCCGGATCGATCATCGTCCGGCCGGCGATTCAGCTTCATTTCAACACTGCGACACCATGCAATCGTACGAAAAGCTCGGCGTGTTTTACCTCGGTCGTTATCATGACCTGGCCGCGCGGAAGACGCTGCCCGACCTGCTGCTTTACAACTCGAACGATCTTCTCACGCACGCCCTTTGCGTGGGCATGACCGGGAGCGGCAAGACCGGCCTTTGCTTTGATCTGATCGAGGAGGCGGCGATCGACGGGATTCCTTCCATTCTGATCGACCCCAAGGGCGACCTCGGGAACCTGATGCTGGGCTTTCCTGAATTGCGCCCGGCTGATTTCGAGCCGTGGATCAATCCCGAAGACGCCCGGAAGAAGGGGGTGCCTCCGGCCGACTTTGCCGCGCAGCAGGCCGAGCTCTGGAAGAAGGGTTTGGCCGCCTGGGACCAGGATGGCGAACGCATCCGCCGCATGCAGGCTGCCGCTGACTTCGCGATTTACACGCCCGGCAGCAACGCGGGTCTGCCGGTGTCGATTCTCAACTCCTTCGCCGCGCCGCCGGCAGCGATCCTCGAAGACAGCGAATTGCTGCGCGAACGGATCCAGACCACGGTCAACGGGCTGCTCGCGCTGATCGGAGTTGATGCGGATCCCGCCCGCGGCCGGGAGGGAATCTTTCTGGGCAACCTGCTGCAAAATGCCTGGCAGAACGGGCGCGATCTGGATCTCGGGGCGCTGATTCAGGAAATTCAATCCCCCAGCGTCACGCGCGTGGGCGTGATGGACGTGGAGACTTTTTACCCGGCCAAGGATCGGTTTGGCCTCGCCACGGCAATCAACGGGCTGCTGGCATCCCCGGGGTTCAACGCATGGCTGGAAGGCGAGCCGCTCGATCTGCAGCGCATTCTGTACACGCCCGCCGGCAAGCCACGCGTCGCCATCTTTTCCATCGCCCATCTCAACGACGCCGAGCGCATGTTTTTCGTCACCTTGTTGCTCAACCAACTCCTGGGATGGATGCGCGCCCAGCCGGGAACAACCAGCCTGCGAGCGTTGCTCTACATGGACGAGATCTTCGGGTATTTTCCGCCCGTGGCGAATCCGCCATCCAAGCTGCCCCTGCTCACGCTGCTCAAGCAGGGACGCGCCTTCGGCCTGGGAGTTGTCCTGGCCACACAAAATCCCGTCGACCTGGATTACAAGGGACTGGCCAACATTGGCACGTGGTTTTTGGGACGTCTCCAGACCGAGCGGGACAAGCAGCGCGTGCTCGAAGGGCTGGAAGGCGCGGCGACCGCCCAGGGATCGGGCTTTGACCGCGCCGCCATGGAACAAACGCTGGCCGCGCTGGGCAGCCGGATTTTCCTTTTGCATAACGTGCACGAGGAAGGCGCCGCGCTCTTCGAATCCCGGTGGGCCTTGTCCTATCTGCGTGGGCCGATGACCCGCGCTCAGATCAAAGCGGTCATGGATCCGCTGCGCGGCGCCGGAATCGCTTCCGCAGTCCGCGCGTCAATCGCGCCCGTGTCCGCTCGCATGTCCAGCGCCCCGGCGGGCGCCCGCATCGGCTCGACCCGCCCGGCTGCCTCCGCTGGTGCGGCGCCCATTTCTCCCCCGAGCCAGGCTCCGGTTCCGGTGGCCGAAGGAGAGGCCGAGGTGCCTGCCGCGGCGGGACTCGAGGCGACGCGCCCGGCGCTGCCGCCGGCCGTTCCGCAGCACTTCCTTCCGGTTCGGACGACCTCGGCGCCGCCGGTCTACCGCCCGATGCTGCTCGGGTCGGCTCTGGTCCGCTTTGTTGACACCAAGACCCAGGTCGAGGTCAACCGGCAAGTCGTCCGTCTCACGCCGATCACCGATCACGCCGTTCCCGTGAACTGGGCGGAGGGAGAAAACGCCGAGATTCACCCGAACGAACTGGAGCGCCAGCCGGCGGCCGGCGCCCGGTTTGCCCCGCTTCCCGCTGCGGCGGCGCAGCCCAAAAATTATCCGAACTGGCAGAAGGATTTCGTCCAGTCTGTCTACAGCTCGGAGAAAGTGACGCTGTTCAAATCGGAGGCGCTGGGCCAGGTCTCGAAGGCCGGCGAAGACGAAGGCACGTTTCGGGTCCGCCTCCAACAATTCGCGCGCGAGCAACGGGACGCGGCTGTCGCGCGGCTGCGGGCCAAGTATGCGCCGAAGATCGCCGGCCTCAACGAGCGCCTGCGTCGGGCCGAGCAGGCGGTCCAACGTGAATCGGCGCAGGCCACGCAGGCCAAGCTTTCCAGCGTCCTTTCGATCGGCAGCACGCTTCTGGGCGCATTTCTCGGACGAAAGACCCTGACCGCCACGAACGTCAGCAAGGCGGGCACGGCTCTCCGCAGCATCGGGCGCGCGACGGAGCAATCCTCCGACGTGGCCCGCGCGGGTGAAACGGTCGAGGCGCTCAAGGGGCAGCTGAACGACCTGGACGGGCAGTTTCAATCCGAGGCGGCGGCCCTGGACACTGGCCTCGATCCGGCAACCGAGTTGCTCGAAACCGTCGAACTTCGACCGGCGAAAACGAATATCAGCGTGCAGCTCGTCACCCTGGCCTGGGTGGGCGATCGGGAATCGTGAATTCTCGTCAGAGCCGCCACGCGTCGCTGGCCGGGCTTTTCCTGGCGGCCTGGGTGGTGTTGTCGTCCCGCTTCGCCGACGGCGCGGTGGTTTCGACGCCCGACTCACTCCCGCCGTCCAAGTCGTCCCCGGCAATCCATCTTTTCAACGGCACCAATCTGGCGGGGTGGCGTTCGTGGCTCGTGGACACGGGAGGGGCGGATCCGCGCCGGGTTTTTTCCGTCACTGCCCGCGGCGAGCTGCGGATTTCGGGTGACGGGCTGGGTTACTTGGGGACGGAGGCGCTCCACAGCAATTACGCGTTGGTGGTGGAGTTTCGTTGGGGTGCGACCAACACCGGTTGGGGTGGGCGTTGGGGTCGGGCGCGCGACTCGGGGATATTCCTGCAGGCGACCGGGCCGGACGGAAACAGCGAGGACGGGCGGGGCGCATTCATGGCGGCGATCGAGTGTCAGATCATGGAGGGTGCGATCGGCGATCTGTTGCTCATTCGTGGAACCAACCGTCAGGGCCGCCTGATTGCGCCGCACCTCACGTCAACGGTGGCCGCGTTGCCCGATGCCGACGGCTGGCCGCGCTGGGACCCGCAGGGGAGGAGCCGCACGCTGGAGCGCTGGGGCCGGCTGAACCGGCTGGGCAAGGCGCGGGACTGGGGGGATGAATTTGGGTTTCTGGATCCGGGCGGGCTGGAGGCGCCGGCGGGCGCGATGGACCGCTGGAACCGGCTGGAATGCGTGTGCCTTGGCGACGGGATCGAGATCACTCTCAATGGCCGTCGGGTCAACGCGGCGACCCGGGTTTCACCCAATCAGGGCAGGATATTATTGCAGTGCGAAGGATCGGAGATCTTCTTTCGTGCGGTCGAGTTGCAGCCCCTCCCACGCCCCACCCGCTAAAATGCAAGCCGGCGTCTGTCGCGCCGATTACGGACCGGCGGGGACCGTATCGTTCGGTCCCTGACAGACGGCCCGGTTTTCTGGTAACCCTGATCCGCGTCTCTTAACTGGGATCGGGGCGCCAAACGCTGTGTCGAGACGGTATCGCACAACCAAATTCGCGGAAACGGAGTTTGGCCTGGAGGCCATGCCCATTTCCGAGACGCGCGAGCGTAGTCGTGTCGTTATGCCCGAAACCATAGAGCCTGATTTTCCGCCGCCCCCGGCTCGAAGCGAAGCGAGCGGAGCGTTGGCGTCCGCGGGCGCGGCGCCGGCCGGGCGCAGCCGCCCGATTCGTGTGCTGCTGATTGAGGACACCGACACGGAGGCGGCGCTCATCACGGACGAGCTCGAGCGGGCGGGCCAGTCGTTTGAGTGCCGGCGGGTCGACAACGCCGACGAATTTCTGCAGGAGCTGGCGAGCTTTGCCCCGGACATTGTCCTGACCGACTACACGCTGCCCTCGTTTTCCGCGCTCGAGGCACTGGACCTGGTCCGGCGGCACGGCTTGGACATCCCGCTGCTGTTGGTGACGGGATCCCATTCGGAAGAGGTGGCGGTGCGTTGCATGCGGGACGGCGCGGAGGATTACATCCTGAAGTCGAGCCTGAAACGGCTGCCGGCGGCGGTTCACAACGCGCTGACCAAACGCCGAGCCGAGCGGGAGCGACGCCAGGCGGAGATCGCGCTGCGTCAGAGCGAGGCCCAATACCGGCTGATCACGGAGAACACCCGCGATCTCATCATCCTGGTCGATCTCGAGTTTCAACTGCTTTACGCGAGCCCGTCGCTTGAAAGCGTTCTGGGCCGCCCGCCCGCGCCGCTGGTCGGCACGTCCTGTCTCGATCTGCTGCATCCGGACGACCATCGGCAACTGCGCGAAACGCTCGACGAGGCGCTCTTTTTTCACGAGGCCCGGCAGGCCGAGCTCCGCCTGCGTCACCAGAACCGCACCTGGCTCACCTTCGAGGTGGCGGCGAATTTCATCTTCGACGAGCACCACTCTGGCGGACACTCGCAACGGGCGCTGCTCATCTGCCGCGACACCAGCGATCGCAAGCGCGCGGAGCGCGAAATCCGCAAGCTGGCGGCCTTCCCGCGGTTCAACCCCAACCCGGTCCTCGAGTTTGCCGCGGACGGCACGCTCACTTACTTCAACGACGCCGCGCTCAACATGGCGCGCTCGCTGCGGCGCAACCATCCCCAGTCGATCCTGCCGCTCAACGTGGCCAACACGGTCAAAATGTGTCTCGCGACCGGCCAGGCCAAGCTCCACCTCGAGACCAACATCTATGGGCGGCTCATCACGTGGTCCTTCTTTCCGGTGGTGGCCAACCAGGTGGTCCACTGCTACGCCGAGGATGCCACCGAGCGCCTCAACCTCGAGGCCGACCTGCGGCAGGCGCAGAAGATGGAGTCGGTTGGGCAGCTCGCCGCAGGCGTCGCGCACGATTTCAACAACCTGCTCACGATCATTCGTGGTCACGCAGGACTGTTGACCGACGCGCCCGCGTTGCCCAACGCCCTGGCGGATTCCGCCCGCCAGATCACCTTCGCCGCCGAGCGCGCGGCCAACCTGACCCGCCAGCTGCTGATGTTCAGCCGCAAGCAGGTCATGCAGCCCCAGCTCCTCAACCTCAATGAGGTCATTCTCAACCTCACGAAAGTCATCCGCACGCTCCTCGGCGAGCCCATCAACCTCGACCGCGCGCTCATGGAGGACCTGCCTCCCATCCACGCCGACCCGGGCATGATGGAGCAGGTTCTGGTCAACCTCTCGGTTAATGCCCGCGACGCCATGCCTCGCGGCGGCACGCTGACCATTGCCACCAGCTTCGCCCAGATCGACGAGCCTTACACCAAACGCCACGCCGAGGCCACCCCGGGCAACTATGTCCGCCTCACCGTCTCGGACACGGGCCACGGGATGGACCGCGCCACGATGAATCGGATCTTCGAGCCGTTCTTCACGACCAAGGAGATCGGCAAGGGCACCGGCCTCGGCCTCTCCACCGTCTATGGCATCGCCAAGCAACACCAGGGCTGGATCGAAGTCGAAAGCGAAGTCGGCAAAGGCGCCCAGTTCAGCCTCTTCATTCCCGTGGCCACCAAGGCGGAACCCCAGGCCCGGCCGACGGATGTGCAGTCGGTGCCCGGCGGCCACGAGACCATCCTGGTCGTGGAAGACGAGGAAGCGCTGCGCGAATTGGTCTGCGACATCCTCAAGCGAAAGGGCTACTCGGTGCTTGAAGCGGGCACGGGGGCGGAGGCGCTTGACCTGTGGCAGGCTCACCGCAGCCGGATCGATCTGCTCCTGACGGACATGATGATGCCCGGCGGCCTGGGCGGGCGCGACGTGGCTGAACGTGTCCTTGCCGATCGGCCGGAGCTCAAGGTCATCTACACGAGCGGCTACAGCATCGACACCGTGTCGCCCGAGTTCAACGCCAACTCCCCCGACCGGCTCAAATTTCTGCAGAAGCCGTACGACCCGGAGACGCTGGCCCGGATGGTCCGCGACATCCTCAACAGCAGCCCGGCGCCGGTCGGGCCGTGATCCGCTACTCGGACGACAGCCGCGGATCGGGCCAATAGCTCGCACTGAGGTCGAGCATCAGGCGGTTGCGGCCGCGCAAGTGGGGCGAGCGGCCGGCCAGGTTTGGCGCCACGCTGGGGATGGTTTTGGGAAAGTAGACATCGACGGCGAGCTCGACTTCGGACAGCGCGGTGGGCTTGCCCACCGTGGGGTTGTTCGCCACCAGGAGATCGGCCATTGCCGCCTCGGGTCGCTTGTTCCAAAAATTGTCGAGCGGGACCGGGTCTTCAACGCGGTCAAAGCGCCAGAGCCAGTAGCCGGTGACGGCCGTGGGGTCGGTGGGGTGAAACCGCTGCAGGACCTGGACGGCGTCGCGGAGGTGCGACGCGGGCAGGCCGGGGCACATCCAGGCGCCGTTGGCGGGCAGCTGATTGCTCAGCGTCACCGCGGCCCAACCGGCGCGCGGATCCGACGGCGGCCAATCCGACCATGGGCGATACCCGAGCGACGACTTGAGCGCGCGCTGGTCGGGGAAGCGATCGTTGTGATCGTCCTGGTAGAGGGCGAAGGCGAAGCCGATTTGGCGGAGGTTGGACAGGCAGGCGGCCTGATGTGCCTTGCGCTTGGCGCGCCCCAGGGCGGGGAGGAGCAGCGAGGCGAGGATGCCGAGGATCGCGATCACCACCAGGAGCTCGATCAGGGTGAAGGCGGCGGCCATTTCCTCGGCTCTTCGCACCTGGCGCACGGCGATCATGGCGATCATTGGGCGCCGACCGCGTTCGCCTTTTCCGCGGGGCGACGCGGAGCGGCAACGTTTCCGGCTTTTTTAGAGGAATTCTTTGGCGGCAGCGCGAAGGCCACATAGGCATCGCCGCTTTTGGTGCCAATCTTGCCGCCGCCGCAGGCGATGACGATGAATTGCCGGCCGCGCACGGAATAGGTCGCCGGCGTGGCATAGCCGGCGGCCGGAAGCCGGGCCTTCCACAACTCCCGGCCGGTGCCGCGATCGAACGCGCGGAGGGATTCATCCCGCGTGGCGGCGATGAACACCAGATCGCCGGCGGTCACCAGGGGCCCGCCGTAGTTCTCGGTGCCGGTGGGGGGAACGCCCTGCGCGGTGAGCTCGGGCCATTCGCCCAACGGCACGCGCCAGCGATACTCGCCCGTGTTCAAGTCGATGGCGTTGAGCGTGCCCCACGGGGGCTTGATGGCGGGGTAACCGTTGGTGTCGAGCCAGCGGTTGTAGCCGGTGGCGGTGTAGGGAACAATCCCGAGCACGTCGTGTCCCTCGGCCGGCTCGCCCGCGCCCGGCTCGCCGCGGGCGGGTGCCGGGCGCGTGACGTCGGCGATGGTGTTCGAGCCCAAGAGATGATCCACGACCAGTTGACGCTGGTGATCCGTGAGGAAATCGAACGAAGGCATGACGCCTTTGCCGGTGCGGAGCAAGGCCAGGACGTCCGGCTTCTTGAGGCGCTGCGCGACTCCGACGAGCGACGGTACATTTTGCGCCGCGTTGCCTTGGCGATTGATCCCGTGGCAGGCCGCGCAGATTTGCAGGAAGATGGCCTCGCCGGTGGCCAGCGGCACCGTGCCGGGCCGGCGGGTTTCCACCATCTCGAGAATCCAGGCCATTTCGTTGCCGTTGACGTAGAGCACGCCATCCGGCGCGACGGCGGCGCCGCCCCATTCCGCGCCGCCATCGAAGCCGGGAAAGATGATCGTGCCTTCGCGGGAAGGCGGCAGGAACGGCGTGTGCGGTCGCAGGCGGGAGAAGCGGTCGAGGGCCTGACGATGGACCTCGGGGGTCCGGTCGGTCAGTTCGTCGTAAGTGAGGAGCTGCCGGGAGAATGGCGCGGGCCTGGCCGGCAGCGGTTGGGTCGGCCAGGCCGCTTCACCGGCCAGATCGGACCGGGGCACGGGCACTTCGTGGATGGGAAAGAGCGGCTCGCCGGTTTCGCGGTTGAAGACGAAGACGTGGCCGGATTTCGTGACCTGCGCGACGGCGTCGATTTTTTTCCCGCGCTGAGTGACCGTGAGCAGATTGGGGGGCGCCGGCAGATCGCGATCCCACAAGTCATGATGAACGAGCTGTCGATGCCAGACCCGCTTGCCGGTGCGGGCGTCGAGCGCGAGCAGGCAGTTCGCAAAAAGATTCTCGCCCAATCGATTGCCGCCCCAGAAATCGTAGGTGGCGGACCCGGTGGGGCAAAAAACCAGGCCGCGCTTTTCATCGAGGGCGAAGCCGGTCCAGACGTTGACTCCGCCGACGTATTGGAAGGCCTGCGGCGGCCAGGTCTCGAACCCGAACTCGCCGGGCTGGGGGATGGTGTTGAACCGCCAAGCCAGGCGGCCGGTGCGGAGGTCGTAGGCGCGAATGTGGCCGGGAGCAGCGGGAGCCGGCCCTTCGCCGAGGCGCATGCCGAGGATCAGCAGATGGTCGAAAACCACGCCGGGAGTGGTCGAATTCAGGGCGAGCCCGGAAACATCCCGGCCCAGGTCGCTGCGCAAATCGATCGAGCCGCCCGCCCCAAAAGTCGGCACGCGCCCGCCGGACCGCGCGTCGATGGCGTGCAGGTAATGATCGTTGCCGTAGAGAATCCGCCGTTCCGAGCCTTCCGCCCAAAAGACCAAACCGCGATTGACTCCGGACTTGGCCAGGCCGGGCACCGAGGCCGGATCGAAGCGCCACAGCTCACGTCCCGTGTCCGCAGCGAGGGCAAAGAGCTGCTGGTCCGGGGTGGTGCCATAGAGCACGCCATCAACGATGAGCGGGTTGCACTGGATCTGCGAACGATTCTGACCGTCGAGTCCACCGGAGTGGTAGACCCAGGCGACCTCAAGCCGGGCCACACTGCGCCGGTTCACCTGCCGCAGGGTTGAGAAATGGGTGCTCCCCTTGTCGCCAAGGTAGACGGGCCAATCGACATCGGCGGCTGGCGCCGTCGGCCCGCCGCCCATCAACGAGAGCGAAAACAAAATCAGAAATCCCGGCCGAAGCCGAGGGGCGGGCTTGGGACCACGGGCCACTCCGGCACGACCACGGCGCGCTCCAGGACCAGCGACGTTGCCCGAAGGGACCGGCGCCGACGTCAGAGCCGCTTGGTTCGCGTCTCGTTGGCAACTCAGCAGGGGGTTCATGGTCGCGAGTTGGCGTCAATAACCGCCGGTGCCGATTCCCGCCGAAGCCTGCTGGACGGTTTGTCCGGCCTTTCCGGCCTGCTCGGCGGCCTCGCGCCGGCGATAGTCGTCGAGCATTGCCGCGGTCGCGGTGGCGCCGCAGCGGGAGGCGCCCAGGTCGCGGACCTTGATGAGACCGTCGAGGTCACGGACGCCGCCCGCGGCCTTGACCTGGACCTGGGCGGAGACGCTGGCGCGCATCAGGGCGAGATCGTGTTCGGTGGCACCGTGGTAGTTGTAGCTGCCGTTGGGCTGCTTGACGAACCCGTAGCCGCTGGAGGTTTTCACCCAATCGGCACCGGCCCGCTCACAGAGGCGACAGAGCTGTTGCTTGAATTCGTCGCTCGTCAGACCGGCGCCGCCCTGGGTGAGATAGTCGTTCTCGAAGATCACCTTGACCCTGGCGCCGTGGCGGTGGGCCTCGTTGCAGACGGCGCGGACGTCCTGCTCGACGTAAGCCCAATCGCCGCTGAGGGCTTTGCCGATGTTGATGACCATGTCGATTTCGGCGGCGCCGTCGCGGCAGGCCAGCTCGGTTTCGTAACGCTTGGATTCCGTGGCGGAATTGCCGTGAGGAAAGCCAATGACGGCGCCCACGTGCACCCCGGTGCCGCGCAGCAGCTCGGCCGCGCGACGAACGGCGTAGGGCTTGATGCAGACGGAGGCGACGCCGTATTGGGCGGCCAGCCGGCAGCCGTCCTCCAGTTCCCGATCGGTCATGGTCGGGTGCAGCAGCGAGTGATCGATCATCTTCGCCAGTTCGTTGTAGGTGTATTTCATGCGGGGAGGGAATGAATTCGACCGGAGGCCAGGGGAGAAACCAGAAGAGGACGATGGCGACGGCATCCTGGAGCGGCCCCTTGAGCAGCGCGCTGCCTCAGGACTGCACGGACGCTCAAAAGGCCAAAGACGAGTGCCGTCTCGGCCAGAAAATGCCGGGCACATTCCGCCGCGGATCCAGATGGATAACGATGCGCCCAAGAGGCGAAGCGCTTGATCGCAAACGTTTGCAGCACGGCAAGCGCGAACAGGATGGCAGCCAGAATTTCCATCGAGGCGGAGGTTTTACCCAGTTGGCCGCGGCGCGTCGAGGCCGCTCATGCGCGCTGCCGGGCGTTCAGTGCATCCCGAAGTTGTCGGCCCGGGGCGCGGATCCCGCCATTGTTGGATCTATGGCGGCCGAAAACAGGCACGCGGCTCGAACTTTACTCAGGGGCCGCCGATGCCAGCCGCTGCGGGCAGAATGCCTGCGGTTCGGACATCGGACGAAGTGTCACCGACAACCTGCGGATGCACCGCGGGCCTTCCCCGCATCGCTGCGGTGCCGGCCGGGGCCACGGATCCGCAAAATCGCCGGCTTGCTCCTTTTGGTCGCCTCAAGCAGAAACGTGGGGTCCGCCGGGCCGGGCACCACGGGGCCACGGCGATCCGGGTGGACACACGATGATCAAGGCGCTGATACGTTGCCTGTTGCGGGTGTTGTTTGGATTCAAGGCCTGGAACGAAGGCGTGCTGGCCACAAGCGGTCCAGTGCTGCTCGTGCCGAACCACGTGTCCTGGCTCGACTGGCTTTTCCTCGCCGGCTGCCTGGATGACGACTGGAAATTTGTCGTCTCGCGGGTCTCGGCAGAAACGAGCTGGGTGCATCGGAAGATCATGCTGAACCGGCGGACCTTTCCGATCGACACGAACTCGCCCTATGCGGTGAAGCACATGGCCGAACACCTGCAGGCCAACGGCCGGCTCGTGCTCTTTGCCGAAGGCCGGCTGTCCCGCACCGGCTGCCTGATGAAGCTTTTTGACGGAACCGGCTTTCTGCTGCACAAGACCGGGGCGAAGGTCATCACCTGCTACCTGCGCGGGGCCCAGCGGCTGCCCACGTCGCCGAACCGGGAGCAGAAATTCTGGCGCCCCCGCGTCTCCGCACACTTCAGCGACGTCCTGACGCCACCGCACCTGGGCCATCTCTCGACCACCCAGGCCCGGCACAAGCTGACGAGCTGGCTGCGCGAGCGGATGATCCGCCAGCAGTTTGAAACCGAAATGCAGTTTGGGCCGGGGACGATCCCCGAGGCCATCATCGCGTCCGCCCGTTTGCGGCCCACGCACCGCGTGCTGGAGGATGTGCAGAAGCGCATCACCTACCGCCGCCTGCTTCTGGGGGCCATGGTCTTTTCCGAGCAATTCGAGGCCTTCAAGCCGGGGGCGGGCCGCCGGATCGGCGTGCTGCTGCCGAACCTCAACGTCACGCCCGTCGCGTTGCTGGCGCTCTGGGCCAATGGCTTCGTGCCAGCCGTCCTCAATTACTCGACCGGGCCGGCCATCATGCTGGCCTGCGCACAGCTTGCGGGCCTGAAGCAGATTGTCACCTCGCGGGCGTTCATCGAGAAGGCGCGGCTCAAGGTCGACTCCCTGACCGAGGCCGGCCTGGAGTTGATTTACCTCGAAGACATCACGTCGCGCGTCTCGGGAGCGGCGCGGCTGGGGGCGGCTCTGCGGGCGCGGCTCAATCCCCGCGCACTGATCCGCGTTCCGGTGGCAAGCTCGGACCCGGCGGTCATCCTGTTCACCAGCGGATCAGAAGGAACGCCAAAGGCTGTCGAACTCACCCATCGGAACGTGCTGACCAACATCCGCCAGATGCTGTCCGTTTGCGATCTGCAGGACTGGGACAAATTCTTCACGGCGCTGCCATTGTTCCACAGCTTCGGGCTGATCATCGGCACGCTCATGCCGTTGGTGCGCGCGGCGGCAGTGATGTTGTATCCGTCGCCGTTGCATTACCGGGTGGTGCCGACAGCCTTCTACGATCGGGACTGCACCATCATGCTCGGCACCAACACATTCCTGAACGGATATGCGCGCAAGGCGGACCCGCAGGACTTTCGCAGCCTGCGCTACATGTTTGCCGGAGCTGAGAAGTTGCAGGAGGCGACCGCTGCGGCTTGGTCGCAGCGCTTTGGGGTGCGGGTGCTGGAAGGTTATGGTGCGACCGAGTGCGGCCCGTGCGTCAGCGTGAACACGCCGCTCAATCCCCGCCATGGAACGGCCGGCAAGCTCTTGCCGGCCATCGAGTGGCGGATCGAACCCGTTGAGGGCGTGACCGACGGCGGCCGGTTGTTTGTGCGCGGGCCGAACATCATGCGCGGCTATCTCAATCCCGAGGCCAATGCGAAGTTTCAGGAGTTGGGCGGGTGGTACGACACCGGGGACATTGCCCAGGTGGACGAGGACGGATTTGTCACCATCAAAGGCCGGCTCAAACGATTTGCCAAGATCAGTGGCGAGATGGTCAGCCTCACCGCGGTGGAGGAGGCGTTGGCGGGCGCGTTTCCGCAACACGGCCTGCGCTGCCAGATCGCCATCGTCAGCCGGCCGGACCCGGACAAGGGCGAAGTCTTGGTGGCGGTGACGAACGAGCCGCGGGTGACGCTGGACGAAATCCGGGGCGTGCTGCGGGCGGCCGGGCTGCCGAACATCTGCGCTCCGCGCGAGCTGCAGGTCGTCCGGGAAATCCCGAAGCTGGGCACAGGCAAGATCAATCACCGGGCGTTGGTTGAACTCCTTCGCCAGTCGCAACCGTGAGCCGGGTTCCGCCGCTGAAATTTGCAGGTGCCCTCAGCGCCAGGATGATTCTCGGCTGGCTGCTGCTGGCGACGGGCTGCAGCCGTCGCGAAACGCGGGTGGAGCATGGCAACCGCCAGCAGATTCTCCATCTCGACAACACCACCGAGCCCCAGGAACTGGATCCGCACGTCGCGGTCGGAGTGCCGGAGCATCGCATCATCACCGCGCTGTTGGAGGGGCTGGTGGCGGAGGCCCCGGATGGCGGGCCCCCACGACCGGGAGCCGCGCAGAGCTGGGAACTTTCGGCGGATCAGCTCGTCTACACCTTTCATCTCCGCCCGAATGGCCGTTGGTCCAATGGCGAGCGGGTGACCGCGCGGGACTTTGTCGGGGCCTATCGCCGGATGCTGGCGCCCAGCCTCGCGTCAGAATACGCCTACATGCTTTACGCCATGCGGGGCGCGGAGGGGTTTAACACCGGCAAGCTGACCAATTTCGCCGAAGTCGGCGTGCAGGCGGTGGACGATCTGACATTGCGGATCGGCCTCCAATCGCCCACTCCATATTTTCTGGCGCTGCTCACCCATTACTCGTGGTTTCCCGTGCACCTCCCCACGGTGGAGCGGTTCGGCCCGCTCTACGAACGCGGAAGCCGCTGGACCCGCCCGGGAAACTTTGTGGGCAACGGCCCGTTCACGCTCGAGGAGTGGAAGGTCAATCACGTCATCCGGGTGAAGAAGAGTGCGACCTACTGGGATGCCGGCGCGGTGCGCCTGCAGGAAATCTATTTTTACCCGTATGAGAGCGGCGATGTGAGCGAACGGGCATTTCGCAGCGGCCAGCTCCACTATTGCTATCAGATCCCGCCGACGAAGACGGCATACTACCGGGAGAACCACCGGGCGGCGTTTCACGCGGACGCGAACCTGGCCACTTACTTTTATCTGCTGAACGTGACCAACCGGGTCCTGGCCGACAAGCGCGTGCGACAGGCGCTGGCCTTGTCGATTGATCGCGAGAGCCTGGTCCGGAATGTCACGCGCGGCGGCCAGCTGCCGGCATATCACTTCACGCCGCCGGACACGGCGGGCTACACGGCGCGCGCCCGGCTGAGGCCGGACGTCGGCCGGGCGAGACAGTTGCTGGCGGAAGCGGGTTATCCGGGCGGACGCGGTCTGCCGGCCATTGAGATTCATTTCAACACGTTGGAAAGCCATCGCACCGTCGCGGAGGCCATCCAGCAGATGTGGAAGAACAATCTCGAGATTGATGCGAGGCTGGTGAATCAGGAGTGGAAGGTTTACCAGGACACCCAGCGCACCGGCACCTACATGGTGTCGCGCTACGGATGGAACGGCGACTATGCCGATCCCAATTCGTTTCTCGACATCTGGGTGACCGGCGGGGGCAACAACCGGGCGTTTTGGTCCAACGCGGAGTACGACCGGCTGATTGCCGAAGCCGCCCGGACGCCGGATCAAATCCGCCGCTACGAATTGTTCCAGCAAGCCGAGGCCATCCTGATGGAGGAACTCCCCATCATCCCGCTCTATTTTTACACCCGGGTCTACGCGCTGAGCCCGGCCGTCCGCGGCTGGCAACCGACGATCCTCGACACCCATCCCTACAAATATTTGTGGCTCGATCCTGACGCCGGATGAACTCGGCAACCGCACCCCGGAACTAACACCCCCCGACCCGCCATGTTGCGATTCATAGCCCGTCGTCTTTGCGAGATGGTCCCGGTGCTCTTCATTGTGATCACCGCCACGTTTTTCATGATGAAGCTCGCGCCGGGTGGTCCGCTGGATCGCGAGAAGGCGACGACGCCGGAAATTCGCGCGCGGTTGGAGGCCCATTACGGGTTGAACAAGCCCGTCTGGCGCCAGTATCTGGACCATCTCGGCCACCTGGCCCACGGGGATCTCGGTCCATCCTTCAAATATGCGGGGTGGTCGGTGAACGAGTTGATCGCCGGCGCCTTTCCAGTGTCATTGGAGCTGGGGTGCTATGCGCTGGCCTTTGCCCTGACGATCGGCCTGGGAGCGGGCGTGGTGGCATCGCTCAAGCCGAACACCGCGCAGGACCATCTGCCGATGGCGATGGCCACCCTGGGGATCTGCCTGCCGACATTCATCACCGGGCCGTTGCTGGTGCTGATCTTCGGCCTGTGGCTGGGTTGGTTTAACACATCCGGGTGGTTCTTCCCCTCGGACCGGGTGCTGCCGGCCATCACGCTGGGACTTTATTATCTGGCTTACATCGCACGGCTGGCCCGGGGCGGAATGCTGGAGATTCTCAATCAGGATTTCATTCGCACGGCGCGGGCCAAAGGCGCGTCAGAGTGGCGGGTGGTGTGGAAACATTCCCTGCGCGGCGGCCTGCTGTCGGTCGTGTCCTTTCTTGGCCCGGCTGTGACCGGGTTGATCACCGGGTCATTGGTGGTCGAGATGATCTTTCAAATTCCTGGTCTCGGCCGATTCTTTGTGATGGCCGGCTTTAACCGGGATTACACGATGGTTCTCGGCACGGTTCTCTTTTATGCGGTCTTGATCCTTCTGATGAACCTTGTGGTTGACATCCTGCAGGTCTGGCTCAACCCGAAGCTGCGATTCACGTGAACGGGGGGGGATTTGCGGCCGTCGCCTCGACAGAACCGGGGATGTGGGGTATTGGATCCGGGCATTTTGCGATTCAAGAGTTTGCCGGACCTGCCGAGTATTCAATTGACATTAGGGTGGGATTACCTAACGTGGCCCCCCGGATTCGAAGGATAGACCGACTATGATAATGCTACAACTGCTTGGGCGGAAGATGGTTGCCGCAACGACTTTGCTCGCGCTTGCAATCACGGCGCCCGGCGCGTTTGGACAGGCCAAGGCGCTCAAGGCCGAGGTCCGGGCCATCAAAGGGACTGCGACCTACAGCACCGGCGGCGGGCCGGCCAAACCAGTCAAGGTGGGATTGGCCCTGCCCGCCAACACCACCATTCAAACCGGCCCCGAGTCGACGGTGGATCTTTTCCTTGGACCCAGCGCCGGCGTCGTCCGCCTGGTGGAGCGCTCCACGGTTTCGCTGGCGAAGCTCGATCAAACCCAGACTGGCGTGGACAACGTGGTCGACGTGCAGATGAGCATGCCGGAGGGCGAGCTCTATTTTAACGTGAACAAGCTTTCCCAGGCGTCGCGTTACGAGATCAAGATGCCGTCCGGCGTGGCCGGCATTCGCGGGACCAAAGGCCGTTGTTTCCACCGGCCCAACGGCGGCACCACGCCGCCCATCATCCTGCTCGACGGCCGGCTGGTCTTTGTCCACGTGCCCGTTGGCGGCGAGCCCAAGGCCTATGTCATGAGCGCACCGCCACCCGTCTATTTCAGCCCGGCGGAAGGCGTCAAGCAGGCGCCCGCCGACATGATTCGCGGCGTGAACAGTGAAGTCGTCAAGGCCGGCCCGGCCGTCGGCCCGCAGCCGCCGGCCACGGACGGCACCCTGAACCGGCCCCCGGTCGAGCCCTTCATTTCGCCCAACAAATAGGTTGGCACGTGTCTTCCACGCCCGGAGCGAATTCTCTTTGCTCCGGGCTTTTGCTTTTGGGCTGAGGCCCCTCACGTGATCAGCCGCTCGCGCAAAGTCATTCCCGCCGCCCTCTGCGCAGCCGTCATCGCTTTCGCCCTCGCGATTGGCTATTTTACCCGGGAATTCGAAGACTTCGGACTCTTCGGCATTCTTCGACGCCTCGAGTGGATCACCTACGACTGGCGCGTGCGCACCGCGGCCAAGGAGGACGCGCCCACCGCATCGAACCTGGGGCTGGTCTTCATCAACGACAGCTCCATCTGGTATTTGCGCAGCGGGCTGGCGGGGTATTCCAACACGCCGCCCATCGAGGTCGGCCTGCATTGGCCGCGCTATGTTTATGGCCAGCTGATCGATGAATTGACCCAGCAAGGTGCTGATGTGGTCGGCTTCGATATTCTGCTCGCCGATCTTCGGCCCAAAACCGAGGTGGTCGATTTGCCGGACGACACGCACGTGCGTTCGGACCAATACTTCGCAGAACGCCTGGCGGCGTCCGGCCGCGTGGTGCTCGCCGCCGAGAATCAGCTCGTCCCTCCGCGCTGGTTTCAAACCAACGCCTGGAGCATCGGCGACATCGGGGTGACGCGCGACGCCGACGGCGTCATTCGCCGGACGAAGGCGTTCGAAGACTACGTGATGTGGGATCCGATCGTGCTGGAGGCCTACGAGCGGCTGGACATCAAACGGGACACCAACCGAATTGTGTTTCACGGTGACGGCGGCACCACGGAGGTTATTCCAATCGATCTGGATGGCCGGTTCGACAAAGCCCGCCTGTTGGAGCTGGCCAATGGAGTCAAATTACCGCCCGGGCCCGGCCGGCTGGCGCCGGCGTTTCGTCGGGTCCGGGTCTGGGACCTCGGCCTCACCATGGCCGCCCACTACCTTGGCATCAACCTCAACGAAGCCGTCGTCGTCCCGGGTTCGCACATCTCCCTTCGTGGCACCAACTCAGTCCGGCGCGAAATCCCCATCGATGATCAAAACCGCCTGAGGATTGACTGGAGCCTCGAAGCCCGGCATCCCCTCGTCGCCAAGGAGTCGTTTCATGGCGTGCTCGATCGTCACTACAAACGCGCCTCCGGCCAGGTCACCGACGGCGCCAATTTCTGGCGTGGCCGGGTTGTCCTGGTTGGATCGCTGGCCACCGGCAACGACCTGACCGATCTTGGCGCCACACCCCTGGGCCGCGAGTCGTTCCTCACCATGCGCTACATCAACATCGTCAATTCGATGTTGGTCAATCGATTCGTCCGGCAACCATCGCTGCCTCTCGAACTCACCCTCATCCTCGGCCTCGGCCTGTTTTCCGGAATCTTCACCTGGAATTTTCGGGCCCATTTCGCCGCCCTTTGCGTCCTCCTCCTGGCCGTCCTTTACACCGCGCTGGCGCTCTACCTCTACACGGTCAGCCGTTACGCGCTGCCCATGGTCCTTCCCATCGGCGGCCTGGTCACCGTCCACATGGCCCTGGTCACTTATCGCGTGGTGGTCGAGCAACAGGAACGCCGGCGCATTCGCAGCATCTTTGCGAAAATCGTCTCGCCGAATGTCGTCAACGAACTGCTCGACGCCGACCGGCTGGAGGTGGCGGGGGCCCGGCGCGAAATCACGGTGTTTTTTTCCGACGTGCGCGGGTTCACCGAGATGACGGATGAAAGCCACGCGCGCGCGGAGGAGTATGTCCAGCTCCATGGCCTGACGCCGGCCGCCGCCGAAGCCTACTTCGACCAGCAGGCGCAGGAGATTCTCGAAACCGTGAATCTTTATCTCGGCACCATCGCCGACGTGGTCAAACAGAGCGAAGGCACCCTGGACAAATACATCGGTGACTGCGTCATGGCGTTTTGGGGCGCGCCCACGCCCAACGAACGGCATGCCGCCAGTTGTGTGCGCGCGGCGATTGAGGCGCAGCGGGCCATCGACGCCCTGAACCGCGAGCGCGCGCAAACCAACGAGCGCCGCCAGGCGGACAATGTCCAGCGCACCGCACAGGGCCTTCCCCCGCTTCCCTTCCTGAAAATTCTCACGATGGGCGCCGGCGTGAACACCGGAGTGGTCACCCTCGGACTGATGGGCTCGGAACGGCACGTCTATAACTACACCGTCTTCGGACGCGATGTGAACCTCGCCGCCCGCCTGGAAGGCCTTTCCGGCAGCGGCCGCATTCTCATCGGGGAGGCCACGCATCGCATCCTTCAGCGCGACGACCCCGCGCTGGCAGCGACCTGCCGCGAACTCGTCCCCGCCACGATCAAAGGCTTCCGCACCCCGGTGAAGGTCTTTGAAGTCCCGTGGACCGCGCGGCCTGCCGGGCACGAAAACACCCCGCCGACCCTCGATACGTCAGCCGCCGAGAACCCGCCTCGGCACAATCAGCCGACCAGCCCCGTTGCGGGTTCGGCGCCATGAAGCCAGACCTGCCCGCCTACTTGCAGCCGCACCCTGAGGGCGTGGTGGTGTCGCTCAAAGTCCAGCCCCGAGCTTCGCGGAACGAGATCGTCGGAGCCATCGGCAACGAGCTCAAAATCAAAGTCACCGCGCCTCCCGTCGACTCCGCCGCCAACGAAGCCGTCGTCCTCCTGCTGGCCGACCTCCTCGCATGCCCGAAAGGCGCCGTCCGTCTCCTGCGCGGGCAGACCTCGCGCCACAAACAAGTCCTGCTCGCCGGATGCGACCTCGGACACGCGGCCCGCCAGTTGGCGGCGGCGACCGCGAAACGCGCCTCCCCTTGAACCGATCCACCGTCGGAGCCCTCTCCGCCGCCCTGCGGGGGAGAGGGACCGCCCGGATCCCGCCGGCGCGGGATCAGGGCAGGGTGAGGTGGAGCCGTCCGCGGTTCATGGTCCGTGAGCAGTTCCGTCAAGAACACGCGGCTCTCCATGAACCTGCCTTCGGGGTGTCCCGCAATGCGGGGCAGAAAGGTGGAGGTTTTTAATGCTTGGAATGCTCTCGACCGTCCAGTCGTCCTTAGGCTTCTGCGGGCGAGGACGCCCGCACCCCGGGTTCATGACCCTAACCCACGTCCGCTTTGGAGGTCGCGCCTTCCCATGACCCGCACAGCGGGACGCCCCCGATGCAGACCTCCGTCCGGACTACCGGCCGGCGCGCGCCAGGCGACGTCGTTCCATGACCGCGAGCGGGTCGGCCGGCACCCGGGAGGAATCGACGTAGGCCGCAAGATCGCGCAGGGCGATCACGCGAAAGCCGTCGCGGTGCAGCCACGCCATGTACTCCTCGAATCGTTCCCGGGGCGTGTTGACCCAGGGATGCTCGCCGTCCGGAACGCCGTGAAATTGAAGCACGGCAATGCGGCCATCGCGGGCCATCGCCACCGCACGCTGGAGATCGGCCAGCGCCCAGGTCGGGCGAGCATCCCCCGCGGTGGGAATGAGCAGCGGGTGATCGAGCCCCGGTTCATATGCGATGCCGCCGCCCTCCCGATAGGGCACCTCGGGCTCGCCGCCCCGCCGCGCAAAGCGCACACCGGCCGCCCGCAACACCGGCAGCGCGCTGGTGTGAAAGGCGTTGCCGGGCCAGGCGAAGCTGATCGGCGCGGGAATGTGGTGCTCGCGGCAATGCGCCGCAATGGTCTCCAGTTGTCCGGCCAGACGCCCCACCGTGTCCCTGGTCACGCCCATGTGTTCCCGCGTGTGATTGCCAATCTCGAATCCGTCCCGGTGCAGCTCGGCGATCTGATCCCACGTCATGTAATCCGTCTTGTTCGTGAGGAAACTGAACCCTTCCGTGATGAAGAAGGTGGCGCCAAAACCGTAGCGCTTGAGCACCGGGCGCGCGTGGACGAAATGCGAGACGGATGAGTCGTCGAACGTCAAAACGACCAGCTTGTCCGGGATCGGTTGGGGGCCCGGCTCGCCGCCGAGGGCCATGAAGTGCCCGGCCCCGACGGCGAGGACGCCCAGCCAGCGCGCAACGCATGACAAAGAGGGATGCATGCGACGCAGTCTGGGCGCCCGCGCCGTTCCGTCAAACATCGATTCCGCTCACGGGGCCGCCGCTTCCAACCGGCGACGCTTGTAGGTCAACACCGGCCGAAGCGTCGCGACGATCGACACGAGGCCTTCCTCGATCAGGTCTCCCACGACGTGCTGGCTGTCTTTGAAGGCGTCCGGCGCCTCTTCGTAAAGCAGATCGCGATCATCGCAAATCACCCGGCCACCCAAGGGAGTCAACGCCAGGTGGCGGGCGGCGTAACGCTCGCGCATGCGCAGGCGGGACTCGGACCGGGCCCACTTGCGCCCGCAAGTTTGGGCCAGCGACCAGGCGTGCCGGGCCTGGTTGGTCAGCGAACGGACCAAATAGCTGAACGACCCACGCGAACCCGCGACCAGGGCAACCGGGCCGCCGGCCGCACCGACCCCGCGACGGTGCACCCAATGCCCGCCGTCACCCTGTCGACTGACGTGGTTATGGCAGCAGTCCCAGAGCGGTTCGACCTTTGTCCCGAGCCCGGCGCCAAACTGGTGCCCAATCAGCTCGCGGTTGGCGCGCGCCCAACGCAAGGCGTGATCATGGCCGTGCAAAAATTCGACTCCTGCCGACGACGCGGGATCCAGACCGACGGTCATGGAAGTCGTCTGCAGCAGCGATTCACCGAGGCCGTTCGCTCCGGCATGCACCAGGGCCAGCAATTGCCGCGGCTCGAGCCCCAACTCCCGGCCGGCATCCGGGTCGGGGATTTCCTCCACCGCCAGGAGTTCGGCAAAATGGCTCCCGCCCCCCAAAGTCCCGAGCGTGACGTCGCAGGGGGTCGGCGCCAAGGCGTGTCGAGATCGGAGCTCATCGGCGCAAGCGCCCGGCGGCCGCTCCAAGTCCAACGGATGCCGGCTCCACGCGTCCGGCAGCGCGCGGCCGGGAGCGAGCTCCGTGCGGAACAGCGTCAGGCCGCACCCGATGTCCGGGCCGATGAGCCGCGGGTGGATCGAGCCGGTGGTGACCACGGCCAGGCCGGCTGGCTGGGCACGGCCGGCGTGCAGGTTGGGGAAACCAACCGCCCGGCGAACGCCCGGCCATCGGGCCGCGGCGTGAAGCTGACGGACGGCTTCGCCATTCATCCACGTGCGCGGCGAAGCGATCAGGCTGACCTGCGGCTGGGCCGCCATTCGCGCCACCGGCTGGGCTGAGGCAATCAGAGTGTTCATGTTCGGCGATGGACCAACGTTCGGGGATGTGCCGCCGACGTCGTCCGGAGTCTCACGTCGTGTTGTTGGGCGACCTGACCAATCGAATCACCACCGGCCCGGCCGGTCGGAAGGTGAGGGACAGCCGGGCCGCCGGCTGCGAGCGATGGCGCCGCGCAGGCTTGTAGCTGCGGCGGGCGGGCAACTGGCTTTGATAACGAATGACGGGGCGCATGGCGTTTCCTTTGGGTTCGGGTTCGGAAAACAAAAAACCCTGCTTACTCGGGGTAAGCAGGGTGCAGAAATCGATCTCGTTTCGCTACCTGCCCACCTCCGGCTTATTCGAATACGTTTCGCAACGGTGGCGGATGATGAATCTGGAAAAGTCTTGGACCGGGAGGCCGCCATGGTCAGAGGCGACCTCAGGGACAGCCGCGAGGCCGGACGCGCCGGGCATTCCCATCGCGCCCTTCCCGCTGCCTAACCAAGTAGGCCAATCTTCGACTATGTTAGTATTCCAGGGACTCATCGAACGCCGAGACTGGTAGCACAAGCCAGCGCGCCGAGGCCACTGATCTCCGGGGAAAAATCGAGCGAAGCTCAAATAACATATCAGGATGAGTTGATGGCTGGCTCTCCCGATCCGCACAAATGCGGCGACAGACCGGGTTTCAAACGGCGGGCAACCGCCCACGACTCACCAGTCCGCCTGGACGAAAAAACCTCGGGCTCTGGCGCGGGAATCGTGGCCTACGGCAACGCTTCGATGAAGGTCAGCAAATCCGCCATGTCCTGAATGGACATGCCCGCCTCCAGCCCTTCGGGCATGAGGCTTTGACCGGCCGAGGTCGTGCCTTGCACCCGGTTGCGCGGAATGGTCTGCGTGGCGCCGCCCGCCATCTTCAGGGTGACGCTCGTGGCGTTGTCCTCGGCGATGAACCCGGAAAAGGTGTCCCCATCCTTGGTGCTGATTTCGTAAACGATGTATTGGGCCGCGACCTCCTTGCTGGGCTCAAGAATGGCCGCCAGCAACGCCTCGCGTCCGCGGGTTTTCACGGTGACCAGATCCGGCCCCACCGCCACCCCCAGGCCACCCGCACGATGACACGGCGCGCAGCGGGCCTCGAACTGGGCCTGACCGCGGGACGAAACGCCGCGCGTCGACGCTGCATCCTTGTATCGCGCGGCGACCTCCGCCCGGGACGGAGGAATTACTTCCGCCAGGACGAGCCTGGCCCGGGTGGCCAGACTGGCGTCGGCATGCTGCGCCAGCTTCTGCACCCGGGTCGCGCTCAAGGCGGTCGCTGCGATCCGGCCGCGCTCGATGGTTTCCAGCAGGGCCCGCGCCCGCTCGGGACGCTGAAGCATACCGTCCAGCAGCACGTCCCGCGTCGCGCGCCCCAAACCATCCCACTGTTCAAGCCCAAGCCGGGCGGCGTCGGGCGCGGTGTGTTGAAGCAGAATCTTCATGGCGGCCGCCTGCACCTCGTCCGGTTGGCCGCGCTGCAGACATGTCTCAAGGGCGGGCCGCGCTTGTTCGGAAGAAGCCAGCGACAGAATCTCGAGGGCCGTCAGTCGCTCGGCCGCGGACAATTTTCGGTCGGCGACTTGCACCGCCGCGCGGGCAAAGACCGCCGTGAGTTTTCCGTCCGCGTCCGCCTGGGCGATTGGAATGCCGGCGCGCCGCAGTCCATCCCCCAAGGCCCGCATCCAATCCACGCGGGGTTCACCCTCGGCCACAAAATCGACCAGCGCGGCGCGCTCTGCCGGGCTGCGGGCGGCGGCCGCCCGGAGATCGATGAGCCTCGCGACGAAGCCTGCGGCCCGACTCGCGTTGGCCTTGTCCGAGGCAAACGCCGGAAAGAGCCGGTCGACAATCACCGCGACTGGCGCGCGCAGCGTCGCCGGTCCGATCCATGGATGAGCGAAATCCCGACGCGCCAGCCGGACCAGGGTCGCCGCCACGGACTCCGAATCGCGATTCTGCAGCAAGGCGCCGAGGGCGAGCGCCAGCTGGAAACGGACACGCGGGGCCGCGTCACCAACCATCTCGTCCAAGCGTGAGGCGAGCGCCGGGCCCGCGGCATCGGCCAGAACGGGTTGGTCCGCCAGCAAACGGAGGGCTCGTTCGCGCACGAATGCGTCCTGATCGTCCAGCGCGGCGCGCAAAATATCCGGAGACAGCCGGGCCAGGCCCGCCAGCAGTCCGAGCGCGTGCAGCTTCGCCACCGTGGAGCCCGATTGCCGGACAACGCCAGCGAGGAGCGCCGGTGTTTCCGGACGGCGACGTTCATAGAGAAGACGGTGGGCCGTGTCGCGATGCCAGCCATTGGAGTGGGCCAGGGTTGCCACCAGGCCGTTTGCGTCCATGCGGTCCAGGCCAACGGCCTGACCTTTCCGGGGAGCGCCCCGAGCGGGAATGATACGCCAGATGCGCCCGCGATCGTTGCCCTGATTCAGATCGAGGTACTGTTTGATCTCCTCGGGAATGCTCCACGGATGTTCGATGATCTCGCGATACATGTCACACACGTAAAGGCAGCCGTCCGGCGCGTTGGCGAAGTTCACCACCCGAACCCACGTGTCGACACTGGCGGCGAACTCGAGCCCGCGCTCGTCCGCCGGCCGTTCCCCCTCCAGATTCACGCCATCGCGCGCGGGGCGGATGACCTTGCGATGCACCAGCTGTCCGCCGGCGTCGCCCGTGAAACTGTTGTTCAGAAACTCCGGACCGTAGGCATCGCCGCGATAGATGGTCGTGCCGGTCGCGCCCGTGAAATAGCCGCTGACGCGTCCGCCGCCCTCGACCATTCCCGGCACCGTGCCCGAGATCCGCCAGCGCGTCCGCACAATGCGCCAGGGTTCATCCGGGCTGATGCGGTAGACCTCGGCCGCACCGCCATCGACCGCGATGCTCTGCCGTGGCGAGGGCAGCCCGCTCCGGCCCGGGTCGCCGTCGTAGACCCAATACTGCAGGTGATCCGAATTGGAGCAGCCAAACTTTCGCCCGAAATCGTCGAAGCTCATGCCGTATTGCGCACCCCCGGTTTCAAATCCGAAATCGTGGGTGAGCGGATCGAACCAAAAATCCCGGCCGCCCAATTCCTGGCCTTGGAGATCGGGCCGGCGCGGGCTGGAAATCACGCCGCGGTTGCCGCCTCCCGCGAGAACGTGCACCCGGTTATCCTGGCCCCACTCCAGGCTGTTCAACATTCCCTGGACATTCAGCTTGGCCAGCCCGGTGCCGAACCCGGTGTAAATCTTTTCCCGCACCTCCGCCC
Organism: Limisphaerales bacterium; assembly: GCA_044229355.1. Lineage (GTDB taxonomy): Bacteria > Verrucomicrobiota > Verrucomicrobiia > Limisphaerales > JADJPG01 > JBGARF01. Next base: position 403,336 of record JBGATF010000003.1, read on the forward strand.
GCCCGTCTCCATCCCGATCCTCGAAGCGCCAGATGTCCGGCGTGGCGGCAACGTAAAGCCCGCCGTTCGCCCAGATCAGACCGGTCGGCCAGGGCAGGTCGTCGGCGAACACGGTCGCCGTTTCATATAGTCCGTCGCCATCCTTGTCCTCGACCATCGATACGCGGCCCAGATGCGGCTTCACATCACGCATTTCCGAATAGTCGATCATCTCGCACACGAACATGCGCCCCCGTTCATCGAAGCAAATCGCGATCGGATCCCGGACTTGGGGTTCGTGCGCCGCCAGCTCCATCCGAAAGCCGGCCTTCACCTTCCAGGTGCCCGGCGCATCCTTGGGCGTCACCGCGGGATAGTGCGGCAGTTCCTTCGCCGGATCCAACGCGACCGCGTTCTTCGTCTGGCCGTAGGCCTCCGCGTAGGTGTTCCTGGACTTTAGTCCATCCGACGGCGGAGCCGCACGGAGCGCGTCAGCCCCGCGGGCGGACCACGGCAGGGTGCCCAGCAGGAATACCAGGGCCACCCAAGAAACAACCCACGAAGTGCACCGACGATGGAGACCAAAGGCCGGAGAGCGCATGGGCGCACGATGGCACAAGCCCCAACACGCTGTCGACGTCCTGAATGCGGGTTTGCGCAGCCCGGTCACCGGGAGTTCGTCGCCCGCGCTTCCTGCGCCTTCGGCTTCGGGCAAAGCCCAAATTCTCCGCAGGCGGCGCAAGGAGTGAGCTTGAGACACTTGGGATCCGCCGCGAGCCGGCGTCGTTTGATCTCCTGCTGGAGGCCAAACGCCCCGAGCACGAACAGCATCGCCCCGCGCGCCGCTGTGACGAAAAAGCCGCGGCGCGAAGTCGCAGGCTGTGGCGAAGGGTTAGGGTGGTTGGACGGTGCGGACATGACGCGCCTCAGGCCACGGGCCGCGGCGCAAACACGCGGATGGAATTGCGGAACGGGTCAAGCACCAGCACCTGGCCGTGCTCGTCGGGGACCAGATCGAACCCGCCCCCCAGCCGGCAATCGGCGCAGGCCCGCTTGGCCAGATCCTTGTCGTCGACCAGTGTCTCAGGGCCGGCCACCACCCCGACAAATGTTCCCGCGGCGTCGTAGATCTTCACTCGCGCGAGTCCTTTCTCGCTCGTGAGAAAACGTCCGTCCGGCAAAAGACGGAACCACACCGGATTGCAGCAGCCGCAAAAGCGGTCCACGGCGAGGCCAGGCTGGCCCCAGCTGGATTCAAAACGGCCGTCGAAGGTGTAGGCGTCGACGCGCAGCCGACCCGGATTGGTCACGTAGAGCCGGTCCCGGCCCACCGCGAGATCAAAATACGGGCTGGGCACGACAAACCCAGGCGCACCCGGAGGCTCATTCTTGCGGCCAAATCGGCCGGTAACCTCTCCGCTGCCGGCGTCGCACAACACCACTTCCCGCCGACCCGCGTCCGCCAGGTAAACGGTCCGCTCACGCACCGCGATGGCCGTGATAAACGAGTCATCGCCCAGCCGGGGCGCCTTGCGCTTGAGCGCTCCGCTCAAATCGTAGGTGGCGAAATGATTGCCAAACCCGACGAAAACCTCGTCGACGCCCGCCACGTGCAGGCAATGCGGCGGGCGCTCCACGGAAAACTCCCCGTCCGCCGAGCCGTCCGGCTTGAAGCGGCGGATGGCCCGATCCCCGGCCACCAAAACAATCCCGCCCGGCCCCAGCGCGAGCCGTTTGGCGCGGGTGAAGCCCGTGCTGAACCCGCCCGCCGGCTGATACAGGATCCATTTGGGATCCGTGTGCTCGAACTCGCTGACGTCGTACGCAAAATCCCCCTCGGGCTTTGCTGCCGCCGGATCGACCCGGACATCGTCCTGGGATTTGCGCACCAAAGCCCCCGCCGCGGCGCCTGCTCCCACCAACGCAGCGCCCACGAACGTTCGGCGTGTCAGTTTTTGACGGTCGCTCATGCCACCTGCCTGCCGGGCTTCAACCCACGGCGCGAAGCGCTTGTCATCTTCGCCGGCCCGGGAAACCCCACCCGCGCCCCACACCGCCGCAACCCCGGTTGGGATCGGTCAACCCGGTCCAATCACTTTGATCTTCGCTGATCGACGGGTCGTCGACACAACAAATATTGACTTAGATCAACACTCTTTGGTGGACCGGATCGGTCAAAAACGGTGTGTCTCCCGGCGTGCGCTCCAGCGCAGATTACCGGGTGGCGTTGGCCCACCGCCGCGGGCAGACGCACGCGCGGCGCCCCGGCACGTCATGACATGACAGCATGAACGAACGGCAACTGACCTCGGTGTTGGTCGCCCTGATGGTTGCAATAGCCATCGGGGTGGTGGCGCTTTGGTTCCGGGTCACGCCCACGGTGGCCGTCGACAAGCGGCTGGCCGACACAGCGGCCGAACGCCGGGCCGGCACGTTGAAGCCGGCCCCCAGCACAGCCGGGGCGACGGACGCCGTGACCGCAGCGGCCGCTCCCGCGACCGAAACGGTCGATCTGCGCGGAACGCTGGAAAAATTCGACGGGAAGCCGGCGGCGATCGGCGGCTGTTGGCCCAGGTTTCGCGGCGCGGACTTTTCCAACAGCGTCACATCCAGCCCGCCGCTGGCCGAAAGCTGGGGCGAGAAGGGCCCGCCGACCCTCTGGTCCGTAAAGCTCAGCGAAGGCCACTCCGGACCGGCCGTCTGGAACGGGTCCGTCTACATCATGGACTACGATGAGCAGCGGGAGGGCGATCTGTTGCGCTCGTTCTCCCTGGCCGACGGCCGGGAGATCTGGCGGCGCTGGTATCGCTCGGCGACCAAGCGCAACCACGGCGTGTCCCGCACCGTCCCCGCAGTCACCGAGGACTGCGTGGTCGCCATCGGCCCCCGTTGCCATGTCTCGTGTGTCAACCGCGCCACTGGCGAGTTCCGCTGGGGACTCGATCTCGTCCAGACGTACGGCACGGAGGTGCCACTCTGGTATACAGGACAAAACCCGCTGATCGACGATGGGCTGGTCATTCTCGCGCCGTGCGGACCGCAGGTGTTGATGACCGCGATCGACGCGACGACCGGCAAGATGGCCTGGACCACGCCAAACGACCTCGGCTGGAAGATGTCGCACGGCTCGGTCGTGCCCATGACCCTGCTCGGCCGGCGCATGTATGTCTACGGCGCCTTGGGCGGGGCGTTCGCCGTGGCCGCGGACGGACCCGAGCGGGGCAAGCTGTTGTGGAAGACGGCGGAATGGGTTCACTCCGTGCTCGCGCCCTCGCCCCTGGCGGTCGATGACCATCGGGTTTTTCTGACGGCAGGCTACGGCGGTGGCAGCCTGATGGTGGGCGTGAAGCCGGAGGGCACGGCGCTGGCGGCCGAATCGATCTACCGCCTGGACAAAACCGTCTTCAGTTGCGAGCAGCACACGCCATTGCTGTATGCTGGCCTGCTCTTCGCTGTCCTGCCCAAGGACGCCGCCGAGAAACGAGCCCAGTTTGCGTGCCTGAATCTGGAGGGGAAAATCGTCTGGACCAGCGGTCCCAAGGAACGTTTCGGCCTGGGCCCGTTTCTGCTCGCCGATCAAAAAATATTCATCCTGAACGACAATGGCGAGCTGACCCTGATTCGGGCCTCGACCACGGCCTACGAAAAATTGGCGCACGCCAAAGTCCTGCACGGGCGCGACGCCTGGGCGCCCATGGCGTTGATCGACGGCCGCTTGTTGCTCCGGGATTCAGAGCAGCTCGTCTGCCTGGACGTTCGAAAAACTTGATGGCCTTGGACCGCACATGAGCAACGAAACGGACTCACCGCCCGCCGTCGCGCGCAGCAGCCGCTTTGATTTTGTTCGTCAGGGCATGGTGCGCCTCGTGGCGCTGGCTCTCGGATTGGTGGGCGGCATGTCGCTCTTCGGCGCCCGGCGGCGCAACACCGTCTGGCAGATCGATCCCATGAAGTGCGTGCAGTGCGAGCGCTGCGCCACCGAATGCGTTCTCAGCCCGTCCGCCGTCAAGTGCGTCCAGTCGTATCCCATCTGTGGATACTGCCAGCTTTGCTTTGGCTATTTTCAGCCGAACGCGCCCCAGCTCACGGCGGCGGCCGAAAACCAACTCTGCCCCACCGGCGCCATCGAGCGCCTCTTCGTCGAGGATCCCTACTGGGAATACAACATCCTCGAAGACACCTGCATCGGGTGCGCCAAATGCGTCAAGGCCTGCGAGATGTTCGGCAACGCGTCGTTCTACCTCCAGGTCCGACAGGACCGTTGCCTCAACTGCAACAACTGCTCCATCGCGATGAAGTGCCCGTCCGGCGCGTGGGAACGGGTGCCCGCCGATCGCCCCTACAAGCTCAAACACAAACCAGCCGCGGCACCGGACGCCGCCGTCGCCGAACTCAGGAAGGAGCGTCCCCCATGGCTCGCCTGATCGGTGGCAAACTCCTTCTCGCGCTGCTGCTCTTCGCCGTCCTCCCGCAACCAGCCCTGGCTGGTGCCGATCAGGAAATGCGCTTCCCGGCCCCGGAGTTTAAAAGCGGCTACCAGTTTCCAGCCACATCGGTGCCTGCGCCCACGTCCGAGGCCCGGCAGTGGATCGACGTGGCGGTTCTCGCAGGGGCGTTGTCGCTGGCCACCTGGCTGGCGGTCAAACGGCACTCCCGTCGCGGCGTGTTCTGGCTGATGATCTTCAGCCTGGCCTATTTCGGGTTCTACAAACAGGGCTGCATCTGCCCGATTGGCTCGATCCAAAACGTCGCCTTCGCGCTGTTCGAGCCGCGCTACGCTCTGCCTGCGACCGTCCTCATCTTCTTCGCCCTGCCCCTGGTTTTCTCCCTGTTCTTCGGGCGGGTGTTTTGCTCGTCCGTCTGCGCACTCGGCGCCATCCAGGACCTCGTCGCGCTCAAGCCACTCCCGCTCCCGCGCAAGGTCACGGTCGGCCTGAGCGTGATTCCTTATGCATATCTCGGCCTCGCCATCCTGCTGGCCGCCACCGACACGGGGTTTCTCATCTGTCGTTTTGATCCGTTCATCGGTTTCTTCCGGCTCACCGGCCAGGCTTTTTATCTGTCGCTCGGCGCGGCGTTTCTGGTCCTCGGAGTGGTCGTGGCCCGCCCCTACTGCCGGTTCTTTTGCCCGTACGGAGTGCTGCTCGGTTGGATGTCCCGCCTGTCCCGGACTCACCTCACGATCACGCCCACCAACTGCGTGAACTGTCGCCTGTGCGAAACGTCATGCCCTTTTGATTACATCCACAAACCGAACGTCGGCTTGGCGCGGGAAAGCCGGCCCCGCGGTGTCCGGCGCCTGGGCTATCTCTTCCTCATGCTGCCGGTGCTGGTCGGCCTCGGCGGCTGGGTTGGCCATCGACTGTCCGTGCCGCTCTCCCGCTACAACTCCACCGTCGCCGTGGCCGAGCAGGTCCTTCTGGAAAAAGCCGACCCAACCCGGGTGCCAACGCTCGAGACGAAGACATTCCGGTCCAAGGGCATGACGGAACCGGAGCTGATTCAAAATGCCCTGCGGATCCGCACGCGGATGAATTTCGGCGGCTGGATGGTGGGTGGCCTCATCGGCCTCGTGTGCGCCCTGAAGCTGATTGGTTTCTCCACCGTGCGCACACAGAAGGATTACGAGGTCGACCGGACGCATTGCTTCAGTTGTGCGCGGTGCTGCACGTATTGCCCGAACGACGTCGGGGCGCAGGCGGCTGCGGTGGCCGCCCGGCTGTCCAGCGTCCCGCCGCCAGGCGAGGCCCGCCCCGTCCCACCCAGCCCCGCCCCCGCCCAGCCATGATGCGCATCGTCCAATACGAAAAGAACACGCGCACCGCCGCCTATCGCGCGCTTTGGGCTCTCGCCATCGTGGCGGCCGCGTTTTCGCTCGTCGTCATCGCGTTCCTCGTGGCGAACAACGTCCGGCTCCAGTCCGCCGATCCCATCCACAGCCCGGCTCTCCAGCGCCTGATCGTGGAGTTGAAATCCTCCCCGCAAAATGAGGCCCTCAAGGAGCAAATCCGCGAACTCGATTGGCTCGCCCGCCGCGCTTACTTCACCAGCCAGCGTTTCAACCAGGTCGCTGTCTGGTTGCTCGTCGGCGGCGTCGGCATCGCCATCGTGTCGTTCAAAACCCTGGCCGCGTACCACCGCAAGACCCCTTACCCCGATGGCCAGGATCGCCGGGACGACCTCGCCGCCAACGCGCGCTGGGCGCGACAGTCGATCACCGTGGTCGGCCTCGTCCTGATCGGGCTCGCACTCAGCCTGGCGCTGCCGTGGAAAAGTCTGCTCGACCGACCCCCGGCCGAATGGACAGCCCCATCGCCTACCGCCGGCAAGGCTCCCAATCCGGCGACGCGCGGCGGATCAACGCCGCCACCCATTCTGACCAAGGCCCTCCCAACCGCCGCTACCTCCAATTCGAACGGCGCGTTGGTCAGCGCAAATGTCCCGGCCGGTCCCGCCGCGATGCCCGCCGCTTCCGCTCCAGCGCCCGCCAGCAGAGAGGAACGCAAACAGCACTGGCCGTCGTTCCGCGGCCCCGCCAGCGGACGCAGCCCGGCCGAAAAACTCCCCACCCAATGGGATGGCGGGTCGGGGACGGGCGTGGTCTGGAAGACATCGCTGCCGTTGCCCGGCTTTGGCTCGCCCATCGTCTGGCACGACCAGATTTTCCTGTCGGGCGCGAACGAGAAACGTCGCGCGGTTTACGCGCTCGACGCGCGCGAGGGACGCCTGCTCTGGGAACGGCCGGTGCCAGCGGACGGAGCGCCCTCGGGTCCGGCGCCGGAGGTGATGGCGGACACCGGACAGGCCGCGCCCACGATGACCACCGATGGGGCGCGGGTCTTCGCCATCTTTGCCACGGGCGATCTGGCGGCGTTCGATCTGGCGGGCGTCCCGGTCTGGAGCCAGCGGCTGGGCACGCCGATAAATCCATACGGGCACAGTTCGTCTCTGGAAATTTTTGAGGACTTGGTGTTGGTGCAATACGATCAAAAAACCAACGGCTTCGTGGCCGCGTTCGACGTTCGCACCGGCGCCACGCGCTGGCGCGTGCCGCGCACCACCGGCGCGTCCTGGGCCTCGCCCGCCTTCGCCGAAGCCGATGGCCACACGGAGCTCGTGCTGGTCGCTGACGCCTTCGTCACCGGGCTGGATCCCAGGTCCGGGCGCGAGCTCTGGCGCGTCAAGGCCCTGGCCAGCGGCGATGTGGCTCCGTCGCCGGTTTGCGCGCACGGGCGCGTTTACGTCGCGGCGGATCATGTGAAGTTCGTCGCGATCGATCTGCAGACGCATGCGGTGGTGTGGGAAAACAAGCAGACCACTCCGGGCGTCGGCACGCCGGTGGTCTCCGGGGACTGGATTTTTGCCGGCCTGAGCGAGGGGAGCGTCGCGTGCTGGGACGCCCGCAGCGGCCAGGTGAAGTGGACGCATGAGACCGACGACGGCTTCTATTCGTCGCCCATCACCGCTGGCGATCGGGTTTACGCCATGGATCGCACCGGGCGCATGTTCATCTTCAAGGCGGACGGCGGCGCGTTCCAGAGCGTGGCGCAGCCCGTGTTGGGCGAGGAGTCGGTGGCCACGCCAGCCGTTTACGGAGACAGCCTCATCATCCGCGGGACCAAAAACCTTTATCGAATCGGGGCGGCCAGGCCCCTGTCACCATGAGCTCCTGCGAACACGGCCAGTGTGCGTGCGAACGGCGGGCCGACGGACCGCTGGCGGCGGCGGTTGACGTGACGGAAGTGGACGCCATGGTGGCGCGCATCGGACGGCGCGCCGAGGATTTGATCCCGCTGCTTCAGGCCATGCAGGAACGGTGGAACTGGCTTCCGCCGGCAGCGCTGGAGCGGTTGTGCGCGATCACGGACATCACGCCAGCGTCCGTCACCGGTGTTTCGACGTTCTACCATCTGTTCCGGCACCAGCCGGTGGGCCGGCACATCATCAAAACTTGCGTGGGCACGGCTTGCCACGTGAGCGGCGCGGAATCGCTGTACGACACCCTGCGCAGCCACCTGCAGATCGGACCCGGCAAACACACGGACGCGAAGAACGAGTTCACCGTGGAGCGGGTGGCCTGCCTCGGCTGCTGCATGCTGGCGCCCGTGGTGCAGATCGATGACATCATCTACGGCCACGTGCAGAACTGGCAGGTGCCGGACCTGCTCCGGGATTTCCTGGCGTCGCAACAGCGCGGGGCGGATGAGACCGATTCACGACTGCGCGACGAACCCGTCGCGGCGGCGGGCGAGGCGCGCATCTGCCTGTGCTCAAGTTGCGTGGCGGGCGGTTCGGCGGCGGTCCACGCCGAACTCCGTCGCCTGGTGCGGGAACTCGGCCTTTCCGTCCGGGTCAAGAGCGTCGGCTGCACCGGCCTGTCCTTCCAAACGCCGCTGGTGGAGATCGCCCAGCCCGGGGAGCGGCGGTATCGCTACGGGCAGGTCAAAGTCGGCGACTGCCGGGAGATCCTGCGACAACACTTCGCGCCGGCCCATTGGACCAAGCGGATGGGCGCCCGGGTGTTTCATGCGCTGGAATTGTTGCTCACCGATGAGGCATGGACGCCCCCGACGCGGTACTCCAGCCAGGTCCGCCAGCGGATGGACGACGGTGCCGGCGGACGGCAGAAGCGGATCTGCACCGAGCACGCGGGTCTGATGGAGCCGCTGAGCCTGGAGGATTATCTCGCCCATGATGGCTTTCGCGCGCTGGAGCTCGCTCTCCGGGAACGGACGCCGGAGCAGATCATCGCGGAGATCAAAGCCAGCGGGCTGCGCGGCCGGGGTGGTGCCGGCTTTCCGACCGGCGTGAAGTGGGACGCCGCCCGCGCGGCGGAGGGGCCGGTGAAATATCTTATTTGCAACGGGGACGAAGGCGATCCGGGCGCCTTCATGGATCGCATGATACTCGAATCGTTTCCGTTTCGCGTCATTGAAGGCATGACGATTGCCGCACGCGCCGTCGGTGCGCACGAGGGCATCCTTTATATCCGGGCGGAATACCCGCTGGCGACGCGGCGGATTCGTGCGGCGATCGAGATCTGTCGCGACCGCGGATATTTGGGCGAGAACATCCGCGGCACCGGCCACGCGCTTGAACTGCGGGTGGTCGAGGGTGCCGGCGCGTTCGTGTGCGGGGAGGAAACCGCCCTCATGTCCGCCATCGAAGGCGGGCGCGGCATGCCCGAATTCCGTCCGCCTTTTCCGGCCGAATCCGGGCTTTGGCACAAGCCGACTCTGATCAACAACGTCGAGACCTTCGCCGCCGTGCCGTGGATCCTCCGCCACGGCGCGCCGGCGTTCGCCGCGCTCGGGTCCGAAAAAAGCCGCGGCTCCAAGACGTTCGCGCTGGCCGGGAAAATCCGGAACGGCGGCCTCATCGAAGTGCCCATGGGCATGACCATCCGCGAAATCGTCGAGGAGATCGGCGGCGGGATCCCGAACGGACGGCAATTGAAAGCCGTGCTGATGGGCGGTCCCTCGGGCGGTTGTGTCCCGGCCTCGCTGGCCCAAACCCCGGTCGATTACGAGGCGCTCCGGGCGGTCGGCGCCATTATGGGCTCCGGGGGCATGGTGGTCTTGGATGACACGGACTGCATGGTGGACATCGCCCGCTATTTCATCTCGTTTTGCCAGGGCGAAAGCTGCGGCAAATGCACCCACTGCCGGATCGGCACCCTGCGGATGAAGGAAATTCTCGATCGGCTTTGCGCCGGACAGGGTCGCAAGGGCGACATCGAGAAACTCGAGGAACTGTCCGCCCTCACGATCGAAGGCAGCCTGTGCGGCCTGGGCAAAACCGCCCCCAACCCCGTCAAGTCGAGCCTGCGCTATTTCCGCGAGGAGTATGAGGCCCACCTCCGCGGCGTTTGCCCCGCCCGCAGGTGCAAGGCCATCGTCCAGTACCACGTCAATGAGGCCTGCATCGGCTGCACGCGCTGCGCGCAGTTCTGCCCCACCCACTCCATCCCGATGCACCCCTACCAACGCCACGAAATTGAGGAGCCCACCTGCACCCGGTGCGACATTTGCCGCCAAGTGTGCCCCGTGAATGCCATCGAGGTCATCGACCTGCCCCGCCCCGTTGCCACCCGCGCCCCGGCCGCACCGCCAACAACCACCTCACCTCCGCCGCCGGCCCGCGCCACCTGATCCCACCGCCCCCGGCCCGCGCCTCCCATGAAGCTGAAGATCGACCAACACGAGCTGGAATTGACCAAGGCGGTCTCCATCTGGCAGGCAGCCCGCGATCTGGGAATCCACATCCCCACCCTCTGCCTGGAAGAAAACGGCGAGCATTTCACCTCGTGCATGATCTGCATGGTGAAGGACAAAAAATCCGGCCGCATGCTCCCCGCATGTTCCGCACCGGTGGCCGAAGGAATGGAGATCGAAACGCTGAACGACGAGATTCGCGCGTTCCGCAAATCCACGCTTGAGCTCCTGCTCAGCGATCACGTCGGAGATTGCGAGGCCCCCTGCCAACAGCTTTGCCCGCTCGGCGTCGAAATCCCGCGCATGATCCGCGAGATCATGGCTGACCGGCGCGACGACGCGATCCGCACCATCCGGCGCGACCTCGCGATCCCGTCCATTCTTGAACGGTTCTGCAATGTCCCCTGCGAACGCGGCTGCCGCCGTGGCAAACACGACGAGCCATTGGCCATCCGTGAGCTCGTGCGCCATGCCGCCGATGCCGACCTGCGCCAACCCCAGCCGTACGTGCCGCTACGCCAGCCAGCCACGGGCCGGCGCGTGGCCATCGTCGGAGCCGGCGCCACTGGCCTCGCCGCCGCCCACTACTTGTCCGTCCTCGGTCACACGGTCGTCGTCCACGAACGCGCGAAAAAGCCCGGCGGCCGGATCGAGGCGGAATTCAAGAAACCGATCGAAGACTGGGTTCTGGAAGGCGAACTCGGGATTCTGCGGGCGCTGGGCGCGACGTTCGCATTCGAAACTCCCGTCGCGGACGAAGCGACGTTCCAACGATTGCGGACGGAGTTCGACGCCGTGCTTCTCGCCTGCGGACAGACTGCGCCAGCCGCATTGAAAGCGCTCGGCCTGCCGGCGACCGACAAAGGTTTGAAAGTGAACCTCGCCACGGGCGAAACCGAAGTGAAAGGCGTGTTCGCCGCGGGAAGCATCCTTCGCCCCGCCCAGCCCTTGGTGAAATCGGTTACCGCGGCCCGGTTGACCGCCACCTGCGTCGACCAGTTTCTGCGCGCCGTCCCCCTGGTGGGTGTTGTGGAGAAATACAACCACACCATGGGGCGACTGCTCGACGGGGAAATGGAGGTCTTCCTCGGCGGAGCCGAGGACATACCCCGCGTCAAACCTCCCAACCTCGAAACGGACGGCTACGCCCCAGCGGAGGCCGCCACCGAATGTTCACGCTGCCTGCACTGCGATTGCCGCGCAAAGGATGACTGCCTGCTCCGAACCTATAGCGACGAGTACGGGGCCAAACAGTCGCGGTTCGCCGGACCGGAGCGGGGACATCTCACACGGGTCAGCCAGCATGCCGGGGCGATCTACGAGCCAGGCAAATGCATCAAGTGCGGCATCTGCGTGCGCGTCACCGAAAAAGCCGGCGAGCCCTACGGGTTCACCTACGTGGGCCGCGGATTCGACGTCAAGATTGGCATCCCCCTGGACAAGACTCTCCGGGACGGCCTCGGCCAGACGGCCGCCCGCGTGATTGAATCATGCCCGACCGGCGCCTTGGCTGCGGACGAAACGGCTCCCCAGGGTCCAGGCACCAGCCACGAACCGTCCTAACAGCCCGTTTAAAAACTATGAGTATCGCCGCTGAGATGGATTTGAGCTTTGGCCGAGGCGTGACGACGGAGCATATCCGCGAAGGATCTGTGACGGAGGAACAACGAAGGCCAAAGCTCAAAGGCGCTCAGCCCGAAGGGTTCGTGCAGAAAGGAGCCGCCAGCGTTGTTGCTCCTCGGTCACAGATCCTTCGCGGATATGCTCCCTCGTCGCGCCGAGCTGGCGGCTCCTTTCTGCGCGAACGGCGATACTCATAGTTTTTAAACGGGCTGCTAAGCCCGGCCAGGTTACCACCACGGGTCCGCCCTGCTCCCATCCCGCGTCCGCACACCCCGGGTCGGCCGAGCCGAATGCCGCCTCAAAATCCTTCCGGCGAAGATTGAACTTCCCGGGAATTTTCCTCGTCAATAGTCGGTGCGTGGGTTAATTTCCGCGGCTTATAGGCTTATGAAAAAGATGAATGGCTGGGTGCTTTCGAGCGCGATGGTGATGGGAGCGGCAATCGCCGTGGTGGCGCAGGAAGTCAACAAACGTCCGGCGGCACCCCCCTTGCCGCCCCCCACGTTTTCGCCCCTGCCGCTGCCCGCACCGACGCCCTCCGCGGCCGCCACCGTTCCGGTTCAGCCCGTTTCACCCCGGGCTTTCCCCACGCCGATGGCCACACCCGCGCCGGCAATGGGAGCCTTGACCGCCCTGAAGTTCGACTCCGAGAGGAAGGAATACTCCAGCAAACCCGGCGAGATGCAGGCGCCTTTCACCTTTCACCTGACCAACACCTCTTCCTCGGCGGTTTCGATCACCTCCGTGCGCACGTCGTGCGGCTGCACCGTGGCCAAACTGCCTTCGACCCCCTGGGTGGTCGAACCAGGCCAGGGTGGCCCCATCGACGTGACCGTCAACCTCGCAGGCAAGAGCGGCATGATCACCAAGTCCGTCACGGTCGAATCCAGCGCCGGCGTGAAAAGCCTGCTCGTATCCGTCAACGTGGGTGGATCGGCGGGTGCCCCCGGCGCCATCGCGACCGCGCCCCACCCGATGATGAACGACGCCGATCGCCTGAAGAACATGCAGCTCTCGCTGGCCGATCGGCAGCACGTGTTCAAGAACAAGGACTGCGCCACCTGCCACGCCGATCCGGCGAAAGGCCAGGTCGACGGACGCCAAATCTACGCCGGAGTTTGCGCCACCTGCCACGACTCCGTGATTCGCGCCGCGATGGTGCCGGACCTCAAGACGCTGAAACACCCCACCGATGCCGATTATTGGCGGAACTGGATTACCTACGGCCGGGCCGGTTCAATGATGCCCGCATTTTCCCAGGCTGAAGGCGGACCCCTGACCCCCAGCCAGATCGAGGCGCTGGTCGCCTACACGTCCCAAGCCTTCCCCGGCAGCCGCCTGCCGCGAGTCCTCCAGTCCCGGCAAAGCGCGTCCGTGGTCAGCCCCGCCGTCGCCATTCCGCCGGTTCCGGCGGCCGCGGCCCCCCAAGCCAGATAACCGGCCCGCGTGAGCGGCCTGTTCATCACCTTCGAAGGGACCGAAGGCGGCGGTAAATCGACCCAGCTGCAAATCCTTTCCGATCGACTGCGCTCCGCCGGGCGGAACGTCCGCCTGCTGCGTGAGCCCGGCGGAACTCCCATCGGAGAGGAGATTCGGCACACGCTGAAGCACAGCGACGCCAACCACGCCATGTGCAGCGAGGCGGAGCTGCTCCTCATGAACGCAAGCCGGGCGCAGCTCGTGCGCGAAGTCATCCGACCCGCCCTGGCCGCCGGCGAACTCATCCTCTGCGATCGCTTCTACGATTCCACCATCGCCTACCAGGGCTACGGCCGCGGTCTCGACCTGGCCGCCGTGCGGAACGTCATCGACTTCGCCGTCGGCGACACCCGCCCCCATTTGACCCTCCTGCTCGAAGTGCCCGTCGAGGTCAGTGAAGCGCGCCGTCACGCCCGGGTGGCGGCGAACCCGTCCCCCGCGTTGCGCGACCGCCTCGAGGAGGCCGATCGCGCCTTCTTCGAACGGGTCCATCGTGGCTTTCAGGCCGTCGCCGCCGCCCACCCCGACCGCGTGCGCGTCATCGATGCCAACCGGCCCATCGCCGATGTCAGCGCCGCCATCTGGAAAACGGTGGAACCTCGCCTCCCATCCGCTCCGACTCATCAATGATGCCCAGGCCGCTGCGCAGGAGAGTGCCACCTGCGGCTCCAGCCGACCGCACCGTGCGCGGCGCCGCCCAGCCCCCTTCCCTACCGCACCGCTCCGCCAGCCGCGAAGTCCCGAAACTTCCGACGTTTCAGCAGATGCTTCATGCGACCGCTGATGCGGCGGACAAGGTCGCGATCAGCCCGCGGTGTGCCACCGTAAATGCGCAGGAATCGCAGTCGCTCCCGGGCGGACACACTGTGCAGCGGCGCCGTGATGTTTAACGCAGCCAGATCCCGGGCGCGTCGCGCAGATGTCATCAGCCGGACTTGATCGAGGCGGCACATGTCGATGAAGCAAAATGCCGGCTCCGGCGCCGAGGTATCGACAAAGAGGTGCCGGGTGAACAGATCGGGAGACGCCAACCCGGCCTGGTGCAAGCGGCGAATCTCACGCGCCAGCGCGTCGAAGACGCCGCGGCGGATGCGCGGATCCCGATTATCCTTGAGAAATTGCTCCAGTGTCTGTGCGCCAGTGGCCGCCTCGGTGATCAAATAAGAGAACCGTTCGCGAGACCATCCGCAGTCCTCGCCGTACGCCACCAACCCCGCGACCCGCAGCCCGGCGGCCTGCAGCCGGAGCGAGTTCTCCCACTCCTGACGCGAGAGCGACCAGACCCGGCCGCGCCGCCAGAGTGACGCCCAGCCGTCCTTGCGATACGGCCGCAGGTTGCGCTTCAAGTAAAACACCCGCTCCACCCCGCTCCCGTCGCCCGGCTGCGCGCGGATGCGGAAAATGTCCCGCCGACCACGGTGGTTTTTCACGAGATCCCCGTGAAAAGTCCGGACCTGATCCATCGTGGCGAGCCCCAAATGCCGGAGCAGCGCCTCGTGCTGGGCAATGACAACCATGACAGCGCGGCAACCACCGCGCGGCCCGAACCTTGTCCAATCCGGTCCCACCAGCGCAAGATCGCTTGTGCGTCCGGGCGGCTGCATTGACAGCCCCGACGTCGTTTCGCACAGTCGCGCGGTGACCGAATTCGAGAACGCCGGTGTCCGCTGGGAAGTGCAGCCCGGCTTCGCCGACAGCCTCGGCCAGGTCCTGAGTTCGCCGCCGGAAATTGTCAAAACCTCCCCGGTCAAGTCCGTCACCCGCCACGTCGTCGCGGGGCGCGTCTACTTCGTGAAACGGTACCGGCACGCAGCCGTGCCCTTGCGCGCGATCAAGTTCATCTTCCGGCAAACCCAGGCGCGACAGGAATGGAACATCGCGCGCGAACTCGAGCGCCGGGGCGTGCCCGCCGTGCGCCATCTCGCGCTCGGAGAACGCCGGAGCCTGGGCGGAGTCCACGAAAGCATTCTCGTGACCGAAGGCTTCGACGGCGGGCCGCTCGAGGATGCACCCGAAACCGATCCCCAAGCGGTTCTCGAATTCGTGCGGCAGATGCATGCCGCCGGCGTGCTCCAGCGCGATCTGCATCCGGGCAATCTTCTCGTCCGGGCCCAGCCCGGGGCGCCACCCGAAATCCGCCTGGTGGACTTGCACGGAACGATCGTCAAGCCGGCCCTGACCCCGGACGAACAAGCGCGCAACCTGGCGCGCCTCGCGGTGTCCTTCCCATTGCCAGTCAGTCCCCCGGTCCGAAAGCTGGCGGCGGCGCTCCGCCGGCAACTTTGGTTCGATCGCTCCCGTCGATGCCTGCGGCACAACCGCGAGTTCGCGCCCCGGCGGGCGGGCGGCTTGCGATGGTGGACGCGCCCGTCCCTGCTGACCGAGCCGGCCCGGCGTGTTCTTGAGGATCCCGACGGGTTCCTGGCCTCGCGCGCCCGCATTCTCAAGCCAGGCCGATCGTCGACCGTCGGGCTGGCAGATGGCGTGGTCTTGAAACGCTACAACCTGCGAAAAGCCGGCAACCTGATTAAGGATCTGTTCCGCCAGTCGAAGGCCCGGCGCGCCTATCGAAAGGCCTATCACCTCGAGTTGGCCGGCGTGCCCACGGCGCGGATTGTGGCCACGGCCGATCGACGGGTCCTCGGCTGGCTCTGGCGCAGCTACGTCCTCATGCAAGCGATCCCGGGCGCAATTGACCTCGGCACCCACCTTGCCGGCGGCGAGGCCCCCGCTCCGGAGCTGCTCCAACAGGCGGGACAGCTTGTTGGACGGCTGCACCGCGAAGGCTTGACCCACCGCGACCTCAAGGAAACGAATCTCGTGCTCGATGCGGACGGGAAGCTTCACTTGCTGGATCTGGATGGCCTCGAATTCGTCAACGTCGTCAGCCCGGCTCGCACCCGCTCCGACCTGGCCCGCCTGGCCCGCGGCGTGAGTCGTTTCCGGGGCGTCCGCCCGGAACACATGAAAATTTTCCTTCGTCACTACGCACGGGCCCGGTCCGGCCCCGACCGATTTCATGTCCCACGTGGGACATGAAATCGGTCGTGGGTGACCGGCTGTGATCAACCTGTCCGCGGAGAAAACGAGGCTTTCCACCGGGTCGCCGCCTGTTTAGGCTCCTGACATTATCGCGGAGCGCAGGTCGTCGACGGCGGCCCCCGCACTCCAGGCCACCTTGATGAAGAAGACAGTCGCCCATATCCTGTCCACCCCCTATGCGGGGTCGCACTATTTGTCCCTGCTGCTCGGCAGCAACTCACGCGCGATGCATCTCGGCGAGCTCTTCCATCTGGAGAAGGGCATCGACGGCGAAAACAAGGCGGGATTGACCTACCGATCTTCACCCGTGCTGGAAGGCATCGGGCCGGACAACATCGAGCAGGCTTACGAAATCATCGCGGGCCGGATCGACCCGGCGATCTCGGTCCTGATCGACAACTCCAAAAAATTATCGTGGTCGGCCCGGTTCACTGACCGGCCGGAGTTTCCGCAGCGTTACATTCATCTCATTCGCGACCCGCGCGCGCTGGTGCGCCGCTACGAGCTGCGCTCCCGCCTGCGCAAGGTCTGGCGCTACCGGTTCAAGATTTTCCGCCGGCTGCCTACCTTGCGCTCGTCGATTTTTTTCGTGCCGGAGTCCATGGTGTGGGCCTACGTCTGGCTCCTGCAGAACATTGAGATCAGCAACTTTTTCCGCGACCATCGCGCCAACTGGCAGCTGATCACCTACCGCGACCTGGCGGTTCAGGCTGGAGCCGAAATCGAACGCCTGATGACCTGGCTCGGCCTGGCGTACGAGCCCGGCCAGCTCGAGTATTGGAACTTCGATCACATCGGCACCCAGAAGACCAACTACGAATGGGTCAAGCAGCAGAAGACGAATTACTTCGATCTGCGCTGGCAGCAGGACCTGCCCAAGCCCACCCAGGATCGCATCGCGCGGGATCCGCACATCGCCCACTACCTGCAGTCCCTCGACCTGCGCATGGTCGCCGACGGCCTGACCCGCGGCCGGCCGGGTCCGTCCCCCATCCCCGCCCGTCCCATCGAGGCTGCCGGGGCTGGCGTCCACTGAACCACGCCCCGCTGACGCCCGAGGCCCATGCGGTTCGCGATCACGCTGGAAAAGCTCGACCCGCAGCGCGGCGGCGCGGAGGTCGCCACCTGCCGCCTGCTCCGCGAGCTTTCCGAGCGCGGCCATCAGGTCGACATCTTCACCACCGCCAGCGCCATCGACCTGCCACCACGCTGTCAGATCATACCCGTGATGGTCCCGTGGAGATTCGTCGCCTTCCGCCAGCTTTCCTTCGCCCGCCAGGTGGAACGAGCCCTGCAGGCGGAACGTTACGACCTGACGCTGGCCGCCGCCGGCCGCGGGTCGTGTGAAGATGCGCTCTGGGCGCAGAACGGCAGCCATCATGGCGCCTCGGCCGGAAAGGTGCGCGGCTATTACTACAACCCACTCGTCCAACGACTGCGCCGGTTCCAGGACTTTTACAACGCGCGCACGTGGGTTTATCGCCGGCTCGAACGTCGCCACTTCCACCGGCGGCCGCCGCCGTTCGTCATCGCGCCATCGCGGATGATTGCGTCGCAGTTCGTCGACGACTACCGCCTGCCGGCCGACCGCATTCGCGTGGTCGCCTACCAGGTGGATCTGGACCGTTTTTCGCCGGAGCGAATGGCCGCTCAACGCACCGTCGCGCGGGCGGCTTTGCATCTGCCCGGGACGCGGCTCGCCGTTTTGTGCGTCGCCCAGAATTTTCGCCGCAAAGGCGTGCGACCGCTGATCGAGGCCGCCGCCCGGTGGCGTTCCACACCCGGAACGGACCAGCCGCCGGACTTTGTCATTCTGGTGGCCGGTTCGAACGCACGCGAAGCTGAGCCCTACCGGCGCCTAGCCCGCCGCCTGGGTGTCGACCAGCAATTCCAATTTCTCGGGCAAACCCGACGGATGGAGGATATCTACGCCGCGGCCGATCTTTTCTGCCTGCCCACCTTCGCCGACCCGTGTGCCATCGCCACCATCGAAGCGATGGCCTGTGGCCTGCCGGTCATCACGTCGCGCTATAACGGCGCCCACGAGCTTATCGAGACCGGCGTCTCGGGCATCGTCCTGAAGGAACCCTCCGACATCGACGAACTGACGCGCGCGTTGCGCGACGCCGCCAGTCCGCAATGCCGGCAGCAATTGGGGGTGGCCGCAGTCGTGGTGGCGCGACAACTGTGCAACAATCCGCGCCAGCAAATCGCTGTCATCGTGGAGGAGATTGCCGCCTGCCGGAAGCGCTGAAGATTGGCGAACCCAATGCCGATGATCCGAGGGATGAGTTCTCTCGCGAGAATCGGAGGGTTGCTCCTGGCGCTGCCGCTCGCGGCGGCGGGCCAGGCCGGACGGGATGAGTCCGTGATCAGCCAGGAACCGGAATCCGCCAAGGGCTACACCGCGCCGCTCTATTTCACCAACGCCCAGAAACGATTCTCCATCCAGCTGCCGGCCGGCTGGATTCCCATGCCGGCTGGATTGGCCGAAAACTTATCAACGCCATCTCCGGCCGGAGATCCCGTCGGGACCAGCATCTTTGGTTTCGAGCTCGCGGCCAACACGAACACCCTGTCCTCGCCGTATGTCACCGTCCAGGTCCGGCCCGCCGGCCGCATCGCCGACGGGTTCATCCGCATGCTCCGAAACCCGGAGGTGTGCCGTCGGGCGGTTCTCGATCTGGTCAAAAATGACGGTCTGACCGAGACCAACATCTCGCGGGTGTCCTTTGAAACGAATCGCCATCGGCTTGCCTTTTGCGCTACGAGAACCGACGCGAATGGGATTCCGCTTCGGCTCTGGCAATCCATCACGTTCACGGAACAGGGCAGCATCAACATGGCGTGCCTGGCAGACAATTCCGTGCCGGTGGACTGGGACGACACCTACACGCGCGTTCTGGACTCCCTGAACATTCACACGTCGCTCGCCTATCGCCCGCAGACGAACGTGGCCAGGGCGGAAGGGGCCAGGTTCCGGGCCGGCAGCACGCTTCTTCTTCCCGGCGCCATGGTCCTGCTGGGGCTGGGGCGGCTCGTCAGTCGCCGGTTCAGCGACGACATTCGCAGCGACGAGATCTAGAGACGCGCCACTGGCTTCACAGGAGGCCACGGCGGGCCCAGCGGGATTTCGGTGAACCCTTGCGGCCCAGGAAGTGGGATTTCGGCTTTGCTCGGTCGGGAGCCTTGTGCTCGACTCGCCGCATGAACTCCGTGCTTTCCCGTGCGCCCGCCTGCTGGCCTGCTTGCCGACGCCCCCTTCTGACCTTGTCCCTCCTCGCACTCCTGTCCGTTGCCGGCATGGGCCGTGCGGCCGAGGATTTGGTGATCGCCGACTTTGAAGGCGACACCTATGGCGACTGGAAAACAACGGGCGAGGCCTTTGGGCCGGGACCGGCGCGCGGGACCTTGGCCGGCCAGATGCCGGTCGACGGCTTCAAAGGCCGCGGGCTGGTGAATTCATTTTTTAACGGCGACCGCACGACCGGCACATTGACATCGCCGGCGTTCACGCTCGAGCGCCACTACATCGGCTTCCTCATTGGCGGCGGCAGGAACGACGAGAAGCTGGCGCTGCAACTGCTGGTCAACGGGCGCGTCATGCGGAGGGCGACCGGCCCCAACGATCGCCCGGGCGGATCGGAGGCGCTGGTCCCGGGCTCGTGGGACGTCAGCGATCTTCAAGGCCAGACCGCCGTGGTGCAGATTGTCGACCAGGCCACCGGCGGCTGGGGCCACCTCAACGTCGATCAGATCGTCCAGTCCGACCGGAAGCCGCCCGGTCTCCTGGTTAACGCCAGCCGTGAGTTTGTCATCGAAAAGAGTTATCTCAACCTGCCGATCAAAAACGGCCCGACGCGCAAGGTGACGCTGCTGGTCGACGGGCGGCCGGAGGTGCGCAACGACATTGGGCTGGCAGACGGCGAGCCGGACTGGTGGGCCTTCATCGACGTGGGCCAATGGCGGGGGAAAAAGGTCACGCTGCAGGTCGATCAGCTGCGGGAGGATTCCACTGCGCTCAGCCGCATCGAGCAGGCCGACGCGATCAAGGATGGCGCGCACCTTTACCAGGAGCCTTTGCGCGGCCAATTCCATTTCTCGTCCCGGCGCGGCTGGAACAACGATCCGAACGGGATGGTGTACTACAACGGCGAGTATCACCTGTTCTACCAACACAACCCGTATGGCTGGCCGTGGGGCAACATGCACTGGGGTCACGCTGTCAGCCGCGATTTGGTCCGCTGGCAGGAACTGGGCGACGTGCTCGCGCCCGACGACCTTGGGCCGATGTTCAGCGGCAGCGCGGTGGTGGATTGGAAGAATACCAGCGGCCTTGGTGAAAAAGGACGGCCGCCGATCGTGTTGATCTATACCGCAGCCGGCGATCCCACCGTGCAATGCATCGCCTCGAGCACCGACGGTCGAACGTTCAAAAAATACTCCGGTAATCCGGTGATTAAGCAAATCACCGGCGGCAACCGGGATCCGAAGGTCATGTGGCACGAGCCAACCCAGCGTTGGGTGCTGGTGCTTTACGTCGGCCTGGCGGGAGACAAACATACCATCCACTTCTTCACGTCTCCCAACCTCCGCGACTGGTCTCTGGCCAGCGTCGTGCCGGGCACGCCCGGCAGCAATTTTCTCTTCGAGTGCCCGGACTTCTTCGAGCTGCCCGTCGACGGCGACCCGGCCCGCAAACAGTGGGTCCTGACGGCGGCCAACTCGGAATACGCCACCGGCACATTTGACGGGACGACCTTTGTGCCCGCGCAGCGCAAGCTTGCCGGCCAACGCGGCCGCGGTTTCTACGCCCCTCAAACCTTCAGCGACATTCCGTCGCGCGACGGGCGCCGCATCCAAATCGGCTGGTTTCAAACCGAGACCAAAGGCATGCCGTTCAACCAATCGATGACCGTGCCGCTCGAGCTGAAGCTGATCGGCTCCGCCGACGGCCCGCGCCTGACCTACACCCCGGTGCGCGAACTCCAAAAGCTCCGCGGAAAATCCCATCGCGTTAAACCGATGACGCTGACGCCCGGCGCGCCCAATCCGCTGTCCAAGGTCAATGCTGAACTGGTTGAAGTTCGCGCCGAATTTTCGCCCGGAGACGCGACCGAGATCGCCTTCGACGTGAGGGGCTCCAGCATCGTTTATGACGTCCGGAAGCAGGAGTTAAACGTCAACGGCCACCGGGCGCCGGCGCCCCTGCGCGACGGGCGGCAGCGTCTCACGATCTATTGCGATCGGACCGGGCTTGAAGTGTTCGCCAGCGACGGCCTCTGCTACGTGCCGATGCCGTTCCAGCCGAGACCGGACAATCGAACAATCGGCGTCGGGTCCCGGGGCGGTTCGGCCCGGCTGGAAGGCTTGCAAGCCTACGAATTGAAGTCGATTTGGTGAGCAAACGGCTTTTAGAGTGCGCCGACTTGTCGGCACTTTCTCTTCCGGGGACTTGTCCCTCGCTGCCCGCGATGGCGAAAATGTCCCGGCTTCGAACGGGCGACGAGTCGCCCGCAGAAAAGCGGTGACACGTCACCGCACTCCAGAGAGAAAGCGCCCGCTGTACCTGCGTGCAACCGAAGAGTCATTGAGACGTGACCGCGTTCAAATTCGAAGCCGAGCTTTGGCTGCCGCGCCCGCGGAACGAAGTTTTTGCGTTCTTTTCCGATGCGTTCAATCTGCAGTCCATCACGCCGCCCTGGGTGCACTTCACGGTTCTAACCCCGGCGCCAATTGCAATCGAGGCCGGCACCCTGATCGATTATCGCATCCGCATTCGCGGCGTGCCGATTCGCTGGCGCACGGAAATCACGGTGTGGGAGCCACCGCACCGGTTCGTCGACGCGCAGCGACGCGGCCCCTATCGGCTTTGGGAGCACACGCACGTTTTTGAAGAACGGGATGGCGGCACGCTGTGTCGTGACGCAGTCCGCTACCGGCCGATTGGCGGGTGGCTGATGCATCGCCTCTTCGTGCGCGGTGACGTCGAGGCGATTTTCACCTACCGCCGGCAGCGGCTCATCGAACGGTTTTCGAGCTGAACCTACTTCAGGGTCTTCAAGGCATCGCTGGCCTTGCGCTGCGTCGCTTCGCTGTGGGACTTGGCGGCGGCGGTTTGCAGGGCCTGTCGGCGGGCGTCGGGCGTGGCGCCCTCGAGGCCCTTGGTGGTGGCCACATTGACCAGGGCGAGGCAGGCCTCCTCCGCGACGTCCGCATCGGCGGCGAGCGGGGTGAGCACCTGGAGCGTCCGGCCGCTGGCAATGTTGCCCAGGGCCGCGACGGCCAGGCGCTTTTCCGGCGGCTGTTTGAGCAGCGGCAAGAGCTGCTCGACGGCCTGCAACTTGTCCGCCGACGTCAACTTTCGGTTCTCCTGCACATGGAGCAAATAGCCTCGGGCGCCCTGCACCTGGTGCGCCCGTTTGGAGTCGGACTTAATCAGGTTGAGCAAGGGCGCAGCGACCGCGGCATCGTCGGGCCAGTTGTTCGGCCAAGTGGCGAGGGTTCCCACCGCCTCGTCCTGGACCTCCTCGTCGCGGTCGCTCAAGGCGGACTGGACGGCGCCGAGAGCGTCGCTTCCGCCAGTGGCGGCCAGCACGTGCAGGGCGGCTTTGCGCACGTCGCTGTCCGAATGACGGGCCAGCGGCAGAACGAGGGGGACGCATTTCGCACCCGTCCGCCCGCAAATGGCCGTCAGGGCGGCTTCGAGGGATTCGCGTTCGTCGGGCTTGGCGGACTGGGACAGGCGGGCGGCGAGGTCGCCGGCCTGGGCTTCGCTGCCGAGCAATCCGAGCGTGCTGAGCGCGGCGCGGCGCACATCGGGATCGGTGTCGCCAATGCTCTTCATGACGGCGGGCAAGGCGGCGTCAATCCGGCGGAGAGCTGCCAGCTCAAGGATGGCCTGGCGCGTGCGACCGGACGCAGCCGGCAGCTGGTCGAGCAAGGCGGTGTCGACGGCCTTGCCTTCCATGCGGGACAGCGTGGCCTTGGCGGGTGCGGCCAGTTCCTGGTCGGCGTCCGAGGCGGCGGTGAGGAGGACAGGAACCACCGCCGGATCGCGAAACCGATCGAACAGGCCGACCGCGGCGACGCGAGTTGGTTTGGATCCCTGCTGCGCGGCCCGGAGCAGCCGGGGTAAAACGGCGTCGTCGGTTCGGTCAGCCAGGGCGAGGAGGAGCATGACGCCGCGCTCCGAACCGGCGCGGTCGACCTGTTCGAGTTCGGCCCCGATGGCTTCCGTCACCTCGCGGCCTTTCAATTCGCGGGCGGTGCGGAGGGCCATGGCGTATTCCGCCCGCGTGGGCGAGCGCAGGTATTGGAGCAACATGGGCAGGCCGTCCGTGCGGCGGGCAAGGATCGCGCCGCGCGTTGCCTCGAGCCAGCGCAACCGCGGCACTTCCACCTGACGCACGGCGTCATACATCCGCGTGGCCTCGGCGAATTGCCCATCCTCCATGAATCGTTCCCCGCAGCGGATGGCGCCTTCCGCCACGGCCGCGAGCGTCGGCATGTCCGACGACGCGAGGGCATCCCGCAGCACTTTGGCGGCCTCGTTGCCGCCAATTCGGCCGAGCGCCACCGCGGCGGCGGTCAGGACTTCAGGAGAGGCTCCTTTCATTGCGTTGGCCAGGGTGGCCACCGCCTGAGGATCGCGGCGGACGCCGATGGAGTTCATCGTTCCGATGAGCAGGGTGCCGCTGAGCTTGCGCACGGCATCGCGCAGGGCTCGATCGGCCTCGGGGCCCGGGATGGCCTCGAGCGCGATGCGCGCCCACGACGCGAGATCGGAGTTGGCCAGGAGGGGCGCCAGAGCGGGGACGGCGTCCTTGGAGCCGTAGACCGCGAGTTGCTTGCAGGGGATCGCCTTGTCCTGGGGAGGCGCCTCCGATTGGAGAATCGCGATGAGCCGGCGTTCTTTATCAGCGGATGATTCGGGACTCGCCGCGAAACTGCCCGCGGCCAGGAACACGATGGACGCGGCTGCGCCGCAGAGCCGACAGGCCTGGAAAAAGTTCATAAAGCGCCTTGGGATAAAGGTGGAGGGTTGGGCTTCAGATGCGCCACGGCTCGCGCAGGGCTTCCGAGCGGAGACGGTTGGCTTCCTCGTCGCCGATGAATTCGTTTTTCACCGGATCAAACCGGACCTTGCGGTTGAGGTAGAGCGCGATGTTGGCGGCGTGACAGGCGATGTGCGACTGGCACGCGATGTCGGCGTCGGCGCGAGGCCGGCCGCGCGTCTTCACGCAGTCGAGGAAATTGCGCACGTGAAAGTTGGCCGGGTAGCCGGCGATCTTCGCGCCGCGCCCGACGAGAAGGCCATCGGAGCTGGCGACCAGATCGGCGTTGTCGCCGGTTTCAACCCAGCCGGTCTCGCCTTCAAACCGCACGGGGCAGGAGCCGAGCTTCAGCCAGCCCTCATTGCGGAGAATCAGCTTCACTCCGTTGCCATAGCGCGCGTGCAACTGGCCGTCCTTCGGCTCGTATTCGACCGGCGCGGTGTCATCGGCGTTGTTCGCCCACTGGCAGAGATCGACGCAGTGTGAGCCCCATTCGAGGCAGCCGCCGCCCACCAGCCCACCGCCCTTTTCGAAATTGAAGCCGTCGAGCAGCCGTCGGTTGAACGGGCGCCACGCGGCCGGGCCGAGATACTGATTCCAGTCGACCTCGTTTCGATTCGGTTCGGGCTCGGCGGGCAGCCAGCCGCTCTGGCTGGTGCCAAGCCCGCCCGGGTGGGCGTGGAGCGTGTGGAGCGGGCCAAGCTTGCCGAACCGGGCCAGATCGATCGCGAACATGAAGTTGGGCAGGCTGCGCCGCTGCGTGCCGGCCTGGAACACGCGCCCCGTGCGCCGAAACACATCCCGCAGCGCCAGGCTTTGGGCGATGTTCTTCGTGCACGGCTTTTCGCAATAGACATCCTTCCCGGCCTGGGCCGCCAGCGTGGCCGCGGTGGCGTGCCAGTTCGGGCCCGTGGCAATGAGCACGGCGTCGATGTCCGTCCGCGCCAGCAGCTCGCGCAAATCGATGAGGGTGCCGCAATCCCGGTTGCCGTAATGGTCGTCCACCATCTTCTTGATCGACTCGCGCCGCTTGGCCTGCACATCGCACACGGCAATGAATTGCACATCCGGCTGCGGCAGAAAGCAGCTCAGGACATACCGGCCGCGATTGCCGATGCCGATGCCGCCCATGATGATTCGTTCGCTCGGGGAGACGCCGCCGTCCCGGCCCAGCACAGCCCCGCGCACAACCATGGGCGCGACGCCGAGGGCGGCACCCGCCGCGAGCGCGGTTTTGAAGAAACGCCGGCGGCTGGATCGGCCGGACGCACGGCGCAAGGAGGTCGACGTCGGGAGAGAGGATTGCGTGTTCATGGCAAAGACATGGTCAACAGATTCATGGTTTGGTCACTGGCCGGCCGTAGGCTTCGATTTCCTGGTAGCAATTCCACGCGCTGGAATTGCTCCCGCGCGAGTAGAACCGAAGGTAGCGCGCGCGCAGGTGATCCTTAACCGGGATCAGCCTGCCCTGTTGCGTCTCGAAATATTGCTTGTCGAACCCGATGCCAAGTCCGGCCGTGTTCTCCGTGTCGTTGTTGAAGAGCACCGTCACGTGGTCGATGAAGTCCGGATCGTCGGCAGCCTGCACCACCACGTTACGAAACACCTGGATCAGGCGGTGATCGTGCCAGACGACGATCGCGTAGAGCTCGCACGGCTCGCCCAAGTCCACCTGCACCCACTGCACGCCCTTGCGCATCTCCACCACCTGGTCGTCCAAGGCGTCCTTCTGGCCATCCGTGATCTGCGAAAGCTGGCCGTTGATCGGCTTCTTGTCGCTCGCGGTCACCTTCTTGCCGAACGCCACGTTGCGCGCCCCCTTTGGCGCGAGGAACGGCGGACGCAATTTGTCAGTCAGCGGTTCAATGTTGGCGCCGGACGGCAGGTTCTCCGGCGTGCCTTTGAGGGTGGGCAGCGGGAGCTTGACGGGGAGGGGTGCGAGTTCCGCCGAGGCCGGCGCCGACGGAGGGGCGCCTTCGGCGGCGCGGCCCGTCACGGGCCAACCCAGGCCGGACACGGCCATCGCCGCGGCGGCGAACAGGGGGACGAGATTGAAGCGGAGGTGGGCCTGATGGAAACCGGACAGGTGTTGCATCGGACCCGTTTTACCCGGAATCGCCCGATTGGGAACGAGCTTTTTTCAGCGAAAATGACCTGGGACAAATCCGGGCCCGGTTTGGCCCCCCGCTGCGGCGGTGCAGCCGCAGGTTGTCGGTGACCCTTCGTCCGCTGTCCGGACCGCGCGCTTTCGGCCGCTGCGCAATCCCGCGATGGCGGGATCCGCGCCCCAGGCCGACAACTTCGGGATGCACTGCGCTGCGCCTGCGCTACGACTTTTTTTTGACCAGATAATCCCCGATGGCCAGGATCTGGAGGTCGCTTCCAAAAAACATGTTCAGCGCGTCCTCCGGTGAACAGACCATCGGCTCCCCCCGACGATTCAGCGATGTGTTCAGAAGGACACCCAGGCCGGTGCGTCGCTCGAACTTTTGCAGCAGCTCATAATACCGGGGGTTGCTGCGCGCCGTGACGATCTGCGGGCGCGCCGTGCCGTCTTCGTGCACCACCTCCGGGATCCGCGCTTTCCACGATTCAGTCACGTCGAAGGTGAATGTCATGTAAGGCGACGGGTGGCGGCTGCCCAGAATGTCCGGCGCCACCGTGTCCAGCATCGACGGGCAGAACGGCCGCCAGCGTTCTCGATATTTAATCTGCGCGTTGATCCGATCCGCCACGCCGCGGCTCGCAGGGTTGCCGAGAATGCTGCGATTGCCGAGCGCGCGCGGCCCAAATTCCATCCGGCCCTGGAACCACGACACCACCTCGCCCGCGGCGAGCAGGTCCGCCGCCACCTCCGTGATCGAGGCGCACTTCTCAAAGGCCACACCTCGCTTGCGCAGCGCCGCCTCGATCTCTGCGCTGGTGTAATCCGGGCCGAGATAGGCGTGCTCCATCGGCTGGATCGAATCGCCCAATTGATGCGCCGCATAGGTCGCCGCCCCAAGCGACGTCCCGGAATCGTTTGCCGCCGGCTGCACGAACAGCTCATGCCCCGGGCCCAGCATTTGGACCAGGCGCTGGTTGCATTTGACGTTGAGCGCGACGCCGCCGGCGTAACACAGCCGCTTCGTTCGCGCGATGGCGTCGCCGAGGTAATGCTTCACCAGGCCAAGAACGATCTCTTCCAGGGTCTTCTGCACCGCCGCCGCGATGTGCACGTACGGCTCGTCGATTTCGTCGCCCTCGCGCACCGGCCCCCAGCGCTGCACCAGGCCCGGAGAGAACCACATGCCCTTCCCCTGGTGCTTGTAGCGACGGACCCCGATGCAGTTGACCAGGCGCGTGTTGATCTGAAAGCCCGACTCGTTCCAGCGAATCAAGTCGCGCAGATCGAATCGCTGCGCGTCGCCATACGGCGCCATGCCCATGACCTTGAACTCGCCGTCCAGCATCTCGAAACCCAGAAACTCGGTGATCGCTCCATAAAAGCCTCCGAGGGAATCCGGTGAGTAGAATTCCCGCAGACACTCGATCGCCCCGCCCCGCCCCTGGCCAAACCACGTGGTGCAATACTCCCCCACGCCGTCCACACTCATGATCGCCGCATCCGGATACCCGGACAGATGATACGCGCTCGACGCATGGGCCAGGTGATGCTCGACCGGAACAAAGCGGATCCGGCGCCGATCGATTCCGACGCGTTCGAGCATGGCAAAGACCGCCTGGGCGTTGCGGCGGAACCGGCGGTTGCCGTTGAATAGCGCCACGAACGCGCGGTCGGGCGCATACCAGTGGCGCCGCGCATAATGCCACCGGCCGGGATTGAAGAACGACACCGGAGCGAATGGGTAGGCCACCACCTGCACGTCAGCCGGCTTGAGGCCGGCCTGGCGCAGGCAATATTGTGTGGCCAGTTCGGCCTGCAGCCCTTTGGCATGCTTGTTCCGGTTAAACCGCTCCTCGTCCGCGGCCGCGATCACCTTTCCGTCCACCACCAACGCCGCTGACGGGTCGTGCCCGACCGCACCACCAAGGCCCAATACGTTCATGGCTGAACGCGCAGAGCGGCGCCCCACACGGAGACTAACGGATACCGCGCAACGCCGCGCCCGACCGGAAGTCGCTTCGCGGCCGCACGGAGAAACCCGGTCCGGATCGCCGGGGAAGTCCCGCGAACGTTGGGAGGATGATTTGTGGCTGCGGAGTCCGCAGCCGTCAGTGGTGGCATCATGCGCATGCCCGGCCCTGAACGCGGCAATTCGTCATTAGTCGGTGCCCGCAGGATTTCCAGGCCGGATGCGCGAGAGAATAGGAATCGAAGGCGGCAGTGGCAACGGAGTTTTTAGAGCCGCTGCGCCAGCTTCAGCTCCAGAGGCTCCTTGCGCCCGTCCACCTTGACGATGACGGACGACTCCCGAATTTCCATGCAGCGGATGCTGACCTCGCCGCTCGCCACCCGGACCGTGGCGCGCTGGCCGGCCGTCAGGATCAAGTCATTGATGCGCGCGGCCCGGCCGCCTTTCTTGGCGACGATCCCCTGCAGATGCAGGCCGCCGCGCGGCGCCCTGGCCGCCCGCGAGGACAGCTCGGGCGTGGCGCCGCCCTTGGCCGCGGCCGGAGCAGCTTCGCCCTGGTCCACCCGCGAATGCAGGCTGCGGGTGAGGATTTTTTGCAGCTCCTTGATGAACGCCTTGGGGCCGCCCTCCGCGAATCCCAGCGTGCCCAGGCGGTTCCCCTGGCCATCCAGCAGGAGGAGGGTGGGAAAACCCTCGACTCCATACTTGGCCGCCAGTGCCTGGTTGGCCGCAACCTGCGCCGGCGCGAGCGGCTTGCTTCGGGGAAAATCCACCGTCAGCAAAACCAAATTCGTCCGGGCGTAATCGATGAACTCCGGCTTTTGAAAAACTTCCTTTTGCAGCTTGATGCACCAGCCACACCAGTCCGAGCCGCTGAAGTTCACCAGCAGCGGCTTGCGCTCCGCGGAGGCCTGGGCTTGGGCGCTCACGTAGTTCGTGTGCCACGCCATCAACGGCTTCGCCGACTTCGACCCGCTCAACCCGGTGGACGCGCCCGCGGCATTCACCGGTGGCGCACCCGTGGCCGACCCCACAGCCGGCAACGCAGCTGCCAGCAGGACAGCCGCGGCCAACCCAAGCGCGATTTGGTTCCAGGCACGCATCACCACAAAGACCACCGACAACTACTTTGGTAACTCAAATGGTTGCAGGACGAATTCACTGTCCTGAGTTCGGGATTCGATCGGGGAAAGAGTGTCCCGGCGAATCGAAGGTGTCGAGTGCGACTCGCCGTTTGTGAATAAGTTTTTTCCCGCCGCCGCTCCTGCCGCTCCCGCCGGCCCCAAAGCCCCGGCTCCGCCGCCAACCTCGGCCCGCGCGAAACTCGACCGGCCCGAACCTGGCGGGACGAGCGACGTTCCGGGCGGCGTCGGTTGCGTCCCCGCCGCCGCGCTCACCCGATGGGCTCCACGCTCCACACCGTCCGCCGCCCGGCGAATCCAATACGCCGCCTCCTGCCGATCCTCCACCGCGCCGCGGCCCGCAATCAGGCACCCCGCCAGCCCCAGCTGGGCCGTCACGTCGCCATTGGTGGCCGCCAACCGATACCAATGCACGCCCTCCACCAATTGCTGCCGGCCCATGAACAGTTCCGCCAACGCCACCTGCGCCTCGACGTCGCCACGTTCTGCCTTCGGACGCCAGGCCAATACCTCGGCCACCCAGGAGTCCCGGGCTTCGCCTTCCGCCCCGGCCGGCCGGGCGTTCAGGCCAGTCGCCGCCAAAATCCCACCAACCAGGCATCCCAATGGGCCACTCACCTTTCCTCGAAGACACAACTTCACCCTTTTGTCATCGGCGGGCTCGGGGGATTTTTGAAGTACGTTCCCCTGGGGAATTTTGACTCTCGATCGCGGATGATCGCGCTCGCCAATCCCAAATCACCGACCTACCCGGCAAGGACCCAGGCCCCCGACTCGATGTTTGGCAAAGAGTTTGCCGCGGAAGATCGGGCGTTTTCGAATCCGCCGTCCTGGCCCGCGTCGACCGACCGGGTTCCGGACCCAACCCGCCGGACGTCTGAGGGCTCGCCCTCCCAGGACCTATTCCCCCGAAGAAGCGTTCTCCGCCCCCAAAAATGAGGCGCAACGGCACGTCACACAGGCAGAATGGACGCGGAGGAGCTGCCGAAGGGCGGTGACCGCTCCACGCCTTACAAAACTGTAATGGTTCCAGGCCGGCTGCAGACTTTACACGCTGCGGCCACATCGGCATTTTCCCGCCCTGTCCAGAAATCACAACGCGGAGACTGGCACATGATAAACGTCGACAATCTCGAAAAACATTTCGGCACGAAACGAGCCGTCGCCGGCGTCTCGTTCTCGGTCGAGCGGGGCGAAATCCTCGGCTTCCTCGGACCGAACGGCGCCGGCAAATCCACCACGATGCGGATGATTACGGGCTTTATCCCGCCCACCGCCGGACGCATCAGCGTCGGCGGTCATGACATCGTCGAGAATCCCATCCCGGCCAAAAAGCTCATCGGCTACCTTCCCGAGAACGCGCCGTCCTACGCGGACATGACGGTTTACGGCTTCCTCGGGTTCTGCGCCGAACTGCGCGGCCTGGCGGGCGAGTCCAAAAAGAAGGCCGTCCACCGGGCGATCGAGATGTGTTTCCTCGAGCCCGTCATGCACCAGAGCGTCGACACGCTCTCGAAAGGCTACCGGCACCGCACCTGCCTGGCCCAGTCGATCCTCCATGACCCCGAGGTTCTCATCCTCGACGAGCCCACCGACGGCCTCGATCCCAACCAGAAATACGAGGCGCGCCAGCTCATCCGGCGCATGGGCGAAAAAAAGGCCATCGTCTTCTCCACCCACATTCTCGAAGAAGTCGATGCCGTCTGCACCCGCGCCATCATCATTGATCGCGGCCGCATCGTCGCCAACGGCACGCCGGCCGAACTGCGCCAGCGGTCGGATGTCGCCGGCGCCGTGACGCTGAAGCTTACCGGCGTCACCGGCGAGACCGTCAAATCCCTCCTGGCTTCGATCCCCGGCGCCCGCAAGGCCAGCATCGTTCGCGAGGACAACGGTTCCGTCTGGGCGCGCGCCTATCCGGCTGAAGATCGCCGCAACGGATCCCTCGCCCGCGGCGTGGCCGAACTGGCCGCCGCCCAGTCCTGGAAAGTCGATGAACTTCACACCGAGGAAGGCCGGCTCGACGAAGTCTTCCGCAGCATCACCTGGTCAGAAATCAAACAGGAGGAAAAGGCATGAGCTCCAGCTTCCAAAACATCAAGACCATTGCCAAACGCGAGCTGAGCGGCTACTTCACCTCGCCTGTCGCCTACGTGTTCATCGTGATCTTCCTGCTTCTGACAGGATTCTTCACGTTCATGCTCGGCGGGTTTTTCGAACGCGGCGAGGCCTCGCTGGCCTCGTTCTTCATGTGGCACCCCTGGCTCTACCTTTTCCTGGTGCCCGCCGCCGGCATGCGCCTCTGGTCCGAGGAACGCCGCCTCCACACCATGGAGCTCCTGCTCACCATGCCCATCACCGCCTCCCAGGCCATCGTCGGAAAATTCCTCGCCTCATGGGCCTTCCTGCTCATCGCGCTCTTCCTGACGTTCCCGGTGGTGCTCACCGTGAGCTATCTCGGTGACGCTGACATCGGCGTGATTCTGGCCGGCTACGCCGGCAGCGCGCTGCTCGCCGGCGCCTACCTCGCGGTCGCCTGCCTCACGTCCGCCATGACCCGCAACCAGGTCATCAGCTTCATCCTGTCGGTGGTCATTTGCTTCTTCCTCATCCTCGCCGGATGGGAGCCCGTGACCAACCTGCTCGTCCGCTGGGCCCCACCCTGGGTCGTCGGCCTCGTGTCGTCCTTCAGCGTCATGCCCCATTTCATCGGGTTCCAGCGCGGCGTGCTCGACTCCCGTGACATTCTGTTCTTCGCCTCGGTCATCGGGTTCGCCCTCTTTTCCACCGGGGTCGTCATCCGCAACCTTCGCGCCGGCTAAGTCACCTCCGACCACGAAACGAGACCAGCCATGAAACAGAAAAAGTTCGAAACCTTGCTCTACTCGGCCGTCGGCGTGGCCGTCATGTTCGGCATCGTCGTCGCCGTCAACCTCATCGGCAGCGTGTTCAAGTCCCGCGTCGACATGACCGCCGAGCGCCTCTACACCCTCTCCACCGGCACCAAGGCCATCCTCAAGAAACTCGATGGCCCCGTGGAAATCCGCTACTACTGCACGCAGCGGGAAAACCGCATGCCCGCCGCCCTCCGCAGCTACGCCCAGCACGTCGACGATCTCCTCTCCGAGTTCCGCGCCGCCTCCAATGGCAATATCGAGGTCAAGAAATATGACCCGGAACCGGACTCCGAAAGCGAGGACCTCGCCAACCTCGACGGCGTCGAAGGCCAGATGCTCCAGACCGGCGACAAGTTCTACCTCGGCCTCGCGCTGAGCCAGGACCCCGCCAAGGTCTCCATCCCCTTCCTGTCGCCGGAACGCGAGAAACTGCTCGAATATGACCTCGCCCGCGCCGTGTCCCAGGTCATGTCCACCAACAAGCCCGTCCTCGGCGTCATGACCCCCCTGCCCATGTTCGGCCAGCCCATGAACCCCATGATGGCGCGCATGGGCCAGCAACAGGGCCAGGAACCCTGGGTCATCATCAGCGAGCTCAAAAAGGACTTCGACGTGAAACAAATCCAGATGGACGTCGAGAAGATCGACGATGACGTCCGCGTCCTTCTGGTCGTTCACCCCAAGGAAATCAAGGACACCGCCCAGTACGCCATCGACCAGTTCATCATGCGCGGCGGCAAGCTCATCGCCATGCTCGATCCGCAGTGCCTCATGGATCAGAACAAGCAGAACCCCATGATGCCGATGCCCGGCGGACCCTCGAACCTTGAAAAGCTCCTCAAAGCCTGGGGAGTCACCTTCGACCCGGCCAAGGTTGTCGCCGACATGAATTACGCCCGGCGCCTCCAAACCCGCGGCAATCAGGCCGAGATCGTCCCCACCTTCCTCTTCCTCGCCGACCAGGCCATCGCCAAGGATGACGTCGTCTGCCAGCAGGTCGACGAGGTCCTCCTGCCGTTCGCCGGCGCCTTCTCCGGCACACCCACCGCCGGCCTGAAGGAAACAGTCCTCCTCAGGTCCTCCAAGAATTCACAGCTGGTGGAAGGGTTCATGGCCCAGATGGCCCCCGGCAAGGTCGCCGAGGACTTCAAGTCCTCCGACACCGTGCAGAAGCTGGCCATCCGGCTCGAAGGGAAATTCAAGACCGCCTTCCCCGACGGCAAGCCCGCGGCCAAATCGGAGGACGACAAGGACAAGGACAAGGACAAAAAGCCTGAGGCATCCGGAGACTCGCTCAAGGAATGCAAGTCCGACAACGCTGTGGTGTTGATCGGCGACTCGGACTGGATCTACGACCACTATTCCGTCCAGGTGCAGACCATACCGATGCTCAATTATCGGATTGTCCAGCCCCGCAACGGCAATCTTGCCCTGGCTCAAAACATCATCGAACAGCTGGGCGGCGACTCCAATCTCATCGGGGTGCGCAGCCGGGGCACCCTTCAGCGGCCGTTCAAGGTCGTCCAGGAAATGCAGGCCAAGGCCAGCGCCCACTACCAGGCCGAGATCGCCAACCTCCAGAAGGAGGCCGATGAGGCCAACCAGAAGCTCAGCCAACTGCAGGGCCAGAAGGAGGGCGGCCAGCGCTTCGTCCTCTCGAAGGAGCAACAGGATGAGATCGAGAAGTTCAAGCAGAAGCGCGCCCAGGCCAACAAGCAGCTCAAGGAAACCCGGCGCAACCTTCGCCAGGACATCGATGCCCTCGAGAACCGCCTGAAATGGCTGAACATCGCCGGCATGCCGTTCCTCGTGACGGCCGCCGGCATCGGCCTCGCCGTCGTTCGCAAACAAAAGACGAAAGCAAAATGAACCGCAAACAACTGACACTCCTGATCGTGCTGGCCGCCGCGCTCGGTGGTCTCGGCTGGCTTGCGTACCAAAAACAGCAGCAGCCCCTGGCCGAGTCGAAGGTGCGCCTCGGCGAGAAGCTCCTCCCGAGCTTCCCGCTTAACGACGTCGCCCAGTTCACCATCAAGCAGCCCAAGGCCGAGCTCACCCTGATCAAAAAGGACGACGTCTGGACCGTGGCCGAACGCGGCAATTACCCGGCCAACTTCTCCACCATCAGCGACTTCATCCGCAAGTTCTGGGAGCTCAAGGTGACCAAGCCCGTCCGCGTCGGCCCATCCCGCCTCCCAGCCCTTGAACTCGTCACCCCCGACAAGGGCAACGGCACGCTCGTCGAGTTCAAGGACGCCGCCGGCAAACCCATCAAGTCCGTCCTGCTCGGCGCCAAACACATGCGCGACAGCGGCGGCCAGGAATCCCAGTTCGGCGGCGCCGGCGGATTTCCCGACGGCCGCTACCTCATGGTCGGAACCGACATCGCCACCGTCTCCCTCGTCAACGAGGCCTTCGCCAACGCGGACGCCAAGCCTTCCGAATGGCTGCAAAAGGACTGGTTCAAGGTCGAGAAAATCAAATCCATCGCCGTCAACAGCGGCACCGCGACCAATGACTGGAAGCTGACCCGCGAGTCCGAGTCCGGCGAATGGAAGCTCGCCGACGCCAAGCCGGAGGAGAAACTCGACACCGCCAAAAGCGGCAGCGTCACCAGCGCGCTCAGTTACCCGAGCTTCGACGACATCGTCACCGGGACCAACGCCGCCGGCACCATGGACAAACCCATCGTCGGCACGGTGGAAACATTCGACGGCTATACCTACACGGTGAAGATCGGCAGGAAGACCGATGACGAGAAGTATCACCTCCAAATCGACACCGCGGGCAGCTTCACCAAAGAGCGCACCCCCGGCAAGGACGAGAAAGCCGAGGACAAGGACAAGCTCGACAAGGAGTTCAAGGACGCCCTCGCCAAGAAAGAAGAGAAGTTGAAAAACGAAAAGGCGTTCGGCAAATGGACTTATTTGGTGTCCAAGTGGACCATCGATCCGTTTCTCAAAGCCCGGCATGAGCTCCTGGCGGACAAAGCCGCCGACGCAAAGGCCGACGCCAAACCCGGCGCCACCCCGAGCATCCCGGGGCTGCCTGGCGGCCTGCCCGGAGGTCTCCCCGGAGGCTTGCCAAAATAGCCAACCAGTCAGGGCCTGAGCCCAACCGCTCGGTCGAGCGGTAACGATCAGAAAGGCCGGCACTCAGTGCCGGCCTTTTGTTTTCGAAATGCGCTCGCCCGGGGGTAAGGCGTGCTCTCCGCAGCGCGCCGTCGGTGTGGTCCGCCACGCGCATTTCCGGCCGGCGTCAGCTGCGGCCCGCCGTAGCTCGGCCAAGGCGGGAGCGTCCCCCCGACTTCGCCTCACATCACTTGACCACGGTCACTCCCCGCGGCGCCTCGACTTTTGAGTGAACGCTTCCGTCGGCCCGACGTTCATGCCGCACACGGATCGGCCCGTGCGGCGTCGGGTAGGTCCCCTCCGCCCATTTCAACCCGCCCAACTGCGGCGCGATGCGCACCTGCCGAAAGCCCGGCTCCAGCGGACGCACGCCTAAAACCTGCTGGCTGAGAAAGGCGGTCGGGCCGCTGGCCCAGCCATGACAAAAACTGTGGCGGAAACCGACGTAACAGTAATCCCCGCAGTCGCCATGAATGTCCCGCTTGCCCGCCGGCACCAGCTCATCGATGCGTGCCGCATTGGTCGTCCACTCCAAGTTGAAATCCTCCCAAAAGGTCGTCGCGCCAAAATCCAGCATCACACCCCAATAATTCCGGATGAAATCCAGGGCTGTGTCCATGTCGCCAGACTTCGCCAGCGCCTGGAGCACATAGAAACCGTAGAAGGTCGACACCCCTCGCGGCCCGCCGCTTTTCAACACTTCCTCCGACACCTTCTTCGCGTCGACCATCCCGGCCAGCGACAACAAGGCCGCGCCAGACTTCGATTGATGAATCTCCGGAACGACTTTCCGGCCGCGTCCCGCGGCATCAGCACACAGCTTCGCCGTCCCGACATCTCCAAGCGTGGTCATCAACCGGGCGCCAGAATCCAGCGTCATCACCAGCAGCGCCTGCAAGCCCGCCGTCACTCCCTGTTTGTTCGGCGAGCTCGGCCAGTCCAGAAAACGCATGCCGTCAATGTGCTCGCGTCCGTCCGGTCCAATCAAAGCGGCCAGGCGCCGCAACAACGGCTGCAGATACCCCCGCTGGGCCTCCAAATACTTCCGATCGCCCTGATGCATCCATTGCTCCTCATGAATCAGCACCCACCACATCGAGTAGCTCGAGATGCCGTTCATCCACTCGGTGACGGGCGTCACCTGGCGGGTCAGGTCGAGCGATTTCGGCACGACCTCATTGAAGCCAAACACAGCGTTGATCGTGCTGACTTCGGGATGCATGTCGCCCATCCAGACCAGACGGTCGCGCTTGATGCCGTCCCACAGATACTCCTGCATGTTCAGGTGCACCGTGTAGGCGCCGACATCCCAGATGCGATTCAGCCGATCGTCATCGCAGCGAAACGACCCGACATACGGCACATCGCGAACCTGGAGCAACGCGTGCACCTCCGTGAGCTGGACGGCGGCGGAAGGATCCACATTGTCGAGGCGCACAAAGCGAAAGCCGCTGGGCCCGACCGTGACCTTGCCGAGCCAGGGCAGCGTGACGATCTGGTCGCGAATCGCGTGGTCGTTGCCCGCGTTCTGCTTCCCTCCGGGCTCGGCCATGGCTTCGCTGACCGATTCGCCAAAACGCACCCGCACGCGCCGGAGCTTTGCCTGGTCCGGCATCATCGGCGTGATCAGCTCGACGTAACCCTGCAATTCCCGGCCGAAATCCAGGAGCACACCCGCCTGATTCGTCGCCGTTGACTTCAGCTCAGTCGGTGGAAACGGGTCCTTCAACACCGCCTGGCCCGGCTTCGCCTGGAGCAGGCTGGGGCCGTTCTTCACCCCCGCCTCGCTCTGCCAGACGATCCGGGTGGGCGCAATGACGAACGTGGAAAGGGCAGATTTCGCCGCCGGCTCGATCCCGGCCGGCGCGGCTGCCGCCAGCCAGGACAGGCCAAGGCCGAGCATGGGCGAGAACGTTCGAAGGCAGTCGGCGATCCTCATAGGTCAATCGGCTAAAAATCGAACTGGTCGATGTTCGCCTTGTTAAAGATGAACGGCGTTCCCAGCAGGATGTTGTCACCTTGAATCTGCACCTGGCCAACGCGTTTCGACGTGAAGCTCGCCGCGCCGGCCTTGAGCTCGCCCCGGGCCACCGCGCTCGCCGCTTCGATCGTGAGGTAGCCCAGGTCCTGCACCTTCCAGAGAATCACGCTGTCGGTCACGCCGTCGTGCACATAGCGTTTGTTCTCGTTCGGCAACCCCAGGCCGATCACCTTGACCTGGCCGGCCTTGCCAGCCTGCTTCACGGCCTCAGCCGCGCCAGGAACCGCCGGTGAACAGATGTTCATCAGCAGCTTCACGCCGGGGTTTGCATTCATGATGGCCGTCGCCTCCGCAAACGCTTTGTCCTTCAGGTCATCGCAGGGACGCAGCGCCACCCGTTTCAGGTTCGGGTATTTGTCGGCGTTCCTTTTCTCGATGGCCTTCTGCCATTCAATCATGTTCCCGGCCGTCAGGCTGGCCGTGATAATCGCATACTCGCCCGTGCCGCCGAGCAGCCGGGCCGCCTCATCCATCAGGGCGTTCCCGATGCCCTCCGGCGTGGCCTGGTTGACGAAGAAGCCACGCGCATCCGGGAGCGCATCCGCGTCGTACGTGACGACTTTGATCCCCTTGGCCTGGGCCTTGCGCAGGGCCGTGGATATACCTTCGCGATTTTCGCAGGCAGCGGCGATGACATTGACTCCACGAGTGATCCAGGTCTCCACGATCTCATTTTGCTTGGCCGGGTCCGGCTCCGTCGGCCCGTCGTAGAGCAGCTTGACGTTTAAATCCCTGGCGGCCTGCTCCGCGCCTTGGCGGGCGGCGATGAAGTAGGCGTTGCCTTTGCTCTTGGGCATGAACGCGATGGTGAGTTGCTGGGCGCCCGTGGACCGACCGCCATCTGGTGCGGGCGAGGCATCCGTGGCTGCGCCCGGAGTGGACGGTTTGCAGCCGGTCCCGATCTGAATCGCGAGCAGAGCCAACAAGGGGAGAACGTTCGTCAATCGTTTCATAGGTTCGTGTGACGCGCCCGAGTGAACACGACCGCGGCGGCCGACGCGAGCATTTGCTGGCAAAGCGAAGCCGGGTGCCCATCGAACCGTACAACCTTTTGTCGCGTACGCGACAAAAGGTTGCACGCAGGAGTTGGCCCCTCGGTCTCCCGGAGACCAGCGCCTATCGAAGCCACGAAGTCGCGGGAGACATTTCAGGTCGCGAAACTTCTCTGTGGCGACGCGTCCCCGTATTGCCTCGACCGACTTGTCGCCTCCATTCCTGACCAAGCCCCGCCCGGGACGCGGCCAATTCCGCCGCCACCTTTTTCGACGGCAGCCAGAATGTCCAACCCTAGACGTACAACCTTTCGTCGCGTACGCGACGAAAGGTTGTACGTGCGCGCGCTGATTAGATCATGTGGGGTTCGGCTGGCGGAAGACGGGCAGCGGTGCGAGATCGGGCTCGATCCAGCCGGCTTTCGCCTCGGCCGATCGCAGCCTTTTCCGGCTGTAAAAAAAATACATGGCCCGGCGGGCGAGCAGATGGGAGTGCACCTCCAGGAAGGACTCGGAATCCGCCCCTGGCCCATGTTCGGCCAACGCGACCGCCATCAGGTGCATCCACCCGCGGGTCAAGGTCTCGTGGTAACCGCGCTCCAAGGTTTCCGGCACCCTTTGCGCGGCATTCAAGGCCAGCAAACCCGACCGCATTCGGCCCAGTGCATCATCCGGGGGATAACGCAGCAGATACAGGTAGGCGAGACGCACGTGCTCACGATGGTGCCACTCATCCGAGGTAAGGTCCGCCGCTTCAAAGCGGCGCAGCAGCGTTTCGTCGTTCACCTCGGATTCTCCGCGCCAGCCCGGCGATTTCTCATCCAGCGTTTGAGGATGGCTTCTCCCGCCAGCACCACCAGGAGCAACGCTCCCGTTAGAATTCCAGCCAGTTCGCTGGGCAAATCCGAAAGCAGCAACCCGTTCTTCAGAACAGCCAGCGCCGCGACTCCCAGCAATGTCCCCAGCACGGTGCCCACGCCGCCGAAGATACTCGTGCCCCCGAGAACCACCGCCGTAATGGCCAGCAACTCGTAGCCGGTTCCGGCGTCCGCCTTGGCCTGACCGACCCGCGCCACGTAGATCAACGCCGCCAGCGCCGAGACGACTCCGGATAACACATAGGCCATCGCCACGCGGCGGTCGACGGGCAGCCCGGCGTAGCGCGCGCCTTCGGGGGCAAATCCAATCGCGCGAAACGACCGGCCGAACGTCGTGCGATGGACCAAAATCCAGATCCCGGCCGCGACTCCAACAAAGATCGGCACCTGGGCCGGAACGACTCCCGCGTAATAGCCCTGGCCAAAGGCCAGATAGTCGGATGGAAAGCCGGTGAAATTATCAACTCCGCGCGTGATCGCCTCGGCCAAACCACGAAACAACGAGAAGCTTCCCAATGTGACGATGAGCGGCGGAAGGCGCAGTCGCGTGATGAGCAGCGCATTCAAGCCGCCTGCCGCCGCTCCAATCCCCAACGTGGCGAAGGCCGCGAGCGGCCAGGCCAGGCCGCCATCCCGCCAAAGCTTCCCAAAGCACACCGCGCACAACGCCAGCAGCGAGCCCACGGACAAATCGATGCCGCCGGTCAGAATCACCGGCGTCATGACCAGCGCCAGCAAGCCGATCTCCACCGACAACTTGATCGTCTCCAGCGCGTTGCCCTGGGTGGCGAAGTTCGTCCCGACGCGGGCAAAGATCAGACACTCGGCCAGCAGGACCACGAACAGCAAGCACTCGAGGCGAAGGACAGATTTGAGGCGCGCAGTCACTCCGCCGTCCTTTCCCCGACCAGGGGCCGGTCGTGAGCGCCCCGCCCAATCCGCAGCTGGCGATCGTCCGAGTAATTCATGGGCCTTCGTCCGCTGCTCATGCGCGCCGTCCTCTCCATCCATCCACCGCCACGGCCAGCAAAATTATTCCGCCTTGAATCGCCTTTTCCCACTGCGGTGGCATCTGCAGGAAAACCAAGGCGGGCGCGATGGCCGCAAGCAGCAGCACCCCCGCCAGCACGCCCCACAACGTGCCGCGCCCGCCGGAGATGGCCACCCCCCCGACCACCGCCGCGGCGATGGTCTGCATCTCCAGCCCGGTGCCGGTTTTGGGATCCACATCGGCGAAGCGGACGGCATTCAGGAGCGACGCCAACCCGACGAGCGCGCCCATCAGCACGAACACGGCGAAGGTCACCGCCTGGGGCCGGATGCCGGCCAGACGCGCCGCCTCCCGATCGGATCCCACCGCGTAAACGAACCGGCCCGCCGCCAGGTGTTTCATGGCGAACACCAGACCTCCAAACACCAATGCCGCCACCGCCAGAATCGCCGCCTGACCGGTGCCCTGCCCGAGGCCGAACCATTGAAATCGATCCGGCAGGTCCTTCACAAACTCGCCTTCGCGCACCCAGCGCAGCGCCTCCCGCCACGTCACCATCGTGGCCAGGGTCACCACGATGCTCGGCAAGCCCAGCCCGGCCACCAGCACACCATTGCACGCGCCCAACAGCGCGCCCGCCGCCACCGCGCCCGCCGCCACCGCCGGCATGGGCCAACCCGCCTTCGCCAATAACCCCGCCAGCACGCTGCACAACGCAAACTGTGACCCAACGGAAATGTCGATCTGTCGTGCCACGATCACCAAGGTCATGCCACACGCCGCAATCCAGACCGGCGCCGCCGTCGTCAGTGTCGTCAAAAGCTGCTGGCGCCCGAAAAAACCCGGCGC
Source organism: Limisphaerales bacterium (assembly GCA_044229355.1). Classification (GTDB taxonomy): domain Bacteria; phylum Verrucomicrobiota; class Verrucomicrobiia; order Limisphaerales; family JADJPG01; genus JBGARF01. Next base: position 444,727 of record JBGATF010000003.1, read on the forward strand.
CACCAGCGCCAGCACCGCCAGCAGCACCATCAGCGCGACCCCGACCGAGAGCTCTCGAAAATAGCGGTTCATGGCGCTCCCACCCCTTCGGCCTCCTTGCCCAACGCAGCCGCCATCACGACGTGGGCATCCACGCCGCGCGGAAATGTCTTAACAATGGTCCCCTCCCGCATCACGACGATCCGGTCGCTCATCCCAATCACTTCCGGCAAATCGCTCGAGATCATCAACACGGCCATGCCGTCCCGGGCCAGTCGGCGGATGATTTTGTGGATTTCGCTCTTCGCTCCCACATCCACGCCCTGGGTCGGCTCATCCAAAATGAGCAGCTTGGGACGCGTGGCCAGCCAGCGCGCCAACGCCACCTTCTGCTGATTGCCACCGGACAAGGACGCACCCGGGGCCTCCGGGCCGGACGTTTTCACGGCCAGATCGCGAATGTAATCCAACGCCAGCCGTCGCTCCGCGCCGAACCGCAACCAGGCCCCCGGAAAGAGACGTCCGTGCACGGCCATCGTCATGTTGTGCGCAATCGGCAAATCCAGGATCACGCCGTGACGTCTCCGATCTTCCGGCACGTAGGCCATCCCCTCCGCCACCGCCTGCTGCGGAGATTGGATCCGCAGGGGACGTCCGAGCAATCGGATCGTGCCCGCCTCCGCCGGCGTCAGGCCGAACAGCACCCGGGCCAGCTCAGTGCGACCCGCGCCCACCAGGCCGGCCAGTCCCACGACCTCACCCGCGCGGACGTCCAGAGTTACGTCGTTCACCCCGCCCGCCGCACACGACACGTGGGCCATGGCCAGCACCACGTCGCCGGGAGCACCCTCCGGCGGCGGATAAATGTGCGACACCTCACGCCCCACCATCATCCGGATCAACTCGGCCTCCGTCAGCTCACCGCCGCCTTCTTCGCGCCCTGCCCCAGCTTGAGCGTCATCCTGCGGGCCGCCGGGTTTCAGCCGCCGGCCGGAAACGGGCCGGGTGCCGACACTCTCACCGTCCCGCAGAACGGTCACGCGATCCGCCAGGGCAAAAATCTCTTCCAGGCGGTGGGAGATGTAGACGACACCCACCCCCGCTGCGCGCAGGTCGCGAACGACGGCGAACAGCAGGTGCTGCTCCTGCTGGGTGAGGGATGCCGTGGGCTCGTCCATGATCACGACCCGGGCCCCGGCGCCCAGCGCGCAGGCAATCTCCACGAGTTGCTGCTCCGGCATGGACAACGAGCGCACCTCGGCGTCTGGCCGAATGGACGCCCCGACCCGCGCCAGCAACTCTGCCGCGCGAGCGCGCCGCTCCGGCCACGAAACCCGGCGCCACGCCGACCCGGCCTCGAGACGGAGCCCGATGTTCTCCGCCACGGTCAAATCGGGAAACAGCGCGGGCTGCTGATAGATGCAAGCGATGCCCAGGCGATGAGCCAGCGCCGGCGTCAGCTGCGGCACCACCTCACCTGCAACCGCAATCGTCCCGCCGTCCGGCTGGTGCGCGCCCGTCACGATTTTGATCAGGGTCGACTTGCCGGCGCCGTTCTCCCCCAGCAAGGCGTGAACTTCCCCCGATTTGAGGGCAAACGAGACGCCCTTCAACGCCCGCACGGCGCCGAAGGACTTGGTGATGTCCGTGAGTTGAAGCAACGTCTGCAATTCGTCGAACGCGATGTGATTCGGCCTTCTTTTTCGTGGACCGGCGACCGAATGTCGAGGCTGGAGACCAGGCTCGTAACGCACGCGTCTCGCGGGCAGGTCCCGTCGGCCTCCGGCCGTGCCCCGCTGATCTCTCTGCTACTCTCACTTGCCGGGTGCACCGTTACCCGGCGGCGTGACGCCGCCTCACTTGCCCGCGGGACGCGGGCGCTACACCGCCGCGCCCACAGCAACTCGCGGTCGGGGCCTGGCAACACGGGGGCAGCAGATTCCCGCGGGTGGTGGCAGATGGCATTAAGATGACTGCGCCCACCGACGCCCAGCTCCACTCGCCGGCCACGCCGTCGGAAAAGCGCGCCTTGATCATGGTCTTCCAACAGCACTGGGAAAACGTGCGCCACATCAAGAACGAGCGCCTGTCATTCACCAACATCTACGCCATCGTCTCCGCGGGCATACTGTCGTTGCTCCACTCGGTGACCGGCGAATTCCTGCTGGAAATTTCCATGCTCATTTTTCTGACCTTTTTCTCGATCATTGGGCTGCTGACCAGCCTGCGCCTCAAGGCGGAGCTCGAGCATGGCCTGCGCAGCGTCGACCTGACGGTCGCCCGCCTGGGGATGGAGGTGTACATGCCGGCCGTGGATCAGGAAGGCGCTCCGATCCGTTACCCGAAGTTCCGGTGGCTGTTCCCCGTGTTTTACATGATCACGACCGCAGGCTTCGCCGGGCTGCTTATCCGGCGGTTGATCACGGGCTGAGGAGCTGGGCTCGAATCGCCTGCAACGGATCCCTTCGTTCGGAGGGGGTCTGGTAAAACCGGTAGCCGAATCGGCGAAGGTCCGTGCCCAGCATCTCCCCCAGCCGCACCTGGGTGAAGCGCCGGTTAATCAGATACGGATCGTCGAGCATCGCAATCAGGTCTGGGAGGGCCCAACGCGCGTTCGCCCGGGCGAGAGCGTCGGCCGCCACAAGCCGGGTGGATTCGTGCGGGCTCTTCAGCCAGCCCAACCCAACCGGCCCCGGGCGATTTGGATAATTGGCCTTTAGTTTGTCCTCCGCATACGCGCCGGCCGCCTTCGGATACCAGGTCCGCAGGTGTCCCAACGTCCAGTCGATGCTTTCCTTGAGATGGCACACGTTGCACGCGTTCGGCTGGTTGGCCTCGATCATCCGGGCGTCAGTCGGGTTGAAAATCATGTGGGTGCGCACGACGTCCTGGAGGCTCTCGGTAATCTTCGGCATGTGACAATTCATGCATCGATCGCCGGGCGTGTTTTCCGGATGATGCGTGTGAGTCAGGCGGGCCGGTTTATCGACGAACTTTTTGTGGCAATCGAGGCACTTGGCATCGTCCTCGTCCGGCGTGCGGGTCCACCTGGGCCCGATGCCCTGATGAGGGTTGTGACAATGCACACAGGTGAGCCCGGGCATGGAGCGTTTCTCGAGCGGGTCCTTGAGGTAACAACTGCCACTGACCGCGTCGGCGAACTCGATCGAGTTCCACACGCCCATGCCGGCGGCGTAGCTGGGCCGTCCGCCCGAATGACAGCGGGCACACGTCCAGTTCACATTCTGCGGACGGCGCGTCCAGACGGCGGTCCGGTTTGGCCCGTGGCTCACCAGGTTGGAGCTGCTGGGAAAGAACAACGGGCTGAGGCCGCTCTTGTCGCGGGTGCTGCTTTCCGCGTGGCTCTTCGCCCCATTATGACACGCCTCGCACGTGATGCCGAGGGCCACCGCGTGCTCGGCGACCGGGAGCTGGACCACCCGCCGAAATGCGGCCGTCAGCAGCGCGTCCGCGGGCTCACCGGAAGCCACCACGTCCTTCAAGATCTGCGGGTGCGTCTCGGACAGATAACCCGTCGCGTTAAACTCCGCGGTGAAGGGCGAGAAATAATTCGCGCGGGTCATCCCGGAATACGTCATGAGCCAGTCGCCCGCCGGCCAGGTCGTGTGACAAACCGAGCAGCTGGCGTCGTAAGGGATGTCGCTCGGTCCCGCAAACGCATCCGCCCGCTGACCGTCGGGTTTCTCCTCGTCGATGTGGATGATCGGCATCCATTCCTTCTGGTCGAGCAGGTAGCCCAAGGGGAGGACGTGATCGATGGCGCGCACGGGATGATCGGCCGGCTCGGGCCCGGCCACCAGCCGCCCGGCATAATACTGGAAGTACCGCGAGCCAATCGTGCGCGCCACGGCATACACCCGCACGGTGGCGTCCCGCTCCAGCCGCATGAAGTTCGTGCCATTTTCACGGTAGAACCGGGCCTCTCCGCCCTGGTAATGCATCACGAACCGGCCGGTGAAATCTCCCTTCACGGTCTCCGCCGTGGCGGGTGCGTTCATCCAGCGGTGCGCGTGCCCGGTCCATTTTTGGTAGTTCGCCGCGTGACACTCCTTGCAGGCCTCCGGACCGGCGTAATCCGACTGACGGATGTTGCTTCGTCCGCTGAAGGGCAGGCTGCGTCCCGCGAATGTCGATGGCAAACCGTTCCACCAATAGCGAAACCGCGCGGACGACGGGCCGCCGAAGAGAAACTCGAAGGGCTCCGTGCCGCCGGGGCGCAGCGCGCTCGGCGAACCTCGCACGGTAAAGGCCGAACCGCTCAGGAGCGCCTGCGAGTCCGCGCGTTCGCCACCCGGCTTGGTGACGCCGGCCGGAGCAGCGTGTCCCTCCGTCACCCAACACGCCAGCCAGCACACGACGACAAGCAGGCTGGCCCAAGCCCGCGGGCGAGGACCTTGCGCCGGCAGCTGAGGCCAGAATTGCGGTGGTCTCGTCATGATCAGGAACAGTTGCTTCGCAGCGTTCAGCCCAAGTCGTCCGGCAGATCGACCAGGCGATCGCCTAAGAGCCGGGAACTGGAAACAGAATTGCACTACAGCCGATTTTCTTCAACGGCTTTGGTTGGCGTTTCAACGGTTAGGCGGGACGAATCATGATTTAAATGCGGCTTGTCTGGTCTCGACGGAGGCCCGGGCCCCGTGATACGGTCTGGCCCGATCTCCCTTAACATCCCACCCGCCATGAGCCTTTCTTCCATTCTCGCGGCTGCCCGGCACTGCGGGGCCCGCTCTGCCGCGTTCGGGCTATGGCCCCTCGCAGTGGCCGCGCAGGTGGTGGCCGCACCGGTCGCACCTGGGACACTCGATGCCGCCTTCGATCCCGGCAACGGCATGCACGGCACAGACGGCTCAGTGCGTGCAATTCTTCCGCTCCCGGACGGCAAAATATTGATCGGCGGTCAATTCGAGCGGGTTGGCGGAGTTGCTCGGCGCGGGCTCGCCCGCCTCGAGGCGGACGGTTCCGTGGACCACTCATTTGCCCTTCCTTCCGGAATCGACGACGCCATCTTCGCGGAATTCTACGAGCCCCCGTTTCCGACCGCCGCAGTTCACGCGCTGGTTCGCCAGACGAACGGGGACGTCGTCGTGGCGGGCCGATTTACCCAATTCAACGGCGAAACCCGAAAAGGTCTGGTCCGGCTGCGTCCAGACGGCTCCACCGATGCATCGTTCACCGCCAACGTGGTCGATGCGGCCGGAGCGCAATCAGCCCAAGTGCGGGCGTTGGCCGTCCAGTCGGACGGACTGATTTTGGTAGGGGGCGCCTTCGACCAGGTCAATGGCCTGCCGCGGCTCTCCCTCGCCCGACTGCGGCCTGACGGGGCGCTCGATTCGAGCTTCGCCCCGGCCCTCTCTGCCGGGGCCGTGATTCATGCCATTCTGGTGCAGCCGGACGGTGGAATCGTGATCGGCGGCGAGTTCACCGAGGTCAACGGCAAGCCCGCTCACCACGTGGCGCGCCTACTGCCGAACAGCGTCTTGGACGACTCTTTTCACCTCGGCGTCGGCCCGGACCAAGCCGTGCGAGTGTTGGCGAACGATACGCACGGCCGAATCCTCGTCGGTGGCTCCTTTCGGAACTTCGATCTGGCACCGCACACCGGCCTGGTTCGATTGACGCCAACGGGAAATTTAGATTCTTCCTTCGCCTTAGGAAACGCCCTCAGCGCGGCGGCCTCATCCGATCCCGTGGTCAGCGCCGTGGCAGTGAGACCCGATGGCCGGATCGCCGTGGGAGGCGAGTTCTGGTCCACCGGACTCGAGTTCCGACAGGACCTGGTCCTGCTTGAAGAAAACGGGGCGTTGCGCCCAGAACCATTTGCGTATGGGGATCGACCGGTGCAGGCGCTGGCCGTCCAAACAAACGGAGGCCTCGTCGTAGGTGGTGACATCTTCTCGCCCTCGGACTGGCGGCGCTCCGGCGTGGCGCGTGTGACCCCGCAGGGCGAACTCGATCCAAATTTCACCCCCGGCTCAGGCCTCGACGGATCCGTCTACAGTCTCGCCGCTCAGCCGGATGGAAAAGTTGTCGTCGGCGGCATTTTCCGATCGTATGGACGGACGAGGCGGCCCGGACTGGCGCGTCTGGAGGCGAACGGTTCACTGGATCCCGCGTTCGCTCCGACCGTTCCATGCCGGTCCGTCAGCCTCGTTCGACGCCGCTTGGATGGTGGATTTGTGGTGGCCGCCCAGTTCCCTGACCCTCTCCAGACGGTGCGCACGTCGCTGGTCGTCCTGAACGGGAACGGTTCTTCGAACGAAAACGTCACCGTTCCAACTTTTACCCAGGCCGACATCGTCGACATGAGGCTGCACACGGACGACTCGTTGGTGGTCGTCGGCCGGCTGCGCATTGGAGATTCCAATTTGGCCAACGTGGTTCGGCTGGACGCGGCGGGGAACCTGGTTTCGAAAACGTTGATCTCAACGGCCCTGCAACCCGTCAGCCTTGCTCTGGAACCAGACGGGACCGCTTTGGTCTTGGGCGCGTATGAACTGGACGAAGAATTTTCGGAGCCGAGGGTCTACCGGGTGCGCCCGGACGGCAGCGTCGACCCAGGGTTCAATATATCCATGGAACCCTACCGGAGCGGCCAGCTGTATCGATTTTGTCGCCTAACGGACGGGCGACTCCTCCTGGGCGGTGTTTATCTGGATGAGTTCGGGCGCACGAACTTTCGTCTGCGACGCTATTTGCCGGACGGCGCTGCGGACCCGTCATTTCAGCCGCAGAATGAGGACCACGGCTTCCTGCTTCCCGGACCAGACGGAAACGCCTATGCCGCCCAGTTGGAAGTCGTGCGCCTCGGCGGTGACGGAGAGATCGACGGAACGTTCCGCTCGGATTTCGCCACCATTCAGATTGAAGCGGGTGAGGCAGACGGCTCAAGCGGACTATGGCTCGGCGGCCACTTCCAGTCCATCGGCTCGGTCCCTCGTGGTTACGTCGCGCGCCTTCACTCGGGCGAAGCCGCAGAAGGACCACCGCTTCTGCAACGAAGCCCTTACGCGCAAATCGTGACCTGGGGCGAACCGCTGAAGCTCGAGGCACTTTTTTCCGCGCGACCCTCCGCCGTTTATTATTGGCATCACAATGGACAACTCGATGAAACCAGTACATCTGGCACTCGATGGGTGACTGCGGTCACGGGCGCAGACGCTGGCCAATACTATGTGATAGCCAGCAATCTTTTTGGCACCGCCTCCAGTGCAGTCGCCGACGTGTTTGTCCGGAGCACACCTATGGTGACTCTCGACTCTCGCCCCCACGTCGCGACGGTTGGGGAGAACGTGGAGCTGAAGGCGTTGGTTTACGGCCGGCCGCCGTTGGTGATCCAATGGCAGCGCGATGAAGTCTCCATCGCAGGCGCCAACCAGCCGACATTGACCTTACCAGGCTTGTTCGTCGAAGACTCCGGACGTTACACGGTCACGGTAAGCAATTCGGTCAATGTCGCGCGGGCGGAGGCTTCGCTCACAGTGGTTCTCCCATTCCGCCTCGAAATCGGTTTGAGCACACCGGCTTTTCCATTTCTCAACATCATCGGATCCCCGTACGCAGGCTTCTATCTGCAGCAGACCGCGGACCTCAGCCATTGGACCACAGTGGGCCCTTATGAGCTGGGGGCGAGCACTTCGTTGGTGCTACCGGTCTTCAACGACAGCCAACGCAGCAGGTTCTTTCGAGTTAAGCTGAGACAGTGAATCTGAGCTCGCAGGCCAGGGTGTGGGATATCCGGTAAGGTCGATGACGCTGCCCGTCGGTGACGCGGTTCGGCTCGAGACGTCCCAATTCCGCATTGAACTGGTCCAGCCGTTCGCACTAGCTTCCCCGCACAGCATGAAACGATTCCTCACGCTTTCCTTCTCCCTGCTTATTCTCGGCCTCACCGGCTGCAACAAATCATCCGAGCCCGGCCCCGCGGGCGCGTCCGCGCCAGCCCCGAGCTCCAGCCCGGCCCCCGGCAAGAAAAAGAAAATCGCCTACGTCACCAATGGCGTGGACCCGTTCTGGAACACGGCCGCCGCCGGCGTCCGCGCCGCGGAGAAAGAGTTCGGCGTCGAGTGCGAGGTCCTCATGCCCCCCAAGGGAATCATCGACCAGAAACGGATGATCGAAGGGTTGCTCGCCCGGGGCGTCGACGGGATTGCCATCAGCCCCATCGACGCGAAAAATCAGGTCGATCTGATTAATCAGGCCGCCGAGCGTTGCCCGGTCATCACCCACGATTCCGACGCACCCGACAGCAAGCGCCTGTGCTTTGTCGGCATGGACAATTACAAGGCCGGCCGCGCCGCCGGGAAGCTGGTCAAGGAGGCCCTCCCGAATGGCGGCAAGATTATGATCTTTGTCGGCCGCCTCGAGCAGCTCAACGCCCAGCAACGTCGCCAGGGCGTGATCGACGAACTGCTGGATCGTCCTCCCCAGGCCCTCGGCCAGGTCAATTACGATCCGCCCGGCAAGCCGTTGGCGAGCGCCGGCAATAAATATGTCGTCGTTGACACCCGCACCGACAACTTCGATTACGCGCGAGCCAAGGCCAACGCCCAGGACGCGATGGCGTCCATCCCAGACCTCGCCTGCATGGTCGGTCTGTTCGCCTATAACTCGCCGCAGTGCCTCGAGGCGGCCAAGGAAGCGGGCAAGATCGGCAAGATTAAGATCGTCAGCTTCGACGAACAGACTTCGATTCTGCAGGGCATTATCGACGGCCAGGTCCACGGCACGGTCAGCCAGCAGCCTTACTATTACGGCTATGAATCCGTGCGCATCCTCAAGGGCCTGGCCAACGGTGACAAATCCGTCCTGCCCGCCGGCGGCTTCCACGAAGTTCCCATTGTCGAAGTGCGCCAGGCGAACGTGGAAAAGTTCTGGGCCGAGTTGAAACGCCTGCAGGCCGCCGGCCAATAGCCGGAGCCGCGAGTTCATCCACCATGAACCAGGGGATGCTTGATTTACGATTTTTGATCTACGATGGCGGATGGTCCGACTCGGCCATCCCAAATCACAAATCAACCATCACCAATCAACAATGCGCCCCGCCGGGGTTCATGGTCCCGACGCGCGGACAACGGTCCAGGCCAAAACTTCCCAAGAACCGCAAGGTAGGGCGCGCTCTCCGCAGCGCGCCGCCGGCTGGCGACGGAGCGCCGGCCCTGCCTGTGGTGCCTGATCCATGGGCCGACACGCCATGACTCCGAGCTCCGATTCACCCCTGTTGGAAGCGCGCGGGTTGAGCAAACGTTTCCCGGGCGTGAAGGCGCTCGATCAGGTTCACCTCACGCTGGCCCGGGGCGAGGTTCTGGCCGTGATCGGCGAGAACGGCGCGGGCAAGAGCACTTTGATGAAGATCCTCGCCGGCGTGCTCGAGCCGGACGCCGGCGGGATCCTGCTGAATGGCCGGCCCGTTCGCATCGATTCGGTTCGCACCGCCGAACACCACGGCATCGCGCTGATCCACCAGGAGCTGAACCTGGCGGACAACCTCGACGTCGCCGCCAACCTGTTTCTCGGCCGCGAGCCGCGCCACGCGGGCTTCATTGATCGGCCACGCCTGGTCGCCGACTCGCGGCGTTACCTGGATGAAGTCGGCCTGACTTGCGACCCGGGCCGCCTCGTCAGCACGCTCTCGCTCGGGCGCCAGCAACTGGTCGAGATTGCGAAAGCGCTGAGCACAAATGCGCGGGTGCTCATCATGGACGAACCGACGTCCAGCCTGAGCCAGCACGAGACCGACCAGCTGTACCGGGTGGTTCGCAATCTCCGCGCCCGTGGCGTCAGCGTGGTTTACATCTCGCATCGCCTGGGAGAAGTGACCGCGCTTGCGGATCGGGTGCTCGTGCTGCGCGATGGCCGGAATGCGGGAGAGCTGGCGAAGGGCGAAATCAACCACCAGGCCATGGTTCGTCTGATGGTCGGACGCGAGCTTGGCCGGCACGCGCGGGCGTCATTCGGGCGGGGCACACCGCTGCTGGAGGCCCGCGAACTCCGGACCGTCGCCCACCCGGCTCACCCCTTGAACTTCACGCTGCGCGCGGGTGAGATCGTCGGCATCGCCGGGTTGGTCGGCGCCGGGCGGACCGAATTGCTGCAGGCATTGTTCGGCATCAACCCCGCCGCCGGCGGCTCGCTGGTCATGCACGGCCGCCCGCTCACGGTGAGCTCGCCCCTCGACGCCATCCGCGCCGGCATCGCCCTGGTGCCGGAGGATCGCAAGCACCAGGGCGTGATCCTGGAGATGGCCGTGCGCGAGAACACGACGCTCGCCAGCCTGCGCCGAAACTCGCCCGGCGGCTGGCTGCGCCGCGCGACCGAGATCGCCCTGGCCGATCGCCTGATCCAACAGCTGCGGGTGAAGACACCCAACGCCGCGCAGTTCGTCCAGTATCTCTCCGGAGGCAACCAGCAGAAGGTCGCGCTCGCCAAATGGCTGGCGCTGGAGCCAAAAATTCTTCTGCTGGACGAGCCCACTCGCGGCATCGACGTCGGGGCCAAACAGGAGATCTACCAGATGATGGAAGAACTCGCGGAGCGGGGCATGGCCATTCTTTTCGTGAGCAGCGAAATGGAGGAGGTGCTGCGCATGAGCGACCGCGCGCTCGTCATGCACGAAGGGCGGATCAGCGGCGAGCTGTCCCGGGAGAATCTCAGCGAAGAATCGATCATGGAGCTGGCGACTGGCGGGAGACCCGTCCCCGCGGCGGGCAGGAACTAAGATGAAAAAACTTCTCGGCATTTTCGGCCTGCTGGTCGCGGTGTTTCTGGTCACCGCCCTCGCCAACCCCCAGTTTGTCAGCGCTTACAACCTGCAGAACCTCGTCCGGTGGACTTCGCTTTTCGGCATCATCAGCATCGGCGTCGCCTTTGTCATCATCACCGGGGGCATCGATCTTTCCATCGGCTCCGTCATTGGGCTGGTCGGCTCCCTCATGGCGTGGCTGCTCACCCATCGAGGATGGAGCATCCCGCTGACCCTCGTCGCCGTGCTCGGCACGTCCCTCGCCATCGGGCTCGCCCATGGCCTGCTCATCACCAAGGTGCGCCTCCAGCCGTTTGTCGTCACGCTCTGCGGACTGCTGCTCTACCGCGGCATCGCCCGGTTTATCACCGATGACCAAAGCCAGGGCTTTGGGAACAGCTACGACGGCCTGCGCCAGGTGGCCATCGGGCGCCTCGCGCTTGGCGGCACGTTCGCCCTGCCCGCCCCGGTCTTTTATCTGGCCGGCGTCGCGCTGCTCGCCGGCATCCTGCTCAACCGGACGATTTGGGGCCGCTACCTGCTCGCGCTGGGCCGCAATGAAACCGCCGCGCGTTACTCGGGCATCAACACCGATCGCATGAAGATCCTCGCCTACGCGATCTGCTCCACGCTGGCCGGCCTGGGCGGCATTTTGTTCGCCCTCGACCTGAATTCCATCCAGCCGTCCGGCCTCGGCGAGTTCTACGAGCTCTACGCCATCGCCGCAGCCGTCCTCGGCGGCTGCAGCCTGCGCGGCGGCGAAGGCACCATTCTCGGAGTGATCATCGGCACCGCGGTCATGCGGGTCCTCTACAACGCCATCAACATCCTCGGCATCCCCACCCACCTCGAGTTCGCCATCATTGGATCCGTCATCCTCGCCGGCGTCATCGCCGACGAACTGGTCAAGCGCCTCGCCGCCCGCCGCCGGGCCGCCCGGGCCGAAGACAACGCCTGAGCCCGGCGCATCCCCGACGAGCCATGAACCCACGTCCATCGCTTCAGCCCTACCTCTCGATCCTTTTCGTCCCGGCCACCGCCAGCGCATTCACGGCCGGCCTTTGGCGATGGGTGTTCCTGCCCCAGGGCTGGAACGTGGGCAAACCGGATGAAACGGCCCTGACCAACACGCTGATTCCTGTCCTGGCAACGTTTCACGCCATTCTGGCTGCCGCCGTCCTCTCCAAAGTCTGGGAGGAGTTCAAGCTGATCCGGCACTACGTCGAGGCAGGTGACGAGTCGTCCTTTCGCCGGTGCGTGAAGGATCGGATTCCGCCGATGATTCACCTCCTCCTGGCCGTCATGTCGTTCCTCATCGTCGCCGGCACCATGCTCGTGCACTACGATCGGCCCGCCGCCGGCGTGTTGGTGGTCGGCGCCATCACGTTCGTGCTCACGCTCTACTGGGAGGTGGCAACCAACCTCGACAATCCGCATCGTGGCGCCTGGTATATAAACCAAATCCCGCCGGGCTGGTGTCAACCCTCCATCGTGGCCACGCCTCCACCCACACCCCAAGCCATCCCCCCCGGATCTCAATCAAAATGAAACGCGCTCCGGGATTCATCCTGGTCTTGGTCACAGCCCCCGACCTGAAGACCGCCCGCCGGCTGGCCCGAGTCGTCCTGAAGGCGCGTATCGTTGCCTGCGCCAACCTCGTGCCGGCCATCGAATCCCACTACTGGTGGCGCGGAAAAATCGAGCGCAGCCGCGAAACGCTCATCCTCTTCAAGACGCACCACCGCCGGTTGCCCGAACTCGAAAGACTCGTCCTGCAGGAGCATCCCTACGACACGCCCGAGATTGTGGCGATGTCGCTCACCCGCGTCACCGAGCGCTATCTGCGCTGGCTGGACCAGTCCATCTCGACTGACGCGTGACGCCCTGATTCACCGCCGCCCATGGCGCCCTGGCCTCAAACCTACGACCCGCTCGGCAATGCCTATCTGTCCACTGCCGTGGCCGCGATCCCGGTGGTGCTGCTCCTTGGTGCCATCGCCTGGCTGAAGATTCGCATTCACATCGCGGCGCTCCTCGGCCTGGCCGTGGCCGTGGCCGTCGCCATCTTTGCCTTCCGCATGCCGGTCTCCGCCGCCGCCGCGAGCGCACTGTACGGCGCCGGCTATGGGCTGTTCCCCATCGGCTGGATCATCCTCAACCTGATCTTCCTTTACCAGCTGACCGTGGATCGCGGGCTGTTCGCAGTGCTCCGGGGCAACCTCGCCACGATCGCCCCGGACCCGCGCGTCCAGGTGATCCTCATCGCCTTCTCCTTCGGCGCGTTCTTCGAAGGCGCCGCCGGGTTCGGCACGCCCGTCGCCGTCACCGCCGCCATTCTCATTCAGCTCGGGTTCAAGCCGCTCCACGCCTCCGGTCTGTCGCTCATCGCGAACACCGCCCCCGTCGCCTTCGGCGCCCTCGGCACACCCATCATCGCGCTGAACGGCGTCATCGGTGGCAATGAAGCCACGTTGCTCAAACTTTCCGCCATGGTCGGACGGCAGTTGCCCATCTTCTCCCTCATCGTGCCGTTCTGGGTCGTCTGGGCGCTGGCCGGCTGGCGTGGCATGCTGGGCGTCTGGCCCGCCGCCCTCACGGCCGGAGCGGCCTTTTCCGTGCCGCAATTTCTCGTGTCCAACTTTCACGGGCCCTGGCTCGTTGACATCATCGCCTCCATCTCATCGATGGTCGCGCTGGTCGTGCTTCTCCGGTTTTGGCGGCCGCGAGATGCCTGGCAACCGCCGACCGATACTGTCGCCACTCCGCCACCAACGGCAGAATCCGCGGACCGGCCCGAGCCCGGACGCGTCCGCCAGGCGTGGACTCCCTGGGTTGTGCTCAGCCTGCTCGTCTTCGTCTGGGGCGTGCCCATGGTCAAGGCGACCCTGAATCGTTTCACCGTTTCCATCCCGATCCCGGGGCTGCACCAGCAAGTGGTCCGGACACCCCCCGTGGTCGCGGAGCCCACTCCTCAAAAGCCCACCCCGCCCGAAAAGGCCGTGTTCGATCTGAACTGGCTGGCCGCCACCGGCACGGGCATTCTCGCCTCCGCCCTGCTGGCCGGACTGCTCATGGGCTGCACGCCGCTCGACATGTTCCAGATCTACTGGCGGACTGTCTATCGGGTCAGGCACTCGCTGATCACCATCGCGGCCATGCTCGCGCTCGGGTATGTCACCAAATACTCAGGCACGGACGCCACCCTGGGCCTCGCCATGGCCAAGTCGGGACGGCTTTACCCATTTTTCGGCACGCTGATCGGCTGGCTCGGCGTCGCCCTGACCGGCAGCGACACCGCCAGCAATGTGCTCTTCGGCGGCCTGCAAAAAATTTCCGCCGAGCGGATCGGCGTCAGCCCCATCCTCATGGCGGCGGCCAACAGCTCCGGCGGAGTCATGGGCAAGATGGTCGACGCCCAAAGCATCGTCGTGGCCAGCACCGCCACCAACTGGTACGGCCACGAAGGGCGCATCCTCCGGTACGTCTTCTTTCACAGCCTCGCGCTCGCTGCGCTCGTCGGGTTGCTCGTATCGCTGCAGGCTTACGTCGCGCCCTTCGACCGCATGGTCGTCCCGCCGTGAACCCGGTTCGGGCCGCGGGCTTGCAGCCCGCAGCGGATCGAGCTGAAAAACCGCGTGAGGCTTCCAAGGACGAGACCTCTCCGCACCATCAAAAGCCCGGCGAATCCGGCGAGTGTGCTTGTCCTGTGGCTTCTCCGGATCTGTCCCGCATCGCGGGCTACCTTTTCTCCGGCCGGGCGGGAGAGAAGGCGAGCGGACTGGCGAAGCTTGGGACGCTGTGACGGAGCGCCACCGCCACGGCTTCGTTTCATCCATCGTTGCCAATCGTCTCCGTCGGGCACGCGTTCATTCCCTCCAACGCTTCCGCCAACTCCTCCGGAGTATCCGGCTGGTGAAACACATACGAGCACCCAGTGACGTCGTGTCGCGAAAAAATTCGCGGGGCCAGATTCCGACAGAGGTCGCAATCGAGCGAGCAAATCGTGAGCGGCCTGCAAGGGAACGAGCTGGATCTGGGCGTGGTCTCCAAAGGCGCCCGCCTGCCACCCAATCTGCGGGTCACCCACCGGTTCACCGATCGCTTCTGCCTCATCGCGCCCGTCAAGGATGGGATCGCTCCACCCGCAGTCCTGCGGAACCGGGATTTTCCAGCCCGCTAACGTTTGAGCACGCTGGTGCGTTCCTTCAGCCAGTCGAAGTCGACGGTGGGGCTGGCCGAGATGGTTCCGCCAACGCCGCCCTGGACGGGCGGGCGAACGGTGCTCCACGCCTGCCAGTGACGCGGCTCGGAGTGGCCATCGGCGAAGGACAAGTTCGCCCCGCCGTTGTGGTAGGAGCCGGGGACGTTGCCCCACGACGGATCGGAAAGTTTGTTCACGAAGAAGCCGTCGTTGATCGTGTCGGGATGCTCATCGATGAAGACAAAAATCTTCGAGGGGTCCGGCATGTCGGTGACCTTGTAGAACTGGAGATAGTCCGGGTTGAACCGATTGGTGAGCTCGCCGGGATTCCCGACCATGGCGTTCATCGAGTAGCTGCGCGTGCGGGGTCCGGCCGGAACTTCCGAGCGATCGGAGGGACACTTGTATATGCGCGGGTTGTAGCCCGCGTACGACCCGAGCAAGGCATCGGTAAGGAGCTTTTCATTCGTGTTCTCGTCGGCGGTGGCCCAGTCCTCCACGTTGTTCGCCCACGTGTTCCGCTTCGCATAAGTCTCGGGCTTGCCGTGATTGTTGACCAGCCAGCCGTCATTGTCATCGGCGTAGAGGCTCCACGCGAGCGACAGCTGCTTGACGTTGTTGAGGCATGCCGTGGACTGGGCCTTGCCCTTCGCCTGGCCGAGAGCGGGGAGCAGCAAGCCGGCGAGGAGCGCGATGATGGCAACGACCACGAGCAGCTCGATCAGCGTGAAACCTCGGGGGGCGGGCGGGTGGTTCATGTTCAGGAGACCTGCACCACCGCCTTGATCACGCCGGTTTCGGGCCGGATCCATTCCGGGAAAACTTCGATCAACCGGCCGAACTCGGCCTGGTGGGTGATCCACGGCCGGGTGTCAATCCGGCCGGACTCAATCAATTCGATGATGCGGGTGAAATCCGGAGGCAGCGCGTTGCGGCTGGCCAGGATGGTCAGTTCGCGCCGGTGAAGAATGGGCGCATGAGGAAACGAAATCTCGGCCTGGGTGATCCCCACATAGACGAGGCGGCCCGTGAACCCGCAATACTGCAGCGCCGCGCCCATCGATTGATGGCTGCCGGTGGCATCGATGACCACCTGCGCCAGCGACCCGCCGGTTCGCTCGCGCAATTGCTCCAGCGCCACGCCTTCGTCTCCGGCCAATATCGTATCCGGCACCCCCATTTTTTTGCGGACGAACTCGAGGCGCGGCGCGCTCAGGTCGAGGACAAATGTGCGTGCGCCGGACAGGCGCGCGAATTCGATCACCGACAAACCGATGGGGCCTGCGCCGATCACGAGCACATTTTCACCGGGCTGGGGGTTCCCGCGGTTGACGGCGTGGCAGCCGATGGCCAGCGTTTCGACCAGGGCACATTGTTCGGGGGCGAGCCGGTTGGCGGGATGCAGCTTGCGCGCGGGCAGAACCATCCGCTCGGTCAGCCCGCCATCCATCATCACGCCAAGGACCTTGAGCTGCTCGCAGCAATTGCCGTGGCCGCTTCGGCAGGGCAGGCATTGCTGGCAATTCATGTATGGCTCGACGGAACACCGATCGCCGGCGCGCACGTTGGCCACGCCGGGCCCGACGGCCAGCACCTCGACGCCCAGTTCATGACCCGGGATTCGGGGGTAGCTGAAGAACGGCATTTTGCCAAGATAGCCGCTGATGTCGGTGCCGCAGATGCCCACGCGCAAGACCCGGACGAGCGCCTCGCCCGCGCCGGGCGGGGAAACCTCGGGAATCTCGATGCGCCGGAACTGGCGCGGTTGTTCAAGCTGAATGGCGTTCATCCGTAAAATCGGGGCTCAAGCACAAAACCGTCGGTGCGTGTCGCGCATGAAATCAGTCCGAACCAACCAATGAAAGGAGGAAAATCAAATGCTGGGGCGGACAACCTTTTGTCTCGTACGAGACAAAAGGTTGTCCGTCAGGAGCCCGCGGCGGCAGACCCCTGTCGACGATGGAGGCGGGCTTTGCTCATTCCACTCAGCGCTCGGGATGGTCCGAGGATTCGCCCCAGCGCTGGCCGAGATCGTGATCGATCGAGAATTGATCGAGAATTCGACCCACCGTTTGGTTCACCACGTCATCGATGGTTTTCGGGCGCGTGTAGAACGCCGGGACGGGAGGCAGAACGACGGCGCCGGCCTCGGTCGCCTCCAGCATGGCCTTCAGGTGCCCGCGATGCAGCGGCGTTTCCCGAACCACCAGCACCAGCTTGCGCCGTTCTTTCAGCGTCACGTCAGCCGCGCGGGTCAGGAGATTGTCCGCCTGGCAATAGGCGATGGCGGCGACGGTGTGGATGGAGCACGGCGCCACCACCATGCCGGCCGTCCGGAATGAGCCGCTGGCGATGCTGGCGCCGATGTCGCCCGGGGGGTGGCAGACCGATGCCAGGGCCTTGACCTGCTCGATGGTGTAATCCGTCTCCTCCAGAATCGTGCGTTCGCCCGGCTTGGAGATGACGAGATGCGTCTCGAGGTCGCCCTTGGCGCGCAGATGTTCGAGAAGGCGAATTCCGTGAATGACGCCGGAGGCGCCGGAGATGCCGACGATCAGGCGTGACTTCATGGCGAAACCTCATGCGCGCGCCGAGCGCATTCGACATCGAGGCGAATTTGCTCCGCCAAAGCCTGGAGCGACGGAAACTTGCGCTCGTCGCGCAAACGCTCGCCCAGCACCAGCTCCAGCATCACTCCATACAGGTCGCCTTCAAAGTCGAGGTAGTGAACCTCCACCCGCTGTTCGGATCTGCCTGAAACGGTGGGGCGAACCCCGATATTAACTACTGCGCGGTGTTCTTCACCCCAGACCAGGCCCCGGGCCAGATAAACCCCGTTTGGCGGCAGCACGCGGCCGGTCATGTCGAGATTGGCCGTGGCGAATCCGAGCTTGCGGCCCAGCCGATCTCCGCGCTGGACCGCGCCGCTGACGGCATAAGGGCGTCCGAGCATCTGGCCGGCGGCATCCAGGTCGCCGGCACGAATCGCCTCGCGAATGCGGGTGCTGCTGACGACCTGTCCGTCGAGCGACACGGAGGCGAGCCCGTGCACGTTGAAACCCATTTTCGCGCCCAAGGCCCGCAGAAGCGCGACGTTTCCGCTGCGCTTGTAGCCAAAGGTAAATTCCCCTCCGACACTGATGCTGACCAGCGGACCCAGCCCGGTGGCCAGGAGGCGGGCAAAGGCTTCGCCGCTCTGTCGGCTGAACGCCTCATCGAACGTGATAAGCCAAGTGACATCGATCCCCAGGCTGGCAATCGCGTCCAGCCGCTGGCTGATGGATTGGATGGCGGGCGGCACCCGGTCCGGGGCCACGATGGCGCTGGGATGCCGATCGAACGTCACCGCCACGGCGCTGGCGTCCAGGCGGCGGGCGTCGGCGATGGTTTGACGGAGGACCTGCTGATGACCCAGGTGCACTCCGTCGAACACCCCAATTCCGACGCAAACCCGTCGCCGCGGCTGCAGCTCGCTCGGATCGACAATCAGTTGCATCGCCGGCAAGGTAACGGCCGGACCGCATCCGGGTGAAGCGCAAATCCCGACCCGCGCCTCTGCAGGCAAGCCGCAGCGCTACTGGGCCACGGGGATCATCTCGACGCGCCCCACCACGTTGCTGCCGAGGAACGAGCCGCTCAGGGAGAGCTGATTGACCAGCAACGCCGCCTGGAACTTCACCGGCTTGAGCGAGTAGGGATTCACCACGATGCCGCCGATCAGGCCGGTCTTGGGATTCAGTTTCATCACCAGCTTGTTCGTGCTGAGGTTTGTCATCTGCCCAAACGCTCCGAACGCCAGCACGTTGGTGAACGAATCCGGCAGGTTGCCCCCGCTGAAGACCAGATTGGCGTTCCCCTGCGACAGCGAAAGCAGGCCGGCCAATTGGAAGACCGAGCCGACCACCGTCGAGTCAAGCTGGAACCCGTTGGTGTTGACCCTGGGCAGCGGGCCCCCGGGACGCAGCCAGTGCGTTTCTCCATCGAGGGTGGATCCGCCGCCCGGACGCAACCGCAGCCAGCCGAAGATCGCGCCGCGATTTTGCGGGATGGGAACGTACAACGGGAAGTGACCCGCGCCGGAGAGGGCGCATTTCTCGACGAGCCGCGTGCCGTCGGCCAGGTTGCCGGTCAACAGCATGTTTCCGCCGACGTCCACCTTCATCGAAGCGACGCCATCGCCAATCGGCGCGTCCGGATCCGACTCGGCCCCGGGAACGATCGCGGTATACATGCCTGCATACGCCGTCGCTGGATTGGTCTTCGCATTGAAGACCGCCTGATCGGCCCACAACGGCGAGGTCCACGTGCCGTCCGACACCGTCCCGGAAAGGCTGTGGTCGCCGGCCGCGAGATTCAGCGACAGCGGAGTCAACGCGCCGCGCAGGACCGACAGCGTGGCCTGGCCGGCACCATCGAGCACGCCCTTGAACCCGTAGCGCACCACCCCGATGCGCAGACTGCCGGCGATGGTTCGCCCTTTGCCGGTCTTCGCCGTAAAGAAGCCCGCCGAAGCAAGGCTGAGGTCGTTAGTATCGAAGAAGAGGCCGTTGTAGGCGGCGATGGGGAGGTCGGACGGAGCGTTGGTGATGGTCAAGGTGGCCACGACGCTGGTCACACTGCCCTGGCCGTTTCCAGTGACCACCACATCGTAACCGCCGGCATCGGGTGCGCTCACGCCGCTCAGGCTCACGCTGGTGTTGGTTGCGCCCACGAGATTTCCACCATTGAAGCGCCATTGATACGTCAGCGGGGGCGCGCCGGTCGCACTCACCACAAAGCTCACGCTCGTGCCCGCCAGCACCTCGCGGCTCACGGGCTGGGTGACGATGGCCAGCGGCACGTTGGTCACCGTCAATGTCGCCACGACGCTGGTCACGCTGCCCTGGCCGTTTCCAGTGACCACCACATCGTAACCGCCGGCATCAAGCGTGGTCACGCCTGTCAGGTTCAGCGCCGGGCTCGTGGCCCCACCCAAATTCGAACCATTGAAGCGCCATTGATAGGTCAACGGCGGCGCGCCGGTGGCGCTGACCACAAAGCTGACGTCTGTGCCGGCCAGAACCTCCTGATCGCCCGGCTGGGAGACAATCGCCAATGGGGCGTTGGTCACGGTCAAGGTCGCCACCACACTGGTCACACTGCCGTAACCGTTGGCCACAATCACATCATAGGCCCCGGCATCCGCCAGCGTCGCGCTGGCCAAGCTCAGCACCGAATTCGTCGCCCCGGACACCGGGCTCGCGGCGAGGCGCCATTGGTAGGTCAGCGGGTTCGCGCCTGATGCCGTCACCGCAAAGGAAACGGCCGTGCCCGTGCCGACCGTCCGGTTCGTCGGCTGCGCCGTTATGGCCGGCGCCGGATTGGTCACGGTCAGGGTCGCGACCGAACTGGTCACGCTGCCGGAGCTGTTGGTCACGATCACATCGTAGGCCCCCGCGTCGGTGAGCAGGATGCCGCTCAGAGCGAGACTCGAGCCGGTCTCGCCGGGGATGGCGCTGGCGCCGTGCCGCCATTGGTAGGCGAGGCTCGTGCCGGTTGCGGTCACCGAGAATGTCGTCGACGCCCCCACCGCCACCGTGCGGCTGGTCGGCTGCGTCGTGATCCCGGGCGGGATATTGGTGACCGTCAAGGTCGCCACCACGCTGGTGACACTGCCATAGGCATTGGTGACGATGACGTCGTAGCTGCCGGCGTCGGAGAGGGAGATGCTGGTCAGCGCGAGGCTGGAGTTGGTCGCACCGGAAACGTTGCTGGCACTGTGGCGCCACTGGTAGGCCAGGCCCGAGCCGGAGGCAGTGACGGAGAAAGTCGAGGAACCTCCGACGGCAACCGAGCGGCTGGTCGGCTGGCTGGTGATGCTCGGCGGCGGCGGATTGGTGACCGTGAGCGTGGCGACCACGCTGGTGACACTGCCGTAGGCATTGGTGATGACCACGTCGTAGGCGCCGGAGTCCGCCAGAGTCAGGCTGTTGAGCGTGAGGCCTGAGCTGGTGGCGCCGCCGATGTTGACCGAGCTGTGGCGCCATTGATAGGCGAGGCCGGAGCCGGCGGCGGTGACCGAAATGGTGGTGGAGCTTCCGGCCAGCGCGGATCGGCTGGTTGGCTGGCTGGTGATGCTCGGCGGCGGCGGATTGGTGACTGTGAGGGTGGCCACCACGCTGGTCACGCTGCCGTAGGCATTGGTGATGACCACGTCATAGGCGCCGGAGTCCGCCAGGCTGAGGCTGTTCAGCGTGAGGTCGGCGCTGGTGGCGCCGCCGATATTGACCGAGGCGTGCCGCCATTGATAGGCGAGGCCGGAGCCGGCGGCGGTGACGGAAATGGTGGTGGAACTTCCGGCCAGCGCGGATCGGCTGGTCGGCTGGCTGGTGATGCTGGGCGGCGGCGGATTGGTGACGGTCAGGGTGGCCACCACGCTCGTCACGCTGCCCGAGGCGTTGGTGATGACCACGTCGTAGGCGCCGGAGTCCGACAGGGCGAGGCTGTTGAGCGTGAGGCCTGAGCTGGTGGCGCCGCCGATGTTGACCGAGCTGTGGCGCCATTGATAGGCGAGGCCGGAGCCGGAGGCGGTGACCGAAAATGCGGTGGAGCTTCCGGCCAGCGCGGATCGGCTGGTCGGCTGGGTGGTAATGCTGGGCGGGGAGGCGCCTCCGCTCAGCACGGTGAGAACCAGGGTGGAGGAAACAGTTTTGCTGGCTCCGCTGTTCGACTGATCCTTGGCCGTCAGGGTGACATTATAGGTGCCGGCGCTGGCGTTGGTTCCCTGGATTTTCCACAACGTGGCGCCGGATGTTCCGATGAGGATGTAATCGGAGGGAAGTCCCGAGGCGAGCCAGTAGTGGGCCTGGTCGGGGGCGGTGGTTAGGCGCAGGCTGAAAGGGACGCCGTTGGTGCCGGTGGCGTTGAGCGGGTTGGTGATGGTGGTGGACGCACCGGAGACAGCCTGCACTCCGCCCAAAGCCGCGGCGGCGGCGCTGCCCCAGCGGAACAGCACGACGATGATGTTGGCGGCGCTTTGCGTCACCGGCAGAGCGGCCCGCGCGATGGGCAACACCTGCAGGGCCGCCGCCAGCAGGAGGGACGGCACACGCGTGAGATGATGGATACGTCGGTTCATGGGAGAAGAAAGTTGGAGAGCGAAGGAGTCAGGGTTGGAGCGGACGACGGAAAGGACCTAGGGCCGTCCCGGGCTTTTCGGCCCGGCAGCCGATTCGGGCCCGGCCTTGGGTAGGAGCACCACATACGTGGGCAGGCCGAGGACGCCGAATTGATCCAACAGGGGTTTGACCGCGGGATCGTCGAGATGTTCAGCCTGCACGCGGGCAAAGACAAAATCGTTCAGGCGACGGCGGACGGCCTCGTCTTGAAACGTGGTGTGCTCCATGGCACCGCAGTTCTTGCACCAGCTCGCCCAAAAATCGATGAGCACCGGGCGGCCAGTCCGCTGGGCTTCCGCCAGGGCGGTGCGCAATTGATCCGCGGCCGGCGCGGGCGTCCCGGAGCCGGTGCGGGCATGGGCTGGAAGCACGCCCGAGAGATTCACGCCCAGCCAGCCGTACCACGCGGCGAACACGAAAATGATCACGCCAAAGCCGTATTTCACGCGGGACATCCACGCACCCGGCTTGGGAAGAAAGGACAACCCGGCAGCGGCGAATGGCCACGGCAGGGCCATGCCGACGCCGAGGACGAAGGGCAGGAGCAAGCCGAAGAACTGGCCGGACTGATAACGGGTCGTCGCGAGGAGCAGCACGGAGATCACGACGGGCGCCACGCACGCGCCGGCGAGAAGGGCCGAGACGAATCCGGTCATGCCCGCGGCCACGAAGGCCCCGGCGCCGCCGGACGCTTCACCACCGCCGCCGCTGGATCGTTGGAAGCGGGAAAAATCGATCGGGATGCGATCGAACATCGCCAGCCCGAGGACCACGAAGACCACGGCGATGGCGAGGTTGAACCACGCGGAGGACTGCAGCGCACCGAAGCGGGAGCCGGTCAGCACCACCGCCACCCCGAGGCCGCCGTAGGCCAGGGAGACACCCAGGCCATAGACGGCTCCCAGGGCGAAGCCACGCCCGCGTCGACGGTTGGCCGTGCCCGCGCCGAGCACCGCCAGGGTGATTGGGATCATCGGGAGGACACAGGGCGTCAAATTCAAAGCCAGCCCACCTAACAAAATAAGACCGAGCGTGGCGGCCATGCCGAGCCCGGCCAGCGCCCCGCCGTTTTCGGCCACAGCACCGCCGGACGTTGCCGAGTCGAGGAAGGACCGAAATGCTGCCGGCGCCTGGTATCCGGTGGTCCGCGCGACGGTCGTGAATCCGTTGGTGAAGGCACCGGTGGACCCGGCGACACCCGTCCCTGCGACGGGGGCAGTGGCGGCGGCGTCCGGCACAACGGCGACCTCCCCGGCGGCCACGTTGACCCGCCAACGCCGCGTCTCGGGAAAGAAACACTCCGATTCGTTGCAACCTCGCAGGTTGACGGTCAGGCGCAGCCCGCCCGCGGCGTCGGCCAGCGGACGAGTGGCGACGAAGCTTGCCTCAAAAGATTTCTTGGTGCCGCCGCTGTGCTTGTCCGGCAGCTCGACCGGAACGGGCAGCGCGAATTGCGCGGGAGCGTCGTCGAGCTCGAACGACACCTCGTCCGCATACAGGTGATGGTGGGCGGGAATTTGGAACGCCACCGCGAGCAGCGGGGCGCCATTGGTGGTGACCACCGCCGGCGTCACTCTGAACGGGCTGCCTTCCGCCTCCTGCGCGGCTTCCGGCTCCGCCGCCCGGGCGTGATTTACATTCGAAGCCAATGCCAGCGGGAGCGCCAGCGCTGCCAGCCAGCCGCCCGCCCGTCGAGAGAATGCCGCGTTCATCAATTGCATCCGCAACCTCCTCCTCCAACCCCGCGGCCGCCCGTCGCAGCCTCCCGGGAAAACCACATGTGTTCCGCCATCATGCCGCCAAGCGGGTCGTGATCCGCCCGCATGATCGCCTCCGACAGCGCGCCGCGGTCCCACGGATTCACGTGCTGACAGCCGGCGCCCAAGGCGCCCAAGGCGCCCACGCCCAGCAGTAACAGCCACAACGAACACCTCGTACGTCGGTCTTTCATAAACGGCTTACTTGAGCAGCGCTTCAATCTCCTCCACATACTTTTTGCGGGTCTCGTCGCCCTTGAACCCGCGGTGGGCGGACACCACCTTGCCCTCGCGGTTTAAGATGAACGAGCTGGGCATGGTCGGAACCTTGACCTCCGAGATGAGCTTGCTGGCTCCGTCCCGCACCACGGCGAAGCTCACGTCAAATTTCTTGAGGAAGGCCTCCATGTCGGCCGACTTCTTGTCCACATTCACCGCGACGATGACGAGGCCCTGGCCGCTGTATTTCTTGTGGAGCTCCTGCAGGGCCGGGAAGGACTCCTTGCAGGGGCCGCACCACGAGGCGAAGAAGTCGACGAGGACGACGTGCCCCTTCCACTCGGGCAGACTTCCCTCCAGGCCAAAGGACGCGAGGTCCGGGAAGGCGTCACCGGTTTTGACCGGCGCGGCGGTCGCCATGGCGGCCGACAACAATACGGCCGCGAACGAGGCGGCCCGCTTAACGTTGAACAAGGTATTCATGCAATCGAGGTGTGGTTTGGTTTCCGTGGAGTGTGAGCACCGCGCCGGCGGCGCCGTGATATCCGTGAATCAGATGAAAGCCGTCCTGGGGTCCCAGGATGAACGCCGCGGTGGAAAGCAGGCCGGCCACCGTGCACGTGGGGGCCACGACATTCACGCCCAGGGAGCCATTATCGACCGGATAGCCGGAACGAGGATCGAGGATGTGCCCGTAGCGACGGCCCATTTGCGTGAAGTGGCGCAAGTAATCACCCGAGCTGGCCACGGCCTGTCCATCGACGGCGACGCTGGCCCAGCAGCTGCCGGGCGACCGCGGATCCTCCAGACCGACGTGCCAGGCGGGACGACCCGGCGGGCGACCCTGCGCCCGGATGTCCTGTCCGAAATCGATCAGGACATGGTGGATACCATGCGACTCGGCCATGGCGATGGCGACGTCGACGGCGTACTCCTTGCCGATCCCGCCGAAGTCGAGGCCCATGCCGGCCTGCGGCAGCCGGACAGCGCCGGGCCGTCGTTCGACTTGCTTCCAGCCGACCAACGCCCGGGCTGCCTGCACCGCGGATTCCTCGGGAACAACCGCGGGGCTCGCCTTCCAGTTCCACAGGCGCAGCAACGGCAGCGAGGTCGGGTCAAAAGCGCCCCGCGTCACAAACCAAAAGTCCCCGCACAATGCGAGCAGCCGATCCGTCTCCGGATCGGTCTCAACCCAGTCGCCCCCGGCCGCCGCGTTGATCCGGGCGACGACACTGCCTTCCAGGTAGCGGGAATATTTCGCCTCGAAGTCGGCCACCCAGTTGAGCAAGGCGTCGAGATAGTCATTGGCCGCGGAGCGGGTCGGCTCGACCAGACAAACGCGGCAGCGCGAGCCCATCGCGTGAAAGGTGAGAGTCGAAACGCCACCCTCCTCGCGAATCACCGCCGAGGCGCGCACGCGCTGCCGGATCGAGCCGGCCACGGATGTCGAGTGACTCAGAACCATACCGTGAGGCCTCCCGTGAACACGTGGGCCTGCGGATACTGATCACCGGCCGTGACCCCGTCCGTGCCCTGCATCACATAGCGCTTGTAGGCGAAGTCGAGCGACACATGCTCATGCACGTGTGCGCTGAGCTGGACCCCGTAGGTGAAGCTGTCCAAGGCCGACGCCCGATAGTCCGCCGTGTAGTAGTCCGGCAGCGGCGTCTCGAGCGACGGGTCCCCGGGAAATCCGGTCCCATAAAAGTCCGCCGCCGTCTGGGTGTGATACCGAAAGAGCGGGGAGAGGACGAGATGCTCGCCCAGCTTCTGATGCCACTCGACCGTCACCGTGTTCGCGACCACCCCGAAGTCGTCGTGGTGAAACCGGTAGTCCGCGGCGAGGGCGCCGCGCACGGGCTCGAACGAGTGCTGAAACGAGGCAAAAACGACCTGGCGAAATTTGTGCCCGGGACGTTTCTCCGGCCACACGGTGTAAGGCTGGCCAGGATTGTGGGGAAAATCGTTGAAGACAACCCGCTTGTACGGGTCGCTCAAGTAACCGTCGGAATATCCCAACGTGAGATTCAGCGAGACGATGGTGTGCGGGTTCAGCAGCTGGTTGATCCCGACCAGGACGTCCGTGCTGTCCTTCGCCTGACGCGTGCTGATCGACTCGCCCTCGTTCGGCAACACGTGGTCAAACGAGTGGCTGATGCCCCAGGACAAGGTCGTATTCTTGTCGTTCAGCTCAATGGCATGACTCAGCGAGACGCCCACCGATTCGTAATCGCTCTCGCGGCTGTAGGCCACCTGCGGCGAAAAGGTGTGGTTGTTCAACCGCAACGCCGATTCGACAAATCCGGCGTGACGGATGTCGTCAATGGTCGCCTTGGCGACCTCCCGCGTGCCTTCGACCGGCGGGGCGCCGGTCGGGGTCGCGCCTGAAATCGCGTCGTAAATATAGTTAGCCTTGATCGACACCCAGGACTTCGGGGCCACGTCCAGGTAGGCCCCATGCGTCTGGATGTGGATTCGGCCACCGTCCTCGGCGTAGTCCTCGTAGCGATAGTCCGCCCGGTTCTCGGCGGCGCGCAGGCGGGCCACGGCGGAGAAATAAAGAATGCCACTCAGCGTGAGCGCCAGGCCGGTGCCGATGCCGGAATTTGCGCCGAGCTGATTTTGCCAGGCTCGTGGACAACCGAAGGTCAGTTTGTTTTTTGTCGTCATGACTCGGCGTCGTCCAAGCAACGGCCATACCGCCGAGCCGATTTGTTAGGTTAGAATTCTCTAAGGAACTTGCGATCGGCGTGTCCGACGCAGCAAATCTCTCGTTGGCGACGAAGGGGAGCAGGCCGTCCAGTTAAGTCTGCAGACCCACTTCTGCACGCGCAGGACAGTGCGCGGGTCCGAATCCGGGTGCGCCCCCTGGAATTGTGTCCCGTTTCGGAACACGTCTTTCCACGCAAGAACCGCCGGGCGCGCTCCGGGCTGCGCCCGTCCCCGGGCGCAGAAGCTCCGCCACCTCCGCGCCGGCAGGAATTACCCGACCCAAAAGCACTCCTTGCGTCTCTGCGGACGAGGACGTCCGCGCTCCGGGCTGCGCCCGTCCTCGGGCGCAGACGCTCCGCCACCTCCGCACCCGCAGGAATGACCCAACCCAAAAGCACTCCTTGCGTCTCTGCGGACGAGGACGTCCGCGCTCCGGGCTGCGCCCGTCCCCGGGCGCAGACGCTCCGCCACCTCCGCACCCGCAGGAATGACCCAACCCTAAAGCACTCCTTGCGTCCCTGCGGACGAGGACGTCCGCGCTCCGGGTTCATGGCGCCAGCGCGCGTGCAGCGGCGCATGCTCACCCTTTTTGGCTGTTTCCCGGGTTGCCACTCGGCCCGAATCCGGCTTGAATAGGCTTAGAAAGCGCCCGGTCGAACTCCAACGTTCAGGCCTTGGAGCCCGGCGCTTGAAACAGCCGGCCCGGCCGGCGTAGCCAGGCCATCTGAATACCAGTCCGCCATGTTGACCATTCACGAACGTTTGCCTTTGCGAAGCGGATACTGCGATGGGGTGTCCCGTCGCAATTTCCTGCGCATCGGGGCGCTGGGGTTGGGCGGCCTTGCCCTCCCGCAAATTCTCCAGGCGGAAGCCGCCTCCGGGCGCCTTGGCGCGGCCTCCCGGCAGTCGCACAAGGCGGTGATCATGATTTTTTTGCCGGGTGGGCCTAGCCACCAGGACATTTTTGACCTGAAGCAGGATGCCCCCAGCGAGGTTCGGGGCGAGTTCAAGCCCATCGCCACCAACGTGGCCGGGGTCCAGATCTGTGAGCACCTGCCCCGGCTGGCCCGGCTGGCCGATCGTTACACGTTGATTCGATCGATGGTGGGCGCGTTTGACGATCACGACGCCTATCAGTGCCTGACCGGCCGGCCCAACCGTAATTTGCCTCCGGGGGGCTGGCCGTCCCTCGGCGCGGTTCTGTCCCGGCTGCAAGGCCCGGTCAACCAGACGATGCCGCCGTTTGTCGGGCTCTCGCCGAAAATGGGTGAAATGCGCTGGGCGCGCAGCGGTGATCCGGGCTTCCTGGGGGTGGGCCACGCCCCGTTCCAGCCGAACAAAGGCGGCGGCAAGGAAGACATGACCCTGAACGGCGTCACCTTGGAGCGTCTCGCCGATCGCAAGTCGCTGCTCGCCGGCTTTGACCAGTTCCGGCGCGATCTCGACGGCAGCGGCATGATGCAGGGGCTCGACTCGTTCAACGAACAGGCCTTTGGCATTCTCACGTCCAGCCGCCTGCTCGAGGCGCTCGACGTTTCCAAAGAAGACCCGAAGGTCCGCGAGCTCTATGGCAAAGGTGACGCGCGCAACCGCGACGACGGCGGCCCCAAGTTGATGGAGCATATGCTCGTCGCGCGGCGCCTGGTCGAAGCGGGCGCCCGTTGCGTGACCCTGGCCTTCAGCCGTTGGGACCATCATGGCGATAACTTCGGCGCGCTCCGCCAGGACCTGCCACTGCTCGATCAAGGCGTGAGCGCGCTGCTGACCGACCTGCATCAACGCGGCCTCGACAAGGAGGTCAGCGTCGTCCTGTGGGGCGAGTTTGGCCGCACGCCGACCATCAACAAGGACGCGGGCCGCGACCATTGGCCGCGGGTTTCCTGCGCCATGCTGGCCGGGGGCGGATTGCGCCATGGCCAGGTCATCGGCGCCACGGACCGGCTCGGCGGCGAGGCGGTCGAACGGCCCGTCCGGTTTGGAGAAGTTTTCGCCACGCTGTATCACTCCCTTGGACTCGACGTGAACAAGATCACGGTCCAGGACCTGACCGGCCGGCCGCAGTTCCTGGTCGAAGACGGCCTGCAACCTTTAAAGGAGCTGATCTGACCTGTGCTCACCCTGTTCGCCAACGGATCGGGGTCGAAGTATTGCGATGGAGTTTCGCGCCGCAATTTTCTGAAGATCGGCGGTCTGGCCTTGGGCGGGCTATCGTTGCCGCAATTGCTCCGCGCGGAAGCCATCTCGGGGTCGCGCAACCCGCACAAGGCGATCATCATGATCTTCCTGCCGGGCGGGCCCAGCCACCAGGACATCTTCGATCTCAAAGCCGACGCGCCGTCGGAAGTTCGAGGCGAGTTCAAGCCGATCGGGACCAACGTGCCCGGGATCCAGATCACCGAACACCTCCCGCTCCTGGCGAAGCTCGCGGATCGCTACACGATCATTCGATCCATGGTGGGCGCGGAGGACAACCATTACGCCGTGCAATGCCTCACCGGGCGGCTGGCGCGCACCGCCCCTCCCGGCGGTTGGCCCTGCCTGGGCTCGGTGCTCTCCCGCCTGCAAGGCCCCGTCGATCGATCGATGCCGACCTTCATCGGGCTGTCGCCCAAGATGGGGCACACCCCGTGGTCTGATAACGGCGCGCCGGGTTTCCTCGGCGTGGGCCACGCGCCGTTTCAGCCCAATAAGGGCGGGGGCAAGGACGACATGACTTTGAACGGCCTCACGCTCGAGCGTCTGGCCGATCGCAAGGCCTTGCTCACAGGGTTCGACCAGTTCCGGCGCGATCTCGACGGCAGCGGGATGATGGACGGGATCGATGCGTTCAACCAGCAAGCCTTTGGCATTCTGACCTCGAGCCGGTTGTTGGAGGCGCTGGATGTGGGGAAGGAGGACCCGGCGGTGCGCG
Organism: Limisphaerales bacterium; assembly: GCA_044229355.1. Lineage (GTDB taxonomy): Bacteria > Verrucomicrobiota > Verrucomicrobiia > Limisphaerales > JADJPG01 > JBGARF01. The sequence goes on from JBGATF010000003.1 coordinate 474,422, forward strand.
CCCGCTACGGGCAGGGCGATCCGCGGAATCGCGACGACGGCGCGCCCAAGCTGATGGAACACATGTTGACTGCGCGCCGGCTGGTCGAGGCGGGCGCGCGTTGCGTCACGCTGGCGTTCAGCCGGTGGGATCATCACGGCGACAATTTCGGCGCCCTGCGGCAGGACCTGCCGCTGTTGGATCAAGGCGTGAGCGCTCTCCTGACCGACCTGCGCGAGCGCGGCCTGGAAAAAGACGTCAGCGTCGTGGTCTGGGGCGAGTTTGGCCGGACACCGACGATCAACAAGGACGGCGGGAGGGATCATTGGCCGCGGGTTTCGTGCGCGCTGCTGGCCGGGGGAGGGATGCGCCATGGTCAGGTCATTGGCGCGACCGACCGTCTGGGCGGTGAAGCCACCGAACGCCCGGTCCAATTCGGCGAGGTGTTCGCGACCCTGTACAGCGCGCTTGGCATCGACGTGAACAAGGTCACCGTGCCGGACCTGACCGGCCGCCCGCAATTCCTGGTCGAAAACGGACTCCAGCCGATGAAGGAGTTGATCGGTTAATTCCAAAGCCTCGTGTTTTCATGCTAACCATCCCCGCCACTGCCGCCCACGGGCGCCGCTTTTGCGACGGCCTGTCCCGGCGCAATTTCATCAAGATCGGCGCGCTCGGCATGGGCGGCCTGGCCCTCCCCCAAGTCCTCCAGGCGGAACTGGCGTCCGGTCTGCGCAACTCGCAGAAGTCCGTCATCATGATTTACCTCCCGGGCGGGCCGCCGCACCAGGACACGTTCGATCTCAAGCTGGACGCGCCCAGTGAAATCCGCGGTGAGTTCCGACCCATCCCCACCAACCTGCCCGGGCTGCAAATTTGCGAACACCTGCCGTTGACCGCAAAAATCTGCGACAAGCTGGCCGTCATTCGGTCGATTTCCGACGCCGTGGACGATCACACGGACTTCATGTGCATGACCGGCCGGCGGAAGCAGAACCAGCCGCCCGGCGGATGGCCTTCCTTCGGCGCCGCCGTTTCCAAGGTGCTCGGCGGAACTCAATCGGGCATTCCCGCCTTCATGGGGCTGGAGCCGCGCATGCAGCACCGGCCTTATAACGCGGCGAACCCGGGCTTTCTTGGAGCCGCCCATAACGCTTTTCGACCCGAAGCCGAAGGCAAGTCCGACATGGTGCTCAACGGCATCACGGTGGATCGCCTGGCCGATCGCCGCCGGCTCCTGACCAGCTTCGACCGTTTCCGGCGCGACGTCGACTCCAGCGGCGCCATGGCCGGTCTGGACGCATTTACCGAACAGGCTTTTGGCGTGCTCACCTCCAGCCGTCTGCTCGAAGCCCTCGATGTCTCCCGCGAGGATGCCCGCCTGCGCGAGCGCTACGGCAAGGGCGACGCCAAAGTCCACGGCGACGCCGCCCCCATGCTCAACGAGCAGTTTCTCGTCGCCCGCCGGCTCGTCGAAGCCGGCGCCCGCGTCGTCACCGTTGCCTACGGGTTTTGGGATTACCACGGCCAGAACTTCCGCAACGCGCGCAACGATTTGCCCCTCCTGGATCAGGCCCTTTACGCTCTCATCACCGACTTGCACGAGCGGAACCTCCAGCATGATGTCAGCGTGATTGTCTGGGGCGAGTTCGGCCGAACCCCGACGATCAACAAGGACGCCGGGCGTGACCACTGGCCGCGCGTCAGCAACGCCCTCCTCGCTGGCGGCGGCATGCGCGTGGGCCAGGTCATCGGCGCCACCGACCGCCTCGGCGGCGAACCCAGCGAACGTCCCGTGACCTTCGGCGAAGTCTTCGCCACGCTCTATTACAACCTGGGCATCGACGTGAACAAAACCACCGTCGCCGATCTCACCGGACGCCCGACGTTCCTCGTCCCGGATGGTGCCCAGCCGATTCGCGAATTGGTCTAGCGGCTATCACCACATCGACGATCGAATCAAGAACCCGCGGTGCGGGCGTCCTCGCCCGCAGAAGTTCCATTCCTTCCGGCCGCGTGGGAACTTCCCAAACCCAAAGCACTCCTTGCGTCTCTGCGGACGGGGACGTCCGCACTCCGGGCTGCGCCCGTCCCCCGGGGCAGAAGCTTCGCCAATTCCACGCCTGAAGGAACTACCCGACCCCAAAACATTCCTTGCGTCTCTGCGGACGTGGACGTCCGCACTCCGGGCTGCGCCCGTCCCCGGGCGCAGAAGCTTCGCCAATTTCACGCCTGAAGGAACGACTCGACCCCAAAGCACTCCTTGCGTCTCTGCGGACGAGGACGTCCGCACTCCGGGCTGCGCCCGTCCTCGGGCGCAGAAGCTTCGCCACTTCAACGCCTGAAGGAACTACCCCACCCAAAGCACTCCTTGCGTCTCTGCGGCCGGGACGGCCGCACCCCGGGTGGCGTTCAGGCAAATCTACTGGGCGGGAGTGACGAGCTTGTAATAGCGGTGCGGCTGCCAGGTTGGGTCGGCGAGATTCTCCACCCGCGTGGCGGTGCGCGCGAGCGCGTCCCCGAGCTTCAGCCAAAGACCCGAGCCCAAGTCGTCCGAGTAAAGCACTGAATACGTTTTCGCGGCCAAAGCATTGAAGGACACCGTGGCGGAGGCCGGGCCGGCGCTGAGATCGACGCGCAGGTAACTGGCCGGATCGGCCGGGTCCGTTCCGGCTACGTACTCTTGACCGTTGGTGAGCCCATCGTGATCGGAATCCACATTTCGATCGTCCGCAGCGGGATTCAGGCCGTGCTGAGTCTCCCAGGCGTCAGGCAGGCCGTCGCCATCGGCGTCAGGCAGGATGGTGATGACGGCCTGGGCGCTGGCCACGCCCGGCAGCGGATTGGCCGCATTGCGAATGACCGCGCGATAGTTCTCACTGGACGCCACCCGATTGGTAATGGTCACGGAGAAAGTGTCGTAACGGCGGTTCACGACATTGGTCTGGATCGCGAGGGAACCCCGGCGCCATTCGAACGTGAACGGCAAGGGATTGCCGGTCGCCTCCACGCTGAAAGTGATGATTTCGCCCACGACGGCGTTTTGGCTGACGGGCGGCACAGTGACAGCGGGGCGGACAAGAATATCGAGCCGGGTGGAAGCGCTGGCGATGCCGACCGGGTTCGAGAGGATCACGTCGTACACCCCGTCGTCAGCGAGTTGCACATTCGACAAGGTCAACGTGGCGTTGGTCCGGCCCGGCATCTCGACTCCATTGTGTCGCCATTGATACCGGAGAGGCGCGGAGCCGCGGCCGAGCACGGTGAAGACGGCATTCGATCCCGCAAAGGAGGCGAGGCTGGCCGGTGCGCTGACCACTTCCGGAGGGATCTGAACTGACAGCCGGGCTTGGGTGCTCACGGCAGATCCCGCGGGGTTGCTGACGACCACGTCATAGAGCCCGTCGTTTTCCATGGAGGGAAAGAGGAAATAAAGTGTGGCGTTGGTGGCGTCCGGCAGGCGGATGCCGTTGAACCGCCATTGATACGCGAGCGGCAGTCCACCCGAGGCCGAAACGCCCAACAAGACCGGCTGACCTTCCAGGCGGCTCGCGCTTTGCGGTTGGGTGAGAATCACCGGCAAGGGAACGGCGCCCGTGCTGTTGGCCGTACCCGGAGTTGGAGCGGCCGCGACCCATTGCATGGGATCGTTCCCGTAGCCGACCGGGGTTCGGCGTTGCAGCGAAAAGCCACCGCCATCGACTGCGCCGGCCGGCCAGGGCGGCGAGTCCGAATACGCGAGGCGATCGACGACGATCAGCGGCACCAGCCCGGACCCCACGGGCGCATCCGGTCGCAGCAGCTCGACGATATCAGAGTCATTGGCCAGGCGACCGATCAGCGGGCCGAACAACGGCACGCCGCCCGGCATTCCGTAGCGGGAACGGAACGCATTCGCCGCAACGACGTCAGCCGGATCGAAGTTGACGACGACGGCAAATCCGCCAGCCGGGAGAGATACCGAGGCCGGGAACGCGTAGGTGATACCGCCGCTCAACCGCCATGTGTTGGCCGGGTGCGCCGGATCAAACATCGGCATCGTCGTTCCACCCACATTGTGGATTTCGACGAACTCATCGCCGTCGACCGCAGGATTGTAGTGGACCTCGCTGAGGATCACCGGGCCGACGAGCGGGCTGCCATTGGGTGCGCCGAGCGACCGCGCGGCCAACGGGGCGTAATCCACGCCCACGGTGGTGACGATCCGTCCGAAGGACGCGCCAGTGGCCGCCGGGCCAAACGTCGCGCCTGCCCGCGTCCCAGTCAGGTTGCCTGCGGCATCGGCTTCCGACAGCCAGACCTGCCCGGCACGGGATCCATCCAGCACAAAGGCATCGCCGAACTGGCTCTGGGCAAAGACTACAAATCCTCCAGCCGGAACGACTGTGCCCGCGGGGATGTGGAATTTCTTTGGCACTTCGTGACTGTCACTGAGGTACCAGCCGCCGAGGCTGACCGGCTGGCCGGTCGGGTTCTGGATCTCGATCGCGTTATCCGCGACAACATCCGCATGGGTCAAAATCTCGGACACCACGACCGACGCGAGCCGGTAGTTCGGATCTCCCGGCGACGTTGACCCAGGAAAACTGGCGAACGTGGCGGCGCCATCCGGCAGACGCCCTTGCGCCACGCCGCGCACCTGCGGCTCATACGTCACGCCGTCCAAAAGGACGTAGCCGGTCACGTTGGACGTGAGCAGAAGGATCGATTCACCGCCGGCATCGAGGCTGAAGTTCACGTGATCCCGGCCTGCGCCCGCGTTGCCGTCCGCGATCCAGCGGACGAATCCACCAGCGCCGATGAAGCTGAGCGACGGCACCTGGAATTGCCCGAGGCCGATCGTCGAGCTGTCATCCGTCAGGTAAAGCCCGGACAATTCCACCGGCGACGCCGAGCTGTTGTAGAGCTCAAACCAGTCCGGGCTGCTCGCCGGGTCGGCCATCCATTCGTTCACGCGAAGACCGGACGCGCTGGCCAAAGATGCCGGAGCAGAATTCGCCGCCCCGGGCGTCGGCGTCGCCAGCAGACGCCATTGGTTCGCGACTTTCCCCATCGACTGGTCAAAAACCTGAAAGCCGTAGTCGACGGAGTCCACCAGCTGACCCGCGGCATTAAACAGATACGCGCCGCCGCTTTCGCCATCCAGGGCAATACCGGTGTTGTAAGGCGCCGACGACGACGACGGCGCCAGGTCGTCGCACCACACGGCCAGATAGCCCCCGGCGGGAATCGTGGCTCCGACGGGAAACGCCCAACGGACCGCTCCCGCGGAATTTAAGGCGAGACTCATCCCGGCGAGATCCGCCGCGGCGGCACCGCCGTTGTAGAGCTCGACAAAATCTGCGACGCGCCCTGCATTCGTCACGGAACGATTGCGGGCGAGAATTTCGTTGAGCACCGGTCCGGTATAGGTGTTGACGTAGTTCGGCGCCCCCGGGCTGGCGCTGTTGACGAAGTCATTGAGGCCGGCGGCGCCGTCGGGCAGGCGTCCACGCGCCACGCCCTCGCGCGCGGCCGTGTAGCTGACGCTGTCAATGGCGGCCGCGGCAGCATCCCGCAAGGTGAGGGTGGCCCCGGCTGCGGGCAGTCGAAAGCCCAGCCGATCCGGCCCCGTGCCTTCGTCGGCGAACAGCTGCACGAACCCGCCAGCGCCGACAAACGAGAGGGAGGCCAGTCGATGCACGGCCTGCCCGTTCGAGAGGTAAAGTCCACGCAGAGCCACGGGCTGGGCCGCGCTGTTATACAGTTCGATCCAGTCCGGCTGGCCGGGACTCGGATTAGCCAGCCATTCATTGATGCGCAACGCAGACGGCCCGGCGACGGCGGCCGCGACGTTGGCCGCGTTGGGCGTCGGCTGGTTCAGCACCCACTCTCCATTCACCCGGCCGACCGATTGATCCGGCAGCTGCAACCCCAGCGTGATCGCATCCACCAGACCGGTCGACGTGTTGTAGAGGAAGACGCTTCCACCATTCCGGCCCAGCGCGAAGCCCGCGTGGAGACCGGGTGACGTGTTGGTGATTGCGTCGAGCCAAACCACAAACCGCCCTTGCGCAGGAATGGAAGTACCACCGGGGAACACAAACTTCCGCGCGTTCCCGTCGTCGGTCAGCGACCACCCGGCAAGGCTCACGGGCGATCCGGACGGGTTGAAGAGCTCAACGAAATCCGGGTGGGTGCCGGCGTTGCTGACCGCAGTCAGGTTGTCCGCCAGGACCTCGCTGATCTCGATCGCCGGCGGGGGCACCGGCACGTTGGCGGCGCCGGGCGTCCCGGCTGCGGCAGGGTTGGCGCGCCAGTTCGCCGGAGCATTAGGGTCGCCGAACACATCCACGAGCTCCAGCGACGAACCGGTACCGTCCGCCGCCGTCGGCCAACCGCCGGCGTCATGGTAATCGACCGAAGCCACGATGTTGCCCCCGCGATCGACGAGCGTGATCCGCTCGCCACCATTGTTGAGGTTGCCGGAGAAATAGCCCGCCACGGTCACGCCCGGATAGGCCGCCGCGAATGAGGCCGGGTCCGTGCCGTTGGCGAGGACGAGCCGCGCACCGGCCGCCACTGAGGCGCCGCTGAGAAAGGTGAAATTGATCCCTTCGCTGAAGTAAAACTCCGACAGATTGATTGTGTTGCCCCCGATATTTTGCAGCTCGATGTATTCATGCACGCTGCCACCTGGCGGGTTGTACATGATTTCCGTGATGCGCAACGGCACTCCCGCCGAAGCCACCTCAAAAGTCGTCTCCGTCAGCGCGCTCCAGTTTGTGCCGTTCAGAAGAGTGCGTGCCTTGATCGGCAGGCTTTGTCCCAAAACGATCGGGCCACCATAAGTCTGCGCCACGTTGGAAACCGCGCCGCTGAACGGCACGCGCGGGTCGTGTCCATTGGTCGTGAAATAAATCGTGCCACCGAGCGGTGCGGTCATGGTCAACGCAAAGCCGGGCGCGACCGCGCCGCCGTGCTGGCTGAGCACCGGGGCGTTGGACGAGGCGTAAACTCCATACAAGCTGTTGGAGAAACCGAAGAGGCCGTATTGATTGAAGAAGCCCATCATGGACGTGCGCCGGTTGGCCAGGAACGGGCTGAGCTCGCCCATGTTCATGGCGAACACCTGGCTGAGCTCGTTGCGCATCTCGATCAATCGATTGGTGATGGCCAGCTCCGTCAGCGCGCCGTTGTTGAAGTAGTGCTTTTGGATGCGATCCGCCCACAGAAGCCGAAACTCGGGGCTGGGGCGGAGCTTCTGATAGATGCGCGCGATCTCGGACGCACCCACGCTGTTCAGGCCCGAATCGCTGGGACCACCGCCTGTTTCCGCAAAGGAATCGCGGACATAGCCGCGCCCGCCGAAACCGAAGCCCCACTCGGCATCCCAGGTATAAAAGCGCCAGATGCCACCCGGCCCGCGATCCTTGCCGGCCCGCCAGTTGTTCGCCGGCCAGTCGCCCATCGCCGCGTGCGCGTTCAGCAGGCAATAGTCGACGAAGTTTCGCAGATCCAGCCGCCGCGCCACCTCCTGATAAATCGCCGGGTTGCGAATCGTCGTCTCCGTCTGCGCGTTGACGTAATTGTGCATGCTGTTGAAGTCCGTGCGGTCGCCATCCACCACGCCGAAGCCCTCGGTGCTCGCAGCGAAGCTCGGCGCAACGACGTCCCAGTCCCCGGACCCGCCATGATGCTCGCGGGCAAACTCTTCATGCACGCGCTCGGTCGGGTTGTAGTAGCCCGCATAGGAGCCATTGGTGAACACGTGAAAGAATCGTCCCTGCGCACCCACGTTGCCCATGTCCACGAACGTCCGCCGGCCCAGTTCATCCCGCACAAACGGATTCCCGTTTTCATTGAACCCGGCGCGCAGCACGAGCTGATCGAACGACCGCACCGTCGTCCGTGGAAAGATCGGATACTCCAGCCGGCCCGGGCCGTAGTCGCTCCGGAAATACAGCCGGAACGAAAACTTCGAGGACGGGGTCGTGCGCGGCCTCTGATAATCCGAGCCCTGGACGCGGATGCCACAGTCGATTTGGAAGCCGGAGTTGTCCTGCGGATCGATCAGCTCCGCCGAAATGGGACGCTCCCACGCGATGCCGTGCTGGGACGGATTGTGGTAATCCAGCGCAGGATTGTTGGTGATGAACGCGCCATCGCCCGACCGGGAGCCGCCACTCATGCCGATGATGCCCGTCCGGCCGACGAGATTGCTCGCCGCCGTCACCAGCGAAAGGACCGGGAGCGACCGGATGGACGCGTTCTGGTTGAAGAAATAGGTGTGCGTCTTGACCGTCGACGGCAGCGCTTCCCGTCGATAGGCGACGGCGCGCAGCAAGGTGGTGTTGGTGAGACGCAGCGGCGCCGTGTAGAGCAGGCCGTTCACCGCCGTCGGCTCGCTGCCATCGAGCGTGTAACGGACAAAGCCGCCGCCCGTCGGCGTGGTCAGCGTGACGTCAAAGGGCTGGGTGTAAAAACCGCGCACGGCGGAGAAATGGACCGGCTCACAAACCGAACTGATCGTGCTCAAGCCATTCGCGCTGCCCGGAGTTGGCGTCGCGAAGTAGCGAAGGTTTCCCTCGCTGTCGTACCCATACGAGTAGTCATTCCGCTGTTCGGGAAATTTCGCGCCAAGACTGCTGACCAGGACACGCGGCGAGTCCGGGCTGTACAAGCCCAAAAACTCGCCCGTGTTCGCCAGTTGGAAGTTGGTATGAAACCGCTTCCCGCCCGTGGGCGCTCGACGATCCTTGCCCGACGCGAACACCACCAAATACTGCCCCGGCGCCAGGCTCCCTCCTCCAAACGTCCATAGCCCCGGCAATTCCGGATCATCCGACAACGACCACCCGGCCAAATCCACCGTGGTCGTGCCGAGATTGACGATCTCGATCCAATCTTCCTCCTGCCCGTCCTCGTCCTGCAGCCCGCTCTGGTTCGCCGCCAGAATTTCGTTAATCACGAGGTCCGCCACCGCCAGGCTCGGATTGACCGTGTAGCTCCAACTCCCGCCCGCGAATGCATTCGCAGGCACCGCCTGGTCTGTAATCCCGTGCCCGGCCGCCCATTGGATCGGCACCGCGCCCGCCGGCTGCGCCGCAAACTGAAACACAAACGGCCCACCCGGGCTGCGTGACACGCTCGCGGCCGGCTGCCCGTTCACCCGCAAATCCGCCGCATCCACGCCCGCGACCTCCTCGCTGAACGTGACCTCCACCTGGCTCAGAGACCGGACCGTCGTGCCGGGAGTTGGAAAGAGCGTCGTGACCGTCGGCGACGTCTGGTCCACCAGCGTGTACTTCCACGTCGCGCCCGGCCCCGTCGCGTCAAAAGCATTCGGCGGCGTCGCTTGATCCACGATGCCATGCCCGCCCGACCAGGTGACGAACACATCTCCATACGGCGGCGTGGGAAATCGGAAGGTGAAGGTCGTTCCGCTCCCGGACACGTCATCCACCGGAATTCCGTTCAGCAGCAGATCACCGGCGTCGATTCCGGAGACCGGCTCGGAAAACGTGACGACGATCGCGCTCAGGTCGCCAACGGTTCCTGCAGCCGGAGTTCGGGAAACAATCGTCGGCGGAACCGTCTCCGACACGATCGTATCGACGGCCAGGTCGAAACCAAAATCGCTGCTGGCGTTCGATGTGTTGAACGCCTGGACCGCGACGACATTCTCGCCCTCGCGCAGAAGACCCGGGGCCAGGGAAAGATTGGTGGAGACGAGCGGGGCCGGGTCCGTCGGCTGGTTGGCCGCGAGGGTCGTGTAGGTCGGATTCAGATCCGTGACGTTTTCACGGTAGAGCTCGACGCCGTTGAGCCAGACGACGAAGCCGTCATCGACGAAATATCGAAGGCGCAGCGCAGTTTGCGCGGCGGCATTGCTCGCCGTGAATGTCTTGCGAAGAAAAACACACGTGTATCCGCCCAGCATGTCGCCGAGCTGCGTCCCGCCCGGGCGGACATCGCCGTACCAGAACGGAGCCGGAGCGGTTGCAAACGCGGCATCGTTGAATCCCGGCGCGCGCCAGGCGGCGGTGTCGGGCGACGACGCCTCCACGTCTCCCTTCAGATAGCGCCAGGTCGAATTTGTCGGAAAAAGCTCCGCCGCCGAGACCGAAAGGGTACACAAGAAGAGCCAGAGCAGCACAGGACGGGTGGTCATGACGTTATTCTTTAGCAGACAAACTCCCGCGCTGCACCCCCAAATTTCCGGCAATCGCGAAGCAGCTGCCGCGTGAACTCCTCACTGCACCGAGCACCGCCACGCAGGACGGGTGTTCCCCATATTTCTGCCCTCCATCTTTTTGCCACAAACCGGGCTGGGCCTGGCTGCGGAGAATCGCTCCAACACCGCCTGCACGGAAATGGCAGAAATATGGGCGGCAAAAAAATGGAAGGACCTGCGGAAAGACCTCTCGGCTCGCCAGGCCGAAGGTTCTCCCCGGCCAAAGCACATGGCCCTGCTGGGCCAGTAACGGGATTTTTGCGCACGGAACCGAGGCGCCGAGGCAGAGGGGCTACCGCTCGAACTCCTCACTGGACCGAGGCTGCAGAGCACCGCGATGCAGGACGGGTGTTCCCCATTTTTCTGCCCTCCATCTTTTTGCCACAAACCGGGCTGGGCCTGGCTGCGGAGAATCGCTCCAACACCGCCCGCCCGGAAATGGCAGAAATATGGGCGGCAAAAAATGGAAGAACCTGCGGAAGGACCTCTCGGCTCGCCAGGCCGAAGGTTCTCCCCGCTCGAAGAACCTGACCTTGCTGTACCAGCAGCAGATTTTTTTTGCGCTTAGGACCGCCGTGCAGATGAGGAGAGCGCCCGTTTCGAAGCTTGCCCTTCCTGCTCAAAGCCGGTATCCAGCGCGCATGAATTCCCGGGAGGCATTCATTGCGTTAAACCTGATTGAATCGGTCGGGCCCGTTCGTGTCCGCCAGTTGCTCGGCCATTTCGGCGACGCCCCGACCATCCTGCGCGCCTCGCGTTCGCAGCTGCTCGCCGTGCCAGGCATCGGGGACGAAACGGCCACCGCCATCTCCGGCTGGGAAAAATCCGTCGACCTCGCCGCTGAGCTGAAGCGCATCGAAGACCACGGCTGCCACATCCTGACCCAGGAAGACGCCGAATACCCGGAGCTCTTGCGCGAGATCTACGACCCTCCGATCGTGCTCTATGTGAAAGGACGGCTCGAACCCCGGGACAAGAATTCGGTGGCGATCGTGGGCTCGCGCCAGGCCACTCATTACGGAGTCGAGGTGGCGCGTCGCTTCGGCTATCAGCTCGCGCACCTCGGCGTCACGGTCGTCAGCGGCGGCGCGCGCGGGATCGACACCGCCGCGCATCAAGGCGCGTTGAATGCCAAAGGCCGGACCGTGGCCGTGCTCGGCACCGGCATCAACCTGGTCTTTCCCCCCGAAAACTGGGAGCTGTTCGAGCGCATCATGGCCCAGGGCGCAGTCATCACGCAGTTCCCATTCAACCGCCCAGCCGACAAACAGAGCTTTCCGATTCGCAATCGCATCGTCGCCGGCATGACGCTCGGCACCGTCGTGGTCGAGGCCCCGCTGGCCAGCGGCGCGCTCATCACCAGCAATTTTGCCACCGAGCAGGGTCGCCAGGTCTTCGCCGTCCCGGGCCGAATCGATTCACCGCGCTCCAAAGGCTGCCACGATCTGATCAAGAACGGCGCCAAACTCTGCGAGTGCGCCGAGGACATCCTCAGCGAGTTCGAATACCTATTTCCCGCCAGCAACCGGGCGTCCACCGCTTCCCAACCCGGCGTGGCCCCATCCGTCATCCTCACCGAGCAGGAAGAGAAAGTGTTCGCCGCGGTGGAGCCGGCCGACGAAAGTTCAATCGACGAGATCATCCAACGCAGCGGTCTGCCCGCCTCCGCCGTGTCCGTCGCCCTTCTGAGCCTGGAGATGAAACGCCTGATCAAACAGCTCCCGGGGAAGTTCTTTTCGCGGGCGGGGTGACGACGCGGCTCTCGGTTGCGCTCCACGAAATAACCAATAACCAATGACCAATAACCAATGGGAAATGACCGACATTGGTCATTTGTCATTTGTCATTGGGGCAGCCCGGCGACCCTCAGTCCTTTTCCGCGCCCAAACTTTGTTTCGCCCGCAAGCCCCAACTGCCTCAGAACCGGTCAGAATAGTCCGTGCAATCCCAACTCGGTTAGCTGGCGCTCAGGCCGGCTCTTTGGCGAACAGGTCCCGGACCGCCACGCCTTTGGCGTCGGTGGTGGCATAGAACGGCCGCTTCTCGACGTCGAAGCCGGTCTTCGGGCTGATGCCCATCGCGGTGAAAATCGTGGCGTGAAGATCGGTGATCGAGACCGGGTTCTTCACCGCCACGAGCGGGCGTTCGTCCGCCGTCTGTCCGTAGAGATGGCCGCGCTTCATGCCGCCGCCGAACAGGACCACGCTGGTGCCGCCGGTGAAGTGGCGGTGCAACCCGTAATGTTTGGCGGTCTCGAGGGTGTCGCCCTTGACCGTCGCCTGGTCCGTGGCTTTGGAGCCGGGGACGCCTTCGATGAGGGCGTCGCGGCTGAACTCGCTGGCCAGCACGATCAGGGTCCGATCGAGCAGCCCGCGCTGCTCGAGATCGAGAATGAGCTGGGCCACGGGCTGGTCCATCTCGCGATGCATGCGCACGACGGTGTCATGGCCGTCCGCGTGGGTATCCCAATGGAGGAAGGGCACGTATTCGGTGGTCACCTCGATGTAGCGGGCGCCGGCTTCCACGAGGCGTCGGGCGAGAAGGCAGCCCTGTCCGAACCGGCTGACGTTGTAGCGGTCGAAGCTTTCCTTCGGCTCCAGCGTGAGGTCGAACGCGGCGCGATCCTTGGAGCTGAGCAGGCGATGGGCGTTGTCGAACGAGCGCAACATCGATTCCTGCTGATAATCGCTGAGAAACTCCCGCTGCGGGTTCTGGTCAATGAGCTTCCGATAAAAGCGGTAGCGATTTTCGAAACGGCCGGGGTCCATTCCCTTGGGCGGGCGCACGGATTGTGCGGCCTCCTCCGGGAACGGCAGGTTCATCGGCCCGTATTCGCTGCCGAAAAATCCGGCGGTCGTGAAGGCCTTGAGCTCCTCGGACTCGCCATGGCCTTCCAGACGCTGGCCGATGTTGATGAAGGCCGGCATGACCGGGTTGCGCGGCCCGAGCACGCGCGCCATCCACGAGCCGATGTGCGGACACGCCACGGTCTGCGGCGGCACATAGCCCGTATGCCAGTGATATTGATGGCGGGAGTGGAGGATGCTGCCGAGATCGGGCTGGACGGCGGACCGGATGAGCGTCGAGCGGTCCATCACCTTGGCGATGTTCTCCAGCCCTTCGCAAATGCGGATACCGTCCACCGCGGTGGGGATCGACGGGAACGTGCTGAGGACATCCTTGATGGCCACGCCTTTTTCGAATGGGCGATAACGCTTGGGATCGAAGGTTTCGGGCGCGGCCATGCCGCCCGCCATCCACAACACGATGCAGGCGTCAGCGGTGGCCTTGGGCTGGACGACTCTCTCGCTGGAAGAATCGGCGCCGGAGGCGGCCGCGAGCAGGCGGGGTTCGGTCGACATCAGGGCGGCGGTGCCGGCCAGCGCGAGCTGTTTGAGGAAATCCCGCCGGGCCAAAGCCGCCGGCTGGTCCAGGTCGAGGGGAAGCGGCGTGGATGTCTTCATGCAATACCTCGTAGTTCAGGATGCGGCGCAAGTCATCAACGAATTAGCTGAAATTCCGGGAGCATGATCAAACCCCAGACCAGATCCTGCACCCCGGTGACGGTGGGCAGCGGCGCGCCGAGGGTCTCCCGGGCCAGTTTCAGCTCAGCCCGGCTCGGCGGCCGGGACAGGGTCGAACGATACAACCAGTCGACGAGGTCATCGCTCGAGGTCCAGCCGCGGGCCAGCACGTTGGTAGCCGAACGCTCGAGCATGGAGGCCAGCCCGGGTCCATTGGCCAGGTCGATCGCCTCGAGGGTCGTTAGGTCGTTCGGGCGGGTGCTCACAATCTGTTCGCGATTGGGCCGCCCCAGGGTGCGCATCAGCAAATCGCTTTTCATCAGGGACGCCCGCACCGGCGTGTCCGAGCCAGCGACACTGCGAGCCAAGGCCAGCTTCAAGTCGCCTTCGACCCGGCCCAGCCACAAGGCGTCGTTCGTGATCACCGCAACCGGTTTCCAGTCCGGCGGCTGGGCGAATTTTCCTTCGCCGTCGGGCTCGGTCAGCGCGCCGCGCCAGCCGCGCCGACGCGTCGCAATGACGCGTTTGCTGCCATCCGGAAATTGCAGGTGAGCCTCGAAGTAAAGGCCGGCCGGGTTGGGCGATTGGCCACCGTTGCGGGCCACGAGGAGGATCTCGTTCGTTCCCGCCTGCAGCCGGCCGGTCAGATCGATCGATTCCGGCCGCTCCCAATTGTCGCCCGTGCGGACTTTGGCGCCGTTGACGTAGAGCGTGAAGCTGTTGTCGGCCGCAGCAACAGCGCCGGCGCGTCGCGGCGCCACGGGAAGAATGAGCCGACGCCGGGCGGTGAACACTTCACCGGTCTGGGGAACATTGCCGCCGGCTTCCGGGTACGCCCACAGCCAGCGACCCTGCAGTTTGGACCGCTGGACGGCGTCGGTGTCGATCCGGCCCCGGAGAAACGGCGCATCAGCCTTCGCTGGCGCGATGCCGCCAATCCGCCAGATCGCGTCGACAAATTCCTCGGCCGTCAATCGCCGCGCGCGCGGGCCTGCATACACATAGCCCTTTTCGTCCGTCTCACGACCGACAACCTGAGTTTGTGACTGATACGCAGCCGACGTGCAGATCGCTTCAAGGGTGTGTTTCAGATCGTAGTGATGATCGGCCAGGTCGACCGCGAGTTCGTCGAGCAGGTCTGCGTTCCACGGCTCGGACTGCATGGCGTCGACCGGGTGCACGATGCCGTGGCCCATGAGGCGATGCCAAAGGCGGTTGACGATTGTGCGCGTGAACCGGCCGTTCTCGGGATGGGTGAGCAACGCGGCCAATTGCTGGAGGCGTCGGGGTTGAGCTGCGTCCGGGTCGACCTGGCCCAGCTCGGGAAACAGCCACGACGGCCGCGCCTTCCGGCCCATCGGCTTGTCGCATCGATGCAGCTCGAGCGGCTCGGTGGAATAGATCGCCGCCAATCCGTAAGACTCCTCCAGCTTCCACCGATCGATGAAGCTGTCGTGGCAGGAGGCGCACTTGAGGTTGATGCCGAGAAACGTCTGGCCGACGCTCTGCGCGAACTGGACCGGCACGACCTGGCCGGCGCTGACGTTACCCCGCCACTTGATGCCGCGGGCGAAGCCCTCGCTCGCCGCGGAGGGCGCGACCAGCTCGCGCGTAAACTGGTCATACGGCTTGTTCTCGATCAACGCCTGATACAGCCACGGGCTGATCTGTTTGCGGCCGCCGTCGATGTAGCCCGTGCCGGCATAGTCATTCCGCAGCAAATCATTCCAAAACGTGAGCCAATGCTCCGCATAGGCCACGTCGTTGGTCAGGAGCGAGCGGACCAACCGGGCGCGCTTGTCCTTGGACCGATCGTCAAGGAACGACTTCAACGCCTCCGGCGCGGGCAGCAAGCCGACAAGATCCAGATGCACCCGGCGGGCAAACGTGGCGTCATCGATCGGACCCGGAAGGCGGCGCCGCAGTTTCGCGAGAGACGCATCGAGGATGCGATCGATTGGGTTGGTCCGACCGGCCGAGCTGGCCGCGGGCAGCTCCGGCCAGCGCGGCCGCAGCGGCGGCTCGTAGGCGGTTTTTTGAAAGGCAAACCCCGTTTCCCACGGCAGCCCCGCGTCGATCCACTGTTTGAGCACGGCGATTTGTTCCGCCGGCACACGCGGCCCTTTCGGCGGCATCCAGTCATCGGAGTTCTTCGACTCCACCAACTCGAGCAAGCGGCTTTTCGCGCTCTGTCCCGGGACCACCACCGGGCCATTCTCGCCGCCCTTCAGCAACGCGGCGCGATCGTTCATCGAAAGTCCGCCCTTTTGCTTGGAGCCGGTGTGACATTCGCTGCAGTGCTGGCGCAGGATGGGGACCACTTCGTGGGCGAAGTCGACCGTTTCCGCGGCCCACCCGGACGAGATCCAACCCAACAGAATGCCGGCAAGCAGAGGGCCGCCGGGCCAGTTTCGCGTGACGATGAAGTTTCGAGTCATGGCGGTGCAAGCTCGCGTCAGGGGGCGTTCGCGCGGGCTCAGTCCGGCATCCACAGCGGACGACGAATTTCCACGGAACACCGCCCCCCCGAGCCACCACAGTTCCAAGGAGAAACCTGACGGCTGCCGCCGACGGATTGTTCACGACGCATCGGCGGTGCGAGACTCGCGCCAGATTGATCAACGCGATCAGAGCAATCAGCGCGGTCAAAGGCGCGACAAGGCCCAAAATGCCTGGGCGTCGGTCAAAGCCGAGGACGCCTTGGCCGGTGCCGGGTTTGGGGCCGCAGGCGCGGGCGACACCGCGGGCGGGGAGGTCGGTGTTTGCAACCGCCTGCCTCGCTTCGCGGCGGGCCGTGGCGATGGAGGGGGCGGAGGCGGGTCAAGCCGGGCGATGGATTTTGGTGCGCGCTGAGCTGAGTTCGAGGGCATGGGATGAGGGGCGTTCGTGGGTTAGCGGGTGACAGTGATGGTCTTGAAATGGGTGGGCGAACGGGGCGGTGCGGCGCATCCCCGGCTTGTCAGGGGCCGGCTCAACGGAAAGACTCGGCGCCGTGCCACGAGCCGTTTCAACCCTCGATCCGCGGACGGGATTCCTCAGTGCGTTGGCCGGCGATGGACGGCCCATGCTGGCGCTGGTGGCGTTGAGCCTCATCTTGTCCGGGGGCTTTGCGATCTTTCAATCGGCCACGGGCCACTTTCTGCCGCACGACGAACAGTTTCTCGGGCTGAGGAAGGAGCAGCTCTGCGCCATCAATCAGTGCCGGATCGTCCACTTCATGTTTCACGACCGGGTGTCGTTCGGCGGAGCGCTTATCGCGATCGGATTGCTTTACCTCTGGTTGATCGAATTTCCGCTGCGCGACGGCGAAGCGTGGGCATGGTGGCTGTTCGTCGTTAGCGGGCTGACCGGGTTCGGCAGTTTCCTGGCTTACCTGGGTTACGGCTACCTCGACACCTGGCACGGCACCGCCACGCTGTTTCTGCTGGTGCCTTACCTTTGGGGTTTAATCCGAACACGCCGCAAACTGGCAATCGTGGGTGGCCCCGGCACGATGTTTCGCGCCGGGTGGACCGGATCGTGGAGCAGCCGGCCGGGCTTGGGCCGGGCTCTGCTCCTGGCCACCGGCGCGGGCATGGCCGCCGCCGGTTCTGTGATCGCGACGGTCGGGATGACGGCCGTGTTTGTGCCTCAAGACCTGGCTTACATGGGTCTGTCGCCTTCCGAGTTGCAGGCGATTAATCCCCGGCTGATTCCGCTCATTGCCCACGACCGGGCCGGATTTGGCGGTGGTGTCGGCACCTGCGGCTTGATCTGGTTTTTCTGCGCCTGGCGCGGAACGCCGTGTCGCAGCCTTTGGCAGGCTTTTCTCCTGGCCGGCGCCACGGGGTTCGGATGCGCCATCGGGATCCACCCCATCATCGGCTATACAGACTTCGTCCATCTCCTGCCCGCCTATGCCGGCGCCACTATGTGCCTCATCGGCCTGGGCCTGAGCACCCGCGCGTTCCCGTGAACCGAAAGGTAGGGCGCCCCGCACTGCGGGACGCCGTCGGTGCGCCAGCCCTACCTGCTGTGAATCTTTGGAGTGCGCCGACTTGTCGGCGCTTTCCATTCGGGGGGACTCGTCCCCCCGAGCTGAAAGCGATGGCGAAAATGTCCAGGCTCCGGGCGGGCGACGAGTCGCCCGCGGAAAATGCGGTGACAAATCACCGCACTCCAGAGGCCGGGCGCTTCGTCGCGTCTGCGAATCGCTCCTCACCCCAGCCCTCTCCTCCCGAGGAGAGGGAGAAACATCAGCGGCCTCGTCTTGGGAACCCGATCGAAAGAGACAAAGGGAAGGCGCGAAAGGCAGGGGTCCCGACACGCGTCCTGCGCGCCAGGCCCCTCAACTATTTTTCAATTCGCCGACCCTTCCCCTTGAAATTGGAAATTACTTTGCGCCCGCCGGGTATGAACTTCGGACTTCGGACTTCGGACTTCGGACTTCGGACTTCGGACTTCGGACTTCGGACTTCGGACTTCGGACTTCGGACTTCAAACTTCAAACTTCAAACTTCAAACGCCGAACGCCGAACGCCGAACGCCGAACGCCGAACGCCGAACGCCGAACGCCGAACCGCCTAACTATCTCCGGCGCTTTCCTTATCCTTCGACTTGCCGAGGACCCAGGCCTTGATGGCGAAGCCGAGGGCGACGGCGACGAGCGCGACCAGCCAGAAAATCTTCGGATCGTGATCGTTGAACCCGTGGGCGAAGTTCATGCCGAACAAGCTGGCCAGCGCCATCAGCGGGAAGAAGAGCGCCGCCAGGATGTTCAGCCGATGGCTGGCGCGGAGCGCGTCGCGGCTGAGCCGGGCCTGTTCCTCCGCCTCGCGCGCCATCCGATATTGGATCGCGTTGCGGACGTCCTCGATCAGCAGCTCCAGATTGCGATCCACCTCGTAAGCCAGGTCACGCAACTCGATGAGAAACGGGTCGTTCCCCACCTCTTCGCGAGCCGCCTGGATCGCCGCGTGCATGGATCGCGCCGCGCGCACGAGCGGAGTCAAAACCTCGAGCAGGTTGAACAGGTCCGTGCTGTTGGCCGCGTTGTCGTAATCCTTCACCACCTTGCTCTCAATCTCTTCGTAAAGCTGGACGTGGCGCTTGACCGAGCCCGGGCCGGGACCGCCTTTGTTCGCCTGCCACTCACCGGCGGGATTTCGCCAATACAGAACGCCCTCGCGCTCGTTGTCATCAGGACCGGGCGGTTTATGGAGCACCAGCATGATGTGGCCGTCTTCCATGATCGCCCGCTGGCGTCCGTAGGTGTTCCGTCCGAGTCGGGTTCGAATGTTCTCCGGCAGGTTCCAGGTGGGGGGAATAATCATGGCGAACTCCGCGGTTGAGTTTTGCGTTCGTCCGGAGTGTTCGCAAAATCGCGGGCCGCCGGCAATCTTGTTCCACCATTCGTCCCGGGTTCATCCAACAGGCTAGGCCTTTCCTCCGTCCGCCACTTCCCCCGCCACTCCGTCTGGAGCCCGCGGCCCGTAAAATTAGCCAGCGCGGCAGGACTTGCACCTGCGTCGCTGCCATCTCCTGCGCTGGAGGGCCGGTTCACCGGGGTGAACGGGCCGTCCAGCGCACGAGCGGAGCATGTTGCTGCCACACCACGCGCTGTTTGCCCCGGCGCAGTCAGGAAGGGCGCCGGGGGCTTGTTTCGATGGAAGCGGACCGCGCCGTCCCTGGGCGGCGATCCGCGGTGAGATTCCTTTGATCCCGCCGCACGGCAGCTGCCGCGCGGCGTGCGGCGGGATCAAAGGAAAGGCAAACACCTCTTGGTCGTCTTATCGACGCCAACCCGCGGATTCACGGCGGCTGTTTCGGTGTTTGGGGCACACCTCCTCCGAAGCCCTTAAACTGTAAAGTCTGGGAATTTCGCGACGGGCGCTGTCGCCCGCCACGCCGGCCTGGACATCGATGCGGATCATCCTCAGGCCCGGCTCTGTTCCGTCCGTTTGCTATTCACTGGTTCACCATCGTCATTCACCTTTGGTCGCACCTGCATTCATTTTGCAGGCAAAACAAAAAACCCTGCTTCCTTTCGGCAAGCAGGGTTTGGAAAATCGAGGTTCTAATTTTCGTTAACCCGTGCCTGCCTCCCCGGAGCGCGTGCTGGTCATGCGAATAACCTGCAGCCCGTGGGCCGGTCCCGAGGACCAATTTGCGCGCGGATAGGAAGCCACTTTTACGGAACATCCCCCGCGCGCGCCGCCAAAGCCCAGCCGCCCGGCGTGGCCAGCCTGGCCTGCGTCATCCGCCGGCCATCGCTTCAGCAAATTGTTCAAGTCGTTTCTCATCGAACAGGGCGCAGACGGTGCCACGACGCCCATTATCCCGGCAACTGATTTATTTGAGAGGTTCTAATCATGAATCCGGATACGCGGATGCGTCCGATGTGGAGACCGGCTGAAGGAACGGCCCGGCCGCGAGCCCGGTGGCGACGATTTAATTGGTTGTTAGGCGGAGAGCGGGTGGCCACGGCGCGCGAGCGGAAAAACGACGCGCCGGCCGGTGAGCGCCGCCTCGTAAACACTCATGACCATCTCGACCGCACGCGCCGCATTCCGCCCGCTGCAGGCCGGCTCGCGGCCGGAAGCGATCGCGTCCAGCCAATCGTCCACCACGCGGGCGTTGGCGCTGGCAAACGCCGACTCGGCGCCGCCGGGCTGCGGGCCGGTGTCGAACTCGGCCCGCTTCCATTCGTCGACGCGCCCCTCGTTCTGCCAGCCGGCGGGCGGCCGGAGAAACACCTGCGGCGGGATGTTGGCATTGATGCGGGCCGCACCGCGGCTGCCGATCAGCTCCAGGCCCCAGGCGCCGACGGATTCGCGGAGATCGCTCCGGCTCGTGAAATGGCCGACCACGCCGTCCGCGAACTCGAATTGGGCCACGACGTCGTCGCCGGTGACCGGGCCCACCTCGTCCTTCACCCGGCGCGCGTCGGCGGCGGTGATGTCGCGCCCGCGCCACCGCACCCGCGCCGTGCACCACGCCGGATCGCCGGCGAACAGGCGCATCAGATCGAACACATGCGTGCCCAAAACCATCATGTCCTCCCCACCGGACCGGGCATCCTGCTTGCCATAGCCGCGCAGCTCGACCAGCCGTCCAATGCGCCCGGTCTCAACTTCCTTCTTTAATCGTTCGATGGCCGGCGCCAGCCGCATCTGGTGGGCCACCGCGATGCGCAACGACCGGCGTTGCGCCTCCGCCAACAGCTCGTCTGCCTCGGCCGGCGTGGTCGTGAACGGCTTTTCACAATAGACATGGGCGCCGGCTCGCAATGCAGCCAGGACCATGTCTCGATGCTGATCCGCGTGGCGCGGCGCGACGCAAACCAAGCCGGGCCGTTCCTGTTCCAGCATTTCGTGGTAGTCGGCATAAGTGCGCGCCGGGACGAGCCTGGCCGCCACACGGGCCCGGCCCGCCGCATCCGCGTCAGCCAGCGCCACCAGCTTGATGCCGGGGCGATTCCGGAAAATCTCGTCCAGGCCATGGCCGTAGTCGCCACGGCCCGTGTGTCCGATAATCGCTGCGCTCCGAGGCAAGGCATCCGCCGCGAGCAGCCGGGGTGACGTCAGCGCGGCCACGCCGCCGGCGGCGACCGCGGCAAAAAAAACCCGGCGGGGGACCGGGGCCGCAAGCGTTCGGTTCATGGAATTTCGCTCTGCAGGGTTGCCGATTCTCGGCGTTGCAAATGGGCTACCTCGATGCGACGCAGAAGAGATGGGTGTCTCCCCGCAGGATCAGGCGACTGTTGGCGAGGGCCGGCGACGCGACGATTCGTTCGCCCAGCGGGCACTCACTGAGCAGCTCGAACCGATCGCGGACTCGAGCCGTGAAGACGACTCCGTCCTCCCGGGCGGCATAAAGCAGTCCGTTGGCAACCACCGGAGATGCATAATAGCTGGCCGTCCCGCGAGGTAGCGCCTCCGCCCAACGGGTGCGTCCCGTCTTCGGATCCAGGCAGACCACCTCGCCGCGGTGTCGTAACAAATAGAGCGAGCCGTCGAATGCGGCCGGAGAGGTGACGAACACGCCCACGTCGTCACGTTGCCACAGGCGATGGCTGGCCGTGCGTTCTCCCTCGCCGTCCAGCCGGATGGCGTGAATGCGCGCCTGCCCGGGTCGATCGTCGCGCCCGACCGGGACAAAGGCCACGCCATCGAGGACCAGTGGGGAGGCAATGGCCGGCCAATTCGCGACGCCGTTGGGGTTGAACCCCGCGCACGTCCAGAGGACATGTCCATCGGCGGCGGCGTGGGCGGTCAGTCGATCCGCCGCCCAGAGAAGGAAAGCGGACCCGCCGCGGTGCGGGAAAAACACCGGGGTCGAATAAGCGTTGTCATTTTCGCTAGGCGCCGAAAAATTCCGGGCCTGCCTCCAGCGCAGTTCGCCCGTGTCTTTGGCAAAACCCGCCACCCAGGAGTCACCGCCGTGCAGCCGCGGCAGAAGGACCAAATTCTCCGTCAAGGCCGGCGAGCTGCCCTGGTCCCAAAACAAGTTCTCCGGCCCGAAACGTTCCGCGACGTCGACCGTCCAGCGGACCGCGCCGTCCAAGTTCAGCGCCACGAGGTGCCCGCTTCGGAAATAGGCGAACAGGCTTTTGCCGTCGGTGACTGGCGATGCGTTGCAGCTGGAACCCAGCGTGCGATGCTTGGCCTGGCTGGCCGCGCCGAGTTTCGTGTGCCAGATCCGCCGTCCGGACAGATCAAACGCCATGACCGAATCCTGTCCGTCGGCCGGGACGGTGACAAAAATCCGATCGTTCCAAACCACCGGCGTGGAGCCGCCCTTGCCCGGGAGTTCGACTTTCCACGCAAGGGAGTTGGACTGCCACCGTTCGGGGAAGGACCCGGTGTCCACGCTGCCGCGGGCTGATGGTCCCCTCCAGGCAGGCCATTCGGCGCGGAGCGAAGTCGGTGCGCACAGGAGCAACGCGGCTGCGAACAACGACCAGCGATCGGCGCGGCCCAGGCCGGTTCGACGCTCCTCAATCGGTGACGGAAGCGGGGAGTGTTGCATCCGTCCAGCCTGACGTGGACGCGCGCCCTTGAAAAGCCCGGCGTGAGTCTCTCATCGCCGGGGGCGCAATCCGGCCAGGTAGGGATCCACGCGCGCGAGGAAGAAGTAGGCGAAATCCTCAAGCAATTTGGTCCAGAGCGATCGCGACGTCGGCCACGTCTTTCGGTCGATGCGCCGGGAGTGTTTCTGGGCGTCCTTGAAAATAGCCCGGGCGTCGGCCACCACCCTGGGCTCGGCAATGCGCACGAGCAGTTCGTAATTGATGTTGAGGCTGCGCGTGTCCAGGTTCGAGGAGCCGACGTAGACCACGTCGTCGATGATGAAGAGCTTCGCATGCAGGATCTGCGGCTCGTATTCACTGACGCGAACATCGTTGCGGAGGAGCAGCCGGTACAGGCGGCGGGTGGCCAGCTGCGACATGCGCACGTCGGATTTGCCGGCGAGAATCAGGTCCACCGACCCGCCCCGCTTCGCCACGCGGATCAACTCGCGTCGCAATCGCCAGGTCGGAAGAAAGTAGGCGCACAAGATCTCCACGCGCCGGGCGTCTGCCAGATCCTCCGCCAGGCTGCGCTTCATGTAATTGAAGCCAATGCCGGGCCCGCCCAGCAGGACCCGCCATGTGGCCGCAGTCGAGCTCGAGCGCGCGCGGGTTCGGCGAAATCTCAGCAGCGCCCGATGTTCAGTCCGGGCCAGCTCCCACGATCCGTCGAACGCCTCACCCAGCTCCGCCGCCAACGCGCCTTCCACCCGCATCGCCAAATCGCGCCAGCCCGAGTGCACCCCGTCGCCATCATATTCCGGCGCGATGTTCAACCCGCCGAACACCGCGATGGCGTCGTCGCAGACCAGCAGCTTGCGGTGATTCCGATACGACATCCGGCCCAGCTTGAGCGGGTTGAACCACTGAAATTCTCCGCCCGCATCCGTCAGCGGCTTCCAAAATGAGGCCGCCAGCCCGATCGATCCAAAGGCGTCGACCATGACCCGGACCTGGGCGCCTCGCTGCGCGGCCCGGACCAGCGCCGCGCGGAAGCGCTCCCCAATCTCCGCGCCGGAAAAGATGTACATCTCAAGGCGCACCGAGATGCGGGCGCCTTCGATGGCCGCGAGCATCTCCGGAAATGCGGCCTGCCCGCTGGGCAGCCACCGAAATTCCGTGATCGGCGTGGGTTCAGTCGCAGTCGGCACGCCCCGCTTATACCGGGACCCGCCCGCCACGGCAAATGAAGCGCACGGAGTCGGCGCATCTCGGAGGGGCTGGAGCGGAGCGCGGATCCCGGCATCGCGGGATCCGCAACGGGTGGACTCGACCACGCGGGCCCGAACCGTTGGGCGTCATCGCCGGCCCGGGCCGCTGCGGGCTGCCAGCCCGCGCTCCAGCCGGGGCGTGCATGGCACCCCGCCGCCTCCGGCTCATTTCCAGCCTTGCCAAAATCCAATATTACGGTAATTTCTGTCGTAACAGAAATGACTGATAATAACGCCGAACTCAGCGCGGTTCAGCAGAAGTTCATCCTGCACTGGGGCGAGATGGGGACGCGCTGGGGCATCAACCGGACGGTCGCCCAGGTGCACGCCCTGCTCTTTCTCTCCCCGCGCCCGCTCCACGCTGAACAGATCCAGGAAACCCTGGTCGTGGCGCGCTCGAACGTGAGCAACAGCCTGCGCGAACTGCAGGGCTGGGGCATCGTCCGGCGCGTCCATGTCCTCGGCGACAAGCGCGATCACTTTGAGTCGATGAAGGACGTGTGGGACATGTTCCGCGTGGTGCTCGACGAGCGCAAGCGGCGCGAGATTGATCCCACGCTCGCCATGCTCCGGCAGTGCATCGCCGACGCGGAACGGGCCGACGCCAAAGATCCTTACACCGAGGAACGCCTGCGCGACCTGGCCGGATTTTTCGAAACCACCACCGCCTGGTACGCGCAGCTGCGCCTCTGGCCAACCAGCGCTTTGACCCGCTTCGTCAAGCTCGGCAACAAAGCTCGGAAGATGCTGGGGCTCGGCAGCGATTAACCCCGAGGGACCGCGATGAAGCCTGCCCTACCCGTCCTGCTCGCTGGAGCCGTGGTTGACACGACCAGGCCGGCGGGTTGGATCTTTTTCGACGGCGACTGCGGATTTTGCCGGGCATTGATTGGGCGTTGGGGACCGGCTCTCCGAAGGCATGGCTACCTGCCGGTGCCATTGCAAACGCCGGGCACTGCAGAACGTCTCAGCGTGACCCCGGAGGCGCTCCGCCAGCGGATGCATCTGCTGACAGCCGACGGCCGGCGCTACGTCGGCGCGGATGCGTACATCGAGATGGCCCGGAGCTGGTGGTGGGCCCGTCCATTCGCTTGGGGCGCTCAGATTCCCGGAGCGCGCGCCGTGTTGCGGAGACTCTACGACTGGGTGGCAGCGCGCCGTTATTGTCTCGGCGGTTCGTGCGAGATGCGGCTCCGCGCCCCTGCCCGGCCGCGCAAGCGCACGCGCCCATTTTTGGATCTGCCATGAAATCTCCACCTCTCAGCCCTCGCCATCGCCGGATTGTTCTGGCTGGCGGCAGCGGCTTTCTCGGCCAAGTCCTGGCCAACCACCTGCAACGTCGCGGTTGGGAAGTCGTCATCCTGTCGCGGGCGTCCAACGCCACGAACTCACCCAGCGGCCTGCGCTGGGTCCAATGGGATGGGCGGTCGCTCGGTCCTTGGGCGGCCGAACTCGACGGCGCAGAAGTCGTGGTCAACCTCAGCGGCGTCTCGGTGAATTGCCGGTATCACGCCCGCAACCGACGTCGATTGATCGACTCGCGGATCCTGCCCACGCGCGTGCTGGGCGAGGCCGTGGCGTCGTGTGTCCGGCCTCCGGCGGTTTGGATGAACGCGAGCACCGCGACCATTTATCGTCACACCTTTGGACCGGCCTGGACGGAGGCAGGCGAGATCGGGGCGCACCCCGACGCGAGGGATGCGTTCTCGATCGAGATCGCCACGGCGTGGGAGCGGGAGTTTGCCGCCGCGCACGTTACACGAACGCGCACGGTGGCACTGAGAACGGCCATGGTTCTTGGCCATGGGAAGAACAGTGTATTTCCCACCCTGCGTCGCCTGGTGCGGCTGGGGTTGGGCGGCGCCATGGCCGGAGGACGGCAGTGGGTGTCCTGGATTCACGAGACCGACTTTTGCCGGGCCGTCGAGTTTTTGATCGAGCACGACGAGATCTCGGGAGTGGTCAACCTGGCTGCACCCGAGCCGGTGACGAACCGGGAGCTGATGGCCACGCTGCGCGCGCTCAGCGCGCGGCCGTTCGGGTTGCCCGCCACCCGCTGGATGCTGGAGCTGGGCGCGATCTTCCTTCGCACCGAGACCGAATTGATCGTGAAAAGCCGTCGGGTGATTTCCGGGCGGCTGGCGCAGGCGGGATTCGCCTTTGATTTCCCGACGGTGCGCGCGGCGATTCAGGACTTGATGATCTCATGCACGACGTGCCCGGCCACGTCGGTGAGCCGCATGTCCCTTCCGCCGAAGCGGAACGTGAGCTGTTCGTGATCGAGCCCGAGCAGGTGCAGGATGGTGGCGTGCAGGTCGTGCATCTCGAGCTTGTTGACGGCGGCCTTGTAGCCCCACTCATCGGTGTCGCCGTAGGCCAGGCCGCCGCGGACCCCGCCGCCGGCCAGCCAGACGCTGAAGCCGAATTCGTTGTGATCGCGCCCGTCGCTGCCCTGGGCAAATGGCGTCCGGCCAAATTCGCCGGCCCAGACGATCAACGTTTCGTCGAACAGGCCGCGTTGCTTGAGATCCTCGATCAGCGCGGCGATCGGCCGGTCAACGGCCCGCGCGTTGTCGCCGTGATTTTTCACCAGGCCGCCATGGGCGTCCCACCGCTGGTAGCCGTCGACCATCGGGATGGTGAGCTCGATGAACCGGACGCCGCGTTCGATCATGCGCCGGGCCAGCAAGCATTGCCGCGCGTAGGTGCGCGTGTGCTCGTAGGCCGCATCCAGGCCGTAGAGCTTCTTCGTCGCCTCGGATTCTCCGGCGAGGTCCATCAGGTCGGGAATGGCGACCTGCATGCGCGCGGCGAGCTCGTAATTTGCGATGGCGGACTCGAGGGCGTCAGCGCCGCCGGAAGCTTCGAGTCCGTGCTGGTTGAGGCGACCGACCAGGTGCTGCTTGACGGCCTGGAGCCGGGCGGACTTTTCGCTGGGCACCACGTTGGCCAGGGGTGTGCCGCGGGCATTCAACAACGAGCCCTGGTAGGTGGCGGAGAGTAACCCGCTGCCGAACGTGTCGAGCCCTCCGGAGGGAATCTGCCCGCCGTTGAGGACCACGAAGCCTGGCAAATCCTCATTCGGACTGCCCAGGCCGTACGCCACCCAGGCTCCGAGGCTGGGCCGCCCCTGGAGACCCGTCCCGCTGTGCAGGAAGTAATTCGCGCTGGTGTGCTCGGGGAATGTCGACGTGAGGGAACGAACGACGCACAAGTCGTCCGCCCGCCCGGCGACGTGCGGAAAGAGATCGCTGATCCACAGCCCGCTCTGGCCGCGTTGCCGGAAGGCCCACGGGGACTTCAGTACGGTTCCGATATTTTCGAACTGCGTTTTTTCGAGCTGCCCGATGGCCTTGCGCGGATCCTGCCCATGGTATTTCTCCAACATGGGCTTGTAGTCGAAGCTGTCGACCTGCGAGACGGCTCCCTCCATGAACAGAAAGATCACGTTGCGCGCGCGCGGACGGAAGTGAGGCGGCTTCGTCGCCAGCGGCCGGCGTCGCTGGGGACTGGCGACTCCCTCGGCCAGGGCTGGGGCGCCCGGGCCGAGCAACGCGGCCAGCGCGACCGCACCGAAGCCATTCGCAGCCTGGCGCAACATCGCGCGCCGGCTGAGGGGAGGCAGCTCAGGGCGCATAAATGAATTCGTTGGCATTGAGCAGGGCATGCGCGAGGTCCGTCCAGGCCGCGACGTCGGCTTCCGCGTTGCCTGCTTCCAATTCACGCAACTCCGCCAGCGTCCCGCGGCACGCCGCGATCTCGGCGTCGTCCGGCAGACGCGCATACGCACCCTCGAACAGCCAGCGGACGCGGGCGGAGTCATCCGCTCCGGCGGTCTCGCGCCTCATGCGTTCCACCCAGACGCGCGCCTGCTGGTGAAACAGCGGATCGTTCATCAGCGCGAGCGACTGCCCGGGCACATTGGTGACGTTACGGCGTCCGACCGTGCTGAACGGCGTGGGCGCATCGAAGGTCTGTGGCAGGCTCGGCAGGAAATTCCGGCGCAGGGCCGTATAGATTGAACGCCGCCCGTCGCCATCCAACGGGCCGCTTTTATCAGGCCGGCCGCGCCCCACTTGGAACTCCGTGAGGTAAATCGTGATCGGCGGGCCACCGATGGCCGGGTCAAGGCGGCCCGAGACGGCCAGGAGCGCGTCCCGGATGACCTCGCCCTCGAGCCGCCGGATGGGCATCCGGTGCAGCAAGGCATTGGCCGGATCGCGCTCCTCGGTGGCGGCGTCGGCGAGGCGGCTGGCCTGCCCGAACGTGCGGGTCAACACGAGCCGTCGGAGCAGTCGTTTGATCGACCAGGCATCCTCCCGGACAAAGCGGGCCGCGAGATAGTCGAGCAGCTCCGGGTGGCTCGGGCGTTCGCCGAGGGCGCCGAAGTTATCGACCGTGGGGATGATCCCGCGCCCGAACACGTGGTGCCACACGCGGTTGACGAGGACCCGGGCGACCAGCGGGTTGTCCGGGTCGACGAGCTGGCGGGCCAGCTCGGCCCGTCCGCTGGACTCGGTCGCGGCGATCGGGCGGGCCGCCGGGAACGCCATGGGCAAGCTGCGCGGCGCGAGGGCCGACGGCTTGAACGGCTTGCCCCGGACGAGAATGTTTTCGTCCACGCCCGTGCCATCAAACCACGCGATGGCCGTATGGGACTCCCATTGCACGCGGCTGGCCAGGTTGCTGCGCGCGGCCGCATAGTCCGCGGCGACTTGGGCGGCGTCGGGCGCTGGATCCGCAAACAGGTCGACGCTGGTCACGATCCAATTGGCCAGCGACGCGAGGGCCGGCGTCCACCCGGTCAGCGCGCCGTCCCCCGCCAGCCGTTGGTTCGCCGTCAACGCCGCCGCCTGGATCTCCTGCGCATATTGCTCAAGCGACGACGCGCCCATCGACGGTTCGACCACGCCCCGGTCCGGCTGCCAGTCGGGCGCTTGCGCGGACTCGACCACCCTGACCAGCTCGAACTCGCCGGGGCCGTCCGGGCCAAATTCACAATGGGCACGATGGCCGCGATAGGCCGAGAGATCGTGGGTCACCCAGCGCAGGCCCGGACTGTGCCCTGTGTCGAAGGTCTGGGCGAAGGCGCCGTGGAGCGGACCGTCGTTCATGAGGTGGGAGTCGACCGCGGCGTAGACCCGCGCGCGTCCTCGTATCAGGTAGTGCAGGTGCCCGTCGGCCAGCGTCACGGTCGGCGTGCGAAGCATCTGTCCCGCGCGGCCGGTCGCCCCGAGCCGCCCCGAGTCGTTCTCGTTGTCCGCAGCCGTTTTCAGCCGGTTCCAAAACAGGTCCCTGCGGGCGGCGCCATAGGTCATCACCCGCAACGTCAGCGACCACGCGTCAGCCCGAGGCCTCGTGGCGTCAGCGTTCATGAGGGCAGACTCAACCAGCTCTCCGAGTGGCACTGGTCCGCGACCAAAAGCTTCGCCATCCACCTTCCAAGGCTGGTAAGAAGCCTGCGTGAAGTCGGCGAGGATACGCACGGTCGCGTCCGGGCGGGCAGCAGATTGGGCCGCGCCTTTGGGCTTTGTCCCGGCCGATGTGCCCACGGCCCACTGCGCGTAGCGATGGAGGGGATGTGACTCGTTTGTGGCAGCTCGACGCAGGTGATCCGTCCAGGCGCCCACGACGGCATTGGTCGAAGCGAAGCTGGAGTCGGCCCAGCGCTTTTGGGCGTCGGCCAACCGAACCGCCAGGTGTTGGAGTTCAGACTGTCGCGCGGCGGCCAGGGCCCGAGCCATCCGCGGCAATTCGCGCGTGCGGAGAGTGGCGAGTTCGTCGCCAAGACGGCGGTTGTTCTCCATCGCTTCGAAGCGGACCTGGCGAAAGCTTGAGCCCAGCATGAAGCCGGTCAGTGCGTAATAATCCTGGGTGCTGATGGGATCGAATTTGTGATCGTGACAGCGGGCGCAGGAGACCGTCAGCCCAAGAAACGTCTTGCTGAACACATCGACCTTGTTGTCGATGCGGTCACATTCGTCCTGGCGGATGTCGACCGGGGAGTGATTTTCCTCGCCGAGAAAGGCCCAGCCGGTTCCGAGCACCGACTCATTAATCGCGTGGCCGTGACCGTCGTCGCGCAGCCGCGGGTTTGGCATCAGGTCACCGGCCAGGTGCTCGGTCAGAAACCGATCGTACGGCACGTCGGCATTAAAGGCGCGGATCAGGTAGTCGCGGTAGTGCCAGGCGTTGGCGATACCATAGTCTCCTTCGTGCCCGCGGGTTTCGGCGTAGCGAACCAGATCCATCCAATGGCGCGCCCAGCGCTCGCCGTAATGCGGCGAGGCGAGCAGCCGGTCGACCACGCGCTCCCGCGCCCCGGGCGCACGGTCCGAGAGGAAGTCCGCGAGCTCCGCGCGACTCGGAGGCAGGCCGGTGATGACAAAGTGCACCCGGCGCAGCCACGCTCGATCGGAGGCGTCGGCCGCGGGCGCCAGGCCGGCCGACTCCAGCTGGTGGAGGATGAACCGATCTTCGACTCCGGAAGGCCAGCGGGTTTGGCGAACGGCCGGAGCGGGTGCCGCCTCCGGCGTGCGCCAGAGCCATGGCTGGTGTTGCTTGCGCTCGTTGAGATCGAACTTGTCCTTCGCGCCCGACGGCGACGACGAGCCAGCCACTGGCGCGTTGGACAGCGAACCTCCGCCCGCGGCGAGCGGGAGGAGAAAGCTGAAGGCCAGCGAGGCGAATTGTTGCCGGCGAGTTGTCATGATCCAGGTGGCAGCGGACAAAATTGGTGAAGGTTCAGACGGCAGGGTGGGGTGGTTGCTTCAGCCCAGGATGACGGGGCGGAGGCGGCAGGTGCGTCTCAAAGCTGTTGAATCGGAGCGCGCATCCCGCCATCGCACGATGCGCCACGGGCGGACTCGACCACGCGGGTCCGAACCTTCGGGTGTCGTCGACGCCCCGGCTGCTGGGGGCTCAAAGCCCGTGGTCCGGCCGTGGCCGGGGGCGGGCTTGTAGTTTGGCGGGGGGGATGGCTCCATCTTCCCCGTGCAACGAACCGGGCGTTGGCTGGAGTATCGCGAGCTGCAAGCCATGTTTTTCATTCATGGCACGGCCATGGCCATGTGGTTTGTGCCGCTGGCCACGGTTCTCGACGCCTACGGGCTGCACCAAATCCGCCCCTATGCCTTCGCCACCAACGCCGCCGCCGCGATCGTCTCGCCGCTCTTCTTCGGCAGCCTGGCCGATCGACGCTGGGCGCCGGTCCAGGTTTTGCGGGCACTTTCCTTTCTGGCTTCTGGCGCCGTCGCCCTGGCGACGATTGGCATTCAACTTCGCTGGAATGCCTGGCTGGTCCTCGCGCTGGTCCAGATCCACGCCTTCATCACCGCCCCAACGTGGAGCCTTTCCAACACGATCGTGCTCGGCCGGCTGGCCGACGCCCGCCGGCAATTCGGCCCGGTGCGCGTGGCTGCCACCGTCGGCTGGCTCGTCGGCTGCCTGATCGTCAGCGCCCTGCACGCCGACGAATCGGTCGTCGCCGGGTACGGGAGCAGCCTCGTCTGGATTGTCCTGGCAACGTTTACGCTCTTCCTGCCCAGCGTCCAACCGGTCCGCTCCAACGCTCCGTTGACCGCGCGCGAACGGCTGGGGCTCGACGCCTTGTCTCTGCTGCGCAACCGGGATCATCGGGTGGTGTTTGTGACGGCCGCGCTGACCGCCCTTCCCATGGCGGCTTTTTATCCATACACCCCGCCGTACCTGAAGGAGCTCGGCTTTCGGCATACCACCGCCTGGATGTCGCTCGGGCAAATCACGGAGGTCCTGGCCCAATACGCCCTGGCCTGGCTCCTCTCCAACTGGCGTCTGAAATGGATTTTCTTTGGCGGGCTGAGCTTCGCCCTGCTGCGCTATGCCTGCTTCATGGTCGGCACGTCTGGCTGGACCATCGCCGGCATCTCGATGCACGGCCTGGCCTTCACGCTCTTTTTTGTGACCGCGCCCATCTACCTCAACGAGCGCGTCGACGGCGCCTGGCGAGCCCGGGCCCAGGCGCTGATGTACCTGATGACGTCCGGCCTGGGAAACCTCGCCGGTTATCTTCTGGCCGGCTGGTGGTACCTGCTTTGGGAAGGCCCCGGCGGCGTGCGTTGGACCTGGTTTTGGGCCGGGCTGGCCACCATCGTCGCCCTGGTCATGATTTACTTTGTTTCGACCTATCACGGCCAGAAAGGCCGGGCAGCCCGGGAAGGGACCTAGCCCTAATGCCTTTCGGAAATTCCAGTTTGCTAGGCAAAATTTGCCTTGTACTTATTCACAAGCTGAGTAGTTACGCTGGGGATGCGAAACGCATCTTCTGGCCGACCGCGCAGGAAACGGTCTCCGCGACAAACAC